>DASWQH010000061.1:0-171881 GCA_036403815.1 Pyrinomonadaceae bacterium | reverse complement strand
CTTCAGTCAGATCACCGAGCGAGACATCCAGCGGGTGATGACGCGCTTAAACAATCGCCCGCGCAAGAGGCTAAACTATCGAACGCCACAGCGGGTCTTTTTCAAAGAACAGAAAATTGCACTTACAACTTGAATCCAAGTATCAATCGAACCGTTGAAAAGAATTTTAGTTTAAAGCGTGTTCTTCGGCCAGAGGATGAGTGGTGTGCCGAAGCTTACATGGAAACTGATTACGGTCAGCTTACAAAAGAGGATTTTATAAACGAGGTAAAAAAATACGCTGCTTTTAATATTCTGAACAAATGAAACTCACGCCTCTAAACGAACTATTCCATATAAAATACGGCAATCAACTCGATCTGTATAAATTAGAATCTAACGAAAACAGCGACATCAATTTTGTTTCCCGAAGTCGTGAGAATTTAGGTGTGGTCTGCAAAGTCTCGCGGCTTAGTAATATTGAACCATTACCAGCCGGACTTATTACCGTGACTTTAGGGGGAACTTATCTGCTGAGTTCGTTTGTCCAACAAAGGGAATTTTATACTGCCCAAAATATTAAAGTTCTGACTCCTAAAAAAGAGATGTCTTTGAACGAAAAAATCTTTTATTGCAAGTCCATAGAACTAAATAGATTTCGATATACATCTCACGGAAGAGAAGCAAACACAACATTAGACACCTTGCCTGTTCCAAGTGAAGCCCCAAAAGAATTTCTTAACATTAAAGTTGATCTTTCAAAGCCAGCTAAATCAACTACTGTCTTAAAAGAATTTTTTCAACTGAATACAGAATACTGGCAGTGTTTTAGGTATGACCAGCTTTTTACGATTGAAAGAGGACGAGGTGCAAGAGTAACAGACGTAAAAGAAGAGGGACGAGTGGCTTTTATAACCTCAACAGACCTAAACAATGGTCTTAAAGGTTTCGTTGATAGTGAGGCCGCCCACCCTGCCAATGTTATTACCGTGAATAGAAATGGAAGTGTTGGGGAAGCGTTTTATCAACCTAAACCCTTCTGCTCAACTGAAGATGTTCACGTTTTTGTTCCTAAATTCAACCTGACTCCATATATAGCAATGTTTCTTGTTGCGCTAATAAAGAAGGAAAAATATCGTTATAATTATGGTAGGAAATGGGGACTTGCAAGAATGAATGAAAGCATTATTAAGCTCCCCATCAAAAACGGACAGCCTGATTTTGAGTTCATAGAAAATTACATTAAATCCCTGCCTTACTCTGGTTCAATCTAAGAAATTCACCCGCCCTTTAATTTTTGTGCAGAATCCCCACTTGCACAAAAATTCCATTTTGACCGTAAAGATTGGTGACAGTTTCTCTATTTTTGTGCAAAGCCCGCAATGTGGGCTTTGCACATAAAGTCAGATTATGCGGGTCATTCTGTCTACTTTTTGTGCAACTCGCATTTCTGCACAAAAAGTCCTTTTGGCAGCCCGAAAAGTCGGCTACCCTTGCGGCATGCCTAGAAGCCTCATCAGTTTCAAAACTTATTACTTGCGGGTTGTTCGGCGGATGCTTGGCGACCTATGGACATTCGGGAGGCAGCAAGTGATTATCGCTGTAATAGCCTCCCTTATTATTCTTTTCCTTCAGTTGCGGTGGGGAGTGATACCTAGAGAACTGACCTTCTACGGCTTTCTGTCAGTTGCGCTTCCCTATCTTGGCATCATTGCGCTGGCCTTTATTTTTCACGCCGTACGTGCGCCGTGGATTATTGACAAGGATAGACAGCGCAGAGCCAACAAGCTAAGAGGCAGAATAAGAAAGCAGAGGCAAGAGGTTGAAGCTTTAGACAGCGAGTTGTCCGAGATTAGGGAATACAAACTCACGGCTATCGTTGTTCATACTTCCTCTTATGTTTTCGCGGATACGGAACACATCACGCTGAACTGCCCCGTTATAAACGTCAAGCTTGTGTTGAGGTTTAAGAATCACGCACCGCAAGACATGGCGATAGAAGACTTGGACGTAATGTTCTGTGAAAGGAATATTGATAACGAAATATTTCAAGTGGTAGCGCAAGGGGATAGACCACGAACCTTATATTACCGCACCCCTGAAGGAGGAAGGGCGCAGACGGATATTGCGGGCTTGGTAGTTAAAGGTTTCGGCCTATCGCCGGAATACACATTCGTCTGGCAAAGAATGACTCTTATAGATGAACCCTATCTGAAACCGACCAACGGCCAGCACTTCTTGAGGTTAACGTTAAGAGCAGTTATACCGCAGAAGCCTTTCGTAGTTGATATAGGCGTGGACTGGGAAAATCCCGCCTCTTACATATGGTGGAAAGCGCCAGTTGACGATTGAGTCCAGAACGTTGGCTCAACACCTAATTCATAAATGGACTGAACTAAGCAACAGATATTATGAGCAAGAACCTTACAAAGCACTTCATTCGTTTGCGCCACTTTTGTTTTACTTCGGAGCTTTTCACCGAACTTAGACTTAATCATAGAGAACGTTGTTTCGACGTTTGAACGCTTATGATAGTGACGCATGAACATCTCTTGATTGTACGAAAAGAAGTGAAACATTCTCTTCCAAGTTGCGGTCTGTCTTTTATCGTCGCCCCTTGTATTAGAACGAAAGGGAATGTAAGGCACAGCACCTTTCACAAGCGTAAGCTGGAGGTTCGGAGATGCACTATAAGCCTTATCAGCGCACACCGAGTCCATAGTGAAGTTCTTTGATGTCTGCTCGACAAGAGGGATATAGCGCGGGCTATCGCCAGCATGAGAATCGGTGACTTCGACAGAGGTAACGATGTTGGTTTTACAGCCACACATGAGATGTACTTTTATCCAGTCTTGTTTGTTGACATGCGTGGTTGAGCCATCACCTTTTTGCTCTTTGTTCCATTTGGCATCTGCCCAATGCTGATTGCGACCAATAGAGAAGCCGGATGAATCAACCGCAAAGTCCCACTCGATAGATGCTAGGGGACGGCTCGATTCGATGATTAGCTCTTTCAAGTATGCGGTCATAGCTTCCGATTCAAGATAGTTAGAAACGGAATTGAAATGGGGCACTTTAGAGATGTAGCCACGTTCCTTTGCAATCTGTAAATCGCTAATGAAGCGACGAGATGAGAATGTCGAATAGATTTTATATACAGCACAGAACAACATCTCTGCGAACGACAAGCGCGGACGCCCGAACGTCTGCACAGGTTCTTCTATGCCTGCACAGAGTTCATATAGAAGCTCTAAGAGCCGCGCTTTCTCTGTGGTCTGCGCGAGGTTATATTCGTGCCATTCCTGCTTATAAGTCGGACGCCTTACGCTGGCTACAGGCTCAAGAATCGGCTGTGGATGAAGGATGCGCTCAGCCGCAAAAATATGTTTACAGGGTTGGCGTCTTGTCTCGAAATCTGGACAAGAGCAAGTGGGGTGCTGGCCTAATAGGACGGTGTATTTCTTATTGGTATGCTCGGAAGGAACTAACCAAACATCGCCTTGTTGCTGGATATTTGAAGTGGCTGCGATACACAGCCCTTTTGTCTCTCTTACGTTCATCATGCACCTTGCTTTCGGTGCGTGACGAATACACAATAGTCTTGCGACTTCAGGGTGTACACGCACGCTGTGGTCGAAAAGGTCTAGCTGAGTTGTTCGTAGCAACTTGGCTAGGCCATTATTTTTACTTCTCAAAGGCACGCGCATGGTACTACTTTTCGCCCCTAGAATCAACAGTTAAATCGTTGATTCTACAAGTATTTACGCCTTATTTCGTGTATGGAAACGTGAGAATTAAATGGTCATTTTCGGAGTGAAGCTCTTGAGTAATATACGAATTTTAGGGGAGGAAGTTCTAAGGGCTAGAGGGCTTCAACTCTTAGCTTGCGCAATTTGCGTAACTCGTACCTTAGATACGTAAAATGAAAGTAAGCCATAAAACCGTAAATCAAAGTAAACGCTAATGCCAAGCGTGGGGAGTTAGGGGCAAAGGTGAAACACAAAACTACCATAGCTAATGCAGATAAAAGGCCAAGAATGGATGCCCCAATAGGGATATATGAAAACCAAGCGATTTCCGTCTTTCGGGGTTTCGCCTTTTTAGCTTTCGCGGCGGGTCTGGCTTGCTCCAACATTATTTGGATTTGCCTTCTGCTCATCTTCCAGCCAATGACGAGAGCGACAATCGAAATAATATTAGTAGTGACAGCGATTCCAATTGTAATCCAATTTTCTTTACTCATAAGCAGCGCCTTTTATCACAAGCGGAGTAAATCTGACTAGGGGGACTTTTTGTGCAGACCAATGACTTTATGTGCAAGTGAGACTTTTTGTGCAAAGCCCGCAATGTGGGCTTTGCACAAAAAGTCAAAAACGGCGCGAGATAAAGTAGTTGAAGATTTCCCAGCCGCTATTCATTGTGGTCTCACCCGACTTTTTGTGCAAAGCCCGCAATGTGCGCATTCTGCTGTAGCAGAATTCCTCACCCATGCGTCAGCTTTCCCCAGGATGGTTCTCAATAGCCGGGTGGAGCGGGCGACGGAGAGGGTCATAGGCTACGGTATCGCAAGCCTTTATCGCGCGGACGCTGGAATATCTTTTGTCTCTTCTTTGCTCAATTATCACGCAGAAGATTGCGCCGTTGGGGGTCTGGCTTTGTGGCTCGGTTCGTCTGAAATAGCTGTCTCGCTCTATGGAAAATCGCAGACTGGTTTCAGGCGGGAATGAGTTTTGCAATGGAAGAGGTCTGCACGAGTACTGCCCCATCGAATTCAACTGACAATTCGGACAATTCTCCCCCTTTGGCTGACCGGCGCTTTTTTTTGCTGCTCGGAAAGGAGTAGTTGCGTGAGGGATACAGGCAGGCCGCCACGAGCCTTGACGTGGATTACTCTCTTGTTGCTGGTCTGTTTGGTCTGGACGACCACCGGGTTTAGCAGGAAAGAGCCGGAGCAGCCTCTACAGCGTGAGAAAATCTCAAGGGATTTGCGCAGGCTAATCGAGGACGCTCCGCCGGGCGGGCGCATCAACGTCATCGTTCAACCGAAGGCGAAGTGGACGGCGACGCTCGACGCGCTATTGCAGGGCACAGGCGCACGCACCCTTATCAAGTTTCGCAATCTTAATGCGCGTGTCATCAGTTTGCCTGCCAGCGCGGTCGCACGGCTCGGCGCTCGCAGCGATGTGCGCTTTATCACTCCAGACCGCGAGACTTTCTCCTTCGGCCACATCACCGCCACGACGGGCGCAGACATGGTGCGCCTGCAAACCAGCACTTCCCTTTTAGGTATAACGACGACCACGACCCTAGACGGCGCGGGTGTAGGCATAGCCGTACTGGACTCAGGCATTGACCCGGATCATCGCTCTTTTTTCAACAGCAACGGGACGAGCCGCATCGTCGTCAATCAGGATTTCACAGGCGAAGGAAGAACGGATGACCCTTACGGCCACGGAACGCATGTAGCTTCGGCTGCTGCCGGTGGCTCCCAGATTGCGAACGGCGCTTACACAGGGATAGCGCCGAATGCGAAGCTCATAAACCTGCGTGTGCTCAAAGCGGACGGCACGGGCAGAACGTCCGACCTGCTGAGCGCTCTAGACTGGATACAGAATAATAAGACTCTTTATAACATTCGCATCGTCAACATGAGTTTGGGCACTCTGGCCGTCGAAGCTTACGGCAATGACCCGCTGTGTCTGGCCGTCCGCAGCCTTGTGGATTCCGGCGTAGTAGTCGTCGCGGCGGCAGGCAACAACGGGAAAAACTCTACCGGCGATAAACTCTACGGACAGATTCACTCTCCAGGCAACGAGCCTTCGGCCATCACTGTCGGTGCCGTCAACACCTTCGGCACTGACTCTCGCTCGGATGATGTGGTGGCGTCTTATAGCTCCAGAGGGCCGACCAGAAGCTACTCCACTGATGTTGAAGGGGTGAAGCATTTCGATAATCTCATCAAGCCTGACATGGTTGCCGCCGGGAATCGAGTCGTCTGGGCAGAGGCGCGCAATAACCTTCTAGTCACAAAGCATCCCGAACTAGACGCGGGCGTCAGCAACAATGACAACCGCAAGATGATGTACCTGAGCGGGACTTCGATGGCGACACCTGTAGTAGCCGGAGCGGCAGCGCTACTGTTACAAGTCAATCCGAATCTGACACCCAACATGATCAAAGCCATCCTGATGTACACGGCTCAGCCCCTGGCTGGATACAACATGCTGGAGCAGGGAGCGGGAGAGATTAACTTAGAAGGCGCAGTGCGTCTCGCTAAACTCGTCCGTACCGATTTGAATTCCATAACCGGGGCGTTGATTTCTGTGGGCGATCCGCTGCTCAGCGTGTCCGAGCCTCCTTTGCCTGAAACCACTATCGCGGGACAAACATTTTCGTGGGCGCAAGCGCTTGTCTTCAATCATACCTACGGCAGCGGCAATGAATTAATCACCAAGTACCAGAAGGTTTATGGCGCGGGCTTGCTGTTGGGCGATGGAGTGAATGAAGGCTACGGGTTTTCGGTTGATTCGAGCAGGATGTCTAACGGAATCCTTTTAGGCGACAGCATTATGACAAGCGACGGGCAGGCAATCCCGCACGGCGCATTCTTTATAGGAACGGACGCGCTCGCGGGCGACGGGATTCTGCTGGGCGACGGCATCCTGCTCGGAGACGGAATATTGCTCGGCGATGGAATTTTACTTGGCGACGGCATACTGCTCGGCGATGCGTACGTGTCGGCGCAAGCGGCTATGACGAGCGGCGACGAGACATCTTCGATGCATTGAAAAATTTTGATAGCTCTATTTCGCAAGGTCTGGAAGGCTGTCGGCTTTGAAGGCGTCGTGGTTTTGGCCGAGCGGTTTTCAAAAACTTTCTGGAGCATACGGTATGTTCACTGGGGATCGAACAGGAATGGTTGACGGGGCGGAAAAAGATGTGCGTCAGAGAGCGCAGGAAAGGGGCGTTGACAGGAAATTTCGCTCGCGCCCGTTTCAAAGGAGAAGTCAGGTGAAAAAGATCAAGCGTTCCCTTGCCGCCATTTGGTTCATTCTCCCCCTGCTGTTCTCTATATATTCGAGCGCTCCGTTGGTAAATCGCGCGCAGGCGCAAAGCTTCCCATCTGCGCTGATTGACCTCTGGCAGACGGATTCAACGCGCGAGCGCAGGAAGAAAGTGACGCCTGAGCTGGTCGAGCGTCTTCGACGCCTTCGCTCGGCTGAGCGGGTGCCTGTCATTTTACAACTCAACGACAAGCCGGGCGGGCAGCTTAATTCTCTTCTCAATCGCAGCGGCATAAACATACGCCGCTACATGCAGTCGCTCGGCACCTATTCTATAGAGCTGCCCGTAAGCTTTGTTGAATACCTGTCATCGTTCGACGAAGTCCTGAACGTTTCTCTGGATCAGGAGATTATTCCTTTCGGCCACATTTCAAAGACTACGGGTGCGGACGCCGTACGCGAGCAGAAGAGCACATCGCTTCCGGGGCTTTTACAGACGACCAGTTATCTGGACGGCACAGGCATCAGTATAGCCGTGCTCGATTCAGGGATTGATACTTCGCACAAATCCTTTCTCAACAAGAACAACGGATTGCGCGTCACAGCCAGCCGGGATTTCACAGGCGAAGGAAGAACGGATGACCCTTACGGCCACGGAACGCATGTAGCTTCGACGGCTGCCGGAAATGGCCGCGTCTCGAACGGCGAGTATATAGGGATTGCGCCGAACGCCGAGATCATAAATCTTCGCGTGCTGAATTCGCATGGCGCAGGCTCTGTCTCGGCGCTTCTGGCAGCGCTCGACTGGGTGCTACAGAATCGCGCGGCCTACAGGATTCGCGTCGTCAACATGAGCCTTGGCGCTCCGTCAGTCAGTTCTTACAAAGACGACCCCGTGTGCCGCGCCGTGCGCAAACTGGTAGACGCAGGCATCGTGGTCGTCGCGGCGGCAGGCAACAACGGGAAAAACTCTACCGGCGATAAACTCTACGGACAGATTCATTCTCCAGGCAACGAGCCTTCGGCCATCACTGTCGGTGCCGTCAATACCTTCGGCACTGATTCTCGCTCGGATGATGTGGTGGCGTCTTATAGTTCCAGAGGGCCGACCAGAAGCTACTCCACTGATGTTGAAGGGGTGAAGCATTTCGATAATCTCATCAAGCCTGATGTAGCAGCGCCCGGCAACAAGCTTATCTACGCGCAGGCCGCCCGCAACCTGCTCGTCACTCAGAATCCGCTGCTGGACGCGGGCGTCAGCAACGTAGACAGCCGCAAGATGATGTACCTCAACGGCACCTCTATGGCGACACCCGTGGTAGCCGGAGCAGCAGCGCTACTGTTACAAGTCAATCCGAATCTGACACCCAACATGATTAAAGCCATCCTGATGTACACGGCACAGCCCCTGGCTGGATACAACATGCTGGAGCAGGGAGCAGGAGAGATTAACCTGGAAGGCGCAGTGCGGCTCGCTAAACTCGTTAGAACTGATTTGACCGCGAGCACGCCGCTTGGTGCGCCGCTTTTGACGACCGCGCCGCCTGCGCCGCAAACGACTATCGCCGGGCACACATTCACCTGGTCACAGGGATTAATACTGAATCAGAATTACGCCATCGGCATTGATTTCATTGCGAAGTACCAGAAGGTTTATGGCACCGGGCTGCTCTTGGGCGACGGCACGCGCATTACTAACGGCGTCATCCTTGGAGATTCGACGCGACTCAGCATGGGCGTCATTCTCGGCGACAACATCATGACGAGCAATGGGGTCATCCTGGGCGACGGCGCGGTCTTTCTACAGGGCAGCATGCTTCTGGGAGACGGCGTCATCCTGGGCGATGGTGTGATTTTGGGCGACGGCGTGATTCTGGGGGATGGCGTCATCCTGGGCGACAGCATTCTGCGAAGCGACGCCGCGACACAGGCCATGTCCGCTACTACGGGCGGCGATGCAATCGCCACCACAAATGTGGAAGCCGACGACGGCGTTGATTACCTTGGCTATTGATTATTTGTTCCTCGCCTGAAGATGAAAGGCGCGACGCACGTTCCGGGAGATAAGGGATGCCCCATCCATTTGAGATGAAAAAGGCCGCGATGTTCACTATTCCGCTCGGCGTTGAGGCTCGCAACGAGTCTCTGAGCGTAGAACCCCTGACATATGAGAACGAGCGTGAAGTCCTGGCCTTTCTTTCCGCCGCCGCTTCCGTGCAGGCAGTCTTCATGGAGAGCCTTGTGCGCGACAACGGGCTGGAGAGTCCTTTCAATCGCGGCATCTTTTATGGCGTACGCCGCGCCGCGGGCAGAGAGCTTGCGGGCGTAGCCCTGGTCGGCCACGCCACGCTGGTCGAGACAAACGAAGATGCTGCTCTTAAAGCCTTCGCGCACGTCGCCCGCGCAAGACCCGGCACGCATGTCATCATGTGTGAAGAGGAACGCATTAAACGCTTCTGGCGACATTACGCGCGCGGCGGGCAACGTGTGCGCCTCGTCTGTCGCGAGATGCTGTTCGAGCTGCGCGATTCGCTGGTCGAGTTCAGGGACGAGGCGGAGGGCTTGCGCCTGGCAACATTGGACGATCTTCCGTTCCTGATGCCCGTGCAGGCTTGCATGGCTTTTGAAGAGAGCGGCATCAATCCTATGGAATGCGACGCGGTCGGCTTTCGTCTACGCTGCGCGCGTCGCATAGAACAGGGCAGGGTCTTCGTCTGGATACAGGATGAGCGCCTGCTTTTTAAGGCCGACATTCTGGCCGACACCGAAAGAGCCGTTTACCTGGAAGGCGTCTATACAAGCCCTGCTATGCGCAACCAGGCGCACGGCTCGCGGTGCCTGTCTCAGATGTCGCGCACGCTGCTCTCTCGCACGCGCTCTATACAACTACTCGTCAACGAACAGAACCGTAAGGCGGTCGCGTTCTACCGTCGCGCAGGTTTCAACTTCGCAGGCTACTACGACACCATTTTTCTACAATCAGTGTTGTGAATGTATAAGGGAGGGACTGACTTAATGAGCAGAAAGAGTCTTGCACGGCCTTACATGTACACGGTCATCGCGAGCGGCGCTGCTGTTATGATTTACGCGGCGCTCAATCTTGAGCTTAATCAACTGGACTTGCGCTTCGTGCTGCTGGCGCTCATCACCATCGTTCTGGCGTCGCGCATCGCCATACAGATTCCGCGCATCAGCGGGCAGATTACAGTCTCCGACACCTTCATCTTTCTCACCATGCTGATTTACGGCGGCGAGGCGGCTATCTTGCTGGCGGCAGCCGAGGGCGTCTGCTCAAGCCTTCGCATCAGCCGCAAGCCCATCACCGTCATCTTCAACTCTGGCATGATGGCTGTCGCAACCTTTCTAACCGTCTGTACGCTGCGCTATCTTTTCGGCACGGTCACCGGGCTTGCGCACGGCGCATATTCCGGCCACTTCGTCACGGCCATTTACCTTATGGCGCTCGTGCATTACATATCCAATTCGGGGCTGGTCGCCGTCGCTCAAGCTCTCAAAACGGACGAGCCTGTCTGGCACACTTGGAAGAACTATTACCTGTGGACTTCCATCACTTACTTTGCGGGCGCGTCGGCTGCCGCAATCAGCGCCCGCTTCGTTGACGCCTTCGGCTTCTACGCCTTCATCATCACCACGCCCATCATCGTCGTCATCTACTTCACCTACAAGACCTACCTGAAGAATGTAGAGGCGACCGCAGCCGCAGCCGCAGCCGAGCAGGCACAACAGCACGTCGAAGAACTCTCTCGCTACATCGCTGAACAGGAACGCATACGCGAGCAGTTCTCTCAACTGGAAAAGCTCTCGGCTCTGGGAGAACTGGCATCAGGCGTCGCGCATGATTTCAATAATACTCTGGCTGGTATACTCGGTCGCGCTCAGCTTCTCATGCGCACCAACGACCTAGACGCGATTAAGAGCGGGTTGAAGATTATCACCAGGACTGCCGAAGACGGCGCGAAGACAATCAAGCGTATACAGGACTTTGCGCGCCAGCGCAGAGACCATGATTTCGCTCCCGTGGCCGTCGATCAACTCCTTTTCGATGTCAGCGAAATCACACGCCCGCGCTGGAAAGACCGCGCGCAGGCCGCCAATGTTCAAATCAGCCTTGACCTTCAGATTCGCTCCAACGCGCTCGTGATGGGCGACGCATCGGAGATGAGAGAAGTCTTAGTCAACATGGTCTTCAACGCAGTGGATGCCATGCCGCAGGGTGGACGCCTGACGCTCTCTGCCGAAGAAGTAGACGGGCAGGTGGAAATCAGCGTGCATGACACCGGAATGGGGATGACTGCGGAAGTCCGCTCAAGAATCTTCGACCCGTTCTTTACAACTAAGGGTAAAGCAGGAATGGGATTGGGACTGGCCGTCGGATACGGGATAGTCCGCAGGCATGAGGGAATCATTCTGGTTGAATCCGAAGTCGGAAGCGGCACTACTTTCCGTATACGCATGCCTGTGGCGCGCGGCGCTGTGAAGTTGCTGCCCACCGGAGAACTGACGCTGCCCTCCAAGCCGTCGCTCTCTCCCGGCCAGACGAAGATACTTGTCATAGACGACGAAGACTACGTGCGCGAATTGTTGCAGGACATTCTCGAAACAGATGGCTTTGAAGTCATCACGGCGGCGAACGGTCGTGACGCGCTCTGTTTATATGACGGCGAAAAATTCGATGCGGTCTTTACGGACGTAGGTCTTCCGGGCATGAGCGGCTGGGAACTGGCAAGAGCCATACGTGAGCGAAGCAAGTGTATTCCGATGGCCGTCATCACAGGCTGGGGCGAAGCCGTCGGCTCCACCGAACAGAAGGAGGCTCAGGTTGACTGGGTCGTCGCCAAGCCTTTCACAGTTGACCGCATCCTTGAGATCGCGCACGAAGTCTCCTTGAGAAAGAGCGGCAAAGTTAAGAGCCTGCACTACAGCACAGTAGCGGCGTAAGAGCAGAAGTTATTTATTGTCCTGTAGGGACAGACGATAATAGCCCAGCGATTTATCGCTGGGAATAGATTGCAAGAAAAGTTTGAGTCCCGTAGGGACGACTGAATTATTCAAAGGAAGATTTCAGTCGTCCCTACGGGACTCCGTATTTCTATCGCAACTTATTCCCAGCACTGAAGTGCTGGGCTATTATCAATCGTCCCTTGCGGGACTCTCTGTGGATTCTTTCTTGATTTAACCTTTTGGCGAAACTCTTCAATAAACCTTTTATCAAACTTGACACCTATCCTGCTCGGTAGCAAGATTCCCTTCACTTCTTAAATTCACTCGCCGCGCGTGCGCTCTTAGCTCGGCTCGGAATCTAGTGGGAACAGATTAAAAACTTTTCGGAGGTGGTCGGAAGATGTCTACGGTTCGTAATCTCATGTCATGGATGCTGGTGGTGGCGCTTCTATTCATGACGACGGCTGGCGCGGGCGCTCAACAGCAAGCGACTGCGGGCAGCCCTGCCGTTGCAAAGGTAGAGATCAAAGCAGCGGCAGCGGAGGCAGAGGTCGGAAAGCCTTTGCAATTCACCGCGACGGCCTTTGATGCAGAGGGCAAGCCCATTCCTGGAGTTAAAGCGACCACGTGGTTCGCCGCGCCGTTTGATCTGGCACTGGCGGGTGAAGACGGTATAGTCAATTTCTATAATTCCGGTGAGGTAACAGTCGGGGCAATCGTCGGCGGGAAACTGGGCTTCGCGACTATCAACGTCAAGCCGTCGCCAGCCGCGCGCATTGATATTGCTCCCGTCACAACGCCGCTCAATGTCGGCGGCACAGTAAAGCTCAGCGCCACGGCGCGCGCCTTCAACGGTAATCCTTTGCCGCGCGCGAGCCTCGCCTGGAAATCCGACAATCCCAACATCGCAACGGTTGACCCTGCGGGCGTAGTGATTGGACTTGCACCCGGCACAGCCACCTTGCGCGCAACTTCGGACGCGGCCAACGGCACTGTAACTGTTAATGTAATCAAGAGCGCCGTTACGGCTCTGACCATAGAGCCGAAGACGACTACGGCGCGCACGGGCGATGTCATACGCTTTAAGGCTATGGCTAGCGGACAGAACGGCAAGGCTTTCGTTCGCTGGGAAGTATCGGGCGACGGCGCGATGATTGAATCTGACGGCGGGTTTGTAGCAGAGCGTCCGGGCACTTACATTATCACGGCCACGAGCGGCGACCGCAACGCCATTGCATCGGTCGTCGTCACGCCCCGCAACATCGAGCGCGAGATTGAAGTCGTCGGACGCGCGCCGCTCAAGGACACGCAGGCCGCGGAGCAGTGGATTTTTGGTAACTACGCTTACGTCTCTACCATCTCCGACAAAGTTTTAATTTACGACATCTCCGACCCGAAGAACCCTAAGTTGACGGACATGCTTAAGGTGGACGCGCACATCGTCAACGATGTGAGCATCTCTGCGGACGGTAAAATCGGCGTCATCACGCGCGAGGGCGCTTCGACCCGCAAGAACGGCATAGTCTTTCTTGACACCTCAGACCTTGCGCATCCGAAGATTCTCTCCGAATACACGACGACCGTGACGGGCGGCGTCCACTCCGCATTCATCTACCAGCACTATGTCTTTCTCACGGACGATGCGACAGGCTCCATGCGCGTAATTGATTTTCAGGATGTGAAAGCGCCGAAGGAGGTCGCGCGCTGGCAGATTGAGAATCAGGTGGCGACGACCACTAAGACCGAAGAGGGCGGTGAACAGGTAGGCGGGCGATACCTGCACGACATTTACGTCAAAGACGGCCTTGCATATCTTGCTTACTGGCGCGATGGTGTCATCATTCTGGATGTAGGCAATGGCATCAAAGGCGGCAGTCCGGAAAAGCCGCAGCTCGTCAGCAACTTCCGTTTCAACTACTACGACCTTTACGGCAACGGCTGGCTCGCGGGCGCGCACGCCGTCTTCCGCTACAAGAATTACCTCTTCGTCGGCGACGAGGTCTTTCCCGAAATCTTCGACATCTCCAGCCGCGACCGCATCCCCGTGCGCGGCATCGTTCACGTACTCGATGTCTCGAACATAGAGCAGCCGCGCAAGGTTGCGGAATACAGTGTGCCCGAAGCAGGCTCGCACAACATCTGGGTCGAGGACGACATTCTCTACATGGGCTACTACAACGGAGGGGGGCGCGTGCTGGACGTGTCGGGCGAGCTGCGCGGAGAGCTTTACCGGCAGGGACGAGAGATAGGACGGCTCTGGACTGGAACGCAGGACGGCTTCCGCACAAACCTTCCCTTCACCTGGGGCGCGCAGCCGCACAAAGGAATGGTCTACTTCGTTGACATCAATTCCGGCCTCTGGATAGTCCGCTTAGGCAAACCCAGATTCCAGGGATCAACATCAACGCCGGGGGAATGATGTCTTAAGTTAAGAATCTTCCTTTAATTCTGTAGTTACCTGCTGCTACTTAATGCATGGTCAGAAATACATCCCAAGCCCACCTGCCGACCTGCGCTCCCTTCGCGTCTCTGACCTTCGCACGATAGCGGAATTTATTGCCGAACTAGTCAACACGCTTTGATTCCTTATAATCTAACTCCAATTTTGCCACGCCTAATTCCACCAGAGTATGCAGTTCACCTGCTTCAGAAACGCCGTTATGATTTACGTCCTGCCACAATCGAAGATAAGAAAAGACTTTATCCTGACTATCTATTACTCCATCACTATTGCCGCCTCTATCAGGCATATCAAAGCGAGTGAGCGCATTGAAGCCATTAGGAGGATTGGCAACAGGTAGTTGTTCCGTGAAATTGCCGAACAACTCCCTGCCGCTATCAACTACTCCGTTTTCATTGCGGTCAAAGAAGAGCCATGCGTCATCTGAATCTGCTCGCGTCCAGGAGAGTCGTTCTTTCAACTGATTTGAATCGCCGTCAACATCGAAGTTCACCCCTCGGCTGCATCCGTCAGGTCAAAGCCATTGCCTGCAACGTCAATTAAGACCGGAGAGGGCGGGCATGGGCTTTGCTCAAAAGTGTAGGGACAGTTATTGGCTGGCAAGTATGCGTTGCAGGGATAAACCACAGGCTCTCCGCAGTCAGCCGAACTACAGCACATACCAAATTCATCCGGCGGCCCTCCAAGCGGACAACTTCCGTTGATTGCCGGTGTCGTACAGGCAATCTGTTCTCGTGGTATACAACACCCATTATCATTGTAGTAGCCCCGCGGGCATTGATTGTAGAGGTTTGGTTTTACAAGACATTTTGTACATGTTACGGGGCAGATAATCGTAAGGGTATTACCAGTTGACAGATTACTATTTGGGCAATAGTAATTATAAGAGATGGTACGATCACCATCGGAGCAACTTACAGATTGAGTCAATTCGCAATCCGTAGGTACTGCTTCGCAAATCTGCTTGTCCTGTGTATATGGATCAGGAGTACATCTCTCATAATTCTCAAAGCTATCTCCTTGTGGGCTTAAACATTTTGTCCGAGCGCACTTTGTTGCAGAAGCGCTGTTGCTGACAAAAACATTACAGCTTGGAGTGCCCACTTGCTTACGTTGGCGTTGTGCTTTAACCATCCATATCTTTATGGATACAGATGCAAGGAAGAGAAGCAACGAGAGCAGAAGCAATAAACGATAATTCATTTCACTGCTCCTTTGGGGTTTCTTCAAGCGGTTTCTCTAGCTCGTATTCTAATGCGGACACGCCGCCGTTCTTGTGAATGTATTTAAGTCGTGAGCGCGCAATTTTCAAGCCATTATTGAATCCGTCCTTCCACTGCTGTGGCTTGTCTGCTTGAGGATATAAATCGGTAAAATCATTTTCAAGGGCTGATAGTAAAGCGCCTCTCCCTTTAGACTTGAAGTTTTCGCGTAACTTTTTAATAGCGGCTCGATAACCTTCACGCTGTCCAGCAAATTTTTCTGAAATTTTGAATATATCGTCGCCCCAAGTTGCCCCGTCCTCGAATTCTACATAATCAACCGATAAGACTACTTTGCTCACATCTCCGCCATACGTAACCGAGCCAAATGACTCCAAACGCCTTGTGCCAGGATAGAGGAAAGCAGAAGGCTCATGCATGTAAGAATAGGTTACCCCGCTATTTACGTCTGAGCCGACAGTAACATCATTTCGAATTGCATAAGCCTTAATAGTTTTAGACCCTGTGTTTATCACGTCATAGCTAAACACAGGCTCTTTGGGATTTGAAGAAGTGACGCTGATGATTTCCAAAGTAATGGGCGAACCAACTTGTTTCTGTGCTGTAACATTAACGTCTTGGGTTCTTATAGCTGCATAGAGTTCTCTGGAAGTCAAAATAAGGCATACTGTTGCGACAGTCAGAATCAGTATTGAAATTAATCCAAGCCATCGCTTGGCATGTATGCTTGGTGAAAGCCATCTCATAAATTCTACCCCCCTCTTAGGTTGTGCAAGATTTGAATGTCTTCAAGCATATGTCGAAATCATTATTGCCTTGAAATCCCGACTGCTAGTAGGAGATTAAGCAGAGGCGGAACTCAGAGAAGTGAGACTCCTTCTTAACGTGAAAAGAACTGTCAACGAGTTGCTATATACCGCTTTACCGTCGCTGTCAACAATAATTCCATAGCCGAAATGAGGTATTTATTGGCCGATTCGATGATTTTTTGGGGTCTCTGAGCTTTGCCATCAATGGCACACATGTTTTGTGCTTCAAGTGTTTTCGTGATTCACGGCGATGCTCCTTCGAGTGATAAGAGTCGCTACTCAGCTACTGCGCAGGCTCCATCCTTAGAAAATCAATTCCTCCGGCCTGTCCCCCTACATCAACGGTGGCGACGGATTTCAAAGTCTGTAAATCAATGATTTCGACTGTGCCGGGTTCCGAGCCGATGCCTTCTATGGAGATGAAGGCGTAGCGGTCGTCGGGCGAGATGACTGCTCCGTGTACGACGCGCCGCTTGGTCGGGATACGCGCGAGTTCCTTGCCGGTCTTGAGGTCTATGACGGAAACCGAAGGGCCGCGCTTGTTCGT
Organism: Pyrinomonadaceae bacterium; assembly: GCA_036403815.1. GTDB lineage: Bacteria > Acidobacteriota > Blastocatellia > Pyrinomonadales > Pyrinomonadaceae > JACVRN01. The sequence goes on along the minus strand of DASWQH010000061.1, from coordinate 154,896 downwards.
GCCTATGAGCCGCCCATCTTTTGTGACGGCCAGGTTATAGACGCCGGGGCCGCCTGCTATGCGGCGCGTCATCTTCCATGTGGTTGCGTCTATCTCGACTATCTCGCTCGATTTGTTGCAGGCGACATAAATTTTGGAGCCGTCCGTAGAGGGCTGCGCCCAGGTGGGCGAGCAGGACACGTCGCCGGGTTTGGGAGGTTCCAGACCGTGACCGCCAGTGTCGCGCGTCCCGCCCATATTCATCCCCGGCATGCTTTGCATAGTCTGCGCCTTTGGTGCGCCCGTCATGCCCATCTCTTTGCCTTTTGTGAGCACGAAATAGCGAGAGACTTTAAGGGTCGCGGTATCAATCTCCACGAGCATGTCGTCCATCATGCAGACCGAGTAATGCTTCGTACCCTGCGGGTTGAAGCGTGAGCCGTGCGGCATCGTACAGGTAGTAATGCGCGCCAGCTCCTTCATCAATTCCGTGGAGACTACGGAGACGGACGACGGAACCATGTCGCCGTGCAGATTGAAGTTGACGACGTACAGGAACTGGCCGTCGGGCGATACGTCCATCGTCGCCGGAAACATGCCGAGCGTAACTTTGCCTAAGACAGCGTCCGTTTTAACCGAGTATTTCCAGACAGAGCCGAACGGCGCGCCGTGCGCGAGCGAGATGTAGTAGAACTCCTTGTCTCTGGAGATAGCCATCCCGTGCGGCCCGTCTATATCAGAAGGCATGACGCCCGTGCCCAGCTTGTGGTCTACACGCGCACCCTTCGGCCCGAAGCGCACGAGCGTAATTTCGTCCGCCGATTCCGAAACCACATACACCAGATAATCCTGTTCCGGCGGCGACGCCACGGCATCAATTCTTAATGATTCTGCCGAAGGTATCGAACGCGCCGTGACGCCTGTCATGAGCAGCGAGAAAAACAGAAAAGCGCTGGCGGCGTAAGAAAGTTTCTTCCTGAATTGCATGAAGGAATTATAACAAAAGCTGCGTAAGTGAACGACCCTGGCCGAAGCCGGACACTGCTGGAGAACGAGTTGTGTTTCGGTTTGGAATTGAATGTGATGCGAGAGGCATTTCTCCACAGAGACACAGAGGGCACAGAGGTTGCACAAAGAGTTGAATACTATTCAAGCCTCCGTGCTGCCTCTGTGCTCTCTGTGTCTCTGTGGTGAATATCAATCTTCCTTTCACTTAATCTACGATTAAAACACTATCAGCGACTTCATCTGCTTGACGCATCCAATGAGCGGTGCGAGAATTTCATGCACATCTCGTTTCCCTCCTCTGCTAAAACGGAAGCGCGGCACATTTTAATGTAAGCAGGTAAGAGAAATGTTTCTGGCGATTTTTGAGTTTTTAGGGACGAGCGAGCTGCTCATCATACTGATTGCAGCGCTCATCCTCTTCGGCCCGCGAAAGCTTCCGCAATTGAGCAGGCAGTTGGGTAAGAGTCTGGGCGAGTTTAAGCGCGCCTCCGAAGACTTCAAGCGCACGTGGGAGAAAGAGGTCGAGGTGGAGAAGTTTGCAGAAGAGGGACGCATGGCGCGTGCGATGCTGCAAGACGACCAATCAGTAATCGCAGACCCCGTCGAAAGACTGGACGCTTTAGAGGCTGCCACTGAGGGCGCGGCCACAGCCGACGAAGAGCGATGGGGCACAACTCAAACGCTTCCGTCCACCGTTGCCCGCTCATCTTCCAACGATACAGGAGAGCAAACGGCGTCACGCTCCGACGAAACCGCAGCAGCGCCGGAGACGCCAGCCAAGCGCGACTGGCTCTAAAACCATAGAGGCTTTTACGCGCATGACTCACACCAACATTTTTATTTAAGGATGGCTACTCTCTTAGAAGCAGGCACGAAGAAGCGAGGCGATGAAGGGCCTGGCGGCCAGATGTCTTTTCTGGAGCATCTGGACGAGCTGCGCAGCCGCCTGATACGCTCCTTCCTCTTCGTCTTCCTGGCCTTTCTGGTCTGCTGGTTCTTCTCCGACCGCATCTACAATTTCCTTGCAGTCCCGGTTCAGCGCGCGCTGGCCGAAGCCCAGCGCCGAGAGCTTCCCATGGGCGGTCTCACAGGCAAAGAGATGATCCTGCCGCTCAACTCCCTGAAGGAAGGCGACACCGGGCGTTACGTCTTCGCGGAGACGACCAAGATTGGCGCGAGCGTCATCCCTGTAGGCACATCCGTTCAGGCGCGCGTGGCCTATGACACACAGGGGCGATTGGGTGTCTTCACGGACGAGCCGCTCTTTGCCGGAAATACAGTCATCCCAAAGGGAGTTCGCCTTCCGCTTGATTTCAGCGCCAAGCCGGACGCGATGGCAGGCATTGACGACAAGTTGATTGTGACGACCGCTATGGAGCCTTTTTCGCTCTATGTGAAAGTCTCTCTCTATGCGGCCATCTGTCTTTCAGTGCCCTTCCTGCTCTGGCAAATCTGGGCTTTCGTCGCGCCCGGCCTTTACCCGCACGAGCGCGTCTACGTCTACCCGTTCATAGTTCTTTCGTCCATCTCCTTCATCATCGGCGCGGCCTTCGCCTACTACATCATCTTTCCCCCGGCGGCGAAGTATCTACTGGGACTAGGGCAGGATTTCCGCCTGCTCTTGAAAGCGGACGACTATTTCGATTTCATTATTCTGGTCATGCTGGCGATGGGCGTAGTTTTCCAGATGCCTGCCATTACCTACGTGCTGGCGCGCATAGGGATTGTGACGGCGCGCTTTCTGCTGCGCGTCTGGAAGACCGCGCTGATTGTCATACTGGTTGCGGCGGCCATACTTTCGCCCACCAACGACATCCCGAACATGCTGCTATTTGCCGCGCCCATGATAGTCCTCTACGTCGTCTCAATCCTCGTCGCCTGGATATTCGGCAAGCCGCGAACGAAAGAGGCTAGAGGCTAGAGGTTAAAGGTCAGAGGTCAGAGATTAGAGATTAGTAAAAGAAAGAGAACTACTAACCTCTGACCTCTAACCTCTTATTTTTTATCTGTTTAGCGGGCAACCCGGAACTACCCCCGCCGCATCTTGACTCTGCTGGCGAGCGCACCTAAAATTCCAGTTCACTCGAAGACCAACGGCTGGCGCTCCCGGCCTGATTAGAGAAGTCCTTTGAGTTGTTTCCTGAAGTTTCAGTGAAAAACTGAAAAGCAAGCTCCCGGATTGCGCATGTCGGAAGTGCGTGTGCGGGGTCTGAGAAGTTTCCCCGTCGAATTAAACAGGAGTTATAAAAGTTTATGTCACACCACAAGTTGATGTGCCGTCTGGCTCTCTCCATTCTGGCTCTGGCAATTGCCAGCCCCCTCGCTCTGGCGCAAAAGGATAAGAACAAAGGCCAGAGCCAGGACCCTACGCAGCGTGATCGTAACGTCAAACCCGAATTGAAGAAGGTCTACAAGGACTGGCTCGAAAAGGACGTTTCCTACATCATCACGGATGACGAGCGCAAAGCCTTCAAGAAGTTGCAGACCGATGAGGAGCGCGAGGCATTCATAGAAGAGTTCTGGCGACGCCGCGACCCGGACCCGGACACGGACGAGAACGAATACCGCGAAGAATATTACGAGCGCATAGCCTACGCCAACGAGCATTTCACCAGCGGCATCCCCGGCTGGAAAACAGACCGTGGCCGTATCTGGATTATGTACGGCAAGCCTGACGAGCGCGAAACGCACCCGATGGGCGGCCCCTACTCTCGCATGCCCTGGGAAGGCGGCGGCGACACTACGACTTACCCGTTCGAGCGCTGGTTTTATCGCTACATTGCTGGCGTCGGCTCAGGCATCGAGCTTGAGTTCGTTGACCCCACTGGAACGGGCGAGTATCGCCTGACAACCAATCCTAACGACAAGGACGCACTGCTGTATGTTCCGGGCGCAGGCCAGACTCTGGCCGAACAGCTTGGGCTTGAAACTCGCGCGTCACGCATAGGCGGCTTCGGGCAGGGCAGTAACTACCAGCGCGAGCAGGACAATCCCTTCACGAAGATGATTACCATGTTCGAGCTGGGTCGTCCCCCCCAGGTTAGGTTCTCTGACCTGGCCGAGGCGGTCAATCGCGGCGTGGTCGAAGAGAACCCGTTGAACTTCGACGTACGCATAGACTTCTTCCGACAGTCGGACGAGCGCGTCATCACAGCCGTCACCATTCAGACCGACAACAAGGATTTGTCCTTCGTTGATAAGGGCGGACTTCAGGAAGCGCGCATTAACATCTTCGGCAAGATAACAGCCGTTTCAGGTCGTCGCGTGGGCGTCTTCGAAGACCCTGTTATCACACAGGCCACAACGTCTGAGTTGACGGACGCCAAAGACCGCAAGAGCGCTTACCAGAAAGCCATCGCGCTTGCGCCCGGCACCTACAAGGTTGATGTCATCGTGCGCGACGTGACATCCGGCGCAACCGGCATACGCCACGTCGGCTTCAATGTTCCGAAGTACGACGCGGCAAAGCTCTCGACCTCTACGCTCGTGCTGGCTGCGCGTATGCAAAGCCTGAGCAACCAGCCTGCGGTCGGACAGTTCGTCATCGGCAACGTCAAGGTGATACCGAATGTCTCCGGCACCTACAAGCGCGGACAGGACGTAGGCATCTACATGCAGATTTACAACGCCGGGATTGATCAGACCACCCTGCGCCCATCTGTGGATGTCGAGTACGTGCTGATGAAAGGCGGTAAAGAGATAGGCAAGCAGACGGAAGACTGGAGCGGCCTTTCGGATTCAGGTCAGCGACTCACCCTCGCGCGCCTGATGCAGACGAGCGGCCTGGCAGTTGGCGAGTACGAGATAGCAGTCCGCGTACGCGACCGCGTTTCGGGACAAACCCTTTCGCCTACAGCCAAGTTCACGGTCGTAGAATAAAAGCAGTACGGATTGTTTTAAGCCCCTGAAGGGGGCGGCAGAATTTAGCCCATGACGTAAGTCATGGGAATTGGCAAGGGAAAGAAGTTAAAGCCCCGGTAGGGGCGAAAGAAATCTCCGCCTTGAGAATCTTTCGCCCCTACCGGGGCTTCTTATTTTCTTATGACTGCTATGTTCAAAGTCCCGCCAGGGACGACTGAATAAATCAGTAAAGAGATTTCAGTCGTCCCTACGGGACTCAATGGTTTTTTGTGCTTTATAGTCCCAGCCATAAATGGCTGGGACTATTATCAATCGTTCCTACGGGACTCAAGAGGAAGCTGTTTGAAAAAGCATCTTCTTAGAAAAGCTTCCCTGTGCTGTTTATCATTTCTGCGCCCGGCTCGCGCTCGCCGCGCCTGAGCGCGTTGACTAATAGGTGCGCGCGGCGGGTTGGCTCCGGCTGGCGATAGCCGCCGTCCGAGCGCAGCGTCAGGTCAATCGCGCCCTCCAGATTAATCAGGTGTCCAGGGGAAACGAAAATGGGCTGGACGTTTCGCTTCGTCCTGACAGCCGCGCCGACCACCTCACCTTTATGAATCATCTCCGTCCACGCACCGCGCTCTGTGGGCGGTTCTTCATACTTTCCGACCAGCACGGATTTCGCGCAGCCCAGTGTGGGGCGTTCTATCAGCAGCCCTACATGACATGCGATGCCTACGCGTCGCGGGTGAGCGAGTCCCTGACCGTCCAGCATCAACGCGTCCGGTTCTGTCTTCAACTTCGACCACGCCTCTAAAACCGAAGGCGTCTCGCGGAATGAAAGCAGTCCGGGCACGTATGGAAACCTGGTTTCGCTCACCACCCCGACCTCTTCGATTACTTCCAACTCAGGGAAACTCAGTACGACTACCCCTGCGTAAACCGTCGGCTCGAACTTGTTAAAGGAGATGTCTGCGCCCGCGATTGTCTTAATCTCTCCGGCGAGCGGCGTAATCCTCACTTGTTCGCGCAATCGCTTCTGTAATTCCACGGCCTCGCGCGGCGTCAAATCCCAGTCATGCAGTTGTCTGAATTGTGCCATCTGTTTAAGTCCCAGGTTCCAAGTCCCATGTCCCAAGTCGAAAGAAAGAGTTTTCTAATCTGGGACTAGCCCGTCCCGACTGCTTCTGCAAAATCTATTCTCTCGCTTGATGTGATTTCAGTGCCCTTATGCATAACGGAATGCACGCGCCAGCGTTCGTCATCTCGTTTGGGGAAATCCGTGCGGTAGTGTGCGCCGCGCGACTCTTCGCGCCAGAGGGCGGCGCGCGCAATCAAGCTGGCAACCGTCAGGAAATTGCGCGAAGGGGGACGAAGCGGCGCGCGTGCTATCTGCTCAAACTCCCACAGGGCGCGGGCTATGGAGGCGCGGCTGCGCTGTATGCCGACGCGCTCCCACATAAGGCGCTTGACGCGCTTACGCACGGCGAGCGCGATTTCTCCCAATCCCTCCCTCTGCGGCTCAGTCTCTCTTTCGTCTTCCACCGACACTTCCGTCAAAACTCTCGCTCTCTCATTCGCATAATCGAGCGCTGCACTGTTGCCTGCGCGTGCGCCGAAGACTAAGCCTTCGAGTAGAGAGTTCGAGGCCAGACGATTTGCGCCATGCACTCCCGTGCAGGCGACTTCGCCCGCAGCATAAAGTCCGTCGAGTGTAGTGCGCCCTTCAAGGTCTGTGCGAATGCCGCCCATAGAATAGTGCGCGGCGGGCGAGACGGGCAGGCGGTCTCTTGTCAGATCAAGACCATATTGCAGGCAGGTGTCGTAAATCTTGGGGAAGCGGCGTCTGACAAAGCGCGGGTCAAGCGAGGTCATGTCCAGATAGACAGTACGGGTTCCGGTGCGCTCCATCTCCGCTACTATTGAGCGGCTGACTATATCGCGCGGAGCAAGCTCTGCGCGCTCGTGGTAACGCGACATGAAGCGCTCGCCGCGCGCGTTACGCAGCACGCCGCCTTCGCCTCGCATCGCCTCCGAAAGAAGAAAGCGCGGCGCATCCTTGATGTTGAGCGCGGTCGGATGAAACTGCACAAACTCCATGTCCGAAAGCTCCGCGCCAGCATCAAATGCCATCGCCATCCCGTCGCCGGTCGCCACCTCCGGGTTAGTCGTATGCAGGAAGACCTGTCCCGCTCCGCCCGAAGCCAGAACGACTGCTCGCGCCCACAACTCTCTGGGCGCACGCACCAGCGGATCTAGATAACGCACGCCGCAGCATTTTCCGTCCACAACAATCAGGCTCTCTACGCCCGCGTGCGAGACGAAGGCAATCGCTCGCTCGCGCCGCGCACGCGCAATCAGGGAACGCACAATCTCACGTCCCGTCGAATCGCCATGAGCATGCAGGATGCGACGGCGCGAGTGTGCGGCCTCCTGCGTGAAGACCAAGCGGCCAGCCTCCCGGTCGAACTCCGTGCCCCAATCTATCAACTCCTGAATCAAGCGCAGCCCGTCTTCAACCATCACGCGCACGGCATCCTTATCGCAAAGCCCCGCACCGGCGCTCAGTGTGTCCTCTTCATGCAGCGCAACCTCGTCCTCTTCCGAGAGGGCGACGGCGATTCCGCCCTGCGCATATTCCGTGTTGGACTCGCTCGTGCGGTCTTTGGTCAAAACGGTCGTGCGCGCGCCCGCGAGCGCAAGTTGGACGGCTGCGCGCAAACCCGCTATGCCGCTGCCGACGACTATGAAATCTGTCTCAAGTGCCATTAGCTTTTTATGATTTGAGCTTTCGATGGATTTTAACAACGGACGGAAGAAGAAGGCAAAGAAGGGGCAAAAGGTGAATATGGGTAAAAGGGAGGTTGAAGGAAGGTCTCAACCAGTTTGCGCGAGCAGACGGAAGAATAAAGCCCCAGACGAACGCCGCAGGCGCAGTCTGGGGAAAGCGCATAAATATTCGAGTCTGCGTTAGCAGACGACAGAAGTGTTGCTCTCCCTGCCTGAATATCTGTCGCCCGCTAACGCGGGCTTAGAATTGAGGGAGCCTGTTAACCCAGGCTCACGTCTGGGGCTACACTCTACCTTCTGCTCGCGCAGACCGGTTGTTGCAACTTCTCAAATAGCTTTCTTGCGTAACATAAGTTTATCAGGTCAAAGGCGTGTCTTCCCTTTTTGCCTTTTGCCTTCTTCTCGCGCTAAAATCAGCCATCAGATTTTCCCCTTAGCAGAACCAGTTAAAAACATCAGGAGAACAGAGCGCGCCTTCAGATTCCAGGGATGCACGCGCTCCCTTCTTCATCATCAAGCCCGCGCCCAGGCTCTCCTTAGTTTTGAAGGCGCGGGGCTTAAGAGGAGGATAGAGCGTCATGAGAATTAAAATTCTGGCGGCCTTTGTGCTCGCCGTTTCCATGTTTTCTCCCACCCTTGCCCTCGCGCAGAAGAACGCGCCGAACAATGTACAAAAACAGAAAGAGACCACCGTGCTGCCGCCAATCAATTACACAGAGTTCACATTAGCGAACGGCCTGCGCGTCATCTTTCACGAAGACCATTCAACGCCGATTGTGGCCGTCAACGTCTGGTATCACGTCGGCTCGAAGAACGAAGTGCCGGGACGCACAGGCTTTGCACATCTTTTCGAGCACATGATGTTTCAAGGCTCGCTTCACCATGATGACGATTATTTCGTGCCCTTACAGGAAGCGGGCGGAACCTTGAACGGCTCTACCAATACAGACCGCACGAACTACTGGGAGGTCGTGCCGTCAAACTTCCTGGAGCTTGCGCTGTGGCTGGAATCAGACCGCATGGGTTACCTGCTGGATTCCCTGACAGAAGAGAAGCTCAAGAACCAGCGCGATGTGGTATCGAACGAGAAGCGACAGAACTATGACAATCGCCCGTACGGTTTAGTCGGCGCAAAGATTGCCGAAACGATTTATCCACCGAATCATCCGTATCACTGGCTGACTATTGGCGACCTTAAAGACATCGCCGCCGCCTCGCGCGAGGATGTCTCAGACTTCTTCCGACGCTTCTACACGCCGAACAACGCGAGCCTTGTCGTCGCTGGCGACCTTAATCCGAAAGAGGCGCGTACACTCGTCGAAAAATATTTCGGCCCCTTGAAGCGCGGCCCGGAAGTTAAGCCTCTGAATATCACGCAGCCTGTGATTGAGAAAGAGACGCGAATGACGATGGATGATCGCGTCTCGCTGCCACGCATTTACACTACTTGGTTCAGCGTCCCGCAATGGTCTAAGGACGACGCGGCTCTGGATACGCTCGGCACAATCCTGACGGGCGGCAAGGGATCGCGCCTCTACCGCGCGCTCGTTTACGAGCGGCAGATAGCGCAGGACGTTTCGGCCTTCAACAACTCGCGCGAGCTGGGCGGACAGTTTCAGATAACGGCGACCTTGAAGCAGCCGGGCAAGACGCCTGAAGAGCGTGCAGCGAAGCTGAAAGAGCTGGAAGACGCCATCAATGCCGAGCTTGAAAAGCTCAAAGCAGAGCCGCCCACGCCCGAAGAGATGGAGCGCGCCTACAACGCGCGAGAGGCTGCTTTCGTCTACGGCCTGCAAACCGTCGGCGGCTTCGGCGGCAAGAGCGACCAGTTGAATCAGTACTCTATCTTTGTCAAGAACCCGGGCTATTTCCAGAAAGACCTTGACCGCTACCGTCAGGTGACATCGGCGGATGTCAGTCGCGTGGCGAAAAATTATTTAAATGACAAGCGGCTTGTGCTGACCGTGATGCCGCGCCCGCGCGGAGCAACCACAGGCCAGGCCGTGCCTGAAGGGCCGGGTCAGGCAATAGCTTCGCCCGCGCAGCAGACCGTAGGGGCGCAGACAGGCGGAGGCGCAGCCGCAGCCCCGCAACAGCAGGGAGGAGCAAGGCCGGTTTCACCCTCGACCGCCACGACCACGCCGCAACAGGGCGCGGATCGTCCCGCAGGCGCACAGGCACAGACCAAGACGGAGGCTTCGGCCACCGCACCCGCAGGCGCAACGCCTCCTTCGGCTCAAGCGCAGGGCGGCGGCAAGGGTAAACAGAAACCCAAAGACCAGTCCGGCCTTGGCGGGCTTTACGCTCAACCGAAGCCGAAGGCCGACCCTTCGTTCAAACTTCCCACGATGCAGCGGCGCAAGCTCTCGAACGGCCTTGAAGTAATCGTCGTAGAGCAGCACGAGCTGCCAGTGGTCAGCATGAATCTGGTCTTGAAGACGGGCGCAGCCGCAGACCCTTTGGATAAGGCCGGACTGGCGAATCTGACCGCCGCGCTGCTTGACGAAGGAACAAAGACGCGCGATGCCTTGCAGATTTCCAATGAGCTTGGGGCTATAGGCGCGCGGCTCGGAACCGGCGCTGACTGGGATTTGAGCGGCGTCAGTCTATTGTCGCTCAAGCGACACTTGATGCGTGCGCTCGAAATTTACGCAGATGTCATCACCAACGCGTCCTTCCCTGAAAAAGAGTTGCAGCTACAGCGCGGCTCCCGCCTGGCTCAGCTTATGCAGCGCAAGGACGACGCCAATGCCATCGCAGGCGTCGTCTACGCTTCGCTCCTTTATGGCCGCAACCATCCGTACGGCCATCCGTCCATAGGCGACGAGGCTTCCATCAAAGCAATCACCAACGACGACGTGAAGCGCTTCTATGAAACCTATTATCGCCCGAACAACGCGGCCATCATCGTCACGGGCGACGTGACGATGGACGAGATAGCACCGCAGCTTGAAAAGGCTTTCGCAAACTGGAAGCCGGGCGAGGTTCCAGCCGTCAACATCCAGGCACCGCCTGCACGGGAGAAAGCAGGCATCTACCTCGTTGACAAACCCGGCGCGGCGCAGAGCGTTCTCATGATTGGACAGATAGGCCAGCCGCGCACGACGCCCGATTTCTTCCCGCTTCTGGTTTTGAATACGCTGCTGGGCGGGCAGTTCACTTCGCGCGTCAACATGAACCTGCGCGAAGACAAGGGCTACACCTACGGGGCGCGCACACAGTTCGACTATCGTCGCGGCGCGGGGCCGTTTACGGCGAGCGCGGGCGTGCAAACGGCTGTGACGAAAGAGTCTGTCATGGAGTTCATGAAGGAACTAAACGCTGTGAGGGGCGGGCGTCCCGTTGACGCGAAAGAGTTGGAGTTCGCCAAGCAGGCCATCATTCGCGGCTACCCGCGCGGCTTCGAGACGCCGGAACAGATTTCGAGCCGCCTGACAGACGTGGTGCTTTACGGTCTGCCGGACGACTACTTCAACAACTACATAACGCGTGTGCGCGCCGTCACCATCGAAGATGTAAACCGAGCCGCCAGCAAGTATCTTGACCCGTCACGCATGGCTATACTTGTGGTCGGCGACCGTCGCGTCATAGAACCGGGACTGCGCTCTCTGACAGACTTCGCGCAAACCATCACGCTCCTTGACTCCGAAGGCCGCACGACTACAGGCAGCGGAGAGGCCGAAAGCGGCGGTGGCGGTGGAACTCGATAGAACCAAGGGAAAAGGGGCAGATTACTTCTGTCCCGTCAGGGACAGTTGAAAATAGCCCAGCCATTTATGGCTGGGAACAGAAAGCATAAAAAGTATTGAGTCCCGTAGGGACGACTGAAAAACTCTTTCCAGGTTTATTCAGTCGTCCCTACGGGACTCAACTTTCTTTTCTATCCTTGTTCCCAGCCATAAATGGCTGGGCTATTTGCACAACGTCCCTACGGGACAACAGCCGAATCTGATTTTTCAAACAGCTTCATTAGAACATATTCTCGTAGTGGCGCGCGTTGCGCTGGCGCGGGCGGTAGTCGTCCCAGTTGGTCTCTCTGCCCGAAGACCAGCGGCGACGCATCTCGTCGCGCCCGATTAGTTTGAAGAAAAGCGACAGCGGCACGAAGATTAAAATATAGAAGAGACCCATGATGATGCGCGTGTTGATAGCACCCAGCACACGCGCAAACGCCATCCATACTCTTTCAACCGGCTCAAGAAGTTTCGGCGCAACCAGCGCGAAGAAAAGAAAGGCTACGGCCAGACTGCCGAAGACCGTCACGACCGTCATACGCTGCTTATATAGAAAGATAAGCGCGAAGACGGTGAATGCGCCCGCCATCGTGAAACCGAATTTTCTGCCGTTCTGCTTGTAGCCTGACATATTTTGTTTAATCCAGCTCGAACTCCTGCCGCCAGTCGTCTTTCTCTTCGAGACTTGTTTGCGCGCGTTTGTCCAGAATAAAGTTTTCCAACACCAGATAGTCCATTTCGGTTCGCATGAAGCAGCGATAGGCATCTTCAGGCGTGCAGACAATCGGCTCGCCTCGTACGTTGAAGGAAGTGTTGACGATGACCGGACAATTCGTCTGCTCGTAGAAGGCGTTGATGATGTCGTAGTAGAGCGGGTTCATCTCGCGGCGGACAGTCTGAATACGCGCAGAGTAATCGACGTGCGTGATGGCAGGAATAGTGGAGCGCGGAACTTTCAGCTTCTCTATCCCGTGCAAATCTTCCGAACCCGCAGGCTCAGGAACGCGATGCTCCTCGCGTACGTTGGCGACCAACAGCATGTAAGGGCTGTCCGTCTCAAGCTCGAAGTAATCGCTCACGCGCTCGCGCAAGACCGAAGGCGCGAAGGGACGGAACGACTCGCGGTACTTGATCTTCAGGTTCATCACGGATTGCATGCGGGGCGAGCGAGCATCCCCTATGATGCTGCGCGCTCCCAAAGCGCGTGGGCCGAACTCCATGCGTCCCTGCATGAGACCGACCACCTTTTCGTCTGCGATAAGAGAGGCCACGCGCGCGGGCAAACTGGCACGCTCGACGCGCTCATGCGGAATGTTTCGCTCATTCAGAAACGCTTCTATCTCGCTTTCGCTAAAGCGCGGCCCCAGCAGCGTCCCCTTCATGCGATCCCAGTAGTGCTCGCCGCCGCCGTCGTCATTTGTAAGATGGCCGTTGCGTTCCTTTTCAAAGTAGCGGTGATAGACGGCGAACGCGACGCCGAGCGCGCCGCCCGCATCGCCCGCCGCCGGTTGAATCCACAAACGCTTGAACGGCCCTTCGCGCAGCAGTCGGCCATTGGCTACGCAGTTGAGCGCCACACCTCCGGCCATGCATAGATTTTCCATGCCCGTCTCGCGTTGAACGTGACGAGCCATGCGAAGCACCACGTCTTCTACGACCACTTGAATGCTGCGCGCCAGATCCATCTCGCGCTGGGTGATGGGGCTTTCGGGCTTGCGCGCGGGGCCAAAGAGTTTCTCGAACTTGTTGCCCGTCATGCGTGCCGCGTGATGCGGAAAGATGAAGTAGCGCAGGTTCAGATGTATAGAGCCGTCTTCATGTATATCAACCAGCTCTTTTAAGATGGTCTCCACATACTTAGGCTCGCCGTAAGGCGCTAAGCCCATCAGCTTGTACTCGCCTGAATTGACCTTGAAGCCTGTGAAGGCTGTGAAGGCGGAATAGAGCAGCCCCAGCGAGTGCGGAAACTTCATCTGCTTTAAGATTTCAAGCTCGCGCCCCTTGCCCACACCGTAGCTCGCTGTCGCCCATTCGCCCACGCCGTCAACCGTTAGAATCGCTGCCTCCTTAAACGGCGAAGGATAAAAGGCGCTCGCGGCGTGCGATTCGTGATGATCTCCGAAAAGCAGTTTTCCTTTGTAGCCAAGCTCCTTGCGAATCAAGCCCTGAATATTAAGCTTCTCTTTCAACCACGTCGGCATCCCCTTCAGGTAGGAAGCAAATCCGACAGGAGCGTAAGCCAGATAGGTCTCCATCAGGCGCTCGAACTTCACCAAGGGCTTATCGTAGAAGGCCACGCAATCCACATCGTCAATCCCGATTCCTGCTTCTTTCAGACAGTAAGCGACCGCTTCATGCGGGAAGCGATGATCGTGCTTGCGCCGCGTGAAGCGCTCTTCCTGCGCCGCGCCTATGATCTCGCCGTCGCGCACAAGGCACGCCGCCGAATCGTGATAAAAAGCTGAAAGGCCAAGAATGGTCGTCATCTTAAAACTACAGGGAACGCTTCCAAGGGTCTAGAAGAGGCTGTAAACGAACGGGGCTATGGCCGAATGTTCGGCGACGATGATGAGAGTGGTCAGCAAGACCAGCATCAAGCAAAGCGGAATCAGCCACCACTTCTTTTCTTGCATCAGGAACGTGAATAACTCACGCATTAAGGTAATGAATCCAGACATAAGCTTGAGATTATACGACAGAAGAGCGTGAAATGCTTAACGCGCAGCCTGCATCTCGCAAACCTTTCGGGTCATCAATTCGGCGGCCTGCGCGTGTCCTGCGGAATTCCAGTGGCCGTTGCCTATATCTTTACCGAAACCGTGGAGGAAGACGCCATTTTGCTCGGCGTAGTCCCGCATGGCCGGTGCTATATCTAAAACCTCAATCCCCCCGGATTTGCAGAAATCTTCGACCCGCCGGTTCGGATAAGAGAGGTCTGTGACGCCTATGCTCTGCATGAAATTCTCGCGCGATTTGGGGTTTGGGAGAGACTGCACGTCGTTGTCCAGAACGACGACCAGAAACTGCGCCCCCCTTTCTTTGACCTCCCTGCTCATCTGCGAGATCAATCCTTCCGTCACGCGCCAGGCGTCCGTCCACACGGGGTCTTGCGGCTCGTAGTAAACCCAGTGATTGATGAGCGTCGGCCTCTTCGGCGCGGAAGCTTGCGCCTGCGCTGGCTGAGATTGTTCCTTCCGCGCCTGCGCGTTTCGCTCTTCCATCACCTGTCGCCCACGCCTGGCCTCCATGAAACTCTTATAGACGAAGGCGATCTGATGTATGGCTTGAAAGACGCGCACGCGGTCTCGTATCCACCTGCCAAGCCTGTTCCACTTCGAGTCCAGCTTGAGATAGGTGCGCGAGGTTAAGAATGAATCGTCCAAGACCAGTTGATCATTTTTATAAACGAAGTAGGGCATCTCTTCCGTGTCTTTGAGCCGCTTCGAGTTGTCCATGATGTCGTTGAAGGTGAGAAAGGCCAGCAGCACTATGTCCGGCTGGTAGTCCCAGACCTTCTGGCGCAACGTGATTAACTCCTGCGCCGTCCCGTAACCGGAGACGCCGAAGTTAATCACCTCCACATTCTTCCCTGCAAAGGCCGGACATGCTTTAAGCCGCCGCTCCATCAGCCACCAGAAAGTATCCTCCTGCGGCACGTGCATGGCTTCCGAGAATGAATCTCCGAGCACAGCTATGCGAACCGTGTTGGGCGGTTTCTGTTTACTGTGCTCGCGGTCGCGCAGCCCCGCAGAGTTGACGCGAACATAAGACTGCCCCTCGCGCGTATACCAGCCTTCGACGTTGGGGCGAAGCGAATAGCCCGTGTACTGATCCGGCATGTACCAGATGGGATAGGTGTAGCCCACTATGCGCAGGGCTATCTCCATGATAAGGAGTCCGAAGACGAGTCCTACTACTATGAGCAGCAGTTTTTTCTTAAAACCTATCTTCGGTCTTTTATTATCTTCCGATTCTTTCCGCATGTTGAATGAAGTGTACACCCTGGAGGAGTCAAAACAGGTTGGGTCATTTGCTCAGAATAGTTTTAGCTTAGACCTTTTAAGGGCTGTCCGAATGTGAACTCTACCATGTGGCCGTCCGGGTCACGAATGATAGTCCAGTAGCCTACGCTCCCGCCGGAGTCCGTGGGCGCGTAAACCAGAATCTCGCGCGCCGCCGCAGCCTCTGCAATGCGATCAACCTCATCCCTGGAATCGCACTGGAACCCGAAGTGGTCAAGACGATCCGTCACCTCGCCTTCCATCAACACGAGCACAAACGCAGGGTCTTCCTGCGCCTCCGGTTCATAACCGAGCCAGACCGTGCCGCCGCCCTCGCGCCTGCGGTCGCGCACGATTTCCAGCTTGCACATAGAGTTATAGAACTCAACAGAGCGTTCCATTTGGCTGACAGTAATAGTGATGTGCGTCCAGCGAATCATTGCATGTAACAACCGCGCAGCAGCAATCCAGAGTCAGTACCGCCTGCGGTAGCGGGCGGGTGACTGTCTTGCTACTACCCGCCCGCTACCGCAGGCGGTACTGACCTTTCACCCTCAGCGTTTTTGCGCTTGATGACTTCAAATTCAAAATAGAGTTCTTTGCCGCGAAAGATGAAGCTCAGGTATTGCTCCCAGAACTTTCGTGTGAAGCGAAGCGCGCGCCAGCGCTGATCAAGATTAACCAGGAATTGAAGCCCGACGGCGCGCCATAAATTCAGGAGCGAGACATGCGTTCGCACGAGGCTCAACTCAACATCCGTGTAAAAGGGAAAGTTGCGGTGCTTCGGGTCTTCTATAAAGTAGTTGAAAGAGTAGCTGTTCAAGTGGTTCCGGTGCGTAGGGTCGTTCGGCCAGTCCGGGTTCGAGTAATGCGGCGTCAGGATTTTGATGCGCCCGCCGGGTTTTGTCACCCTGTA
The DNA here is from genome assembly GCA_036403815.1 of Pyrinomonadaceae bacterium. Lineage (GTDB taxonomy): Bacteria > Acidobacteriota > Blastocatellia > Pyrinomonadales > Pyrinomonadaceae > JACVRN01. The sequence continues at coordinate 138,628 of DASWQH010000061.1, read as the reverse complement.
AAGCTCCGAGACGAAGGCCATCACGTCCGGCACGTGCTCTATGACGTGATTGCCTATGACTTCGTCGAACTCGTCTTCAGGAAACGGGTACGGAATATCGCCCAGGTCGTGAATAACATCGGCGTCGGTGCGAGAGTTGGAATCCAGCCCGATTGCGCCCGGATGCTTGTTGCGCCCGCAGCCGACATCCAAAATCTTTTTAGCACTCACGCTGGCAATCGCGCTTCCCATCAGTTAATAACTCTAGTCTAGCTGCTTCGGCAGCTTAAGCTCGCCCGTGGTGAGGTCTGGACGCACGCGCGCCATCTCTTCAGGCGTAGTCTCGCGGGTCGGATGTTCGTCCGTATCGTCAAGCTCAAGCAGTTCCCCTTCCACCGCCTCCGGCTCTGCGCCTTCCGCCTCTTCAGGCTTGAGCAGGTCTGCCACAAGACCTTCGCTGCCGCGATGCTCAAGCCAGTGGCGATAGCTGACTGTGCCGATGGCAACCACCGGAATCGCCAGAAAGATTCCGGCTATACCGGCCAGTTCCGCCCCTGCAAGAATGGACAGGATGACGGCCAGAGGGTGCAGATGAATGCCCTGCCCTATGATGCGCGGGTAGAAAACATAATCTTGCAGGATGCGTAGTATCCCCAGGAAGAGGATCACGACGAGCGCCTGATTGATGGAGTAGAAGCCAGCGATGAGCGCCGCCACGATGGCAATCGTCAGCGGCCCTACGAGCGGGATGAATTCCAGCAGACCTGCGACGATGCCCAGAGCCAACCAGTACGGCACGCCTATCAGGTAAAAGCCAATCGTGCAGATAAGCCCTATGATTAAACAGGCCGTCAGTTGAGCGCGTATGTAAGCGGCGAGCGTCGAGTTAATATCCTGAAAGAACTCGTCGCCGCGCCAACGCCATCGCCCGCGCGGCAACATCTGCAAGGCGGAGCGCCGGAAACTGTCAGCGTCTTTCAGAAGAAAGAAGGCGAGTATCGGAATCAGTATCAGCCACGGCAGATAGGTCAACAAGCTCAGTAGAAGATTTCCAAGCCCTTCTGTCGTGTAAGCTCCCACGGTCTCTATAACGTGCGTGACGTTCCGGTTGACGGCGTCGCGCGCCGATTGCGGAAGCCTGTAACGCTCGTAGAAATCGTTCATGCTCTGCGCGCGTGCGCGAGCAGAAGTAAAATAGCCCGGCGCGTTCTTGGCGAACTGCGTCAACTGATTGCCAAGTCCCGGCAGCAGGAAATAGAGCGCCACCCCTATAGAGCCGAAGATTACAAGATAAACAATGCCGATAGCGACGGGGCGCGGCATGGTGCGCTCGCGCCCGCGCAACTGGAAAGGTCGCCGCACCATTTCAACCAGCGGCGCAATCAGATAAGCGAAGAAGATAGAAAGAACGACGAGCAGGATAACGCTCTCCAACGCCCTAAAAGCCCACAGCAATGCACTTGCGACGAACCAGACCAGAATGGCCGTGAAGATCACGCGCAGTATAAAACGCGTACGCATCCAGCCGACCTCAGACGCCGTCACCGCCGCCGTCTCCGCCACCTCTTTTGTCTTCTTATCAATCATAACGGCAACGCAGAAGTCAGAATGCAGAATGATGAATGGAATGATTAATCAACTTGAATCATCTCTTCATTCATCATTCTGCATTCTGACTTCTGCATTTTCCTAGTGTGTAGTCTCTTCAATCTCTTCCTCGTCGCCGTCTTCGTCGTCATCTTTGGGATAGTAGACTTGCGGGGCGGCTGGCTCCCAGACGAGGCCGCGCCACTCTTCAGAGCCGTTGATGAGCTGAAGCGCTGCGAGCGGGTGTCCGGGGTTGCGCTCTAACCTTAAGACTTCCGTGACGACGCTCAGCCTTTCACCCTCTTCGCTCAAGACCCTCAACTGCACGCGGCTGCCTACATCCGGCAACTCCCGCTGCAAATGTATGAGCGCGCCTTCGGGGCCGACATTCTCCGTCGTCCCTTCCGCCACGTAATGCGTGCCGTCTTCGCCATCCCACTCGGCCTGCACCTCCAGCGACGCCAGATAACGCTGGCCTGTTCTGTTCTCTATCGTTAACTGTCGGGGCATAAATCCCTCCTCGATGGGTGCCGGGTGTCAGGTGCCGGGTGCCGGTAAAGGAAAATCCAATTGACTTTCTTTAACCGGCACCTGACACCTGACACCCGGCACCCGCTTTTCAGTCTTCGTCCGCACGCAGTTTCTCTAACACGGAAAAATCTTCGAGCGTCGTGATGTCGCCTGCGACCGAGCCGCTGCTGGCTATCTCGCGCAGTAGACGACGCATTATCTTGCCGGAGCGCGTCTTCGGCAGAGCGTCCGAGAAGCGTATCTCATCGGGGCGCGCCAGCGCGCCTATCTCCTTTGTGACGTGGCGGCGCAGGGTCTCTTTCAATTCATCCGAAGCCCTGTGCGAGCCTTCGAGCGTGACGAAGGCGACGATGGCAGAGCCTTTTATCTCGTCCGGCCTGGCGACCACAGCCGCTTCCGCCACAGACTCGTGCGAGACGAGCGCGCTCTCGACCTCTGCTGTCCCTAAGCGATGGCCGCTCACATTTATCACATCATCAACACGCCCCATGATCCAGAAATATCCGTCCCGGTCACGCCGCGCACCGTCGCCAGCGAAATAGACGCCCTCGATTTCCGACCAGTACTGCTTACGGTATCGCTCGTCGTCTCCCCAGATGGTGCGAAGCATTGAAGGCCACGGTCGCTTGATGACCAGATAGCCGCCCTCGTTATCGCCCACAGGCTCACCCGCGCGCGTCATCACATCAACTTCGATTCCGGGCAAAGGACGCGTGGCAGAGCCGGGCTTCGTAGGCGTTGCGCCCGGCAGAGGGCTTATCATAATCGCGCCCGTCTCCGTCTGCCACCATGTATCGACAATAGGGCAGCGAGCCTTGCCTATAATCTCCCTGTACCACATCCACGCCTCCGGGTTAATAGGCTCGCCGACCGTGCCCAGAAGTCGCAGACTGGAAAGATCATGGCGCAGCGGCCAGTGCTCGCCCCACTTGATGAAGGCGCGTATGGCGGTCGGTGCTGTGTAGAAGATGTTGACACGGTGGCGCTCTATAATCTGCCAGAACCTATCCGGCTCAGGGAAATTAGGCGCGCCCTCGTACATCAGAACAGTCGCGCCGTTCGATAAGGGGCCGTAGACTACATAAGAGTGTCCCGTAACCCAGCCGATGTCCGCCGTACACCAGTAGATGTCTTTGTCCTTGATGTCGAAAACCCACCTGGTCGTCAGATGAGTTTGCAGCAGGTATCCGGCTGTAGTGTGCAGTATACCTTTGGGCTTTCCAGTTGTGCCGGAGGTGTAAAGAATATAGAGCGGGTGCTCGCTCTCAAGCTCTTCCGCCGCGCAGTCCGCATCAACCGTCTCCATTACTTCATGCCACCAGTAATCGCGCCCCGCCTGCATGTTGATGCGCGTGCCCGTGCGGCGCACGACGATGCAGCCCTTCACGGTCGGCGTCTCTTTGAGAGCCTCGTCAACAGCGGGTTTAAGCTTAACTTCCGCGCCGCGCCGCCATCCTCCGTCCGCCGTCACAACCAGCTTGCAGCCCGCATCGTTGATGCGGTCAATCAGGGCTTGAGCGGCAAAGCCGCCGAAGATGACGGAATGCGTCGCGCCTATGCGAGCGCAGGCCAGCATGGAAATCGCAAGCTCCGGAATCAGCGGCATGTAGAGCGCAACGCGGTCGCCCGTCTCAACGCCTGCGCGCTTCAGCACGTTGGCAAAGCGGCAGACCTCTGTGTGCAGTTGTTGATAAGTGAGCGTGCGCTGCTCGCCCGGCTCTCCTTCCCAGATAATGGCGGCCTTGTTGCGGCGCGACGTTTCCAGATGGCGGTCAAGACAGTTATAGGAAATATTCAAGCGCCCGCCCACAAACCACTCCGCGTGCGGCGGCTCCCACTTCAAAACCGTATCCCAGCGCTTGAACCAGTGAAGCTCTTCGGCCATACGTGCCCAGAACTCTTCCGGCGCATCATGCGCTTCCTGCCACAATCGCTCATACTCTTCCATCGAACCTATGTGCGCCCGTCTGGCGAATTCCTCCGGCGGCGGAAAAACGCGTTCCTCGTGCTGCAACGATTCGATATTCGGCGTGGCGGAAGACATAATCTAGAGCTACTCCCCCTGGGAAAGTTATGATAGCGGGATAGTGATATTTATCAGAAGCCCTTAAGAAACCTGTCTGCATTCTTGCTTCTACGGTGTACCACAGAACAGCACTATGCGACAACGATTCGCCTGCACCGAGGCATATCAAGAGACGCCCCGAAGTTCACCACGACGACACCGGAAATCTTAAAGCTAGTCAGAAAAGTCCCGTAGGGACGACGCGATAATAGCCCAGCGATTTATCGCTGGGAATAAGTTATGAAGGAAAGGTGTAGAGTCCCGTAGGGACGACTGAACATAACTTCAATCGTCCCTACGGGACTCTATAAATAATCAATGCCGTCTGTTCCCAGTACTAGAAGTGCTGGGCTATTATCAATCGTCCCTAACGGGACTTCTCAAACAGATTCTTAAATATCCTTCGCCTTACAAACCCGGCCTTTCCCTTCTGGAACTCCTCAAAACGGCTTCCAGTAATTTGCTCCATGCAATGCTCCGGTTATTTGCTATTATTAAAGGGAGCGCCGGTCGGAAGCGCGTCTTCTCGACCGTTAGAGCAAAAGCTTTTGCGCCTCTTCGTCCTGTTTTACCGGGAGCAAACCTCGCCAACGCTTTAAGCTTCCCGGACATCTAAAATAAGACAGAAAATGCGACCCCTATGCGCATTAACTCGAAGATCAAGAAGATGCCTGACCAGAAACGCTATCCCCTGTTCGCTTACCTGCTCTCAATTATTCTAGTTACGGCCACCACGCTCGTGACCCTTCTGCTGTGGCCTGAAATGCGCGAGACGCCGTTCGTCCTGCTCTTTTTCGCAGTCCTGTTAAGCTCCTGGCGCGGCGGCTACGTGCCTGGAATCACTGCGACCGTTCTGTCGGCAATCGTCAGCAAACTCTTTTTCATCATCCCGCTCTATTCCCTGAGCTTCGCAAGCCGTGAAGACATCCTGCGCCTTCTGGTCTTCGTCTTCAACTCGCTGCTTTTCGTCTGGCTTTTTTCCACGCGCAAGGTTGCGGAAGAGGCGCTCCGAAGTTCGGAAGAGAGCCTGCGCGAGCTGTTTGAAAACGCCAACGACATCATCTACACGCATGACCTTGAGGGGAACTACACCTCCATGAACAAGGTGGGCGAGCGCATCATGGGTTACACGCGCGAAGAGGCGCTGGGGATGAACGTCAAGAGGGTCGTCGCTCCGGAATATCTTGCGCTGGCGCGTCAGATGATCGCGCGCAAGGTTGCTGACGCGCAGCCTCAGACCTTCTACCAGTTGGAGGTCATCACGAAGGACGGGCGGCGGGTTCCTTTAGAAGTCAGCACGCAGCTTGTTTATGAAGACGGGAAGCCTGTGGGCGTGCAAGGGATTGCGCGCGACATCACCAGGCGCAGGCGCGCCGAAGAAGCTTTGCGTGAATCGGAAGAGCGCTATCGAGAGCTTTTCGAGAACGCCAACGACCTCGTTTATACGCACGACCTGAAGGGCAACTTCACTTCGCTTAACCTTGCTGGACAGCGCATCACAGGCTACAGCATTGAAGAAGCCCTGCATCTGAACATTGCGCAGGTGGTCGTGCCTAAATTCTTGAAGACCGCGCGCGAGATGATTGACCGCAAGACGGAAGATACTGTGACGACCCGTTACGAGCTGGAAATCTTCGCCAAGGATGGAAGGCGCATCCCTTTGGAAGTGAGCACGCGCGTCATTGTGAAGGGCGGAGAGCCTGTGGGCGTTCAGGGGATTGCCCGCGACATCACTGAGCGCAGGCGCACCGAAGACACCTTAAGAAGCCTCTCTTTGATTGACGACCTCACGGGTCTCTACAATCGCAGAGGTTTTCTGGCTCTGGCCGAGCAGCAGGTACGCCTGACACAGCGCACTGGGCATGGCTTCACTCTGGTCTTTGCCGATCTGGACGGCATGAAAAGGATCAACGACACCTGCGGCCACAAGGCAGGCGACGAGGCGTTACAGTCGGTGGCAGAGCTTCTGAAAAAATCTTTCCGCGAATCCGACATCATTGGGCGTCTTGGCGGCGACGAGTTCACGATTCTAGCCCTGGAGGATTACGACGCCTCCGCCGAGCGCGCCGTCACCGCGCGCCTGTGGGAGAACCTGGAAGACTACCGGCAGCAGGAGAATCGTCCCTTCGATTTGTCTTTGAGTGTCGGCGTGGTACATTTCAATCCTGAGCATAACGGCTCGCTTGAGGAGTTAATCGCACAGGCAGACAAGGCCATGTACGAGGATAAGCAGGGTAAGCGCGGCAAGCGGAACAAGCGAGAAGTTTATTCCGAGTTCGTCATGTAGCAATAATAATTGTAGGGGCAGGGACAAGTCCTCTGCCCCTACAGTACATTCCCAGGCTCCATTCCTGATTGAATCCTTTTTTGTATAGCCTATGAACATAGAGAAACCCTCGTTGCTTGTGCGCAGAGCGCTCTTGCTCCTTCTTCTATCCTTCCTTGCGCTCATCCTTCCGCGAGCAGGCGCGCGTGTTGCGACACAGCAGCAGAGCACTTCCGCCACTTCCGCGCAGGCCGCGCCCCAACGGGATGAGCGATTGTGGCGTCGCGCTCTGGAGATTCATCGCAAGGCGATTGTCGTGGACGGGCACAACGACATCACTTCCATGATGATTGACGAAGGCTACGATCTGGGCACGTCTTCGGTCGGCAAGTACCACACAGACATCGCGCGCATGAAGCAGGGCGGCATGACTGGACAGTTCTTTTCCATCTACGTGGATCAAAAGTATGCGAAAGAGGGCGGCTCTGCACGGCGCGCTATGGACATGATTGACAGCGTCTATCGCCTTGCCGAGCGCTACCCCAACGATTTTTTCATGGCGACCTCTGTTGCAGATATACGCCGCGCCAAGCGTCAGAAGAAAATCGCAGCGCTGATGGGCATCGAAGGCGGCCACGCCATCGAAAATTCCCTCGCGGCCTTGCGCGACTTCTATCGTCTGGGCATACGCTACATGACCCTGACGCACAATAACACGAACGACTGGGCAGACTCCTGCTGCGACACTGCTCGCAACAACGGGCTGTCGGATTTCGGGCGCGAGGTCGTGCGCGAGATGAATCGCTTGGGGATGCTCATAGACATCTCGCACGTTTCCGATAAGACCATGTCGGACGTGCTTGACGTTTCGACTGCGCCCATCATCGCCTCGCATTCTTCTGCGCGCGCGCTTGCAGATCATCGCCGCAATATCCCGGACGAGCTTCTGCGCCGCATCGCGCGAAACGGCGGCGTCGTGATGGTCAACTTCTATCCGGGCTTTATTGATCAGAAGGTGATAGACGCAGCAAAGGAGCGCAACGAGCGCCTGAAACCTCAACTGGATGCTTTGAGCGAACAGTACAAAAATAATCCGACTCGACTTCAGGAGGAACGCAGCAAGCTGCTGGCCGCGAACCCTCTTCCCTCGACGCCGCTTTCCGTCCTGATAGATCACATAGACCACATAGCCAAAGTGGCGGGCATAGACCATGTGGGACTGGGCTCGGATTTTGACGGCGTGCCGAGCCTCCCCGAAGACATGAAGGACATAGCGCAACTGCCGAACATCACTTACGAGTTGCTGCGTCGCGGCTACACAGAGCAGGATATACGAAAGGTGCTCGGCGAAAACCTGCTGCGTGCCTTTGCACAGGCCGAAGAGGTCGCGCGTCGCGCAAGCCGCACCATTAGCGGCGAAGGCAACCAGAGAAGACTGGAGATAAAAAAGTCTTAAGCCCCTAATAAGAAGTTTCTGAAAAATCAGATTCCCCTGTTGTCCCGTAGGGACAGTTGATAATAGCCCAGCCATTTATGGCTGGGTCACAGCCGGGAAAATAGTTGAGTCCCGTAGGGACGACTGAACATAACTTCAATCGTCCCTACGGGACTCTATTCTTTTTCTCTGCAACGTATTCCCAGTGCTGAAGCACTGGGCTATTTTCAATCGTCCCTGACGGGACTTAAGAGGAGGCTGCTTTTTCAATCAGTTTCCAACTCACGTTAGAATAAAAATCGCATGGCGTCGTCAGGAATAACGCCATGCGATTTCTGTTGTTGTCGGGTGAATTAAAAAGGCGAACCGAAATCGCCCCTGACGATTACTGGTCGCCCTTATTTCCCTGCGGCGTTTCACCGCCCTGTGAGCCGCCCTGCGGCTTGTTCTGTTGCGATGAGCCTTGAGCACCCTGGCCGGTCTGACCCGTCGGCTGATTATCCTTCTGACGATTCTGCTCGGGCTGTTGTCCCTGTTGCTGGCCTTGAGCACCCTGGCCGGTTTGCGCGTTCGCGCCTGCGCTTGCGCCCTGTGCCTGATCCTTATCCTTATTCTGTTGATCTGCCATCTGAAAAATTCCTCCCCTTTGGTTATTCCCTTGATGATTTGACCAGAGACTACGGCTAAGGCTGTAGTCTCTGCGTACACCCCCCTTGTTCGTCCGTTATAAGGTAATCAACCCGCATGCCGCGCCTGAATTTTGGCTGAAGCTACCGATTTTCCCTGAATTTGCGGCCTGTTGGGGTTTCCCGGTCGCCTGCGGGTCGCACAGAATTTATACACACCGTAACGATTCATACACACGCAGCTATTTCAACGGTCGCCTGTACCCCGGAGCACCAGGGCGCAGTCAAACGGGTCGCGTGTTATAATGCAGGCTTTTCAAGATGAACCTGGCAGGAATCTACATACACATCCCATTCTGTCGCGCGCGTTGCTCCTACTGCGATTTCGCCACAGGGACTTACAGCGCCACGCTGGCCGAACGCTACGTACAGGCTCTTGCCCTGGAGATAAGAGCCTTCCCGGCGCTTGAGAATGAGAGCCTTGAAGCCGACACGGTTTACTTCGGCGGCGGCACTCCCTCTATGCTTTCACCCGCTCAGGTCGCAAGCATTCTAGAAGCAGTCAACGAGCGCTTTCGCATCTCTGCGGGCGCGGAAGTGACTATGGAGATGAATCCGGGCATGCTGACGCCTGCGACCTTGCGTGAGTTCAGACGCCTTGGCATCACGCGCGCAAGCTTCGGTGCGCAGACTTTCGATGATGAAGAGCTGCGCCAACTGGGACGCACGCATACGGCTGAAGATGTGCGGCTCACCATCAAGTACCTGCGCGAAGCCGGATTCGACAATGTAAGCTTTGATCTCATCGCGGGACTTCCCAATCAGACCATCGAAGCATGGGAGCGTAATCTGTATGAAGCCCTGGCGCTTCGTCCTGAGCATCTCTCGTTCTATCTTCTGGAGGTGCATGAGGACACGCCCATCGCGGATCAGATCAGGCGCGGGCGCTTGCCGCAGCCCGACGATGATGTTGCCGCTGAGATGTATCGCCTGATGCTCGACAGGGCTTGCGCGGAGGGCTACGAGCATTACGAGATTTCCAATCTTTCGCTTCCGGGTTTCCAATCACGCCACAACTCTAAATACTGGCTCGGCCACCCGACTTACGGCTTCGGTTGTTCGGCGCACTCTTTCGACGGCGAGGGACGCCGCTGGTCAAACGAGCGCGACGCCCTGCGCTACACGGAATTAATCGAACAGGGACGCCCGCCCGTTGTCGAAAACTTTGAGCTGAGCAGCAGGGACGTACAGGCCGAGGCAATCTTTCTGGGCTTGCGTCTCCTCAGCGGCATAAACTTGCGCGAGCACCGCGCACGCTTCGGCGTTGACCTGGCGCGGGAGCGCGCCGCTGATCTGGCGCGTCTCTCGGAAGCAGGATTGATTGAGCTAACGGACGACCTCTTGAAACTAACTCGCACGGGCGCGTTGTTATCGAATGAAGTATTCGCTACATTTGTTTGAGCTGCTCTTACTAACAAAATAACTTGTCTACTGATTGCCGATTACTGATTGCTGAAAGCTGACTGCTGAAAGCTATTATGATTGACCTACGAAGTGACACTGTAACGAAGCCGACGCCCGCTATGCGGCGCGCAATGGCTGAAGCGGAAGTGGGCGATGACGTGTACGGCGAAGACCCGACGGTGAATCGCTTGCAGGAACGCGCGGCGGAAATCTTTGAGAAAGAGGCCGCGCTGTTTGTGCCTACGGGTTCGATGGGAAACCAGATAGCCGTCAAGCTGCACACGCGTCCCGGCACGGAAGTCGTCATAGAAGAGCGCGGCCACATCTATAATTTCGAGATGGCTGCGATGTCTGCCGTTTCAGGAACTCTGGCGCGCCCCGTCAAAAGCCTGGACGGTAGCGGCATTCTCTCATGGGAAGACATAGAAGGCGCTTTACACACGGGCGGAGCATATTACGTTGCGCCTACAGGGTTGATAGCGCTTGAGAATTCGCACAACCTTGCGGGCGGAACCCTGTTAACCAGCGAGCGAACGGAAGATATTTGCGAGCACGCGCATGCCATAAATCTTCCGGTTCATCTGGACGGCGCGCGTATCTTCAACGCAAGCGCGGCGCTCGCAACTCCCGTCTCGGCTCTCACCAGTCCGGTTGATTCCGTGATGTTCTGTTTGTCCAAGGCACTGGGCGCGCCCGTAGGCTCTATGCTGCTAGGCACGCGCGCCTTTATTGAAGAGGCGCGACGCTGGCGAAAGCTCCTGGGGGGCGGGATGCGTCAGGCCGGAGTCCTGGCCGCAGCCGGTCTCGTCGCGCTGGAAGAGACGCCTGAGCGTCTACCGGAAGATCACGCTAATGCACGCAGGCTTGCAGAAGGACTGGCGGAGCTGCCCGGCGTCTCGATTGACCCCGAACGGGTCGTGACCAACATAGTCATCTTCGATGTCTCGCAGACAGGCATGACGGTGGACGAGATTTGTGCGCGACTTCAAACTCGCAACGTTCTGGCTTCCGGCTTCGGCTCGTCAATTCGCATGGTCACGCACTACGATGTTTCGAGCCGGGATATAGAAACGGCGCTTCAGGAGCTACGCGCCATTTTAGTAAGCAGTAAGCAGTAAGCAGTCGAACGCGCACTGCCTGCTTACCGCTTACTGCTCACTGCTTACTGATTATGATAATTGCAATTGACGGCCCGTCGGGCGCGGGCAAATCAACCTTGGGGCGCATGATCGCGCGCGAGCTTGGGTATCTGTACATAGACACGGGCGCGATGTATAGAGCGGTGGCGCTGGCCGTCCTCGAATCGAATGTCAGCCTGAATGATGCGCAGGCGGTGGCGGCGGTCGCCGAAAGCGCGGACATCAAGCTGGAAGGCGACCCGGATTCTTTGCGCGTCAGTCTTAACGGGCGAGACGTGTCCGAAGAGATCAGGACGGAGGAAGTCAGCCACGCATCGAGCGTGATTTCTACTATCCCGGAGGTGCGACGCACGCTCGTAGAGCGCCAGCGAAAGATGGGCAAGCGCGGGCGTGTGGTGCTGGACGGGCGCGACATAGGCACAGTCGTCTTTCCCGATGCAGACATCAAATTCTTTCTGACCGCGCAGCCGCAGGAGCGCGCCACGCGCCGCTTCAAGGAAGACCGCCTGCGCGAGCGCGATGTGACCTTTGAGGAAACCCTGACGGACATCAACACGCGCGACCAGCGCGATTCGACACGCGAAGATTCGCCGCTCGCCATAGCAGACCAGGCGGTCGTCATAGACTCCACAGACCTTTCCATAGAAGAAGTCGGCGAGCGCATGCTCGCGGTCATACGCGAGCGACCATCCAGCAAAGAAACAGGCGCAACTTAAGAGCGGAACCTGTTCTGTGTTTAAAGGAGAGGTCAGAGATTAGCCTTCAAGCTCTTGAAAGCCCCTTCCGAATGAAATATAAGCATATCTCTTAGACCTTACAATATTGAGGAGATTAGCTGATGACTATAAACAAGTATCTGACCATTTCACTTATCCTGCTCGCTCTGAGCATAGGGAGTACGCCTCTTGCTTCGGCGCAAGGTCAGGTTGGCGTTGAAAAGCGTATAAGTCTTTCACGTGGGAAGACTAAGACAATACGCGGCAAGACCGATTCTTCAACAAGCTATATCTATAAGATGCGGGCTCAAAAAGACCAGAAGCTTGTAGCCCGTGTCACATCGGACGGAGGAGTCGCAACCTTCTCGATTGTTCCGCCGGGCACACAGATTCTGGAGAATGCTGCCGGGGTGAAAGAGTGGTCTGGCATGTTACCCGAAACCGGCGACTATTTAATCATCGTTGCAGTCAGTTCGAGCGGGGTGGATAAGATTTCATATACGCTTGAACTTACCATCAGGTAGTCGTGCCGAATAGTGGAGGTAGGCCGGTGACAACTAAAATTGTTTCGCTTCTTACCCTGGCTTGTCTTTTCACGCTCAGTTGCACGAAGCAGTCCGGCTTTCCTTCGGGGCAGTGGATAGACTTATCGTATGATTTCTCCTCTGCAACTATCTATTGGCCTACATCTGAGCCGTTCAAGATGGATACCGTTGCTGCGGGTATGACGGAGAAAGGGTATTACTACTCGGCCTATAAATTCTGCGCTGCGGAACACGGTGGAACCCATATTGATGCGCCGGTTCATTTCGCAGAAGGACGTAAGTCGGTAGATGAAATTCCCCTCACGCAACTCATTGCTCAGGCTGTGAAGATAGATGTTTCACAGAAAGCAAGCGCTAATCGGGACTATCAAATCAGTGTAGAGGATTTCACCAACTGGGAATCCCGCAATGGCAGAATACCGGATGGAAGCATTGTGCTGCTGCAAACTGGATTTGGACAGTACTGGCCTGATCGTGTGAAATATCTGGGAACAGACAAACGAGGCACTGAGGGAGTTGCCGAGCTACATTTCCCAGGGCTAGCTCCTGAAGCGGCTGACTGGCTGGTAAAGAATCGCAGAGTTAATGCCGTAGGCATAGATACTGCCAGCATAGATTACGGGCAATCACAGACCTACGGTAGCCACGTCACACTGATGGGGCAGAACATACCTGTATTTGAGAATGTGGCGAATCTGGAGAAAGTGCCGACCAAAGGAGCGGAGATAATTGCCTTGCCTATGAAGATTAAAGGCGGCAGTGGAGGGCCGCTGCGAATCATAGCTTTTATACAAGATGCCGCACGTTGATCATAACCGGGCGCGCCTCTTATAGAGCGTGGCCTGGCGCGGGTGCGGCACACTCATCATTCGGCCACGCGGCGGCGGCTGATGATGCGCTCGAACACCTCCTTTTTTCGGGAGCTAGCACCCTGTCTGCACACAAACAGGCCGAAAGATTGATGTCAGGGCTGTAAGTTGGATTTATAAATATCATGTTCACAGGCATCATCGAAGAACTCGGTCGCGTGCGAAGCGTAGAAAAGCGCGGCGAGGGCGCACGCCTTGTCATAGAAGCGCTTGCGGTCACGGAAGGCACACATGAGGGAGACTCAATCGCCGTCAACGGTGTCTGCCTGACGGCGATTGATGTCCGTCGTGACTCGTTCGCGGCGGACGGCTCATCAGAAACCTTGCAGCGCTCCACGCTCGGCCAACTTCGCGCAGGCTCTCCCGTCAACCTTGAGCGCGCCGTCACACCATCAACACGCCTCGGCGGCCATATCGTTCAGGGTCACGTAGACGCGCGCGGTCGCTTCCTCAACGCCACGGAGCACGGCGGCTCCTGGACAGTCCGCATCGCCTACCCGCGCGACATGGCTCGCTACCTCGTCTTCAAAGGCTCCGTCGCCGTCGAAGGCATCAGCCTAACTGTCTCAGGTCTAACTGACGAATACTTCGAGATAGCCATCATCCCTAAAACCTGGGATGTCACGAACCTCTCGCACCTGAAGACCGGCACAGAAGTAAACCTCGAAGCCGACATCATCGCCAAATACGTCGAACGCATCCTGACCGTCGGCTCACCCTCGAAAACCGAAAGCCCATCGCTCACTATAGAAAAGCTGGCTGACCTGGGTTATAAGTGACTACCAGAGACAAGCGAATACCGCTCTTTTCATCTTCATGAACGATAGCGGCCTGACACCTCAAAGACCTTGAGGCTGTTCTAATCGTAGGTTTTTGATATGGCTTAGAATTTTGTGTTCAAGAATAAGAGACAACAAGTTGACTATTAACCAGAACCTTTCTTCACAAGGAGTACGACCATGACAGAGACGCCCAAACATATCCTCGAAAAACTCCGAGAAGCCAAAGAGCAAGGGCTTAAGGAATTAGATTTAAGCTATAGAGGGGAAGAGGATAAGGAACGATTGGCTCAGATCCCCGACGAGGTTTTTGAGTTGAAGGATTTGGAGGTATTAAATCTAAGTCGCAATGTACTTACATCTGTTCCTGAATCAATTTCTCGACTACAAAACTTAACCTCGCTTAATTTGAGCTACAATGATTTAATCACCCTTCCCGAATCAATTTCTCGACTACAAAATTTAACTTCGCTTGGTTTGAGCGGTACAGGATTAACTGATGTTCCTGAGTGGATTTCTCGACTAGAGAACTTAACTTCACTTAGTCTGGGGGGAAACAGTTTAACAAATGTTCCTAAGTGGATTTCTCAACTACAAAATTTAACTTCGCTTGGTTTGGACGATACAGGATTAACTGATGTTCCTGAGTGGATTTCTCGACTAGAGAACTTAACTTCACTTAATTTGAACTCCAATAAATTAACAACCCTTCCTGAATCAATTTCTCAGCTGCATAACTTAACCGACTTGCGCTTAGCCCTTAATAAATTATCTTCTATTCCGGAATCTATCTTTCAACTCCAAGAACTAACCCATCTTAATTTAGCTGGGAACCAATTGACCGTTATTCCTGATTCTATTTCCAAATTAAAAAGCTTAACGGATCTATGGTTAATCAATAATCAACTCAGTACAGTTCCTGACTCAATCTTACAGCTAAAAAATCTTACTGGGCTTGGCCTAGCAAATAATAACTTTGAGATTATCCCTGATTGCATCTACAGCTTGTTTTCACTAGAAGACTTGAACTTTGGAAACATTTTGGGGGGAGATGAAATTCAAAATAAGAATAGCATTAAAAACCTATCCCCTAAGATATTGCGATTAGAGAAATTGAAAGATATATATTTGATAGGTAATCCCATGGAAATCCCGCCACCAGAAGTAGTAGCAAATGGCGTTGAGGCGATAAAGGATTATTTCCGGCAGCTCGAATCAGAGGGTGAAGATCATCTATACGAAGCAAAGTTGCTTATTGTTGGCGAAGGCGGGGCAGGGAAAACGTCGCTGGCGAAGAAGATTGAGGATCGGGAATATGAGCTTCAAGAAGAAGATTCAACCAAAGGCATTGAAGTCATTCGATGGTCTTTCAAGATGGAGAACGGTCAGCCTTTCCAAGTTAATATTTGGGACTTCGGCGGGCAGGAGATTTATCATGGGACGCACCAGTTCTTTCTGACCAAGCGGTCGCTATATATCCTAGTTACCGATAACCGCAAAGAGGATACGGATTTTTATTACTGGCTCAATGCGGTCGAGTTATTGAGCGATAATAGCCCATTGTTGATTGTTAAGAATGAGAAACAGGATCGCCAACGTGAAATCAGTGTTAACCAGTTACGCGGGCAGTTCTCTAATCTGAAAGAGACGCTGGCTACGAATCTTGCCACCAACAGCGGCTTGGATGAAATTTTAGCCGAGATCAAGCATTACATCAGCCGTCTGCCACAGATTGGCGCTCCGCTGCCCAAAACGTGGGTGAAGGTACGGGAGGCGCTGGAAAAAGATTCACATAATCACATTAGCCTCGAAAAATATCTGGACATTTGCGAAGAGAACGGTTTCGCGGAACTTAAAGATAAACTGCAACTGAGCGGCTACTTGCACGACCTGGGCGTGTGCCTGCACTTTCAGGATGACCCGGTGTTGAAGAACAAGATCATTCTCAAGCCTAAGTGGGGCACGGATGCGGTCTACAAGGTTCTGGATAACAAAAGGGTCATTGATAATCTTGGTAAATTCAATCGTGGTGATCTGGCAGACATCTGGCATGAGGCGGAGTACGCCAATATGCAGGATGAGCTTCTGCAATTGATGATTAATTTCAAGTTGTGTTACCGGATTCCGAATAGCGAGTTTTATATTGCCCCGCAACTGCTCACAGAGAATCAGCCGCAGTATGAGTGGGACGAGACGGACAATCTCATTCTGCGCTATACCTACGTGTTCATGCCGAAGGGCATCATCACGCAGTTCATAGTTGCCATGCACACCTTGATTGCGGAGCAGACGTATGTTTGGAGAAGCGGCGTCATTCTGGAGAAAGAGCACACGAAGGCGGAAGTCATTGAATATTACGGCAAGCGAGAGATCAAGATACGTGTGACCGGCAAGCACAAGAAGGAATTGCTGGCGATTGTTACTCATGAGCTGGATAAAATCCATGAGTCTTACAATCGCTTGAATTACATCAAGCTAATCCCGTGTAACTGCGAGACGTGTAAGGACAGCCAGGAGCCGCATTTTTATCCATTCAAAGTTTTGCAGCGCTTTATGGAGGACAGGCAAGATCGTATTCAATGCCAGAGAAGCTATCAAATGGTAGAGGTGCGGGGATTGATTGACGATGTGCTTGATAGAAGAGGATTGGCCGGTAAGGATAAGAGGCTCACGGCACAGCCTGTAAGAGATCAAGTATTCATCAGCTACAGCCACAAGGATACGGAATGGCTGGAAAAACTTCAGACCATGCTGGCACCGCTCAAGCGCAGTCGGAAGATTTCAGTCTGGGCGGACACAGAGATAAAGGCCGGAGCGAAATGGAGGGAGAAGATTGAACAGGCATTGGCATCGGCGAAAGTAGCGGTTCTTCTGGTCAGCCCACACTTTCTTGACTCCGAATTTATAGCCGAGCACGAGTTGCCTCCCTTACTTGAGGCGGCAGAAAAAGAGGGTCTTACCATTCTCTGGGTTGCTGTTAGTGATTGCCTGTATGGGGAAACAGAAATCGCAGCCTATCAGGCTACGAATAATCCGGCGAAGCCGTTGGATAGCCTACTTCCCGCCGAATTAAACCGGGTTCTGGTTGATATTTCCAAAAAGATAAAGGAAGCTGTAGACCGTCAGGTATAATCTTACGCATCGCGCTGGATATAGATGAGCGTGCGCTGGATGAATCAGGGAAAAGCGGCAGGCATCAGCTTTAGTTTTACGAGCAGCAGGGTGCGATGCTTTCCTAGCGCTTTTTGATTATTCCAGACCCGGATTGCTGTATGGAATCCCCGCATTTCAGTTTACCCGCAATCTTGAATCTGCTCGGAGCGGTTCAGGCGTTGCTGCTGGCGCTGGCGCTCGTCACTATCAAGCGCGGCAACCGCACAGCCAATCTGCTGCTCGCAGCCTTTGCCGCCAACATAGCCATTCTCATCTTCGGCCTGCTGCTTATCAGGACGCAATACATATTTGTCTTTCCACACCTCAGTCGCCTGCATCATCCTTTCGATTTCACACTCGCGCCGCTTCTATATCTCTACATACGGGAGATGACGGCGAGAAGACCCGGATTGAAGAAGAAAGATTTGCTGCACTTCATCCCGTTCGCGGTCTGTGTCGTTTATCTACTCCCTTACTATTTACAGAGCGCCGACGACAAGCTCTACAACTTAACGTCCATCTACTATGTGCGCTGGTACTTCCTGCGTTCGGGGCTGACGATTCTACTGGCGCTCGGCTACATAGCCCTGATAATCAAAAGGCTTATAGCTTACTCGCGTGAGATGAAGAGCGGAGCCATGCCTCGCGCCCGGTTCGTTCTCTTTCAGATAAGGTTTCTGGTAGGCGCTGTCGCAGCCCTATGGGTGCTGGCTGTCGTGCGCTACCTGGTTGACCTTTTCTTCCCGGAGTTCATGGGGTACACGAATCTGGTTCTCCCCTTGAGCGCCACGCTTCTGGTTTACGCTATGGCTTACATCAGCTTGCGAAGGCCGGAGGCTTTGGGCGCGGATGAGTTTATGGAAGTCGCAGCCGTTGCGTCGAAGAAGTATGAAAAATCCAGCCTCACGCAGGAGCGTTCCGAAAGGTATCTTAAGAAACTGCTCGACGTGTTGGAGAAGGAAAAGCCCTATCTGGATTCAGAGCTTAACATTCAGAAGCTTGCGGAGAGGCTGATGATTCCGGCTCCGCACCTTTCGCAGACCATCAACGAGCGGCTCAGCCAGAACTTCTCCGACCTCATCAACTCTTATCGCATTGAGGAAGCCAAAAAGCTTCTGCTCGATCCTGCCAAAAAGCACTATTCGATTCTGGCAATCGCAGAAGAGGTCGGCTTCAACTCCAAATCCTCTTTCAATGCCGTCTTCAAAAAGCTCGTCAATGCGACCCCCTCCGAGTGGAGAAAAGCTATGAACGGCAATCCTCAGAACCACACACAATCAAACGGCTCGACGCATTCATAAACCTTCAGGCTTCAACACAGAGAGAGACGCAGAGCAGCAGGTCAGTACCGCCTGCGTTAGCGGGCGGGGAGGAAAAGCAGGGATGAGGGATGAGGGCGGAAGGATGAAGTAAAAGAAAATCCATCCTTAGCTTTCATCCTTCATCGCTGCCGCCCTCATCCTTGCATTTGGCGGTACTGACCTCTTTTTTACTGCAACAACGCATCTCTGCGGACAACTGTTCGCCGCGCCTCATGAATCTTACGCTCACGAGCACACGAGAGCGCGTCCTGTTCAAGGCATCTACCAAAATGGAAATCATCCAAAAGCGAAGACGCGTGTGCTGTCTATGTGTGACTCCAAAGCTCTGCCATTACAGTTTCTCGTAAGGAATACAAGATGAAGAAAGCTCTTCCCTTCTTGCTCATGCTCTGCGCAGGCGTTTCGGCGCTCGCCTTTCATCAAAAGAGCGTGCGCTCATCAGACCTTGATTCTATAGTCAACACCGAGCGCGCCTTTGCACGCACAGCCGCCGAGAAGGGGACGCGCGATGCCTTCCTGGCATTCATGGCAGACGACAGCATAGTCTTCGCTCCCGGCCCTACGAACGGTAAAAAGAACTGGGAGGCGCGCGCCAAGCGTCCGGGTCTTCTTTCGTGGGAGCCTATGTACGCGGACATCTCCGCGGCGGGCGACATGGGCTATGACACAGGGCCGTGGGAGTTTCGCCCGAAAGGCGCTGAAGACAAGCCCGTGGCTTTCGGCAACTTCATGACCATCTGGAAAAAGCAGCCGGACGGCACGTTCAAATTCGCGCTCGACTTAGGCATCAGCAACCCGCAGCCGACTTCAGCTCAAACCTTGCAATTCTCCAACGTCAAATCAAAGGCGGCGAAGAATGCTTCCGAAGCCGACGTAGAAACGGGGCGTAACGGTATACTCAACATCGAGCGTGAATTCTCGAAAGCCTCTGTGGACAAAGGCACTCTGAAGGCTTATCTCTCTTATATGGCCGATGACGTGCGGCTCTTACATGAAGGCAAGTTTCCCTTCGTCGGAAAGCAGTCGGCGCGCACTGCTCTTGAGGCGCAGGCGGGAAAGATGAGCTGGCAGCCTGAGAAGTCGGACGTTGCACGCTCGGTCGATCTGGGCTACACCTACGGCAGCTATGACTTAAAATCTGCTGACGGTAAATCGGACGAGAACGGCTACTACGTGCATGTCTGGAAGCGACAGCCGGACGGCAAATGGAAACTCGTCATGGAAGTTCTCAACCCGCTTCCGAAGAAAACTTAGAGGCCATTTCAAAATCGGAAGACTTGTAGGGGCAGGGCTTGTCCCTGCCCGTCGCACCGCATGTGCGAATGATGTTCGATAATATCAATCTTGATGATCGTGCGCAGAGCACCATACGGGCAGGGACAAGCCCTGCCCCTACAATTTTTGAAACGCGTTCTTAGTCGTGTGCCGAAAAGCGTCTGAGCATTTCATCTTTTGTCATCTAAATCCTGCGCCGCAGCCGTCGTCAAAAAGCGAAGGCTGCGGCGCAAGTCTTGGTCGAGCGAATTTAATGAGCCATAACCTGTGTCGTGTAATATAATCCATCTACGAATTAGGAGTAGAATCTGATTTCAGGATGGAAAAATTATTATGAAGCGCACACTGTTTTCCTTCGCTTGCGGCACCCTGACCGTTTTCGGCCTGCTCATTATGTCTGTCCTGTTTCACCCTCAAAAGGCCGGTGCTCCCGCGTGGGCAGTTAATTACTTCAAATGGCTGATAATCTGGCCGATGGTGGCCTTGTGCCAGATGCTTTTTCCTGAACAGGAAATCGTAGGACTGACGACGCTTGGTTCTGCCTTGGGATTCCTCTTAAGCGTAGTCGTCTACTCGGCGATAGTTTACGCAGCGGCAACGATAATCAGCATGAGGCAGCATAGCCGCTACTCTTAATTTTGCGCAGAATCCTCATCTGCAAATTCGTTTAGATGGTCGCTTCAAGGCGGCACAAATCTTGCCCATGAACTCCATTGTTCGCTCTCCGTTGCCCTTTAGATTTCCGAGTCGCAAAATTGAGGGCTTTCGGGTAACATAGAGCCTGTTAATGCCACTCTCCCGACAGTCGAGTGAAAACTGATATGCCTTTTGCTTCTATCGAAGAGGCCGCCGCAGACATTCGTGAAGGCCGCATGGTCATCATCGTTGACGATGAAGACCGCGAGAACGAGGGCGATCTGGTCTGCGCCGCCGAAAAAATCACGCCTGAGATTATCAATTTCATGGCGACGCACGCGCGCGGCCTGATCTGTATGCCCCTGACGGAAGAGCGCTGTGACGAGCTTCATCTGACCATGCAGGTCGCCGACAACACCTCTTTTCTGGGCACTGCCTTTACGGTCTCGATTGAGGCGCGCAAAGGAGTGACGACAGGGATTTCGGCCTCTGACCGCGCGACGACCATCCTGACGGCGGTTGACCCTAAGACGCGCCCGCAGGATTTGGCTCGCCCCGGCCACATCTTCCCGCTTCGCGCGAAAAAGGGGGGCGTGCTCGTGCGTCCCGGCCAGACTGAAGCCTCTGTTGATCTGGCGCGCATCGCAGGGCTTTATCCGGCGGGCGTCGTCTGCGAGATTATGAACCCGGACGGCACTATGGCGCGCATGCCGGAGCTGGAAGCCTTCGCTCGCCTTCACAATCTGAAGATGATTTCGGTCGCAGAGCTTGTGCGTTATCGTATGCGCAAGGAAGTGCTCGTGCGTAGGGTCGCGGAAACCGAGATGCCGACCGTTTACGGACGCTTTCGCGCCATAGCTTTTGAGAACGTGGTCAACGGCGAAGTCCACGTGGCGATGGTCATGGGTGAGGTAGCGGGCGGCGAGCCTGTGCTGGTTCGCGTTCACACCGAGAACGTGACCTTCGCCATGTTCGGCTCGCTTGTAGGCGACACGGGCTTTCAGCTTCACACGGCGCTGGAGAAGATAGCTGCTGCTGGCCGGGGCGTCGTACTTTACCTTAGACAGCGCGAGCACAATCTTGATCTGGTTCACCAGTTGCGCACCTACCAGTTGATGCAGGAACGAGGGCTTAGCTCATATGATGCGAGCCTTGAAACGGGCTACGGCACGAATCGAGATTACGGCGTGGGCGCGCAAATTCTTCATGAGCTGGGCCTCAGCCGCATAGTGCTCCTGACCAACCACCCCCCGAAGGTCGCTGCACTCGAAGGCTTTGATCTGGAAGTAGTAGGAAATCTTCCTCTAGGCTCTCCTGCCGGGGAAGAAAGAAATGCAGTGATGAGGGATGAGTGACAAGCGAAAAGAGTTTTCAGTTTTGAGTTTTCAGTTTTCAGTAAAGTAAACTGGCTCTTCTGCTGAAAACTGAAAACTGAAAACCGTTCTCGTCACTGTTCTTTGTATCTCTCCTGTTAACTCTATAAAACTTGCGAGCCGCGTGCCCTGTTAGCGACTCGCGCTTTCTGTCTTATGCCTGTTGATGATAGCAAAGACGCTCCCCGCGAGGAGCGTCCTCCGGAGACGGAGAAGCTCCCGAAGAGCGAGATTAAAGAGGCTCTGCAATCGGAGACGGATAAGGCTCTGCCTCCGACGATTGAAGTGGTCGCAGAGCGCGACGCAGACAGCCCTGAGCCTGCGACGCCGCAGGGCAGGCGTCGGCGTTATTTGACGCGCCGCAATGCGCTCATCCTGACAATCTCGCTCGCCGTGGCGGCGGTCGCCGTCATCCTGCTCGCGGTTGTGGTTTACAGGCTGGGCTACGTTGACCGCTACATCGCCGGGCAGATTAAAGACACCTTCGCGCAGTACGGCATACGCGCCGAGATTAAAGAGTTTCACACGAGCGGCGCGCGCAATGTCGTGATGAACGATGTGGAGTTGTATGACGCGACGACGAACGAGAAGCTGGGCAGGATTGATAAGCTCACAGCCGTCGTGCGCATTGAAGACCTCTACGCGCTCAACTTGAAGCGCAACATCAATCTGGAAAAGCTGACAATAGACGGCGTGGAAGTCTGGGTCAGTTTTGATGCGCAGGGCAATTCCAACTTCCGCAACATCAAATTGCCTCCGCCAGACCCGAACAAACGTATCCTCTTCTCTTATTCGACCGCACAGATTCAGATTAACAACGGTGTCGTGCATTACGGCGATGAGCGCCACTCGATTTCCGGCGAAGCGCGCAACCTAATCGCCACCATTCAACCCGACGACCCCAAAGCTCCAGCCGAAAGCTGGATGAACAGCGTCACCTTCAACGCTTCAAACTCGACCTTTGTCTACGACGGGCGTCCCGTCAACAACATAGACATAACGGCGCGGGGGCGCGTCAATCAAACTCGCGCAGAGATTCAGGAGCTTGTGCTTCGCTCGCCGCTTGCAGAGGCACGCATGACGGGCGTCATGGACGACTGGCGCGCCCTTCGCTACAACTTCAACGTCACTTCGACGGTTGATTTGACGCAAGCCTCCGACATCCTTCAGCCTGATACGACCCTGCGCGGCGTGGGCAATTTCGCAGGCACAATCACTGGCGAAGGCTCGCGCTACAACGTGGACGGCGAGATTAAATCGGATGCCATGGCCGCGGACGGCGTGCGCGTGCAGGCTCTTCAACTCAACGCGAAAGGCACTGGCGACGGCTCCGCTTATGACATACAGGGACGAGCGGTTGCGGAGCTTTTGACGGTGGGCGATTTTCAGTTGAACGCCATGCAGGTAGCGGGCGGTGTGGTCGGCACGGGCACGGACTTTCGCTGGGTCGGCGAGTTGCGCGCGGCGGCGGCTCGCTATCAGGGCACTTCCATCAGCGGGCTTATATTGAGCGATGCGGTCGCGGAGATGCGCGAAGGTGTGGTGACGGCCAACGCACGCCGCGCAAGTGCGAACAGCATCAATACGGCTGACGCGCGCATCAATGGAGCGCAGGCGTCAGACCTGCGCGTGAGAAGCGAGAACGGTGTGACGACTGCGACCGCCGGGACGGTGCAGGCCGGTACGGTCTCTGCGCAGGGCGCACAAGTTAAGGGCTTAACGGCCAGCGGCGTCGAGGTGGTTGATCGAAATGGTGCGACGAACGTCGCCGTGAATCAGTTAAGCATCGGCGGCGCGAGCGCTGCGGGAGCCACGATTGGAAGCCTCAACATAGCTGGCGTTCGTCTCTCGATTCGCGGCGGACGCGTCGAAGGCACAAGCGGCGACATCAACGCCGGAAACGTTCAGATTGCTTCGAGCAAGGATTTTGAAGGCGGCACGATTCGTGATGTAAGGCTGGGGCGTCCCGTCTTCGTGCTTGAGCCTTCGGGGCGTTATCGCGCGAGCGCGGATTTGAGTCTTGGCGGCGGAGTGCTGGCGAGCGTTCAACTCGGCGCGGCACGCGCGGCGGTCACGGCTTCAAACAATCAGATAGAGCTTCGCAACTTCAACGCGCAGATTCTTCAGGGCAGCGCGAGCGGCAATGCCGTCATCAGCACAGCGCGTGGCGGCGCATCGCGCGTCAATGCCGCCTTCAATAATCTGGACGTTAACCAGATCGTCGCGCTTACAGCAAAGCGCAATGTGCCGATTTCGGGCAAGGCGACGGGCACAGCCGACCTTTCATTTCGCGGCACGGACATCAAGAACACCGCGACCGGCACCGTGCGCGCAGATTTTACGGGCGAGACCGGCACAACCGCCACCGGCACAAATCAACTGACAGGCACCATCGCGCTCAACGCTGCGAGCGGGCTTTTTCAGATTGAGCGCGCCAACCTTCGCACACAGTCTTCGGAGATAAACGCTTCCGGAAGGTTCTCGTTCGCGCGCGAAGAGTCCGATTTGCGTATTGACCTCAACTCAGCGGACGCGGCGGAATTGCAGAGCGTCATTGCTTCGACGGGACTTCTTCCGGCTCTGGACGAACAGCTTGACAGGTATAACGTTGCGCTCGGTGGAAAGCTTACCTTCAACGGAACTGTGCGCGGGCGGCTTGATGATCCGAGCATAGAGGGTCGCGCATCGTTAGACTCTTTGATTGTCAGCGGGCGCGAGCTAGGCTCGCTCTCTGCGGCGCTCAACGTCACGCCTACGGATATAAACGTCACCGATGGGAAACTCTCGGAGCGTGATGGCGGAGGTCTACAGTTCACCTTGAACGCGCCGCGCACAGGGCAGAACAACATCGCAATTGACGCCACGCTTGACCGCGCTAACGCAGGGAATCTCATCGCAGCCTTTCAGTCGAGCAGCGCGAGCGTGACGGGAGGCTCAACGACTACTGCATCACTCACTGACCTTCAGGCCGATGTTTCGGGGCGCATAAGAATCGCAGGCTTCCCAGATGCCATGACGGGTGATGCCAACTTGCGCGTCGGGCCTGGCTCTGTCAGCGGCGAGCATTTCGATTCAATCGTCGCACAGGCTACCTTCACTGGGTCGAAGGTAAATCTGACTCGCGTGGACGCTCGCTTTGATGCCGGGACTATTGTTGCAAGCGGCAACTTCGACACGCACACGAAAGCATTCGACATAGAAGCTAACGGGACGGGCATCCAACTTGATCGCCTGACCGCTCTGGCTCGAAGCACAGGAGGCGTGCCGCAGATTAAAGGCACCGCAGACATCACGGCGCACGCCACAGGCATCTTCACAGACTTTTCAACCTATCAGGTGACGATTGACGGCACGGGTCGCAACGTCAACATCAACGGGCGCGAAGCCGGGCAGCTCTCGCTCGTAGGCCGCACGGAGAAGAGTCAATTCAATTTAAGTCTGACGACAGGCATCTTAGGACAACCGCAGGTCATCAACGCGAGCGTGGATTTGAGCAACAAGCTGTTGCCTACAAAACTTGAGACCAATTTTTCAAACGCGGATTTGACCGGGCTGTTCGCAGCACTCTTGCCGCCCGGCACAGCAGTCACCGTGACGGGTCGCGCAACGGGGCGATTGAGCGCCGAAGGCAATCTGTATGACGAGAATGAGGAAGCCTTCTCGTTCAGGGGCTTGAAAGGTACGGCCAACTTTACGAACCTGACGGTTCAGGTCGAGGACGTGCAGCTTTCGGCTGTCTCTCCGCTAATGGTGCAGTTCTCCGGCGACGAAATCTTTTTCGAGAAGACGCAGTTCACAGGCACAGGCACGAACGTGCTCTTTGGCGGAACCCTGGCCGTAGGCCCGAAGGGTAAGCAGAGCTTAACGGTTGACGGGCAGTTGAACCTGCGCGTCCTGAATGGCCTGTCTCCTGACTTCATCCTCGCTGGCACAGCCGATGTCGCGGTGCGCGTTGGCGGAACGTACGCGGAGCCGCGCTTAAATGGCTTGGCATCGGTCGCGGGCGCGTCTCTCTCTGCGCTTGTCACAGACCAGCGATTGCAGATCTCCAACATTGAAGGGCGCGTCATCTTCAATTCCAACTTCGCTCAGATTAACTCTTTGACGGGCACTATGGGCGGCGGGCGCGTCAACGTGACGGGCGGCGCGCAGCTTTCCGGCTTCATGCCTTCGCGTTTTCGCTTCAACGTGCGCGGCGATCAGGTGACGGTGCCGTACCCGACAGGCTTCAGGACAACAGCCGACGCAGACCTTGAGATTAACGGCTCGCGCGCGGCAAACACGGGCGTGATTACGACCTTCATCTCTGGCCCTGTCACTCTGCGTCGCGCCGAATATACACAGGACATAGAGCTTGCAGATTTAGTCAACCAGCGGCGCGAAGCATCGCTCACGGAAGGCAGCAGCGATGGAGCACTGGCCGCCACCACGCAGCTTGATCTCAGGATTGAAGGACGCGATGCCTTGGTTGTGCGCAACAATCTGGCGGACGTTGTCGGCTCCGTCTCTTTACGCGTCACAGGCCCGGTCGAAGACCCTGTGGTTTCGGGGCGCATCTCTGCTTCGCGCGGCACGCTCAGCTTCCGCCGCGAGCGCTATGAAGTCACACGCGGCTACATAGACCTTCCGGCGCAACGCGACGCAGACCCTATCCTGAACATTCAGGCCGAGTCGGAGATTCGCGGCTACCGTGTCATAGCGGATTTGACAGGGCCGCTCTCGCAGCCCTCTGCCACCGTCCGCTCAGACCCTGCGCTGCCGCAGGTCGATGTCGTTTCACTGATTTTGACGGGCGAGCTTTCACAGGAAGGC
This sequence comes from Pyrinomonadaceae bacterium, assembly GCA_036403815.1. GTDB lineage: Bacteria > Acidobacteriota > Blastocatellia > Pyrinomonadales > Pyrinomonadaceae > JACVRN01. Next base: position 112,056 of record DASWQH010000061.1, on the reverse strand, counting down.
TCCGGCGCTTCAACGCTCGCACAATCCGGCGTGGGCACGGCGGCGAGCCTTCTGGCGAACACGATTATTAACGAGCCGCTCAGGCGCGCGACCAGCGGGCTTTATGGGCTAAGCCTTGAGATTGACCCGTTGATTGCAGGCCGGGGCGGCGCAAGCCCTACGGCGCGCCTTCGAATTACGCAGCCGATTAGCAAAGAGCTTTCCGTCACCTATTCGACCAACGTGACCTCCGATCAGAATCAGATCATCGCCGTCGAGTATCGCGTCTCGGACAGGCTTTCTTTCATAGCGCAGTATGAACAGGGTTCCGCCAACGGCTTCCAATCGCGCAATGATAATTTCAGTTTTGAGATTCGTTTCCGCAAACGATTTTGACGACAGAGGCTAGAGGTCAGAGGTTAGAGGTTAGTAGTTGTCTTTCTTTTTACTAACCTCTGACCTCTAGCCTCTGACCTCTCTTTTTCGAGCACAAGGTTGAGGCTTCGTATCTTCGTTCCGGTCATGGTTGTGTTAGCGGCTTTATTGATAGCCGCAGGCGGACGTGTGTTCGCAGCTATCCCGGATGTGGGCGATTATGACGGGCGGCCTATTGCGGCGGTCGAGGTCGTCATCGAAGGCTCTGCGCCCGATCCTCCGGCACAGGCAGAGTTCGCATCCATCCTGACCATAAGAGCGGGTGATGAATACGCGGCGGTGCGCGTGCGCGAGTCGCTTAAAGCTCTGTATGATTCGGGCATGGTCGCTTCGGCGCGCGTCGAAGTCGTTGAAGTCGGCGGCGCGCGCCCCCAGCAGGCGAGCGGCGCTGTAGGTGCGCAGGCCATTCCCATTCGCGTGCGCTTCGTCGTTAAGCGTACGACGCGTGTGAGCGAAGTTGTCCTTGACTTGGGGTTTGTACCGCCGGGTGCGCCCGTTTCGGAAGATGAAATGCGCGCTCGCCTCAACATGCTTGAGCCGGGCGCGCGTCTCTCCGAATCAAGTCTGAAGACGAACGCCGACCTGATTCAGGCTTACCTGCGCGACCGTGGATTCCTGCGTGCCGAAGTCGATGCCACAACGCAGGCAGATACGCGCGATCTAACCGGCACGCGCGTCATTCTTACCTTCCGCGTTCGCCTGGGCGAGCAGGCGCGCGTCAACGCTCCCGCTTTCAACATACAGGGCTTCGACCCGACGCCCGTCCTGCCGACTCTCAAGTTGCAGCCAAACGCGCCCTTTACCAGACAGATTCTGGCCGATGACCTGAATCGCATTCGCCAGGCCATCATCGCGAGAGGGTTCTTAGCTCCGAACATTGACGAGCGCGTCATATACGACACGCAGAGCAATCGCTTCAGCATTACTTTCACGGGCGGCGTCGGCCCGACCGTCAGCGTCTTGATTCGCGGCTATAATGGTTTGAAGGAGAAGAAGCAGCGCGAGTTGCTGCCCGTCAGGCGAGAAGGCACGATTGACTTCGGAGCGATTACAGAAGGCGAGCGCCGCCTGCGTAATCGCATTCAGGAAGAGGGCTACTTCTTCGCACAGGTTACGCCCGTCTGCACCGTCATGCCGTCCACACCCGCGACGACTCCGAACGGCACACCCGACACCTGCCAGAATTTGAACGCGGACGAATTGACCGGCCACACCGTCCTGATTGTTTACGACGTAGAGCTTGGACGCCGCTTCAAGCTCACGGACATACGCCTGTCTGGTACGAACAAGCTCACGATTGAAGATGTTGAAAGTGATTTGAGAACGCAGAAGGCTTCGGCGCTCGGCATCATTCCTCTTCTCGGCTACGGGCGTGGCTATACTAGCCGCGAGCTGCTGGATCAGGACAGAAGGATGATAGAGGCGCGTATGCGGGACCTGGGCTACAGGCGCGCAAGCGTAGAGGCCAGGCAGGGCGCGTCCTTGAACGGAGAGAATCTAATCATCACCTTCGCCGTACGCGAAGGGCCGCTTACACGCGTCACCGGCGTAGAGGTACGCGGCAATAAAATCTACACGGATGCTCAGGTGCGCGATCAGCTTCAATGGACTGTCATGGATGGGCCGTTCTCTCGCTCTGCTTCGCGCGCCGACGCCGACCGCATCGCTAATCTCTACGCGACGGAAGGCTACATTAACGCGCAGGTGGATTTCTCCATCATCGAGCTGCCCAGAAAAACAATCTCTGACCAGCTTTACGAAGAGCAGGTCAAGGTCGTTTACACGATTACGAAAGAGGGCGACAAGGTCTTCATCGCGGCCATTCGCGTCAACGGCAACGTACTGACGAAGAAGGAAGCCATCCTCAATGCCATCCCGCTCTTTGAAGGCGAAGTCCTGCGTCTGGACAAGCTGACGGAAAGCGAGCGCATCCTTTATCAAACGGATGCTTTCCGTCAGGTCATCATCACCACGGAGCCTGCTGGCGAGACGGCCTCCGGCTTTAAGAAGTACGACGTGATTATAGATGTCGAAGAATTGAAGCCGCGCATACGCGAGTACGGCGGCGGCTATTCTACGGACAACGGGCCGCTTGGCTTCTTTGATATACGCAACGTCAATCTCTTCGGTGAGTTGAAGCAGGGCGCGGCGCGTGCGCGCTTCAGTCGTCGCCAGCAGCTACTGCGCCTTGAATACTTCGACCCGCGTTTTCGCCCCTACGGCGACTTCCAGTTCATGCCGCTTTCTCTCTCGGTTCAGTACCAGCGAGACAGCAACATCACGCGCTTCTTCCGCTCGACAATTGATCGTGGCAGCCAGGGGATTGTCCAGCGTGTTGACGAGGAAGGGAACCCGATTGACGAATTTGGCAATCCGGCGGGCGAGCCTACTATCAACCGCTTCACCTTCAACGCCGAAACGCAGCGCGTCCTTGACCGCGATACACGCACCATAGTGTTTGCGCGCTACAGCTACGAAGACGTGCGGCTCTACAACATCAAGAGCCTGCTGGTTGCGCCGATTCTACTGCCTGACCAGAAGGTTCGTACCTCTCGCCTTGGGCTTGCCTTTGTGCGCGACACGCGCGAGCGCTGCGATGAGAACAACTCAAGGCTTCTACAGCAGAGAACACAGCCGGGCGTGAATAAGCCGCGCTGCGAGTACAGCGCAACGGACGCCACCAACGGCGACTTTCTGACCGTGGATTACGGCCTGGCCTTGAGACAACTGGGCGGCAACATCTCCTTTAATAAGTTCTTCGGAAATTATCGTCGCTATTACAGGGTAAACAGGGCGCGCGGGACGGTGCTGGCCGGAAGCCTGACGCTCGGATTGGCGAACGTCTTCAATCCTGCCGACCGTGATGGAAACGGCCAGATAGATGACTCTGATCGGACGCTGCCCATCAGCGAGAGGTTCTTTTCAGGCGGGTCAACGACCTTGCGCGGGTTTCAGTATGAAGCGGCTGGGCCGCGTGTCGTCGCGCCTGCCTGCTACTTGCAGACGCCCCTGACGCCCAACTGCTTCCTGTTGCGCAACAATAAGGGCGAGCTTGTTTCGGTTGATCCCTTTCTGGTGCCTATCGGCGGAAATGCTCTGGCCGTTGTCAATCTAGAGGCGCGCGTCCCCGTGGTGAAAAATTTTCAGCTAGTGCCGTTTTACGACGGCGGCAATGTCTTCCAGTTCGTCAAAGACCTTTTCGGTCGAAAGCGTACGGACGAGGTGTTTGCCAGCGAAGCGGAACGCATCACGCGTTTGAACCTGCGCGCCAACTGGACGAACACAGTGGGACTGGGGTTGCGTATCAGAACGCCGATTGGTGGAGCGCTCGCCATTGACTACGGCTTCCTGCTGGATCCGCCGGAGTTCCTTATCCCGCAAGCGCCCGGCTTTGCGCCCGTTACTATAAGGGTCAAAAACAGCCAGCTTCATTTCCGCTTCACTCAAACGTTCTGATGCGCCGGAGGCAAAGTGATGCGAGCAGAGACAGAAACATCCACGGCGCGCGGACGTGGCGAGACGATTTCCGAAAGCGAGTTTCAAAGACTCTGCGATGAGATATACAGAGACCGTTTCGAGATTTACGCTTTCAATCCGAATACTACGAAACGGGAAGCCCTTCTGTGGATGATACTCGGCTGTCTGATTAGCCTCCTGAGCATCACGGATGCCGAGCTGCAATCGCTTGCTGATTCATCGAGCCTTGACCCGTACGGCGATGCAATCTGCAATCTTCTCAGAGAGCGCGCCGCGCCGCCCTTTGCTCCACAGCCCTTTGTGCTGGAGTTATCGAAGAAGATAGAAAACGAGTGAGCCTGATGATGCGTGTCATTTATTCGAAGAGGAGAAAGAGAGTATGAAGAGAGGCGAGATTAAATCCGGAAGATTAATGCGGTGCTTCTGCCTGTCGCTCTTTCTTCTACTCTCGGCCTACGCTTGTCAGGCGCAGGATGTCGTTGACAAGATGGTGGCGACCGTCAACGGCGGCGTGCGTACAGACCTGATTACCTATTCCGACCTGCTCTGGCAGATAGCGCTTCAGCCCAACACGCCTATTGATAATCCGAGTTCGGACGCTCTGAACCGCACGCTTCAACTCATCATCAACCAGCGTCTCATCTACCAGGAGGCCGAAAAACTCCCGACCATTAATCCTACGGATAAAGAAATATCGGACGAGCTGGCGGCGCTGATTAAGCTTTTCCCCTCGCAGACAGACTTTATGGAGCGCGTACGGCGCGTAGGCTTAACCAGCGAGCAACTGCGCGAAATCATACGCCAGCGTGTGGCTATAGATAAGTATCTGGACTTTCGCTTCCGCTCCTTCACGGTCGTTACCCCTAAAGAGGTTTCCGATTATTACCGCGATGTCTACGTGCCGCGCTTTCAACGCCAGTATCCAGGCCGCATCGTCCCCGTCTTCGAGCAGGTGAGCAAGCAACTCGAAGCGCAGCTCACCGAAGACAAGATCAAATCCGAAACAACCTCCTTCCTTGACACCGCACGCGAACGCGCTGAGATCACCATCCTCAATCCTGTATAATACGAAGTCTAGAGAGTCCAGAGAGTCTTGAGAGTCTGGAGAGAAGATGGCCTCGTTTAAGAGATTTGAAGGTATACAGGCGTGGCAAAAGGCACGGCAGGTGATGCGCAGAGTTTATGAGATTACAGGGTAAGGAAATTTTGCTAAAGATTATGGATTGCGCGATCAGATTCGACGCGCGAGTGTTTCCATAATGGCTAATATAGCAGCAGGACTTGGCAGGCGTTCAGACAAAGATTTCGCGAATTTCCTCAATATGGCGCACGGCTCAGCGGCTGAAGTTCAATCGCATTTATATATAGCTTTAGACTTAAACTACATTGGGCAAGCTTCCTTTACTGAGCTTTATAATCTACTCGACGAGGTCTCGCGCATGACTCTGGCACTAGGAAAGCATCTGCATATCTCCAAACGAGATTCTCTTTAGACTCTCAAGACTCTCCGGACTCTCTAGACTTCTTATGTGGCTTAAGCGTGTGGAACAACCTGAAAGGCCGAGTGTGGGGCTGGCGCTCTCAGGTGGCGCTGCGCGTGGGATTGCGCACGTGGGCGTTCTGAAAGTTCTGGCGGAGCACAGCATTCCCATTGATTTCGTCGCAGGCACGTCGGCAGGCTCGATTGCCGGAGGTGCGCTCGCCGCCGGTATGAGTCTGGAGGAGATTGAGAAGCTCAGTCGCACGCTTCGCTGGAAGGATATGGGGCGGATGACGCTCTCAAGGCTCGGCGTTCAATCCAACGCGCGCATGGAAGACTTCTTACGAAAGTTTCTGCCCATCACGCGCTTTGAAGAGATGCGGATTCCGTTTGCGGCGGTCGCTACTGACCTTCAATCGGGCGAGCCTGTGGTGATGAGCGGCGAAGGCGATGTGCCCTTCGCCATACGCGCCAGTTGCACCATCCCCGGCTGGTACGTGCCCGTCACAGACGATAAAGGTCGCCAGCTTGTGGACGGCGGGTTGGTCGCCAATGTGCCTGCGGCTGCCGCGCGCTCGCTCGGCGCGGATGTAGTCATAGCGGTGGACGTTAATGCAGAGGGCGCGAAATTCTTAGGCCCGCCGCAATCGGCCATCGGCGTTATCTTTCAATCCATGATGGTCGTGCAGCGCACCGTCTCCGCGCTGCAACTACAGGATGCAGACATAGTCATACGCCCTCGCGTCGGCCACATTCGCTGGGACGAGATGAAGCGCGCCGACGAGCTTATAACTTTAGGCGAAGAGGCAGCGCGCCGCACCATCAGCAGAATCCAGCGCCTACTTGAGCCTCAGAGCGAGCCGCCACCTAAATGGTATCAACTGCGGCGACGGCAGGCAGAGAAACGTGAAGACCGCCGCAAGCTCTCTCCTCTACGCTGATTGTCCATTTTCAGAACACGCCTTGCGCGCCAAATCTCCAAAGGCGCGTACGATAATCAATCAAGCCGCAAGTCTACGAGCGCCCTCGACCGCGATTCTCGTCTTTCCATCCAGCCTCATAACTCTTTTTATATATTCACAATGCGCGCCTGTAGCCAGTCTTCTACATGTGCGTCTAGGCTGCTGGCATGGACGTTGCACAACATCTTTTTGAGATTGGGGAACGAACCAGGGGTTTCTGAGGGGGAAGAGAGATGAAGGAAGTAGCGAACAGCTTTGTACAACTGGCAGCAATCATCATGATACTGATAACACTCGCCGTTTCGACAGCAGCCCTTTCGCAGTGACTAGCTTTTGAGATGTCCCGGTTAGAGGGGAACGAGCAAGCCGAAGCTGACTTCGCGGCGGCCTCGTGTTGCCGATTGGCAGTCACAATCCTACAACCCGACCCGGCGCTCGAATAATAGAATTTGCCGCTGATTGAGCATTTATACGAAGCACAGGAAAAGCATGCTGGCACACGCGGCTAATCTACCGGACGCGAGAGGGATTTTTTGTCTTCGGACTAGGAACGCATGGCAATCGAAGTTACATCCATACACAAGCCTCGTCGCCCCAGGTTCAAGCGGCGCGTTAGGGTGATAAAATCTGAAGCTTCCGACTATCATTCGCGCGCGCGTCGCATTCTTTTTCGCTCAGCCATAATGCTTGGCGTCCTCTTCACTTTAAGTCTGGCTTTTCTAATCTATTCCTACTTCTCGTATTCAAAGATAGTTGATGACAGGTTGGCGAGCGGTTACTTGACTAGCCGCGCGGGAATCTATGCAGCGCCGCGCACACTACGCACCGGGCAATCTCTTTCGCGCGACCGCTTAGTAGAACTTCTCCGCCGCGCTGGCTATATCGAAACGGATGCGAGCGATGTCTGGAGCGGAAGCTTTAAGGCATTAGAGGGCGCGGTCGAAATCATTCCGCGTCACTCAAGCCCCGCCAATGCGCTTTCGGTCGTGCGCATCGCTTTTAATAAACAGGATCGCATCGCCGAGTTAAGTGGCGACGGCGTCACGCTCGATTCCTACGTGCTTGAGCCGGAGGTCTTAACAACCGATTCGTCCATGAAGTCCGGCAAGCGCGCGGCGCTCTCTTATGCAGACATCCCGCCCGTGCTGGTGCGCGCCATTCTTTCGATTGAAGACCACCGCTTTTTCGAGCACAGCGGGCTTGATCTCTTCGGCATAGGCCGCGCCATCCTGCGTAATGCTGGCGACAACGAGCTTGGACAGGGCGGCTCTACCATCACACAGCAGCTTGTCAAAAACACTTATCTTTCGCCGGAGCGAACCTTCCGCCGAAAGTTCGCCGAAGCGATGCTGGCCTTCACGCTTGAACGCCGTCTTTCAAAAGAGGACATCTTCGCGCTCTACTCGAACGAGATATATTTAGGCCAGCGCGGGTCAACCGGCGTGCGCGGCGTGGAGCAGGCGGCACACGTCTATTTCGGAAAAGAGTTGAAGGACTTGACGCTTGCGGAAAGCGCAACCATCGCCGGAATGATTCAAAGCCCAAGCCGCTACTCGCCTGAGCGACACACGGACGCAAGCATTGCGCGCCGCAACACCGTCTTAGGAACGATGGTGCGCGACGGCGCAATCACACTCGAAGAAGCACGCGTGGCGTCTCGTGAGCCAATGCAGATTGTTCCCGTTCAAGAGACTACGAACGCGCTTGCGCCCTATTTCGTTGACTACGTCAACCGCACCATAGAATCGCAACTGGCTTCATCACAATCTTCAGACGAGCGTGGCTTGCGCGTCTACACGACGATTGATCTTGAGCTGCAACAACTGGCCGAGACGGCAATCAAAGGGCAACTCGAACGCCTTGATAAACTTTATCAAGGAAAGGCCAAACCGCAGGCGGCGCTCGTGGCGCTTGATCCGCGAACGGGCGAGGTGCTGGCGATGGTCGGAGGGCGGGATTACGCAGAGTCGCAGTTGAATCGCGCGACAGATGCCAGGCGGCAGCCCGGCTCAGTCTTCAAGCCGGTTGTTTACACAGCCGCACTCGAAAGCGGGCTATCACCGCTATCGCTTTATCAGGACTCGCCGCGCGAATTCATTTACGACCGCCGCGCAAAGTATAGTCCGGCCAACTATGGTGACAGTTATTCAATGCAGGACGTGACGATGCGTACGGGCTTGATTAAATCCCTGAACGTGGTGACGGTGGACGTAGCCATGCGCACTGGATTGCAGCGTGTAGCCCAGACGGCGCAAAGCTTGGGGTTGCCGAAGCCTGAAGCCTATCCGGCTCTCGCGCTCGGCACAATGGAAGCGACGCCGCTTGAGCTGGCTGCGGCTTACACGGCTTTCGCTGGCTGCGGGCAGCGGGCAGCGCCTCGCGTGATTGCGCGCGCCACGGATGCGGAAGGCGCAGACATAGTCAACTCCATTCCCGTTCCCGCGCAGGCCATAAAGCCAACGACCGCTTACATGATTACGGACATGCTCATGGACGTGATTGATCACGGCACGGCGCGCGCGGCTCGTGGGGCGGTGCGCAGGACGGCGATTGCCGGAAAGACAGGGACATCTCGTGACGGCTGGTTCGTGGGCTACACGCCGAACATGGTCGTCGCCGTCTGGATAGGCTTTGACGACAACAAGCAGCTTGGATTAACGGGCGCTGAAGCTGCTTTGCCCGCATGGACGGAGTTTGTGAAGGCGGCAGTCGAGCAGCGGCCTGAACTGGGCGGCGAAAAGTTTGACCGCCCGGCTGGGATTACCACCATCGAGATAGACCCGGAGACGGGCATGATTGCAACCTCAAATTGCCCGCAACGCGAGCGTGTCGCCGTCACAGGCAACTTCGTCACTACGGTCGAATGTTTCAAGCACAGCCAGATGCCGGAGACGATTGCATCATCTGACGGCACACAGTATGGCGAGCCGCCCGTCATTTACGTGGACGAGAACAGGCAGAGCACAGCCGGGAGGGATGCCGCCACCAGGCGACGAACATTTCAACCATCAAGACCTCCGACCATGAAGACTGAGGCGCAGTACAGCCCTTACGACACGACGCGAGTCGAGACTGTGAGGGGAAAGCAAACGCTCGTCAACGAGATGCGCACCCGGCCTTAGCCTGATTGCAGCCCGCACGCAAGTCTTATCCGAAGGAGCGGGCGTTTCATCAACAGCAATCGCTCGCCCCTCTCTTTTTCTTTAATTAACGGATGGCAAAATGCTCTGCTGATTGCGGTCTATTGCCAATCTCATCTTTAGGTGAGTATTATGTCTCAGCTTTACCCGGTAACGACCAATAGCCCTAACAAGGAGATGACCCGCCAATGAAAATACGAAGCAATTTCAGAAAAATTACCCTGCTGATCTTCGCGCTTGCTCTCATGAGCGTTCCGGTCGGCCACGCTCAACCTCAAGAATATTCTTTCACGGTGCGTAACGTAGGCAAGGACAGAGTCATCAAGCTCCTGGCCTCTGAAGACGGAAAGACTTGGGGATTTTTTGACATCGGCGATGGCATAGACCCCGGCGAGACGAAGACCATCGTTTGGGATAGGACTACAAACAATCAAGCCTGTGTGCAGTTTTTCAAAGCTGCCTTTGATGACGGTCTGGAATCCCCGCCCAAGAAGTTCGACTTCTGTAAAAAAGACCTGGCGATAGATGTCCGATAAATGCAATCGGGCTATCCGTAAGGAAAGTGTACTTAACCAGCCCCATCGGCTTTAATTCAGAGTCTAGACTCTGAATTAAAGCCGATCTCATTTGTTCTCTCTTCCACTACGCCGCTAAAGTCAGCTTATTTTAACGTTAGTTCGATATAAGGAGACTATAAACATACAGCTCCTACGGAGCTTTCTCCTATTACGTCGCGCCTCACCTTATTTTAAGCTCTGTGCTTTGCCTGATTCCGGATTGTTCCAGCCGCCACTATCGCTCAAGAACCACTTGAGCGATAGCGTGCTCGGTCGTGTGTGAGATTGAGAGATGCGCGGCGGTTGCGCCGGATTGTTCGTAGAGTTCGCGCACGACACCGTGGAACTGTAGGGTGGGCGCGCCGGATTCCAGAGAGGAGACTTCTACGTCCTGCCAGGCGACGCCGCCAGACCATCCGGTGCGAAGCGCCTTCAGCGCAGCTTCTTTGGCGGCGAAGCGTGCGGCATAATGTTGTGCTGCGACGGCTCCGCGCGAGTCGCAATAATCTCGCTCTTTCCGTGTGAAGACGCGCTCGCAAAAACGCGGCGTGCGCTCCAGGACTTCACGCACGCGACGAACTTCTATAATGTCTATGCCGATGGAAATAATCACGGAAAGTACGGAACTACAGCGCGCAGGCTTTACGTGGCGCGAGCACGATAATGTTCGTGCGCTCTCGTGCCACGCGCTTGAGCGCGACGGCTTCACAAACGGATTTTCAACACGCACGGGCGGCACAAGCCCCATGCCGCAGGACGCTCTTAATCTAGCGGGCTTTCACGAAGACACAGCCGAGAATATACACGAGAATCGCCGCCGCTTTCTAAAGCTCTTCGACGGCGACTGGATTCTGACAGCCGTCTGGCAGATGCACAGCGCCGACATACGAACGGTGCGTGACCGGGAAGACGCGCGCTCCGACGAAGAACGCTGCGATGCGCTCACGACCCGCGCGCCCGGTATCCTTCTAGCCGTCAAGAGCGCCGACTGTGTTCCGTTGCTGCTGGGCGATGCGCGCACGGGCGCTTGTGCAGCCGTTCATGCCGGATGGCGCGGCACGGTCGCGCGTATCGTCGAGCGCACCATTGAGCGTATGCGCGCGGAATACGGCACGCGTGCCGAAGAGTTGCGCGCCGCGATTGGCCCTGCGGCTGGCGCTTGCTGCTATGAAGTAGGCGCGGAAGTCATAGAAGCTTTCCGCGAAAACTTCCGCGACGCAGACTCGCTCTTCCAGCCCACGCGCGAAGGCCACGCCCTCATCGATCTTCAAAGAGCAAACCGCAACCAGCTTGTCCAATCAGGCGTCCCATTAGAACGCATACACATCGCGCCCTTCTGCACCATGTGCCGCACAGACCTCTTCTTCTCCTACCGCCGCGAAAAGAGCGTCTTTGGCCGGGTCGGTCGCTTAATGTCAGTGATAGGAAGAAAGCAATAGAGGTCAGAGGCCAGAGGTTAGAGGTCAGTTTATTTACTAACCTCTGACCTCTGACCTCTAGCTTCTTCTTCCGCCGAAGATGTTACCGTTGATGCGCTTGACGGAATCGTTTGTGCCGACGATGGCGATTGGCATAGCGATGCTGCGCGTCTCCGGCTGAAAGCAGACTTCATTGGAGCAGCTCTGGTATGACAACCGCACGGTGAGCTGCGTTACGCCCTGATCGAAGTCTGTAGGGATGGTGACGTTAAAGCGCATGACGACGCGCCCTTCATAAACGGAGAGTTGCTCTTCGGAGAAGCTGAATTTGCGTGTAAGCCCTCGCGGGTAGCTGACGGGGCCAATCTTGATTCCGCCCACCCCGCTAATCTTGAGCGTAGTCGCCTTGAAGTATTTCCCCAGCGGCTTGTTACTGTTGACGTGAAAGTCGCGCGGAATCTCCATGACGACCGCCGCCTGAACGGTGCGGCCACGCTGCGCTTTATCCGCAGCGAAGAAGCCGTTGACGCTGATGGTCGGCTGCAAGGCTACAACGGCTGCGTTCGTGCTCGGCCTCGTGTTCGCGTCGGCGTAAAAGTTAAAGCTAAAAAGCGATAGAGCAAGCAAAGCGAGCAAAGCGAGCCGGAGGTGATTCTTTCTTCTCATCTCAAACCTTAAGTCCATGTTTTTTCTTGAATTTAGTGATAGCACGGAATTTTACATGCACAGGAGCGTAAATCCCAAATGCTTTCCGGTACTTCGGATAGTGATGCTCGCACGAGCGTGAGCCGTTGGCTCCTCAAGCGATTTTGTGCAGGAGCGAGCGCTCCGTTTCTTCCGGGCGATGCGCCGCGAGCTGCCCGCAGGCGGCGTAGATGTCGCGCCCGCGTGGCCGTCTGACATAGGCATTCACGCCCTTTGATTCCAGAATCTCTTTGAAGCTTTCGATTCTCTCCCAGGGTGAGGGACTATAGGGCAGCGGCTCCGCAGGGTTGTGCGGAATCAGATTTACTTTGACGCGCGCGAGTCCATGACGATTCAAAAGATTCGCCAACTGTCTCGCCTGTTCGTCCGAGTCGTTCACGCCTTCGAGCATCACATACTCGAAGGTGAATCGCTCGCCCGGCTTCAAAGATTTCTCAAACTCCTTGCAGGCCGAAAGCAAAGCATCGAGCGGCCATTTCTTATTAATCGGCATCAACCGATTGCGCAATTCATCCGTAGGCGCGGCCAGCGAGATTGCCAGGTGCGGTCTGTCTGGAATGCCTGCCAGCTCTCGAATGCGCGGCACAATGCCCGCGGTTGAAACCGTCACGCGGCGGGGCACGATGTGTAAGCCTTTCGGGTCGGCCATAATCCGCAGCGCTTTCATCAAAGGCTCGAAGGCCAGAAACGGCTCGCCCGCTCCCATCGCCACAAGGTTCGTCCCGCGCGGCAATTTCGAGCCGACGCCATACGCATCGTTGAGCGCGATGGTTATCTGCTCGACCATCTCGCCCGCCGTCAGAGTGCGGAGCAGACCGAGTCGCGCCGTCAAACAGAAGTCGCATTGGAGCGGGCAACCGGATTGAGACGAAAAGCAGATGGTGTCGCGCCGCTCTTCAGGAATAAAGACGGTCTCCACAGGAAGATTGTCATGCGTCTTCATCAGGTAACGACGCGTGCCGTCTTCGGAAATGTACCGCGACTCTACAGTGAGAGTCGAAGCCGACGCGCGCTCGCTTAACTTCTCCCTGAAGCTCTTCGGCAAGTCCGTCATCTCGTCCCAGGAGCGCAGGCGACGCCCGTGCAGCGCCGCAAAAATCTGCCTCCCACGATACTGTGGCTCGCCCTGCTGCTCTACCCACGCGGACAACTCCGCCTGTGTGAGTTCCGTTAAATGCACTTTCTCTTCCATTACAAACCTATTTTATCATCCGCGATGCATATACAATAGCGTAGGAAGCGCCGGTCTAAAACACCTTTACCCTCGCCTCGCATGAAAGAAGCTCTTGCAGTCGGACAAAATCTGAGGTGATTCGATGAATGTAGAAGATGTTTTTGCCATAGTTGTCATATACACCTTTGCGGCGGTGGCGTGCGTGCTCCCCCTGTACGTCATAGTCCGATCAATCATCAATTTCATGCGGGCGAGCGATGGGCTTGGCACAATCGTTATGAAGGCTGTGGTTTCGCTCATAGCCTGGTTATTCATTACGTCGATCTTCGCGTTCATCCCTATCATGTTCACCTTTGAACCCGGCACTACTGATAGGGCTGTAGCCAACCGTAACATAACGATAATATCTGTCGTGCTGACGATATTCTATATTGTTATCGGGGCGGCGCTGGCCTACTGGGTCAGGCTTCAACCGGGATGGAGGACGCTGCGGAAATCCCGTAACGAAGCCTGAGCGATTCGGCCTCTCTTGCCTGTGGCAGGGAGAGCAAAAGACAGGCTGGCGGCGCGTCTAATGCTCGCGGCCATGACAGGAAGAAAATCAAGCGCGAGTGCAAGAGGCGAGCCACGGGGTCGTTCTCCTGTTGCTGTAGTTCGGCGGCAAACGCTTGCCCGGTGTACTTGCCGGAACTTTTCATTGCCGCGCGCGTCTAATATTCCAAAGCAATCTTCTTTGTAGACAGATTCCGGCAGGACGTAAGAACGAAGAGACTTTAGAGATCGAAATGATAAACACGCTCGGCCTCACGAAATACTATGACACCAGACCCGCCGTGCGGGACGTTGACATCTTTGTTCCGGCGGGCGAGATTTGCGGGCTGATAGGGCCGAACGGCGCGGGCAAGACGACGCTTCTAAAGATGCTGGCGGGGCTTCTGCGCCCGACAAGCGGGAATATAGAGATAGGCGGCATAGAGGTCGGCACAGAGCCGAAGCGGCTTCACGAGATAGTCGGCTACGTGCCGGACACGTTCGGGCTTTACGACGAATTAACTGTCCGCCACTTCATGCAGTATTTTGCCAAAGCTCACAGAGTCCCGGAAGAGCAGATGGAGAAGCGCATCACGGGCGTGCTTGAGCTGACGAATTTGACCTCGAAGTATTACGAGCCTGTCGGAGCGCTTTCGCGCGGGATGCGCCAGCGCCTGGTGATTGCCAAAACGCTCTTACACGCGCCGAAGGTGCTGCTGCTGGACGAACCGGCTTCGGGGCTTGACCCTGTGGCGCGCATGGACTTGTGCGACCTGATAAAGGAACTGGGAGCGCTCGGCACGACGCTCATCGTCAGCTCGCACATCCTGACGGAGCTTGCAGACTTCTGCACCTCGGTCGTCATCATGGAGCAGGGTCATGTGATTCGAGCAGGCCGGATTGAAGAACTGGTCGAGAATCTCTCGAACGGTCTGCCCGTGCGTATAGAGATGACGAGCGCGGAAGCTGCCCGGAGTCTCGCAGAGCATTTACGTAGCAAAGATAATTTGCGCGACATCACAGTCAACGCGTCTGTGATTGACTGCGCTTTTCCGGGCGACCGACCGGCGCTTGCGACTCTTCACAAAGAGATCGTTCTCATGCATGATGGTGTTGTCTCCTTCTACGAGCGACGCCTGACCATTGAAGACGTGTTCATGGCCGTCGGCAGCCATGCCGTTTCCTGAAAGAGCCTCTGGAGGTTTTATGGCTTCAAGTTTTAATCTAATGGGCAACCCCGAACTAGACCGCATCCTGAGAATCAACCTTCCGTCTCGCCGCCTGCTCTTCATAGGGGGCTTTGCGCTGGCGATTGTGATGGTCGTCGCTGGCCTTCAATGGAACAGCTACTCAAGTCGTTATTACTACTCTTCATATGAGCAGATGAAGCACGCCGGGCAGGATACCTACTGGATGCTGACGGTCGTCCTCTTCGGCCTGCTGTTCGTGCTGGCACCGGCCATGACGGCGCTCTCCTTCATTCAGGAGAAGCTACGCGGCACGGCCATCTTTCAGCAGATGATTTTGCTGAAGCCGCTCGACATCGCCATCGGAAAATTTCTGGGAAGCGGCGCGGCCAGCTACTTCGCGGCGCTGGTTATCCTGCCGTTCGCCCTATTGGCCGCGCTCATCGGCAATCAGAGTCTGGAGAGCGTCTTCAATCTATATCTGTTTCTAATCATCGGCGGCTTAAGCTTTCAGGCGATGGGACTTTTCATCTCGGCTGCGCTTTCGAGTCCGGCGGACAGGGGCTTGCGAGGCGGGCTGCTGATTGGCCCGGCAATCGGCGCTCTCGGCGCAATCACAGCCCTCTTCTTTTATCGCTACTTTACAGATTACAGGGAGACTAGCTATTACATCTGGCACTTTTATGGAATGAGCGTGGAGGGCTACGTTGTCATTCTAGGTCTGCTGGTATTCATAGGCTTCTGGGCGTTTGCCGGTGCGGTCAGACGGATTAAGGCGAGCCAGCTTGTACCCGTCAGTGCGTGGCCTGTCTGGCTCTTTTTCGCTACGGCGGAAGCTTTGCTGGTAGGTATTCTGTGGGGCTGGCAACCCGACAGAAGTTACGATTTGAATGCCTATGGCGCAGCGCCGATTGGGTATCTGCTCTCCTACATGTTTGTCAACGCGGTCGCACTTCTTACCCTGGCCGGGAGCATGGCCTTGAGCCGTAACGGCTTGCGCGAATGGCGTAGCGCAGGCACAGACCCCCTCGGACTCTTTCATCGTGAAGAGATTAGAAACAGCTTCAAGACGTTCCTGATTGCGCTCGGTGTTTCGCTGACGGGAATCATCGCGCTCTGGACTAGCTACCATGCGGACGGCGCAGGCTTTCCGCAGAACATAGCGCTCTACAAAATCGTGCCTATCACTTTAGGCTTCGCGTTCGCCATCTCCGGCGCGCTCTGTTTCATTCAATACTCGGCCATGCAGCGTTTTCGCGCGCGGGCGTGGGCGGGCGTGGGTCTCGTCGTCGCTTTCTATTTCGTAATGGGTGTCGCGGGTTTGCTCTTTGAAGACAGGAATAACACTGCCAATCTCATCAATCCTGCCTTCTACGCCTTTGAGTTGACGAAAGGCGACGTTTACATGGACAGGATTTCGGTGAAATACAGAACATACGACCAGTCAGCAATTGCCTTCCACAACACGGCGCGCAATGCGGACAACTCCGACAAGAGCGGCCTTATCATTCACGGCCTCTTTGCAGAAGGGCTGCTCGCCCTGGGCTGCTTCGGGCTGGCCTATCTGAAGTGGCGAAAGATAGAAGACGAGATGCTCGTAGAGCAGACACCGGAGCTTTGATTACCGGCGAGAGCACAGGATAGAATTGAGAGCGGGGGCAGAATTCCTTATCTGCCCCTTAACTTTTATGCGGAAGCGTGTGTGCGCTCCATCAGCTCCATGAAGCGGTGGAAGTGATGCTCGGCATCGTGTGGGCCGGGCGCGGCTTCTGGATGGTATTGAACCGAAAAGATGGGCAGACTTTTGTGGCGCATTCCCTCTACACAGTTGTCGTTGAGATTGATATGGGTGACTTCCACTTCGGGCGGCAGGCTTTCGGCCTGAACGGCGAACCCGTGGTTGTGCGAAGTAATCTCGACTGTTCCCTTAAGTAATTCCTTGACAGGCTGGTTGCCGCCGCGATGGCCGAAGAGAAGCTTGTAGGTTGTGCCGCCAAAGGCGCGCCCCAGAAGCTGATGGCCGAAACAGATGCCGAAGGTTGGCACGCCCGATTGAAGAAGGCTGCGAACCTCTTCCACCACGCGCGTCATGGAGGCAGGGTCGCCCGGCCCGTTCGATAGAAAGATTCCGTCCGGGCGCAGGGCGATTGCCTCTGCGGCGGAAGTATTCGCGGGCACGACCGTCACGCGACAACCCATCTTCGAAAGCTCGCGCAAGCTGTTCAACTTCACGCCAAAGTCATAGCAGACTACGTGAAAGCGCTCCTCGCCTTCAGCCGCAACCGTGTAAGGCTCAGGGCATGTGACCTGGCTTGCAAGCTCCCTGTTCTCCATAGGCATACTGCTTCGCGCTTTCTCAACGACGCTCTCTTCGTTTGCATCAATAGTCGAAAGGCAAGCCCGCATAGCTCCCTTGTCGCGTATGTGACGCACCAGGGCACGCGTGTCAATATGCTCTATGGCCGGAATCTTCGAGCGCTTCAAGTAAGCATCCAAAGTCTCTTGGGCGCGCCAGTTAGAAGCCATGCGGCTCGCCTCGCGCACGACGAAGCCTTCGACCCATGGGCGCGAAGATTCAGCATCCATGTGATTCACGCCGTAGTTGCCTATGAGCGGGTAGGTCATGCAAACGATCTGGCCTGCATACGAAGGGTCTGTCAGAACTTCCTGATAACCGGACATGGAAGTATTGAAGACCATCTCGCCAGTGGATTCGCCCTCCGCGCCCCACGAGCGCCCGCGAAACACCCTGCCATCCTCAAGAGCCAGTAGTGCAGGCTTTAATCCGTTGATATTCATGCAAGTTATTTTAAGAGGCGATTAAGTCAGTACCGCCTGCTTAAGCCGGGCGGGTGATAACGTTGCAAGAGACCCGCCCGGCTTAAGCAGGCGGTACTGACTTTTTTTAATTCGTCGCCTGTAAGTTGTCGCCCGTCGTCTGTAGCTGTTTTAAGAATTGCTGCGCTTCGTTGAGCCAGCGTTTTTCGGTTCGATACTTGTAAGCCGGTGCGGTCTTGACGGCTTCGATGCAGGCTTGCATAGAATATGCCGCCTCGCGCCTGCGCCCCATCCCTGCAAAGGCGCGCCCCATCAGATAAAGCCCTTCCGGGTCGGATTGCCTGTGCTGTAAAAAACGCGAAAGAGCTTCACGCGCATCCTCAAACTGCCCTGCGGCCAGATAAGTTGCCCCTATCTCGCGCCAGATTTCATACTGCGCGTGCGCTTCCGTCAATTCCACCACTTTCTGAAAATCCATGATGGCGTCTGCCAGATGACCCTCGGCGCGTGCGATGCGTCCCAGTTGATAATGAGCATCCACTTCGTCTGCATCTATCTCTATGGCGCGCTGGAAACGAGCGCGGGCTTCCTGAAGCTCGTTGCGCTGTTGATGTATCAGTCCGAGGTTGTAATGAGCCGAAGCATCCGCCGGATTGAGCGTCGCCGCCTCAAGATTTCTTTTGAAAGAAGCGCGCGCTCCAGCCGAGCGAGTCAGCTCGCCTATGTAGCCCCGCCCCAGCAGGAAAAGCAGAACCAACAGGAACGGCGAAGCCAGCAGCGTGCCGAAGAGCGGCAGGAAAATAATCGCGGCAAAGTAAGTGATGATCGTGCTCAAAGCCATGACGGCAAACGAGCGCAGGACGGAGACGCGAAATACTTCGCGCACGGCTAAAATGCAACCGGCACCGAAGAACGGCAGCACAATCATGCGATAGAGATTGCTGGCGTGCATGCGCGGGTTAAGCAGCTCTGCCAGAACTTCCTGCGGAAAATTGAGAACGGGTTGAAAACGCTTTACCAGCTCAATCGAATCCTTCACGTATTCTGCCTGATAGCCGCTCGCGTTGGCTAAGAGTGCGAGCGGCAGCCCGATGATGTTGGCCGCAGCCCACGCGTAAAAGATGGTCGCGGCCAGGCTTGCGTACTCCTGCTGAATAACCAGACGAAAGCTCCCGCGTCGCTCAAAAATATTGGCGACGAATGCCGTGGCCGGGACAAAGATGATGGCGATAAAGAGTAGCGATTGAAAGAGTGTGGTTAAGACGAGTCGCGGGTAGATTGCGCCGCCCAGATAAAATCTCTGTGTGAAGATAACGTAGATGCTTTGCGTCGCAAGCGCCAGCAGCAATGCCGGGGCGAGGGGCGCTCGGTCGCGCACGACGCTCAGCGCTCGCACAGGCGCGTAGAACATCATCAAAAAAAAGCGCAGCCAATCAACCATGCTTGTTCTCTTGCCTTAAGAGCGTGAGCCGTTCGCAAAACCCTTTCCCCAACTTCACGGCTCACGCTTCTTTCATCACAAATTACTACTGCTCGCTATCTTCCTCTGCGCTACCCTGAGACTCGCCTGTGTCTCGCTTAGCCGTGGGAGGAATGTTCCGGTAGCCCTCTTCATGCGAAATCATGCTGGCGTCTGCGAGCGGCCAGTAGCGAAACAGCGCCTTGCCGTAGATATATTTTTCCGGCACGAGTCCCCAGTATCTGGAGTCGCTCGAATTGTCTCGATTGTCGCCCATCACGAAATAGTAATGGTCTTTGATCAGGGCGGGCTGCAAAGACATGTGCGCGATATTCAGATGCGGGTCAAGGTACGGCTCGTCCAGCTCCACGTTGTTAATGAGGACGCGCCCCTCGCGCACTTCGACCGTTTCGCCCGGAAGCCCTACGATGCGCTTGATGTAGTTTTTCGACGGGTCGTTCGGATACCAGAAAACCACTATATCGCCGCGCTGTAATTTAGGCACGCCGTAATAGATAAGCTTGTTGACGAAGATGCGGTCGCCGTCATGCAAGCGTGTGAGCATCGAAGTGCCCTCGACTTTGACGGGCTGAACGACAAAGACGACCATCAGGGTGGCGAACATCAGGGCGAAGACCAGATCGCGCACGAGCAGGCGTGTTTCAGACCAGAAACCGTGCCTGCCCTCCGCGTGCGGCTTCTGAATCTCTATGTCTTTGTCGTCATCCGCGCTGAGCTTGCCGAACATCGGCGCACGTCGATTTTTGAATCCCAACATACTTTTTATATTCTCATCCTAAGAGCGCCCTCGCGCAACACCACTCAAACGTTTGAGGTTAGCGGTCACAGCCGCGCTTTGTCAACGAAAGGCGACCGCGCGCGAGTGTCGTATTCTGAAATGTAACACTCCCCCAACGAAAGATTGACACCCGCGAGGATTGAGTATATTTGTAATTTACCTCATCTATCATTTTGAAGGAGAATGTCACCCATGTCAGATGAGGCCCCAACACAACCTAATCTTGAAACCATCCTCAAAGAGATGCGCACCGGGTTCGATTCCATAAACACACATCTATCTTCTATACAAAATCGCCTTGATATATTTGAATCCCAGCTAGTTCAAATGGATGCTAGAATTGACAGGCTTGGAGGCATCTTTCATGCGACACGCTCAGAGATGCTGGGACTGAGAGCGGATTTCAAAGAGTTTCGTTCCCAGTTCAAGGCACCTGCTTAGTTAGCCCGGACAATTATGCTCGGATAGTCCTGCTCAGCCCAATCTAAACTGTCGCCCTTCCCCTTTTCCTTGACAGCTTTCGCCTGCGGTCTCTATCATCGCAGGCAGTACCATCAATGCTATCCTTTCCGAAAGACAAATGGCTCCGAGCCGACAGAAGGGATTTGGAGGCCCGCGAAAAGTGATTAAACTCGACATCGTTAACCGTGTGGCAGACCGCACGGGCGTACCTAAGATGAAGGCCGAGCAGGCTGTGGATGCTCTCTTTAATTCGATGAAGGAGGCGCTGACCAGGGGCGAGCGCATTGAGCTGCGCGGCTTCGGAGTCTTCGTCGTCAAGCCCAGAAAACGCGGCGTAGGCCGCAACCCGCGCACGGGCGAAGAGGTCGCCATTCCATCGGGCAAGACCATTCGCTTCAAGCCCGGCAAAGAGCTACAGGCGCACGGCTTCGGGGATGAAGACGAACACGACACGGAAGCGAACAAAGCGCCGTCGGGCGAGGCCAGCTCTGAGTTCTAAAATTTAGAGGCTGCGCACAACTTCTTTCCCACATCTAAAAGGAACGGCGACCGCAGGCAGCGTGATTTTCCAGAGCGTGCGGTCGCTATTTTCATCTAACAAGAGGTCGAGTTAAGGAAAGTGTCGGAATCAGTACAGGCCATACCACCATTTCTGGACGCGCCCGCACCCGCCGCGAGCAGGCGACGTGCCGCACGCCCAACGGCGCGAGAGTGGCGGCGTCATGCAGCGCTTCTTTTTATCACCGTGCTCTCGACGACGCTGGCAGGCATCATGCTCTCAAGCCCAGCTTTGTCTGAGCCGAACGTGACGGAGCCGACGCGCGCTTTTGAATATCTCCTATACATCCCCGAATACTATTTGAAGGCGACCGCGCTGTTAATCGCACAGGGCATAACGCATCCCGGCTTGCTTGGGCAAGGGTTGGCCTTCTCCGTCTCGCTGCTTGCCATTCTGACGGCGCACGAGTCCGGGCATTACGTGGCCTGCCGCCGCTACGGTGTTGACGCAACGCTGCCCTTCTTCATCCCTGCGCCGCCGCTCTTTCTGGCGGGCACCTTCGGCGCGTTCATCAAGATCAAATCGCCCATCCCTTCGCGCCGCGCGCTCTTCGACAT
The DNA here is from genome assembly GCA_036403815.1 of Pyrinomonadaceae bacterium. Lineage (GTDB taxonomy): Bacteria > Acidobacteriota > Blastocatellia > Pyrinomonadales > Pyrinomonadaceae > JACVRN01. The sequence goes on along the minus strand of DASWQH010000061.1, from coordinate 90,397 downwards.
AGGCGTGGCCGGGCCGCTCGCGGGCTTCATAGTCATCGTGCCGGTAGCTATTATAGGAGTCCTTCTATCGCATCCTGCGCCGCCCCCGACGGGCGGAGCCATACTCTTCAACGACCCTCTGCTTTTTCGACTGGCGGCGCGCATCATGGGCGTTCAACTGGACGTTAACAACTCCGGCAATCCCTTTTACTTCGCGGCGTGGATTGGCCTGCTGGTGACGAGTTTGAACCTGATGCCCGTGGGACAACTGGACGGCGGCCACGCGACGTTCTCTCTCTTCGGGGCGCGCATGCACAAGTGGCTCGGCACAGCAGCTTTCATCACGATGGCGACGCTCGCCGTGCTCGGCTGGATGTGGCACAAAGCCCCCAGCGGGTTTCTCTACGCCGTGCTTCTGGCCGTCATGCTACGCATACGCCACCCGCAGACCGGAGACGAGCGCGAGCCATTGGGGCGAGCGCGCATAGCCGTAGCGCTCTTCACGCTCGTCGTCTTCATACTCTCCTTCTGGCCGTTCCCCATCACGATTCTTGAATAGCATCTTCCGAAGAAGTTCGTTGATATAAGCATAATCGCCGTGGAAAACCTGTAACGCACAGGTTTTCCACGGCGATTATGCTGTTTAGAGCCAGTTTTGTGTTGAGATGGGCGACTTAACGCTGCGTTGACGCGGCGTCGGTTACCGCCGGAGGCGGCGGAGGCGGCGCAACTTCGTCCTTGGCTTCACCGAATCTCACAAAACCTTCGTCGTCATCAACCTCAAACGACCTCAGTACCGTGCCATCATAGCGATAAACCGTATAGACGGTTAATCTGCTCTTAGGTGCTGGCAGTGCGGGCAGGGCTGACAGGTGACTACAACGGCTGTACGCCCGACGCTGATGTGCAAACGGGCTAACCTTCCCGACCAGTACTGCCGCAGTAACACCGATGACGAAAGTTAAGATAGCCACGATTAGAAACAACGCGTAACGTCTCATGTTCATAATCTATTTCCCTTCTTTCTATTCACAGATGCTCCGATTAATCCTTTGGTTGACCGCCCGGTCATCTGAATACTTCAGACCATCACGGAGTCGCTGGCCTTATGCCGTTTGAGCTGCGGGCAACAAGCCCTTAATCTCTCGGACTAGCTTGGCGATATCCTTTTCCTCTGCCAGAGCAATCATGAAGAACTTGTAGCCCTGATGAAAACAGATGACGCCGTTGGCAAAGAGCCAGACGCCGTCCAGGAAGGGGTTGCCGCCGAGGAGCCAACTGATGGGTGCGCCAGTGATTTGTCCGGGCTGAAAAATCTGCGCCCAGAGGGCTGCGCCCGCCGCGCAACTGAACGCGCCAAGGAGCGGCGCTCCAACATACTTAACAACCTTGCGCTCGAACTCCACGCGCGCGGCTTCGGCCTCTTTCAGGTCGCCTCCGGCAATCAAGCTCTCCTGCCGCTTGAGGTAAGCGTCAAACTTTTCGCTCGCTTTGCGCAGGCCGTAGACGGGCAGCGCGGAGTGCGTGAACCAGTGTGGGTGCGAGCCTATCAGGACAGCGTCTAGGCCGGGAAAGCTTGCTCCCATGCGTATGCCCAGCACGAGCGAGAAGGTCGTGAGCGCAGCTTTGCCGGGGTTTTCTCTAATCCAGCCGCCTGCTTTGAAAGCGCCCGCGGTGGCCGCCGCCCCTGCACGCCCCACGCGTGCGCCCATATCGAAAACCTGCGCGCCGCGCTCGTAATACTTCTTCGCCGCATCGAAGACCTCTTCGGCCTTTTCTCCGGCAGTCCCGGCAGCCGCTTTGAAGGTCTCGCTTGCGTCCCGCGCACGCCGCCCGGCTTCTTCGGCAGCACGCCGCGCACGCTCCTTTACGTCAAACTCGTCCGTCAGGCGCTCGGCCTCGTTGCGTGCGCGCTCGGCTCCGCTGGCGAAGGTCTCCGCCCCTCGACGCGCGGCGTCCTGCGCTGCATCGGTAGCATCCTCAATCTTATCCTTAATGCCATACTTCTCATCAAGCTCGCGCGCCTTGCGCCGCGCCGCCCGCTGCCACTCGTCCAACTTGTCTTTGTAATCACTCATTATCTACCTCAAGAAACGATGGGTGTCGGGTGTCAGGTGCCGGGCGCAGGTAAAAGAAAATCATGCTCTCTCTTTTTACCGGCAACCGGCACCTGACACCCGACACCTTCTTTTCATCCTTGCTTTTCTAATACGTCCACAGCCTGCGAGGAGTTCTCTGGCGCTTGTTCGGTTGAGGCCGAGGCGACTAGGTCGCGCCCCCTATGCTTGGCCTCATACATGGCGGAATCGGCAATGGCTAGCAACTCCCGCCCGGTCGAAGCGCAGAGCGGGAATTCGGCCACGCCGAAGCTGGCCGTCACATGTCCCACCGGCGGAATCTCTTCAGCTTTGATGGCAAGCCGCAAACGCTCTGCGACTTCGAGGCCGCCTGAGAGTTCCGTTTCCGTCAGAAGCACTGCAAACTCTTCGCCGCCGATGCGCGCCGCCGTGTCTATGCCGCGCGTTCCGGCTTGCAAGATTACAGCAATGCGGCGGATTGCTTCGTCCCCTGCCTCGTGCCCGTGGGAATCATTGACCTGTTTGAAATTGTCTATATCGAGCAGGAGCAGGCAGAAGGGGCGCGTGTAGCGAAGGGTACGCGTAATCTCGCGCTCAAGCTGGCGCTCGAAGCGACGGCGATTCGCCAGCCCCGTCAGGTGGTCTGTGAATGCAGCCTCCTCGCAGGTGTCCAGATAGTTTTTGAAATCGAGCAGCGTTTGCGCGCGTGCCAGCAGCAAATCCAGGTCTGTGGGATCTGTGATATAGCCCAGCGCTCCGACCTCTGCTCCACGCCGCGCATCCTTCGCCTCGTTGCGCGCCGCCGTCTGAATGATAATCGGGATGAAGCGGGTCATAGGATTGGCGCGCACGCGGCGTGCAAACTCGTAGCCGTCCATCCTTGGCATCATGACATCCGTGATAATCAGGTCAGGCTGGAAGGAATCGACCGCCGTGAGGCCGTCCATGCCGTCGCGCGCCGTTTTGACTTCGTAGCCCGCCATCTCCAGCGCGACTTTCAGCAGAAGGCGCTTGTCGTCATCATCGTCCACCACCAGGACGCTTTGTTTAATTAACATACTGCAATAATTACCCGGAGCGAAAAGGGTCTTGCGCCCATTCTGTACTTCATGTTAAAGTGGCGCTTCTTCAGAGGGCGTTAGGCGCACTTGCAAGTTTGAGAACTCATTCTGGGAATTGCTCCAAACAACAACTGAAGATTGTTAGACCTCGCTCAACCTGTTTCCTTACATTTCCGTTTTAAGTTTACCCAACGCACTGTTGAGCGCGAATCTCTTTATCTGCCGCACCGGGGACGGATCGCCTGCGAAAAGGCCACGCGCAAACTTTCAGAACCCTGAACCTCTAAAGAGGATTTTAACATCATGTCAGCCAAACGCGCCTGTGATCTTACAGTGGAGGAGCGTGCCGAAATCATACGCGAATCGAATTTCGGCTCAACTTTGAGCGACCCCCTGCTCGCACGTCTAGCCCCCACATCAACCGCCTATGACTTTCGCCGCCGTCGATTCATCTATCGTTCAGGCGACGAGGCCGACGCGCTCTACGTTATAGAGCGTGGCCGCGTCAAACTGTGCCGCATTGAAAAGGGAACGCTGCGCGAGGCCGTGATAGACATTCTTCCCGCCGGTTCGCTCTTCGGCGACTCGGCGCTCTATGCCGACGGCCAGCGCGAAAATTGCGCCGTCGCGTACGAGCACTCTCGCGTCGTGCGTATTCCTGTGGGGGAGTTCAAAAGGGGGATGGCCGAAAGCCACGAACTTTATGATTACACCTTCCGTCTTATCGGTCAACGCCTGGCACGCGCAGAGCGAAGAGTCGCAGATTTTGCCCTGGACGCGATTCCGGCTCGTCTGGACAAGCTGCTAGTGGATTTTTCCAAACGCTACGGCGTCAACGAAACCGAGGGCGTATTGATAGATATTCCCCTGCCTCACAGGGAGATAGCTTCAATCGTAGGCTCTACGCGCGAGAGCGTGACCGTGCGCTTGAACGAGATGCGCCGCGAAGGTATCATTGATTTCGTCAATCGAAAGATTCTGATTAAGCGTCCCGAATCGCTCGCGGTACTCTAAAGAATGTAAAAGGCAAAATTAAAAATGCAAAAGTGAGGCTGAAGCCACTTTTACAGATAAAGCATCTATAGATGCTTTTAGCCTTCTTCCATTTTTCCTTTTACCTTTTTAATTTTGCCTTATGAAGTGTCCAACCTGCGGTGAGCCAGTTAAGTGGCAAGACAATCCCTATCGCCCTTTCTGTTCCGAACGCTGCAAGCTGATAGATTTTGGCCGCTGGGCTAACGGGGAATATCGCGTGCCCGGCCCGGAGACCCCTTTACCCGATGCAGAGTCAGCCGAACACCCCTTAAATGAGACTCCTCCTCTTGAAGAGGAATAGCGAAGCTCAATGAAGATGCAGAGCTTGTTCAAAGCTTTTACAGCATCCCGCATAATGCCGGGACTATTTCTGGCGCTCTCTGTTCTGTTGATAAACGCCTGCGGGGATAGCGCCTCGCAGACCGCGCAAACAAGCGGCAACACGCCTGCGGGAAATCGCGCTCCGCGCTCGCAGTATCCTATGCCGCCCGCTTCTTCTTCTACAGCGAACGCGAGCCAGTATGGCTTTACCCTGCTGGACGGTCGCCGTATGAAGATGGCTGATTATGCGGGGAAAGTACTGGTGCTGGATTTCTGGGCTACCTATTGCCCGCCGTGCCGCGAAGAGATTCCGCAGCTCATAGAATTGCAGCGTCGCTTCGGCGCTCAAGGATTGAACATCGTCGGCCTCAACGTCGGCGGCGCGGAAGACCGCCCGAAAGTGCCTGAGTTCGTTCGCAGCTATCGCATTCAATACTCGCTCGGTTATCCGGACACGGAGCTGGTCAATCTATACCTGGGCGACAACGATGTCATCCCGCAGACCATAGTCTTTGATAGAAAGGGGCGGCTGGTCAAGCACTTCATAGGTTACGACCAGACGATGCCCGCCGAACTGGAACAGGCCATTCAATCAGCCATGAAGGAATAGAGGCTAGAGGACAGAGGTCAGAGGCTAGTTAAAGCATTTCACTGACCTCTAACCTCTGTCCTCTGACCTCTATGAAAGTATCTTCCAATGATTCGTGATAAGTTGTTGAAAATGGATGCGGCGGCGAATAAGGGTTTTCGTCTTCGCGGTGTGGGCGAGATTGGGCGTATAGAGGCTTTCAGCGATGCGGTGCTGGCCTTTGCCGTCACATTGCTCATCGTCTCTTTGGAAGTTCCGAAGACATTCACAGAACTGATGGAGATGATGCGAGGCTTCATAGCCTTTGCCATCACCTTCGCTATGCTCTTTCACGTCTGGTTCGAGCAGTACAAGTTTTTCCGGCGTTACGGCTTGCAGGACAATTTCACCGTCTGGATAAACGGTCTACTGCTTTTCGTCGTCCTCTTTTATGTTTACCCTTTGAAGTTCGTCTGGAATCTTGCGTTCAGCTCCTTCACAGGCCACGGCACGATTCGAGGGGCGAATGGTGAAGTTGAGCCTATAATCACAAACGAGCAGGTGCCAGCCGTTATGATTATCTTCGGCATAGGCTTTACAGCAGTCTTCCTTATCTTCGTGCTTCTTTACTTTCACGCCTATCGCAAACGTAGTGCGCTTGAGTTGAACGAGCTCGAAATCTACGACACACGAACGCAGATGCAGGACTACTCCCTCAATGTTGCTATAGGTGTTCTTTCCATAGCTGTCGCATTATTTGGCGGGCGAAAATTCATCCCCCTTTCAATGCTGGCTTACTGGCTCATCGGGCCGGTGCAGACCGTTCACGGAATAATTATGGGCAGGCGTAGACGTAGGCTGGAGAAAACTTCGGAGGAAGGCAGTCCCGAAGCAGCTTGAAAGCTTTTGTGTACTCAGGTGAAACAGGCTCAAGGCTTAACTTGAATCGCCTCCCGGCTCCTTAGCTAATCATGCAGATCACTCTTGATCCTTTGCCGACCATCGTGTTCGCCGTCGTCATACTGTGCTGGATGACGTTTGCCGCCGTCTTTATCTTCCGGAAGAAACCTGCGGCAACCGCTGCGGTCGAGCGTAAGCGCGAGCGCGCATCCATCTTAGGCATTGTCATTCAAGGTCTATCCTATTCCTTAGTCTGGGGCGTGCGTCGCCCGTACTTCTCGCCCATCGTGCGCATGAGCAGGCCGCTCGAAATCGCCCTGGCCGTTCTGACAATCACGCTCGCAGTTGGTTCGGTCTGGTTTGTGATGGCGGCGGTCAGGACACTGGGCAGGCAATGGAGCTTTGCCGCGCGCGTCGTCGAAGGCCACAAGCTCGTCACCGAAGGCCCGTACAGAATCGTGCGCAATCCCATCTACACAGGGATGCTGGGGATGCTCATCGCCACAGGTCTCGCCATGAGCCACTGGGCAGGTCTTCTACTAGGAGTGATAGTCTTCCTCGCAGGCACACTCATACGCGTCCACAGCGAAGAGAAACTCCTGCGCGAAGAGTTCGGGCAGGAGTTTGAAGACTACTCGTCACGCGTTCCCGCCATCATTCCCGGAATCTATTAAAAGAATTGATTCATTTGTTCATCGGTTCATTGATTCAATGTAGAAATGAATCAATGAATCAATTCCTTTGCTGGTTTGTTCAAAGCCCTGTCATGGTTGATAATAAGCGCGGTCTCTTAATCAAATCATATGCCTAACCAAGGGGAAGTGTTGTGAGAAGAGCAAAGATTCTTGCCACTATCGGGCCTGCGTCGCGCGAGCCTGCGATACTGGAAGCGATGATCGCTGCGGGCATCAACGCCGTGCGCATCAACATGTCGCACGGCACACAGGACGAGCATGCGGAAAATATAGCGCGTGCGCGCTCCGCAGCCCGCGCCATGCATCGCCCGCTCTCCGTGCTCGTAGACCTTTCAGGGCCGAAGATTAGAACCGGCGTTTTGAAAAACGGCCAGCCCGTGCAGTTGGAAACGAACGCGCTCTTTACTATCACGACGCGTTCGGTGGCGGGTGACGCGCATGAAGTCTCTACCAACTATGCGGGCATGGCGCGCGACGTGAAGCCGGGCGCGCGTCTGCTGCTCGACGATGGCGCGATTGAGCTGCGCGTGGAGCGCACGACCGAAACGGATGTTATCTGCCGCATTATCAACGGCGGCACGCTGGGAGAGCGTAAGGGCATCAATCTTCCGGGCGTGCAGCTTCCGATTCCTTCCCTGACGGATAAAGATAGGCGCGACCTCACATGGGCTGTGCGTCAGGGCGCAGACTACATCGCGCTCTCCTTTGTGCGGCGCGCGGAAGATTGCCGTGAGGCTAAAGAACTTATCAAGGGTCAGGGAGGCCGACAGCCGCTCGTCGCCAAAATCGAGAAGGCCGAGGCGATGGATCATCTGGATGAAGTCATAGCGGCTTCGGACGGCGTCATGGTGGCGCGCGGCGACCTGGGCGTAGAGACGAGCGTTGAGCTTGTGCCCGTCTACCAGAAACGCATCATAGAGCAGGCTAACATCGCAGAAAAGCTTGTCATCACCGCCACGCAGATGTTGCAGTCAATGGTCTCCAGTCCGCGCCCTACGCGCGCCGAATCAACGGACGTGGCGAATGCAGTGTGGGACGGAACTGACGTATTAATGCTTTCAAACGAAACGGCTATAGGTCAGTACCCGGTTCCGGCTGTCGCAACTATGGCGCGCATCATAGAAACGGCAGAGACAGGAAGACCCGGAGCAATGCACGCACGCACGGTGCTGTCTGGAAAGCAATCGGGTCGTTTCAGCCGCGCCCTTTGCGAAGCAGCAACCTTTGCCGCCGAAGAGATGGGAGCAAAGACTATCGCAGTCTTCACCGAATCAGGTCTGATGGCTCGCAGGCTTTCAGTTCTCAGACCCGCACAGCGCATCGTCGCGCTCACGCCTTCAGAGGACGTACGCAACGAGCTGGCGCTCATCTGGGGAATCGAATCGCTCAATCATGCTACATCCGACCGGACGGAGGAGATGATACGCACTGGCGACCGCGCGCTTCTGGAAGCCGGAGTAGCGCAGCACGGCGAGGTCATCGTCGCCATGGCCGGACAATTCTCCGGCCTTGGCCTTTCAAGCTCCATGAAGCTTCACCGCGTCGGCGAAGACGTACCACAGCAATGACAGGTGACAAGTGACAGGTGACGGGATGAAAACTGCTTCTTACTTGTCTCCTGTCTCCTGTCTCCTGTCACTGCTTTTACCAGTTTCCGCCGGGCAGTTTTTCGAGCTGATGCTGCCGGTCGCGTTTGTGCTCTGCGCGCTTCTTTCGACGTGGGTACTTGCGAGCGCGCGTCGTCGCGGCTTCAATGCTTACGCCGTCACCCTCTGGACGCTGGGCACGCTCTTTTTCCCTCTCATCATCTTGCCTCTTTATCTAATCGCTCTATCGCTGCGACGCCGACGCGCGAAAGAGAGCACTGAAGAAGATAACGACGATTCTGAAAATCCCGCGAATGAAAAGCGCGCTCCCAGCCTGCCTTTGCGACGAACGCTGCCGTTCGTTTATCTAATGGTGATGCTCTCGCTTGGTGCTCTCTATTTCTATATGGATTCGCGTAGTGTTGATGCGCATCTGGCGCGTGCCAATCAGGCGCGCGTGCAGGGTCAAGGGGAGCGCGTCATAGAGGAGTACCGCGCAGCGCTAAAATTGGAAGACGACGCGCACACGCATAATCTTTTGGGTCAGGAGTTTGCGGCGGCACGCCGCTTCGATGAAGCGCTCGCGGAATTTCGTCTGGCCGAGCGCATGGGAGAACAGGACGACGAGCTTCCCTTTAACATAGCGGTATCGCTTGACCAGCTCAACCGGGCTGCCGAAGCTCTGCCTGAATACGTGAGGTTTCTGAACGGGTCGCTCTGCTTAGAGTTGCCACATGACGTGCGCTGCGCGGGTGCCAGACAGCGACTGGCCGAGATTACCAAAAGCGAGGCTAAGTGAGATGTGAACACAGCGCTTAAGTAACGTGAGGCGCGAGATGAAACAATGAAAGCTCCGAAGGAGCCGGATGTTTATAGTCAATCGTATCAACCAGGTCTCACGCTCCGCGAGGTGCGACATGTTTGACTCTATGACATAAAGCTCCTACGGAGCTTAGCTCAACTTATCTCACACCAGTCTATAAACATGCGGCTCCTACGGAGCCAGGAACATTGACTATATTCTTATCTCGCGCCTCACGTTTCACTAAAAGAGAAAAGAGGCAGTGCGTTTTGGATGCGCGCACCGCCTCTTTTAATCTTGATTCGTGAGGGCAGCTACTCGACGCTGAGCAGCTCGCCAACAGGCTCTTTCGCTTTGGCCGTGTCGCTCTGCCTTCCCGTCAGGGGAATCAGTTTCTGCGGGTCGCGCCAGTTATCCAGAATGCCTACCTGATGCACGCATTGAAGCGTGCAGGTCGGAGCGCACCACTTCTCGGACTGATACTCGCGATGGAAATCTTCCATAGTGTAATCTGCAAGCGGAGTGCCTGGATAACCGCGCTGCTGCGAGCACCAGTGAACAAGACCATCCTCGCAGATGTACAGGTAACGCGCTCCGGCGCGACAACGCCACTCGTAGGGCTTGCCTTCGGCGATGTTATCCTGAAACCAGTTGAGCCGCGCATGATCCTTGTTGCCCAGCTTCTTGACCTGCTGAAAGATTTCCTTCTCTCTTTCCGTCAGGGGCTTCAAGGTTCCGTCGTGGTCGTGTATAACGCCGACCGTGGTTGAGAATCCAAGCTCGACGGCGCGACGTGCAATCGTCAGCGCGTCTTCGGGAGTCTTGATGCCGCCGCCTATGACGGAATTGATGTTGATGTGAAAGTTGGCGTGCTCGGCTAGATGCTGAAGCTTCCTGTCCAGATTCTTGAGGCTCTTCTTAGAGACCTCGTCCGGCTCTACGTTGTCGATGCTAATCTGCAAAGCATCAAGCCCGGCTTTGTTCAAGCGCTCGATGCGTTCGGGCGTGAAGTAATAGCCGTTGGAAATGAGTCCAGCAATCATGCCGCGCTTGCGTATGTGACGAATGATGTCGTCAAGCTGCGGGTGCATCAGCGGCTCGCCGCCCGAAATGGTGATGATGGACGTGCCAAGGTCTGCAAGCTTATCAAGCCGCTTTATCATCTCGTCGAGCGGGACGGGATTTGAGACCTTATCGTATTCGTTGCAGTAGCCGCAGGCCAGATTGCAGCGGCGCATAGGGATGACATGCGCCAGCACAGGATGATTGCTGGAAAGAAGGGCGCGCGTGATAAAGCTTGCCTGGCGCAATTTCCATTTTAAAAAGGTGCTTCTCTTCATCTATCTATATCAACGCATCGGGAAGCTTTCCGAAGAGCGCTCTTTGTAGAAAAGGCGCGCGCGCTCGCAGTGGACGCTTCCATGTACTCAAAAGATGTAACGGGAAAGGATATGCGAGACACGTGCCGTCTGGCAAGTCTAAGGTGTACCTGCACGCTCCGGTCTAAAAGCGGAAGGGTTCCGGTCTTCTAAAAGTCCCGGAACCCTTCGTCCGAAAAATCCGACAGTTGGAGCGTTAGCTCTTCACTCTCTTGACGCTGTCAGGCAACTGCTGGCGAAACTCGTCCGTTGAAACACCTACGTTCTTTTGCGGGTTCAACAGTCGCACAGCAGTGTAGTCGTCATTCTTCTCTACGACCTTCGCCTGAATGAGCATGCCGCTACTGTCCACCCAGATTTCCGCGTACTTGTAGCTTGCTCCGCCTCTAGGCACAATCTTCAGGTGCGAAGTATTAACGCCGCCCCATAGACTCTCTTCGCCAAGGTAATCCGCGTTGAAGCTGGATTTAAGCTGTGCGCCAGACATATTCAAAAAGCCCAGCACGCCGCTGACTTTATTCTTACTTGAAGCTGAACGGGCGTTGCCTTCCCAAACGGTATTCTGGCGCTGGTTATAAAGTTGATACTGGCCGTCGGCAACGGTTAAAATCTCGCGTCTGGGCTTCTGCCATTCGATGCGAACGTAAGCATTACGTCCGACAGCAGGCATATAAGCCATTACGCCCTCGTATTTGTCTTTATCCCCAAGCTGGACATTGAATTTTTCCATGCTGACAGAGGCACGAAGGCTACGCATACTCTGGCGATTACGCTCCATGCGGTTCAGAATGGCACTAACTACGCCTGCGCCTTGCGCGTTGGCGTTGGTGGGGGAACTACCCATTAAGCCTGTCAAAAGCACTATAACTGCGAGGCTAAGGGGAATAAGCTTCTTCATACAAACTCCTTCTAAAAATCCAGACTCCCGCCCGAAAGTCTTGCAAACCGGGCGATTATAAAGGATGGCTAGCGTATGTCAACCTCAAAGCCGACTATGCGACCCTGCTCATCGCGCCGCTCGCGCCAGCCCGTGACCGTGGCTTCGGGTCTCCCCGTCACGCTACGCACGTGCTGTTCCAGTTCCGCTTTATCAACTTGATCGGTCTTCATACCCGGCTCTACAAGCACATACGCGCGGGCAGAAGGTGTTGGATGCACCTCTGTCTGCCTGAGTTCGCCTGTACGGAACCAGGCTTGAGGGGTCAGGAAGATAAAGGCCAGTATAAGCGCGCACAAAACGTCGTACTGCCAGGTGCTGCGCCCGTATGACCAGAAGAGTAGATTCTTGAGAGTTCGCAAAAGATAATGCACGGGAGTGATTATAAGGGAAAAATAAGAGAAAAAATAGAGGTTAGAGGTCAGAGGCTAGAGGGGCTTTGCCTCAATAGGCCATAATCAGGCCGACTTTTGAGGCAGGACGAATGTTTTTGAGGCAAGAAGCTGAAAGGTAGCCTCCATCCGAAAAGTGTGGTGAGGTAAAAGATTGGCTCGCCTCTCTTATTCGATCTCTTCACCGTTGGCATTGACGAACCTTCCGTCGGCAGTTTGGTAGCGGCCACCTGGAATAGTCTCATCAAGCCGCCTAGGTTGCTCTGCACTAGCCGTTGTTTCTACCTTGATCGGTTCAGGCGCAACGTTCTTACTAGGCGGCGAAAGCTCATCCTTTGTAGGGTAAATATCCTTTGCCAGTTGCAATATCGCGCATAACTTCTCAATAGCTTCCTGTGTTACCTGTCCCCGAAAAACAATGCGAGCTTCAGCGTCTTTAGAGATTTGGAACACTTGCGCTCGTTCGTCAGGACTAGCAGGTTGCACATTAGTTTTCGGCGCACCAAAGAAGTCAGCAAGAGGGTTTGCGTTGGTAGTAGACGGGGGCGGTTGTTGCTGCATAGTAGTTCCTTTCGGCGCTGCTTGTCGTTTCTCTACTGACTCGCGTGCAGCATTATAAAATGACTGTGTATCTTGCACAAGCCTAATTGTTTCGCGGTATGCTCGTACAGCAACCTCAGCCGCCTTTTTGCTAAATCCTCTTCTCATTAGACTTAGGCGAAGGTTATCGTCGCTTGGTAATTTATCCCCATACGTCTCGTAAAGTTCAGAAAACAGCTTGGGCGCTAACGCCGCTTTCCACATGGCCTCTATTTTCTCAGAATCATCTTCAGGTAATTCCAATATCGTGATAGCATCTTCGGTGACTTTGAGGCCATCATCAACAGTTTCCAAGAGTCCATATTGCTTGAGGGTTGCGATCATTCCGAGTGAAGCTCCATTGATGCCCGCATAGTTCATATCATTGGCAACCACCTCTTTATCGGCTACATGGTTATGCTCTTTTTTATAGATGAGCCTGATTCTTTCGATAGCTTCACCGAGGCCGACTTGAGGGTGGCGAGGACTACGTGTAATAGGTGTGGACATAGCGTCTCCTTTGTGGCTTAAATCTGGTGCAAAGATAATGCACTTGACCTGCTGAGTCAAGTTTATTCGTCGCTATACGTTTATTGACGTACAAAAGATTGACAGAACGAATAAAAGTAATGTAGAATCATCCTGTATTTGAGAGGGATTAAGATGACAGCGATAAAGGGTATGAAAACAGTGACTTAGAAATTCAAAAGCCGATTAGTTGATCGCCTAAATCAACTAATCGGCTTGAACTGATGTCCGTTGCGTTTACTTGTTCAGGGCACTCGCAGCGGGCAATTAACCTAATGAGAATACTACAAGTTAAAGCCATTTCTGTCAAGGGTAGGGGTCTAAAAATAGCACCCTTGCCCTTTTGTCTTTTCCCACCTATCAGAGCGCCACCACATTCAAAATCGAATGTTTTAGAAGCACCGTCAGGCTTAGGGCAATTAACCGAGGCGAGATCGTAGTGACGGCTACGGCCTCGCCGACAAAGAGGTAAGAACAATGGTTGCAGTAAATGATGTGGGAACGCCTAACCCACAAAAACAGCCTCTCAAGCGAGAGGGCGAGCTTGGATTTGTTACCGAGTACGTGCATTACCGTACCGGAAAACTTATGCGGGCGCGCGACTACGGCTACAAAGCGTGGCCGTTCGGAAACCGCAATAAAAAGCGGTAGACCATGAAAAGCCCCGCCGGTGCTTGAACACCCGCGAGGCCGTTAGAACTTAACGCGATTGCTCACGTCAAGCCTAGACACCTTCATTGTGAGTCAGTCGCCAAAGAAAGGCAAGGAAGCACAATGAGTATAAGAGAACAAAAAGGCCGCGACATCGCAGATAAAGCAAAGATTACGCGCAAAGGAAATCTCTGGGTAGTTCCTTCGCAAGTTGGACGCGGCTTATATAAAGTTGATCTTGAGCGCGAACATTGCACTTGCCCTGATTATGATTTTCGTGGCGAGAAATGCAAGCATCTCTTTGCCGTTCAATATGCGATTGAGAAAACTGTTTATGTAAAATCAACCGTTACTGAGAACGGCAAGACTACAACGACAGAGAAGCTTGAAGTGACTCGCAAGACTTATAAACAGGAATGGCCTGCATATAATAAAGCGCAAACTCAAGAGAAGGCGCAGTTTCAATATCTCTTGCATCAACTCTGCCAAGGCGTTGGAGAGCCAGCGCAGCATAGAGGCCGCCCGCGCTTACCGCTTGAAGACGTAATTTTTGCGATGGCCTTCAAAGTTTATAGCACGTTCTCAGGCCGTCGCTTTATGACAGACTTGCGGAACGCTCACAGTCGCGGTTACATCTCCGAACTTCCCTCTTACAACTCTATGTTTCGTTATTTCGAGTCGGAGATGCTGACACCTTATCTGTTAATGCTTATCGAAGAATCCAGCCTGCCTCTGGCAGCGATTGAGCAAGACTTTGCGGTTGATTCAACGGGCTTATCAGGTTGCCGTTTTGTTCAATGGGTTAATGCCAAGTATGGAGATGGAGAACTGATTGAGCAAAGAGACTGGATTAAGATGCACTTAGTAACAGGTGTTAAAACCAACGTAGTGACTGCGGTTGAAATCAGCGAGAAGTATAAGCATGACACTATGTACTTTAAGCCACTGGTAGAAGCGACCGCACGTAATTTTAAGATGCGTGAAATCTCCGCAGATAGGGCTTATATCTCAGGCAGTAATCTACAAGCTGCCGTAGATGCTAATGCCATTCCCTATATACCTTTCAAGTCTGACACCCTACCAAACGACCATAAGAAGAACAAAAACAGCGCACTCTGGAAGAATATGTATCACTACTTCTCGCTTAATAATGAACGCTTCATGCGGTCTTATCACAAGCGTTCAAATGTTGAGACTACTTTCATGATGATAAAGGCAAAGTTCGGTGATGGCGTGCGAAGCAGATTAGTGAGAGCGCAGATCAATGAAGCATTATGCAAGGTGCTTTGCCATAACATCGTAGTGCTTATTCAGGCGATGTACGAGTTAGGGCTAAAGCCGAAGTTCTGGCAACTTGCAGCCTGAAACCAGCGTATAATGCGAGCAAAGGGAGGTTACTATTATGACCAAACTTTTGCGAGAGCCTGAGCGCGCAATCTCATCTGTCGAACAGTAGCGACTGAACATCTCAGACGGGCAAGCGGCATCTGAGTTAAACCCCATGAGAGGGAGCGGCAAGCGAAGCGATAAGCTTTCCCGCATCGTGGCAAGGCAAGGTTCAACTACTGATAAGCCCCGCTCGGATGAACGGGGCTTTTACTTTGTCCGCTTTCTTTTTGAGGCAAGCGGCTTCTTTTTAGGACAAGAGGGGTTATTGAGGCAAAGCCGGCTAGAGGTTAGTAAAACGTCAGTTCGACGTAAGAGAACCTGGCTCCGTAGGAGTTCTCAATTAATTAACATATAGCTCCTACGGAGCTAGGTTTATCTATCATCTGGAGACTATAAACATCCGGCTCCTACGGAGCTAAAAACATTATCCACATTCTTATATCGCGCCTTACGTTAGTAAAAAACTTTGCTCTTTACTAACCTCTAGCCTCTGACCTCTAACCTCTATTTTTTTTACAGCAATACGCCGCCCGTCGTGTCTACAATCCGACCGTCGCGCATCTGTATAATGCGGCGGCACATGGCTGCGGCCTCCGGGTTGTGCGTAATCATGATGATGGTTTGGTTGAAGCGGTAGTTCAATTCCTGAAACATGTTGAGCACAAGCGCAGAGTTTTCGGAATCAAGGTTTCCGGTCGGCTCGTCTGCGAGCACAATCGCGGGACGCGTCACCACCGCACGCGCCAGAGCCACGCGCTGCTGCTCGCCGCCTGACAATTCCAGCGGCTTGTGATGCATCTTGTCTTCAAGTCTCAAGAGGCGCAGCACCTCTCTGCGTCTTTCGGGGTCATCAGCACCGTTGCCGCCGTGTATGCGCTCCGCCAGCCGCAGGTTTCCTTCGGCGGTCAATGTCGGAAAGAGATTGAAGCGTTGAAAGACAAAGCCTATCTTGCGGCGTCGTATGTCTGTGCGCCTTGAATCTGTGGAGGCCGTCAGGTCTTCGTCGTCAATCAATATGCGCCCGCTCGTCGGCGTTAAAAGTCCCCCTAGCAGATGCAGCATCGTTGACTTGCCGCAACCCGATGGCCCCATGATGGCAACGAACTCGCCCTCCTGCACTTCCAGCGACACGCCGCGCAGAGCATGCACGTCTACCTGTCCGACGCGATACGTCTTAACCAGATTCTCAGCTTTTAAGATAGTTCTCATTTAAAGCTATCAGGCATCGGCAATCAGCTATCAGCTTTTGCTCAGCCTTCGGGACTGAATGCTGACGGCTGACCGCCGAATGCTTAA
The DNA here is from genome assembly GCA_036403815.1 of Pyrinomonadaceae bacterium. Classification (GTDB taxonomy): domain Bacteria; phylum Acidobacteriota; class Blastocatellia; order Pyrinomonadales; family Pyrinomonadaceae; genus JACVRN01. The sequence goes on along the minus strand of DASWQH010000061.1, from coordinate 74,221 downwards.
TCATAAGATATAGCGCTCACTGGATCGAGATTGGCTGCGCGCACAGCCGGATAGAGCGCGCCCAAGACTCCTCCCAAGAGTCCTATGGCGGCGGCGGTCAAAGCCCATCCCCACCCGTACTCGAACACCAGACCATAAGCGCGTTGAATCAGGAAGCCCGCGATGAGCGCCGCACCGAACCCTGTAATGAGTCCGAGCACGCTGATTAGTATAGCCTCTTTCTCTATGACGCCGACGATGTAGGCGCGTGATGCGCCGAGCGCTTTCAGTATACCAATCTCTCGCGTGCGCTCTGTAATCGTCGTGTACATGGCGAGCATGACGATGAGCGCGCTGACGAGTGTGGCAAGACCTACGAGCACACGCAGGAAGACTCCCAGATAAGGGATACTCTTTTCAATGCTCGTGAAGACATCGCGCGTGAACTGAATCTTGTTTCCCTTAGTATCTGGCGAGGCTTCGATGCGCCGCGCGACCGTCACTTCGTCCACCCCATCCTTAGTCTTAATCAGAATGTACTGGCACTTGTCCGGTGATTCCAGTTCCCTCTGCATCGCGCTCAGGCTCATTTTCACGCGCGCGCCTGATTCGGGAGCGTAAATGCCTACCACTGTGTAGGGCTTATCACCGAAGAGCTTGAGCTGGCTTCCGACTGAAAGGTTATTGCTCTCCGCCTTCCTTTCGTCAATGACAACTTCGCCGGGCGTGTTTGGGTCGCCTGCAACCGACGGGTCAACTGCCTGCGGTGCTCGTCCCTTTACGAGATTGATCTCGTTCATCTTCGCAAACGGCTCCCAGTCCACGCCTTCAATCTGCTCAAGGCCGAACCCGCTCTTGCCCTGCGAGATATAACGAATCACCGGCACCGCCGACGCTACGCCCTCTATGGCTTGAAGTCTCTCGACGTACTTCGTGCTCAGGTTCGCCGTAGAGCTTGTCAGCTCCATAGAGCCGGGGCGGGTAAAGATTATTTCTGCGCGCAGATTCTGCGAGCGTCGCTTGAGATCATTCGACATCCCGCGCGACAATCCTGTAAACAGCATCACCAGCGCCACACCCAACGCCACCCCCGCCACGCTTATCAACGAGCGCAAAGGACGTTGCCTGATATTTGCTGTAATGAGATTGTCCATTTTAACTACAGTGATAAGTGATGAGTGACAAGTGACAAGCAAGAAGAAAAGCTTTCACTTGTCACTAGTCACTTGCCACTCGTCACTGTCTTTTTTGTGTCCAGATCAACTTCGGGCAGTTGCCACTTGTTCTCAAGAATAAAGATGTTCGGCGGATATTCACGATCGACGATGGCTTCTTCGGGCGCTTGATAGGTCAAGGCCAGTTTGTAGCCGTCGTGGGGGCGCGATAGCTCTATACGCGAAGGCAGCGTTACGCGCCCGCCTTCGCCGAAAGGCTTCGTGTCGTTGTAGGTGACATCCGTGATGAGATCGCCCCGTTCGTCAAAGGTCTGCAAGCGCGCGAAGCGTATGCCGTTCACACGGTCAAACCAGAAACGGCGCAACAGATGCCCACTCCCATCATCAGACCTGAAAACCTCGTCCAGAAAATAGTATCCGCGCACGACGCGCCCGGTTTTGTTAGCACGCGCCTGTTTATCATTCGTCTGAGGCTGAGCCTCTTCTTCATAAAACTCGCTCTGCGTGTAGATGAAGCCGGAATCAGAGCGCGCCTCGATGGGACGAACGAGGAGCGCATCCGTCAAATGCTGCGGGCGAAGATTCGAGAGGGCGCTCACGGCGCGCTGCTCGCTTCTCTTCTCTTTATCTTTAGCCGCCGCGCCGTCGCCCATCTCAAACGTCTGATACTTGGCGTTGTTCGTGCCCTTCACAAACCGTCGATACTTATCATCGCCTTTGAGAATGGCGGCGCGAAAATGCTGGCCGTCCGAAGTCATGCGCGCGACCTCGACGCCAAACGGGCCGTTGACCTCTAAGTAAACCTGCCCCGGTCTCTGAACAATAACAGAGCCTTCAGCCGTGCGATACTTGTCGTTGATGCCGAATTCCGAGAACGATGTGTCCTGAAACTCTATATCGACCTTACCGCGTAGAGAGCGCACATTAGCTACGCGATTGACTTCTGCAATAAGCTCGGCGGTGGTCGCATCCTTCAAGGGCTTCAAGAGGGGCGGCACGCTGACCTGCTTCTTGGCAATATCGCCGAACAGCGTCTTGCAGCCGGAGGCCGCTAGAAGGCTCAACGTAAGCAGGCATAGCAAGCCAAGTCGCCCCAGCCGAGTTGTTTGCGGAAATAGAGAATCAGCCATCAGGTGAAACGTGTTAACCCCTTGGGTCTCTAGCGGATGTTCTTCGGATGACATTATATAAAGGAAGCACGCTAGCAGACAGCCCGAAGGTTGTCAACGCAGGCGATTGAAGGCTTGTCCCGGCAGGAATCCTCAGAAAAAGGCCATACGCGCGCCGTGCGCGTGTTTCATCTGACAAGCCGGATTTTGAATCTGGCGCGCCTTGAATGCTATTAGAGCGCAAGCGGCGGCTTGTCGAATTTTCGACGCAGCGAATTGATGGCCTGAAAGATCTTCGGTCGGCTCACGATCATATATTCAAGCCTGCGCTTGCCCGGAAAATCTAACAGCGCGATACCAAAGAGAATCGTCAAAAATCCGGGGCCGGGCACACCCGGAATCGCCATGATGATGCCAATGATAAGCAGAGCGAAACCGATCAAGTTCTTGACGACAATCCCGCTCCAGCGAACTACGTGATGCCTGTCAACCAGTATGTCTCGGTCATTTTCCGGATGAAAGAAGTTTGCGGGCAGCCGCACCAGTACAAATGAGACGAGCGCGCTGCTGGCTGCAAAGGTGACGACGAAGAACACTATTCCGACGATGACATTCTGCCATGTCAGGTCTGGAACAAACTGCATCAACCAGTTGCCCATGCTCGCGCTAACTCCCCAGACTCTTTTCTACAAACCAACGCTACCGCTTCTGTGTGACTTCGACGTGCGCCTCCAGAAGCAGGCGTATAGCTTCTCCCACAACCTCTCCGGCCACGCCTTCCAGATGAAAATAGCGGGAGTTGACGCCTTCCCAGAATTCATCCAGCCCGCGCACTCCGGCTCGCTCGAACGAGAGCGCCTGCACCAGCAGGTCTATGACATCCGCCGCCTTGACTAGACGCGCCTCCAGACTGGCACGTTGCTCATAATCTTCGTGCAGGCTGCTATAAGTCTTTTCAATTTGCGTGCCAAGCCCGCGCACTATATCGTCAAAGGCAGCGCGCTCGGCACGCCTGCGCGCCTCAGCGCCGAAATATTCGCCGCCGGTGCGCGGCATGTCGCCCAGCCTTGCCTCAGCCCAATCATGCATCACGGCCAGCCGCAAAAGCCGTCCAGTATCAATTCGGACGCCGCGCGCACTGATTTCATCCGCCAGCAGCATCGCCGCCACGGCCACTCCATACGAATGCGCCGCGACGGATTCCGTTCCCGGCGGCTGCCCGCGCAAAGTCCAACCCGTCCGCTCAAGGCGCTTCAAACGCTGTATCTCTAAAAGAGTCGAAAGCATAAAAATTAGGTGTCGGGTATCGGGGGTCAGGTGCCGGTAAAAGAGAATCCAGTTGATTTGCTTTTACCGGCACCCGGCACCTGTCACCCGGCACCTGTCGTAAACATTTTCCCCGGATTCAAAATGCCGTTTGGATCAAGCGCACGCTTGATGCGGCGCATGGCTTCGATGGTCGAAGCGTCGAGTGCCATGTCCAGATAAGGCGCTTTGACGTAGCCTATGCCGTGCTCGCCGCTGATGGTGCCGCCAAGCTCGACCGCAACGCGGAACGTGTCTCGCACAGCACGCCGCGCACGCTCGATTGATTCAGGGTCTTCGCGGTTGCACATGAAGTTGACGTGTATGTTGCCGTCGCCCGCGTGGCCGAAGTTGGCGACGAAGGTTCTATGACGACGACCTATCTCCTCGACCTGTTCTATCAATTCCGGCACGCGCGAGCGCGGCACGACCACATCCTCGTTGAGCTTCAGGGTGCCGTACTTCTTCATCGAAGGCGAGAGCGCGCGTCGCACGTCCCACAATCTATCTTCATCCTCGCGCGTCGCCGCGCGAAGCACCTCGAAGCCTCCGCCTTCGAGCAGGATTTCTTCGACCGTGCGTGCCGCGCGCTCGACCTCTTCATGTGAGCCGTCAACCGAGACCAGCAGGAGCGCGTCCGTCTCAGCAGGCAGCCCGAAAGCGAATTCGCTCTCGACCGCTTTAATAGAATTTCTATCAAGGACTTCAATCGCCACCGGCGTGACGCGTGCGCGCGAGAAGCGCGCGACACACGCGCAGGCTTCCTTCATGGAATGAAACAGGGCGCGCACAGTCTGCGTCGCTTCGGGCAAGGGCACGAGCCGCAGCGTCGCTTCGGTAATGATGCCCAGCATCCCTTCCGAGCCGCATATCAAGCCAGTCAGGTCAAACCCCACTACGTTCTTGCTGGTCTTGCCGCCGATTCTAATAATCTCTCCAGTGGGCGTCACGACTTCAAGGCCGAGCACGTAATGCTTCGTCACGCCGTACTTGGCGGAACGCATGCCGCCTGCGTTCTCCGCTATGTTGCCGCCGATAAACGACTCTTTATAGGAAGCCGGGTCAGGCGGGTAAAAGAGCTTGTGCGCTTCGACTGCTCTTTGCAACTCATATGTCGTCACGCCCGGCTCCGAGACGACGTAGAGGTCATCTGCGCTTATCTCTTTGATTGTCTTCATACGGTCTGTGCCGATGACTACGCCGCCTTCGACAGGCACAGCGCCGCCCGTGTAGCCCACGCCGCCGCCGCGCGCCGTCACAGGGAAACGCTCCTCGTTTGCCAGCCGAAGAATGGCAGCAATCTCTGTGGCCGTTCTAGGCAACAAGACAGCTTCCGGCGGAAACTTCTCCTTGATGGCATCCTGCGCGTAAGGCTCTACTTTGTCGGCATCGACCAGCACATACTCCGCGCCGACAATCGCGCGCAAACGTTCCAGCACACGCGGCTCTGACGCAGCCGTCTGCGCACGACGCTTGATGTTCTCTATAAAGTAGCTCATCAGGGTAATTCTACTCTCTTACCACTTTAACGCGCACGCTGCTTCGGCATCAACACCTGAAGGAAAAGCAAAAGTAAGTCTTTATCAGCACGGTGTTGGTGCCGTTGGACGGATTTGCTGAACGGGAAAAATGAAACTCCTACATGAGCCGAAGCTTCGACTCATGTAGGAGCTTGAATTATCCACTATCTTAGCGACAGGCCGAATGCTCGCAGCCGCAGCCTATCTCCGTGACGCCAGAGGCTTCGGCCTCGCGGCAGTATTCGCTGCAATAATTATCTTTGCCCGACACCTGACAATCGCAAGTCGGATGCTTACACTTACGGTTTTCATCAGCCATATGCATACCCTTCCTTAAAAAGAGGAGAACGAGTTTTCGAGGGGGACGATTAATCGCCTTTCATGCTAGGCCGCTCGCGCATATCAGGTCAAGCGATACTCGTGCGCGCCACAAAAACTTTACTTTCCGCATGTACACAAAAGTGCTTCAGGGCGCAGTTCTGACGATGATGGTTCTGCGCCTGTTTCCCATTTTGACAATGAGCGGGTTATTAAGCTGAACCGGATGCTCTTCGCCGTCAATGCTGATGACGAGCGGCGGTACAGTCATGCTGCTCGTAGCATCGGAAGCCTTGACTGTCATCGTTTGATCCGTGGGCTTTGCCGTCTCGCTCGTGCGCGTCAGAAGATTGGTCGCCACTATGCGCCACGAGACAGGCGTGCAGGTAATGCGCGCACCCGGCATGTCCGTCTCCACAGCTTCAGTGGTCGCCAGCGCATCCACCTTAAACAGCCCTTCGCCGCAGCGCACGCCGTTGCCGTCATAAAACGTAGCCCAGCCGGAAACATACGTGTAGAAGAACGCGCCTCGATTCTCTACTACGAGCCGCGCATTCTTAATGGGCGCATCCACCGTTCCCTGAAGCGCTGTGGTGACTAGACGGGCGGCCAGTGCCGGACGACCCAGCGCGTCAAAGGCTACAGGCTGCGCATTAAGCGCGACGCGCAACTCCGTCTCCGGCGGCGCGCCCGTTCCCGCCTGCTGCTGCGCACGCACGTAGACCGCGCTCATCATAAAGAGCGACACACACACACAGATTCTTATCTTCACGATTGATTCTCTCCTCTTCCGAAAGCGTTTTCCAGCGGGACAACATTTGCGGCTCGGATTCTAGCCGCACTTCATACGGACTATCAATGCGCAGCGCTTGCCTGTCGAATCGCCCGCGGCAAAAGCGAAGCGCCGCGCGGCATGATATAGCCTGTGGCCTCGCCCTTTACTTCCGCGAGCGCTTCATAGAGGGAGCGCGCAGGCGTCATGCGCATACGCCTTACATCTTCGTCAGCAAGGCTGGAGACTAGATGAACACGAAACCTTTCCGCCTTGACGAGCAGCGACCAAGCCGTCTGCCCGTTCACTTCGTAAGCATGGCGCAGGCGATTCTCCAGCGCGCGTGAATCATCTGCTTCAAACCATTTCAAAAAATCCGCGCGCCCGAAGCCGTCCACACACTCTGCGAGCAGGATTATCTGGCCGCCTTCCCTGCAAGCATGCGAGGCCATATCAAGCGCCTTGTGCGCCTGTATAAGATTGATGTCCCACGGCGAGCCGCCCGCGGAGACTATGACCACGTCGCGTTTTGAATCAACTTCCACCGAATGATTTTCAAGATAGTCTGTGCAGGCCAGGTGGTGCGCCGCCCGCCAGTCGCCCGCATAAACTCGAACGGCACGCCCCTCTTCGTCAACCACCGTGTTGACCAGAAAAGCGGGCTTAACAATTTCTGCAATCCGCTCGCACTCTTCATGCACGGCGTTCCCTTCAAGCAAGCCTGTGCCGACGCCCCGGCGTCGCCCGCCCCGCTCGAAATCGAGCGCGAGCATGTGCGTTGCTTCCACAGTACGCGCGCTTGCCAGCCCCGGACAAACTGACTTACGCCCGCCCGTAAAGCCCGCGAAATAGTGAAAGCCAATCGCGCCTGTCAGTATGACGTGCGTGTGCTCCATCAAAGCGCGGTTGACTTCGATGGGTGTGCCGCGCTCCGTCACGCCCATAGAAGCGTGAGCCTTTTCGTCGTAAGCATCATGATCGAGCGTCATGATTCTCTGCACGATGAACGGCGTCAGAAGCTCCAGCTTTTCAGCAGCCGTAACCGCGCGATGAATCCCCGTGGCGAAGATAATGCGAATATCCTGTGGCGATATGCCGGATTCTATGAGACGACGCACTAAGAGATTGACGACCTGTGCGCTGGCGGTCGCGCGCGTTGCGTCCGAAACTACTATCAACACGGAATCGCCCGCGGAGACTATCTCTTCGAGCGGCGGCGAATCAACGGGAGCATCCAACGCCGCCCCAATCTCCGCGTCCGAAAGCGCACGCTCAGCCCCGCGCTCATCCGGCTCAAGCAGCGCATACCTAGACGCATCGTAATCAAAAGCAACCGAACCCCGCCCAAATCCCAGATTGATTGTTGTCATAAGAATAGTCTGGAGAGTCCAGAGAGTCTGGAGAGTCTAGAGAGTCAAAAGAAAGAGAGAATCTAGTTGACTCTCTGGACTCTCTGGACTCTCCAGACTCTCTGGACTCGTTTAAAGTCCGAAGCGCATCAGCCCGCGTTCTATCACGCCGAGCGGGGCGAAATCCGTGTCGCCGGAAGCACGCGCATTTTCCAGCCAATGTCTGAGCGCGTGTGCTTCGTCCAGCGTAGAGATACGACACGCGCCCGTCAACGCCAGCGTGACCAAAGCATCGGGCGCACCATGCGTCACGAGCGCCGCTTGTAAAGCCGCCTGTTCACGTAAATCCAGCGTCAGCAGAAGATTGATTTCCATAATCAACTATAAGCCCCAGGTTCCAAGTCCCATGTCCCAAGTCAAAGACAGGTAATTCGCCTTAGGCTTGGGACTTGGGACTTGGAACCTGGGACTCTTTATCAGAGCGAAAACAGGCTGTGCCCGCGTGGCAGAAGTGAAAAGTATCGTCCTCAAATTCGGGCGTCTCCATCTGAATCGTCAGATGGTCTACGCCGAAGCGCTCATGCAGCTTGTTGCGCAGCTCGCTCAAAAGCTCAGGCGGCGAGATAGTATCCATGTGAATGACGTGCGCGCTCAAGGCCTCGCGCCCGGACGTGATTGTCCAGATATGCAGGTCGTGTACATCCTCAACGCCTTCGGTCTCAAGTATCGCCTCTTCGACCGCCCTCACGTTAATGTGCGCGGGCGTGCCTTCCAGTAGAACGTTGGTTGATTCGCGTATTAGCTTCCAGGAACTCCAGACGATGAGCAGGCTGATGATGACGCTGAAGAGCGAGTCGGCTACGTACCAGCCGTAAATTAGCATGAGCGCGCCCGCAATGATTGCGCCGACCGAGCCGAGCGCATCGCCTATCACGTGCAGCCAAGCGCCGCGCACATTCAAATCCTCTTCATGATGGCCGTGCAGTAAGTAGGCGCAGACTACGTTGACGATGAGGCCGCCTACGGCAATAACCATCATCGCGCCGCTTTTAACCACTTGCGGCTCAGCCCAGCGATGATAGGCTTCGTAGATAATGAGCAGCGAGATGAGAACGAGCGCAACGCCGTTAATGAGAGCCGCCAGAATTTCCAGACGATAATATCCAAAGGTCTTGCGCGGTGTGGCCGGGCGCGACGCGAACCACACGGCCAGAAGCGCCAGCGCGAGCGCCGCCACATCCGCCAGCATGTGCCCTGCATCCGCCAGCAAGGCCAGCGAACCCGTCAGCCACCCGCCAACGGCCTCCGCCACCATGTAAAGCGCCGTCAGCACCAGCACCATGCTCAAACGACGACGCCCCGCCGCCGCGCGCCCATGACTATGGTGCGCGTGCGCGTGATGACCATTACCAAGACCAGCTTCTTCGGTCGCCTGCGACATCTGAAAAGCAGGGATGAGGGCGGCAGGATGAAATTGTTTGAGTGAGTGCGTCAATTGAACGATTCACTCAAAGCTTTCATCCCTCATCCCTCATCCCTCATCCCTTTCTTAAAAGAATAATGCCGGACGCAAGGCTTAAGATTATAAGCCGCATCCGGCAGAGGTCAAACGAGTTTGACGAGGGGCGCGTTTGAAAAGCTTCGGGGGGCGTGTGCGTCCGGCGCTTCAGAGCGCAGCGATATTGAGCGCGCGGTTCAGGTCACGATAAAGATCGTTGTAATCGCGTATGCTGCGTTCGAGGGCGCGAGGTATCTGCTCTATGTCCGTATGATTGATGACCAGATTGACGTTGTTGACGAAGGCCGCGTGCTGGTCTAGCGTGCGGTCTGTGGACGAGAAGTGGACGAAGAAGGTGCGACGCCGCTCTGCCGGTCGCATGGCGTTTATTTCGTTGTTGACGTGGGCTGCGCCTTGCTCTATCAGATCAAAATTCGGGTCAAGGATAATTATATCCATGCGCTCTTCGCGCATACGCTCCATAGCCTGCGTCGTATTGTCGGCGACGAAGACCTGATATTCGTGTTCAGTAAGCTTGCGCGCAACCATCTGACGACGTTCCGGGTCAACGCACACGAGCACGCGATGTTTCTCCCATGCCAGCCGCTTCGCCTCCGGAGGATTTTCGGCGTTAGAAGTTCCGCGTTGCACGAGCGTCGCCAGAAGCCGCAGGACATCGTTGATGGCTGCGTTTGCAACCTCCGATGGCTGTGCGCTGGCCGGAGTTTCATTCTCGGCTGCCACATCCGCTTTGAAGATGGGCGCGGAGGTTTTATCAAGGCGCGGGTGCTCGGTCGCGGGCGAATGGCCGTTCGACAGTGCGCCGTGAACGGACTCCTCGCTCTTCGGCGGCTGCGCATTGATGACGTTCTGGCATTTCGGGCAGCGAACGGTAAAGGCTCGTGCAGGGACTTTCGCATCGTCCAACTGCAAGCGCATGGAGCAGTGTGTGCAGACAACAATCATAGCTTTAATGGATGGATGTAAAGTCCGTAAGTACTTGGCTCGCTATTCGATCATGTCGAGCATGGAGCCGTATTTAGATTGTGATGCGCCGGGCGGCGGCTGCATCTCTTCTGTGCGTATAAAATCTTCTGTGGAAGAGAGTCCCTTCAACGACAGCATAAGGTTGTTCTGATTCGTGGCAAAGGCCAGGCCGTCTTCGATTGTCACCACTTTGCGCTGAATCAAGTCTTTGATGACAGTGTCGAAATCCTGCATGCCGTCCAGCTTGCCATCACGCATCGCATCCAGAAGCGACTTGCCTTCGGATTCTCCGGCTTCTATGTACTCGCGTGTGCGCGGGCTGGACTTCAGAATCTCTACCGCCGCGACGCGACCTTTACTGTCGGCGCGCGGAATCAATCGCTGAGAGACGATGTAGCGGAAGGTCTGTGATAGACGAGTTCGGATGACCTGCTCTTCATTCTTCGGGTAAAGGCCGATGATGCGGTCAACGGTTTTTGAAGCATCAATCGTATGCAGCGTTGACAGCACCAGGTGTCCCGTCTCTGCGGCTTCAAGCGCGATTTCCGTCGTCTCAAAGTCGCGCATCTCGCCTATGAGAATCACTTTCGGCGCTTGTCGGAGCGCAGCACGCAAGGCGGAAGGAAAATCTTTCGTATCCGAACCGACCTCGCGCTGGTTGATAGTGGAGTTCTTGTGTGTGTGTAGAAACTCAATCGGGTCTTCGATGGTGATGACGTGATAGTGCTTGGACTGATTGATGACATCAATGACGGCGGCAAGCGTAGAACTTTTACCTGCGCCGGTCGGGCCGGTCAGGAGCACTATGCCGTTTCTGAGTTCTGCAATATCCGACAACTGCTGCGGCAATCCCAGTGACTTCAGTGTCGGCACTTCCGTCGGGATGACGCGCATGACTATGGAGTAGGTGCCGCGCTGCTGAAAGATGTTGACGCGAAAGCGCGTGCGCGATGGCAGGCTGTAGCTCAAATCCGCCGTGCCCGTCTTCGTCAGGCGCTCGGCGGCCTCCGGGTTGCCGTCCATCAATGCCATAGCAATTATCTCTGTCTGGTATGGCGTGAGTTTCTGAACGCCAAGGGGCTGTACGGGCGTCAGCTTCCCGTTGACCTCAACCTGTGGCGGCTGGCCGACCGAGAAGTTAAGGTCGCTGATTTTGTCTGAGACGAGCAGCATGCGCTCGATGATGGGCGGAAGGTCGAAAAAGCTCATGCCTGAAGGCGCTCCAATTGGAAAAGTAGACGAGGCGCGAAGGAAGGGGTTTCAATTGCAAGGCCGGTAAAGCCGAGCGCTCCCCCATTCGGGAAACGCCGCTTCCGGCGGACAACACATTGTCGCGTAAAACCATGCTAAACGCAAGCAAAATCCATTTGGCACGCTGACCCACTGCTAAATGCGGCATCAACAAAGGGGAAGAGTAAAAGCTCAAAGTTCGTGCTCCGAGCACGAACTTTGAGGCTCAGAGCTTGAAACCTGAACAAAAAAGCTTCGACCTTGGAGAAAAAAGCCCGGAAGTTGGAGAAAAAAGGTTGGAAGTTGGAGAAAAAAGCTCGGAGTCTCAGGTATTTTTCTCGAAGGGTTGACAAAATTTGTCGAGCTTCCGACAAATTTTGTCAACCCTTCCTGCTCTGAACTCGGAACTTCATGCTCAGAGCTTGGAATTCCAAGCTCTGAGCAGCAAAATTAACGTGAGTTCGATATAAGAAGGAAGAGTCATAGCCCCTGAAAGGGGCGACAGATTGTAGCCCACGGCGTAAGCCGTGGGCTAGCATGCCCACAAATATGAGAAGCCCCTGAAAGGGGCGAAAGATTCTAAGATTGGGTTTCTTTCGCCCCTACCGGGGCTTTAACTTTGAAGGCAACTTGATTCCCACGGCTCGCGCCGTGGGCTAAATTATGTCGCCCCTTTCAGGGGCTAAGAGGCTATTTCCCTTATGTCGCGCCTCATGTAGAGCTTAAAAGCGAGTTATCCAGTCTCTCACGCGGGCTTCGATTTGGGGCGGGTCGGCCAGTAGAGAGCCGATAACGGCCAGACTGTCGGCACCGGCGGCATAGGTCTCCAGAGCATTTTCCAACGTAATTCCGCCGATGGCGACGAGCGGCAAAGAGGGGACGGCATCACGCACGCGCCGCAAGCCGTCCAGGCCAATGGTCGGGTCTGGGTTCTCTTTGGATGAGGTGGGAAAGATGGGGCCGATAGCCAGATAATCGATGGGAAGGCTGGCGGCTGCCATAGCCTGTTCTACGTTGTGCGTGGAAAAGCCTATGACGGCGCGCTCGCCCAGGATGCGGCGAGCAGCCTCCGGTGGAAGGTCGTCCTGTCCTAGATGTACGCCATCTGCGCCCGTTGCGAGCGCGATGTCAACGCGGTCATTAATAATCAGCCGCACGCCAGGCTCACGCGTCAGGCTAATGGCCGCTTCAGCCTCTCTGAAAAACTCGCGCGCGTCCAGATGCTTCTCGCGTAATTGAATCAAGCGCGCCCCGCCGCGTGTCAAGCGCAATACTTGCTCGGCGTGCGAGAGTCCTGAAGCCCGCGCATCCGTGATGGGATAGAGCTTCGGCAGCGTGAAGGACATAGAGTTTTTTGAAAAGACTCATCGCGCTTAAAAGCTCGCGCCTCTCAGGCTTGCGCGTTAGCTCTCTTTGCGTTTGGGTCGCTCGTTGGCCTTGAGCACGCGCTTGCGCAAGCGAATAGTTTGCGGCGTGACTTCCAATAATTCATCGTCGGCTATGAACTCAAGCGCCTGTTCGAGCGACATCTCCTTAACAGGCACGAGCCGCATAGCCTCTTCAGAGGTCGAGGCGCGCATGTTCGTCAATTTCTTCTCTTTGATGGCGTTGACATCCAGATCAACGGCGCGAGCGTTCTCGCCTATAATCATGCCTTCGTAAACTTTCGCTCCCGGTCGAACGAAGAGCGAGCCTCGTTCCTGCAAATTGTAAAGAGCGAATGTGTTCGTCTCACCCATACGGTCTGCGACGAGAGAGCCTGTCGAGCGCCCGCGCATAACTCCCTGCCACGCCCCCCAGCGCAGGAAGATTGTATTAAGCAGGCCAGTGCCTTTCGTCTCCGTCAAAAACTCGTTACGGAAGCCTATGAGGCCGCGCGAGGGCGTTTCAAACTCAAGGCGCACACGCCCCGTGCCGTGATTGACCATCTTGGTCATCTGTCCTTTGCGTCTGCCCAGCGCTTCAGTAACAACGCCTATGAACTCATCAGGACAATCAACCACGACCTGCTCTATAGGCTCAAGGGTTTCGCCTTCCTCTTTGCGTGTGATGACCTGTGGCTTAGAGACCTGTAGCTCGTAGCCTTCGCGTCGCATCATCTCTATCAGGATGGCAAGTTGCAGCTCGCCGCGCCCGGATACTTTGAACTGGTCAGGCGAATCGGTCTGCTCGACTCGGATGGCGACGTTGCCGAGCACTTCTCTATCAAGACGCTCTTTCAACTGCCTTGATGTAACGAACTTTCCCTCGCGTCCGGCGAACGGCGAATTGTTGACGCTGAAGATCATGGAGATAGTTGGCTCGTCAACGGCTATAACAGGTAAAGCCTTGGGATTGATGGCGCTCGTTATGGTCTCGCCAATCTCTATATTTTCAATTCCGGCCAGCGCAACTATCTCGCCGAGACTGGCGCGTTCGACCGCTTCACGCTTGAGTCCTTCAAAGACGTAAAGCTGTGAAACGCGCGTCTTCTCTATAGAACCGTCGTGGCGAACTATAGCAACCGTCTCGCCCACAGCTATCTCACCCGAAAAGATACGACCGATGGCGAGCCGCCCTACATATTCGCTGTAATCAAGATTGGCTACTAGAAGCTGTAGCGTGTCGTCTCGCAGAGCATGCGGCGCAGGGATAGTCTCCACGATTTGATCGAAAAGCGGTTTCAGGTTTTTAGACTCATCCGTCAAACTCTTTTTGGCAACGCCGTCGCGCGAGACCGCATAGAGAATCGGAAACTCTATCTGCTCGTCAGTGGCATCCAAATCCAGGAACAGCTCATAGATTTCATCAACCACCTCTGCGGGTCTTGCATCATGCCGATCAATCTTATTGACGACGGCGATGGCGGGCAGGCGCGCCTCAAGTGCCTTGCGAAGCACAAAGCGCGTTTGCGGCAGACAACCTTCCGCAGCATCTACGAGCAGCATCACGCCGTCCACCATCTTCAGGACGCGCTCGACCTCTCCGCCGAAGTCTGCGTGCCCCGGTGTGTCAACGATATTAATCTTCACATCGCCATAGCGCACGGCTGTATTCTTCGCCATGATGGTGATGCCGCGCTCGCGCTCTAAATCCATAGAATCCATGACACGGTCGCGCACCTGCTCGTTCTCGCGGAACGTCCCGGCCTGCTTCAGCATTGCATCCACGAGCGTCGTCTTGCCGTGGTCAACGTGAGCGATGATAGCTATATTGCGTACGTCTTTTCTCTCTTGAACCATAATCCCTCTGCTATAGATAAAACCAGCGCTTTTGTGCGCCTCTTGTGTAAACCAATTATTTTAACACGTGTGTCTGAATTATTCCTCTTTTTGAAGAGCCGGTGTGAACGGGGAAGGATGCGGGAGGAAAGAATGAGTGCTCAGGCTGAGTCAGCACACTTTCATTCTTCCTCTTTTATTCCTGCTTTTCAAGCCTGCCTGTTTGACGTAGAGCTTCATAAAGCACTACGGCAACGGCTGTGGAGAGATTAAGGCTGCGCACGTTTGGATTGAGCATAGGGATGGTCAGACATTTTTCCCAGTTGGCGTGCAGGAGTTCAGCAGGCAGCCCGCGCGTTTCGCTGCCAAACACCAGGCACTCGCTTCCTTCAAAATGCCAGTCCGTGTAAGCCCTGTCCGCTTTGGTCGTTAGATAAACAAAGCTTGTACCTTCGAGCGATGCTTCCAGTGCTGTTATATCACGATGACGATGGAGCGAGACCTCCGGCCAGTAATCAAGCCCTGCGCGCCGCACTGCGCGATCATCAAGACGGAATCCAATGGGGCCGACAATATGCAGCGGTACACGCACTGCCGCGCAGAGCCGCGCAATGTTGCCCGTGTTCGGCGGAATTTCAGGCTCGACGAGTGCAACTGACAGCATAAGAACGGTGATAAGTGTTGAGTGACAAGTGATGAGTAAGAAGCTTTTCTATTGCTTGTCACTCGACATTTATCACTTGTTACTGCCTTTCGTAGTCGTCTTCCAGACGAACGATGTCGTCTTCGCCCAGATAATCGCCGAGCTGAACTTCGATGAGCGTTAGAGGTTGGTCGGAGCTATTGCCAAGGCGGTGATTTGTCTCAGGCGGGATGTGTATATGCTCGCCCTGCTTGAGTTGCAGCTCACGGTCGCCGCACACAACGTCG
Organism: Pyrinomonadaceae bacterium; assembly: GCA_036403815.1. Classification (GTDB taxonomy): domain Bacteria; phylum Acidobacteriota; class Blastocatellia; order Pyrinomonadales; family Pyrinomonadaceae; genus JACVRN01. The sequence goes on along the minus strand of DASWQH010000061.1, from coordinate 58,849 downwards.
GCAGTGCCGGAGACTACTACCCAGTGTTCGCCGCGCCTTGAATGGCGTTGCAGGCTGAGACGTGCTCCCGGTTTCACTTCAAGCCTTTTGATCTTGTATCCCTGACGCTCCTCTAAAACTTCATAACGACCCCAGGGCCGCTCGTCCACTTCTCGCAAGCTCTCTGTCTCCTTACTGATGTTTGATTGCTCATGCCCGCGCTTCATGTGTCATCTGATCGTTCACCAATGAGCATAGCGAAGAGAAGCAGGCACGCGCAAGAAAAAGAATGGACGGCTTGGCTTCTCTTGAAGCTTTCGCCGTCCCTTATTAAAGGCCCGCAGGCCGAAGTGTTTTATGTGCGCCGTTGGAAGGTTGTTGTTGTTGCGAGTAGAGGTTGCGTTATCTCTTCTTGGCGCCGCCCTTTTTAGCTGCGCTCTTTTTGGCGCCGCCCTTTTTCGCGCCGCCCTTTGCACCACCCTTAGCTGCTTTCTTTCCTGCTTTCTTAGTTGCCATAGGTTAAGTTGCTCCTTTTTGGTTTAGTTGTACGACCACAAGATACTGTATTGAAATTTCTCTTGTGGCCTAGAGTAAACGGCGCACAACATGTTGGTATATAAACGCATTATGCGCAGATGTCAATATTTTATTCATCTTTCTGCCGAAAAAAATTTCTCTTTCGTGTGAATCCGGTTCGCAGCGACTCGTAGTCAAAGATGATTTTGGTGAAATCGATTGCGATGATGAGTGATTATAGAGGGCTGGTAATGCGTGAGAACTTGATTTATGTAGAAAGAATTTTGGATTAGCTCTTGTATCAATGAGGATTCAGAAAGACGCACCTTACTTTATCTGAAGAGCGGTGTGAAGACCCACTGATCATGATGATCAATGCCATAGTAGTTGATGATGGATTCGTCAGTGTTGCTGCTGGCGACGCCTATAAATTCTCCTATACCGCCCGACGAATCATCTTCGACCGTGGTTGGTTGATTGGCCGAGCCTGTATTAACGATATTCGTGACCTGCACACCGTAGCGTGCGAAAAGCTGCGGCGCGCGCGTCGTCGGAGGGAGTCTACCTCCGGCATAGAGCATCACTGCACGCTGGAATTGAATCATCTTCTGTGTGCGCGGGCGTACGAGCTTCCATTCATCATTTGTCAGAGGGTCGATGGCGGCAGCAGGTCTCAGGACTTGAATTTTCTTCGTGCCGCGCGGGACGCCTTCAAGGAGTTGCTCCATAGAGGTTGGCAGCCGCCCCGTGTAACGAAAGTAGAGACCTATGGCTTCAGCAACCTCTTCGCCGCGAAAGATAGCTTCCTGCTCGCGCTCGCGCAAAGCCTGCTGTCGAATGCTTGGCGCGGCTGCTGTGGCTAAAAGCGCAAGGAGCGTCATGAGCGCCATCAGGGCAAAGAGAGTATAGCCGCGCTCATCCAGACAGCGGTGCTCACCACATGAGATGCCGCGCTCTATGCGACGCGGCTCAATTGTTATCTTATTGCGGATCATCGTCGTTGTTTACAGGCTGCTGCGGCATGCGCTGAGGGGAGCCGGGCGATGTGCCTTCTGTCGTCAAAGGCAGCGTGTGCTTGATGCGTAGGTTCGTGTCAACGAGCGCAACCTCGCGTTGCGAGATGCTCGTAACACGAAAGCGACCGCTGACGGTATCACCGCGCTGCACGTTGATTAGATTCTTGGTGCTCTTATCTTTGAGAATTGCGGTGTCGTTGTAGCGCTGGCCGCCGACTATGCCTACATAAGTATAATTCGGCACGGGCGGAGCGGCGACGTTGAGCGTTACAGGGTTCGAGAAGAGGGTTCCGTCGGGTGTGCGTACGACAATCTGGCGCGCTCCCTCGAAAGCAATAACGGCGGCGGGCACGTTTGCCGAAAGCTGTTGCGGGCTTATATAGCGCGTCTCAAGGTCGCGCCCGTCAATGTAGATACGCGTCTGCGGAGTAAACTTGTCGCCTGTGACATCCAGCTTGAAGTCGCTCGTTCGCGCATAGATGTTTGAGGGTGAAACGGAAGAGACCATTACGGGCGGCGTCGGCATTGGCGTCGGCGGTGGCGGCGGCACCGGGGTCACAATAGGCTTCGGAGGCGGAACGTAATAAGCAAAGATGTTGCGGCTTGCTTCGGGCACTGCCGGGGGCGGCGCGTCTCCGAGCGGAATTGGGCTGGGCGGCAAAGGCGCAGCATCTTCGCGCAAGGAAGCGGGCCTAAGCGGTGGCGTAGTGCCATCGCTCGTTCCCGCCGAGTTCCCCTTCGGCGGAAGTGTTCCTCTATTGGCATTCCCCGCGCTTACCGGCAGAGTCGTAGCTTTCGGAGTCGAGCCGAAGAAGGCGTACCAGAGCGTTAACAGCGCGACGAAGCCGAGCGCGCCAGCCGCAATCATTTTTTTACGTTCCGATTTGGGATTCTCTTCAGGGGAAGCCATCGCCAGCTCCTTCAAAAAAAAAACTCTTAACTTAAGGCGTGCCGGTTTGCTGTTGCTGCTCTGTACCTGAGTTTGATGCGTTGCGGCGGAAATAAGTAGCCATGTCCAGACGCAGGCTGACGATTGAAGACGGCTGTGCGGTTGCTGCTGCCGGCGCTCCTTCTTCAGTCTGCACAGGTGCGCGCGCAGACGCCGTGTCGCTTGCGCCTTCAAGCTCGACTGCGTTGATGATGACGAACTGGCGGCTGGCCTCTATGTCGCGCACGAAGCGTCGCACATTAGCGTACGGGCCTTCGACCGTCAGCCTGACGCTCAGCCCCGGATAGACGCTCTGCCACTTGGCGTTGCCTGTGCGCGTAGTAGATGAGCCCGGCTGCGTTTGCGTGCCGAGCACGTCGAGGTCGCTGTAGTTGATGCCGCCTGTGGCGCGCAAATTGTTGCGACGAATCAGCTCGTTCAACTCCTGATAGATAGCCATGCGGCCTTCATCTCTGGGCGACAGTCGCGTCTCTTCAAAATCCTGAAGGCTCTTGTCTATTTGTACAACGGTCGCTCCGGTATCAGTTCGGAGGTTGATGACTCCTTGTATTTCACGCAGGCGCTTCTGTTGAGCTTCGCGCTGCTCTAAAGCACGTGTGTGGCGCAACTGCGCGGGAACGAAGAAATAAAAGTAAGTGAAGAGGACGATTGCAAGCAGGATAAAGCTCATGCCGAGCGCAATGATTTCAGGCAGGCCGAGGATGCCCAGCTTGGGCGCGCGACGCAGGCTCTCCACGCGTATGCGAATCCGCTCGCGTCGCGGAGATGCAGTTGTCTTCTCTGTCGCTGCTTGATTGCTCATCCAAAGTCCCAGGTTCCAAGTCCCACATCCCAAGTCAAAAGCGTCCCCTTAACTTGGGACTTCGGACTTGGGGCTTGAGACTTAACCACTGTTTGCAGTACGTTGCGTGTAACGCACTGCGATTACCCACTCTGCGCCTTCGCCTCTGCCTTTCGACGGGTTCTGCGAAACAAGATCGGCGCGGAAAATTCCTGTGCTATTCATCCTGCTCATCATGCCGGTCACTTCCGCAGGGTCTTTGCTGATGACGGACAACTCAAGGTCTGCTACGGTCTGGCCGCCGCTCGTTCCGACCTCGCGCACGCTGATGCGCGAGACCCTCACGTTGTTCGGCATGGCAGCTTCCAGGTCTGCGAAGAGCCTAGACCATGAGAAGCGCTTGCGGTCTACAAGGGCGTGCGCCGCGTCATGAAGCGTGCGCTGCTCCGGCGTGAGCGCCTGACGAATATCATTTAACTTCTGGTCATATTCCTTCAACTGCTGGCTGAGCGCGCTAACGTCGCGCTCGACCACGACGGCCTGACGATTCATCTCATTGCTTTTGACGAAGATGAAAACGAGCGCCGCGATGGACGCAAGCGTAATGATGCTGGCGATTGTCCACGGCAGCGCGTGATTGCGAAACGGTTGGCTGGCGAGATTAAGTCTGGCGCTCACTGTTCAAATAATTCCGGCTGTGAGTAAGAAGAGGCGAAAGCCCTTTTGCATTCACTCTATACTTCTCGCTTCAAAGCATACACGCGAGCGCCGAACTGGTGCAACCCATGCGTGCCGACTGTAGGCGCTGGAGCCGCCAGTCAAACGCTTACACGCACGACGCGATTATGCGTTGCACAAATTTACTTGATTAATGAAAGCAGGTAGATGGCGGAAAGCCTTGGCCCCTGAAAGGGGCTAACTTCTCAGCCCCCTCTTACATAGAGCTTGTATTTCTAAACGCTATCTATTTGATTGCACGGCGCATGGCTGACAATAACGCTGCATATTATTCCCGTCTTGAGGGAAGTGGGTCTTTGTTCTCTGTAGAGACTTGGCGGTAGGTGCAGACGCGGTTGCGCCCCGTGGCTTTAGCGCGATAGAGCGCTGAATCTGCCATCTCCATCAACTCTATGGGATCGCGCGCGTCTTCGGGGAAGGCCGCCACGCCGATGCTGATGGTGATGTGATGAGTCTTAGGCTCTGTGTCGCTTGAGCGCGTGGCGGGGAAAGCGTAGGCGGCAATGTCGGCGCGCACGCGCTCTGCGGCGATGATTGCCTGCGCTATATCCGCGTCAAGCAGAAAGGCCGCGAACTCTTCTCCGCCGAAGCGAGCCGCCACATCACCGGCACGAAGAGCGCGTGTAATCACCATTCCGGTCTCTTCTAACGTCTGGCTGCCCGCCAGATGACCGTAGGTGTCGTTGACCTCTTTGAAGTGATCCAAGTCCATCATGAGCACACAGAAGGGGCGCGATTCCAGCACCGCGCGCGACGCTTCGCGCCGTAGCTCAGAGAAGAAAGACTTGCTCGTCAGGAGTCCCGTCAACTCGTCGTGAGCAAGCAGGCGATGTATCTGTCTCTGGTACTCGCGGTCTATCTCGTCCAGCATGTCAAAGCGCATGAGATGCTCGCCGATAGTTATTTTGTCGCCGTCGTCAAGGAGGGCGTCAGAGATGGGCTGGCCGTTAAGGAGTGTGCCGTTGGTTGAACCCAGATCGCTGATGCGGTAGCGCGTTTCACCCGTCTCGTCGTCGCGTTCGACCATAATGCGCGCGTGCATACGCGAGGCACGCGGGTCGTTGATGCGCACGTCGGCTTCGAGCGCGCGGCCTAAGACGACTTCGTCGCGCTCCAGTGGAATAGGAACGGCCAGAAGCTCGCCGCGCAGAAACACCAGCGCCGGACGCCGTTCGTGCGCTGCGCGAGAGATTTCCGAAGCACTTCCGCTCATGAGCGTTCCCGGCTGAAGCTCTTTATTTGAAGAATCGCTCGCCACTGTCGCTTCATCCGAAGATTAAAAGAATGCATAGGCCGAAGAAGACTGAAGTTAATCAGGGCTGCTGCTCGCCGTTCCTTTGACACACAGGTTCCGGTTTGCGCCCACATCTTAACGCGCCCGACATGACAAAGAAAGGGAAAAGCAGAGGTCAGAGGTTAGAGGTTAGTGGTTAGTGGTTGTCTTTCTTTTACTGACCTCTAGCCTCTAATCTCTAACCTCTGCTTTTTCCTGTTGCGCTTGTCGGGTGCGGCCTGTTACTTCTATAATCACTTGAAGCAAAAGCGTGCGGCCAGTTCGTGAGATGAATGGGGGTTGAGCCTTCGGTGGTGGGGTTGACTTTTTCTCTCTGAGCCGAAAAGAGCGGCACGGATTGCTTTTGAAGGAGTTGTGAAATTGAAAGAAGAGGAAACTATCACATGCCCGCGCACGCCGCACACGCTGTCGGTCGAGCGCGTGGCAGAGGCGCGGCTGCCTACGGAGGTGGGCGCGTTCCGCATCGCGGGCTATCGCTCGCTCACGAGTCAGGAAGAGTTCGTAGTCCTGTACAAGGGCGAGATGCGCCCAGAGATTCCTACGCTGGTGCGTATTCATTCGCAATGTTTGACGGGCGATGTCTTCGGTTCTATGAAGTGCGATTGCGGTCGCCAGTTGCGTAGCGCGATGGAGATGATTGAGCGCGAGGGACGCGGCGCAATCGTTTACCAGCAGCAGGAAGGCCGGGGTATCGGCATCATCAACAAGATTCGCGCCTACGCTCTGCAAGACGAAGGCGCGGATACGGTCGAAGCCAATGAGCAACTGGGCTTGGGCGTTGACCTGCGAGAATACAGGCAGTGCGCCGAAGTTCTCTTCGAGCTGGGGCTGTGCCAGGTGAAGGTGATGTCAAATAATCCTCTGAAGCTTCAGGCGCTGGAAGAAGCAGGTCTTCAGATTGTGGAGCGAATCCAGCTCGCGGTCGAAACCTCCAAGTGCGCCGAACAATACCTGCGCACGAAAAAAGAGAAGATGGGACACCTGCTGGAATTCAACATGTAAAGGAAGTAAGCAGTGAGCCGTAAGCAGTAAAGCTTTTTTCGCTTCTACTGCTTACGGCTCACTGCTTACTGCTTACTTCCTTTACTACTTGCTGCGCAGGTCTTTGATGAGTCCCTTCAATTTTTCCGCATCGGGCGCTTTCGGCGTGAGCTTGAGATAGATTTCCAGCTCGTCGGCGGCGCGTTTGTATTCCTTGTTGCCCATGTAGATGCCGCCCAGGTATTTGTGCGCCATGGCGACTTCCGGCTTGCCGGAAGCGGCGGCTGTCTCCAACTCCTTCTGCGCCTCTGCGTACTTGGTCATGTTGTACTGCTTGGTCGTCTCGTCACGGCTCGTCGTCAGCAGGGCGACGCCCAGATACATGTGGGCTGTCGGCGCATTGTTATTAATCTTCAACGCCTCGCGCAACTCCGTCTCGGCCTCCGGATAGCTCTTCTTGTTCAAGAGGGCAATGCCGTAGTTGAGGTGTGGCAAGAATTCCGTGGGAGCGAGCTTGACCGCCTTCTGAAGCGCTTCAGCGGCCTTGTCGGGTTGCCCCAGCCTTAGATACTGGACGCCCAGCTCGTTGAGCGCCAGCGCAAAATTCGGATGAAGCGCAATGGCTTCATTCAACTGCTCTACGGCCTTCTTGCCGTCATTCTTCTGTACAGACTCCATCGCTTTCATATAAAGGTCGGAGGCCGCCTTGGGCACTCCTGCCAGAGCCGGATTAGGGGCTCCAGCGCCGCCACCCTTCAGCTTCAGGTAAACAGGAACCACGAAGCTCCGCCCATTATTACCGCGATCAATGTAGAAAGGCTCTCTCACCGTCTCATATTCTTTTCCGGCATCAACGACAATCGTATAGGAGCCTGGAAGCAGGCCGCCGAAATTGAATGAGCCGTCGTCTTCGCTCATCGTTGATAGCGTCCCGCGCTCAGAATTTTCAAGCTGTACGCGGAGGCGCGTGCCCAGCCCCCGACCGGAGGGAGCATAAACACGCCCCTTTATAGCATTAGACCCGCCAGTACCTCCTGCAATGTCGCGTGTGCTTCCGACTCCGGCTTGCGCGTATGCGAGTGAGCATGAAGCGAGGACTAAAAGTATAAGAGGTAGAAAACGCATAAAATATGAGCTTATGCAGGCTGGCTTCATTTGAATTGAGCGGGAAAACATTTGGTAATTCCTTTCGTAGAGAGTTTGAAGACTGCCGGGAGGGCAACCTTTATATCGCAGATGATTTAAGAAAGCAAAGCACAACACTTCTGCAATTCATCAACCTCTACGGCGATGCGGATTCCAACCTTACCGGCGCGCATCGCACGGCTTCAGTCGGGTCTCTGATTCGTCGCAGGTTTTCTAATTGCCGGAACGGTTAGCGGCGCAAAGCTGATTCAGCCGGAAACGCGCCTCTAGCCCTTGCTGCGCAACTCTTTGGCGGTCGCTCGTATCTTCTCGGCATCAGGCGCATTCGGCGCAAGCTTTAAGTAGATGTCAAACTGGTCTACCGCCTCCTTGAGCTGCCCCTTCTGCCAGTAAATACCGCCCAGAAGCTTGTGCGCCAGCGCAAGGTTCTCGCCGCTCTTCAGGCTCACGGCACGTTGCAGCTCTTTTTCGGCCTCGCCATAACGGCGCAGGCTGATGAGGGTGATGCCCAGATACATGTGCGCTGAAGGCGAAGCGTCGTTCTTCTGTAGCGCCAGCCGCAGATTCGCTTCGGCTTCGGCAAACTTCTTCTTCTCTAAATACGCGATTCCATAATTAAGACGCGGGACAAAGGCATCAGGACTGAGCCTGACCGCCTCGCGCAACGCTTCCAGAGCTTTATCCACAGAGCCTAACTTTAAGTACTCGACGCCCAAGCTATTCAACGCCAGTGCGAAATCCGGGTGAATGGAGATTGCGGCGCGAAGATGCTCTATGGCACGCTTGCCGTCATTGGCTAGAATCGCTTGCTGCGCCTTCTCGTAGAGTTCCTGCGCGGGTTTGGGGACATTGGCAAGAGCTGCATTCAGAACGCCTGGACGGGCTTCGGTTCTGGCTGTCGGTTTAAGCCTTAGATAGATGGGAACTATGACTGTGCGCGCCATCATAGGGATGCGAGTGCCACTACCCAGATTGCTGTTCCCTTCAATAAAGACCGGCTCTCTAACAACGTCATATTCCTCTCCGGCTTCGATGACGACGGTGTAAGAGCCTGGGCTTAGATTCCTGAAACGGAATGCGCCGTCGTTATCGGCCAGCACGGAAAGGCGACTGGAGGTCATGGACTCAAGCAAGACTTTGGCACGCATATCTGCGGCTCGTCCTGAAGGGAAATAGATACGTCCGGAGATGGTGTTCTGCCCGCCGGTTCCAGTGCTGTCCGTTCCGCCGCCGCTTTGCGCGCGAAGGGACGCGAAAGGAATCAGCAGCAGCAATAGAACAAGCGCTGTTTGTACGAAATTGTGGATGAAATTATGAGCGGCGATACGACCTGAAAGGATAAACATTCAGACGACTCCTTTCTCAAATAGTATGCAGGTCGAAGGGAACAGAAACTAGGAGATTGTGAAAGGGATGATACCACAAATAAGAATGGGGAGAAGCGTTAAAGTTAACGCTTCTCCCCGAAGTTCCTCCATGCACGCGTGAATCCTCAAGCGCACGCGAAGGAGTGAATCAGCTTAGAAGCTGAACTTAGCACCCAATCTAAGAGTGGACGGGAACTGGTAGACAGTGCCGGTTCCGTAGAACGGGTTCGGCACATCAGGCACACCCGCCAGGCCAGTGCCGAGCGAGAAGGTCTGATCCACCACCAGCGCCTTCTGGTTATTGAAGACGTTGAACCAGTCCACTGTGAAACGAAGCTGCTTGTTCTCTCCGATGTTGATCGGATAGTAGCCGCCCAAGTCCACTTGCCATGTAAAGGGCGAGCGAGTTGTGTTCGCTTGGATTCCACCCGCAGCATTAGCCGGGAAGAGCGCCGTGCCGCGCGGCACTGCGAAACCTTCGTTGTTGCCGTACACGGGGTGCGGAATCAATGCGTTGAACGGAGTACCCGACTGGCCGCGGAATGAACCTGAGACCAGGAATTTCCAAGGCGTCTGGTAAGAGCCGTCAAACTTGAACTGGTGCGGACGATCATTCGGCAAGCGTCCGTACGTGTTATTCAGCAAGCTGACAAGGTCAAACAAGCTGGTGATGTTCGGGTCGGCCTGGCCGTTGTCGTTGCGGAACAAGCCTTCGTAGTTACCAGTCAGGCTTGAGAAGACGTAGGAAGAGATGAACTGGTAATTGTTCGAGAATCTCTTCGTAGCCGTAATCTCAATTGCGCGATAGTAACGACGGGCGCGTCCGAAGCCTGCGCCGAACTGTGTCTGCGCCAACCTCTCCGTCAGGCTCTCGCCCGGATTGAAGAGGAAGTAGCTGTCGCCATCGTCGAATGAACCGTCTTCGATGACTGAGCCTTGCGCGCGGTAAATGGCGCGAGCGCCAATCGCCAGGTCTTTGACGATCTCATACTCGAAACCGGCAGTGCCTTCATTGACTGTCTGCGGCTTCAAGTCCGGGTCGGGCGGTGTGTGATCGTGGCCGAGGTTCTGCGCCGCGATAGTTACTGTCGGCCCGCCCGGTGTGACTGCGCCAGCGAGGCCGGTCACGATGTTGGCCGCTGCGAGGTTCGCAGGGAAGCCGTACCGGTCGAGGCGGAGATTGTTATCCGTCTGAGCAGTATCGGACAGGGCGCGAACGTTGATGTCGAGCGGAATCGGCGTTTCAACGAAACGCGCGTAGTTGACGAAGAGCTTACCTTTGCCTTTACCCGTGAAATCCCAGATCAGGCCGATGCGCGGCTGAAGGTTGTCGATGAAGCTGTTGAACTTCAAAGGCACGCCTTCGCCCGGCTTACCATAAGCCTGCTGGTAATCCCAGCGGATACCTGCGTTAACCTGAACGTCCTTGGTAATCTTGAAGTCGTCCTGGAAGTAGAAGCTCTCGATGCTGGTCTTCGTCTTCGCGATGATTCTGAAGTCACGAATACGCGTCTGGTTACGAATCAGGAACGGGTTGCCTGTGACTTCAGCAAGCGTCAGCGGGCTGACGATTGCATTAGTGACAACTGTGCCGCCCGGAATTGTTGCTCCGATGAGCAATGCTGCGCGATCTCTGGCAGCCGCGCTCGGGCAAGCGATAACAGTACCTCTGACGGTGCAGAGCAGGAAGCGATGGTCAACACGGAAACCGCTGACCGTCCTGCTCGCGCCGCTGCCTACAGGCAGGCCGAGCGGATTATTGAACGTAATCGTCGGGCCGGTCGAGGTGTTGTTGATGTCGTAGAGATTACGCGAGAACTCGAAACCATACTTGAAGGTATGGCGTCCCCAGATGTTCTGGAGGCGAGCCGCAAACTCCCAGCGGTTGCGGTCTTCTTTGCCCTGGAAAATCGGGGCATAGCCGTTACGGAAGACCGTGCGTTGCAGGCTTCCACCCGGCGAATACGAGTAATCAATCAACCCGGTGCCGCCACCAAAGTTCAGACCAGTCTGGACAATCGGAGCAACTGTGTTGCCCGTGGTCAGGATCGAGAAGTTATCGAACGTGGCTGGCTGAACATCGAAGCCCGTGGTCGGAGTTCTGTTGTAGCGCTGGAAGTGGAGACCGCCGGAGAACTCACCGATAAAGTTCGGCGTGATGACCGAGTTCAGACGAACCGCGTAGTTGTGGCCGCCGGAATTGGTCGTTCCCAAAAAGCTATCGGGATTAATACCGAAACCGTTAGAGGAACCGCCGGTCGAACCGGTCTGGTTAATCTGGAAGCCTTCGATCTTCGTAAAGTCGCCGAAGGTCGAGAGGGTCAGTGTGTTGTTCTGGTTGACAGCCCAGGTGAGCTTGCCAGCGTAGAACGGCGTGGACACTTTGTTCTCAAAGGGCGTACGCGTTGACTGACCCAGGTAGAAGTTCTTGCGGTACTGCGGATTGAACGCCGCGAAGAACCAGAGTTTGTTCTTCATAATCGGGCCGCCGATGTCGACGCCAGCGTCAACTTCGGAGAAGCCGTTATTCGAAGCGGTCGAAGAGGAGAAGTTTTTGGTTCCACGTACCATTCCTTTGGTCGTGAAGTAAGCGAAAACGTCTCCGTTAAACTCGTTGCCACCGCTCTTGGTGATAACGTTAAAGATACCGCCCGTGGCTTTTCCGTACTCGGCTCCGAAAGCGCCGGTCTTGATTTCGATTTCCTGCACAAACTCGAAGGGCAGGTTCGCGCCGCCGCCGCCGTAGGCCGGGTCGGATGTGGAGACACCGTCCAGGATGTAGTTGTTCTCGGGGCCGGAAGCACCGCCGACCGATGGGTCGCGCGGGCGGCCTGCCGCGTCACGCAATCCTGACTGCGTTGCTGTCGGAGCAATCGAATAAAGCGACTGCACCGTGCGCTGCGTCGGGAAGTTCGAGAACTGTTCCGTCGAAACGTTGGTTCCCGTAGTGTTGGTGGTCACGTCAACGTTAGCACCCGAAGTATCGGTAACGTTAACAACCGCAGTCGCTCCCGCAGCCTGAAGCGTAACGGCTACGCCTGTAGACTTGCTGAGATTGACTTCGACGTTCTCTTGCTTGTACTCAGCAAAACCTTGAGAGGCTGCCACCGCGACCGTATATCTGCCCGGAGGGAGATTCAGGATGCGATAGGTACCTTCGTTATTCGATGTGGCTGATTGCGGGCTGATCAAGTTCGGACTTGTCACAGTCACAGTCACACCTGGCACAGCGTTGCCGTTGGCGTCAACGACCGTGCCTTCAATGGTACCCGTGGTTGATGTCTGTGCCATCGCGCCCGAAGTAAAGAGCGCCATGCACAAGGCAATCAACGCCAGGGTAACAATTCGCATGGAGATTTTCATGCTGGCTATTCCTTTCTGAATTAACAATTCCTTTATGCTCATTTCGCTGCCCTCCGAGTTCCGAACTACGGTAAACAAAGTGCGGGCTTTGTCCGTCTCTATGTAGACATGACAGCGTCGGCAAAAAACCTTATGGGGTAGTTGAGAAACCTCATCATTCCGCATAATTGCAACTCGTATGCCTATTCGGATGCGAACCCACAAGCCCATGCCCTTATTAGCTTTAGCCTCCGGCAAAGGAGTTCAAAACAATATAATAAATCCAAAAAATTGGGGACAATCCAGAATCCAGAAGTCTTATCTTAATTGTCGTAATAGAGGCTGAAGGGCTGGCCTTTATGCAGGCGCTCAATTTGTCACAGGGCTTTTCAGGCTCTGCGGTCGGCTGCAAAGCAGTGGTAGAATGCAAGCGACGAAAGTTTTTCGAAGACCGCTGGGGGAGGGGAGTTCAAAGCGAATAAGTGGCTGAACGTATCTATCGCGACCCTGTTCATAACATCATACGCCTTCGCACCGATACGGATGAAGGGCGTCTCATGGTGCGCTTGATTGATTCCAGAGAGTTCCAGCGTCTTCGTCGCATCAAGCAACTGGGACTTGCGCTCTACACCTATCAGGGAGCGGAGCACTCGCGCTTCACACACTCTTTAGGCGTGCTTCATCTGATGACGCGCGTGCTTGACCGCCTGACCGAAAAGTACGAGATAAGCCAGGAGGATCGCGCGGCGGCTCGCGCAGCGGCGCTCCTTCATGACATAGGCCACGGGCCTTTCTCTCATGTGATGGAGAAGGTGCTGGGGTTTCATCATGAAGCATGGACTGTGCGCGCCGTCCTGAGCGAAGAGACGGAAGTGGGGCAGGAGCTGCGCGCTTACTCCGCAGAGTTGCCTGAAAGCATTGCGCGCATCATAGAGGGCAGGTTTCAGCCTGCGGCTCTGGCGCAACTTGTTTCGTCTCAACTCGATGTTGATCGCATGGATTATCTACTGCGCGACTCTCTGATGACGGGCGCGAAGTACGGCATCTATGATCTGGAATGGATAGTCAACGCGCTGGCGATTGACCGCGAGGGCGACCGCATCTATGTTGAAGCGCGCGGACTCTATGCCGTCGAAGAATATTTACAGGCACGCTATTACATGTTTCGTCAGGTCTACTTTCATCGCACGCTGCGCTCTGCGGAGGCTGTGCTGCGCTCTGTGCTAAGACGCGCGCTCAAGCTTCTGGAAGCCAAAGAAGAAGTCTGGTGCGCGCCCGGCACGGCGTTCGAGAAGATGCTCAGGCGCGAGCCGCTGACGCTTTCCGAGCACCTTGCGATGGATGATTCCGACGTTATCTTTCACGTCAAGCAATGGCAGATCAGTAGCGATACTATCTTAAGCGATCTGAGCCGCCGTTTCGTTCAGCGCCGTCTCTTCAAAGCAATTGACGTTGATATGCCTGACGAGGAGCACGCTGGATTCCTTCGAGCGGCGCGCGAGGTGACGGCGCGCAGAGGCTTCGACCCGGAATACTATTTCATAGAAGACCACGCGGGCGACGTTCCTTATTATGCTTACTATACTGCTGAAGGAGCGGAGCCGAAGGCGCGCATCTATGTAGAGGACGGCTATGCGCGCCCCGTCATAAGAGAGATAAGCGAAGTCAGCGATGCCGTGCGTGGATTGGCGCGCGGCTACCAGCTTCACCGCGTCTGTTTCCCGCCGGAGGTCAAGGAAGAGGTCTACGCAATCTATCACAGCAACTCTCCGCCGCAGGCACGCGCCGGGGTCGGAGATTGAAATGTAATGCAGAAGTCAGAATGCAGAATGATGAATAGAAGAGATGATTCAAGTTGAATAGTCTTTCTTTAATTCATCATTCTGACTTCTGACTTTAGGAGAACCCTTTATGAGAATAAGCGACATGCTGCTGACCGAGTTCGATCACGAGATGGCGAACACACGGAAAACGCTTGAGCGAGTGCCGGATGATAAATTCGATTGGACGCCGCATCAAAAGTCTACGACGATGGGCGGACTGGCAACGCATCTGGCAAACATACCCACATGGGCGGTACACGCCCTCACAAAAGATTCCATAGATATAGCACCGATTGGCGAAGCGCCGCTCAGAGCCGAACCGGCACACTCCTGCGCAGAGGTGCTTGAAAGATTTGATAAAGCGGTTGCAGACGCCCGCGCTGCCATCAATGCAGCGAGCAATGAAGAGCTGCTTAAGCCTTGGTCGCTTCTACACGGCGGAAAGACGGTTATGACTTTGCCGCGCGTCGGAGTGCTTCGTGGCTTCGTCATGAACCACAACATACATCATCGCGCGCAGCTTGGAGTTTACCTGCGCCTGAATGACATAGCGGTTCCTTCAATCTATGGCCCATCGGCTGACGAGGGCGGGTTCTAGATGCTCTGCATTATCTGCAACGTGTTGATGGAAGATTTCGGGCGAGACTTCAACGGCGTACAGATTTACCGCTGCCCTAGATGTATGCTGGTTAAAGCCGAGCCTGTGCAAGCGAGCGTGGGCGAAATGTATGACGACCCGGAATATTTTAGCGGCTGGGGAAGCGACAAGGATTTCAACACAGGCGAGCACGACGAGAATCTACATCAACTGACGAATCAATATCTGGACTTTATAGGCGCGCACACCGAAGGCGAAACTCTACTGGACGTAGGCACAGGCCACGGCCTGCTTCCGCTTTTAGCAACCAAGCGCGGCTATCAGGCAGAGGGCACGGACGTTTCGCGCCACGTCTGCGACAATCTGCCGGAAAAGATTGGTATCCCGATTCATCACGGCGCGGTCGAAGAAATCCGCTTCGACAAGTCTTACGACATCATCACGCTGATTCACGTTCTGGAGCACACGGACTCGCCCGTCTCGACCATCAAAAGATGCACCGAAGTTTTGAACGACGGAGGCTTCATCGTCGTCGTCGTGCCGAATTATCGCAGCCTGGACACGCGCATCAAAGATTTTCTCTCGAAGAGAAACTTGAAGAGCCGCCCGTTCAAGCACCTTGCGCTGGGGCATCACAACTACGTCTTCTCGCTTGAGAATCTGGAACTGCTCGGCCAGCTTGCAGGGCTGCACACGGTCTACAAGGGGACGGGAAGCGCTTCATGGAAGCAAGACCCTTTCAATCGCCTGCTGGCGCGCATGAACATGGCGACCTGGTGCTACGTGGTCTACCGCAAAGGCGAGCGCGATAGCTTGGCGCAAGACGACAGAGCGCATGCCGCATGAAGCATTACCATCTTCGGTCGAATCGCTCAAAGAAGCGGGAGGCAAGGCGAATATAACGAACCACGAATTCACACAAAACAGCAGAGAGAAGAAACAGCACGAAATATAGTCTTCAGATTTCGTGTTGTTTCGTGTGAGTTCGTGGCTCGCTCTTTTTATACGCGTGTGTCAGTGCGCTCTGTGATTCGGAAATGATTGAACGCCATTCTACAATATTCGGTCTCCTTCGCATCGCCTGCGTTCTTCTATTTCTGTGCGTCATTGTCGCCGCCTGCGAAGCGCAAACGACCACACGGCGAACGACGGTCGCGGTGCTTGATTTTGGTGAAACTGAGACTGGACGGCGCGCTGCCGATAAGTTATGGCAGACGATGACGGGCGAAAAGGAGTTTAAGTTTTCGGATCGTGAAGAAGCGCAGGCCGCAGCGCGCGGGCACGGCTACGCAGGCTCGCTCAACATGACTCTGGAGGAAGCGCGCGAATTGGGCGCAAGCATGGGCGCGGATTTTTTCATTACCGGCGATGCGCAGACCTTGCGCCGCTCTCCTTCGACCGGCGACTCCTATTACGAAGCCTATGCTTCGATTTTCCTGGTCAGCTCGCGCACAGGCCGTCTCATCATTTGGGAACGACCGAGCTATCAGGCCGCAACGCCCGACGCAGCTTTAGAGCTATTGCTCAGGGAGCTTGGCGGTGGAGAGATTCGCTACCAGATGACAATCGCAATCCGGCGTGCGCTGGTAGACGAGATGCAGATGCGCGCCCAGGCCGTGGGACGCAGCGCGCCCCTTATAGAAGAAGCGCCCGATGATGCCACGAGTGCGAGCGCGCAGGGCTTGAGACTTCCGCTTCCTTATAGACGCCTGCGGCCTCCCTACCCTGAAACGGCTGCGCGTGCCGAAGCCATTGCGACCGTTGACGTGGAAGTTGACATCGATGCTGATGGCGAAGTCTCTAGAGTCGAAGTCGTGCGCTGGGCGGGGTTCGGTCTGGACGAAGCCACCGTCAACACGGTGCGTCAGATGCACTTTCGCCCGGCCCTGCGCGATAATGAGCCTATCCCTATGCGCGTGCTGCTGCGCTACAATTTCCGCAAACCGCCGATAGATAAGTGAGAGGAAAAATGGGGAAGAGGGGAAGAGGGGAAAAGGTAGAAGCGGGCTTGTCGGGCTTGCGCGCCCGCGTGTTCCCTCTTCTAATTATTCTGCCCTTACTACTCTTGCTCTTCTCGCCTTTTACCCTCTTCCCCTTTTCCCCTTTCACCCTTTCTCAGGCCACAACTCGCGCAGACACTTTCGTTTCCACTGAGACGCGCGAGGGTCGGCTGGCGGTGTTCGATGATGTGTGGGAGACGATTCGTGATCGCTACTACGATGGGTCTTTCAACGGTCTGGATTGGGAGATGGAGCGCTCAAGGTTTCGCCCGCTGGCTGCCGAAGCTAAAAACTCCGTAGAGTTCTACTCCATCCTGCGGCGCATGGTCGGAAGCTTGCGCGACGCACACACGCGCGTCTACGCGCCGGAGGAGAAATTCGACTGGCAACACCCGCGCGTCGTCACCACAGGCGTCAACGTGCGCGAAGTGGCGGGGCAGCCCGTGGTCGTACAGATAGAGCGCGGCTCCGAGGCAGAGCGCGCAGGTTTGCGCACGGGCGACATCATCACCAGCGTTGACGATGTACCGGCGCTTGACCTGTTTAAGAGGAGACTCTTGGATGTGACGGGAGCGTCCACAGCGCAAGCGGCACGTGTGCGTGCGATGGCTGGATTGCTCGGCGGCCCTGCGGCCTCAATGGTGAAGATTGGCTGGCGTGGAAGCGATGGGCGCGAGCGCTTCGCCATGCTCAGTCGAGAACTGCGTGACCGCACGGCCAAGCTCGTCGTTGAAAAATCGCGGGGCGATTTTTTCGTCGTTCGCTTTGATGCTTTCACACAACGGGTTGCACTGGATTTCCTCCGAGCGCTTCAGAATCGCCTGCGCAGCGCGCGCGGGTTAGTGCTGGACTTGCGCAACAACGGCGGCGGCGACTCGGAAGCCATGACGGACGTGGCCTCAGTCTTTCTTTCGCCGCGAACCCGTCTGGGGCGCTTCACAGACCGAACGGGGCGCGTCGTAGTCGAACCTGAGACGCGCCGCGCTATGGTTATGGCCGCCGAAACAATCGCGCGCTTCGATGGCTCGCTCGTCATCCTCACCAGCGAGCGCACCGCCAGCGCAGCGGAAATCTTTGTCGCTTCTATTAAAGAAGCGCGCCGCGCCACACTGATTGGTACAGGCACCTGCGGCTGCGTGCTGGCGATACGTCGCCGTCACCTGCTGCCCGATGGCGGTGAGCTGGATGTGAGCGAGATGGACTACCGCACAAGCACCGGCATCAGGCTTGAAGGCGCAGGCGTCGCACCCGACGAAACAATCACGCTCGACCTCACAGACCTTCGCACAGGACGCGACCGCGCACTTGAGCGAGCACTGGAACGATTAAAAGCTCAGAACAGCGAATAGTCTAATAACCAGTATAATTTGTAGAAGGAGCAACTATCTACGCATCTTCTTCAGCCCCTGAAAGGGGCGTGAGAATTTAGCCCACGGCGCAAGCCGTGGGGACAAGCAGCATTGAAAAGTTAAAAGCCCCGGTAGGGGCGAAAGATTCTCAAGTCGAGATTTCTTCCGCCCCTGCCGGGGCTTTGAAATGTTCTCTATGCTCGTATTCCCACGGCTCACGCTGTGGGCTACAACCTATCGCCCCTTACAGGGGCTAAGAAGTTAGTTTGCTTATGTCTAACTCTCGTTATTTATTCTCGTACACTCGCTCCGGGAATTGTCACATTGAATCTTGAGAAGGTGCCGTACTCGAAGACCATGCGTCCGCCCAGTGTGGACGAGGAGACGCGGTCTGCGTCCAGCTTGACGCTGCCCAGAGTGGTGAGCATGATGCGCTTTGGAACAAGAATGTCGAACTGGCTCGCGGTGTAGTGGAACTCCTGTCGTATGAGTACGAGCGGTTCTTTGACCTGCGGTATTGCGAGCACAAGCTCGCGCTCCTCGCGCCGGATTTGAGCCGTGCGCGCATCAAGCCAGAGCCGCCCGCGATAGGATGATTCGCTCGCCTTCGGCAGTGAAGGAAGGCGCAGGTCTACTTTCAACTCCGGGCTTTGCGCGCGTTGTGTGTATTTGATGACGACTGTCTCATGGCCGTCTACCTGCTCGCCGCTTTCAATCTCGAAGGTGAAGACGCTGCGCACCTCTTTCTGTAGCGGCAATCCTTCTTTGAGCGTGTAGCCCTGTATGCTGTAGTTAAGGTCATACCTTGAAGCTTCGCCGCTGATTAATTCCAGCTCCTGATTGACGTTGCTTGAGGTAGCCAGTCTTTTGAAGAGTCTCAGAACGCGCTCTTCGCGCCCCGGCACAACGACCTTGTCAACCTCGCGCACGTTCCTGTACTCGGCTGCGACCCCTTTATCAAAGCGAGACTGATAGACGATGAAGTCGGAGACAATCTCGCGCCGTCGTATGAGCTTGCCTCTGGTGTCATAAAGCTCTACGGATTGTTTCTCTTCAGCCGTCAGGTCTCTGAAGGAAGCCGTGTATTCGTTCGTGCGAATAAGTGCCGCATCCAGAAAACGCTCCAGTTGCGCGGGCGTGATAGATGCTGCGGAAGAAGGCTGACCAGCCTCCTGCGCGGGTGTTGCATCGAATGAGCAAAGGAGCGCGAGCAGGATGATTGAGCTAATGAGCGCGTTAGGAAAGTAGCTTGATTGTCGCAAGTGATACACGGCAGCGACGCCCTCACGATTATTTATACGCGGCAACTGTCTGGCCGCACGTCTGGCTCGCCAGTGTACAGTTTCCGGCAATAGACGACAAGCATGACGATTAGCTGTAGGGGCAGGGCTTGTCCCTGCCCGTCGCGTCTGCAAGGCGCGAGCAAAGCAACGCATTCACCCAGCATTGAATAAATACGTTTGTTGATAATCGTCCTTGCGGACGATACGGGCAGGGACAAGCCCTGCCCCTACAGTCTTGAAACAATTTGCGTGCGGCGGCGTAATTGAGGTAATAAGGTTCAGGCTTGAGATTCTTGCGCCGTGCAGACGATACTCTCTCCGAGCGAATCTTTAGAGCTACGAAACCGGCGACCCTGAAAATTTTCGCGTCTATCTCGAAGGAGACCTGTCATGAAAAGACGAACCTCGCTCTCGCTGATTCTTATCCTCTCCCTTTTCGCATCTGCTTTCGGGCAAACACCGTCCACGCCCGCACCGCAGCAAGGCTCGGATGAAGACGTGGTGCGTATCACTACGAACCTTGTGCAGGTGGATGCGGTCGTGACGGACAAGTCCGGCAGGCAGGTCACAGACTTGAAGCCGGAAGAGTTCGAGATTACCGAAGACGGGCGCGCTCAAACAATCACGAACTTCTCATACGTCACCATCAGCCCGACGACGACACCCGGCGCAGCGCAGCCGACCGCCGCGAAGGTAGCCGGAGTGCAGCCCGCTCGCGTGCGCGCACAGGACGTGCGCCGCACCATCGTCATAGTCATAGACGATCTGGGCATGTCCTTTGAGAGCATGAGCCAGACACGCTCCGCTCTCAAGAAATTTGTTGACGAGACGCAGCCCGGAGACCTTGTCTCTATCGTCCGCACGAGCGGCGGCATAGGAGCCTTGCAGCAGTTCACGACCGACAAAGCCAGACTTCAGGCATCCGTCTCGCGGCTGCGCTGGAATCCGAACGGCAGGGGCGGCGTCGAATCCGTTAATCTGAATGACAGGAAGGAGATTAGCTCCAGCGGCACGAACACTGTGGCGGAGACTATCAAGAGTCTCAATTTCATAGTCAACGGATTGAAGACCATGCCGGGGCGTAAATCCCTGCTGCTTTTCAGCGACAGTTTCACGGTCTTCGAGTCAACCAGAAACAGCGATCTTGCGAAAAGTGAAACGAGTATAGATAAACCTAGTGTCGAATCACTGAAACAAGTGAGTCTTACGGAAGACCCGATGCTCAAGGCGGTGGAAAAGCAGATAGACCGCATACAGGATACCAACGTCTTCTTAAACGATCAGAAGCAACTGGCAAACCCTGTCGCCCTGCTGGCCGCGTTGATAGACAATGCCAATCGCTCGTCCGTAGTCATCTATACGATTGACCCGCGCGGGCTGGCGGCCTTCAGCCCGTCGGCGGAAACCAGCAGCAAGGGAATTGTAGTCAAAGACCTGGAGCCGACGCAGTATGGCGGGCAGCTACAGACTCGCAGCCAGACGTTCTGGGAGACGCAGGTCGGACTCGGCTACGTGGCAAAGCAGACGGGCGGGTTTCTCATCAGCAACACGAACGACATAGGCAAGGGCTTGCAGCGCATCATGGGCGATCTCAAAGGCTACTACCTGATAGGCTATCGTCCATCGGAAGATACCTTCAGTAAGACAGGCGCGCGCCCCTCTTTTCGTTCGATCAAGATAAACGTCAAGCGGTCTGGGTTGACTGTGCGCTCGCGCAACGGCTTTTATGGTGTGACCGAAGAAGAGCGGCGCACACAGCCCAAAGCTCGCAGCGAAATATTGCTCGCTGCTCTCAACACTCCGTTTCAATCGGGCGACATCAACCTGCGCCTGACTTCGCTTTTTAGCAACGACCCGCGCTCAGGCTCCTTCATGCGCTCCATGCTCTACGTTGACGTGAGCGGCTTCTCTTTCAAGCCGGATGCAGAGGGGTGGCAGACCGCTTCTATGGAAGTGCTGGCGATGACCTTCAGCGAAGCGGGCGAAGAGATAGAAAAGATGGCGCGCGCCGAAACCCTTCAGGCCAAGGGTGCTACATTTCAGAGACTCCTGCGCAGCGGTCTCGTCTACTCCTTCGACATTCCAATCAAAAAGCCAGGCTCTTACCAGTTGCGCATAGCCGTGCGCGACCCTGCGACAGACCGCATAGGGACGGCCACGCAGTTGATAGAAGTTCCAGACCTTTCAAAGGGACGGCTCGCGCTCTCAGGCATCTACGCGCGCGGCGCGGACGCAGCCACCCCCGCAAACACGGACGCGGCCAACGCAGCATCGACGGGACTGCTCTCGGCTCCACCAAAAATCGGCGGCGCGGATAACGCTATGGATGAGACAGGCACGCAGCCGAGCGCTGCGGCTCGTCGTCTGCGTCGCGGCATGGCACTCGATTACAGCTATGTCATCTTCAACGCCAGACGCTCGCCCTCGAACAATCTTCCGCAGCTTAAAATTCAGCTACGGGTCTTCCGAGACGGACAGCAGGTGTGGACAGGCGATGCGCCTCAGCCGGATGCAGGCAAGCAGACGGATGCAACCAGATTGGTCGCAACTGGACGGCTGGAGATTACACCGGAGATGCAGCCGGGCGAATATATTCTTCAGGTAGTAGTCACAGACACGCTCGCAGGCAATCAGTACAGCACCGCCGCACAATGGATAGACTTCGAGGTAGTCAAATAATCCACGCGCTCGCACATGAAAGCTGATTAGAGAAGTCCCGTAGGGACAACCAGCGAATCTGTTATTTTCAAACGGCTTCTTATTGCTACTGCGCCAGGTCGTCAACCTGTAATCCCACGGGGTCAGCGCCAGCGCCTTTGATTCCGTCAATCACCTTGACGACCTCGCCGTACTTTACGGAGCGAGGCGCTTTAATAAAGACTGTCTTCTCTATCCTGCCCGTGCCGAACTTCGTGTAGCCCGCATCCGTGCGTTTTTGAAAAACGTTTGAGAGCGTGCTTGCGAGCGCGCTCGTGTCGTTCACAGACCCCATGTCCTGACCGTTCAGTTCGAGCCGCAGGTCATTCAGAACATCTACGCGCAGAAGAGTATCAATCGGCTCAACCGGCGTTTGCTTTTTGTCCAGAGGCGTCGGGATCATCGTCTTAAAACGGCTAGGCTTCAAGGGCGTGACCACCATGAAGATAATCAGCAGCACCAGCAGCACATCAATCAGCGGTGTGACGTTGATATAAGGCGTAGCTTTATTCTCTTCCACTGCGCTCATCTGGGTTTTCTCACTTTCGAGTCGGTTGCTATTAAGCCTCATCTGCTTAGACAGTTGTTGACCTGAAAAGTTCCCGCATAATTTTGAATTGAGTTGGCCGTATGCTTGGCCGCTGTGCGTGCTATCATGGCACGCTCTACACCGATTAAAGAGCAGGCTGGTAACCTATGCTGTATCTGTCTCAAGTGCTGGGTCGCCCTATACGCGATATGGAGGGCGAGCGTGTGGCGACCATCAAGGATGTGATTGTGCGTCTGGGCGAGAATGAGCACCCGCCCGTGACGGGCTTTGTAGCGCGTTACAGGCGGCGCGACTTTTTTCTCTCGCGCTGGCGCATAGCGGAATTTGGCGCGCACGGTGCGCGTCTCAATTCCGACATACTAGACCTGCGACCATTCGTACGGCGCGAGACTGAAGTCCTGCTGGCGCGTGATGTGCTCGACAAGCAGTTGATTGACGTGGATGGCAAGCGGGTCGTGCGCGTCAATGATGTGCAGTTGATTGAAGCCGCCGGTGACTGGCGCGTGACGGGCGCGGACGTTTCCCTTCAAGGGTTGTGGCGACGCCTGCTCCCTCAGGGCTTCACAGGGGGCAACCTTCGCGCGGTTGAAGTTCTGGACTGGGCAGATGTCGGATACCTTGCGACCGACGCGGCCACCGTTCAGTTGAAATCCTCCAGCGACAAGCTGGCTCGTCTTCATCCGGTCGAGATAGCGCGCCTCGCCGAATCGCTCTCTTATCATCAGGGCGCGGAGATTATAGAAGGGCTTGACGACGAGACGGCGGCAGAGACTTTAGAAGAGATGCCCGCAGAGCATCAGGCGCGCATTATCGGCGACATGGACGAAGAGCGCGCCGCAGACATACTGGAATGGATGTCGCCTGACGAAGCGGCGGACGTGCTCGGAGACCTGCCGGAAGAGAAGGCCGAAGATTTGCTCAATCGTATGGAGGGCGAAGAGCAGGCGGATGTCGCGGAGCTGCTGCCTTATGAAGACGACACGGCGGGCGGATTGATGACTACGGAGTTCGTAACCTTGCCGCGCTCCTTCACCGTCGGCGAAGCTCTGGCGCGACTTCGTGAGATGGCCGAGACTCCGAACATGATTTATTACCTGTACGTCGTCGAACGTGAAGGCTCATGGAAATTGTCCGGCGTCATTGCCTTGCGCAGCCTCATCCTCGGAGACCCGAACGCGCCCCTTGAAGATGTAATGCGCTACGACTTTCAAAAGGCGCACCCGGACGATTCCGCGCACGCAGTCGCACAGAAGATTGCCGAATACAATCTTCTGGCTCTGCCTGTGGTTGATGACGAAGAAGATATTCTAGGCATCATCACCGTGGACGACGCGATGGAGATACTGCTGCCGAAGGGGTGGCGTCAACGCTTGCCAAGATTATTCGGCTAATCGAGCGTGTGAGTTCGAGCGCCTTTTCTTTCCTCTAACGTGAGGCGCGACATAAGAAGGAAGCATGATAGCCCCTGCAAAGGGGCGAAAGATTGTAGCCCACGGCGTGAGCCGTGGGAATCAAGTCGCCTTCATAGTTAAAGCCCCCGAAAGGGGCGAAAGAAGTCCAAGCCAGAGAATCTTTCGCCCCTTTCAGGGGCTAAGAGGCTATTTCCCTTATCTCGAATTCAAGTTTCTTCTATTTCAATTCCATCAACCAGATATTGGCTGCGCTTTCTGAATGTTCGTAAACGATTAGTTTCCCATCAGGCGACCATGTCGGATAGCGAACGTAGGAATTGAGCTTCGTGTAATTGGTCAACTGCTTCTCTTCACGGGTCGTGCGCGAGACCCAGTAGATGTTCCAGACGCCGTTGCGCTCGCCTGCGAATACAATCTTGTCTCCACCGGGCGAGAAACCGCCAGGCCAGTTCTGCCCCTGATTGAAAGTTAATTGCGTGAGCATCCCGCCGTTGTTCGCGATGATGGCAACCTGCGAACTGTCATCTTGCGCTATCTCAAAGGCCAGAAACTTACTGTCCGGAGACCAGCAGGCGAACCCCGCTAATTTCTCTGACGTAAGCTGCACAGGCTGCCCGCCTTCGACCGGCATAACCCAGATGTTAGTAGTTCCGCTCTCTATGGAATTGAATGAAATTAGTTTTCCATCGGGCGAAACTTGCGGCCAGCCTAAGTCTCGCCCTGGGTCTACCAGAAGTTTTTCTCTCCCGCTCTTGAGCGAGACTGTCCAGATCATCTTCTTTCCCTGACGATTAGACTCAAAGGCGACTCGGTCGTTATCCGGAAACCAGCTCGGAGACCAGTCAACCGCCGGGTCAGTTGTCAGTTGCGTAGGATTCTTGCCGTCCGTATCCATCACCCAGATGTCCTGGTTGGCACCGCCACGAAACTCTACATAAGCGATCTTCTGTCCGTCGGGCGAAAAAATTGGGCGGTTCTTGCGGTAGCTTGAATCTTGCGTGATCGGGAGGGGCGCGCCCGTCGCTTCATTTGAAACCGTAGAGAGGGAAATTGATGAGAGGTTGCCTTTCATCATCGGTGCGCT
Source organism: Pyrinomonadaceae bacterium (assembly GCA_036403815.1). Taxonomy (GTDB): domain Bacteria; phylum Acidobacteriota; class Blastocatellia; order Pyrinomonadales; family Pyrinomonadaceae; genus JACVRN01. Next base: position 33,944 of record DASWQH010000061.1, on the reverse strand, counting down.
GTAAGCAAGCTTTTTTCCATCGGCGGAGATAGTCAGGTTCTTGATGCGCGCCAGTCCAGTATTGGTAATTTCCACAGGCTCGCCTACGGCCTCGCCGTTTGTCGGCGCTACGCGTAGCTTATACAACACAAAACTTCCAGAGTCCGAAACTCCGCCGTAATAGATATGCTCGCCGTCGGGCGCATAGATGGGATCGTAAAGCCAGTTTTTACGATTAGTCACCTGCGCCAGTCCAGTCCCATCGGCGGAGATATTCCAGATGTCTATGTGGGAGCTGGCATCGCTCACGACAAAGACGATTCGTTTCCCATCGGGCGACCATGAAGGATTGCCGTGACCTCCGGGAGGGTTTCCAGCTTGTGTCAGGGGTCTAGCTTCGCCACCCTGCGATGGGATTATCCAGAGAGCGGCAGGCGGCCCCGGCACGCCTGTGGCGGTGGCGTCCAGGGCTGTCCCAGGGGCTGACTGGAAAGCTATGCGCGAGCCATCTGGAGACCACGCGGGATGCCCGCCGAATTCCGTCAATTGCTTTGCGGTGCCGCCCGAAGCGGGAACGACCCAGATGCCCCGCCCCTTGGAGTAATAGGCTATAAACTTTCCGTCCGGCGACCATGCGGGCTGAAAATCCTGTCCGCCGTCTGAGGTTAATTGTAGCTCGCGCGCGCCTGGCGTGAGTGGCTTGACGTAAATCTCGAAAGCGCCGTTATGATCTGAAACATAGGCGACTGCATTCCCGTCCGGAGAGAGCGACGGGTAGAGATCAAGACCCGGCCACGTAGTGAGCTGTGTGGTCTTCAAGACGACGGTCGCATCGGCCACCTTAGATTGCATGGTTGCTGTACTGTTTCGCTGTAAGAATTTATAGACGCCAACAGCAATCGCAGCAGTAATAAGTAGCGCCAGAGCGCCCGTAATAATTCCTTTGCGCCCTCTCATCCCTCCAAAGAAAGAAGGGGAAGATTCAGGACTCGTCGTGTGCTCAGGTTCCCGCTTCAGGTTCTTCAGATCAACCAGCAGGTCTTTGACGCTTTGATAACGTTCCTCACGATCCTTGCGCAGGGCTTTCCTGATAATTCTTTGAAGCTCCACCGGCGCATCCGGCATAGCCTCTGACAAAGATGGCGGCTCATGCTCCAGTATCTTGACGATTGTGTCGCCGCTCGTCGGGCCTGCGAACGGGGATTGACCTGTCACCATCTCGTAAAGCACACAACCCAGACTCCAGATGTCCGTGCGAGCGTCAACTGAAAGGCCGCGCGCCTGCTCCGGCGACATATAGGCAGCCGTTCCCATAATGATGCCCGAAGAGGTCTTTATGATTGCGTGTGTGGCTGCTTCTGAATCAACGGCTTCCTGCGCGTCCAGCTTGACCAGACCGAAATCCAGCACCTTAACCAGCCGGTCGGCGCGCACCATGATGTTTTCCGGTTTGATGTCTCTATGAATAATGCCTTCGTCGTGCGCTGCGGAAAGCGCCGAAGCGACTTGCAGCCCCGTGTCTAAAGCCTCTTCGAGCTTCAGCGAAGCGCGTCGGATGCGCTCGCGCAGAGTTTCACCATCAATAAATTCCGTAGCGATAAAATGCTTGCCGTCCTCCTCTCCGATTTCATAAATCGTGATGATGTTCGGATGATTCAGACTGGATGCGGCGCGCGCTTCACGCTCAAAGCGTTTGAGACGCTCCGTGCTCTGTGTAAAAGCGGCAGGCAGCAACTTGAGCGCGACCTTCCGCCCCAGTCGCTCGTCTTCGGCCAGATAAACTTCGCCCATGCCGCCCCTGCCCAGCGACTTGATGACTTCGTAACTGCCCAGACGCGCGCCCGCGCTCAACTGTGCCACGTCCTCGGAGAGCGCCTCCGCCGCAGCCACGTAAGCGGGCGTATTTATGAAGCTGCCCGAACGCTCGTGCGCGCTGAGCAGCGATTCGACTTCACGACGCAGGCTGTTATGACCGGCGCACTCCTTTTCCAGAAAAGTTGCGCGCTTCTCCGGCGCTATCTCAAGCGCTGAGTGAAATAGTTCTTTAACTTGTTGCCAGCGTTCGGGGGTCATAGAGAGTTGACAGCTTCGTGGCTTACGTTTGGAGACTTTTGCTTATCAATTAACCCGCAGTGTAGTTTGTTCGCGTCTTGTGTTTCAAGGATTTGTGTTAGTATTCCTCTTCGTTCTAAAACATTTATCACCCATCAATATTAGTTGCTGCCTTATGAACGCGGGAGAACCTCCAGATTATGGCCGAGTCCGGCGCAGTCGTGAGAGACGCGGGGCGTCGTCTGTGGCGGCGGGGCGCTGGTGGTGTGCGACGCACGTTCAGCCGACGCAGAGGTCTCATAGCGTACCTTGCCATCCTAGGCCCCGGCATGGTCGCAGCCAACGCTGGCAATGACGCGGGCGGCATTGCGACCTACGCCACCGTAGGCGCAGACCACGGCTACACCCTTCTATGGGTTCTCATTCCCATCACCATCAGCTTAGGAATTATTCAGGAGATGTGCGCGCGCATGGGCGCGGTCACGGGCAAGGGGCTTGCGGATTTGATACGCGAGCGCTTCGGCGTGCGCTGGACTGCGCTCGTGATGCTCGCGCTCCTGATAGCCAACGGGGGCGTGACCGTCTCGGAGTTCGTAGGCATCGCCGCGGCGACGGAGCTTTTCGGAGTGCCCCGCTTCGTTTCCGTACCGCTGGCGGCCATGAGCGTCTGGTGGCTGGTCGTCAAGGGTTCTTACAAGCGCGTGGAGAGAATCTTTCTCATCATGTCGCTGGTCTTCCTGGGCTACATCGTCTCTGCATTTCTGGCGCGTCCAGCGTGGGGAGAAGTGGCTAGAGAGATTGTGCGCCCCAGCTTCCAGCTTAATCCCGCTTACATCTTCACCTTCGTTGCGCTTGTCGGCACGACCATCTCGCCCTACATGCAGGTCTACGTGCAATCAAGTGTAGTGGAAAAGGGGATGACGGCTGATAATTACAAGCTGGTGCGCGCAGACGTGTGGACGGGGACGGTGTTTGCCATTCTCATTGCCTTCTTCATACTTATCTCCACCGCCACGACGCTCAACCGTCACGGCATACATATAGAGACGGCAGCCGAAGCCGCCCGCGCGCTTGAGCCGCTGGCAGGGCCTTACGCGCGTATGCTGTTTGCTATAGGTCTCTTCGGCGCTTCGATGCTCGCGGCGGGAGTGCTTCCGCTGGCGACCGCCTATTCCATCAGCGAAGCGCTCGGCTTTGAGAAAGGAGTCTCGCGCAGCTTTCGAGAAGCGCCCATCTTCCTCGGCATCTTCACATTCCTCGTCGCCACGGGCGCGATGGTGGCGATGATTCCCGGCCTCCCGCTGATTCGCGTCCTACTCGTCACGCAGGTCATCAACGGCCTGCTCTTGCCCGTCATACTGATTGCCGTCCTGCGCCTTGTGAACAACAGGGAGCTGATGGGAGACTACCGTAACAGTAAGTTTCTCAATGTAGCCGCGTGGCTGACAACCATCATCGTCTCCGCCCTCTCGCTACTTCTAATCGCTGCGACTCTCTTTCCGAACCTGTTCCCGAAGTAGAGCCAATAAGAGCGCGTGCTTAATTCTGCTCGTGCTCCAAATTTCTACTCGCAAATGCTGCTCGTTAATGATAAAAATAGAGGCTCAAAAGCACTCGTGACCTGCTGCTCGATTCTGCGAGCGTGAAAAACCCCTATGGCTGCTGTGCGTCGTTCCCGTTTAAGAAAACCGATTGCTTACCTCGCGGTGACGCTCCTCGCCGTGCTGGCGCTCTATATTGTTTACTATCTTAATCTGGGACTGGTTCTCAGCGATTATCTAATCCTTCCGCAGAACACACAGCCGCCGCAGGATCACTTTCTAACCATCACGAAGATAGTGCTCTGGATGCTGCTGGCGATGGTCATCGCACGCGCCCTGAACGAGCTTATCTTCGGCCTGGGCTTCAAGGCGCGTCGCGGGTACGAAGCGCCTAGCCTTGTGCGCAATATCTTCTCGATTATCGCCTACATCATAGGCTTTCTGGTCATCTTCAAGCTCTTTTATCCTGCGGTTGACATCGGCGCGCTCTTTACCACCTCGGCCATCTTCGGCGTCATCATCGGTCTAGCGCTTCAGGAGACTCTGGGAAATCTCTTCGCGGGCATCTCGCTTCAGGCGGACAAGCCTTTTCAGGTTGGGGATGTGATAACGGTCGGCAATTGGACGGGTGTGGTCGAAGAGATTACATGGCGCGGCATCAAGCTTAGAACTTTTACGAATCGCATCATCCTCATCAGCAATTCGAGCGCGGCCAAAGAATCTATAGAGGTCGCCCCGCGCGAAAACCTGAACGCGCGACTGGTCATGTTTGGCACGCTCTACACGGATTCGCCCGCCAAGACCATACACGTCGTGCGCGAGGCCGTGCGCGAAGCAGACAACGTATCGCAGCGCATGTCTCCGATTGTACGCATCAGGAATTTCGGCGACAGCAGCGTTGATTACGAAGTCAAATACTGGCTCGAAGACTACGCGAAGTTCAACGACACGGACGCGCTCGTGCGCCAGCGCATTTGGTACGCTTTCCGCCGCGCCGGATTGAGCTTCGCCTTCCCGACGCGCACGCTCTTCCTTGAGAGGCCGTCCAGAGGTGACGGCGCGCACGCAGACGGGCAGGGGTTGATAGAGCGGCTGGCAGCCGTAGACATCTTCGCGCCTCTGACCGAAGACGAGATTACGCAGCTTGCCCACGCCTCTATGCGTCACATCTTTGCTCCGGGCGAAACCGTCATACGCGCGGGCGACGAAGGCGCGAGCATGTTCGTAGTCCACAACGGGCGCGTGAGCGTGCAGATTTCCGACAATGGTAAAGCGCGCACCGTGGCCGTGCTCAAAGACGGAGACTTCTTCGGCGAGATGGCGCTCTTTACGGGCGAGCCGCGCACGGCCAATGTCGTCGCCGTCGAAGAAACGGAGGTGCTCGAAATAGGTCATCAGGCGATGAAGCATCTCTTTGACACCAATCCCGATCTGGTCGAAGCCTTGAGCCACATCATAGCGGAGCGCCGCATAGGTTTGACGGCGCAGCAGGAGGACGCAGGGCGTCACGCAGAAGAGTCTGCCGGGCTTATCAACTCCATCAAACGCTTTTTCGGCCTCAGCTAGTATCTCTAAGGTTGAGCGCGTGAGACGATGGCGACAACGAGGAGTTCAGAAATTTTGAAGGGGAGGTTTAGTTAATTTATGAGCGCGAATCTACCCGAATTCAATCGCGGCGCGGTCAGGCCGGTCGAATGCCTTCGCGGCGGCTGGAACTTGATAAAAGATCAGTACTGGCTATTTCTGGGCATGGCCTTCGTAGCCCTTTTCATAGGCAGCGCGGTGCCTTTGGGAATCCTGCTGGGGCCTATGATGTGCGGCCTTTACATGGCGTTCTTCCGTCGCCAGCGCGGAGAGCCTGTCACCTTCGAACTGCTCTTCAAAGGCTTCGACTTCTTCGGCGACAGCCTTGTCGCCACGCTCGTACAGGTCGTGCCTATGTTTCTGGTCGTCGTTCCGACCTATATCATTTCGGTTGCTTACCTGACAATCTCTATGAATCAACCGGGACGACGAGGCCAGCCGCCCGACATGTTTCCGTTCATCGTCTTTTTCATAGTCATCTTCGTGGTGATTATGACTGTCAGCCTTATCATTCACATGTTCTTCGCCTTTACGTACCCGCTCATCGTTGACCGCAGGCTTTCCGGCATCAATGCAGTCAAGACGAGCATCAAGGCGGCTGCGGCCAATCTGGGCGGAGTCCTCGGACTTGCGCTGTTGACGATGCTGCTCGGTATAGCAGGCGTGCTGCTTTGTTATGTAGGCGCGATTTTCGTATTGCCAATAAATTTCGCGGCCTGGTCAATAGCCTATCGCCAGGTCTTTTCGGCTCAGGACGTGCCTCCGGCTCCACCCGTTTTTTAATTTCGGAGCGGCGTGCCGGGTTCAAACGAACTCAGGGAAAGCACTTTTGCGCCTAGCAATTTGAAGAGCAATTTTTATGTACGAGGAGAAAAGTGGAGTAATGAAAACTCTTGCAGTCTTATTAACGCTGCTCATCTGCATCTCTATGACGGCCAGCCCGATTGGAGCTTCTCAGGGAAAGTGGCTGAGCTATAAGGGAGCTTACTTCGAGATCAAATACCCGTCAGAATTTCGTGTGAGGCCGTCGCAGCGCAGCGACGAAAACCCTGACAGCGCCTTCTTTACAGCGCCGGACGGAAGCGTAGAGTTCTACGTCTTTTCGCCCATCTGGAACGGCGACCCGCGCGACATAGAGATTAACGAAGCTATCGAAAGCTACGCCTCGCAGAATACCCAGACACGCAATGGGATTAAAATCAGGCGCGTGACCATCCGCGCCAAAGATGGAAGCTACCTGCGCTCATTCGAGGACACCGAGAACACCAACACCAACAACCGCACGGTCTTCGGCATCAAGTACCGCGATCAAAACGTCTACAGCAAGTACCGGCAGACCTATCTCACCTTCAAAAAATCAATCAAGCAGTTTGCCGACTAGAGCGATTCTTAATTGAGTGTAAGGCGGGCCTGCTATCATCACAAACGCAGAGGGAGGCGCAGAGAGTTGAATCTTAACTCTCTGCGCCTCCCTCTGCGTCCTCTGCGGTGAGCCGCAATGAGCGTGCGTGCTCGATTGAACATCAATCCAGCCTTTAAGCAGCGCGCAGAACCTTTCGCTCTTCTTCTTTTGCTGTAAAGCTCTTCTGAGCGCCGCTCTTTCTGCTCAATCTTCCGCGACCGCTCTTCACCAGCATTACGCCACCCAGGATAATCGACATCGCTGTAATCACACGCCAGCCCAACGGCTCGCTCAATATCAGCCAGCCGAGTAGGACGGCAATCACAGGGTTAATGTACGAGTAGGTGGAGACGAGCGAGAGCGGCAGCTTCTGCACGGCGTAGGTGTATGACCCATAGGCTACTATGGAGCCGAACACTATCAAGTAAGCGAAAGCGCCAGCGGAGCGGGCGCTGAAATGCAGTTCCCTCCATTCCCCTAAAACAACGCCGAGCAGCGCCATCGTCGCGCCCGCCACAAGCATTTGAATGGCCGCGCTCATCAGCGGCGCAACGCCTGTGGGATGATGCTTGGAATAGACAGAGCCTATAGACCATGAAGCGCACGCAACCTGAAGCGCGAGCATTCCCCAAAGGTAACTTGCACTCATACCCGTGCCGTAAAGGTTCGGCGCAACCAGCAGCGCCAATCCGCCAAAGCCAATCAATAGTCCAAGGATGGCGCGTCCCTGTAGTCGCTCGCCTTCGCGAAAGAATCTTTCAACTCCCATCACCCAGAACGGGCTGGTCGCAACCAGCAGCGCAGCAGGGCCGCTCGGAACCCACTGCTCTGCCCACACTACAAAACCGTTGCCCACACCCAACAGCGCCAGCCCCACTACCGTTTGATCGAACCACTCTTTACCCTTTGGAAGTCGCGCTCCTGTCCACAGGCGCACAATCACAAACAATATTGCGCCCGCCGTCAGAAAGCGCAGCCCTGCAAAGAGCACCGGCGGCAACGTCTCCAACCCTACGCGTATCGCCAGGTAAGTTGTGCCCCAGAAGAAGCAGACCGCTGCCCAGGCTGCCAGAGGCCCGAATTTTTCCCTGCGTGAAATCATTCCACATTCCCCTTTCCACCCACAGGCAACTGCTGACTCTCCTTGACTGTCTTCAACACAATCGTCGTACGCGTCGAGCGAATTGACTTGAACGGCCCGAATTCCTCTTTCAAAATTCGATAGAGGTCATCCGTATCGCGCGCCCTCACCTTGACCAGAAAACAGTCCTCGCCCGCTAAGTGATGAAGCTCCAGAACGGACGGAAGCCTCGCCAGCTCTTCGGCTGTCTTTTCGGCGCAGCCGAGCGTGTCGTTCAGTTCATCAACACGCACGAAAATAAACGCCACCAGCCCCAGCCCCAGTACGTGCGGGTCAAGCGTTGCCGTGTATCCTTTAATAAAGCCGCGCTCTTCCAGTTTCCTGACGCGCTCAAGGGTCGCCGAAGGCGTCAGCTCCACAGCCCTCGCTATATCAACATTGGTCATGCGCCCATCTTTTTGCAGCAACTCCAGAATGCGCGCGTCCTTCTCGTCAATCATCTACTCATTACTCCAAGGCTACCGGCCTCAGCCCCGTTGGACTGCTTCGTCTCGTCTTCCGCGCCCTTCGGCCTGGGACGACGCACCAGCTCGCCTCCGCAATTCGGACAGTCAAATCCCAGCCACAGGGTACAGGCATGACAGAAAGTGCATTCGTAAACGCAGATGTAAGCCTTGTCTCTACGCTCAATCCCCTGCCCACATCTTTCGCAGTGACTCTTCAGTTGCAGGGCCATATCCCTTCACTCCTGTCAGTAAAGTAAAAGCTGCGAACCCGGCCAGCGAAAATCAGCTACTTATGCTTATGACTCATCAGCAAATATCCCAGTCTCACTCGGCTTGAAATCACGGCCTTTTAGGCTCTATACGAACTATGAGCGGCAAAGTTCACTTTTCGATTAAGAATATACGCCGATTTTAGCAATTTAACATATTATACTGCGCTAATGTACACTAATCCCCGAATCTTTTACAGAATATTGGAGGGCATATCGGTACAACCAGGGACTTGACAAAGGAAGACTCAACCTTTATTATTCCGTCACGCTCAGCAGCCGAACATTTCTCTTAATCCTTAGACCTTTTACCGCTGCCGGGGCGACAAGTTTTAAGGAGGAAAATCAGATTATGGGCATCGTTCGTTATGACCCATTCCGTGATCTACGTAGTCTTCAGGACGAGGTTAATCGCCTCTTTTCAACCAATCTGACGCGCGCCTTCGGCGACGAGGGCATTGCGCGCGGAGCCTGGATGCCGAACGTTGACATCTACGAGAATAAGGATCAGATAGTGCTGGAAGCCGAATTGCCGGGGATGAATCGAGAGGATTTCGACCTTTCCATTGAGAGCAACATCATTACCCTGCGCGGCGAGCGCCGTTTTGAGAAGAAGGACGACGGCGATAACTATCATCGCGTCGAGCGTGCTTACGGCACATTCACGCGCTCCTTTACGCTGCCGCAGACGGTTTCGGCTGAGGGCGCAACCGCAGAGTATAAGAATGGCGTGTTACGCGTAACCCTCCCGAAGCGCGAAGAGGTAAAGGCGCGTCGCATAGAGGTCAAAGGTGAAACGGAAGAGGCGCGTAACCGCACCATTGAGACCAAAGCCGAAAATGCTGGCCTGACCAACGAGAAAGGCCGTAAGGCGAGTACGGCGGCTCGTTAATTTCAAGGGGTGTTTCAGTTTGAGGGGCGGAGCAGGCTCTTGGCGCGCGCTTTTTGTGAGCCACTCCGCTCTTATCATCTGCAAAAGGTGAGAGCGTAAATTTTCCCTGCGGCTGCGAAATAAAAGCAGTTAAGTTTTCAAAGTTTCTCTACATCAGGGAGCTATTCTCTAGAGAAGTTATAAGGCGTAAAGCACAATGCGTTTAGATCGTTTCACACTGCGCGGCCAGGAGGCTATCCAATCTGCGATAGAGGCGGCAGAGCGCAATCAGAATCAACAGGTCGAGCCTGAGCACCTGCTGCTAGCCATGCTTGAGCAGCAGGAAGGGACTGTGCGTCCCCTTCTGGGCAAACTCGGAGCCAACGTGCAGGTCGTCTTGAACGACGTGCAGGCGGCGGTCGCTCGTTTTCCAAAGGTGCAGGGCGCGCCCCAGCAATATTTCAGCTCGCGCCTGAGCCAGGTGTTTGCGGCTTCGCAGAAGCAGGCAGAGGCTATGCAGGACGAGTACGTCTCTACAGAGCATCTACTGCTGGCGATTGCCGATGAAAAGGACGGCCAGGCAGGGATAATCCTGCGCCAGCACGGCGTCACGCGCGACGACCTGCTCAAGGTTATAGAGCAGATGCGCGGCGGCGTTCGCATTACAGATCAGAACGCAGAGGAGAACTATCAGGCTCTCTCCAAGTATGCCAAAGACCTGACGGACTTAGCGCGGCAGGGCAAGCTTGATCCGGTCATAGGACGCGACGACGAGATACGCCGCACGATTCAGGTTCTTTCGCGTCGCACAAAGAATAACCCCGTCTTGATAGGCGAACCCGGCGTTGGTAAAACAGCCATCGTAGAAGGCTTAGCGCAGCGCATTGTCTCCGGCGATGTGCCGGAAACGCTTCGCAATAAGCGGCTGGTCGGTCTTGATTTAGGCTCTATGCTCGCGGGCGCTAAATACAGGGGCGAGTTTGAAGATCGTCTGAAAGCCGTGCTCAAGGAGATTGAGAATGCGCAGGGACAGATAGTGCTCTTCATTGACGAGCTTCACACGATTATAGGGGCGGGCGCTGCCGAAGGCGCGATTGATGCGTCGAACATGTTGAAGCCTGCGCTGGCACGTGGCGAGTTGCGCTGCGTCGGCGCTACAACTTTAGCCGAGTACAAGAAGCACATAGAAAAGGACGCCGCGCTTGAGCGTCGCTTCCAGCAGGTTTATGTCGGCGAGCCTAGCGTTGAAGACACGATTGCCATCCTTCGCGGGCTTAAAGAGCGTTATGAAGTGCATCACGGCGTGCGTATCAAGGACAGCGCGATTGTCGCCGCCGCCACGCTTTCCAATCGTTACATCACGGATCGCTTTCTGCCGGACAAGGCCATTGATTTAATTGACGAGGCTGCGTCGCGCCTGCGCATAGAGATTGATTCTCTACCGCAGGAGATAGACCAGCTTGAGCGCGAGATTCTTCAACTGGAAATCGAGCGACAGGCTTTGCAGCGCGAAGATGACGAACGCGCACAGGCTCGCTTGAAAGATATAGAGCAGCGCATCGCCAATTTGAGAGAGAGTTCTTCGGCCATGAAGGCCAAGTGGCAGTCTGAAAAGGAAGAGATTGAAAAGATGCGCACCGCCAAGAACGAGCTTGAGCAATTAAGGCTTCAACTCGATCAGGCGCGCAACGCGGGCGACCTTGCGCGTGCGGCTGAGCTTCAATACGGCAAGATTCCGGAGCTGGAGCAAAAGCTTGCCGCAGAGCAATCGCGTCTGGCTGAGTTGCAGCGCGACGGCGTCATGCTCAAGGAAGAGGTTGACGAAGAGGACGTGGCCGATGTGGTCGCGCGCTGGACGGGCATTCCCGTCTCGAAGATGCTCGAAGGCGAGATGCAGAAGCTTGTCTCTATGGAAGAGCGCCTGCGCCAGAGAGTCATAGGGCAGGACGAAGCCTTGACGGCTGTCGCTAATGCAGTGCGGCGCGCTCGCGCAGGGCTTCAAGACCCGAATCGTCCCGTAGGCTCCTTTATCTTCCTGGGGCCGACCGGCGTTGGTAAAACTGAAACGGCACGCGCTCTGGCAGAGTTTCTCTTTGATGATGAGCGCGCGATGATACGCCTCGACATGTCCGAGTACATGGAGAAGCACGCCGTCGCTCGCATGATCGGCGCGCCTCCGGGCTATGTAGGCTATGAAGAGGGTGGGCAGTTGACCGAAGCCGTGCGGCGTCGCCCCTACTCGGTCATTCTCTTCGACGAGATAGAGAAGGCGCACCCGGATGTCTTCAACGTGCTGTTGCAAATCTTAGACGACGGTCGATTGACTGATTCAAAGGGGCGCACGGTGGACTTCAAGAACACCGTGCTGATTATGACCTCTAACTTAGGCTCGCGCGAGATTCAGGCAGCCGAAGGCGACGAGAAGCAGATTCACGCCGCGGTCATAGAGGTTCTTCGTGAGAGCTTCAAGCCGGAGTTCCTTAATCGCGTTGACGACATAGTAGTTTTCCATCAACTTTCGCGCGAGCAGATTTCAGAAATCATTGACGTACAGCTTGTGCGCTTGCGTCAGATGCTGGAAGAGCGCAACATCACAATTGAGCTTGATGATTCGGCCAAAGAGCTTCTGGCGCGCGAGGGCTACGACCCTGCTTACGGGGCTAGGCCACTGAAGCGAGCGATTCAGACGCTCATTCAAAATCCGCTCGCAGTCCGCATCTTGCGCGGCGAAATCGCCCCCGGACAGACCATACATGTCTCAGCCGACGGCGACGAGATGAAATTCTCAACAGGGACGGCTGCGGCAGCAGCATAGAAGAAAGGATGAACGCAGAGTGCAGAATGATGAATTAAAGACTGCTTCTTCTAATTCATCATTCTGCACTCTGACTTCTGCATTTTCCTTATGGCTCAGTACTGGGATCCGTTGAGGGATTTGGTGGCGTTGCAGGATCGTATGAATCGCCTGTTTGACGAGGCGGCGCAAAAGCGCGCGCGTGATGAAGGCGAGGAAGGCGAGATAGAGCGTGCCGAATGGACGCCTCTGGCGGATGTTTACAATCGGGAGGAAGAGTATCTGATTGTGGTTGACCTGCCGGGCGTGAGCCGTGAGGCGCTCGACATCAGCCTGACCGACGACAGGCTCTGTGTTCGCGGCGAGCGGCTACCCGATATAGAGTCTCAAGGGCGTATGGAGCGCCCCACTGGAAGTTTCCTGCGCAAGTTCGGCCCGCTGCCTCCGACTGTTGACCAGAAGGCCATCTCGGCGGAATACAGGGACGGCGTCCTGCGCCTGAAGCTTCCCAAGCGCAGGGAGCAGAAACAGCAACGCGTGGAAATTAAAGTACAGTGACAGGTGATAAGTGATGAGTGACAAGTTAAATCAGCTTGTCTTTGCTCGTCACATGTCACTCGTCACTTATCACTATTATGGTTTTTCGTAGGGAGAAGAAGAGAAAGCAGATGCAAGAGGACAAGGTGTCTGAAGAGAGGTTTGATGACGCGACCAACTCTTCGGCTGAAGAGATTCGTGTCACGGATCGCCGCCGTATAAACATGGACGGCGAGACGAATGTAGATGCGGCTGGGGCGGCGGATGAAGCGCCGAGCTTGAAGCCGCGTTACGTTGAGGAACTTGAAGCGCGCACGCGTGCGGCTGAGCAGAAGGTTGCAGATGTGCAGGGTCGCTTCGAGCAGCTACGCGCACAATTACAGCGCGAGACGGATGAAACCAGACAGCGCTTGAATCGTGCGGCTGACGAGCGCGCAAGGCTTGAGAAGGCGAATTTTATCAGCACGCTCCTGCCCGTGCCAGACAATCTCCAGCGTGCCATCGCTGCGGCGGAGCGCGGCGGGTCGCTTGATTCCCTTCTGGACGGAGTGCGCGGGACTTTGAACAATTTCGAGAATGCGCTGCTCGCGTCGGGCGTAGAGCCTCTTAAAGCGGTCGGCCAACCCTTCGACCCGGAGCAACACGAGGCGGTTGACACAACCGAAGTCGAGCCTGAGCGTGACGGCCTTGTGACTGCCGAATATAGTCGCGGCTACCGTATGGGCGACCGGCTGCTTCGCCCCGCGCGCGTACAGGTCGGGCGCTCGCAAGAGGCCGGAGCAAAAAGAGCAGCGGAATGATGAGAACAGATTTCAGTTTTCAGTAAAAGCATGTCGCTATTTTCTGAAAACTCAAAACTGAAAACTGTCTTTTACCGAATTTAATCCAAGGAGAAACTAAGTGGCAGCGAAAGATTTGAAGTTCAGGGAAGAGGCGCGTAGCGCAATGCTTCAGGGCGTGAATACGCTGGCGAATGTCGTGCGCGTCACGCTGGGGCCGAAGGGCAGAAATGTCGTGCTGGGTAAAAAGTACGGCTCGCCCGTGATTACCAAAGACGGGGTCACGGTCGCCAGAGAGATTGAGCTTGCGGACAATTACGAGAACATGGGTGCTCAGATGGTGCGCGAAGTGGCGACGAAGACCAACGACACGGCGGGCGACGGTACGACCACCGCGACCGTGCTGGCGCAGGCCATCTTCCGCGAAGGCGTGAAGAACGTGACCGCAGGCGCAAACCCTATGGCATTGCAGCGCGGTATTCAGATGGCGACCGAGGCGGCTGTGGAAGAGCTTGAGCGATTGTCTAAGAAGGTCAAGGGCAAAGAAGAGCTTGCCAACGTCGCGTCTGTTTCCGCCAACAACGACCGGCAAATCGGAGAGCTTATAGCGGCAGCTATGGAGCAGGTAGGCAAGGACGGCGTCGTAACGGTCGAAGAATCCCGCACGATGCAGACCGAGCTTGATATTGTCGAAGGTATGCAGTTTGATCGCGGCTATCTTTCTCCTTATTTCGTCACGAACCCAGACCGCATGGAATGTGTGCTGGACGAGCCTTACATTCTTCTGCACGAGAAGAAGATTGCTGCGATGCGAGACCTGCTGCCAGTGCTTGAGCAAGTGGTCGGGCAGGGTCGCTCGCTTCTCATTATAGCGGAAGACGTAGAGGGAGATGCGCTCGCGACGCTCGTCGTCAACCGCCTGCGCGGGACTATCAAAGTTTGCGCCGTCAAGGCTCCGGCCTTCGGCGACCGCCGCAAAGCTATCCTTGAAGACCTGGCAGCCCTGACCGGCGGCAAGGTCATCACGGAAGATTTAGGTATCAAGCTTGAGAGCGTCACCATCGAAGATTTAGGTACGGCCAAGCGCATTATCGTTGACAAAGAGAACACTACGATTGTAGAGGGCGGCGGTTCGGCCAAGGCGATTCAGGGACGCGTCGCTGCCATTCGCAGGCAGATTGAAGAGAGCACTTCGGACTATGACCGCGAGAAGTTGCAGGAGCGGCTGGCGAAGCTTTCGGGCGGCGTGGCGGTCGTCAAAGTCGGCGCGGCCACAGAGACCGAGATGAAAGAGATCAAGATGCGCGTCGAAGATGCTTTGAACGCGACGAAGGCTGCCGCACAGGAAGGTATAGTGCCGGGCGGCGGCGTTGCGCTTCTACGCGCCTCGCGCGCTCTGGATAAACTGAAGACGGAAGAGAGAGATGTTCAGACGGGCATCAATCTGGTCAAGCGCGCTCTGGAAGAGCCTCTGCGCCGCATAGCCGAGAACGCCGGGGTAGAAGGCGCGATTGTCGTAGGCCGCGTTCAGGAGTCTAAGGGAGCGAACGGCTTCAACGCCGCGACCGGCAAGTATGAAGACCTTGTGGCCGCAGGCATCATTGACCCGACGAAGGTCGTACGCACAGCGTTGCAAAATGCTGCATCCATCGCCGGGCTACTGTTAACAACTGATGCAGCCGTCACGGACGCGCCAGAGCCTAAAAGGGCTGCGCCTCCTATGGGCGGCGGCGAAGACTACGATTACTAAAGAAGGCAAAATTAAAAAGTAAAAAGGCAAAGTGAGGGCGTAGAGGATTGTATCTTTCGTTCTTACTTTTGCCTTTTACCTTTTTAATTTTGCCTTCAAAAATTTGGCTTAACAATTGCAGGTGCGAGGTGTGGTATTATCCCTATTGCATGGAAACGCAACGGCGTTTCCCGTCCTCGCATCTAATTCAAGGCATTTAAGGGCCGCTTTCTTTTCCGGCGGTCAAGTGATTGAAAACCAAGACGACATCGCTGTCAAAACTTTGTCACACTCCTGACAACTCTTCTGATGGATTCCAGAGTCGCCTTGCCTTTGAATAGTTAGTCGAGAAACAAAAGATGATAGACCTAGGGGCATATAAAGATAAATTTGGCGACAGCGGCCAGCGCATTCTGGAACATGCATTGAACGAGTCGCGTCGCCGCGACCAGAATTACGTCTCGATTGAGCACATCCTTCATGGACTTGCCACGCAGGAGGCCGACCTCTTCAATCAAACCATGCAAGACCTTCACATTGACCCGCGCATGGTCAGGATGAGCATAGAGAAGCGTCTTGATAGTGGTCGGCAGCATGTCGGCAAAGGCTTTCGCATTGCGCCCGACACGACCGATCTCTTCAAGCGTGCGATGGAGCGTGCAAGGGCGCAGGGTCGCAAGACCATCGAGGCGACTGATATTTTCACAGCGCTCTCACAGGATGAGCGCGGACTTTTTATAGAAGTCCTGCGCAGCTTCGGCGTCTCGCATGAAACTGTGATGGAGAACGTACGCACACGTGTTGTTGTTCGTGAACAGGAAGAGGAGCAGTACAAGAAGAAATTCGAGCTGCCTCCGTACCTGAAGCATTTCGGCGTTTCTTTGAATCGCCTTGCTCGTATGGACAAGATTCCGCCGACCATCGGGCGCGAGCTGGAGATTCAACAGATGGTGGAAATCCTCTGCCATCGTGAGCGCGCCAATTCGCCCATGCTTGTAGGCGAGCCGGGAGTGGGCAAGACCGCCGTGGTCGAAGGTCTGGCGCGTCTTGTAGAGCTTGAGCCTGAGAAGGTTCCCGCTCGCTTGCGCGGCTCGCACATCGTACAGCTTCAGATGGGCGGACTCGTCGCAGGCACAATGCTGCGCGGCATGTTCGAGGAACGCATCAAGGGAATCATTGACGAAGTAAAGGAACGCGACAACCTGATTCTCTTCATTGACGAAGCGCACACGATTATCGGCGCGGGCGCGGCGCTCGGTACATCCTCTGATGCCGCGAATATGTTCAAGTCTTCGCTGGCGCGCGGCGAGCTGCGCATCATCGGCGCGACGACCCTGACCGAATACAAGGAATACATAGGGGAAGACGAGGCCCTGGCGCGGCGCTTCCGTATAGTCAAGGTTGACGAGCCTACGATTAACGAGACGCGCGAAATCCTCTTGGGGCTTCGCCCGCGTCTTGAGCGAAATTACTCTGTGACGATTTCCGACGACGCCATCAACACGGCGCTGGAGATGGCTCCGAAGTATATCAGGAACCTGCATCTTCCGGACAAGGCCATCGGCTGGCTCGATACGGCTGCCGTCAAGGTCGAGATTAACGAGCCGAACACGCTCGTCGTCAAGCCGGAGCACATCATCGAAGTCATCTCGCAGGAATCAAGAATCCCACGCGACATGATCTTCCGCGACACCAACGACCGCTTCAGCAACATGGACGCAGACCTTGGTCATCGTGTCATAGGCCAGAAGGAAGCCATCAAGGCCGTCGGTCAACGCCTGCGTCTGAACAAAGGCCCGCTCAAGGAGAATCACTATCATCCAGACGGCGTGCTTCTCTTCCTTGGGCCGACGGGTGTGGGCAAGACGGAGCTTGCGAAAGCTGTCGCCGAGTTCATGTTCGGCTCTGAAGAAAAGATGGTTCGCATAGACATGTCTGAGTACGGCGACGGCACGGTCGGAATTGAAAAGCTTATAGGCATGCCCCGCGGCATCGTCGGCTCGGAGCGCGGCGGCATCCTGACGGAGCAACTGCGCGAGAACCCGTACACGGTACTTCTACTGGATGAGGTCGAGAAGGCTTCGCCTTATTTGATGAACCTCTTCTTACAGGCTTTCGACGAAGGCTGGATGACGGATGGCCGCGGCAAGAAGGTTTACCTGTCGGACGCGATTGTCATCATGACTTCCAACCTAGGCTCCGAGAGTTTTAAGAAGTACGAGAAGCCGCTGGGCTTCGGCACGAAGACCTTAGGCGACATTCGCGCCGTCAAGAGTGAAGTGTTGAAGGCCGCCGAGCAGCGATTCTCGCCGGAGTTCCGCAATCGCATTGACGAGATAGTGGTCTTCTCGCCTTTGACGATGGATGAAGTTCGTTCAATCGCAGAGCTGTATCTAAGCAAGCTACAGCGGCAGATGGAGCGGCAGGGCAAGGACGTTCTTGTTACACAACGCGCCATAGACCTTCTGACGGAGAAGGGCTTCAGCCCGACTTACGGCGCTCGCTTCCTCAAGCGCCACATTGACGAGAAGGTGAAGCTGCCGATTACGAACATGTGGAAGTCTGCTTCGCGCTTCATCGCAGACGTTGAAGATAACGAGGTTGTGATTAAATCTAACGACGAGATCGATGTCGTGCTGAATTAATCCACCGGAAGCGCGTCGTGCAGCGCGTTCTCTAACAACAGGGCTTCAGTGAAATCAACACTCATTGAAGCCCTTTTCTTTTACCCGAAGACCGCTCCCGCGAACTTCATTTCGGCAAACAGCTCATGTTCTAATAGGCTTATGTATAAGACAAACTTCCTCAGCGCCTCGCGCGCACGCACGATTCTTTCAACACTCTTTGTAACTCTCTTCCTTCTTCTATCGCAGGCGTACGCGCAGGAGGGCAGCAAGACGACGCTGACGACTGCGACTACTACTGCGCCGCCTGCTGCAAACGACCAGAAGGCGGAACAGATTGTCGAGCGCGCCACCAAAGTGCTCGGCGGGGACAGCTATCTGAATGTGCGTTCCTTGGCCTCTCGCGGCTACTACACGCAGTTCAAGGAAGGGGTGACTGGTCTTCCGCTCACGTTTGTCGATTACATAGTCTATCCGGACAGGGAGCGTACGGAGTTCAAAGGCGCAGGCGTGAAGGTGATTCAGACCAACACGGGCAACACGGGCTGGCTCTATGACGGGCAGTCCAAGACCTTGCAGGACATGACGCGCGAGCAGGTTGAGGATTTTCGCAACGCCATGCGCACGAATATAGACTACCTGCTGCGCGGCCACTGGCGCAAAGAAGGCGCAAAGCTCTCTTATGTAGGCAGGCGCGAAGCGGGCATTGGAAAGCGTAACGAGACCATTCGCCTGACCTACGCGGACGGCTTCGCGGTCGAGTTCGAGTTTGGCGCGCAGGATGGCTTTCCGTCGAAGGTTCTCTACAAGAAGAAGGATAAGGATGGGGCTGAGACGACGGAAGAGGATCGTTTCGCGCAGTTCGTCACGATTGACGGCGTCATGCTGCCCTTCATCGTCGATCACTTCCGCAACGGCGCGCAATCGAGCCGCATCAATTACCAATCAATCGAGATTAACCGCTCAGTCCCAGACTCTCTCTTCACACGCCCGGCGAACGCGAAGGCCGTGAAGTAAGAGAGCAAACGGGGGAATTAACCGGGCGAGTCAGTTTTTTAGTCCCGCAGGGACGATTGATAATAGCCCAGCACTTCAGTGCTGGGAACAAGTTATGGAGAATATGAATTGAGTCCCGTAGGGACGACTGAACATAACTTCAGTCGTCCCTACGGGACTCAACTTTATTTGCGTGCTCTTTGACCCAGCCATAAATGGCTGGCTATTATCGAGTCGTCCCTACGGGACTCAGGATGAAATTTCTTTTCAAACTGCTTCTTGTTTCCTATTTGCCTCTAACTTCCGCTTTCTACTTTAACGCTCTCTGTTTGAGCATCCTCTTCGCGCTGTAGCGCCTCTCTGTACTGGTAGGGTTGATGTGTGCGGCCTGCGGCTAAATCCGCGAACAGATGCTCGTAGCGATCCACTACGCTTTCCCAGGTATAGAATTGCCGCACGCGGTCTTGAGCGCGCTGGCGATAGGAAGCTACGAGCGAGGCGTCGCGCAGTACGCGTTGAAGCTGCTCGGCCAGCTCATTCACATCCTTGTAGGGGATGCCTGATTCGCCGACCACTTCCACGTTTTCCGGGGCGGCCAGCGCCAGCACGCAATTGCCGTAGCCCATCGCTTCGACGAGCGCAGGATGCGTGCCTCCGACCTCGGTCGCATGAACATAACAGTAGGCGTTCTGTTGCAGAGCGCGATAGGAATCACCGAAGACGAAGCCCGTGAAGATAATGCGCGGGTCGGATTCTGCGCGCTCGCGCAACTCGCGTATGTACTCGTGCGCGTAGGGCGCATCGCCGACGATTAAAAGACGATGATTGGTGCGCACGCGCTTGAAGGCTTCTATGACCAGATGCGCGTTGTTCTCCGGCTCAAGCCTGGAGACGTAGAGCACGTAGCGATTCGGCTCGACTCCCCACTGGCGTACGGTTGCGCGGTCATGGCGGCGCTCTATCTCCGCCCCGTAGACGATCATGGTTGAAGGCGTGTTGTAACGCGCCTGATAGTAGTCCTGAATCACGCGTGCGTCCGTGACGACCTCGTTGGGCAGAAGCGTTGCAAGGCGTTCGGCCATACGATAATAGCCCCGCCCCAACCAGTTCCATTTCTTGCGCTTGTGCTCAAGCCCGTCAACATTGAGAGCGACACGCGTTCCCGCCAGACGAAGAATCGTAGCGAAAGGCGCGTTCGCGGCGTTGCAGATGAGCGCTGCATCAAACGAGCGCGTCATAGCATGAAGCGAAGAGATGAAGGTATGAACGATGGTGTCGAAATACTTGTGACGAACGGTGGGCAGAACCTTCAGGTGTACGCCGTGATATTCAATCTGGCGCGGGCTGACATAATGCGAGCGACAGTAGACTGTGACCTGGTGACCGCGTGCGACGAGACGGGTTGAAAGCTGTTCGGCAAATGTTTCAAAGCCCCCGTAACTGGCAGGCACCCCACGTGTTCCCAAGATGGCTATGCGCATCAGAATCAACCGGCGCGGCGCTCTCTGCACTCTCGCAGGCCGCCGCGCTCCCTTGCTCTTGAAATTGTTATAGCTTCCTTGTGGCGATTCTAACTGAAAAGAGAAAGTACTCTAAATGTTTTCGTCTTTCGTGCGGTGAACGTGTAGAAAAGTTGCCTTGCACTAGCCTTTTTCACTTTTAACCGCGCGCTCATAAGCCATCAGGGTTAGACGCGCCGTCTCGCGCCAGTCAAACGAGCGCGCTCTTTCAAATCCACGTTCGCGCAAAGTCTGGCGCAAATCCACATCGTCAATGACGCGGCGTATCGCTTCCGCCAGAGCCGCCGTGTCAAAGGGATCGACCATCAAGCCTGCGTCGCCTACAACTTCCGGCAGGCTGGTTCGATTGCCTGTGATGACGGGCGCGCCGCATTTCATAGCTTCAAGCGGCGGCAGGCCGAAGCCTTCAAAGTAAGAGGGATAAATGAAACAGAGCGCGCCCGAATAGAGCGGCGGCAAATCCCTCTCCGGCACGTAGCCCGCAAAAGTTACGCTGCTCGTCAAACCCAGTTCGCCCACCGAGCGTAGGGACTCTTCGTAAAGCCAGGCGCGTTTTCCCACGAGGACAAGATGTGGAAGCTTAACTTGCGTGCGCGTCCGAAGCAAGTCCGAATATGCCGCGAGCAGCCGTGCGAGATTTTTACGCGGCTGAATAGAGCCGACTGCAAGTATATAGTCGCCCTTGATTTTGTATTGAGCACGCACGCGCTCAATCTCGCTTTTCTCTGCGGGAGCGAAACTTTCCGGCGCTGCTTCAGGCGTGACGCTAATCCGCTCCGGTGCTATACGGTAGGTCTCTATAAGGTCGCGGCGCGAGAACTCCGAGACGGTGATGATGTGCGCGGCTCGTCTGGCCGTACGGCGCACGGTTAAGCGTAGCTGCATCCAGCTACGACGTTTGAAAGTTTCCGGCAGATGCTCGAAAGCCAGATCGTGTATGGTCGGGATGACGGGACAGGGAGCAAAGGGCGGCGCAGTATATTGAACGTGCAGCAGGTCAACGGGACGACGGCGTAATTCCGCTACGAGCGTGACGGGGATGCGCACAAGGGGCGTGTGCGGCAGCGTTAATCTGGTGGTGAAATTAGGCCAGCGATTGTGAAAGCGCTCCCTTGCTTCGCGCTTTGTCACATAAAGGGTGTAGCGGTTTGCAGTATCTATCTCGGCCAGCGCTTCTATGAGATTGGCTATATAGGTCTCGTTACCGGCCAATCCGGTGCCGACGGCGTGCGCGTCTATGGCAATGTGCATAACGGGTGACAGGTATCGGGTGCCGGGTGCCGGGGAAAAGAAAGAGGCAATGCGTTACGTGCTCTCTCTCTTTACCGGCACCTGACACCCGGCACCCATCACCTGCATTTCTTACTTTTTGCCCGAAGAGGAAGCGCCCTGCGCTCCCCCGGCTGTGGCCTGCGAGGTACGCGTGTCGCGCTCTCTGATGCGAGCGGCCTTGCCGCGAAGCTTACGCAGGTAGTAGAGCTTGGCGCGACGCACACGCCCGCGCTTGACTACGTCTATGTGGTCAACGATGGTCGCGTGGAGCGGAAAGATTCTTTCCACGCCGACGCCGAAGCTGGTCTTTCTGACCGTGACGGTCTCGCGCGCACCGCCATGCTTGCGAGCGATAACGACGCCCTCGAAAACCTGCAAGCGCTCTTTGGTCTCAGATTCCTTGATGCGCACGTGTACGCGCACCGTATCACCCGGCTGAAAATCCGGTATGCTCTCGCGCAACTGCGCATTCTCAATGCTATCCAAGCGGTTCATCTCTTTAACTCCAGTAATAACAGTTTACAGTTTTGAGTTTTCAGTAAAAGCTTTTCGGTCTTCTGCTGAAAACTGAAAACTTAAAACCGAAAACTGCTTTCTTCAATCTTTCTCTTCCGGCTCAAGCCCTTCGCTAAGCCGTTCATCCGAGCCTCCTGCGCGTGTCAGCAGGTCAGGGCGATTACGTTTTGTCTTCTCAAGCGCACGCTCCGAGCGCCAGCGAGCGATCTCCGCGTGGTGGCCGCTCAAGAGAACTTCCGGAACTTTCATTCCGCGAAAATCCACAGGGCGCGTGTAGTGCGGGTAATCCAGAAGCCCTTCGGAGAAGGACTCATGAACGGCGGAAGTCTCGCTTCCAAGCGCTCCCGGTATAAGCCTCGTGACCGCATCAACGATGACGAGCGCCGCAGGCTCGCCGCCCGACAGGACGTAATCTCCTATAGAGATTTCATCCGTTACAAGAGCTTCCGACACGCGCTCGTCAACGCCCTCATAGCGCCCGCATATAAGCACGACCTGCTCACACGCGGCCAGCTCTTCTGCCAGGGCTTGCGTGAAGCTTCGTCCCTGCGGCGAAAGCAGTACCACACGCACGCCCTGCGGATAGCTACTACTTACTGCTTCCCGCCTCGTCAGCTCTTCAACTGCTTCAAAGACCGGCTCAGGCTTGAGAATCATCCCGTCGCCGCCGCCGAAAGGGCGGTCGTCAACCTGCCTGTGCTTATCCCTCGTCCAGCGCCTCAGATCATGCGCTCTTGTTTCAATCAGCCCGGCGGCGCGCGCCCTTCTTACGATGCCGAAATCAAACGTCTCCCGAAAAAATTCGGGAAAGATCGTGATGATGTCAAACTTCATTTTGGATTTTAGATTTTTGATTTTGGATTGATGACCCGGAAGTTGAGCTTGGCATTCTCAAGTCGTACGGCAGCTCATAATCCAAAATCTAAAATTCTAACAGTCCTTCGGGCACGTCCACGCGTATGAGCTTTTGCTCGATGTTAATCTCGACGCAAATCTCTTCGGCCATAGGGATCAGGTAATCGCGCCCCTCCAGGTTGTCAACGACGAGCATCTCGACTCCGCCTGTGCGCATGATTTCGCGCACTTGCCCTAGCCGCTCGCCTTCAATTGTTTCGACCCTGCACCCTGCAAGCTCCCAGTCGTAGAACTCGTCTTCTTCTAACTCTACGCGCTCGCTTTCAGGCACCGTGAACTCAAAGCCTACGAGCGCGCTCGCCTCTTCGATGCAGTCGTAGCCAGCGAACTTCAGCACGACTCGTCCCTGATGCAGCCAGTGCTCTTCCAAATCAAGCACCATTCGACCGCCATCGGGCGCGACCGCGATAAGTCGTTCCAGGCCATCGAAGCGTTCAGGGAAATCCGTCAAAAGCTCTGCGACGATTTCACCGCGAAGGCCGCGAGTCTTGACTGCACGCGCGACCGCAACCAGTTCCTCTTCGGCCAGCTCACTATCGCGCTCAGTCTGCGGCACGCTTTCCGTCATTCCACGATTTCCAGAACGTAGCGCTGCTTCCCCTTCATGCTCGCCGCATGAAGCAGAGAGCGAAGCGCACGCACGGTGCGTCCCTGTCGTCCGATGATCTTGCCCATGTCGTCCTGAGCCACGCGTACCTCTATCATGACGGTCTGCCCGCCGCGCTCAATCTCGCGCACGTCAACGCCCGCCTCGTCGTCAACGAGGGCTTTCACAATCATCTCGACGGTCTCTCGCATAAAATGAGTCTGGAGAGTCCAGAGAGTCTAGGGAGTCTGGAGAGTCCGAAGAGAGAAGAAGTTTTTCGACTCTCAGGACTCTCCAGACTCTCAGGACTCTTGACTCGTTGTTGCGGCCTGAGTCTTGATGTTCTGCTTAATCAGGCGACGAACGGTCTCGGTTGGCTGCGCGCCACGGCTCAACCAGTACTGAACGCGCTCATTATTAAGGTTAAGCTCTGCGCCCTCTTTGCCAATCGGGTTGTAAGTCCCAAGGTTCTCAAGGTACGCGCCATCGCGCTTGGAAAGCTTCTCCTTCACCACAACGCGGTATGAAGGTCTCTTCTTCGCGCCCATGCGCATTAATCTAATAGCTAACAACTCTCTCCTCCATACAGAGATTAGAGGTCAGAGGTCAGAGGTTAGTAATTGCTTTTTACTAACCTCTAACCTCTAGCCTCTGGCCTCTGTTATTTCCGTTTCTTCTTCCGTTTCTTCTTCAACTTTTTGCGTGATGGAGCGCCGGGTAGCCGGGGCATGGTCATATCGCCGCCGTCGTCTCCGTTGCCGCCCATCATGCCGCTCATGTCGGGCATACCCATCATGCCTGCCATGCGGCGCATCATCTTGCCCTTCAAGCCTCCGCCTCCGCCGCCCGCACCGCCGAACAGTCCTGAGCCGGAAAGCTGGCGCATCATCTGTCGCATCTCCGTGTACTGCTTAATCAAGGCGTTAACTTCAGCCACGTTTGTGCCTGAGCCGCGCGCTATACGCCGCCGCCGATTGGCATTCAGGATGCGATGGTCTGTGCGCTCGTCATTGGTCATCGAATCGATGATGGCCTCTGTGCGCTTTAATTCCTTCTCCATCTGCGCCGATTGCTCTTCGGTTAAATCCGGCATCCCTATGCCGCCCAGAAGTTGGTCGGGCAGAAGCTTCATGATTTTCGAGAAAGAGCCTAGGCGCTTGACCTGCCGAAGCTGCTTGCGAAAATCATCCAGCGTGAACTCGTTCTTCTGAATCTTCTTGAGCTGATCTTCCGCCTCGGACTGGTCAACCTTGGACTGCACCTCTTCTATGAGCGAAAGCACGTCGCCCATACCAAGGATGCGCTGCGCTATGCGCTCAGGATAGAAAGGCTCAAGCGCATCGTACTTTTCGCCGACGCCCACAAACTTGACGGGCTGACCCGTCACCTGCTTGATAGAAAGCGAAGCGCCGCCGCGTGCGTCGCCGTCCATCTTCGTCAACACGACGCCCGTGATGCCTACCTGACGATGAAACTCTTCGGCAGAGCGCACGGCATCCTGTCCGGTCATTGCATCCGCGACAAAGAGAATCTCTACGGGACGCGTTTCCGTTTTGATGTTGACGAGTTCTTCCATCAACTCGTCGTCAATGTGAAGCCTTCCGGCTGTGTCAATCAGCAGCGTGTCATAGCCCGTCTGCTGCGCGTGCTTGTAGGCTTCGCGCGTTAAGGTCAGGGGGTCGTTCGTCTCCGGCATCTCGAAGATTGACTGCCCCGTAGCCTTTGCAATCACCTTCAACTGCTCGCGCGCCGCCGGGCGATAAACGTCTGTAGAGACCAGCAGCGGCTTGCGCTCCTGATTCTTCGCCAGCCACATGGCTATCTTGCCCGTGGAGGTAGTCTTACCCGAACCCTGTAGGCCGACTATCATGACTACGTTCGGCGTCGTCTTCGTAAAGACGAGCCGCGAAGATGTGCCGCCCAGCAGGTCAACCAGCTCGTCGTAAACGATTTTGACGACCTGCTCCGAGGGCTTCAAATCCTGCCAGACCTGCTGGCCTTCGGCCTTCTCCTTGATGGAGGCTATAAAATCCTTTGCGACCTTATAGTTAACGTCCGCTTCCAGGAGCGCCAGTCGAATCTCGCGCAGCGCCGCGTCCACATGTGCAGGCGTCAGCACACCTTCGCCGCGAAGATTCTTCAGGGTGCGCTTCAGCTTGTCGGATAAAGACTCGAACATACTCGTATAGGCGAACTTCCGTGCCTTAAACGGAAACGTTGATGATACATATGGGCTTATTGTTGTGTCAAGGTGATGGGAGGGGCGTGGAATAAACCTTTTACACGCTGCTGACAAATGCTCAGCCTGAGCCGGGCGGAGCGGTTAAATTCCGGTAGCAGTTAAGCTTAAATGGTGGACGCTGGTGCAGCCCATGTGTTACATTTCATACTGTTAAGGGCGATTTACCTTTGGTGGGAAGGGTTCAACCTGTGGGAGTGTTTGAATCCGTTTCCTTTTAACCTCATCCCCATCCTGATTAGAAAAGGTAAAAGTGAAAGAGTCCGGGAATTCGTAGTTTGTAATAGAGTCCGGGGGCTTTCTGAATATTCTCTATGGCTAAAGATTCGCAAACAGGCCGCGATGCGAATAAGGAGCGTGGCGCAGTCTCTTCCGATGTGGTTAATCTGGAAGATGCTCGTGCGCGGTTACGCAGCCGTGGGCGAAATGCTCCTACACGCGAATCTTTAGTTCAGGAGCTTGAAGCCATACACGTTCTTCTGGATCAGGGTCTTTCATCCGAAGCCGAATCGAGACTTGGACTGCTGCTTAAAGCCGCGCGTCATGATGCGTCGCAGCTTGCTATGACGCGCTGCGCTCTGTCTGCCGCGCTTGAGATGAAGGGGCGTTACCGCGAATCGCTTGAAGCAGTAGCGATGTATGAATCAGCGGAATCGCGCGCCCGGCTGGATGAAGAAGCAAAGATATGCCTGCGCGTGCAGATTGGTCTGGCCTACAACTACACAGGCGATCATCCGAAAGCCATAGCGCTTCTGAATGCGACGCTGCGCGACGTGGCCGAATCGGGCACGGACGAGCAGCGCGGCTCCGTTTATATAGCGCTCGCGCGCGTCTACCGCAGCATCAGCGAGTTCACCATTGCGCGCGATCATGCAGATAAAGCCTTAGAGCATTATCGTCGTGAAGGCTCATGGCGCGGCATGGCCGAAGCTTACTTCGGCATCGCCGTCGCAGACATGCAGTTAGGCGATTACGAATCCACCCTGAGCAACTTCGAGCAGGCGCTGAAGCTCGTTGGCAATCACCCCGCGACCTATCTCTTAGGCAAGATTCACACCAATATGGCCGGAGCGTGCTGGTTCCTGAAGCGACCGCGCGACGGCATACGCTTTCTGGAAAAGGCCATAGGTTATTACGAGCGTACAGACCACAAGGCCAACGCTGCCGACGGCTATAACAATCTGGGCATCAACCTGATTCTGGTGGGCGACTGGGATCGCGCTCAACGCTCGCTTGAGCGTGCGCTTTCCCTTGCGTCGGAGATTGACGAGCGCGCCGCGAAAGTGCCCATGATTCTGGACAGCCTGGGCGAGCTGCGTATGCTGCGCGGTGATCTGGAAGATGCTGAGAGCTACCTGACGCGCGCCGTCACGCTCGCCACAGAGAACGGCAACAAGTGGTATGCGGGACAGGCGCTTCGCACGCTTGGCCGTTGTCGCCTTGCGATGGGCGAGATAGAACGCGCGCTTGCAGATGGACGCGAAGCTTTTGACATGGCCGAGCGCATAGGCGACCGTCAGGCCATCTGCGATTCGCGCCTGCTGCTCGCGGCAAGTTATCTGCAACAGGGGCTTCTGGATGAATGTGCGGAAGAGCTTCAACACGTCACTGTAGAGACCGCCGAATCTGCGCCCGACCTTGCCCTGGCGGGCGAAGCGCAGCGGCTTGAAGGAATGCTTGCGGCGGCGCATGAAGACGCCACTCTGGCCGCGCATCACTTCGGGCGCAGCATCTCTATCTTCGAGTTGCTGGGCGACCGCTATCGTGGCGCGCTGGCGCATTACGGGATGGGCAGCGCTTACGCTTCCACGCAGCCAGACCGCGCCGAGGAGCATCTACAGCGTGCCGCTCTGGTCTTTCGAGAGCTTGGCGCTGAATTAAATCTGGCGCAGGCGGAAGAGGCCATGAGCGCGCTTGAGCGTGAAGCACGCATTGAGCGGCGGGCTGAACAATCCGCGCTCTCGCAGCTTTTGACCTTGCGCTTGACCGAGGCCGTCGCCTCGCGCGAGCTTCTACTGCGCGAGCTGGCCGCCGTCATTCAGCAAGAGACGAATGCGCGCCGTGTGCTCATCATAGAATCTGCCGAAGCCGGACAGTATAAAGCGGTAGTCTCGCACGGCTGTACTGCGGAAGAGATTGCGCTTTACACGGAAGAGCTTGCGAAGATTGGGAGCGACACCGCGCCCGAAGAATTTGCAGCAAAGCATGACATCGTAGTCATCCCTCTACGCGCGGCGAACGCACCGTCGGCGACGCTTCTGATAGCGCCTCGCACGGCTGCCGCTCTGCCAGACAATGTTTCGCTTCAACCTCTGCTGCGCGTGGTTGAATTAGGGATGGATGTTTGCGCGCTGCGCGAGCGCGAGCGCACAGGACGTGACCAGCAGGAGCACACCACGCTCGTTGACCAGAGCCTGCTGCCCGGCTTCATTCATTCAAGCCCCGCCATGACACGCCTCGTCGAAGAGGTACACAAGATTCGCTCTTCGGATGTGACGGTGCTGGTGACTGGCGAGTCGGGTACGGGCAAGGAATTGGTCTCGCGCGCCATTCATGCTATTTCATCGCGCC
Organism: Pyrinomonadaceae bacterium; assembly: GCA_036403815.1. Taxonomy (GTDB): domain Bacteria; phylum Acidobacteriota; class Blastocatellia; order Pyrinomonadales; family Pyrinomonadaceae; genus JACVRN01. The sequence continues at coordinate 5,581 of DASWQH010000061.1, read as the reverse complement.
GCAACAAAGTCTTCGTTCCCTTTAACTGCACTGCGGTTCCCAAAGAGCTGACCGAAGGCTATCTCTTCGGCTATCGGCGGGGAGCGTTCACGGGCGCTGTGTCGGATTCGCCCGGCGTGATTCGCACCGCAGCAGGGGGCACACTCTTTCTGGACGAGATAGGCGATCTCCCCATAGACGTTCAGCCTAAGCTCTTGAGATTTTTGCAGGAGGGCGAGATTCAGCCCCTCGGCGAGCAGCGACCCGTCAAGGTCGATGTGCGTATCATCGCCGCTACCAACACAGACCTTGAAGAACTGGTCGCGGCGGGCAAGTTCCGCGAAGACCTGTACTATCGCCTGAACGTGATACGCCTGCGCGTGCCCCCTTTGCGCGAACGCCGCAGCGAGATTCCGACCATCGTCAACTACTACATCAATCATTACTCCGCCAAGTTCGGGCGGCGCGACATACAGATGACGCCGCAATCGGTTGACTTGTTGATGGTCTCGGACTGGCCTGGCAACGTGCGCCAGCTCTGCAACGAGATCCAGCGCATCGTCGCACGCGCCGAAGACGGAACCACCATCACGCCCGATAACCTCTCGCCCGAGCTTAAGCGCACCAGCGCGCCCCTGGGCGGCGCACCCGCAACCGTAGCCTCCATCGGCACGACTACTTCAGCCGAAGGCATGACCCTCGCGGACGCCCTTGCAGAAGTAGAGCGACGCATGATCGCCGAAGCCCTGCGCAAACACTGCGGCAACATCTCGCGCGCCGCACGCGAGCTTGGTTTGACGCGCCGTGGCCTCTACCTCAAGCTCGAACGCCACGACCTCAGCGCCACCGGCTAAAGAGATTCAAGCCACCATCCGCAGTAACGCGCCGGAAATAAGCGCGGCTTTCTTCCGTGAAATCTACATCCAGACAAATTTAATGAGGCAATGCGCGGAGTTTTGTGTCAAAATACCTGCACGCAGATTTCGTCAACTGGGCAAGTTAGAAATTCGGCTCCGCTGACATTTTGAGGAAAGCTTCTATGGTCAACAAGATCTTCACAGCCATCTCGGCCATCATCTTTCTAGCCGCCATCGGCGGCCTCGTCTACGCCCTTCTGGTCATCTTTCGCTACATTCAAATCTGAACACACGCTTCAAATCTTTCCACGCTTGGATTAAAGCCTAAGTTCTATAGCCAGGCGGCGTAACTCACAGCCTTCATATTTTCTCAACAACTTATGAGCAAGGCTGTAACCATATTGGTACTCGCCTTGCTCTCTTCTCTGCCAGTTCTTCTACAACGTATCCAAATAGTTCATCTGAACTTTAAGTGGAGGTGAGGCATGTACTTTATAAATCCGCAGCGCACGCTTTGCCACGTTATTGAAGATATGGAAACTGGCAAAGCACCCAACCCATGCGGCTCAAAGGCTAGAAAGATAGACCTTCTAAACCATCAAGAAGGTAGACCTCATAAGCTTCTGCCAGAGAAGCCAGTAGATATTCGTCTTTGTAAACATTGTGAAAAGGGCATAGTGTGGATGCGCGAAGTCTAGGGGCAAATCCTCACTTGCCCAAAATCTTCCGTCTATAATCATTGGGCAAGCGTCTATGCTGTTGAGTAGTGTCCTAAATTCAGCACACTGCGCGTCCTCCGCGTCTCTCTGCGGTGAATTGGCTGATTACACAACCGAAAATCGTCATTTCCGCCCTGAGAATCCTCATGTTCAGGCCGAAAATCGCCATTTCATATCTGAAAGTCCTCATACACCAACTGAAAATCGCCATTTCACGCCCGACAGACGCCATTTAACACGCGAAACTTGCCATTTCACATCTGAAAGTTGCCATATCACACGCGAAAGTCTCCACTTCACTTACAAAATCTGTCATTTCACAGACAAAAGTTGTCATTTTACACGCGGCAGACGCCATGTTACGGCTGAAAGTCGCCATTCAACAGGTGAAAATCGCCATTTTCGGGATGAAAATGCTGGTTTACGTGGTGAAAATGGCGGTTATTACTGAAAAAAGCTGCTTCGACAGGTAAAATTCGTGTTTTCCTAACGCGAGAATGAGCATATAATGCGGGCGCTTGCGAAGGGCAAGTTTAATCTTTCCTTTTAGCTCACCGGAAGGGAACCTTGCGCCTCTTTCCTTCCCTTTACACAAAGGAGCAACTATCGGAAGTGTCGAAAGGTTGAGGGGAGATGATGGCCGGGTCACTCCTTCTGATACGCGAAAGAGATGTTTTCTATTCGCACGATCTCCCACTTCCGCACCACAAAATACGATTGTAACTCGTAATGCAGACGAAGCCTGCCAGCCAGCCTTTTCGTATACCCTTGCTGCTCCGAGCGCGGCGATGTGCCAGTCCGCAGGTCAATGACGAATGTCGCCTGATTGCCCGCCATTTGCTTCTCTACAATCTCTATCTCCTTCGGCTCGTTTTGGTAGAATCGCCAGCCTGAGGTTTCAGCAGAGCCGTTCTCCGACGGCACCCTGACCTGATGGCCGTTGAGGTCTTTGCGGATATTTTCCAAAGTGATTTCAGGCAGATGGTCTTTGGGCGGCTTGCCGCCCTCGCAAGCGCTTGCTAACGCTGACAAGAATAAGAGGAGAAGCAAAGAAAATGCTCGGCGGCTCACAAGTAAGTTCTTAACACAGGGCATAGCATCTTTTCGGTTGCTGAACCTGATGAGTATATCTTCGACAGCATGTCTTTATCAATGGCACTAACGTAGGAGATCGGCTTTGCACAAAAAGTAGGAGATTATGCACTAGTCCTGCATAGTCTTTGCATCAACGGATGATTGAGTTTTCGTTATGCACGGTTTCTGAATATTTGTGCAAGGCTTCACTACTTCGCTTATAACCAAGAGCGATTCATGCAGCATTATCATAAGCGTTCTAATGTCGAGACGCCCTTTTCGATGATTAAGAGCAAATTCGGTGAACGACTGCGAAGTAAATCTGTAGTTGCTCAAACTAACGAAGTGCTTTGTAAGTTTCTCTGTCATAACTTGTGCTGTGTTATTCAGTCCATTTACGAACTAGGCATAGAGCCTACTTTTTGGACGGAAGATGCACCTAATCTGTAAGTCTCTTTTACTCCTGACGTTGCCCCGCAATAAGTCTGCGGAGCTTAAAGCAGTACTTATCTATCAAGTCTTTTTGTTCAATAGGCGAATCCGTAAGTTCCGGCAATCCTTCGCGTAAAACCTCTAATTGGTCGGGATGAATATGACCGCGTAGGGTTGAATTGAACCAATGCTCAATCATCTCTTTAGAGGGCTGTCCTCCGGTTTCAAAAAGATGGGCGAGTGTGTACGCACCGCCAAGTGCCATTGAAAGCTTTACGATAGTTTCAGAGCGCCGATGCAATGAAGTGAGTTCATCTTCTAACTGGGCAATCTTATTATCTTTGCTGCCTACGCTATTCGGGAGTGTCAAGGGCGTGCGTTCAAATCGTGGGAACTCTGTGCGAGCCGCTATCATAATAACTAGCTTCTCAAAGTAATAAAAAGCCCCTAATGGTTCGTTCTCACATCTGGTAACAAGGCCAACCTCTGTCGGGCTAAGGCGTTGCTTAATGGTGAGACTCTCTTTGCCTGACGGTGAAATCTTCGGATTGTTAATTAATTCCTTTTCACCGAGCAAACGCTCTCCCGCAATTTTAATGTTCTCATCCATTCCGTTTTCGATATTGATGTCAAAAACAGACTTGTTATGAACGTCCACAGCAAATATGAGGAACGGTATAGGAGCATTCATATCGTGGTAGCAGAAACGAACTCGTTCGACTACTACATAACTGCTTATGTCTTTCGCTTGCTCATCTGCCATTTCATGCAGCCACTTATATTGGGTTTTGAGTGCGCTTAATTCAGAGTTCACAGTTTGCGAATATTGATATGTCCTAGCATTGTTATTAATTTCTTCCCTGATTCTTTTATCGTCTTCTTTTCTAGCAGCTTCAAGAGTGGCCTTTTCGCCTTCCAGTTCTTCTACTTGCCTAGCTAATTCCTCAACTTTGTTTGTATCTTTGGCAGGCAAATCTTCCTTAATTGAGGTCCCTTCTTCCGCGCCCTTTATAGCCCCCCTTCTTCCCGTTATCAGCAGATATAAAATGGTGAACATCACAGCCAGACCAATAGGGGCGGTAATCCAATTCGCAGAGAAGTGTAAGGCTTGCAGATTACCCATCTTTTCACTCACCACCACAAATAACGGGCGTTCTGAGATAAGCGCCCAAAGCGCCCCAATGTACTGAGGAAGAAAAATAAACAGGAACGACGCGATGGCGATGAGTATTGTGAGAGCAGGATGTCTCCGTAGCCATTTTCGATAGGAGTTGATAGGCATAGCGCGATTTTACCACGGTCTTATCGGGCAGAAATCTCTCTTGCCCGATAAGTCATGTAACTTTTGCGCTTTTCGGGCAAGGCTCCCTAAGGTGGCTTTGCCCCTAAAGTCCCTTTTGACCACAAAGTATTTGAGTTGACTATAAAGTCTTAGCGGCGGGAATGTTTCGGCAGTTTGGCGGGCAGATCAAGTTCGTCGTCAATCAAAACATCTGTACTGACATTCGCCACGCGAGCATATTCCAAGAGAATCAATAGCGGCGGGTCGCGCCTCCCTAATTCATAACTTGAAATTTGCGTATACCAAAGCTTGTCCTCCAAGCCCAGCCGTTTAAGCATCTCCGTCTGAGAAAGACCAAGCGCAAGCCGAATATCACGCAGCTTGTCGCCTAAACGCTTTGGCCTGAAGCGTTCGTTGCCCATCAGGAGGCCGCTCCTGATGGGCTAGAAGTTGCACGAAAAAGCTTGCAACTATAATCAATGGCATATAGACTATCGCTGCTCAACAGAGACGCCGTGAGAATGAACCTTTCATCTCGCACGGCGATGCTCATTACTCCACTCTTGGGATTGAGCTACGCATTAGCCGTTGCCTTTTCAAAGACTAGAACTGGCACACTATAGCAAACCGATCTTTCATATCTAAAGCTTGACTGAGGGGAGAGGGACGCGTGGGCGCTCCGCTCCCTCTGTGCCGCACGTTCGCCGGATGAGGCCGCGAACTGTGTGGCACGGGCAGGCCGCTATGCTTTTCTGAAGGGACAGGCATGGCGGCCTTGCTTTTTATTCAATGAAATAGTTTAGATGGTGATGAAAAAGTAGGGAAGGGGTTAATGCTTCTTGCGCCGTTCCTTGCGCAGTCGGTTTCTTTCGTTAGCAGCTTGTATGTGGTCTTTTCCAGACGAATCAATCCACATTGTCACTTCACCTTCTGGACTGACTCTTGCGATAAAAGGTCTTTGTTTGTTTTTCAGGAATCTTGCTATTTGAGGCAGGGCTTTAATATAGGCATTAACCATATCTTCACCCGTCATTTCGCCAGAGGTGATAACGAAAGTGGCGACCCCCGCACGAATCAAAGCGATAAGTTCTACTTCGTTAGCTGGACTTTATCCATTTACGCTGCATAGCACAGCGTATCCGTCAGGCGCTCTAGTAATGAGCGCGGGACTTTTATCATGTCGGCTTTCTTACCCGACATGGAAAAATAGGCATGGCTCCACAAGTAACGCCGCACCA
>DASWQH010000060.1:0-29369 GCA_036403815.1 Pyrinomonadaceae bacterium | reverse complement strand
GACAACTCTTTCTGGCTCATGGGTAGAATGTCGCTCACTTTCTCGCGGCCCCTTTCGTGCTGAAGATCATACTTGAGTAGCACGAAAAGGTGACATTTCAACTTGGGAGAAAGGTGACATTACTACTTGGCGCTAACATATTTTTAATTGAATCCTAGGATTTCTCGGTCAGAATTTTTATAGAAGTTATGCAAAATTTTGACTTGCACTGAAGATAACAGGTGTATATCCATGTCATAATTATGTGGTAAGGTCTGGCGTTGGCTTAGACTAGCCACTTAGCCTTCCTGAGCATTTTCTCTCTCACAGATTCGGAGCATTGAGCGATCATGTTTGATGACATGCGTAGCCGTCTGGAAGCATATTACGCGCGCGCCTATCCCGCCAGGCAACATATCAGAGTTACCAGGCTAGATAACACAACAACGGGCTGGGAAACTGAGATTTATTCTTTTGACATTGAGTATGAGCAGGCGGGCGGGTTGCGGTCGGATGCTCTAATCATGCGCGTCTATCCGGGTGCTGACGCTCGCGTACGGGCGGCACATGAATTTCGAAATCTTCAGGAGTTGCACGCGATGGGCTATCCGGTTCCTCGTGTGGTGTTGTTGGAACGCGAATCATCAGGCTTCAATCAGCCTTTTATTCTGATGGAGCGCATAGAGGGAGAAGTAATGTGGACGCCCCTAGGTAATGCATCTCCTAATGAGCAGCAACACTTACTAAGACAGTTGTGCATCCTGTTGGTTCGCTTGCACAGGCTTGACTGGCGCCCCTTCGGAACACACGCTTCACACAATGTCTTGCAGAACCCGTACAGCTTTACAGACCAGGCGTTGAGCCTCGCGCTGGATTATCACCAGCACTTTCCGGAGGTCGGCATGCTACCCATCATTAAGTGGCTGGAGGCGCGCCGCCACATGGTTCCATGCGCGCATCTGTCGCCCGTGCATTGGGATTTTCATCCAGGCAATATACTCTTGCGCCCCGACGGTGTGGCGGTAGTAATAGATTGGTCAAGTTTAACTGTTTCGGATTCTCGCTTTGACTTGGCCTGGTCATTGCTGTTAGTGCTCTCGCATTCAGGAGTAGAGATGCGCGACCGCTTGTTGCAGGAATATGAAAGGGTCGCCGGGGCCGTGGTTGAGCAGTTGGAGTTTTTCGAGGTCTTCGCCTGCGCCCGCAGATTGTTCTCTACCGCGGTCTCTTTGTCAGGAGGAGCGGAGAGACTTGGACTGCGACCGAGCGCTGCTCGCATGATGAAGTATAACAGAGTCAAGTTCGAGCGAGTCTATAACCTCCTTCGGCAGAGGACTGGTATCAGGATTGCTGAAACCGAACGTATGCTCTCCTCTCTGCCGCAGTAAATGCAAACTTGATCCTCACCTCCGAGACCGTACCGGCTCCTCCGCAAAAAGATGTCTTCATTAAGAAACGAGTTAGAGCTTGTTTAGGTTATCGCTCGTTCGATACGGCAGGGCGGACACTTCAAGGAGTCGAGGCGATGAACATGATGAGAAAGGGACAGTTAAAAGAATCGGAAGAGATGATATGCAAGGGCAGGCGAAGTTTGTCGAGAGCCTGTTCGGAGTTGCCGCATAGCCGAATCACCAGCAGGAAGTGTCATGCCCTGAATTATTTTTCGCAACACTGCCAAAAAGAATCGGTAGAGATGACGCGCAGGGTCAAGCAAAGTTTATTGCTAGATTGTTCCAAGTTGCGATATAGGCTCGGAACGACTCAAGACATTCTTCATCTAAAATCAATTTTTGCAACAGAACCCAATTGCACCTACATCCATCCCTTTCAAATCTGCTTCCTTAACCCGAGCTAAAATGAGGTGGCTATGCTTACGCTGTCCGCATGCATATATAGGGATTCCCTCCTGAATCGTGGCACGTGAAATGCCAAGCACCTGAAATACAGCCTCAGAAGGCTACATGGAGCTATTTGTACCAAATGTCCCGGGCGCTTTGACTTTAAGCGGTTCATATTGCCTAACCTGAGATTGATGATGATTAAAGACCCTGTAAGGAGAGCCATTTGAAGAAAAGATTTTCTTTTCCATAGCAATACATTCCTATAGTCCAACCCAAAGATCAATCATCACTAAATGTTAGGGCACAGGTGCGCGGGGACGTATGCGCGTCCCGCACTCACTTGCCACGCGGCAGCGGCTCGCCGCGGGTACGCACAATCACTAACCCAGAGCGTATTGTACGTATAACTCACGCTCATCTCATCCAGAAGGAGTTTACTCAATGAATCGTATCCTCTCTGCCACACGTTGGCGAAGTATGATTACCGTAGCGTTGCTAACCTCGGCGCTCCTACTACATGGGGCTGTGCTGCGGCCCACCGGCGTCGGCGCTCAAGCATCCACAAGCTGTTACACCGTCACTGAATTATCGCTCGGGGGCGACGGCGCACAGGCTATGTTCTTCACGCGCTCCGGTCATGTCCTGGGCTTTGGCCCCGACGCCGCCCAGGAATATCATCTGTTTATCTACAACGATACAGGCATTCACGACCTAGATGCGGCGCTCAACAGCCCCGGCAGCTATTTCACCGTCATTGATCCGCAAAAGTCACTTAGCGAAGACGGCTCTGTCTTTGGCATGGCGATAGACAATTCGTCGAGCAGCCAGTACGCTGTGATCTTCGACAGCACGGGACTGCATCAACCGACGCTCGGCGGCTCGTTCAGTATTGCGATTGACATCAACGATGCAGGGCAGGCGACCGGCGCGGCGACCGACGCAAGCGAGGCCACCCTACATGCCTTTCGCTATGACCACGGCACGATGGACGACCTCGGCACGCTCGGCGGCTCGCGCAGTTACCCTTACGCTATCAGCGAGAACGGTAAGGTCGTAGGCGAGGCGACCAACGCCAATGAAGATTCGCACGCCTTCCTTTATGATGACGATGGCATCCAAGACCTCGGCGTGCTGTCCGGCGGGTCGCGGAGTCTCGCCGTCGCAGTCAACGACGCGGGCCAGGCGGCTGGCTACTCGGAGGTCACGGGCGGCGCACAACACGCCTTTCTTTACGACGGCACCGGGATGCTAGACATCGGTGTGCTGCCCGGCGGCACTTACAGTAATGCGACGCACATCAATGCCTCCGGGCAGGTCGTAGGCATTTCCGACAATGGCAACTACGAGCAGCACGCCTTTCTCTATGACGGCACGACCATGCAAGACCTGACGCCCGGCGCGGAGTACGCCGAAGTCATGCGCTTCACCGATTCCGGCGTTGTTATCGGTACGGCTTATACGGCGCAGGGGTCTTACGTCTTCGTCTACGACAGCACGGGGCTGCACAATATTTCGCTCGGTGGCACCTACAGCGACGCTTATGGAAGCTTCGGCGGAAGCGGCGCGACTAACCAGAGCGGCGATGTGGCTGGCTTCGCAGATACGACCGACGACGCGGCGCGGCATGCCTTCCTCTACGACAGCAACGGGCTGCACGACCTCAACTCCCTGCCCGGCGACGACGGCTCAGCCCTCGGCATCAATGATAGCGGGCAAGTAGTCGGCTACTCCAACGAGAGCGCTTTCCTATACAGCGGCGGCGTAATGAGCGATCTCAACAACCTACTGTGCGGCACGGGCGTCGCGCTCCAGACCGCGCTCGGCATCAGCGACGACGGTAAGATTCTCGCAGCCGACATGGATCAAGGCCACCTCTACCTGCTGACGCCGCCTAGCTGATCTTGATGGTGACTGGAAAAACGACTGCTCTATCTGGAAGAGTGCGGGCAGTTCTGTATCACGAATATAATTCCTGATGAATGATATATGAGCTAAAGGAGAGATTATAGCTGAGAAAGTGATTGCTGCAACACTGCCCCTGCCGGTGTAGATAAAGTATCGCAACTTCATTCTACACACCTGCTCGGAGGTGACGACCTTTAACTTTTCAACTCAAGACTCGGGTTTACTTACGTATCTGGACTTCGGGACTTATTGTCAATTACACTATCGCCTGGTGTCCTTATGCTCGTTTCCCTGTCACTGGGTTTAAAGTCTCTCCGTGCGCGCGGTAGAAATCGATGGCGACGCCGTTTTCCTGAGTGGGTTCAAGCGAACGTCACGAAGGCTCTGAAGAGTGCGAAGGGTGAAATGCACGTCGCCGAGGTCGTGTCGGGGCTGGCCGAACGTCTCGCACGCATCCTGCCATCGCTCGACCGTGGTCCCTCTGTTCTCGACGACCGGTCATTCGCGACCAGCTTTCAACACACTCTGAGCTGGATCTCATATCAGGAAGACATCATCGGCAGCAGATCTAAGCTACGCGCCTATTGCGACATCACTGCGTCGCTGGCCGTCTTCGATCTACTCGTGCGGGAGATCACGACCGAGTTTTCGCTTTCGGGCGTGGAGGGAGAAATCGACGTCTCGCTTCGTCTCGCCGCTGCGGCGGGCAACTGGCGCGAGCCGCTCATCGCTGCTGGACAGCGCCTGCTGTCGGCAGGCCGGTACGACGATGCCGCCGATTGCGCACGTCGCGCCCTCAACGTCGTGACCGCGTGTCCAGTGTCGCAACGCCTCCTCATGGATGCTTTGCGCGAGCGACGTCGCGCTGGCGGCACGATTGACCTTGTTGAGCAGAGCGGTCTGACCAAGCTCAAGGGACGCTTTTGCCCTAGGCCGTTCGAAGTGCTCGTGAGCGGGCAGTCTACGCGGTGGAACGAAGCCACGAACCTTACGGAGCAGGTGATGGGGGCGACCTATCTTTGCGATTGCGCCGCCTGGCTGCCATTCGTTGCCGGTAACGTCGTGGAAGCTGATTCGCCGGACACGGTATGGAATTCAGATGAGGCACAGGAAATCCGTCGCTCCGTTCTAGATGGCGACTATTCGTATTGCAGCCGGACGATGTGCCCCTCGATTGTGAACGATACGCTTCCGAGGTCGGAAGAGATTACATCGCCGCGCCTGCGCCGCATCATCGAGCGCCGCGAAACGGTTCTTGAGGATGGCCCGCGCCTCCTTGCGCTCGGCCACGACAGCTCGTGCAATCTGGCGTGCCCTTCGTGCCGCGTCGGTATCATCATGGCGGACAAAGCACAGAACGAACGGCTCGACCGCGCGCGCGACCGCGTGATCCTGCCGCTCCTTCGCGGTCGACAGGTGGGTCTACATCTGACGGCATGGGGCGATCCATTTGCCAGCCGACACTACCGCTCGATTCTGGAGGCGTTGCGGGAACCGGAGTTCGACGGCGTCAAGCTCTATCTACTGACGAATGGCCTCGGCCTGACACCTAACGTCTGGACGGCAATGCCGCATCTGGCCGAAAAGATCGTGGAGCTTCGGGTCTCCGTCGACGCCGCTACAAAGGAAACCTACGAGAACGTCCGGCGTCCCGGACGATGGGAGGTGATTCGCGAGAATCTGACCGTGATGGGCGAGATGAGCAAGGCTGGCACGTTCCGGCGAAACCGCTTCGCTGGCGGCGTGCAGTCGGTCAGCAGCGATCTCTTTCTCGACGCCAAGGATCCCGTGAGCCTCGTGCTTGCATTCGTCGTTCAGAGCGCCAACTTCCGCGAGATGCCCGCTTTCGTAAAAATGGCCGAGGAGGTCGGTGCGGATGTTGTCGTGTTCCAGAAATACTACAGCTTCGGCCATGAGGGTGCAGCGGCGTTCTCGGCTAAGGATGTCGCGGCACTGGGACACCCAGAGCACGAACAACTGCAAGCCATCCTCCATGACCCAGTGATGCAGAGTCCCCGTGTTATCCAGACATTCATGGATCAACTAACTCATCCGCCTACATCATGATCCGTCTTCGCACAGCAATTCAGCGTCGCTTCTTCTCCTCTATACGGAGGCGATGGGCGTCGTCGTTCGGCCCTGGCCGCGCCGCGGAGCGGTGGGCTCGTCGCGCCTTTGCCGAGTTCGAAGTGAGTACCGGGAAACGCGAGGAGATGCTTTCGTCGATCGTCAGCGACGCTCTGCACTTGACCAAACTTGCGGACGAGCTAGTTGTTGGCAGCGGCGATAGCCGTCGCTGCTTCGCCGATTTTCTGCTTCAGGCCTGTCAACGCATAGACTCCGGTGACGTGCGGCACACGAGTGCGAGACTCCGCTCGTACGTTGACGTCTCAGTTCAGGCGAAAGCACTCCGCGCCTTCGCGTATTATCTATCGCCGCGAAAGGCATTCGCTGGCGATCCGACCAGGGTGACCGCCCTGATTCTTGAAGACCTCCCCGACTCCCGTCCCACACTTCTGGCGCATGCGGAGTTGCTGATCGAGCGACAGTGTCTGGATGAGGCGATTGTTGTCACTCAGCGGGCGCTGCGCATTCAGGCCGTATGCCCCTCCGCTCAGCAACTGCTCAGCCGCGCCTATGCTGCACAGCGCGAGGATGGCAGTCAGGCTGGCGACCTGGATGAAACCAACTATGATCTGAGCGACAAATTCTGCCCGATGCCGTTTACCCACCTGGCTACCGGTTACAAAGGTGACGCGTTCGCCTGTTGCTGTCCGGCGTGGGTTCCCTTCGCGGTGGGAAATGTGCTCGATGCGCCGTCAGCGGATGCAGTGTGGAACTCGGATGTGGCGGCGGAGATTCGCCGCTCGGTGCACGATGGCGACTTCAGTTATTGCAGCCGGACACTTTGCTCTTACATCGCCGCGCAGAAGCTTCCATTGAAAGCGGAGATCGACGATCCGCTTCTTCGCCGTTACATAGACGAGCGGGCGGTCGTGCTCGAAGAAGTTCCGCAGATGGTGCAGTTGAATCACGATCCATCTTGCAACCTGGCATGCCCTTCGTGCCGGACGGAGATTGTCATAGCGAAAGCAGAGGAGCAGGACGCCTACGCTGAATCAGCCCGGCGCGTCATCCTGCCGCTGCTCCGGAAAGTGAATGGGCAGAGCTACATTTCCGGCGGTGGCGAGGCATTCGCGAGCAAGCACTATCGCTCCATCCTTGCCGCGCTCAATCGTATCGAGTATCCGAACCTTTATCTCTACCTCATCACGAACGGCCAACTAATGACTGCCGAACGGTGGCACCAGTTCCCTGATCTGCCGGAAATGATCGACATCCTCTCTGTGTCGATCGACGCGGCACGCGCCGAAACCTACGAGCGGCTGCGACGTCCGGGGAAGTGGCCGATTCTCATGAAGAACCTCGAACTGATGGCGTTGATGCGGCGCTCTGGATCAATCCGGCGCTTTCAGGTCAACTTTGTCGTTCAGGAGGAGAACTATCGGGAGATCCCTGAATTCATAGAGCTTGGAATCCGCTTGGGGGTGGACAGCATCTGGCTTCAGCGACTGACCAACTATGGCGCGTATGCGGAGGGCGCGTTCGCAAGGGCGGACGTCACGTCGCCCTTGCATCCGAAGCATTGGGAACTGCTCGACATCCTGCGAAGCCCCCTCATGAGCCATCCGACTGTAGACATGGAGATGCTGATGCCTCTTCTGCCCGAAGTTGTCGCCTCGGATTTGCGACTCCCGCTCCTGCACACCGCCTCACGCCGCAAGAGTAACGAACTGCGTTGGGGCGTCATCGACGCGCAGCGTGGCATCGGGCCAATGAAATCCTGATCGAATACAGGCAGATTGCTCAACGACCGTTCACTCAAAGAGACCGTTGCTTCGGGGCCTTTCCGTTGCGGCCACCCGGTTAACGCACCTCGAACGGCTTCACGCAGATTCGACCAGTGTAATCAATCCTGTTCAGCAGAGGACGAACTGCGACCGTTTGAAAGTACTCGTCTGTCGCTTGACGTGCGCCGCGCCAGTAGCCGTAATCATCCACTATAAGAACGCCGCCCGGCGAGAGACGAGGGTAAAGATGCTCCAGCTCGTGCAAGGTAGATTTGTGCCAGTCAGTATCCAGCCTGAGCACGGCCATGCTCTCTGGCGCTTCTGCCGGAATTGTCTGCAAGACGTCGCCTTCTACAAAGCGAAAGCGATGCAGAGGGTAGCCTGTGCGCCGTAGATTGCTCTCAACCAGAGGGCGTGGAGCTATGCCCCAGAAGGGATCATCCTGAGAACGCTCACGCTCGTCCAGAATGTCTACGGCGCTACGACCCGACATTGCCTGTACATCAACCTCAGCAGGCGCAGTGACTCCGTCGAAAGTGTCGTAGAGCCAAATAGTACGATCAGTACAGCCTCTAGACAGCAGAGTGTAAGCCATCAACATCAAAGACCCGCCGCGCCAGACGCCGCACTCTACAAAATCGCCCGGAACATCGCCGTCAAGCACATAACAGGTGGCCTGATAGAGCGCGTACATACGCTCAATGGAGGTCATCGTCTCGGCCCGGCACAACTCGTAGAGCCGTAGAAACTCCGCTTCGAGGTCGAAAGCATGGCTCATCTTATAGGCTCACCTGCTATCCATTCGGCGCGCTCTGTTGCTACAAGCGGCGAAGATAGCCATCCACATTCCACGTAACGTTTCTTCCGAAATAGTCGCACAACCCCCTGTCAACTTCGTACCTCTCTACGTTCTTTTCCAGAAATGCTTCGATGGCGTGCAGCGGCCCCCCGTCGTACAGGTCAGCAACTCTCATGTCCGAGAGGATGCCATCCTCGATTACTATGTACTCGCCCGAGCGCAGCCATGCATCGAAAAACTCCAGCACCGCTGCGGTCGTGCCTGCCAGATGGCTGGAGTCTTCAACAACCATCAGCGGGCGCGGCAGTGCCTGCATGAGCGAGGGCGGAAGGACTCTGGCAAGCTCGCGTGCATCTCCCTGTATAAATCGGACGTATGGAGAGGCCATGGCCGATGGGGCTTCAATGTCAATCGAGATGACTTGCAGGTCAAGCCCCAGAGTGCTTCCCTGATCCGCAAACCAGATGGCGCTTCCGCCCTGATGAGAACCTATCTCAATCAGTGTTCTCGGCCTCAACTGTTCGAGCAGCAATAAATAGAGGGCAAGGTCAAATGGATTCTTCAGTAGCGGGAGGCCACGATAGCGATAGGCCATCGTCCCCCGCTGTATTTTCATCAGGAGCTCATAATTTATGTCACTCAGTAAGGATGGCTCAGTCATGATGCTCCCAGCATCTCTAGGAAATGCTGCTTCGCTGATTTGAGCAGCCGAGCCTGTTTACCTGTAAAACGGCTGGCCGCGCGATCCATCAACTCTATCTTCTCCGCAGTAGTCAAACTCTCTACGGTCTTTTCACGTAAGACATCTACAGGAATACGACTGGTGTTAAGGAACATCACGGAATTTTGGCCGGTATCGCAGACATATTCGAAATAGTCAGAGTAGAACTCCATCGTCACGTGAATCCACGCGACCCAATGATGATAAAGATAGTCCTGCTGTATGACGACAGACTTGCCCGGTATCAAATGGGGAAAGAATTGCCATGTGACCCAGTCGCAGGTTGTCCAATGCTTTGCGATGTCAATGAAGAGAATCTCTATGGGGCCGCCAGACCACTTGTGAGAGAGTACGTCGCTCGCGTGGACTTCCACTAAACCGGCATACGATGCAATGTTGTGCTCGAAGAGAGGCCGAAAACTCTCTCCCGCCTGCGCCGTTTCAGGGAAGAATGAGCCGATAGTCCACCCTTCTATCTCGAAGCGGTCGTATGAGTGTATCAGCTTCTCTTCCGTACACCCTCGTCTGCTAAGATTTCGGCGCAGGCCATCCGCCAGAGCCAATGCGGAGCCGCCAAGAAAACATCCGGCATCTATTATGGCTCCCTCTCCCGTGTAGTACTCGTCAGCCAGATAATGCAGCAGCCGCAGCTCGTCAGGTATAAGCATGGTCGGCACGTCCGCCAGGGGGGCAGGTATAACCCTATGGTGCCAAGCGTTGGTCAGTTCCTTTTGTGCCTGAGAAGGTCTGCGGAATACTGCCTGGAAGGTGTTGGCGTTTCTTACCAGATGCGGGTCGGTGCCGTTGGATAGGCGTGTGGCAACGAAAGCAATCACCCACGCTAATGAGCGTCGAATACGCCCTCCTTTCTCCTGCGCATATTCCCATAGAATCCAACCGAGCGTTTGAGCAATAGAATGCACCGGCAGCACGCAGACCGTCTGTAGCCCGGCCTTGCGACCGAGCGCCTCCAGGCCGTCGGAAGTGTACCGCCGGAAGTCCGTAGGGCAGGCGTGAAAGGGTTGAAGGAACGGGACAGCAACGACAATGTGCCCGCCTGGCTTAACTACCCGCGCCAGTTCGCGTATGGACTCTTCCGCGTCGGCGACGTGTTCCAGCACAGCGTTACAGAGGACGCTGTCGAACCTTCCGTCCTCGAATGGCATAGTTTCGAGTGGCCCTACAACGACTTGAGGATCATTCGAGGCAATGTCGTAATTAGTAATCTTCGTCACCCCGTTCTCGTGCAGAAAAGAGCTGACGTTACGGCTGCCGGAGCCAGCATTAAGAAGGTGGCCGGAAAGGTACTGTGCTACGGGGCGCAACTCCTGTTCGAGTGGCTGGAAATGAACGGGTCCGACGCGAACCGTTTTCGGGGAAGTCACTGAACACCTCCGGCCTGACTAGAGAAGACTTTGAACATGGTGGCTACATCGTCAGCCGTGTGGCCGCTGGCGATGCGCGCTCGTGCTGTGCGTCCCATACGCTCCCTGAGCCCGCTATCTACGGCAAGGCGCAGAAGCGCTTCCCGAATGGGTTCTATCTGCCGAGGGGGAACCACTATCCCAGCGCCATCTATAAAGGTGCCGTTTCCACCAACATTCGTCACCACGCAGGGAAGACTGCACGCCATGGCCTCGACCAGCGCCACAGATGTTCCCTCTCCAAAGGCTGAAGCGAGCAGAAAGATATCTGCGGCACTCAACAATCGCTGCACGTCATCGCACCAGCCAAGTCCTATGAAGCCGGGCTGTGGTGGCAACTCATCCGTTCCTTCCCCGACGCCTACTGTAAAGATGCCTGGTATATCGCGAATAGCCGCGAGCACCCCATCCCAATTTTTCATAGGGTCTACGCGCGCCACAACTATCACTATGATGGCGTCTTCAGGGATACCCAGTTCAAGACGAACCGGTTGGCGAAGACCTGGATCACGGTAGAACGTTTTGGTATCAACGCAGTTGGGAACGACAAGAGAGCGCGGCTCACGAAACCCAAATGACCGGTGGAAATCCCTGGACTGGACAGCGTTGTAGATAACTCCATCAACGTAGGGCGAAAAAAACCTTCCGAGGATGGGGAAGAGGTTCTTACGCATATCCTGATTAGCGCAGGTGTCAGAACAAAAGATACCCCAGAGCAACTGCGTCTCTCTACGACCAGCCAGTAAGAGCGCCAGAGAGGAGAAGACATTAGCGTTGTACATCCATCCCTGCACTACCGCCGGACGTCGCTTGTGAATCAATTTCGTGAGCTTGAACAGCGCGGCGAGCGCATTCCTGCGGCGGCTCATGCCGAGATCAATGACTTCTACTCCTGAGCTTTCAAGCGATGACCGAAACACGCCTTCACCCTGCAAGCAGACTACGTATTCATGCCCGTTGCTCGTGCTGCGTTGCGTTAGAAGGTTCGTCAGAAGGCGCTCCGCTCCTCCACCATTAAGGTTGATGATGACATGCATGGTCGATCTGCTCATAGGATGACCTCCGTGCCGCCGGAAGCGCTCTCTGTTGAATTGACAGGCCGCCTTGATTCCTGTTCAGTGAAGGTGGCAGTGCCGGTTGCGTTTATCATCAAAAGTTCCCTGTCTACATCGCCCTGTCCCAAAGTTGATTCGGCAAAGACAGCTTCGAGGTCAACTACGCCCATACAATAACGCACAGAGGTAACGGTGAGATGCAATACTCCCAAACGAGTATCTAGAACAGAAATCGAGCCGCCTGCTACCTCAAAAACTGATAGGTCAACGAATATGTCAGAGACCGCAAACGACTGCTTGAACGAAATCTCTACGCGTCGGCGCTCACCGGCAAATGAGGGCGTCGGGTTCGCCCCCAGCAGAGTCGTCGCCGTAGCATAGATACGGACTCCCTCTTTGGTTGAACAACTGAATCCGAAGTGTGGGGCAGAGATGGCACGCTCGAACAGGACATACAGGACGATTGTCACTCTCTCGCCACGCTCGAACCTCAAGACTTCTTTGATACCGTCTTGAGTTGCAAAGCTTCTGACAATCTTAGCGCCTCCCTCACCGTACCGAAGAGTCTCCCGTGATTTTTCGGGAATCGGTAGCTCAGGTGCTTTGAAGAAGAGTTGGTAATACTTAGCCACGCCTGTTGACGGGTCTCCATCAAAAACCAGCTCGCCGTGGTCGAACAAAAGCACTCGGTCACACAATCCCAGAATCATTTCTGCCATGTGAGTGACGAGCAAAATGGTAGTCCCGCGCTCGCGTATCTCTCTAAGCCGTCTAAAGCATCTCTGCTGGAAGAGGGCATCACCGACAGCAATCACTTCGTCAATCAGTAGAATGTCCGGCTCCAGGGCAATAGCGGCGGCAAATGCCAGTCGCAGCAGCATTCCGGAAGAATAGGTGCGGATTGGGCGGTCGAAGTAGTCGCCGATTTCGGCAAACCTCTCAACGAATCGCTCCATCTCGTCCCGGTCGCCACTACCTTGAGCAATGAGATCATGGAAAAAGCGCACGTTCTCTCTGCCCGTCAGTTCCGGAGCGAAATCGCCTGCGAGGTCCAGAAGAGCGAAGACGCTTCCGCTGACCGCAATCATGCCGGAAGAAGGCTTAAGGACTCCCGCTACAAGGTGAAGCAGCGTAGATTTTCCCACGCCGTTAGGTCCCAGGACTGCCACAGCCTGCCCTTTGGGAATTGTGAAAGTGACATCCAGTAGAACCGGCAACGGCGTGTGATAAACCTTCCCCATCGGATGCAGTGCCTCCAGCACGCGGTCGAGTGGAGAGGCAAAGAACCGAAAGTTCTTCACAACGTGATCAAAAGCGATAGCTGTGCCTGAAGTCGTCATCCGTTCCCTTTTCGGAACCGTTCAAGGAGGCGTTGCATTGAACCGTTGAGCCGCGTACGTGGCCGTATATTTCGTACGCGCCTGCGTACACCTAAAGCGAAGCGGACGAGCGGCAGCAATCCCATGTCAACCATAGCCAAAGCCATTCCTCTTTGGCTGCCGGGTTGTTCGCTTGCCCCGGCGTTGTATCCAGCCGCGCCATACCCTGCTGCCAGCATGTAGTAGCGGTCTGAAGGCGAACATTCATCAAACGCTTTTACTCGTGCCGGAATCGGCCTTGCAGTATCCACAGACCAGTCCTCTGTCTGCTCGAACACAGGCTGAGGATAAGGCCAAATCTCTGTACCGCGCGTCACACAGAAATCCGCCAAACCCATGAAGGCGCTCTCAACTGCCAGCTCACGCCACAACCTGGCGCGCTTGATGGCTTCACCGCGAACAAGAAGCCCCCCTGTAAAGGTCGCACCTTCAAAGAGAGTGAATGATGGGTCGCCGCCAAGCGGCAGAACTGTATATCGTTTTCGCTCGCCTATAATCTCAGCGGCTGGCTGAAGACCGTCAATGTCTGTGGTTGAAAGAGACGAGAGCATGGCGGCGAATAAATCATTGCGGATTCGTATGCCGGAGTGAATCATCAAAATCGCTTCATCGGTAAACCTCGCAAGCTCTTCATCGAGTACTCCAGGCTCTTCAACAGAGAGGTCTATATTTCTAACGGAGAACTTAGCAGCGGTTGGGAGAAGGCTTTCACCGGAGCGATTCAAGACTATAACGTGACGGACAGCCTCAGTCGCTGCGAGCGACTCCAGCGTCACTTGCACGTCCCGTTGAGAGCGGCCATCAACGATAGCAATGACGGGGAGCGTGCGTTCGTCAGTCTTGCTTGGTGTCAGGTATCGTTTGAAGCCCGCGTGAAACGAAACCCAGGCGCGTCTAATCTGCTCCTGCGATTGTGACGGCGCAGCGACCCAGCCGCCAGCATTGAGCGTGCAGAGGAGTGACGCGCAAAGCCCCTCAGTCGTACACTCAAACAGCACGTGCTGCTGATGGCTTTCCTCCACTAATTCAGGGACGCCTCCCGTACGCGCTGCCAGAAACGGTATTCCCCAGGCCAACGCTTCGTAGACCGTGCAGGGCGAATTGTCCGCTGGAGATGCCATGACAGCGAGCTTCTCACCGGTCAGGAGATACTCCAGCGCTTCAGGCTGGCCTAGATTAGTCAAGGACTTGACAGGGAATTGCCACTCCTTAGAGCGGAGCGCGATGTACTCCAGACTGCTCATCCCATTGCAGGTCTCCGCTTTTCCAAGAAACGTCACGCTGATGTTTCGCTCGGCCAGTTCCTGCCTCAGAGTATGTATGGCATTACAGAACAGGCGCAGACCCTTTCTCTCCTCAAGGCGAGCGAAAAAGACTATTTCCTTTGGGGGAGCGCCGCGGCCATAAGAGACCTCAGGAAAATCTGATGCCCCCTCATCCTGCTCTCTTAAACGCTGCGAGGGGAGACAGTATTGTTGGACGAACGTCTCTCTGGGCAATTCAAAGTTATGCTGCTGCGCCCAATCTATAAGATACTTGCTCGGACTCCAGAGAACGTCTGCACACTTCATACTCAGATGTTCTGCATAATTGTAGACTGAAAGAAGAAGGCTCGTCGGCATTGTATGATTAAGCTCAAGCACCCATTGTGATGGACTGTGGAGAGCTACGAGCAGAAGCGTGTCTTCAAACGCCAGTCCGAGCTTTTTGGCGACAAGACAAATGTTTCCTTCGCCGGTGCAATCATTGAAGTGAATAACATCGAAGTGTCTCGCGGCAAGGTACTGAAAGACAAGATAGGGAACCCCGAAGCCGCAGTTCTTCACAGGGCCAAAGACCGGCTTCATCTCCGCAATGGAGAGGGCTACAAAATCTATGCCGAGCTTTGCGTAGCGCTTCTTCCATTTACCGAGTGGAATATCAGGTGCCCAGACACCTCCAGTGTAAAGAATGGTCAGGCGGCATCCGGAGGCTGCCAGATGTTCCGCCAGTCCGGTCATAGCCGTGCCGATTCCACCATTCTTGAATGGGCCGATGATTTCATTTGAGACGATGCACACAAAGGGCCACGTATCTCCTGCCTCACCTTGATAAGCATCCAGGAGCAAACAGGGGCTTGCGCCCTGCTCATCGTTCCCACTAAAGGTTTGCTTCGAGGCTTCTACGTTCGATTCGGTGCGCTCGTCTGAATTGATTAACGATGCTGTTGAAGTGTGCGCGTCGAAGTCAACGCCGGAAACAGGTAAACCTATCAGGTGATGTGGAAGCTGCCACGCCACCTCCGGGTCTGGAATATGCGCGACTGGCGTCACACGCCCTCGCCAGGCAAGCCCCATGATTTGTTGAGTTTGATAGATGAGCACGTTGAAGCCTTCGTCCTGCAAGAAGCGAAGTCCGGCGGCGACCGCAGGTGAAGCCAGGTCGTGAAAGACGAAGGCGCAATCTAGGCTGGCATAAGGCAAACAAGTTTCGACATCTCTCAGCGGAGCCGGCCCCTCATGGTCACCATCGATAACGAAAAGACTCCATATATCACTTCCACCTGCGGCGAGTTTATGTACGCCTTCGGGGCTAGGCTCTGCTGTAAGATGCACGTTCGCTGAGACACCGCATCCGGCGAGCGACTCCTGTACGATAACTTTGATCCGAGAGTCAGCGTAAGCAGGATCAATGACATCGAGCCTTACTCCGGCAAGCGCCAGATGACAGGAAGACCACCCCAGCCAGCCTCCTATCTC
This sequence comes from Pyrinomonadaceae bacterium, assembly GCA_036403815.1. Taxonomy (GTDB): domain Bacteria; phylum Acidobacteriota; class Blastocatellia; order Pyrinomonadales; family Pyrinomonadaceae; genus JACVRN01. The sequence goes on along the minus strand of DASWQH010000060.1, from coordinate 13,677 downwards.
AAGAGCCGCCTTGCCAGTGAATTGCAGAGCGATGTTGTAGAGGATGGTTGCCTCATCTCGATTCATGAAACCCATCAAGGGGAAGCGGTCGTCCGAGTACCAGTGATGTGGAACCTCGCGGCGCAGATACTTCCAAGGGTGGCTTGAGCGATCCCCAATCCTCATCCGAGGGAAATGGGCGTCCGGCACAATCACTCTCAAGCCGGGCGAGATATAATCTATGTCATTGAATGGGGAAGGCATTGGATATTATAGACATTCCCAGAAATGGCTGCGTAGACGCCTGAAGCATAGCGAGCCAATCATCAGCATGCCTAGGGTCGTCGTCCAGAACATCACAGTATCGAACACAGTAGGCGCAGCGAATATTTTCGGCATCAGGGCGTAGCGATAGCCTGACACAACATAGCTGGCGGGATTGAGCGCGAGCAGCGCCCGGCTCTGAGGGGAAAGTCGTGCGCTGTCCCAGGCAATAGGCGTCAGCCAGAACCAGACCTGCATAATCGAAGGCAGCATCTGTTGAAAGTCTCTCACCACGACCGTGATCGACGAGACCAGAAGGCCAACGCCTATTAGGAAGATGGCGGCGCACATGTAGAAGTATAGAACGAGCGCCAGCATAGGCAACCGGCCATAACCAGCCGTCAGGCAAACTGCGCTTACCAGCGTCAGAAGGAACGTGTGGGAAAGCAACTGCACCAGCATCTTGTGCGCAGGAATAACCTCAATCGGAAAGGAAAGCCGTTTGACTAAATAGCGGTGTTCAATGAGCGAACCGGCAGCGCCAGTGATCGACAACGAAAGAAGGAGCCACGGAATGTAGGCCGCGCTGAAGCCATAAATGTAAGGAGCATTGCCGAGGGGAATCTTCAGAGCAAACGCGAAAACTACAGAAAAGATGAGGATTGTGAAAAGCGGCGTTAAAAACGTCCACAATTGTCCCCCCAGTGTGCCCGCGTACGTCCTTCTTAGATTCTGGATTGCTAGCAACCGGAGAGCACGGCGATTACTCCACATTGAGGCGACATGGAAGACACCTATGTTATCGCGACGAAGAGAAGATTCCAGGGGTGGCACAACATACTACTCCTTAGTTCTTTATACTCGATGGCGACTTTAAATCATGGCCTGGGTCTATAGAGTGTCAGAATACTATTTCATAGACTTGAGTCGAGATAGTCGCAGGAGCCTCCAACTGTTTCTTCGGTAACGCACTTGTAACATCATACTTTTTAAAAATCAAGAGAGGAGAGAGAACGCCGAAGAGTTCAGCCGACTTGCCGGGTATTAACTGATGAGCGGCTTGCATCCTTGTATCTAAGCACTTCGCGGAGGTGAAGAATACCATTTGCTCCGACTATCACCAACAACATCCAGTAAGCAAATCGCATGCGGTATAAGGCCCCTATATTGGTAACGATCATTCCCAGGACAGTCAGGGTTGTGAGACTTATAATAATTAACTGCCAGGCTCCCCATTTTCGTCTGGCCTTCCACAACCCGAAGAGCATGAGCGGGAAGTTCAGATACATTAGCGCTGTTTCGAAAGCGGCAAGTAATCTTCCAGCATAGCCGACCTCTTTACCGGGACTAAACCACATCTCTGGAAAGGGGCTGAAAAAGCCTATCAGCCATGCACGCGGGAGATGGCGAATCACATCGCCCACTCCATTAAATCGCACATTAACATCTATGTTAGAGCCACCGTTTATGTAGCTCTTGATAAAGCCTGTACGGAGCCGATTGATTTCACTGGCAATATAATCAAGCTTAGATTCCAGAACCGTTAGGTATGATGGTGACTTCGGTTTGGCTTCGCTCGTTGATGTCTGCACGACGGGCTGTATATTGCTGGCCGGGGGATTACTTAAAACCACATTGCTGCGGGGTTCCGACCCGCGGAAGACATCCGGGAACCACAGGCACGCAGTAATCAGAAGAATGGCGCATAAAATATTTCCAAAAGAGATATGCTTTTCAAGCAGTTGCCGCAGAATTAGCAGCAGAGTCGCCTCCCCTATGAAAACAGGCACCAGTCCCCACATATTATTTCTGACCGGCCATAGCAGCAGCGTCAACAACGCTCCCACAACACCGAGCGCAACTCCTGCGCGCAGGGAATAATTTCTGGTTAGACAACTAACGAGCACAAGAACCAGTGCCAATATACAAACGATATAGAGAGGGTCTTTGAGGAACTGAACGGTATGAAGTAAAAAGGAGGGCCAAAAGGCGACGATTGAGGCGGCCAACAAACCTGCTTGCTGGCTGAAGACCTCACGGCAGATGGCATAAATTAGAGATAAAGTAAATAAATAGTAAGATAGATTAAGAGGCTCGACTGCCAGAACATCAAGAGTAAATAAAGCGCCTGTGCCGATGTAGCAAAGCGAGTAAAGTCTAATATGCAGTGGTGAAGGAGCATCAACCCAGGCAAGTAATCCTTCTCGATGAAAAGTGTTAGCCAAGGATATAGCTTCAGTTCGGTAATCTAAGCTATCGTATGTGAACACGCCATGCGAATCAACATACTCAGGCATTAAAGCAAACGATGCTACAAACTGAATAGTCAATGCCAGGAGGACGTGCAGAATTATAGCTACAATAAGTAGTCGTATTTCGGGAAGGAGGTGGCCTAATCCTGAGTCGTTATGGATGAGATTCATACCCTTCTATTTCTAACTATGCTTACACTTCAGCTTACATGACATGGAGCAATTTAACTCGTTCAGTAAAGTAAGGGACAGTTCTTTCCAGTCCTTCACGCAATCTAATAGTGGGATTCCATCCAAACAGCGTCTGCGCCCGAGTAATATCCGGTCGTCTTTGCTTAGGGTCATCCTGCGGCAGCGGATGATATTTCACCTGATAGAGGCGCGCGACCGGGGCTTTTCTTCGCGGCGAGAGAGTCGGCGGAGAGTGGGTTCGCTGTCAGTTGAACGTCTTCATCGGTTATCGTTTCTTGGCCCTTGCGCTCGGGTCGTGTAGGAGATGCGTATTTGGCTTTGAACTCCAAATCCTGCCATAGGGCCTTAAGGTCTGACGCCATCTGCCGGCTCGTTTGATAACGCTCTTCCGGCCGCTTGGCTAGGGCAAGAGCGATAAGACGCTCAAGCTCAGCGGGAACATCAGAAGTATAAAGTCTTGGCGGCATGGGGGACTGTTGCAGAATAGACACAAGGATGTCGGTTGTGCTGGTCCCGTTGAATGGTAGCCGCCCCGTGATCATCTCATAGAGCACGACGGCCAGACTCCAGATGTCAGTGCGTCCATCAACATCCAGACCGCGCGCCTGTTCCGGCGACATATACTTGATCGTTCCCATCAAGATGCCCGGGTCCGTGTCAATAATCGTCGGGTTACCGCCCACAAGGCGCTGTTGTGCACTGCCGTTCTCAGTCAGCTTAACGAGTCCGAAATCGAGTAGCTTGATGTAGCCGTCGCTGCGCAGCATGATGTTCTCGGGCTTGATGTCGCGGTGAACTATCCCCGCCTCGTGCGCTGTAGCGAGAGCTGCTGCTGATTGGGCCGCAATGTCCAGTGCCTGTCTAAAATTCATCGGTGTGCGTCCCATCTGTTGGCGCACCGTTACACCGTCAACGAACTCAGTGGCAATAAACTGCACGTCCCCTTCCGAGCCGATCTCGTAGATAGTGAGAATGTTCGGGTGGTTAAGAGCTGAGGCGGCGCGCGCTTCCTGCTCAAAGCGGCGCAGGCGGTCTTCATCCTGTGTGAACTTAGAGAGCAATAGCTTGAGCGCGACGGGGCGGTGTAAGGTTGTATCCTGCGCCAGATAGACTTCACCCATGCCGCCCACGCCTAGTTGGTGTTTTATTTCGTAGCGGCCTAAACGAGCGCCGAGGGGGATGGTCATGATTATGCTCGTGACAGTAACAGCACTTGTGGGTAGACGAGTGTTCGGACCTTATGCGAGTCGTGGCACCGGACTTGGCTGCGCATTGTACCTGAGTTCTGTCGTGCGTACTAGAGGCAACTATGGCGGGGCCTTATTAAAGATTCTCTCCTTTTACTCACAAAATTATCCTTTGAGATAGAGACTAAATCAGGTTTTCTGCCCACTGTAACAGCTGGTTGTAGTCACCCCTCCCATCCATCTACGACAGCCTGCATGAAGACACGCGCTTTCAAGACTTCGCGCAGAGCGTCATCACATTGCCCATGACGGCAGTGTTGCGAAAAATAATTCAGGGCATGACACTTCCTGCTGGTGATTCGGCTATGCGGCAACTCCGAACAGGCTCTGGACGAAAGTAGTACTTTCTCTTCTTGCGAGACGGTGAAGGCATCCGGGTATGAGGCGTGCTTATCGTCTTCCTGAAGAAGCGTTTTGCCGCGGGAATATTACGTTTAGCACTGAGCATGAACTCAATCGTGTTGCCTTCTTTATCAAGAGCACGGTAGAGATACTTCCATTGCTTACCAACTTTGATGTAGGTCTCATCTACTCGATAAGACGTACCGCTCATTTTCAGATGTGGGCGGATTCTCTTATTAATCTCAGGTGCGTACTTCTGAACCCATCTCCAGACCAGACTGTGTGAAAACTCGACGTTTTTGCCCCTCATGGCGCGGTTGGGTTCCATTGCATCAGGAGATTACTGTTGAGCCCGCTCGCTAACAACAAAAAGCTCATGCCAACAATTCGAAGCACCCAACGCGTGAATTAACCCAGCCCCGCTTCCCTGTAGGCGGAGTTAGGTCTCGCACGAACGGAACCACCTATCGCCCGCCCGTCTTCCTCTTCTTGGATTTGGGCTGAGTCTTATCAGCTACCACGTCATACTTCAGCAGGGCGATCCCGCTCTTCTCGTAGATGCGCGCCTCAGTCAGTGACAAGCGGCGGCGGACAGCCGGGGCCGGGAGGAACGGACGACCGCCACCCAACACCACAGGAATAACCGCCGGTTCAACCGTGTCCACGCAGCCGAGTTCGAGCAAGCTCCGAAATAGCTCTCCACCTCCGAATAGCCAGATATCCTTACCCGGCTGCGCGCGCAGATTGTCGAGCGTCTCCTTGACTTGCTCCGAAACAATCGTGACGCCCGGGTGATCCTCCGGGCGCAGCGAGCGCGAGAAGACAAATGTCTTCATTCCTGGAGGGCTTTCTGCCCCTGCCACCTCGAACGTGCGGCGCCCCATCAGGAGGGTGTCGAACTGGTCGAAAAGCGCCTCGAAGTCAATGTCTGGGTCCGCGACGATCCAGTCATAGTCGTCGTTGGGTCCGGCGATGTAGCCATCGAGGCTGCACGCTACCTGATATCGAATCTTGCGCATGGTTGTCTCACCGCGAGCAGGCCATCTCACGCGCTCTCTGAGCGAGCGGATCTATAGCGGCCAACGCCCGAATTAACGTGGCCCGCGCATTCAGCCTTCAATCTACATCGAAGGGGGCTTCATGAAAATATTGCTATCGCGGGCTCGGATTGAATGAGTTGTTTGGTACGCTTCCCTTAACTGCGTTAGCCCGGGCGCTATAGGTGATACGACCGGCGGCATCTGCCGGCAGGCACGTGCGCATCCGCGCCTGGAGAAGCGCCAGCTCCTCCGACGCCATCGCCGTGAGCTGTGGGCTGACGCTCGGCCCCCCGAGGACTGTCTCCCAGTAGTCCTCGAAATCATCGAATGTCCTTTGCACGGTGATCTCCCGCGTTTCAACCTCGTCCAAACCCGCGCCAGCCCACAACTCCCGCATTGCATCTATTCGGGATGCTTCAGGGCTCGGCGGTAGAGGAACCGCAACGCCCAGCCTACGCATTTCAGCTTGCAACGTGTCATAAGGGAACCCTCCGCCGACCATGTCCCACGCGTAGGCCGCGACGATGCCGCCCGCGCAGACCACTCGCGCCATTTCGGCAACGCCCTTGGCCGGGTCGGGAACGAAGAAGATCACCAGCGGCATGACAGCCGCGTCGAACGTATCGTCGTGGAAAGGTAATGCTATCGCATCGCCCTGACGAAACTCTGCGACACGCGAGAGGGGTCGTGTGCGAGCATAGGCAAGCTGCTCCTCAGATGGGTCTATCCCCTGTACTGAGACTGGCGCACACCGCTCGACTAGCATTTCGGTAAAGGCGCCGTTGCCGCAGCCAACATCAAGCCATCGCAAACTTGATTTTGGAGCAAGCCAGTCGAGGAAAGTTTCACCTGCAAGCTGGCTCCACTTCCCCATGTATCGTTCGTATGCAGCTCCGTCTTTGAAGCTGATTTGATTGGTCACCGTTAGTATTTTCCTCTGGTTGGAGTACCCGTGGAAACGAGCATGCCTTTAACCCGCGTAGACCCTTCCGTTAGGTTGTAGTTCGGTGCCGGTCAAACCACCACGCCCACAGGACAAGTAGCCAAACGGAAAGAGCCACAATTGCCAGCGTAAAGGTATCAGCAGGAGGAGGTCCTATGGCGTTGCCGATATAGACCAAGACCAGAAATGCGATAAATGCCCAGAAGCCGTAGCGCCCTATTCTATCGACAGCGCGTGTCTCATTCCTGTAAAGCCATACACCCGCGATAAACAGCACCGATTCGATAATGATGGTCGCAGCAGGCAAATTCCATAATCCTAACCCGACGAGAGTTCCGTCGCCCGGATAGAGAGGCAAATCCTGTATATGCACTACAGCGTCCAGAAACCAGTGGCTGAGCACACCGATGAAGATACACACAGCGCCCGGCCTGTACTTTGTCGACACAAAGTAGAGCAGGGCGTAAAGTATTGCCCAACCGAAAGCGGTCAGCAGGCTGTGCGTCCATGGATAATGAATGAAGGCCAGAGGGGTGAAGACGGTATTACCGGGCTCAATGCGTACCCGCTCCATACCTGTGAGCAGAAATATAGGCCATAGTAGGTCCAGAAGGAGCGGCGCCGCGATGAGAGTCCCTAGCGAGGCGCGCGGGGCATACCTTTTAGCAGCTAACCCAACTGCGAAATGGCCTAGAAACATTTCCTTCTCCTCTCGATAAAACGCCCCGATAGATATTTCGCATAGGCTTTTCAGAGATGATAGCAGCTCTGCCTTCAGCGCAGGTTACGGAAGGTAATGGAATAGCGTAGAGCCTCCATCTGCGGGATGCTGTGCTCCCACTCAAAACGCGCAGGGCCGCTCAGGAAGTAGGCAGAGCGCGGTTCGGCCACCAGTTTAAAGCGCTCCCACTTCTTCTTACTCACCTCCCGCCTCATGCGGAACACGCAAGGCGAAAGTAGAGAGATTCCTATGACCTCACCGAAGACAGCCTTATCCCGGTGCCAGCCAATGCCAGCCCCGGGGCCATATTCCGTGACGAGCACGTGCTCAAACTCCTCAGGCTCCATAGCGCTGAAAGCTGCCGCCGTTTCACGCAGCGGTAAGAGATAATCGGGTATTTCATCAGCCTTCTGAAGATGACGTCCGGAGAAATCATAACGCCAGCCGAAGGAGATTACCCGTCGCTTGCCTGTATAGCCGTGGAACTCGAAATCACGAAAGGGCAGCTCTCGTACGCGCGCCAGCAGAAAACCTTCATCATCCCGGCCTATCAACTCCTGCCAATAGCGAAAGCCTTCGGGGAGATTTGGCATGGCAGCCGACGAATCGCTCGCCCCGCCGGAGAAGTTAGACTGCGCTGTCATGGCTAGAGCCTATACAGGAATATCTGGCCGCAAAGCAACCTACACGATAGCCCTGAGGCAGAGTCTCAAAGTAACAAGCCATGATAGAACTTCTTTGATTCAATTTTATCCAAGGTTATTCTAAGAAGTGATTTAGCTTTCTATGGGTCGCGAAAGGACTGTTATGGCAGATAAGCTATTAGAAACAGGGCTGATCGGAGGCGTCGAAAAAGCCAAAATTAAGCTCCTCGACTACGACACGGATTGGCCGAAGAAGTTCGAGACGCACGCCAGGCGAATCATTGAAGCGCTCGGCCCTGCCATCCTGCGGATCGAGCATATAGGTTCGACTTCCGTTCCGGGGCTGGCCGCTAAGCCCATCATAGACATTCTTGTCGTGGTACAGGATTCCGCTGATGAGTCAACATATCTGCCACAACTGGAAGCGGCAGGCTACCGGTTGCGTGTGCGTGAGCCGGACTGGAACGAGCACCGTATGTTCCGTACTCCTGAAAGGGACATGCACGTCCACGTTTACTCGACTGGCTGCCCGGAGATTGAGCGAAACCTCACCTTCCGCGAGCGCCTGCGCCGAAACATCGAAGACAGAAACCGCTACGAGCGTAGAAAGCGCGAACTAGCCATGAAAGAGTGGTCGGACATGAACGACTACGCGAAGGCCAAGACGGAGGTGATCGAAAGCATCATCGCCTCAGCGCAGGCAGAGAGCGAATAGAAAACCAAAGACGAAGTTCCGTTCTTCACCAAGGGAGCGGCTCCCCGTCGCGGAAGAACCCGCCCGTCATCCCGTCGTCCGGCAGCGTCGCGGCCCACACGACACTCGCCGCGCCTTCTTCGACAGTGCGCGGTGCGTTAGGCCCGCCCATGTCGGTCGCGACCCAGCCGGGGCAGACCGAGTTGACGAGGATGCGTGCGGGGCGCAGTTCGTCGGCGAGCATCCGCGTGAGCGCGTTCAGCGCTACCTTCGAGACGCTATAGCCGGGCGTGCCCCCGCCCATGATAGTCAGCGAACCGCTCTCGCTCGACACGTTCACGATGCGTGCGTGTTTACTCTTACAAAGCAGCGGGATGAAGGCCTGACACATGCGCCACGCGCCGAGCGTGTTCGTCTCAAACGCCTCGCGCACAGTCTCGGTCGAGGGCCTGCCGATTAACGGCCGCCAGCTTTCGCAGCTCTACCTGCAAGCGCCGGGTTCAGTCAACAGCGGCTCCGGCACATTTAGCGACATACGGTTTTCGGGCCGTGCCGTGCAGCAGAATATTATCCGCTTCGACGGCATCGAAGGCTCGGCCATCATCGATGCAAGCCCCGGCAATCTCAACGGCGAAGTGCCCTCACCTTTCCGCCTGCAATCAAGTCTGGAAAATGTTCAGGAATTTCGGGTTGATCCCAACAACTTCCCGGCAGAGTATGGCACAGGCACCGGCGGGCAAATCAGCGTCGTCACTAAATCGGGCGGCAACCAGTTTCACGGCTCCGCCTTCGAGTTCCTTCGTAACGACGCGCTGGACGCGGCCAACTTCTTCGATAATATCGTCGGGCAGAAAAGCCCGTTGCGTCTGAACCAGTTCGGCGGGTCTATCGGCGGGCCGATTATCAGAGACAAGTTTTTCTTCTTCTTCTCTTATGAAGGCTATCGCTTGCGCGCCGGTGTCAACTCCATAGAGGCCGTTCCGGGCCAAGCTGCGCGCATCTGCGCCCCGCCCGTCGGAACAGGGACAACGCCTTGCAACGCTACAATAGTCCCCTTGCTTTCGGCTTTCCGCTCGCCGAGCGCGGCGATTATTCAACAGGGCACAGGCAGCAACCTCTTCGACGTAGCACAGCTTCAGGCTACCTCCATCGTCGATGAAAACTCCGTCGCGGCTCGCTTCGATTTCAAACTCAACTCGCGCCACTCAATCTACATGCGCTATTTCCGTGATCAGGGTAGCAACGATCAGCCCGAAGGCGTGACAGGCCGCCGCGTCCGTATCACGGCCAACCCTCAGAACGGCGTCGTAGCCCTCCAGTCAATCTTCAAGCAGACAGTCCTCAATAAGTTCAAGTTTGGATTCAACGGAGCCTATACGCGCATCAACGGATTTGCGCCGACCGTAAATGGCCTTGACCTCTCTTCCGTAGCAATCAACATCTCCGGCAACACGGCCAACTTCGGCATCGCTGGTCAAGGCGCTTCGGCCGGCACCGCCGTGCCCGGGGGCCTTGTGCGCGCCAACTCTGCCACCAACGGACGCGGCCAGCCTTATGCGCCTTACTCGCTATCTTTCATCGATAACCTGAACTGGACCAAGGGCAACCACAATTACAAGTTCGGGGGCGAGGTCCGCGCCATCCGTCTCTATACCGACAGGCTCGGCGGCACGACCTACACCTACTCGAATATTACGAGCTTTCTGGCGAACACGCCGCAGTCCGTCCAGTTCCTGGGAGATGTGAGCGAAGCCAGTCCCTTCAACGGTGGGGCTACCGGGCAACGGTTCGCTAAGCAGGAGTACTACATTGCTTATGCTCAGGATGAATGGAAGATTCGTCCGAATCTGACTTTGAACTACGGCCTGCGCTACGAATACTACACGCCTCTTAGAGAAGCCCGAAATCTGCAAGTGCTATTCGACATTGTTACGGGCACTCTGCGTCCTCCCACTGAAGCAGCCTTCAAGACTTCCAAGATCAATTTCGGGCCGCGCCTTGCTCTTACGTGGTCTCCTAATCCGAACAGCACGGGCTTCTTCGGCGGCGGGCATACAGTGCTGCGCGGCGGCTTCGGCATCTACTACGGCCCCGGCCAGACCGAAGACCAGATTCAGCCGATAGAGAGCGATCGCATCAGTTCCACTTTCACGAGCGGGGCGCTCAACGTCTTTCCTCTCAACACGGCCGCGGCCGTCGCCTTCTTTAACTCCAACCCCAACACGCGCTCTTATCAACCGCGCGCGTATGCCCGCGAATATCAGATCCCTGAGAAGGTCTACCAGTACAGCGTGTCCGTACAGCAGGAATTGCCCTATAACACTGTGGCGACGATCGCATACGTCGGCAGCCAAGGACGCAATCTCTTCCTGCGAAGCATCGCCAACAAGATTCTTCCGGAACAAACTTCTATTGTCTCCGGAGCAAATATTCCCGTTGGCGTAGGCGTCGTCAACGTCACGGATCCCGTAAGCGGAAGAGTGATTGGTGTAACGACCGTTCGTGAATTCTCCATCGTTAACGGAGCGACCGTTCAGAACCCTTTCGCCGAGATTGACTATAAGACGAGCGGCGGCTCGGATAGCTACAACGCACTACAGACGACGCTGGCGCGTAGATTCAGCACAGGGCTAACCCTCAACGCGCAATACACATTCTCGCGCTCTTTCGGCAATACCGCCGGATCAAATGAAGCCAGGACGCTGGCGACTAACTTTAATTTTGACGATGATCGTGGCTACAACAACTTCGACGTTCGCCACACCTTTAACCTGAGCGCAATCTACGGCCTCCCGTTCGGCAGGGGCAAGAAATATAACTTGGGCGCTGTTGGTAATGCTCTTCTCGGAGACCTGGAGGTCGGTGGAATTGTTAATGCCCGCTCCGGCCTACCTATCGAAGTGCTCCTGACACGTCCCGACGTGGTAATTCAATGCACAAACCCGGCCGCCGGCTGCACCTCCGGAGAGGTGCGTGCTTTGCCTGGAACGATCAATGCAGCGAACCCGCTCCCCGTAGGCTTTAGTGCCGTCGTCAACACGCCCGGGGGAGGCGCTTCGCGCAACGTCCGCCGCCCGGACCTGCTCACGGAAGTAAATCCTTATCTCAATAACGACGCAACCTACTTAATTCGGCGGCATTCGCTATGCCGGCACCCGGCGCCTTCGGCAACCTGCCACGCAACGCTCTGCGCGGGCCTAATTTCAGGCAGTTTGATTTGATCCTGAATAAGAGGATTCGCCTGACGGAAAATACAAATATTGAGTTCCGAACAGAGGTCTTCAATATCTTCAACCTTACGAACTTCGCCAATCCCTCATCGACCTTGAATAACGCGCTTGGTACTGGAGTCAATCAACTCCAGCCGGAGCAGCCATTTACTCAGGCAGCGGCAGGCTCGACTTTCGGCCTACTCAGACAAACGGTCGAGCGCACCGTCGGACTCGGTACGAATCGGCAGATTCAATTTGCCCTGCGATTCAATTTCTGAAGGTTTCAGGGTGGGGCGGACTGAGCGTGACACATAGCTACGTGAGGTCCGCCTCATGCTTCTACAGTTCCGCTTGCCTTGAATAACTATATGCCGACTCAATTAAGATCTCTCACAGGAATGAATCGCGCTGCGCTTAATGCTGATGAAAACATTTACGATGACGGTCACCTGCGGGTAGAACATGATAATTATTACGTGGCTTGTGATGGATACTCGTTGCGGCTTCCCCTCAAAGAGTTTCTCATCCTTTCACGTCTTACCCTCCATCCTGGGCGCGTAGTTCCCTCTGAAGAAATATGGCGTTATGCGTGGGGAGGTGACGAAAAACCCAATACACAAACCATTCATGTACAAATCTATCGTTTGCGTCGTAAGCTGGCACACTTCGGTCTAAAGATAATTGCAATGATCAACGTGGGCTATAGCCTGGACAAGAATCACCTCGTCGAGAAGATGAGAGATAATGATGGCTGAGCAATCAATAAGTAGCGGGAATGGAATAAGTGACAGGGCCTAAATAATCAAATGACACTTGCTCGACGTCTGGTGGCTGAAGCAGTAGGTACAGCGATGTTACTGGCGGCGGTTGTTGGCTCAGGAGTCATGGGGGAACGACTATCTGGGGGCAATGTAGCTATAGCTCTGCTGGCTAACACTATTGCCACGGGCGCAGCACTCGTCGCGCTTATCCTGACCTTCGGCCCTATCTCCGGCGCACACTTCAACCCGGCCGTCACTCTGGCGGATGCTTCCCAGGGCGGGTTAGCTTGGCGCGAAGTACCTCATTACATAATCGCTCAAGTAGTAGGAGCTTTCGCCGGGGTTGCTTCCGCGCATGTTATGTTCGGTCTGCCTTTGTTCTTCGCTTCAAAGCATGACAGGAGTGGTAGCGCCCAAGTCTTCAGCGAATTTATAGCGACCTTTGGCCTTTTGGCTGTCATCTGGGGCTGCGTGCGCCTGCGCTCTTCTGCGGTGCCTTTCGCGGTCGCCGCCTACATCACGGCCGCCTACTGGTTCACATCCTCTACATCGTTTGCTAATCCGGCAGTGACTCTCGCGCGCTCTGTCAGTGATACTTTTGTTGGCATCCGTCCGGTCGATGCCCCTGGTTTCATCATCGCACAGTTCGCAGGAGCACTGTCGGCGACCATGCTCTTTCGCTGGCTCGTACCTACACTGCCTAAAGACGCGGAGGCCGTTTTAGTCCCTCACGATACAAAGGAGAGAAAGAGATGAAGGATAAAAAACGGGTCTTAATTCTGTGTACCGGGAATTCTGCCAGAAGCCAGATGGCCGAAGGGTTATTACGCCATGACGGCAAAGGCTCCTTCGAGGTGTCGAGCGCAGGCGTGGAGGCGAGCTTTGTTAGACCCCAGGCCGTCAAGGTCATGAGCGAGATCGGCATAGACATCTCTCATCATCGTTCTAAGTCGGTCGATGAATTTCTCGGCCAAGAGTTCGATTATGTAATTACAGTCTGTGACAATGCCAACGAGCGCTGTCCAGTTTTTCCGGGAAAGACGGAGCGTATTCACTGGACCTTTGATGATCCCGCCGCAGCCACGGGAGAGGAAGAAGTGGTAATTGAAACCTTTCGCCACATACGTGATGAGATCAGAGAGCGGCTGCGGTTGTTTATTCAAACGACTCCTTAATCACGACTATAAACCATAAAATAGATTATCAGCCGTGATAACGTGAAACACTGAAGTTTTCAGAGCCTGATGACTTTGTTGCATAAATAGCTACGGAGACAGTAGTGCTGGTAATCTTTTGGTGTGAAACAGAAGAAAACCAAACGACAATACCGTCTCCGTAACTGGAAAGAATATAACGCATCTCTTGTTGCACGTGGAAGTCTGACCA
>DASWQH010000059.1:0-50888 GCA_036403815.1 Pyrinomonadaceae bacterium | reverse complement strand
CGGCCTCGTCGATGACGACGATGATGACGGCCGCGGGGTTCTCAAGCGGCGCGAACCCGACGAACGAGGCCACGTACTTCGTCTGCGAGTAGGCGTGCGTCCGCGGGTCTATCTTCTGCGCCGTGCCGGTCTTGCCCGCCGCCGTGTATCCTTCTACCTGCGCCTTCTTCGCCGTGCCGCTGACGGTCACGCTTTCGAGCATGCCTCGTAAAACCTTAGCAGTCTCTGCACTCACGACGCGGCGCATTTCGGGCTGCGCCTGATAAGTAAGTGTGCCGTCCGTAGTGCGAATCTCGCGCACCAGATGAGGCGCGATGCGCACGCCGTCGTTGGCGATAGCGGCGAAGGCTGCGGCCATCTGCAAAGGCGTGACGCCAATCTCCTGCCCCATGGCGATTGAACCCATAGAGGTCGGCTGCCAGCGTGCAACAGGGCGCACGATTCCTGCGGTCTCGCCCGGCAGCTCTACATTTGTGCGAGCGCCGAAGCCGTAACGGCGTATGTAGTCGTACATGCGCGCATCGCCCAATCTCAAACCGAGCTTAATCGCCGCGACGTTGGAGGATTTAGCAAGCGCCTCTGTAATCGTCAGAGACCCGAAAGCGTGATGGTCATGAACGATTCGCCCGGCCACGTTAATCGAACCCATCTGGCAATCTATGTGGTCGGACGGCTTGACCAGTCCCTCTTCAATCGCCGCGCTGTACGCGACTATCTTGAAGGTCGAGCCAGGCTCGTAGATATTTTGCAGCGCTTGATTGGCGCGAGACTCAGCCGCAGACCTGCGCGCATCGTTCGGGTCAAACGAGGGCGCATTCGCCAGCGCCAGAATTTCACCCGTGCGCGGATCAAGCACAATGGCCGTGCCGCTTTTGGCCTTAGAGTTTTCGACCGCTGCTGCGAGCGCCTGCTCTGTCCTGTACTGAACCATCTGGTCAATGGTCAGCACGACTGCCTGGCCGGGGCGCGGCTCTACTTCAAGACTGTTGTAGGAATGCCTGTGCGCGTCCGTTTCTACAAAGAGCTTGCCCGCCTCGCCCTGTATGCGCTCGTTATAAACCTGCTCGACGCCGCCCAAGCCAACTTCGTCCAGGTCTACGAAGCCGAGCACGTGCGACGCCAGTTGCCCATTCGGGTAGAAGCGCTTCGGCTCTTTGAGCGAGTAGACGCCTTCAAGCTTGAGCACAGCCACTTTCTGCGCCTGCACGGCATCGAGCTTGCGCGCAATCCAGACGAACTGTCGATTCTTCTCCCTGCCCTCGCGCAATCGAGCGGTCAGGGTTGCACGCTCAACGCCCACGAGCGGCGCAAGGCTGGCCGCAGTCTTCTCTTCGTCTTTAATCTCTATGGGGACGGCGAAGAAAGATTCCGTGTCAATGCTGCGCGCCAGTTCTCGCCCCTGACGATCCAGCACAAGCCCGCGCATGGGACTGGTCTCTATAGCATCCTGTTGCTGTAGTCGAGCGCGGCGCGCGAGCATTTCATGCTGGAAGGTTTGCAGGTAAACGAGCCGCGTCGTGATGATGAGCATCCAGAAGACAAGCAGGGAGATGATGACTAGAGCACGCCTGCGCGAGGCGTCGGGTCGGGCTTTTGATAGAGCGGCAGAGCTTGCGCGCATGTTCCTCAGCTTTGTCATTCTCATGTGCCACGCGCTTTCGGTTTCCTGGGTCGTTCGGCTGCCAGCGCGTGAAAGGGGAAATCAAACTTCTCTCAGGCCATCGGGGTTTGCGCCTCAAGCGTGTGAGGCTTTTGCGCTACTAATGGGCGCGCTCCTTAAAGCGTAACGGCCAGACTCAAAAAAAGGAGTTGCGCGCCCCATCAGATTCGTTAACGATTGAGCGTCGCGGAAGATACAGCGAGCGCTGTAGAAGCTGTGGGCTGTGCGCTTTCGCGCGTTGCACCCATCTCGACCTGTGACGGACGAACGGGCTGCATGCCTATGGCGCGTGCCGCCGATTCAAGCCGCGCCGGGGAGGTGGCCTGCTCGCGCGCCAGTATAAGCTTGCGCTGCTCTTCTAAAAGGCGGTCGCGCTCGCGCCGCAGCTCTTCACTCCGGTAGCCATAGCGCACTGCGGAAAAGCGCTGTCCAGCAGCGAAGACGAAACCTCCGGAGAGCACAAGCCCGCAAAAGAGAAGGAGGACTAAACGCGTGAGCGCACGGCTGTCTCGCTCACGACGGACGGCGAAGTTCGGTTGATTGGGTGGTAATCTTCTCATCGCGTTTGTAGCCTCGGGTCAAAAATCAAAAATGATGAGGAAGGCGCATGGGGCGATTAATGTTCCAAAATTTCAATGGGCGGCGAGCCTGCGACAGGCACGCAACTTGGCGCTTCGAGCGCGCGGGTTCTCTTCCACTTCCTGCTCATCCGGCGTAACCGGACGGCGCGTCAGGATTTCAACTGCGCGGCGTGCGCCGCACGTACAGACCGGCACGCGACGATCACATTCGCAATGGCCTGAAAGACGGCGCAACGTGCGCTTGACGATGCGGTCTTCAAGAGAGTGAAAACTGATCGCACAAAAGCGCCCGTCCTCTTCTAAAAGATCAATGGCCGTTTCAATGAACTCGTCTAGACCCTCTAGCTCTCTGTTGACCGCAATGCGAAGCGCCTGAAAGGTACGCGTCGCAGGATGTATGCGATCTTTCCTGTTGGCTTTCACCGCACGCGCGACCAGTTCGGCCAGCTCTTTCGTCGTCCCTACAGGCTCACCGCGCTCTCTTCTTTCAACTATCCACCGAGCGATGCGGCGCGAGTGTCGCTCTTCCCCGTACTCGTAGATGATGCGCGCTATCTCTTCTTCGGGAAGCGTTGCCAGCAGCTCAGCCGCCGTCTCTTCATCGCCTTCCGAATCCATGCGCATATCCAGCGGCGCATCATGACGAAAGCTGAAGCCTCTTTCTTCCGAATCGAACTGCAAAGAGCTGACGCCCAAATCCACCAGCATACCGCGCACTTGCTTAACGCCTGCTTCTTCCAGCACACGCGCGATGCCACGAAAGTCCGCATGCACCGCACGAAAGCGAGAGCCAAAACGCGCCAGGCGCTTCGTGGCCCAACGAAGCGCCTCGCGGTCGCGGTCTAAACCGATCACGCTCGCATCAATCGAGGCCTCCAAGATAGCCTCGCTATGCCCCCCAAGCCCCAGCGTGCCGTCTACAAAAAGACCGCCTTGTTCCGGCTGAAGCAGCCCTGTAGTCTCGTGCAATAGCACGGGGCGGTGTGGCGCGCCCATGCCCCCCTCAGGCGCTGCCATCAATACCGCCCCGTGATCTCAAAGAACAGCTTTCAAATGCAGAAGTCAGAGTGCAGAATGCGGAATGAAAGGAAACTGCTTTTAATTCATCATTCTGCATTCCGCATTCATCATTTCCTTAAATGCCCAGTCGTGCAATCGCCGTCTCATCCTCTTCCGTGTAGGGGTCTGAGAGAAGGCGCTCTCTGAACTTTTCAAGCTCCCAGACCTCTAAATATGTCAGGTAACCCAGGACGGCCACTTCGCCTATGACGCCGGAGCTACGTCTTAAGAGCGGGGGAACGAGCACGCGCCCCTGTGTGTCTATCTCCGATTGCTGACCGTAGTAGTTCGTACGGTCAAGGAACTTGCGCCGCGCCGGATCCATAGAGGGCAGAAGTGCCAGACGCTGCTCTATGGTCTCCCATTCGGGCAAAGGGTAAATACGCACGTTCTCGCCCGTCAGGCTTGTCACGTACACGCCCTGCCCGTGTCGCTCCTCTATCAGGCGGCGGAACGGGGTTGGTATTTTCAACCGCCCCTTGGAGTCAATACGCGCCGTGTAATTTCCTCTTAACATAGGATTTCGGCGAAGGGTGCGGAGTGGGTGCTGCTTAAACCTTTAAGTAAAACTTTAATGGCTCGGTGCAAGCTACTCTCTTTCGCCCACTTTCGGCCACTTTTTACCACCTGCGGCGCATAGTACCCCCCCTTTGTTTTGCCTGTCAAGAAGAAAAAAACTGTTTTTCAGAGAAATCTTAAGCACGATATGGTGTATGGGAGCCATTTGGACAGGCTTTTAGCTGTTCTAAAACAGCCCAATCGACCCTCCTTAAGCAAGTCTTAAGCACTGCGGAAGGTCAGGTCTGCGTAGCCAAGCCTGTAGTGCATCATGTATAGTTGCGGCCATGCCGTTCTATCAAATTGATCCCGGCCCGCTGGCAGACTGAAACCTGGATGGGCTTTGGCGGACTACTTCTCTTCGGTGCGCTGGCGAGCGTAGCTAACATCGCGGGCGGGCTGTTTCTGACCGCGTCGGGCATACATCGCCGGAACGAGCGCCTGCTCAAATATCTGGTGGCGCTGGGCGCTGGCTTTATGCTGGCGGCTATATTTATAGAGATAGTGCCGGAGACCGTCGCCATCTGGACAAAGGGGCGCGCAAGCGTGGAAGAAAGCACGGGCGCTGTGGTCGGCGCGATGGCGCTTCTTCTGGCCGGTTATCTTCTGATTCAATTCGTGGAACACACCGTCACGCCCCACTTTCACTTCGGGGCGGAGACGCATCCTGAGTCCGTAATCCGCCCGACGGCAGCCTACTCGGCCATCGGCGGCCTCTTGATTCACACATTTTTCGACGGCGTTTCCATCGCCGCAGCTTTTATGGTTGACCGCAAAGTCGGCCTGCTGGTCTTCATCGCCATCCTTCTACACAAGCTGCCGGAAGGATTTACGGTGGCTTCGATTATGCTCGCTTCGGGGCGCTCGCTGCGCAAGGCGCGCGTCGCTACCCTGGCCGTAGGCATGGCAACGCTTGCAGGCGTGCTGGTGGTCGCGCTGCTTGAATCAAAGCTGGACGCTGCGGTCTCTTATGCGCTTCCCTTCTCCGCGGGCGTAACGCTTTATGTTGCCGCCAGCGATCTCATCCCCGAAGTCAACCATCAGGAGGAGAAGAACCCCCTGGTCTCGTTCGTAGTCTTTGTCGGCGTCGCTCTCTTCTATCTTCTGCATCGCCTCATAGAATTATAGAGGTCTTCGGCCAAAGGCCGGGAGATTAAGGCGCGTGCGGCGTGCGCTTCAGTCCCTATACCTCGCGCTGTGTTGACTGCTACGTGCGAGTTGGTATGATGTAGCCATTGATCCAGCATAAATCAAGATCTGTTTTTTTAGCTGCGCTCGCCTGCCTGCTTCTGGCGAGCGTGTCCGTGCGCGCGCAATCCGGCGGCGCTCCGATTCCGGAGCCTACCGGCAATGCCGTCAACGATTTCGCAAACATTATTGATTCAGACACAAAGCAGCGGCTCGAACAGACTCTTATTAATCTCAAGCGACAACAGAATATAGAGTTCGCAGTCGTCACGGTGAAGACAACGGGTGGGCAGGAGATTTTTGATTACACGCTCGCGGTCGGAAGAAAATGGAAGATCGGGCCTGACAATGACAGCAAGGAAGGGTTGCTGCTTCTCATAGCCGTTGATGACCGTAAATACTTCACGCTCGTCAGCCGTCATCTTCAGGGCGAGTTGCCGGACGGTTTGGTCGGCTCGATTCAGCGACAGTATCTCGTTCCGGCATTCAAAGCGGGAGATTACGGCAAAGGCGTGATGGACACGATTCGCGCCTACATAGACACGCTGGCAGAAAAGCGCGGGTTCTCGACCGCAGGCATCTATACGCAGACGGACGCAAGCCAGCCGCGCTCGCAACAACCAGCCAGAAGAACCGGCAACAGCCCTCCGAGTAGTATTACTACGTGCTGTGCGATTATTTTCATTCTCATCATTATCATTATTGTATTCAGTGGCCGTGGCGGCGGCGGTTGCTTGAACATGCTCTTCTTAGGCTCTCTGTTTAGTGGTTTCGGTAGTGGTTCGAGTTCAGGCGGGTGGAGTTCGGGTGGATGGTCGGGCGGCGGCGGCGATAGCGGCGGAGGCTTCGGCGGTTTCGGCGGCGGCGGGGATTTTGACGGCGGCGGCGCGGGCGGAAGCTGGTGAAGAATTGGCTGGAACCGGAAGCGCGAAAAGCTTTTTGATTCCTGATTGCGCATCCCTCATCTGAGGTTGTGCAATCGGGCATGGAACAATCGCAATGAAGATTACTCAGGAATCGCTCAAGCACTTCGTAGAGGACTTACGCGCGACGCATAAAGAGAATCTTGCGTCCGTGGTGCTTTACGGCTCGGCGGCTGTGGGCGACGAGATGGCCGAGCGGTTCGGCTTGAACGTGCTCGTCGCTCTTCACAGCATCACGCCGGAAGATTTGCGGCTGGCGCAGGCTCCCGCGCGCGAGTGGCGACGATTGGGTCAACCGCTGCCCGTTTATTTCACGCTCAGGGAGTTGAGCGATGCGGCTGACGTGTTTCCGATAGAGTTTCATCAAATGGCACGCACCCGGAAAATTCTCTATGGCAGTGACCCTTTCGAGTTCGTAGAGCTTTCAAACCAGAATCTGCGGCATCAGACAGAATACGAGCTGCGCGGAAAGCTCATACAGCTTCGGCGCTCTTACATTCCCGCTTCGACCTCCACCGAAAAATTGGCGGCGCTGATGTCCGAAAGCCTTGGCAGCTTCAGCGCGTTGTTTCGTCCCGTGCTGATACTGCATGGAGTTGAGCCGCCGGTGGCGAAGCAGGATGCAGTGCGCGCGACAGTCGAGCTGCTGGGACTGGACGGCGATGCGTTTGAAAAAATCTTCATGCTGCGCGAAGTGGGCGCGGACGAATTCGCTTTGACTGACGTACAGGCAAACTCGCTCTTCGCATCCTACATGCTTCAGATAGAGCGCGTCATAGAGGTGGTGGATCAGTTGCCCGCTCCGGCTGCGGGCGCATCAACGTAGGCTTTTTGTATGCTTGAAAGAATTAGTTTTGAGACTCGAATTGGAAAAGAGTCTTTTTAGCTTGTAATGGAGAATTTGAGATGAACAAGAGAAGAATAGGGCTTTTGGCACTCGCGGTTTTTGTTTCGGTAACGGCGAGCGGCTGCGGTTATAACACTCTGCAAACCAAACAGCAGAACGTGAAGGCGAAGTGGGCGCAGGTGGAGAACCAGTTACAGCGGCGCGCCGATCTCATCCCGAATCTTTTCGAGGCGGCGAAGGCCGCAGGCGTTCAGGAGCAGGAAGTCTTCGGGCAGATTGCCGATGCTCGCTCAAAATTGCTGAATGCGACGAGCGCTCAGCCGCAGGGCGCAAACGGCGACAAGACGCCTGAGCAGAAGCAAGCTGTGATTGACGCCAACAATAGCTTAGGCTCGGCTCTAGGCCGTCTCCTGGTTTTGCAGGAGAACTATCCCAATCTAAAGTCGAATGAAAACTTCCTGAAATTTCAGGACGAGTTGGCGGGGACGGAGAATCGTATTGCGACCGCTCGCGGCGATTACAATACGGCTGTGCAGGATTACAACACTACGCGCGGCAGTTTTCCGACAGTGATCGCAGCCAAGCTCTACGGCTTCAAGGAAGAGCCTTACTTCAAGGCCGACCCGGGCGCTACGGCAGTACCAAAGATTAACGCCAACGACGTTCGCCGCAATCAGAACAAGTAACAAACAGGTAACGGGTGTCAGGTGCCGGGTGACGGTAAAAGAAAATCCAAATGTCTTTCTTTTTACCGGCACCTGACACCTGACACCCGTTACCTGCCTTTAGAATCCGCGCGAGCTGCACATGTCACAGTGCGTGCAGGGCTTGCCGCCCGGCTCTAGCTCGCAGGTCTTCTCTTTCTCAAAGAAGTCTACCAACTCTGAGACGGCAGCCTCTTCGACTCCGAACTTCTCCTGGCTCGGATGCGCCGCCGGAACATAGATGCCGCTCAACCAGGGCGATTGCACTGCTGTAGGGGGGCGCGTGTTGTTTCTTTCCTGCTGCGATGAGCTTCCGCCACCTTGCTCTAAAGCGTCCTGCCTCTCAAAGGAAGCGTCCGTTTTCCCGCGCGACAGGTGTTCTTCGATGGTGGCGAGCTTTCGTTTCAACTCGTCAAGGCTTTCGCGCATGGAGGTCAACTCGTCTGGCTTCGCACGGGATGCGCCGCGAGGATGCGTTTCATCTTCGCCCGTATTTTGCGAGACGCGTTGGGCTATGCGCTCGGCAATCGCGCGCACACGATCCTGTTCAGCGCTCATAGCATCTCCTCTCGCCGCTCGTCTTCGAGTAAATCAATTCTATCCACCACGCCCACAATAGCCGAATCAATGGCCGCGCCCGCCTCTCCGGTCGCAGCCGTTGAAGCGCCCCACCCTTCCTGCACTATCAAAACCGTGTCGCCCACGCCCGCGTCCACCGAATCGAGCGCCAACAATGTCGCTCCCGTCTCTTCGCCTTCGAGCGTGAGGGGCTGGCAAAGCATCACGCGCGCGTTCTGGTAGCGATGATTCTTCTGCGTTGCCACTACATTTCCCAGCACGAGCGCCAGAATCATCTACGCCTGCTCCCGTTCGTCACGTGCGCTTCGGAATCAATTATGCCGACCACCGTGCAATCCGTAGGGGTGTCCTCGCGCTTGAAGGGAAAGCTAGCCTCCTTGCCGCGACACCAGAAGACAAGCTCGCCCGTGCCTGCTCCGACCGAATCCACAGCCACCAGCGGATTCCCCTGCGGCTCAAGCCGCGCATTCAAAGACTGTATGACGAGCAGCGTGCGTCCTTCCAGCGAATCATTCTTCACCGTTGCCACAACCGTTCCGATGACACGAGCAAGCTGCATAAAAGAGTCCAGAGAGTCTGGAGAGTCAAAAGAAAGTCATTCCGGCTCTCTAGACTTTTTTAATCGTTAATGTCCACGGTGTCTATGACGCCGACGATGGCTGCGTCGATGGGTGCGTCCTTCATGCCCTGCGCGAGGCGTGCGCTGGAGCCTGCGACGACGAGGACGCGCTCGTGAAAGCCTGCGCCGACCGTATCAACGGCGACGACATAGGCGCTTGTATCCGTTCCGTCCAGATTAACAGGGCGCACGATGAGCAGCTTCTTGCCCATCAAACGCTCGTCCTTCTGTGTCGAGACAACCGTGCCGAGGATGCGCGCGATAATCATATGCAGTTTTCAGTTTTTAGTTTTCAGTTTCAGTAAGAGCAAGTCGTCTTCTTGCTGAACACTGAAAACCGAAAACTGCTCTTAGCTGTTGTTTCCGATTGGCAGTGCTTCGTCAACGCTTCCGTGCGGGCGCGGGATGACATGGACGCTGACCAGTTCGCCGACGCGACGCGCAGCCGCTGCGCCCGCATCCGTTGCAGCCTTCACCGCCGCCACGTCGCCGCGCACAATCGCCGTCACAAAGCCAGCGCCGATCTTCTCGTAGCCGACGAGCGTGACGTTCGCGGCCTTGACCATAGCGTCCGCCGCCTCGATCATCGCCACCAGACCTTTTGTCTCAACCATTCCCAGTGCTTCTTGTGCCATCTTTACTCTCCGTTTCGGTATCTCTTCTTCTTACGTGTTTTCACGAATCAAAAGCTCTTGCTCCCGGTCTCTATAGATAGAGCTTGAAGACTCTAGATTGCCGCCGGTTTTTCTTAGTGCTGGTATTCTACGTACTTAAAAGAAAAAAGGAAATCAACGGGCGCAGATGTTTCTCCCTGGACTAGAGCCGGGATGCTGAGCGTCACGGTTTGCCCCTCAACATTTCTGCTCACACTCGCGCGGCCATCCGCCGATTTGATAAAGAAACTTGCATAGTAACTTTTAGTCTGGCCGCTCTCGATTGCCACAGTCCTCTCGTTGATGAAAGCGGGTGCGGCTTTCTCTTTATCAGCCAGCGAGCGCAGGCTCAGCTTCTCCCGGCTGCTCTGATTAATCAGCTCGCAGTTATCAAACGAGATGGTCACGGCCTTCGCGCCAGCGTTTTTTATTTCGAGTGTCAACCAGGTATCACTATCAGAGACGCTCCAGTTACCGCGCGCCTTGATAGTGATCTGGTTGTGCGTGACGCTCAGGGTGTCGTTCTTAAAGGACGCGGATTCCAGTTCATCGCCGCCGCTTTGCGGCAATGGCAGCAGGTCGCCGCCGCTCGAAGGACAGGCCGCGAGCAGCAGGCAGCAGGCGAGCAAAGCTATCAGACGGGCGGGCTTGCTCTTTTCATCCCACAACTTTTGCTTGAAGCTCCTGGCGCAGCATTTGACGCGCATCGCGTTCCCGCTTCCGTTCAAACTCTCGTCAATCACGGCCAGCGCGTATGTTATCTCTGATGTAGACGTAGCGCGGATCGCTTTCGCTCATACCGTTCTCAAACCAGCCTTCCACGATGATGGCCTGCTGCTCCACGTTATAGCTGTCCCACGGCTGTAGATTCGCAAGGTCATACTCGTATGCCTTGTTACGGTCGCGGTGCTGTATAAGGGCGCGCCCCTGTGCAATCATGGACTCCACCATGTAATCCCAAGAGAACGTGCCGTGATGCCCCTGCCAGACATGTGTCAGCTCATGTATGAAAGTGTTTCTCTTGAAGAGGTGCGCGCCGTCACGAAAGACATCCGGCCCGAAATAGATTGTGTAATCGGTCAGCGATTTAATCGGAATCAGAGCCGTCCCCGAAGCGACCGTGACAGCCGTCTTATGCGCTTCGTTACCCGGCAAGTAAAAGTTTGCGATGCTGATTCTGCCGTACGGCAACTGATCCTGAAATACCTGACGAGCCAGCGCTTCTTCATCCTGATTCAGCAGGCGGCTTGTTAACTCTCGCCGTCTGATGCGCAGAAAGTACAGGAGCTTATTCCATATAGACATGATGTTTAGCTACGGGCACGCGCGGCTTCGCACAACAACTCCACCAGCTCTTCGCGCGTCAGCATAATTTTGCCTGCACCGTTGGTTGACGGCGCTCCGTTATGTGTAACGGTCTGTGTCGCTCGCTCGCCCGTCGGACACACTATCTGCGTTTCATGCAGGTAGCCGCAAGCCTGACAGCGTGCGCCTTCATCCAGATAGCCCGCCTGCTCGCGCACGTTGATGAGCTTCTCTATGGCGTCCGCCGGAAGATTCTTTGAGCCTCCGAGCAAGCGAGAGAGAATCGCAATTCTGGCAGTGTGCTCCAGAGTTTCCAGACGATCAAAAGCCTGCCAGATGTCTGCGCCGTAAGCGACTGCGCCGTGATTCGCCATCAGCAGCGCGTTGTGATGACGCACGAGCGGGCGCATAGCCTCCGTTAATTCGTCCGTCGAAGGCGTGCCGTAATCGGCTAGCGGCACACAGCCCAGGGTCAGAATAACTTCGGACAGGATTGGTTGATCTATAGGCAGGCCAGCGACGGCGAAGGCCGTGCCGTGCGGCGGGTGAGCATGACAGACGGCTCGAACATCCGCGCGCTCACGATAGATAAGCAGATGCATCGCCAGCTCCGACGATGGCCGCCTGTCCGTCAGAGGCTTGCCTTCGGAGTCTGTGACGGCGAGCGAGGCTTCCGTCATGCGCCCCTTGCACATCTGCGTCGGGGTGGCAACTATCCTTCCGTCATCAAGACGCACGCTCACGTTGCCGTCTGAAGAGACAACGTAGGAGCGCTCATACATGAGTTGCCCGACGCGCACTATCTCGCGCCGCGCGGTCTGCTCATCCATTAAGGCTGTCTGTCAGAAACCTTTCAGTCCAGATTGAAGGAGTAAGTTATCGTCTTCGCTTCGTCTGCCGGGGAGCCATTGTATGTGGCCGGGACAAACTTAATCTGGCGCGCAGCCTTTATCGCCTGATCAGTCAGGCCGTCAGGAAGCGAAGTGATCGTCTCGACATTGCTCACGTTGCCGTCCGCGCCCAGCGTGACGCGCAAGGTTACATCGCCTTCCGTGCGGTTGCGTCGCGCCTCTGCCGTGTACGCAGGCTCAGCCTTCGAGAGAATGGTCGCAGACTTGTAGGTCTCCGCATAACTGCGCGAGCGCGAGCGGCAACCACGGCTTCCGCCTCCGGTCGCATAAGAGCTTTGCAAGCGAACGGCGTTCACTTCCGTCTGCGGCTTCGCGCTGAAAAGATTGAAGAAGCTGCCGATGGCAAGCCCTACTATGAGTGTCAGGGTAAAGGGCAGGACTCTTTTGAGAAAGCAAAGCATAACTTCTGTACTCCTTAAAATTTTCTTACAACTCATGCTCTTCGTGCTGCCGTTTCTCCTCGTAAGGGAGAACGGCGCGCGGGTTCGTGATACATGCTATCTGCGGGCGTGCGAGGAAGTACGATAAGCTTTCGAGCGCGATGGTCAGGTCTACGGTTTTAACTTTCACGCCGAGGCGCGCATGAAGGCGCACGGGCGCAAAATTCAGAACGGCCTTGATGCCTGTTGCCGTCACCTGATTCAAAACCCTCTGGGCGACGCGCGCGGGCACGGCTATGACGGCCACGTCAATCGACTCGTCCTTCACCACGCGTGCCATTCTTTTCACATCATGCACGATAACACAGGCGCGCCCGACTTTCGTTCCGATTTTCTCGCGGTCGCTGTCAAAGAGCGCAACGACCTCGAAGTTTGAAGTCGTAAAGCCGTTATAGTTGGCGAGCGCCGTGCCAAGGTTGCCTGCGCCGACGATGCCGACGCGGTGCGCGTTGTCCAGCCCCAGGATTTTGATGATGTGCTTGCGCAGGTCTTCTACGAAATAGCCCACGCCGCGCACGCCGAACTCGCCAAAATAGGCCAAATCTTTTCTAATCTGCGCCGAGTTGAGATTGAACTGGTCGGCCAGCGCCTGAGAAGAGACGGCCTTAATCCCGGCGGCTGCAAGCAGATTTAGACAACGCAGGTAAACGCTCAAGCGGTTGGTAGTCAGTTCTGAAATTTTCTCCGATTTCATCCGAAACAGCCTCTTACCCTGTCAGTATAACGCTAACCCCACAGATAATGGTAGGGGCAGGGACAAGTCCTTTGCCCGTCGCACCGCGAGGTGCGGAATGGATTCGATAATCATCAACGTTGAAGCTAATTCATATTGATTATCAGCCTGCGGCTGATACGGGCAGGGACAAGCCCTGCCCCTACTTTACCCGGTTGCTGAAGTCTGCTCTATAAACTACAATCCCTGTTGAAAGAAAACGAAGGCGCTCCCGAAATTCTCTGCTTCGGATAAGACTCTATTCAACACAAGACATGATCGCACATTTATCAGGGACTCTACTTTCCAAACACACCAATACTGTTATCCTGGATGTAGGCGGGATCGGCTATGAGGTGACCATTCCGCTTTCAACCTTTTATGAACTGGAAGATGCTGGCGCTGGCGTTAAGCTGCACATCTACACGCACGTCCGAGAGGACACGCTACAGCTTTTCGGATTCAAGTCTTTGCGCGAGCGCGAGCTTTTCCTGCGGCTCATCAGTGTGAGCGGCGTCGGCCCTAAGCTAGCCATCACGATGATCGGCATCATGAGCGCAAATGAAATCATAGCTTCGATTCGCACCAACAATCTGGCGCGGCTGACTTCGATTCCGGGCGTCGGAAAGAAGACAGCCGAGCGGCTTGTGATAGAGCTGCGTGATAAGATTGCCGCGCTCTCGTCGCCCGCGCTCGAAGAAGAGTTCGCGGCACGCGATGGCGCAGGCGGCGCAACTCTTACAGAAGACGCCGTGCGCGAAGATGCGCTGTCGGCTCTGATAGGGCTGGGCTACCAGAAAGCGCCAGCCGACAAGGCCGTCAGCACGGCTCTACAGGAGGGCGGCGACATCTCCGTCGAAGTTCTACTACGGCGCAGCCTACGCCTGCTCGCCAAAGGCTGAAGGAGAGAAGCTTATGCGGACGACAAAAGCTGAACGGCTCATTCTGCTTTCGACTCTGCTTCTGTTTTTCGCAACGCCCGGCTTTGCGCAAACGGAATCGGATAGCCACCTGCGCGTTATCCCTTCGCCGCTCAAGCTGCAAGGCGCAGGCGTGCGCTTCGCTGGCAAGCCTGTTAAATCCGTCTCCTCTTACGAGGAGAAGCTCGTTTACAACGGAGTCGCCTATTACTTTTCGGACGACGACCTTGATGGGTTGGTTGCGGAAGATTTGAAAAGCGGCGCGCGTGTCATCTACGAGCCGACGGAGCTTGCGATTGCGGCGGGCTGGCTCAAAAAGAGTACGAAGAAAAAGGTCTCGTCCGAGTCGGATGATGATAACGACGCTGTGCGCAATTACATACGCGGCTATGCACGGTCTGGAGATGTCATCTGGATGGGCACGGACGGCTTTGGCGTGCTGGCTTTCGACACGAAGAAAAAAGTGTGGGCGCGTTTTGATTCCGAGGCGCAGCCGCTTCCCGGACGCCGCTCGCATCATATCTTCTACGCCGACGAGGACTACATTTTCGCGGGCGGCTTTCACGTCTATTCCAACAAGCACAAACGTTGGCTTAAGATAGACGGCATACCGACACGCTATGTTCGCAGCTTCGGTTACTCTGGCTGGCAGGTACAGCTCCCTTGGAGTTTGACTAAATACGCCAAAGAGAAGTTTCTGCCGCTCGGCGTATATCCGGAATACATGGCGCTCTGGACGCCCGAAAAAGTCACTATGAGAGACGACAACGAGGCGTACATTTTCGAGTTCACGGCGGCGGAAGCACCGACCGAGTTCACCATAGAGAAGTGGCAGCTCGAATGGGCTTTCTCGCAGATGGAGCTTAACCCTGCGCCGCAACAATCTACGAAGTAGAAACTGAATAAAAGTTCAAGGTTTTCTGGAACGGGAACGCGACCGCTATGGCAGACGAGTTAGAACCGGCAAACACGCGCGATGCCACCGTGATGGACGAGGAGCGGCAGTTCGAGTTGTCCTTGAGGCCGACTCGTCTGGCCGAGTACATAGGGCAGCGCCACGCCAAAGACAACCTGCGTATCTTCATCAAGGCAGCGCTTCAGCGGCGCGAGGCGCTCGACCATGTTCTACTGACCGGCCCTCCTGGGTTGGGCAAGACCACGCTCGCCAACATCGTCGCCAACGAGCTGGGCGCGCCGTTGCGCTCGACCGCCGGGCCTGTTATCGAAAAGAGTGGCGACCTTGCCGCATTACTCAGTACTCTGGAAGAGCGCGAAGTACTTTTCATTGACGAGATTCATCGGCTGAATCCGGCCATTGAAGAGGTGCTTTACCCTGCGATGGAGGACTATCATCTAGACCTCATAATCGGTCAAGGCCCTGCCGCTCGCTCCATCAAATTAGAGCTGCCGAAGTTCACTTTAGTCGGAGCGACTA
The DNA here is from genome assembly GCA_036403815.1 of Pyrinomonadaceae bacterium. GTDB lineage: Bacteria > Acidobacteriota > Blastocatellia > Pyrinomonadales > Pyrinomonadaceae > JACVRN01. The sequence goes on along the minus strand of DASWQH010000059.1, from coordinate 35,794 downwards.
CACGAGCCGGACTTATCACTGCCCCTTTGCGCGGGCGCTTCGGCATCGTCTTTCATCTGGATTTTTATCCTCATGAAGATTTGGAGATAATCGTCAAGCGCTCGGCTGACATACTCGGCGTCGAGATTGATGAAGGCGGAGGGCGCGAGATTGCGCGGCGCGCACGCGGCACACCGCGTATCGTCAATCGTCTCTTACGTCGCGTGCGCGATTATGCAGAGGTTGATTATGAAGGCCGCATCACGCATGAGGTCGCGCAGGACGCGCTCAATCGCATGGAGGTTGACACGTTCGGGCTGGACGAAGTTGACCGCAAGCTTCTGTTGACGATTATCGAAAAGTTTCAGGGCGGCCCCGTCGGCCTTGGCACCATCTCCGCTTCGATTAACGAAGAGAAGGATTCCATAGAGGAGATAATTGAGCCGTACCTGATTCAGATTGGCTTTCTTAATCGCACGCCGCGCGGGCGCATGGCGACCCGCCGCGCCTACGAACATTTCGGCATCAACCTCCCCACTCAAAAACCCGGACTGTTTGACTAATCGAAGTTGATCTACTTTTGCAGGCCATGAACTCGCAACATCGCACAAAAGGTTTCGCCTCCGTCTTCATCTCGTTAACCTTTGCCTGCACCCTCGCGCCCTCTCACGCTTTCGCGCAGCAGCGTGGTCGAAGCGGACAGCCACGTACATCCACACCCTCTGCGCGTCAGACGGATGAAAAGGCTGCGGCGCGGCGCGCTCAGGCCATCAACCTGTTGATTGAGACGGCTAACCAAGCGCGCACCTTCAACGACATGGCTTACAGAGCGCGTATTCAAGCGCTTGCGGCGGACGCCCTGTGGCCTTTTGACGAGACGCGAGCGCGCCAGATTTTTCGTCGCGCATGGGACGCGGCTGCCGCCGCAGACCGCGCCGAACAAAGGACTGCTGAAGAAGAGACGGGCGTCTTTTCAAACTCTGATGAAGTGTCGGTGACGGCTGAGCGCGATGAAGTTTTGTCGAAAGCGGCGGCGCGTGATGAGAAACTGGCCGAAACTTTTATGCGCGAGATGATTGAGGAAAAAGATAGAGCATCGGAAAGCGCAAAGGGCAATAAATCCACGCGTCGCACGCCGTGGCGCGAGCTATCGCCGCTTGGGGCGCGTCGTCTGGCGCTCGCTTATGAGCTTCTAAACAAAGGAGACGATATTTGGGCTGTTCGGGTGGCAGAGCCTTTGATTAATGAAGGTGTCACAGGTGAGCTTGTTGAATTTATCTTTCGCTTGTCATTACCCATCGTGCTCGACCCTGATGGCGGGAGCTATTCAGTCAGCTCTTTTGCTTCCACCCTTTACCAAAAACTGGCGGCAAAGGCGGCAGCCGACCCGCACGCGGATGCCAATGACGTGCTCCTGCTCTCTTCATTTATCATCTCGCCAGATTTACTGATGGTCGTTGATGAAAGGGGCAGCTTGCAGTTCCGCTCTATACCTTCCGGGACAATCAGAACCAATCCACCGGAGCCGGACAGCGAGTCGTTCACATACAAACCTTTCTACGACCTGGCCGTCAGGGTGCTCTTACAGCGCGGGACTGTTTCCCAGCGCCCCCTCAATCCTGTTCAAGATAGAATCGCGCGCTACGTTGCTACGGGGCGCGTGCTTCCCTTATTCGAGCAGGCAGGGCCTCGGTATGCGCAGTTTGTCCCTGTCATGCGCTCGCAGCTTGCCAAGCTCAGTAGCGAGATTGAGGCTTCGCGCCGTGATGCGCTCAACGCGCAGTTTGAATTGACGAGCCTGAGCCGCAGGAACTTGAGCGACCTGCTTGCGCCTCAGCTTGAACAGCTCACCCGCGCCGGTGATAAGCAGGAGCGCGACCGCATCTCGCTTGCAATCGTGCGCAGGGCTGCGCATGAGAGATTGTGGGACAGAGCACAACGCGCGGCCTACAGTATTGAAGACGGCGACATGCGGCGCGCGGCGCTCAGCTTCATAGTCGTCAACCAGATAGCAGACATCCAGCGCGCCTACAAAGATGACAGGGAAGACGATTTTGAATCTGTCGCGCGCTTCGTGCGCCGCTCCGATGCGCCGCCCTTTGCGAGCGCCTGGGGATTGGCGCAGGCGGCTGTGGTTGCCAAGCGCAAGGGAAGCCGCGCAGAAGTGAGCGCGCTTTTGAGCGAGGCGGAATCCTACGCCGCGCGTGCAGATAAGGACTCGCGCCAGCGCATCGCGGCCTACATAGTCATCACGGACGCAGCCGCCCGCGTTGATACCGAGCGCGCCTGGGACATCTTCGCAGAGCTTGTACGAGCCGTGAACTCCACAGCCGATTATATGGGCGATGAAACCACACTCCAGACGAGCGCGGACATTACCTTTGGCTCCGAGTTGCAGGACGAGCTGAGCATTGAATCCGCTGCTTTCCGTCTAGACCGAATTTTTGCGACAATGGCGCGAATAGATTTTGATAAATCCCTGACTCAAGCGCAGGCGCTGACCGGCGAGATTCCAAGAGCTTACGCACGTATCGCCGCCGCACGCGCCGCACTGGAAAAGAAGTAAAGCAGTTTTCAGTTTTGAGTTTTCAGTTAAAAGCAAGCTGGCTTCTTGCTTTTAACTGAAAACTCAAAACTGAAAACTGAAAACTGTTCTATGCGTCGTCTTTCATCTTTTTCACGGCAGTCGTTCGGGGTGCGTAATCGCGCGCCGTGGCGCAGCATTCTGTCGCACACCTTTCACCAGTTTCACGAGAACGATCTTTTCACGTCGGCTGCGGCGATGAGCTACTTCGGTCTGCTAACGCTCTTTCCTGCTCTGCTGTTGATTCTGGCGTTGAGCAATCAACTGGCGGCAGGCACGACCATGCTGGCGCAGATTGTGCAAGTCTATCCGGGGTCTTCCGAATTTCTGCGAGGAACGGTGCGCTCGCTCTCGAACCTGAGCACGGAGATAATCGTCAGTTGCGGCGTCGTCGTCCTGTGGGCAGGCTCATGGGTCTTCTCCGTTATAGAGCGCGCATTGAATCGCATCTGGGGCACGACCCCGCGCACCTTTCTACACGGGCGAGCATTGACGCTCGGCATGATAGGAATCGTCGGGCTGCTGCTTTCGCTTTCGGTGCTGGTCACATCCATTCTTCTTTTTCTACAGCAGATGGCGGAGCGCCTGCCGCAGCGCGTGCTTGATAGAGTCCCGTCGCTCGCCGTGAGCGGCAGCCCCTTCTGGCAGATTGTCTTTGCCCTCGTCAGCATTCTGGTCACGGTCGCGCTCTTCGTCATCGTCTATCGCTTCATGCCGAACGCGAGCGTTAGTGTGCGGGATGCTTTGCCCGGTGCGGTCGCGGGCGGACTGATGTGGGAGGCCGCGAAATACATCTTCGCCTGGAGCCTGCACTATTTCCACTACGATCAGATTTACGGCTCGGTCGGCGCTGTGGTGGCTGTCCTGACGTGGGGTTACGTCTCCAGCCTGGTGCTCCTCTTCGGAGCGCAGCTAACAGCCGTCTTCCACAGAGAGCATCCGGCTGAACCCGTCAAAGCATCAGCCGTCGATGCCGCCACCGCTCCTGCACCATGAAGAACAGTTTTCAGTTTTTAGTTTTCAGTTTCCAGCAAGAAGGCGAGTTGCTTTTACTGAGAACTGAAAACTAAAAACTGAAAACTCGCTTTTTATGCTTATATCGGATTTTGATTACGAGTTGCCGGAAGAGTTGATTGCGCAGCATCCGCTTGAGAGGCGCGATGCGTCGCGTATGCTTGTGTTGGAGCGTGTAGAGCGTAAGTGGCATGACAGCCAGTTCGCAGAGCTTCCCGCGTACATACGCGAGGGCGATCTGTTTGTCGTCAATAACACGCGGGTTTTTCCGGCGCGGCTTCATGGCCTGCGCGAGCCTACGGGCGGGCGCGTGGAGCTTTTTCTTATACGCGAGCGAGCGCCCGATGTCTGGGAAGCTCTGGCGCGGCCTGCGCGCAGATTGCAGCCGGGTACACGCATCTCGTTCGGCGATGCACGCTTGCGCGCGGAGGTAATTGAAGCGCTGGATGAAGGCTTGCGCGTCGTGCGCTTTTATGCAGATGCGCCTCTGGCAAGCTTGCTTGAAGAGATAGGCGAAACACCCCTGCCGCCCTACATCAAACGCGACCGGGATGAGCTTTCCGCGGAAGACCGCGAACGATACCAGACCGTTTATGCTCAGAAGCGCGGCGCGATTGCCGCCCCGACCGCCGGGCTTCATTTCACCCCGCAGGCCATGAAAGAGCTTCGCGCGCGCGGCGCTTCTATAGCGGAGATTACGCTGCACGTAGGCTACGGCACATTCGAGCCTGTGCGCGTACAGGATTTAAGCGAGCACACGGTTGCAGCCGAACAATTCGAGATTACACCTGAAGCCGCGCGAAGCATTAACGAGACCCGCGCACAGGGTGGCCGCATCATAGCCGTCGGCACAACGACGACGCGCGCTCTTGAATCCACATCGGACGCTGAAGGACGAATCACGGCTGGTGCGGCGAGCGCAGATTTAACCATCACGCCCGGCTACAGGTTTCGCGCGATTGACGCGCTCATCACAAATTTTCATCTGCCGCGCTCGTCGCTTCTGGTTCTCGTCTCGACCTTCGCCGGACGCGATCTTGTGCGCGCAGCTTACGAGCATGCGGTTCATGCACGCTATCGCTTTTACAGCTACGGCGACTGCATGCTAATAATTTAAGCAGTCAGCAATCAGCCGACAGCAGTCACTCGGTTATTGACTGCTCAAGCCGAATGCTGACAAACTAAAGGCCGAATGCTGATAGCTGATAGCTGATTGCTTCGTTATGGCTGTACTGAAGAAAATTCGTTCGCGGTGGTGGTCGCAGGGTGACGACGAAGGCGGCCACGCGGAGGGGTATGAGCCACCGAAGGTATTGCCTCTGGTCGAGGCGCGCTATGAGGTACGACCTCTCACCGTCGCGCAGTTGGACGAGTGCTGGCGTCTTGACCAGCGCTGCTTCGTTGATGGCGAAGCCTACAGCCGCGAGACCTTCGAGTATCTTTTGACTGCGCCGGAATCTGTCTCCTACCGCGCCGTCACGCCAAACGGCATGATGGTAGGCTTCATCGTCGGCCTTATCGAACCCGATCACACCGGACACATCACGACCCTCGGCGTCGCGCCGGAACATCGCCGCCGCCGCATCGCTCAACGCATGATGGAGAAGGCCGAAGATGTTTTTCGCCGTCGCAACGTGCGCGTGGTGAGACTCGAAGTGCGCTCTGTCAACACGGGCGCGCAAAAGCTTTATCAGAATCTGGGCTACATAGTCACCCAGAGACTGCCGCGCTACTACTCGAACGGCGGCGACGGTCTCTTGATGATTAAGTCTCTCGTATAAACAAGAAGCCGGGAAGAAAATCTTTCTCCCGGCTATCTCACTTCTTCTTACGTTTAATTACCGCAATTCAACTTTTGCGCAGTTCCGTCAAGACCTGCTTGGCGACTGCCTTGAGAGTGTCGAAGACGCCTACGCCTTTGGAGGCGACCGCCTCGACCACAGGCTCGCCCTTGCGTTGCAGCTCGGCTGCAAGGTCAGGTACGGGGACGACGTTCGGCAGGTCGCGCTTGTTGAGTTGCAGGACGTAAGGAATGGCAGTCAGGTCATAGCCCTGAGCCTGTAGATTCTCGTCAAGGTTATAGAGCGATTCGATGTTGGCGTCCATGCGCTCCTCCTGCGAGTCAGCGACGAAGACCACCCCGTCCACGCCCTTCAAAATCAATTTGCGCGATGCATCGTAGAAGACCTGCCCCGGCACCGTGTAAAGATGAAAGCGCGTCTTGAAGCCGCGCACCGTGCCCAGCTCAAGCGGCATGAAATCGAAAAAGAGCGTGCGGTCGGTCTCGGTCGCAAGGCTGATGAGCTTGCCCTTGGATTGCGGAGCCGTCGAGTCGAAGATGTACTGCAAGTTGGTGGTCTTGCCGCAAAGCCCCGGCCCGTAATAAACGATCTTGCAATTGATCTCTCTTGATGCGTAGTTGATGAAGGTCATGATAGATAAGGTACAAAGACAAAGGCTAAAAGGCAAAGGAGCAGGGATACGGGAGCGCCTACTTTATCTTCTTTTTCCGTAAAAGCGGCCTAGCGGCCTTACTTTTCCCCTTTTCCTTTTTAATTAAACAGGCTGTCTATATCTTCGTCCGTGATTTCGGCGAAGAAGGAATCTTCGTCGGCCACCTGCTTTGAAGCGCGTGCCACCTCTTCAAAGATGGTGTGAAGCTCCGGGGTCACCTGCTTGACACGCAGCTTGACCAGACCGAGGCTTGAACGGTCGTCGAAGATGACGACCAGAAGGACGCGCCCGATGACGCAGATATGTATACTTTCGCGCTCGCCTTCATGCGAGAGCGTCGGAAACTCTTTTTCGCCGATTAGTTGCGCCATGCCGCCCGTGGCCGCGACGTTTCCGGCTGCCAAGCTGGCAAGGCTGGTTGTGTCAATATTGCCTACATCGCCGTTGACGGCAATCTGTTGACCATCCTTGTCAACCAGAAAAACAACCCGAGCCGCGGCATCCTGGCGCAGCTTAGCCATGACCGTCTCTATCTGCCGAAACTGCTGCTCGTGCATTATAATGGGAGTGTCTGACATTAGAACACGCTTTCTGTTGGCAGCACGGGGCGTGGCGGGAAGGCGCACACCGGGGAAACGCCAAAGGGACGCCCAGCTCGAAGGAACTTAAATCGAAGAGCCAAAAAGGTTTCGCTCGTCCGCACAAATCAAGCGAGTCGCTCCCGCACGGCTTCCCGTAAGGAATCGAAAGGATGCGCGACTCCAATAGGCACTCTAACACAGGGAAAATTATGGCATCAAGTGTTTTTCGCTGTTGGCAAACAGCAGGACTGGTTGCAAATTGCTGTGACAATGGCTGCAAACTACAGTCTCACGTTGATTTAGATGGCACATCTATGTTAAGCTCTGCCCCAGTTTTTGTGGAGGCTCATACCTGTTTTGAGCCTCCCTTTGGAAAGAAGAGGGCTTCGCATGAGCGATCCTATCGTCAAGGGCGTCAAACGTTCTCCTTCACGCCCGGCCTCGCGTCAAGCGACATCATCAAAGAACCGTGCGGTCGCGGGGAAATCTGCGCGCCCCAAGCCATTAGCCAAGCGGGCCGGGGCGGACAAAGCGCCCGCGCGTAAGGCCACAAAAGCGGGGGCGGCTGTCTCATCCAAAGCCAAAGCAGCTAAAAAGCCTGCAAAGAACGCCGCGGCTTCTACACGCAAGGCGCAAGCGACGCGCTCTAAGAGTAGTGCTCAGGGCAAAACGCACGCGCGCAAAGCAGCGCCCGCCGCAAAACAGTCCGGAAAGAGCGCAAAAAAGCAGCCCGCCAAGACCAAACAAGTGCCTGCGAAAGCAGCAAAGAGCGCGACGACGCGTAAACCTGTTGCAGCAACGCCGCCACCGCCGCCGCCGAAACGCCAGCCGACGCGTGATGAAGCGGCAGCCCTGCGCGCTTTTGACCGCGCCCATAAGGAATTTTCGCGTGGACGCTTTGGCGAAGCACGCATGCTTTACAGGGCTATTCTGGATAAGCACGCGGGAGTTTCAGAAGTAGCGGCACGCGCACGCACCTACCTGAATATTATAGAAACGCGCATGCGTGCGGAGAGTTCTCTGCCGCGCGACGCCGATTCGCTTTATGATCGCGGAGTGATAGAGCTGAACCGCGGCGAGTACGTCGCGGCACAGGAGCTTTTCGAGCGTGCGCTCAAGCGCGAGCCTGAGGCGGCTCATATTCATTACGGCCTGGCCGCCACGCGAGCGCGCCTTGGCTCAATCGATACGGCGCTGGAATCGCTACAGCGTGCCCTGGACATCCAACCAACCCTGCGCATACGCGCTCAGCATGATCAGGATTTACTGGTCTTGCGCAACCTGCCTGATTTCGAGCGGCTGATTTTTGCTCCTCGACTTTAAGTGCCCGTCCTGTTCTTTCCCCGTTGGGAATTTTATCGCCACGAACGATTTACAAGTTTCAAACTACAGTTCTTTTCGGTATGATTCTATGTATGGGCATCGTCTTGTGCGTGCCGGGAGGCCGAACGCGCCTAAGTTGACCTTGTCCGAGGGGGAATCTCTTAAGCTTGCACCAAACGGAAACAACGAGCAGTCTGAAGCTGGTTGCCATCGGCGGCGGCACCGGACTCTCCACATTATTGAGCGGCCTCAAGCAGATGGTTGGCGCTCCTGACGGCAGGGCTGCGTGGCTTGAATCGCTCGCGGCCATAGTGACGGTTTCCGATGACGGCGGAAGCTCTGGCCGTCTGCGTGAAGAGTTGCAGATGCTCCCGCCGGGCGACATACGCAACTGCATGGTTGCGCTATCGGAAGACTCCACGCTTATTTCGCGTCTCTTTCGCTATCGCTTTCGCGGCACGGGCGAGCTTGGAGGCCACAGCTTCGGCAATCTTTTTCTGGCCGCGCTGACTGAAGTAACCGGAGACTTTGTAGAGGCGGTGCGACTGTCTTCAGAAGTGCTGGTGAGCAAGGGGCGCATCTATCCTGCGACTATCAATGACGTGCGGCTCGTTGCGGAGTTGGAAGACGGCACGATTGTGCGCGGCGAAACGCAGATTACAGCATCGCGCGCTCCTATACGCCGTCTGAGGCTTGAGCCTGAACAGTGTCTTCCGCTGCCGGAAGCTCTCGCCGCTATACGAAGCGCGGATGTCATCACTATCGGCCCCGGCTCTCTATACACAAGCATCCTGCCTCCGCTTCTGGTTGCGCGCGTCGCTCAAGCCATAGACGAAGCGAGTGCCATGAAGATTTTCATCTGCAACCTGATGACGCAGCCCGGCGAAACGGACGGCTACACGGCGCGCCAGCATCTTGAGACCGTCAAACGCTATGCGCCCGAAATTCATTTCGACTACACCATCGTCAACAATCGTCCGGTTAACGAAGAGCAGGCGACGCTTTATGCTGCCGACGGCGCACATCAAATCGGCATGCATGATCATCTGCTTGAGCAGGAGTTCGGCTCAGAGACTGAAATCATTCGCGCAGACCTTCTGGACGAAGGAGAGAAAGTTCGGCACAATCCGGAGAAGCTGGCGAGCGTCGTCATCGCCTGTGCCATGCAGGCGCGCACGAGCAGCTACGTCAGCGACGAAGAACCGGTCACCGCGCAGCGCTAGATAATCCCGATGGAGAAACAGACTCAATTCGCTTTGCAGGACACGCCATCACAGGCGCAGTTGGACGTGCTCATACTTGCCGCAGGGCTTGGAACACGTATGCGCTCGCGCACGGCCAAAGTCCTGCACAGGCTCGGAGGCCGCCCGCTCATAGCGCACGTCTGCCGCACAGCCACCGCGCTCGATCCCGCACACATCTACGTCATCGTAGGCCATCAGGCTGACATGGTAGAGCAGGCCGCGCTGGATGAGCTTGGAGCAGAGGGCGCAAACTTCGTCACGCAGACGGAGCAGCGCGGTACGGGCGACGCCGTGATGGCCGCGAGGGAATCCCTGAAGTATGCTAATTCGACGCTGCTGGTGCTTTCGGGCGACGTGCCGCTTGTGCGCGCGGAGACCCTGGCCGCCCTGATTCAACAGCATCGCATGCACAGAGGCCGCGGTGCAGCCTGCACGCTTCTTACGGTCAAGCTGGACGACCCCACGGGCTACGGGCGCATCCTGCGCGACTCGGAAGGCCGCTTCGAGCGCGTCGTAGAGCAGAAGGACGCCAGCCCTGCGGAGAAACAGATTAACGAAATCAACGCGGGCATTTACTGTTTCGAGACGCGTGCGCTCTTTCGCGCTCTTGAGAGGGTCAAGCCTGAGAATGCGCAGGGCGAATATTATTTAACGGATGTGCCCGGCATCCTTCGCGCCGATGGCGAAGACGTGAGCATCTTTCTACACACGGATGCGCGCGAAGTCTCCGGCATCAACACGCGCGTAGAGCTGGCCGAGTTCGAGAACATCATTCGCCGCCGCACGCTTCGTCGCCTGATGATTGATAGCGGCGTGACATTGATTGACCCCGCGCACACCTATGTCAGCCCGCAGGCGCACATCGGGCGTGACACCATCATCTATCCGGACGTGCATATAGAAGGCGACACCATCATAGGCGAAGAGTGCGAGATACGTTCCGGCACGCGCATCACTAACGCGCGCATCGGCAATAACGTGACTATCAAAGACCACTCGGTCATCGTTGATTCCGAAATCGCGGATAGCTGCTCTGTAGGCCCCTTCGCGCACCTGCGTATGAACGCGCGCATGGAAGAGGGTTCGGCGGTCGGCAACTTCGTGGAGATGAAGAAGTCGCGTCTGGGTCGTAAATCAAAATCAATGCACCTGACCTATCTGGGCGATGCGACCATCGGAGAGCGAACCAACATAGGCGCGGGCACCATCACCTGCAACTACGACGGTAAGAACAAACACGAGACGGTCATCGAAGACAACGTGAAGATAGGGTCGGACACGATGCTGGTTGCGCCCGTGCGTGTCGGAAGCGGCTCGGTTACAGGAGCGGGCGCGGTGGTGACTAAAGACGTGCCGCCCGACACGCTGGTCGCGGGCGTCCCGGCTAAAGTCAAAAAGCGGCTCAACGAAACTAAGGAGGAGGAACAAAGGGATGAGGGCGGAGGGATGAGGGATGAAAGTGTGCTGACTCAAGTCGAATAATCACAACTTCATCCCTCATCCCTGCCGCCCTCATCCCTGATTTATCATGTGTGGCATTGTCGGTTATGTTGGCAACAAGCAGGTCGTCCCCGTCATCATTGATGGTCTTCGCAAGCTTGAGTATCGCGGCTACGATTCGGCGGGCATCGCCGTCGTGGACGAGAGCAACCATCTGGAGATTCGTCGCGCCGAAGGCAAATTGCGCAATCTGGAAGAGACCATCAGGCTTAAACCCCTTGACGGAACCTACGGCATAGGCCACACGCGCTGGGCTACGCACGGTCGCCCGACGGAAGAGAACGCGCACCCGCATCGAGACTGCACAGGCCGCGTCGTCGTCGTCCACAACGGCATCATCGAAAATTATCTTCAGCTCAAGGAGCGACTGCGCGGCAGCGACCATCGCTTCGTCACCGAAACTGATACGGAAGTCGTAGCGCATCTCATAGAAGAATATTCGCGCACCGAAAGCTCTTTTGAAAAGTCTGTGCGGCGAGCCGTCGCAGACCTGCGCGGCATCTTCGCGCTTTCCATCATCTCGTCGGACGAGTCGGACACCATTATCTCCGTTCGTCAGGGGCCGCCCGTCGTCATTGGCCTTGGCGACGGCGAATACTTCGTGGCCTCCGACATCCCGCCCATACTCCAACACACGCGCGATGTCTTCTTCCTTGGCGACGGCGAAATCGCCGTGCTGACGAAAGACTCCGTGCGCGTCACAGATTTCGACGGCAACTCCGTAGAGCCGCAGCGCCAGCGCATCACCTGGGATCCAATCATGGCGGAGAAGGGCGGCTTCAAGCATTTCATGCTCAAGGAAATCTACGAGCAGCCGCGCGCCGTGCGCGACACTGTTCAGGGACGACTCTCCCTGGACACAGGCCGCGTCTATCTGGACGAGATGAACATCACAGAGGGTGATTTCAAGCGCTTCACTTCCGTCAAGATTGCGGCCTGCGGCACAAGCTGGCACGCCGGGTTAGCCGGAAAGTACATGATAGAGCAACTGGCTCGCATCCCCGTCGAAGTCGATTACGCTTCGGAGTTCCGCTACCGAGAGCCTGTGCTGGACGAAGACACGCTGCTCTTGGTCATCTCGCAATCGGGCGAGACCGCCGACACCATCGCAGCGTTGCGCGAAGCCAAGGAGCAAGGCTCGAAAGTTCTGGCTATATGTAACGTCTACGGCTCTATGATTACGCGTGAGGCAGACGGCACAATCCTGACGCACGCAGGCCCGGAAATCGGTGTCGCATCTACAAAAGCTTTTACCTCGCAGATGATCGCGCTCTATCTCTTCGGACTTTATCTGGGACAGCTCAGGGGCAAGCTCTCGCAAGAGGAAGCGCGCCATCACGCGCAACAACTGGCCGAGCTGCCCGTGAAGATAGAGCATCTACTGAATGAATCGGATTCGCTGGAAGAACTGGCGAAAGAGTTTTTCCGCTCGACCGATTTTCTATACCTGGGACGCGGCCTCAACTTCCCCGTCGCGCTCGAAGGCGCGTTGAAGCTGAAGGAAATCTCCTACATTCACGCCGAAGGCTATCCGGCGGGCGAGATGAAGCACGGGCCGAACGCGCTGATTGACGAGCGCCTGCCCGTCGTCATCATCAATCCGAAAGAGGAAGGCAACCACTCAAGCGAGCTTCGCTACGAGAAGACGCACTCTAACATCGTAGAGGTCAAGGCACGCGAAGGCGTCGTCATCTCCGTCCTGACCGAAGGCGACACGATGTCCCGTATGGTCTCAGACCACGTGATAGAGATTCCGCCATCGAGCGATCTGCTGTCGCCCATCTTAGCCATCATCCCTTTGCAGCTACTTGCCTATCACATAGCGGTGCGTCGCGGCTGCGACGTTGACCAGCCCAGGAATCTGGCTAAATCCGTGACTGTCGAATAGCCTGTAGATACAAACACTCAGACCGGAAAGCAGCGAACCACGCGCTTCGCACTAAACGACGCGAAAGAGGACGGGCAAAGAAGTTGCTTGATTCTTTTTCGCGCTGCTTAGTGTGAAGCGCGTGGTTCATTCTTGTTCATCGCTTTTCTACTTTGCAAAGGAAACAATTTCGATTACTGTTCTATGCGAAATCGCTCTCATGATTTGAATCCAACCGGAAGGCTATAAAAAAGAAGATGACGGAAACAGACAAGCAGGAAGTCAGACGGATTGTGCAGGATGAAGTCCTTGGAATCATAGCGGACGCGAAGGCGCTCCTCGGCATGGGCAAAGACCCTACGGGAATCGGCAAGAAAGCGCTGGATGGTCTCGCCAGTGTGATTCGACGCAGGCAGACTCAGCCGTCGCATGACAATCAATGACGGGCTGAGCCTTCGGCGTGCGCTCCGTATGAAAGAGAAGCCCGTGCCCCTTTTATCGTCAGGCTCATTAGCGAGAGGAAACCGGAAAGATGCTGAAACCAGAGAAAAGCGCGGCCAGTGTTTTCAAACTCCTGGTCGCCTGTCTTCTTCTGGCTCTCTGCGTACACGCTGTTCAAGCGCAGAGAGAGCTGGGCGTGCGGCCAACGGATTCCGGCGGGCCGCTCATGCCGGAGCAGGCGGCTTACGATGTGAAGTCGTATGATCTTGCGCTCAGTGTTAATCCGGCGGAGCAGTCAATCGCAGGCGCGCTCACCGTTCATGCATGGATAGTTCAACCGACTGCGTGGTTTGTGCTAGACCTTGACACGCCTCTTAAGGTCGAGGCGGTCACAGAGGTCGGGACGCCTGGTAAGCCTGATATGCCTGGTCTGCATCGTGCTCTTCAATTCGAGCGGCGCGGTGGAAAAATCTGGATTGCTTTTCCGATGACGAAGCAACCGGGCGATGCGGTGACCGTGCGCGTCCAGTATGGGGGCAAGCCACGCGTTGCGCCGCGCCCGCCGTGGGTCGGCGGCTTCGTCTGGTCTAAGACTCCCAGTGGTGCGCCGTGGGTCGGGGTGGCCTGCCAGAATGATGGCGCTGATTTGTGGTGGCCTTGCAAAGATCATCCATCGGACGAACCCGAAAAGATGTCGCTTCACATTACTGTTCCAGAACCATTGGTCTGTGCAGCGAATGGAAAGCTGCAATCGGTCGTCAAGAACCCGGATGGCACACAGACCTTCAACTGGTTTATCTCGACTCCGATTAACAACTACGACGTTTCCATCAACATCGCTCCCTATCGCACGGTCGAAGGACAGTTCAAGAGCATCACGGGCGAGAGTGTGCCCGCGGTCTTCTACGCCATCCCGGAAGATTACGAGAAGGCGCAGGCTCTCTTCCCGCACTTCCTCGAATACTTAACTTTTCTGGAAGAGCGTCTAGGCCCTTATCCGTTTCGCGCGGACAAAATAGGTGTGGCCGAGACGACCTATTTGGGTATGGAGCATCAGACCATCACGGCCTACGGCAACCAGTTCAAAACGAACGCGTTCGGTTTCGACAGTCTTCTCTTTCACGAGATAGGCCACGAGTGGTGGGGGAATCTGGTGACGGCGTCTGATTGGCGCGACATGTGGCTGCATGAAGGCTTTCAATCCTACATGGACGCGCTCTATGCGGGACAGATGAAAGGGGATGCCGGATACCAGCAGCACCTTGCGAACATACGGCGCGGCATACGCAACTTTCAGCCGGTCGCCCCGCGCGAGTCGCGCACGACCACACAGATTTACTTTCAAGCGCCCGACTACGTTAACAGCGACGGCGACATCTACAGCAAGGGCGCGTGGATTCTACACACCCTGCGCTACCTGATTGGCGACAAGGCATTCTTTACGGCGCTCAGGCGCATGGCCTATCCAGACCCACGCATGGAAAAGATAAAGGATGGCCGCCAGTGCCGGTTTGCAACGACGGACGATTTTCGTCGCATCGCAGAAGAAGCATCGGGCATGAAGCTGGACTGGTTCTTTGAAGTCTACCTGCGCCAGCCGAAGCTCCCGCGACTCGTCACAGAGACGAGCGGCGACAGCCTTGTGCTCCGTTGGGAAACGCCCGAAGGTCTTCCCTTCCCTATGCCCGTGGAAGTACAGTGGGGCACGAAGACCGAGCGCGTAGAGATGCCGAACAGCACGGCCACCATCCCTCTTCAACCTGGACAGATGCCGCTCTTCGACCGCGACAAACGGATTTTGATGGCTGAGTAAGCTGCCGGATTGTTGTTGAGTAATGCCGGAAGCAGGATATATTATTCCGCTTCGATTCATAGCCGTGCGGAGAAGTCATGTCAAATTTGCCGGATAGAATAACAATCAATCCTGAGCAGTGCGGCGGTCGTCCCTATATTCGCGGAATGCGCATTCGTGTAACGGATATTCTAGATCTGTTCGCTGCCGGTCTGAACGCAGAGCAAATTCTACAGGAGATGCCTGACCTTGAAGCGGAAGATTTACAGGCAGCTCTTCAATATGCCGCGCGCAGGCTGGATCATCCGGTGCTCGCAGCATGAGCATCTATTCAGATGTTCATTAGCATTATTTAGCAACCGCTCGCATTTAAGCGCGTGTAATAGTTGCTTTATCATCCTTTTTACCGAATCTAAAGCAAGCGATTAAGCTCCCTTATCCAGCGTTATATGTCCTCCGCACTTTGACAGGAAAGGAACTCCCATCATGCGCTTACTCGCACGCGCTCTCTTAATCCTGTTTGCATTCTTCTCTATCTCTCTTTGCGTGGTCGCCCAGTCCGCTCAGAAGGCTGGGACGGGAGTGATTACGGGTCGCGTTATGGTTGGCGACAAGCCCGCGCAGGGTGTGCCGGTGGTGGCGGCTCCGAGCGAGGCTTACGGGCCGGACAGAAAAGAGGTTGCAAGAGCGACGACGGATTACGAGGGGAATTACAGGTTGACGGGTGTGCCCGTCGGGCGCTACAGCGTCTCGCCGCTTGCGCCGACGATGATCGGGCCGAGCGATCCTATGTACGGCGTGAATGGCCGCCTGGTTATCATCGGCGAAGGCGAGACGGTCGAGAAGATTGATTTCTCGCTCACACGCGGCGGCGTCATCACAGGGCGTATCACGGATGCGGACGGCAAGCCAGTCATAGAAGAGCGCTTGCAGTTGAATGCGGCAGACAATCCGAGTATCGGGCGCTTAGGCAGCTACTTTAATCCTTACATGTACCAGACGGATGATCGCGGCGTCTACAGACTCTACGGCATCCCTCCCGGACGTTACACCCTGAGCGTCGGCATCTCTACGCAGGACGGCACGGTGAGGGTCGGCATGGTTACTCGCGGCTACTTCCAGCGCACTTACTATCCGGGCGAGACCGACATCAAAAGCGCAGGCATCATAGAGGTGCCGGAAGGCGGCGAGGTCAAAGACGTTGACCTCAAGCTGGGTCAACGGTCGCAGTCCTTCATTGTGACAGGGCGCGTCGTGGAGGCAGATACTGGACGACCCGTTTCAAATGTCTTAATCGGCTACGGCTCTTACAATCCGACTGAAAAGCGCATGGGAGGTTACGGCTTCGGCCAGTCGCGCTCGGACGCGCGCGGGCAATTCAGCCTAGAGGGAATCGTGCCCGGTCGCTTTGCGGCTTTCATCTGGAGCGAGGGCGACCAATACAGCGAGCCAGTTCCATTTCAGGTGACGGACGCGGATGTCGGCGGCCTTGAGATTAAAGTGCGTAGAGGCGCGACCATCAGCGGCATTGCTCAACTCGAAGGCGCATCGGAAAGGAGCGTGCTTGCACGCCTTTCACAGCTTACTATCGTCTCTTCAGTTCAATCCAACGGCTTAGGCATACCCGAGAATCGCTCTGCGACCATCAATACGGACGGCAGCTTTCGCCTGGCGGGATTGTCGCCCGGCAGGGCAATGTTCTTTATAGGCTACCCGCAGCCTAAAGACATCAAGCTTGTGCGGGTCGAGCGCGACGGCGCGCCGCAGCCGAATGGCATTGAAGTCACGCCGGGTGCGGAGATTACCAACGTGCGCCTGATCTTTGAATACGGCAGCGGCAGCATTCGCGGGCAGGTGCGCGTAGAGAATGGGACGCTGCCGGATGGAGCGCGCATGTTCGTCTTCGTGCAGAAACCGGGCGACGAGCCTAACGCCACACCTGTAGGTTATTCACAGGTTGATGCGCGCGGTCACTTCTTCATAGAGGGACTGGCGGCGGGCGATTACCAGATACTCGTTCGCGCCATGTTTCCGCCCGTCGCAGGAAGAGGAAGACTCGCAACGGCCAAACAGAGCGTCACCGTCTCCAACGGAATAGAAACAGAAGCCAATCTTACTCTGGATTTGAAAGAGAGAACGCCGGAGGGCAAGGAACAATGAGAAACAAATTCCTGGCCTCCCTTGCTCACAAACAGGCTGGCGCTTTCCCTTATCTTCTCTCTTTCTTCATAGCTCTCTTCCTGCTCGTAACGTCCAACGCATACGCGCAGGAAACGGCGCAACGCGCACGCGCGGGCGAAGACACAAACGCTGCGGGCAGTACTTCCGGCTCAATCACCGGGCGTGTTACTGGAGAGGATGGCCGCCCCGTGGGCGACATTCAGATCTTCATTTACTCTGCCTACTCCAGCATGTCGCCGCGCGCTTCCGTTACGGATACCGGCGGGCGCTTTTCTTTCAAAGAACTCTCGCCCGGCCTCTATACCCTGCGCCCCAGCACGCCCGCTTACGTATCTTTGCCGGACGAGAACCTCTTCAATCCGTGGGAGCCTAAATACTTCAGGCCGGGCGATGCGGCTCAACTGACGATTGTCAGGGGCGGAGTCATCACGGGCACGGTCTTGAACGCTCAGAGCGAGCCGCTCGTCGGAGCGATGGTGCGCGCCCTGCGTGTGCGCGATTCGCAGGGGCGTCGTATTCCTATGGACTCGGCGTTCGGCGGAATGCCGCGCATGACGGATGACCGCGGCGTCTATCGCATCTACGGTTTGCATCCGGGCAGCTACGTATTAATGGTCGGCGGAGGTAATCCTTACTCCTACGGCAGACCCAATCTATACGAGTCCGACACGCCGACTTATTATCCTTCGTCCACGCGCGATACCGCCGTGGAGGTTTTCGTACGTGTTGGAGAAGAAGCCACTGGCGTTGATATACGCTACCGAGGCGAGCGCGGTCGCGCCGTTAGCGGAACTGTTACAGGCGCGGCCAATACGACAGGCCGCTTCGGTATCGGCGTGACGTTGACGCGCGCCGTCACAGGCACCTTTGAAAATCAAACCTTCGTAGCGGATGTCGGCGGCAAGCGCGCTTTCTCTTTGAACGGCGTCCCCGAAGGAGAGTATGAGATAGCCGCGCAGGGCTATTTTGAAAAAGGCGAAACGGTCGCGTCCACGCCTAGACGGATTACGGTTCGCGGCGCGGATATCACAGGCTTACAGCTTCAGCTTGCGCCACTGGCAAGCATTACTGGCCGCATCACGCTTGAGCCTGTGAAGGACGAAGCGTGTTCGAAGACGAATGTTGCGACCTCTATGCAGCAGACGCTCGTCACGGCCAGACGCGAAGATGAAAATAAAGAGCGCCTGCAAGCGGAACGATTCTCTGAGAGCGGCAACATCCCGAACGAGCAGGGCGAATTTTTGATACGCAACCTGGCGGGCGGACTCTTTCGCCTGGGCGTGCGTGCGCCGGGCGAAGACTGGTACGTGCGCGCCCTTTCTCTTCCAGCCTCTACAGCGCGCACCGCAACCGACCCGTCGAAATCAACTGAAGCGAAAATACTTCTGCCGCCTACGGGCACGCTTGCAATCAAGACGGGCGAGCGCCTGTCCGGTATCAATATCAATCTGGCGCAGGGTGCGGCCAACCTGCGCGGTCGTGTTGTCATGCAGCCTGAAGGAGCGGCGATACCTGCAAACCTACGCGCCTATCTAATCCCTACGGAGCGCGAGCGTGCCAATGACATTCTGCGCTACGCGGAGTCGAACCTGAGCGCCGACGGCTCTTTCGTCTTTACGAGTCTAGCGCCGGGTCGTTACTGGATAGCTTTGCGCCCCGCTCCGACTCAAGCAGACACTCTGCAAGCGCCACGGATGCTTGCCTGGGATGAAGAGGAACGCAAAGTCCTACGGCGCGAAGCTGAAGCAGTCAACAAAGTTGTAGAGCTAAAGCCCTGCCAGCGCATGACTGATTACACGCTCGGCTACACGGCGAAATAGCCGTAGCAAAGTTATTGTTAGTCCCATCAGGGACTCGTAAATCAAAGCGCATCGCCATGTGACTAATTCTCTGATTCTCCTTCTTATGCCGGGTTGCAAACAAAAGCGAGGAAGGAACGATCCACGAATCACACGAAACAATACGTTCTTTAACATCAGTTCGAGGTAATAGAAGAAAGCTCCGTAGGAGCCGGATGTTTATAGCTTAAAGTTTCCAAAAAGAGCATAGCTCCGTAGGAGCTAAATGCTCTCTATCAATTAACATATAGCTCCTACGGAGCTAGGTTTCATATGTCATCTGGAGACTATAAACATCCTGCTCCTACGGAGCTAAAAACATTATCCACATTCTTATCTCGAACTAACGTTTCTTTAGTGCTGCTTCGTGTGGTTTCGTGGATCGTCTGGCCTCTTTTTTCACTGCAACTCAGTATTACTCATTCTCTTTGTCTTTACTTGAGCCAACCTTTTTAGCTCTCCCGCTCATCGTAGGCGCATAGTCGTCATCGTATAAGAATTAACAAGCCATGCTTCGGGAAGTTGCGGCGGCTCCACCCTTCACTCGCAAACTTGTAGTAAAAGTTTTACAGCATAGCCATCGAAGTCCTTTACAAGGGAACACGACAATCATGCGATTCTTCCTTAATGTGATATGCGCTGCGGTCGTCATCTTGATGTTGTGCGTGGGCGCGGGCGCTCAATCCGGTCGCTCCAAGCAGGCGGGCGGCGAGGGCAAGAAGAATCGCTCGGACTCCGGGCAAAGCGGCGACCGGACGCCATCAGGTGACGATAAGGAAAAGGGAGCGGAAGACCGTCAGGAAACGGAGACCGTTAAGATTGAGACGAATCTTGTCACCGTGCCTGTGATTGTGAGCACGCGGGGCGGCACTTATGTCCCCGATATGCGACAGGAAGAGTTCACCATCTTCGAGGACGGCGTCCAGCAGGATGTCTCCTTCTTCGCCACAGTGACAGAGCCTTTTCACGTCGTGCTCATGATTGACACGAGCGCGAGCACCGAGGCGAAGCTGAATCAAATCGAGAGCGCGGCCAATGCTTTCGTCTCTCAGCTTCAAGCAAATGATCGCGTCAAGCTAATCTCTTTTGACGACCGCGTGAAAGATTTCGGCAACTTCACAAACGACCGCGCCCTGCTGAGCGGCATGATAGGCCAGTTGCGTCCCGGTAGGGGCACGAAGCTGTACGATGCTATGGACATCGCGCTCAGATCTTTAGAGAAGATTAAGGGGCGCAAGGCAATCGTCATCTTCACGGACGGCGTTGACTGGCACTCCGCGCTCAAAGACACGGACGATAACTTTCGCGCGATTGAAGAATCGGGCGTCATCATCTATCCCATACGCTACGACACGCGCGTCGAGACCGAACGCCTCGCACGCGCACAGGCGCGCGGCGGCCAGCAGGTTGACCTCGGCACAATCTTCGGAGGCGTAGGAATTCCCGGTACTACGCCTCCTACATTTCCCGGCGGCCAGCCCGTCCCAACCGGACGCACAGGCGGAAGCACACCGGGAACCATGCGCTTACCCGGCCCCGTCGTCATCACGCGCGACCCCGGCGGCACTGGCACGAGCACCACCGGCCCCGATGCCACCTCCCGTTACCCAGACCCGCGCAACGGTCCGTCGCAGCCTGCATCAACCCCACAGGCATCGGACGACGCCTCCATCAGCCGCATGCTCGACGATGCTTACGCCTGGGCAGACAGCTACCTTAATGATTTATCATTCAAGTCAGGCGGCAGGCTCATGCGCGCAGACACGCTTGGCTCTCTGCCCGACGCCTTCGCTCAGATTGCCGCAGAGCTTCGCACGCAGTACAGCCTGGGCTACTACCCTCCAAAAAGCTCGCGCGACGGCAAGCTGCACAAGATTCAGGTGCGCTCCCTACGCAAAGGTGTAAGCGTGCGCTCCCGCCCCGTCTACCGCTCAAAAGCAGTGACAAGTGACTAGAACAGTTTTCAGTTATGAGTTTTCAGTTTTCAGAAAAAGCACATAGCTCTTCTGCTGAAAACTGAAAACTCAAAACTGAAAACTGCTTTTTGCTTGTCACTTGTCACTCGTCACTTGTCACTGTAGTATCTTCCTATGCAGCACAAGAACACGCTTGATTTACAGCACACGGCGCTGGTCATCATAGACATGCAGGAGGCTTTTCGCTCAAAAATCTCTGACTTCGCGGAGACTTCGGCGCGCATCGCTCTGGTCACTCACGCCGCACAGCTTTTGAGCTTGCCCGTCATCGTCACGGAGCAGTACCCGCGCGGTTTGGGTCATACGGCTGACGAGATACGCGCCGTTCTGCCGCCCACGCTCGAAGCCATAGAGAAGACTGCCTTCAGCTCCTGCGGCGCGCAAAGCTTCATCAACGAGCTGGAGCGCACGCGCGCGCGCCACGTACTGGTCTGCGGCATAGAAGCGCACATCTGCGTCAATCAAACCACGCACGATCTGCTGGCACGGGGGCTGTCTGTACATCTTCTCACGGACTGCATCACGGCGCGCTCTGTCACCAACAAGCAGATTGCGTTCGCCAAGATGCAGATGAGCGGCGCTGTTCCTTCATCCACCGAGATGGCTCTCTTTGAATTAATACGCGACGCGAAACACGAACAGTTCAAGGCTATTCAGAATCTCATCAAGTAGGGATTGGCTCATCGGTTCATTGATTCATTTATTCAATGAACCGATGAGCCGATGAGTCAATGAATCAATGGAACAATTTTTAGAATCGCTTAATCCTCAACAGCGCGAGGCAGTGACGGAGACGGAGGGGCCGCTGCTCATACTTGCAGGCGCAGGCTCTGGCAAGACGCGCGTCATAACCTTTCGCATCGCTTACCTGATAGCAGAGCGCGGTGTTGCGCCGCACAATATCCTGGCGGTCACGTTCACTAACAAGGCCGCCGAAGAGATGCGTAACCGCGTCAGCCAGCTACTTAAAGGGCATATGCTGGGAAGCGCGCCGCTGATTTCCACCTTTCATAGTCTCTGCGTGCGTGTCCTGCGCCAGGAGATTGAAAAGCTTCAGGAAGGCTACACGCGTTCCTTTACTATCTACGATCAGGACGATTCCGTGCGCCTGGTCAAGGCTTGTATCAAGGATTTGGGTTATGACGAGAAGCAGTTGGGACAGCGCGCCGTGCAGGCCGCCATCTCTTCCGCCAAGAACAGGGGCGAGGATGCGGAATCCTACGCCGCACGCGTAGAGTATGGCGACGAAAAGCGCGCGGCCATCGCACGCATCTTTCGTCTCTACCAGGAAAGGCTAGTCAACAACAACGCGCTCGATTTCGATGACCTGTTGATTAAGACAGTCCAACTCCTGCGGCGTGTCGCGGAGGTGAGAGAGAAATATAACGAGCGCTTCCGCTACATACTCGTTGACGAATATCAGGACACCAACTCGCTGCAATTCGCGCTCATAAGATTTTTGACGGAGAAGCAGCAGAACATCTGTGTCGTAGGTGACGAGGATCAATCAATCTATCGCTGGCGCGGCGCGGACATCAGCAACATCCTAAACTTCGAGGAGCATTACCCGAACGCCAAAGTCATACGGCTTGAAGAGAACTATCGCTCGACCCAGAACATACTGGATGTGGCGGGTGCGGTCGTGCGCAACAACACGGAACGAAAGGGCAAGTCTCTCTGGACATCTAATCCTTCGGGCGAGCGCCTGCGTTATTATCAGGCGTTCGACGGCGATGCCGAAGCGCGTTTCGTGGCCGCGAAGATAGAGGAGCATCGTCGTGTTGATGCAGACCTTCGCGCCGCCGTTCTCTATCGCACCAATGCCCAGTCGCGCGTCTTTGAAGAGGCGCTCAGGCGTGCAGGTATTCCCTACAACATCGTCGGCGGATTCTCTTTCTACGAGCGCGCAGAGGTGCGCGACATCATCAGTTATCTAAAGCTTGCCTTGAACCCGCACGACTCTATCGCGCTGCAACGCGTCATCAACAGCCCCGCGCGCGGCATAGGCAAGCAAACGCTGGACGAGCTTGCGCGCCGCGCCAAAGACTACGGCGTCTCTTACTGGGAGACGCTTTCAATCATGACCGAGCAGACCGAAGGACTAGCTGCGCGTGCGGTCTCCGCGCTGAAAAGCTTCCAGAAGATCATCACAGACCTTGTAAGCACAGTTCAGTCTGCTTCCGCAACAGAGTCGCCCGTCTCCGATGTAGTCAAAGCCGCGATTCTGGACACGGGTTACTCGAACGCGCTCAAGGCGGAGAACAACGACGAGGCGGAAGCGCGGCTTGAGAACTTGCAGGAGCTTGTCAACGCTGCCGTGGATTACGACGAGCAGGAAGGCGAGGGCTTAAGAGATTTCATAGACCACGCCGCGCTCGTCTCCGATGTGGATCAGTACAAGCGCGATGCAGCCGTCACCCTGATGACGATGCACGCGGCCAAGGGTCTGGAGTTTCCGCTGGTCTTTATAGTCGGTCTGGAAGACGGATTGTTCCCGCACTCGCGCGCCGCTACAGACCCTGCGGAGCTGGAAGAAGAGCGCCGCCTTTGCTACGTGGCAATTACGCGCGCGGAAAGATTCCTGTATCTCACGCATGCTATGAAGCGGCGCGTCTACGGCGAAGAGATGGCTTCGGAGCCTTCGCAGTTTTTGAACGAGATGCCGCTGGATTTAATCGAAGACCTTTCGCGCGGGGCTTCATGGCTGAGTTTCGCGCGCAACTCCTCGACGCTTGAGAATCGTCACGCCGCACGCGCGCTGCGCGGCGAAACCGCGCGCGAGCAAAGAACCAGCTACTCAGGCAAGACCTACAACAGCGCTGACTCCATAGCAGAGTTCTTCCGCCAGAGGGGGCAGAAGCTAGGCTCTTCGACGCCTAAAGGACAAAGCGAGCCGACCATCAAACGCCGCGCCGCAACGGCAGGCACAGGAGGACAATCAAGCAACGCACAGGATGCAGGCGGCAGCGGCTTCACTCCCGGCTCGCACGTGCGTCATCCGAAATACGGACGCGGCCTAGTGCTCAGGCGCGAAGGCTCAGGAGATACGGCGAAGCTCACCGTCAGTTTCCCTGGCTTCGGTCAGAAGAAGCTGATAGAGAAATATGCTGGGCTGGAGAAAGCCTGACCAGATTAATTAATCCGGTATGCAAGGCTTTTAGTCCCGTCAGGGACGATTGAGAATAGCCCAGCACTTCAGGGAATTGAAGGCGCAAAAATATTGAGTCCCGTAGGGACGACTGAAAGAGATTTTCAATCGTCCCTACGGGACTCTTTATCTTTAACTCGCATCTATTCCCAGCACTGAAGTGCTGGGCTATTTTCATCAAGTCCCTACGGGACTGAGCATGGCTTTACATTAATCTTGAAGCAGGTTGCTGACGGAAAGCTTCTGGCCGCCGAGCGAGGTGATGAAGCCGTAGACTGCGAGCGCCGTCAGGGTAAACAGGACAAAGATTGTGCTCCACGCGTACCAGCTTGAGAAGTCGGATGTGATGGGCATGAGCCAGACGGTGTTGGAGAAGAGGAAAAGAAAGGCCGTCGTCAAAAGGCCGAAGCGCACGAGCGCTGTGATGATAATCGCCGCCGCCAGACCCGCGAAGAACCAGTCCAACGATGGCTCAAAGCCGAAGAAGAACATAGCGGTGGAGAGCATCACCCATCCAGCTCCGACCGCCAGCCATTGCTTGCGCAGGACTATGTATAACAGTAGCAGCAGGAACATAAAGCCAAGCGATTCGAGGAGTCCGGTCAGACAGTTGTTGGCAAACTGGCTGATGAACTGGCGGAATCCAAGCAGCGTGTTGATGTCTATTCTGGCGGGCATGTAAGGCGGTCGCCCCAGCCACTGCGGCGTCAGATTCCAGAAGTAGTAGGTCAGCACCAGCCCCAGTCCCAGCAGACCGCCTATCAGAACGTCTCTTCCGACCAGGGGGTCGCGGAAGTCGCCCCCAAGGAATCTAGTCCATGAGATGATGCGGCTCGGCCAGCGACGACGCACCAGCGGCTCAAGCGCTACGTACATGACCCAGCACAGTCCCATAAAGACCAGTGAGCTGGCGAGTCCTTCCATGAAATTGTTGAACTCGGGGCCAATCTCCGGTACGTGATGCGTACCCGTTATCCAGTTAATA
The DNA here is from genome assembly GCA_036403815.1 of Pyrinomonadaceae bacterium. Taxonomy (GTDB): domain Bacteria; phylum Acidobacteriota; class Blastocatellia; order Pyrinomonadales; family Pyrinomonadaceae; genus JACVRN01. The sequence goes on along the minus strand of DASWQH010000059.1, from coordinate 10,887 downwards.
GCACTAATGACAAAGATGAACAGCGCGAGCCGCGTTGCTCCGCGACGGTCGCCGCGCCCCAGCCGCAGGTTGTGCCACGCGAGCAGCACGCCCGCCACCATCGCCACGATTATCGAACCGAAGATCAGCCCGTTGATGATTTTGTCGCTGGCGCTGCGCGGAGGCAACGTCTGGCGAAACGGCTGATCCCAGGGAAAGACAAGCTCGAAGTAAGTAGGCCGCCCGTGATAGCTTCCGGCCTCTATGCGAAGAGGGATGGGCGGCTCGCCCGGCAATACTCCCTCCCACGCCGCGCGCTCGTCCGAGAATTGCGGCGGAGTCCACTTCGGAGCAGCCTGATTAAATTTCGTTATATCAAGTCCCGCTTCCGCGAAGAGCGTTGACCAGTCGTAGGGTTGCGCTTTGCCTTGAGACTCTTCGAATTGCGGCGGGGTCGCTGTGAAATACATCAAACGCCCCTGCGTATCGACGGAAGCGCGCGTCATGCCCGTGATGGTGGGCGGAGGGTCTTCGCCTCCCACGACCTGATAGTTGAAAGGCACAAGGTAGCGCGGACTCTGGCGATACCAGAAAAAGAGTATGGGCGGCTGGCCGGTTTTTATCTTATCCCAACGCGTAGCCGAACGGTCTGTCTCCCTGATGATGCGTAGATAGTTCCCGTCGTAACCAAGACCGTCAGCGCTATCAACCGGCGGATCAGTGTAACCGGCTCTTCTGATAATCTCTCTCGCGCGTTCGCGTAAGACCTCCGGAGACTTTTCAAAAGGCACGAAGCGATGAAGCTTTACTTTTCCTGAAAGCAGAACGATGAGCGCAAGACCTATGAACACGAAAGCCAGACAGGCAATCGCCAGAGCGGGGCGAAGCGTTCCCTCCTTCTTCGCCGCCGCGACCATCTCCGGCGAAGGCGTTTCGCCTGCGGCCAAGGCAGCCGCGAGCGGGTCTCCGCCCGGAAGCGCCGCCGCAACCTGAATAGCGGAGGACGGTCTTTTTTCAGGGTCACGTTCAAGACAAAGCTCTATGACGCGCTCGACGAGCGGGTCTATGTGTTTGTTCAGCGTGGAAATGCTCGCGGGAGTCGTCTCCTTCTTTCTCAGGCGCAAGAGTTCCACGAGCGACGCGGCCTCGAAAGCCTTCTTGCCGGTGAAGACCTCGTAGAGCACAAGTCCCAGAGAGTAGATGTCGCTCTGCGCCGTCAGCTCTTTGCCTTCAAGCTGTTCGGGCGACATGTATTCAGGCGTGCCTTCTATGGCTCGCGCCTCGCGCAACTCTTCTTCCAGCCCGGCCAGACCGAAATCCATGATGCGCACATTCCCCTGCGCATCAATCATGATGTTGGCGGGCTTCAAGTCTCTATGAAGCACGCCTATGTCGTGTGCTGCGGCCAGACCGGCGCAGAGCTGGCGTGCAATCTCTATGGCCTTGTCCGAAGGAAGCCGCCCGATGCGACGAAGCAGGGATGCCATGTCTTCGCCGCGCACGAACTCCATAGAAAGGAAGTGCTCGCCGTCCACATCGCCTATGTCGTACACGCGACAGACATTGCGATGCGTAATCTGCCGGGCGGTACGCACCTCGCGGTGAAAGCGCGCGAGCGCCGCGCCGTCGTCCAGAAGATTTTCGGGAAGGAATTTCAGAGCGACAGGCTGACCAAGCTTCAAATCATCAGCGCGATAGACTTCGCCCATACCGCCGCGCCCCAGGAGTCCTATGATGCGGTAGCGCTCTGCGAACACAGAGCCGGGCGCAAAGCGCGCATCCGCAGTGTAGTCAGGCGTGAAGGTCGTATGGGGAGAGCTTTGATGCGTTCGACGGCTCGGCGTATGGCTGCGCGCGGCTGCCTCACGCTGCGACGGCGTCAACTGGCGCGTCGGCGCAAACAGGTCTTCGAGCGAGGTGCCGCATGAAGGGCAGGCGTGATTCTCCTCGCCAACTTCTATAGAGCATGAGGGGCACTTAATCATTCGAGAACCGATTGTACCATCTTAGATTAAGATTACGCATTTCGACATCTAAAGCACATCTACGCAAAGTCATAACCAGCCCCGTCAGGGGCGAAAGATTTTAGCCCACGGCGCGAGCCGTGGGAGTTGGCAGAAAGAGAAAGATGTAAGCCCCTGTAAGGGGCGAAAGATTCTTGACGCGGAATTTCTTTCGTCCCTTACAGGGGCTTAACGATTATTGATGTCCTTCTGTTCCCACGGCTCGCGCCGTAGACTACAGTCTATCGCCCCTTACAGGGGCTAAGAAGATCAGGGCAATCAGTTAAGCGAAAGGCTACAGCTCAGCCTTCCGTTGTTTCATTAGCCTTTCGTTAATTCATCCGCAATTTCGTTGGCACCAAAGATTTTTCTCAGCACTTCGAGCATGCCGCGTGAATCAACGGAGATGGCGCGGTTGACCGACTCGTCATACATGAAGTCGCCCACGAGCGATTGAATGTTGCCGTCGAAGATAAGGCCGACAAGCTCCGCATTCTTGTTAATCGTCGGCGAGCCGGAATTGCCGCCGATGATGTCGTTGGTCGAGACGAAGTTAAATGGCGTCTTCAAATCAACCGCAGACTTCTTCTCCATCCAGCGCGGCGGCAAGTTGTACGGGAACTGCTGCTTGAACTTGTCCGCGCGCTCGTATAGACCGCCCAGAGTGGTAAAGGGCGCAAGCTTCTGCCCGTTCTCCGTGTACCCTTTGACCGCGCCGTAAGAGAGGCGGAGTGTGAAGGTCGCGTCCGGGTAAAGCTTAGTTCCTTCGGTCTCGAAAAGCGCGCGTGCAATCTTGGCGTAGTTGGCGCGCTCGACTCCAGTCACTTCCGATTCATAACGCTTGCGCAGCTCTCTGGCTCGCTGGTCAACGGTACGTGCCAGCACGATCATAGGGTCGGTCGAAGAATCAATAGCCTTCTGGCCGCCCGCAGCGAGTTCCTTGCGGTACGCAGGGTCTTTGAGCTTCGTGCCGTCAATCAACTCAGAAGCCAGCGCTTCGGGCGTCTTGCCGTTCATGATTTGCTTGACGAGCGGGTGGTCTGCGCCCAGCAGCTCTACCATGAAGCCCAAGGAATCGGCCAGCTTCAGCTTCTCGAACTCGTCATAAACGGGCGCGGGGCTATAAAGCCCAAGCTCAAGCGAGGCGCGACGCGCTTCCGTGTATTCTGGAAGACGCTGCGCGTTCGGCTTATCGTTCTCGGCGGCAAGGCGAACGAGCGTGCGCGCGTAGCCGAAGAGGGTGCTGTTGAAGCCCCCGGCCTGATCGAAGACTCTTCGCTCTTTGATGTAAGTCGGCAGGTTCTTGTGCGCGCCGGAGATTGAATCCCAGGCATCGCCGTACATCTTCTGCCGGTCAGGGTTTGAAGAGATTGATTTTCTGAGCGCGTCTTCCGTCTTAACTTTACGATCCATCAGCGCCTTGTCCCTGAGACCTGAGAGTTGGCCGCGATAGACCTTGAGGCTGTTCTGAATGCTGTTCAATTCATTCTGCGCGCGGCGGGTCTGCTCTTCCCCCATCGCCATGTATTTCTTCAGCATCGCTTCGCGCCGCTCAAGCAGGCGAATGATAATCGGAATGCTCGTCTCGCGCAGTTGGTTCAGGTGCGCGACCGTGTTGAGGCGAGAGGTGGAGCCGGGATTGCCCGTGACGAAAACCAGCTCGTTCTCTTTCGCGCCCGCCGTTGACCATTTGAAATAGCTTTCGGGATTGACGGGCTTGTCGTTCTCGTAAACTCGAACCAGAGCCATGTCTATATTGAAGCGCGGGTAGTTGAAGTTGTCGGGGTCGCCGCCGAAGAAGGCCGCCTGAAATTCAGGCACGAAGACAAGGCGCACGTCCGTATATTTTTTGTAGCGATAGAGATTGTATTGCCCGCCCTGATAGAGCGTGACGACATCGGAGCGCAAGCCCGTCGCCTTCAGGGAATCGCCTTCGATGGCAGAGATTTCGGCGCGCCGCGCAGCGAAGGCGTCCGCATCGGACATGCCTTGCTTGACCGCGCCGTTAACGCGCGAGGTCACGTCTTCGATGCTCATCAAAACGTTCAGCTCAAGGCTCGGCGCTTTGATTTCCTCGGCGCGTGTGCGAGCGATAAACCCCAGCTTAGCCAAATCCTTCTCCGGCGTGCTGACTTCGCCGACGATGTCTTCGACGATATGGTAGTTGGTCAGCACCAGCCCGTCCCGCGAAACGAACGAGCCTGAGCCGCCGTTATTGAAACGCACTGAAGCCATCTGAACTTTCTTGAGCCACGCGTCGGTGACTTCAAATCCATACTTTCGTTTAATCTCTTCGCGCGGCACGTTGTTGAAAGTCCACATGCCCTCGTCGGCCAGCGCCGTAAAGCCGAGCGCTTGCGACATGAAGAGCGCCGCCAGAATCACGCATAAGGTTTTTCTTAATCTCATCTCAGTCCTCAACATTTAGGTTTGAACGGGGGAAAGGTCTTTAGAGCAACGATCTGTACAATTGGATGCACAAAATAAGTAACGGTTGCAGGCATCAGGTGTCAAGGCAGGAAGGAGAGGTTAGAGGTTAGAGGTCAGAGGTCAGTAGTAGATTTTCTTTTGACTAACCTCTAACCTCTAACCTCTTCTTTTCCTTTCCCCTTTTGCTTTCTTCTTATAAAATGCGCCGACCTTATGAAATGCCTGTCATGCTCACAGGAAATACCAGGCGAACGCGTCGTGTGCCCCTCTTGCGGAACGGCGGTTGAGGATAAAACTGCGCCGACCTTCATGAAGCGGAAGAACACCGCCGATAAAAGCGGCGACGGCGACCGGCGGGACTCGCAAACTCCCACGCGCCCAGTTTCTTCTTATGATTCGATAGACAACTCGCGTTTCGTTCCGGGGACGATTCTGGCGGCACGCTACCGCATCGTCGGCCTGCTGGGTCTGGGAGGCATGGGCGAAGTCTACCGCGCTGACGATTTGAAACTCGGCCAACCCGTCGCTTTGAAGTTTCTTCCCGAAAGATTGCTTAACGACGGCGCGGCGCTGGCTCGCTTTCATCGTGAAGTCAGGGTTGCGCGCCAGGTCTCGCATCGCAACGTGTGCCGCGTTTACGACATAGGCGAAGTGGACGGCCACCATTTCCTCTCTATGGAATATATCAAGGGAGAAGAGCTGGCATCGCTCTTGAAGCGCATAGGCCGCCTTCCTTCGGACAAGGCCATAGAGATTGCACGCCAGCTCTGCGCCGGACTGGCCGCAGCACACGCGAACAATGTCTTGCATCGCGACCTGAAGCCTTCAAACGTCATGATTGACGGGGAAGGAAACGTGCGCGTCACGGACTTTGGCCTCGCCGGGTTGGCCGAAGAGTTCCGCGAAGATGAGAGACACGCAGGCACACCCGCCTACATGGCTCCAGAACAATTCAACGGCGAGGGCGCGTCCGTTCGCAGCGATATTTACTCGCTCGGCCTTGTGCTCTACGAAGTCTTCACGGGCAAGAGGGCTTTCGAGGCCGCATCCGTCTCCGAATTGATAGAGCTGCGTAAGAGCGACACGACGCCGACCAATCCTTCCAGCTATGTGAAAGAGATTGACCCGGTGGTCGAGCGCGTCATCCTGCGTTGTCTTGAGCGCAACCCCGAAAAGAGACCTGCAACGGCGCTTCAGGTTGCAGCGGCGCTTCCGGGCGGAGACCCGCTCGCGGCTGCACTTGCCGCAGGCGAGACGCCTTCGCCCGAAATGGTTGCAGCCGCGCCGAAGGAGGGCGCGCTTAAACCAGCGGTGGCCGTGGCCTGTCTAGCAGCCTTCTTTCTGGTGCTGGCTTTTCTAGTGTTCTCTTCCAACAGGCTGAAGCTCGTCAACAATGTGCCGCTGGAAAAATCTCCTGAAATACTAAGGGAGCGTGCCGGAGAAATTGTTAAGAAGCTCGGCTACACGGACGCACCCGTGGACACTGATGGTGGCTTCTCAGGTGATTCCAGCTACCTTTCGTATGCACAAGAGCAGGGCGCGTCATTTAACGGTTGGGAGAAGCTCAGAAGCGGCCAGCCCCTGGTGCTCTTCTTCTGGTATCGTCAAAGCCCGCGTTATCTGGACAAGCTCATACTGGAAGGTTCAGCCATTCCTGATCCGCCGCTGCACATTTCAGGACTGACGCACCTTTCACTTGATACGCGCGGGCGGCTGGTAGAATTCTACCGCGTTCCTCCGCAGCTTGACGCTCAAGCCCCTGCAACCGTTCAGCCCGACTGGGCACAGCTCTTTGCCGCCGCCGAACTCGATGCAGCAAAGTTCCAGCAGACCGAACCGAAGTGGGTTCCGCCCGTAGCCTATGACACGCGTGCAGCATGGCAAGGCGTGTTGCCCGATTATCCGGACATCCCTCTGCGCATAGAGGCCGCGTCTTTTCAGAACAGGCCGGTTTATTTCCAGCTCATCTATCCCTGGACGAAACCTCTCAGGCAGGAAGAAGCGGGATTTACAGGAAGGGAGTGGGCGGCTGCCATTTCGCTGGGCGTCGTGCTGGCGGTTGTGCTGATAGGAGCAATACTGCTGGCGCGTCGCAACCTGCGGCTGGGACGCGGCGACCGCAGGGGCGCGTTCAAGCTGGCTTTCTTTGTCTTTGCCGTAAGCGCGCTCAGTACAGTATTAGGGGCTGACCACGTGCCTTCGCCCGGCAAAGAATTATGGACTCTCTATGTGGCCGTGCGCGACGCGTTGATTGTCTCAGCGCTGCTCTGGCTCATCTACATAGCGCTTGAGCCATACGTGCGCCGCTCATGGCCGCGCCTGCTGATTTCATGGAGCAGGCTCCTTTCGGGTGAGTTCCGCGACCCTATGATCGGACGTGACCTGCTGGTGGGTGGCCTCCTTGGACTCGGTCACACCACAGCAATTTACATCGGCACGCTGTCATTGCGGCGCTTTGAAACGCCCGGCTTACTTAACCCGGCGCTTGAGCTGGATACTTTGCGCGGCATGCGGGTAGCGATGATGAGCTTTCTTGGCGGCACCCTCGTGACAAGCATTTTCGCAGGCTTAGCCTGTCTCTTCTTCCTACTGCTGATGTACATCATCGTGCGCAGGCAACGGCTGGCCGCCGTCTTGATGTGGTTGACGATATTCGCTATTCAAGTGCTGTTCTTTGTGAGTTCCTGGTACATGCTAATCTCGGCTGTGCTCATCCCGATCTTGTTGGTCGTCACGGTAGCTCGCTTCGGATTGCTGGCGGCGATTACCTGGCAGCTCTTTTTCATGCTCACTTTTTTCTGGCCGATGACAACCAATTTTTCCCTCTGGTATTCGAGCAGCGCTATCTTCGCTCTGGCCGTCCTCGTCGGCCTCGCGGTTTATGGCTTCTACACGTCGCTCGCCGGACAGACCATCTTTCGTGAAGGGATATTGAAGGAATGAGGGAGGGCGCAACTCTAAAGCGCAAAAGCCAATTTGCCGAACAATGCCGTGCTATATTGCCAAGTGTTTAGAGACTAAACTCCGAGTGCCTCTTAAGGTTGTTGCTTAGGGCACTCTCAATTCGTGGAGGTCTTTTACAGTGAAAATCATTCTGGCCGGTCTGCTTCCCGCCTTGCTGCTATTTCAAGGCGCGACTAACTACAAGGTTGTGGATCGTTACCCGATTCCCGGCGTCGGCGGTTTCGATTACGTGACATTGGATGACTCGACGCGGCGACTCTATGTTTCGCACGCCACACAGGTAGACGTTCTGGATGCGGATAGCGGAAAGGTTGTGGGCACAATCCCGGACACGCCCGGCGTCCACGGGGTCGCGATTGCCGCGGCTTTCAAGCACGGCTTCACCAGCAATGGCCGCGAGAATAAGGTCTCGATGTTCGACCCCGCAACACTAAAACTCATCAAGAAGATTGATGTCGGCAAAGGGCCAGACGGTATCTATTACGACGAGCGCACAAAGCGCATCTTCACGAATAATCACGGGTCACACGATGTCACTGCCATTGACGCGGCGACCGGCGAAGTCGTGGGCACTGTGAAAGTCGATGGCGATGGCGAGCAGGAAATCATTGGCAAAGATGGTCTTATTTATCTCAACAGTGAGGAAGCCTCGGAGGTAGTAGTCTTCGATCCGAAGTCGCTGGAGGTTAAAAAGCGCTTTCCTATAGGCGTAGCCAAAGTCCCCACTGGTCTTGCTTATGATGCTAAGACAAACCGGCTGTTTATAGGTTGCCGTGAGGAGCCTAAAATGGTTGTCATGGACGCCGCAACCGGGAAAGTAATCGACAGTTTTCCAATCGGTAAAGGAGTTGATTATGCCGCTTTTGATCCGGCATCGCGGCTGATTTTCTTTTCGTGTGGAGAAGGAACCTTGAGTATCTACCACGAAAAGTCTGCGGACAAATACGAGGACGCCGGAGCAGTCAAAACACAGCGAAGTGCAAAGACGATGGCGTTCGATCCGAAGACAAAGAAAATCTTTCTTCCCGCGGCAGAATATCTGGAGACCCCTGCGTCAGAGCCGGGCAAGCGACCCACGCGTAGCGTGAAGCCTGGAACATTCGTAGTGCTGGTCGTCAGCAAATCATAAGAAGGGGAGAGCGAAGGTTGATTTATTCAGCACATGCGTGTGAGACCCATGCGTCACCTCATAAGCAGAATCAAAGAGGGCATCAAGGGAAAGCGTATGGACAACGAAGCGATTGCCCGAAAATTCAACCGGCTGGCCGACCTGATGGAGATACGCGGCGACGACACGTTCCGCATACGCTCTTATCGCAACGCCGCAGACATGATTGAGACGTGGCCTGTAGAGGTCGAAAAAATCGCGCGCGAAGCGGGAGCAAAGGGCTTGCAGGAGATTCCCGGCGTGGGCAAGGCCATCAGCGGCAAGATTGTAGAGCTTACAGAAAAGGGAACGTTCGATGCCTGGGAGAAGTTGACCGCAGAGACGCCTGAAACCGTGCTAGACCTCTTACAGGTCGGCGGAGTGGGACGAAAAACCGCCGCCGTGCTTCACCAGAAATTCAAGATCGCCTCGCTCGACGACCTCAAAAAATTTGTAGCGGGCGGCGGGCTTGACCTTGTAGACGGCATCGGCGAAAAGAGCGCCGAAAGAATCATGCAGAGCCTTGAGCACATGTGATTACCAGGCTTCACAAGAGCCGCAAGGCTCTACAGAGCAACAGCAGAGTGAGAGCGCTACACGTCCTCTAATGCTGCACGACCGTACAAGTTCACGCGCCCGCGCTCGCGCAAACATTCAGCCCTTCAGTTCATAGTGTAGGCCGAAGCGTCAGTCAGTTATATGAATCTGCTCTTCGATTCTGGGATGACGCACGAAGTATGCGACCACTGTGGCACAGGCCACGATGAAGGCCGCTATGGCACCCCACAGGTACTTCACGCCATAAGACATATCCGGGAGTCTGGTGCCTGGATCAACGGCTGTGACGAACAGGATGAACAACCAGACCGCAATCGCCACGGCAGCCAGCCCGACGATTCCGAACACAATATCCGTCATGCTTTTCATGCTGCACCTCCCGATTCAGTGCTGATGCGAGGCTTCTATTTTTTCGGTAGGGGAAAGAGGGGAAACCTGCGCTCCCTGGTCAGCGTTCCTCACGCTGCTGGAAAAGGAGACGGCCACAGTGTATGCCCTCCCTCGTTCCTCAAGTTTTCTTAACTGAGCGCGAATGATAGACCGGGAGCCACTGACAATCCTTTAGACTCCGGGTCTGTTACTCGTGCCCTGCATTATATCAAAATTGCAAGCCCTTGCGAGGGTCACAAAGTCTTCAGGAATTGTTGCCAGTCTAACAATGTACGACCCGGCTTTATCTTTCGTTTAGATTATTTTTCTCTTGCTGTGCCGAAGAGGCCGAAAAGCTTCGACGAACAAGTGTCTTGCGCGAGCGCCCGTGATGTGTTTAAGCTGGAAAAGGGTGTTGCCGCTCAGGCCGGGAAAGCTATAAGGGAACGAGAAGATTATGGGAATCATAGGCGGGCAGGTTGGCTATCGCCTTCTGCGCTCGATTTGTCCGGACGGCGAGGCTGGCTACCTGACCGGCGAGGCTTATGCCGGACAGAGCAAGATAGAGGTTTTACTGGGGACGCAAATCAGGGACGAGCTTTCAGGTCGAGTCGTCATAGATTTCGGGTGCGGCTGGGGCGAAGAGGCCATTGACATGGCGCTCCGTGGCGCTCTGAAAGTCATTGGCCTGGATATGCGCGAAGAGTTGTTAACTCATGCGAGGAGCGCGGCGGCGGAAGCAGGGGTTCAAGACCGCTGCGTCTTTACCACGAGCACGCATGAAAAAGCGGATGTGATAGTTTCGCTGGACGCCTTTGAGCATTTTGAAGACCCCGCCGAAATCCTGCGCATCATGCGCGGACTTCTAAAGGATGACGGGCGCATCATAGCGGCCTTCGGGCCGACCTGGTATCACCCGCTCGGCGGCCATCAATTCTCTGTCTTTCCGTGGGCGCACCTGCTCTTTACGGAAAAAGCTTTGATTCGCTGGCGCTCCGATTTCAAACAGGACGGCGCGACTCGCTTCAATGAGGTCAGCGGCGGCTTGAACCAGATGAGCATCAGCCGCTTTGAGCGCATAGTAGCCGCAAGCCCCTTCGAGTTTGAAAGCTTTGAGGCCGTGCCGATTAGAAAGGTTCGGCGGCTGCATAACCGGCTCACACGCGAGTTCTTTTCTGCCATAGTGCGCTGTCGCCTTGTACCGCGTTCATAACAATCTTTTATCGTAAAGCAGGCTGGATTAGCCCTTCCGTTTTGGTCTGCCCGTTCAAATTTCGCGAAGAAATTCCGACAAACTATGTTAGCGCCAAGTAGTAATGTCACCTTTCTCCCAAGTTGAAATGTCACCTTTTCGTGCTACTCAAGTATGATCTTCAGCACGAAAGGGGCCGCGAGAAAGTGAGCGACATTCTACCCATGAGCCAGAAAGAGTTGTCA
>DASWQH010000058.1:0-45053 GCA_036403815.1 Pyrinomonadaceae bacterium | reverse complement strand
AGACGTACAGCGATTACGAGAGCGTTAGAGATGGGGCAGACGTACAGACAGGTACAGATGATGAGCAAGCACAAAGATCCGAAGACTGTCATGCGGTATGATCATGGGCGGGAGAATCTGGATCAGAACGCTGTCAACTTCCTGGAGTATGATGAAGAATAAAATAGGAATGTAAGGGGCATTTTTTATGGCAGGTTGGGATGGAGATGCTCTGGCCGGGAGCATGGAAGAGGCGCTGGAGCGGCAGCAAGAGGCAGCCGAGGCTAGACGAGCGGGTAAGGACAGGTCTTCACCGGAAGAACGCGAGCGCAAAGCCCGCGAAGAGTCCGTGAGGCTTTCCAGAGCGCGTATCGAGGATCAACTGGCGCGTGCCACCAATCCCGCGCACCGAGCCATGCTCGAACGGGCGCTCTCTGCTCTGGAGGCTGAAACAAAGTCAAGTGCTGCTACCGAGTAGTGAAGATAAGGTGAAACGATTTGCTTGTTGACCCTCAAGAGTGCCCGTGCGGTGGTGGAGAGTTCTCACACTGCTGCGGGCCTATTATCAATGGTAGGGTTCAGGCTTCAACTCCCGAAGTGCTCATGAGAGCACGCTACAGCGCCTATGCCACAGGCGCGATAGACTTCCTGGAAAAGAGTACCCACTCAAAGAGTCGTAAACACTTCGATCCTGAAGGGGCCGAACGCTGGTCGGGAGAGTCACGCTGGCTCGGTCTCTCCATCCTCAGCGTTGATTCCTCCATGCCCAACCGCGCGCACGTTAACTTTGAGGCTCGCTACGAAGACAAGGATGGCACGGCTATCTTTCATCGCGAGCGCTCGCTCTTTGAACGCGAGGATGGTGATTGGTATTTTGTCTCTGGAGGAGCTATCCCGGCTGTGTCTCAGAAGATCGGACGCAACGAGCCGTGTCACTGCGGGTCTGGAAAAAAGTTCAAAAAGTGCTGCGGCAGGTAACATATCTCAGAAACGGGTATGTGCCGGTTAATGGCGTTTAGAAAAATTTGGCTAAGCGCGCCACTCTGGATATATTGCTGGACTATCAGGCAGAACCACCTGAGAAACTATTTTTGCAACACAGCCCACCATAGCGCCAAAGGGAACGACTGAGCACCCACTCCACCGCAATGACGTGACGGCGACGAAACTGATGTGCCGCTTCGCTGCGATATATGATATACAAGGTCTGCGCGTCCCGGCCCGCCGCACCACCTCCTCAAGCTGGGCTATCGGAGAAAGAGACAAGGGCGTAGCACTCAAGCTAAGTAATCCGAAGAAACAAGGCAGGTCATTCTGCTCAAGGATGTTGCGCTATGATCATCGAGTCTCCCCTGGACTTAATTTTTCGTGATTTATTTTATCGTCTTCGTGCTTTTGCTGGAGGGCACGACGTGTTTCTAAAGCTGGAAGGGTTCAATATAACCGGCTCGATTAAGGTAAAGACTGCGATCGAGCTGGTTGAGGACTTGGAACAGCGAGGTGTTGCCAGGCCAAACGAAACCGTATTAGTTGAATCGTCATCAGGAAATCTTGGACTGGCACTTAGTTTGGTATGCGCCATCAAAGGCTACAAATTTATTTGCGTGACCGATCCAAACGCTAATCGCGCGGCTATCAGAGGTATAGAACTCTACGGGGCAAAGGTTATAGTAGTTGAAGATCGCGACCCCGCCAATGGATACCTAGGAAGCAGGTTAAAGAAAATCGATCAAATACTACAATCGGATCCGAACGCAGTCTGGCTCAATCAATATGCTAACGTAGCCAACAAAAATGTTCATGCTGAGCAAACGGCGAATGAGATCGTGAGCGAATTCAATAAAGTCGATTGGGTTTTTGTTGGGACCGGCACTACTGGTACTCTCGCCGGGATCTCAGAGCGACTTCGTCAAGAATTCCCAAGGGTTAAGGTTGTGGCCGTCGAACCGGTAGGCTCTGTCACATTCGGAGGCGCGCCCGGCAAAAGAAACATCCCTGGCATTGGCACGAGCGTGAGACCAAAGCTTGCTGACCTCGCCAAGCCGGATAGAATCATCGCAGTGAACGAAGAAAAAACGGTTGAAGCTTGTCTTTCTTTCGTTCGAGATTATCACTTACTTGTTGGGGGAAGCACCGGAACAGTCCTGGCCGCTGTACAGCAACTAGCCCCAGAGTTCAAGCGCGGCGACACTATAGTCGCCATATCCGCGGACCTTGGCGAAAAATACTTGGACACTATTTATGACCCGACCTGGGTGGAGCAGGTCATTGTGCCTGAAGATAGCAGGCCAGGGCGAACTTATGCGCGCGTCGCGGCTGAGTGCAAGGATATGCCAACCGACCTGTCACCGCCAGCGCGTGTCGGCGAACTGGTCGACACTATCAGCGGCAAAGAATATTCTGAGTCGGGCGCAATAGGAGACTGAAACGTGCCATCCGCTCCGACCTTCTACGTTATTCCCGGCTCGACAGTTAAGCGTGTAATTGACGAAAATAAGAGGCAAGTTTTCGATGCTGTTGAAGCAGCATACAGTCTTCACGGCTCCGGAAATACTCTAAATCCAGACAGCTACTTCCTACGCTATCCAGATAATCCCAGCGCTCGCATCATCGCGTTGCCAGCCCATCTGGGCGGTGCAGTTCAAAAAAGCGGCATCAAATGGATATCGAGTTTCCCGGAAAACAGGGCCAGCAACTTAGCCCGAGCGTCGGCAATCCTGATTCTGAACGATGCCACGACAGGATATCCCCTGGCCTGTATCGAGGCATCGCTAATCAGTGCTACGCGCACTGCCGCCTCTGCCGCGTTGGCAGCAGAGCATATTTCCCCCAATCCCTTTAGAGGAACCCTTGGCGTAATCGGAACCGGGGTGATCGCCCGTACAACCGTCGAGTGGCTTTTATTTCGCAATTGGAAGTTTCGTAAGATCAGTTTGTATGATGTGGACCGTAAGGAGTCGGAGCATTTCAGTAAGTGGCTTCGCGAGCAGCACAACCTACAGGCAGATATTCAAGATCGTTTGGAGGACGCTCTATCCGACTCTTCTCTGATACTTTTCACCACGACTACGCTAGACCCCTATCTTGCCGATGAAAAACTGTTCGAGCACTCCCCCACTGTCCTGCATTTATCGCTGCGCGATATTTGCGTGAATGTGATTCTCGCATCGCAAAACATTGTAGATGATGTCGATCATTGCCTGAAGGCGAAAACTTCGCTCCATCTAACGGAAATAGCGACGGGAAATAGGGACTTCATTTCGGGTAGTTTGGTGGATGTTCTGGAGAATAAGCTCAAACTGGAACATGACAGGCCCCGCATATTTTCACCCTTTGGGCTTGGCGTTCTTGATCTGGCTGTAGGCAATTTTGTACTCGAGGCAGCAAAATCGTCCGGCGCGGCAATTGCGCTACCTGATTTCTTCAGCAATTCTGCCCGATGGTGAAGAAGATGTCAGGCTTCTCGTATCGAAACACCTTAAGTCACAATGGCTGAGCACTAAAGCTAAACGTAGGCCGAAGGAAACAAAGGCAGGGCATTCGCACTTAGAACAATTGAGGAGGCACGTCACACTTGTCAGTTGTATGGAGTTGCAATGAGTGGGATCAACTGGAAGAAGTTATTGTAGGCAATCCGCTGAATGCGCGGTTTCCTACGCCAGACCGAAGCACACAACTCGCAGAATTTCCTGACCGTGTATTATCGGAAATTCCTCGTGGCCCTTTTCCGCAGCAGATTATTGAAGAGACGGAAGAGGACTTGAATGAATTTGTTCAAACCTTGGAAGATTTGGGCATCGCCGTCAAACGCCCACAGACATGGCCTCACGAGGCCAAATTTTCCACCATCCATTGGGAAGCTCAGGGGTACTACAATTATTGTCCCCGCGACGTTTTGTTGGTCATCGGCGACCACATTATCGAAACTCCCAATGTCATCCGCAGCCGCGCCCAAGAAACGTTCAGCTATCGCACGTTGCTGATGGACTATATGAAGTCAGGCGCAAAGTGGATCAGCGCCCCCAAACCCATGCTTTTGGACTCACTCTTCGAGGGGGTTGATCTAAACAAGCCCACACCACGTAACGATGAACCGGCCTTTGATGCAGCAAACGTCCTGCGTTTTGGTCAGGATTTGATCTATCTGGTCAGCGCCACGGGTAACGAAATGGGGGGAGATTGGCTACAGTCGATTCTGGGCGACAAATATCGGGTTCATTTCCTCAAAGATATTTACTATGGCAGCCATATTGACTCGACCCTTGTGGCCTTACGCCCTGGCTTGGTCCTCGCTAATCCTGCTCGTGTCAATGATGACACCCTGCCCGAAATCTTGAGACAGTGGAAGGTCATTTACAGTCCGCCGATGGAAAACACAGGCAGATATGATGCAGACTATCTGTCCAAATGCATTGGTAGTGACTGGATAGACATGAATTCGTTCAGCATCAATCCGAATTTGGTTGTGGTCGATCGGGATCAGACGGCGCTCATAAAACTTTTAGAGAAGGAGGGGCTTGATGTAATTCCCCTAAAATTGCGGCACTCCAAAATGTTGGGCGGTGGGTTCCATTGCGTTACCTTAGACGTGCGCCGAACTGGAACGCTACAGCGATACTTTGATTGAACACACTCTGATGATTTGGAGTGTAGACTGCGACCGATTCGATATTCCATTCGAGATGAAAGTCAGCGGCGCAACCAAGCCAAGATCGACTCTGCATGTTCATTCCCGACCCTGAAAAGAATTTCGAAGAGCTGTGGAAGACCTTTCACAACAGATATCCATTTTTCGAACTAAGGGGTGTTGACTGGAAAAAGCAGTATGAAATTTACAGACCCAAAGTCACGGGCGAGACCAGTGATGATGAACTCTTCGCTATTTTCTGTCAGATGCTCGAACCGTTGGATGACGGTCATGTCAGTCTAATAGCCAAAGCAAGTGGGGGTCGGAAGGAACGATACTTCAGCCCAGAGAAAAAGCCCAGATTCTGGCAGGAATTCACAAACCGGCAGATCAAACGGCTCTTCAAAACGACCGAGAAGACTCTAGTCGCCAATGGTTTCGGGCAGCCTACGAAGACCGAGGCCTGGGTGCTTCACTATTGCAGGTCGGGGGCATTTGGATATATGCGGATCCTTGAGTTGGAAGGCGTCAAAAGGCATGCATTAACTGCTGCTCTGGACAAGATTGCCCTTGACTTCAAGGATTTGGAGGGCATCATTATCGATATACGCGACTGCCCTGGCGGAGACGATAGTACTGCAATCACGATCATCAATCGGTTTTGCGACCGCAAGCGAGTCGCCTTCCACAGGAAGACGAAGATTGGCCCAGGCGAAGATGACTTTAGCCCCCTGAAGACCTGGCACATCGAGCCGCAAGGTGACGCACAATTCACGGGACCGATCGTGCTTTTGACCTGTGATTCTGTTTTCAGTGGTGGAGAGGTCTTTGCGTTGGCAATCAAACAACTGCCTCATGTGACGATCATAGGCGATCATACCAACGGCATATTCTCGTATGAACTTGAGAAGAAACTCCCCAACGACTGGCGGTACTGTTTATCGTATCAGATATACTTTTCGGCAGACATGGTGTGCTATGAAGGCAAAGGCGTGCCAGTTGACATCGGGCTATTCAACAAGAAGTCCGATATTGAAGCTGGCACCGATCCGTTGATAACCCGCGCACTTGAAGTGTTGAGGTCCAAGAAACGTGGAAGCTGACGCGATCTGGATTGATGAGTACGCGACCGATACTTCACAAGCGTGTGAGGAAAAGTCTTGGCAGCAATTGTTGTAACAACCACCTTCGTGGTTTTCCTTGTGCTGACGTTTGTGGCATGGAGGCGATACCTTTGGGCGGCGGAGAAGGTGCCGCAGGCTGACACCTGCCCATACAGCTTGACGGATGTCTTTGGCGACCGCCACCTCTTGAACGTACCGCATCAGAAAGGAATCCGTTGGCTCACAGAGGTCTTCAGCCGCTCCGCCGAGAAGTTTCCGCATCTCACGGCCTTACAGATTCCCCACACCGGAGAGTCTCTGACCTACGCTGAGCTTGACCGGCGAGCGGAAAACATAGCTGCGGCCCTTTCTCCTTTCCTCACAGGCCCGGATCAGGTCGTGGCCGTAGCCATGTCGCAGGACAACTGGCAAATCGTGGCCTCTCACCTCGGCGTTCTCAAGGCTGGCGGCACCTTGATGTTCCTCGACACCACCTTGCCCGACGCCCTAATCACCCACATGCTCAACGACGCGCAGCCGGTGGTCATCCTAACGCGCGGGCAGGACAAGTTCCGCGACCTGCCGACGCTCGATGTCCTGACGTTGCCGGAGAGGATGCCCCGAAGAGAACCGCCGCCCTGGATGGATGATCCTACACAACGCCTTGCGACCATCTTTTACACGAGTGGAACGACCGGGATGCCCAGGGGCGTGGAGTGCCCGCACGCAGGTTACGTCAACCTGGCCCTGAGCTACGCCGATTACTTCGATCTCCTTCCGGGCATGGATGCGATCTCGCTCACTTCATCGCTGGGCTACGACGGCAGCATCTCCGAGATGTACAGTGCATGGGTGTCTGGCTGCGCTGTGGTCATGCTGACCAAGGAGCAAGTCCGTTCCGGCCCCGACCTCGTCCCCGTCCTACGCGAAGCTGAGGTCACAGTGCTCTTCTGTCCGCCGGTGCTGCTCACCACGCTGACACCAACCCCCGAGGTGGATCTCCCCTATCCGCTGTGCCGCTACATAGTGCCCGCGGGCGAAGCCTTCCCCAGCGCGCTCGTGGAGCCATGGACACGTGGCAGACGGCAGATTATCAACACCTACGGCCCCACAGAGGCTAGCACCGACACGAGCCGCCAGAGTTTGCGACCGGGAGAGCCTATCACCATCGGCTCTCCGTTCGCCAATGTCACCTACGTCATCCTTGAAATTGACCAACTCCGCCCACTGCCCCACGGGGAGGTTGGAGAACTCTGCATCGGTGGGGTGCATGTTGCGCGCGGGTATCGCAACTTGCCGGAGCAAACCGCCCGGAAGTTCATCACGCATCCTCAGTTCGGTCGCCTCTACCGCACCGGGGACAGATGTAAGATCGACATTAAAACGCAGCGCGTTCATTTCCTCGGGCGAATCGACGCGCAGCTCAAAGTGCGCGGGCACCGCGTCGAGACACAGGCCGTTGAGGACATCCTCCAGACGCAGTTCAGTGAGATCGAGGCCGCTGTGCTGGACTACCAGAACGAGGCGCTCGTCGCCTTCGTCGCCGCGCCTTCGATCTGCGAAGGAGAGATCTCTGTGGTCGCTACAGCGCCGGTGGAGTGGGCTGCCCAGGTGACGGCGACCCTCGCCAGGCAACTTCCAGCGCCGTCGGTTCCGACAAGAATCTTCCTCGTAGAAAAATTCGTCATGAAGCCGGTTTCGGGGAAGATCGACCGGAAGTGTTTGCCAAACCTGTCTCATCTGCTCGGAAACGTAGAGCCGGAAGTGGAGGACACAAGTGGGGACACAGGGGAAGGGGACATCAAGCCGCCCGATGCCGATGTGGGCATGGACCCTGAGTGTGAGGAAGTGTTGGCGATTTGCAGGGCCGTGTTCGAGACGCCGCTCGGATTGGACGATTGCTTCGCCGAGGCTGGTGGGCACTCGATTCTCATCGCGCGTTTGGCCCAACGACTGCAAGCTGCGGGATGGATGGTGCCAGTCCGGGCGCTGCTCAGTGACTGCAACACTGCACGAAAGGTAGCCAACCGCCCGCGTGTGCTACAGCAGGCATCCGAGGTCCCTACGGCTTCTGTGAAATCCGACGAGAACAGCGTCGAGCGCGATGAGGCCGCGGCAGAGGTGCTCTCCGTCAGGTATTTCACCACCCTGCAAGCGCTCTTTGCGGTTCTCTTGTATTCCCCGGCATTAGTGGTTTTCCTCAGCGTCTTCGGCTTCGTCGACGTCGGGACGTTCTTCATGACCGCCAGCCTTTGGGAGTTCATCATCGCCGGTTGCTTCCTATACTTGCTGCTCCTCGTTATGCCCTTCGCCAGTCTGCTCTGGGTCATGATGATAAAGTCCTTCATGGGTGGTGACATCTACAAGAACAATGTGACCCCGGGTGTGTACCCCAAGTGGAGCAAAATGCATCTGCGAATCTGGTGCATTGGACGGCTGGAGAACATGGTGCTCCTCTCGCTGGGTGCGACGTATCGCAGTGCGCCGCTGATGGCATTCGTGTTGCGGCAACTCGGCGCGACCGTAGGCGACAACCTTCAATGCGCGCACGATGCTTACCTCTCCGGGCCTCTGGACTTGATCTCCATCGAGGATGATGTCGCCATCCAGACTGGGGCGTACATCCAAACGACAAGGTGGTCGGGGCAGTTCCTGCACGTCGGCCCCGTTCACCTTGAGAGCGGTTGCAAGATTGGGATGCGTGCCGCCATCGCCAATAATGTGAAGGTGGGCCGCGGCACTTGGATCACTCCGTTCACCCCGATACTCAGCGACGTGGGATCGCAGGAGATGTGGGAAGGATCTCCCGCGCGCCTCATCGGCCGCTGCACGGAGCTGAAACGCACGGCGAACACCTGCCAGTACGCGTACCCGACATGGTTGATGGAGACCCTCAATATCCTTATGCAGGACTTCATATCCTTCTGGCTCAGTATGGTTCCCACCGTCACGATCTTGTGGTTCGCTCGCGGCTTCATATCCGCTGGAGGAGCTGAGCTTTCCGCCACATATTTCAGAGTGACGCCGCTGTTCGAGATTGTCTGGCGCCTGACCCTCTACGCGTTCATCACCACCTGGGTCACCGTCGTAGTGACCTCTTTGCTAGGCTGCCTCTTCATCCGCTGCACGGCCTCTGCGCCGGGGCTGTACCCCTCGCGCGGGCTCAGGGGCGCTCTCCTCATGTACAGAGTGAATAAGATGAACAGCATCCAGGGACAGTGGACATGGACTATCACGGGGCAGTACCTGCGGGCCCTCGCTGGCATGCGCTTCCCTAGGTTGGGTGCTTCGGAGTGCGATGTCATGTTCAACCTCGTCCCGGAGGTGGCTTCCGCCGACTCTCAGGTGTTCTGGTCTAATGGGTGTTTTACGAACATGCTCGACTATGGTGCCGAGCACTTCAAGCTGCGCCCCCTGGACATGCCCCGGAATTTCTTCAGCGGTAACAACTGCGTGGCAGAGTACGGGAATCTCCCGTCCAACTTCCTCCTTGGCGTCTCCACACCGGCCAGTGATATACAGTTCCGACGACAGATGCGGTCGCGGCTTGGCGAGCCAATCACGGTGGCGGGAAACCCGCCCGTGAAATTCGCAAGCGCGTCATTTGAGGCGGAGAATGAAACCCACAGACTACCGGGCTTCCCCCTCTTCCTGACCCGGGTCTTCCTGAACGACCTGTTCAGCATCGGCATACTGCGTAGCACCGAGTTGCTCCTCTTCGCGATTTTGTATACTTGTTTGTTGCGATGGGGCGTGTACCCGATTGCCAGCGCAGTTGCGGCTTTGATGCTCGCAGAAGTCAGTCTGATCCTGTTCAGCGTCGCGATCAAGAAGTTCCTCGTCGGAAGCCTTTGGGGAGCCGATCACTCGACGCCCTTCTGGTCCTGGCGACACTTCGCCTACTTCTTTGCGCAGGACTGCTTCTTCGTCTGGTGCAGGGGGTCGCTGGCGTTCTGCGCCGGGACTATTCTCTCGAATCCTATCCTGCGGTGGATGGGATGTCAGATCGGTCGCCGGACAATCGTGACCCAGCCAATGCAGTGCTCCGACTGGAACGCGGTGAGCTTCGGCAATGACTGTGTGGTTGACGGCTTCCTCCAGTTTCACACTTTCGAGAACATGCTGCTGAAGGTGAAGCGAACTCACATTCAGGACGGCTGCACCGTCGCCTTCGGAGCCACGGTGATGGGCGGCGCGGTCATGGAGCGGGACACAACGCTCTTGCCGTTGTCCCTGGTTCTCAAAGAGATGAACATGCTCACAGCCACCTATGAGGGAAGCCCCGCGGAGCTTGCGAGCGGTTCAACTCTTCTATCCCTAAGGCAAGTCGCCACCGCGACTTCGACGAGCACACCTCAGGCTATTGACAGTACCGACTGGCTGAAAACTGCCGCGATCATCTTGGTCTTGGTTGATCATTTCGGCTATTTCTTCATGGAAGACGAGCTTTGGTGGAGCGTCCTGGGACGCATGGCGGCCCCTACGTTCTTCTTCCTGATTGGCTACGCGCGTACCCGTACCGTCCCGCTCCACTGGATCGTGCTCGGTGTCTTGCTGACCCTGCTCGACAGTTGGAACAACGATTGGACATGGGTGGCGCCGAACATTCTTTTGAGCTTCGCACTTATACGCATTGCAAGCCGCTATGTGCAACCCTTTGTGCAAAATTACGGCTGGGTCGCCTTTGCCATCCTCGTCATAGCACTTTTCGCGATGCTGCCGCTAACGGGAAAGATCGTCGATTACGGCGCTGAAGGGTGGTTGTGGGCACTATTCGGCTTATGCCAACGCATGTATGCCGACGGCAGGTCAGAAGCGGACGCGGACGGCGCAGCCCAAAGCTCTGTGCCCCTCAAGCACGCGATAACTAAGAATGCTGGCCTAATGCGTCTGCTAGCCTGCTTTATCGCAGCGGTCGCCTACATCTGGCAGGAACAAATTGAATTCTCGTTTCCTCGGATTCCTTACGCCGTCTTCATTCTAGGTGTCGTCTTTTTGTCCATTAGCCTGTGTCTGTTCCTGCGTGGCCGGAGCCGCATACAACCTCCAAAGGCCATAGCTGGCGTCATGGGATTCATCGGTCGGCATACTCTGGAAATTTACGCCATCCAGCTCGCCGCCTCCGAAATCATTATTAAGTTGCTGCCCGGTCTTTCGGCTTGACCCGCGACCGGGCAAGAGGCATCAAGGGGCATCAAGGATCAGTTTACGAAGCTCATGACTTCTGATGACGCAAACGATAGTGAGTGGGTCAACAATCTGTTCGCCGCCAGCGCATGCGATTGGACGCCAGCATCGGCTCATCATGCGGCTTACGTTTTATATGCGCCGATTTCGCGCGATCCCGAGGCATCAAGGCGTTGCGCGTCAGTCCTATCGGATTCTGAGTTGCAGAGGGCTGACCGCTTTGTAACGGAAGAGGGCAAGACTCATTTCAAACAGCGGCGTGCGTTTCGTCGCTACTGCGGAGCCTTCGTGCTCGGAACGCCGCGCCCCTTATCGCAGATCGTTTTCAAGGAGACGGAGAAAGGGCGTCCCTACTTTCCCGATTTGCCAGATTTCCGGTTTAGTTTTTCCTCCTGCCAGTTCGGTTTTCTAGGGGCGTGGTCGTCTACACACGGGATCGGTATCGACCTCGAAGATCAAACGAGGAACTTGGAGGCAGCAGAACTCGCTCAACAGTTCTTTTCGGAAGCCGAAGCGAAGGTGGTTAAAGAGATAGGCGGTCTGGCGCGCCAACGGACTTTCTTCCAACTCTGGAGCCTCAAGGAAGCGGCGCTGAAATCCATTGGAGAGGGATTGCCCTACGGCCTCGACGCGTTCGAATTCGAGTTGGCCCCGAACTTACGTGTCGTTCACGCGCCCCGTGACCACGGCGGGCCGGAGCGATTTAATGCCCAGGTGATCGAGGGAACTAACAGTTGCGCTGCTCTTGTCACCCTAAGTATGCTCTGATGTAGCAGTTGTGTTGCAAAAATAGCTTCTCGAATATAATTCCCATAATCAATGGATACACAAAGGGGCGTTTGTACGTTCTGCTTTACAGCTCGTTTCAAATGTCTCCAAAAGTAAATAGGCGCGAGCAGCTTTAATGGCCGCTCAGCGCCTATTTCTTTTGTGATCACTGTCCTCACCCGGAGCCAATCACTCCCGACTTTGGTTTCACCGCAGTCCTGATTGGCAGAAACTATAGTTTATTACCTGGAAGCCGACAACCAGAAAATAAGAAGGGCGGTGCCTTCGTCTTTAATGCTAAGTGAGTCCCTTTCTGGAACGTCCGGCTCGATTACGACACACGAACGGTTCCATCTCAGTTTGTTTTGACAGGGCTGGCAGTCTTGCTGCGATTAATGAACTTGACTACTTCAGTCGTCCACGATTCGCACCCTCTACACACAGCCACCGGGATCGGATTGCCAGCGCTATCCCGCGCCTGGACGATTACGGCACTCGGAGCGAAGAGTTTGTAGTCTTTATTCTCGGTCTTACCCTTCTTGTTGACGACCCCGCCCTTCAAATAAATCAACATCCCTCGTACCGGATCGGGTTGCGCTTCAAATCTTTCTATCTGCGCGAATGGCAATGTATAGCTATCGCCGCCGAACTGCATTTGGAGACCCGCTGGAGTCACGTTGATGACGCCATCTTCCAGGGCATCGTAGAGACCCAATGCCTTGCGATGTCGCTTGACAGGAAGGCTGATTGATTCTCCAGCCAGGAAAGCTTTTTCCAGATACGGCATCGCTTCGCTGTACTGGTTCTTGCGAAAGTAACTCTGGCCGACGCGCAGATTGATGCGAGCGTTATCGGGCTGGCTCGCCAGGAAACTTTCGCCGTCCTTGATCACTTCGTCCAGCAGATTGCTTTGGAAATTGCTTTCAATCAGATCGAGGCTGACGGTGGAGCGCGTAATCGTTGAAACGGGCTGTGTAGCGGGTTGTATGGAGACGGGAGGCTGAGTCTCGACGGGCGGCGGCGCGGCAGCCACGCCCGTGCCGGGAACGAAAGAGAATGCGCCTTCGAGCGAAGAGGAATCCCAAGGGATCTGCACGCCGTTGCTCTTTTGTCTGACCTGCACGCGCACGCGCTTGAAAACTTCTTCAATCGGCAATCCGGGCGTGCGCATATTCGCTAACAACTCTTGCGTGTATAGCCCGTTTTGGCCTTTCCCGTCGCTGGCCGTTTGGCCGGGCGCGGTGGCGTAAGCGATGAACGTCCCGGCGGGAGCGCTGACTTGAACCAGGCCCTGCGAGGCGCTGCGGAAACTGCGTGTGAAAGGATTGTTGCGGCAGGCGTCCAGAATCACTATGTTGAGCCGATTCTGCGCCCCACCCATCTGTTCCAGGACAGAATTCAAATCCAGACCGAACAATACTACATCGCCTTCGGCTTCGATCTGCGCGCCAATGGGAATAAGAAAGTTGCGGCCACCGGACTGCATTCCATGACCGGCATAGTAAAAGAGGCCGACCGCGCCGTTCTGAATCTTGCGGCTAAACTCGCGCACGGCCAACTGCATCTCTTGCAGGTTGACATCGGTGCGCGCGATCACGTCGAAGCCCATCTCGCGGAGTGCAGCAGCTACCAGGTTGGCATCGTTAACAGGGTTACGTAGCGGTGCCGTTTCATAACGGCTGTTGCCGATGACCAGCGCCACCCGCTTTTCCGTACCGGCGGGCGATAATCTCAACCCACGTTGCGGTTCATTGCGCCCCGGTTGTTGCGCAATAACCTGAGACATAGCCGCGCACAGCAACACTATGGTCAGTGTCGTCAAATATGTTAGTGCAAGGTTTACCGGATGATTAGTGAGATGCCTGGAATTGCGTAGGGGAAACATGGTAGATCTCCTTAGTTGATGAACCCTCTTCTCCAGAGGCTGCGAGGCATTGAATTATTGGCAGGCTGGTCAGGAGGAATGCGAGACAAACGCAGGCTCTGAGGGCCAGCCTGGGACACTTAACGAACAGGGCGTGATAATGCACCTAACTCGGGCAGTAGTCAATAATTTTTCACCACGGTAAAGGCTCCTATCATGGCTGGCCGAGGCATCAGTTTGTTGAAAGCCACTGCATAATAATTCACAGGTGCGCCTAATCTCTCAGCTCGGAATTAGTTTACAAAGCCTCATGCCAACGCAAAGTAGATTGTTCAGCTCATTACGTCGGATTAGTGGACACTACGGCAGCGCTTCCGGGAAGCGTGCGGCGTGGATAGTGACACATACACACTTCCTTATGTGCCACAATAGAAGAGGCAAATAATTATTTGTTTCATGCCTATATTGGGTTCTACGAAACAGTGATGAGTACCGCATTCACTTGTGGTCGGACGCGGATTTTCAGAATGGCCGTGAAACGTCATTCTTTGCATATCTCATGTGCATACATCTTGTGATTGGACTCTCAAACATAGGGCGTTTAACGTTATCACGGCTGATAATAGTGATTATGCTTTTCATCATCTAATTTACGCCTAACTTTCGTCCATCTCTTTTAGCCACTTGACAAGATATGCAGCGTTCTGTGAAGTATAATCTGGACATTCTCGTTAACTCCGAGCGGAAGTGAACGAGCGTGGCGTAGAGCGTCGGCTACTGACCAGAATGTTGAAGCAGAATTCTTCACGGTAAATCCGCAGTGCTATACTTACCACGGTTCCCCTTATTAGAAGAAGAGCCAGGCTCTCAAGGATTTCCTTGCCCGGTCGCTGTTTCCCGGCGGATGACGGACTCAAGGTGTCCTGCGAGTGCCCACGCATGAATGGGGGAGTTATGTCTGAGAATCGTCTTTTAGCTGTCTTGCCTGTTGATGAACAGGAGCGCCTTCTTCCACACGTGGAGCGCGTATCTTTGATCCTCGGAGATGTAATCTACGAAGCTGACGAGCCAGTTCGCTACGTCTATTTCCCTACGAGCGGGGTGGTCTCGATACTTTGCACAACGGACGACGGTGCGAGCATTGAAGCAGCCACGGTAGGCATGGAAGGGATGGCTGGTATACCCGTCTTCCTGGGAGTTGTCGTCTCGCCCAATCGGGCTATTGTCCAGGTTGCGGGCGAAGCGTTGAGAATGAAATCTGAGGTGTTTAGAGATCTCTCCGGTCAGAGCGGTAGCCTTCATGACCTCTTGCATCTTTACACCTACGCGCTCATGAACCAGATGTCTCTGTCGGTGGCCTGCAATCGCTTCCACAATGTCGAAAGGCGTTTAGCCCGGTGGCTATTGATGATGCAGGATCGCGCCCAAGTGGACGAGTTCCAGTTCACACAGGAACTGATCTCACGGATGATAGGAACACGACGCCCGCACGTCTCAACTGCTGTCGGTAACCTCCATAATGCCGGGCTGATCCACAATGGCCGCGGTAAGATTGACATCCTCGACCGGGATGGCTTGGTAAAAATCGCCTGTGATTGTTATTTAACTGCAAAAAAGAGATTTGACGGACTCTTCAACGCTTAAGCTTTTCTCCATCTTGCTTTTGTATAATTTTTAAGCTGCTTTGTACGAGAGCGAATAGACAGACCTTAACCCGCAGAGTACAATCTGTACAGTTTCCCTTAAAAGTAAGTTTTTAAGACGATCTTGCAGCCCGTGGCTCAGGCTGGCGAGGTTGTAGCCCTTTACCAAATTGCGTCGGAGTACTTCCGGTGCAGCGTTAACTGGAACCGAGGCGCTATGACAAGCCATATTGAAGGATCACTGGAAGAAGTGTCCCGGCAGCACGGGAGTTGAGTCGTGCTGCCGGACTTTTTTGTTTGTACAGTTATTGAATGAATTACATGAGTGAGGCGCTACAAAACAGGAAGAACAAAAAAGGATGCCGAAGGGTCGCTGGCAGGGAGGATGTCTAAATGGGCTACACAGGGCATACGGGAACTAAGAGAGCGCGCGAAGTAGAAATCCCATCAGGCGAAGCCTTGCTCGAAGGCGAGTTGAACGTGCCGGTGGGCGCGCAAGGCGTTGTGCTCTTCGCGCACGGGTCAGGTAGCAGTCGTCACAGCACGCGCAATCAATTCGTCGCGGGCACGATCCGTGAAGCCGGTGTGGGCACGCTGCTCTTCGATCTGCTCACGCGCGAAGAAGAGGCAGTTGATTTGCATACACGCCATCTTCGGTTTGACATCGAACTCCTCGCTCGACGGCTGGTAGATGCGACCAACAGGATTAAGAGGGGAGAGGACACGTGGCACCTGCGCGTTGGCTACTTTGGTTCAAGCACTGGAGGCGGCGCGGCACTCGTGGCGGCGGCAGAGCTTGGAGAAGAAATAGGTGCGGTCGTCTCGCGCGGCGGGCGTCCAGACCTCGCCGGAAGCGATGTGCTCCAGCGCGTTAAGTCTCCGACGTTGTTGATCGTCGGAGGCTTCGACGAGCCGGTTATCAAATTAAATGAGGAGGCTTATGCATGGCTGCGATGCGAGAAGGAGTTGAAGATTGTGCCCAAGGCTTCGCATCTCTTTGAAGAACCGGGGAGGCTCGAAGAGGTCGCGCGGCTTGCGGCGGAATGGTTTCAAAAACATTTGCAGCAAAGGTCAAGCGTTGCCGAGAAGTGAAAAAAAATCTGCCGCTTCGTGTCCGTTCACGACATGACTGCCAGGGATGTAGGGAAGGGGTAACTCAGCATGAAATTTTTGAAGCTGTCCGCTTTGGTTTTATGCGCGGTGCTCATGCCGTTAATAATCGGAGGAGCATTTGGCTCGACGAGAGAAGAAATGACCACGCACGGCGGGATGAAGACCGCTCCGATGAATTTTGCGGTCGCCCGTTACAGGCTGGACGCTGGTCGTAGCCAGTTCATGGTGCGGGCATTCTCCGGCGGGCTGCTCTGGTTCAAGGGGCACGACCACTTTATTAAGGTGCGCGACTTCAACGGCGAAGCAGAGCTTACGCCGGACGCGCTCAACCCGGCTTCGCTCCAGATGCGGATTCGCGCCGATTCGCTCGAAGAGACCCGCGACGTGTTCACAGAGCAGCAGAAGCAGATCATAAACCGTGAGTTGCGCGAGATAGTCCTTGAGACCGCCAAGTATCCCGAGATCGTTTTCAAAAGCACCGATGTCACTGGACAGTTACTCGCTGGAGGTGAGTACCAAGCGAAGATCGGCGGCGACCTGACGCTGCACGGCGTGACACGTCACATCGTAATCCCTGTAACGGTGACGCTGAGCGGAAGCGACCTGCGGGCACGCGGTGAGTTCACCATCAATCGCGCCGACTACAATGTCAAAGCAACATCTGCCGTACACGGCTTAGTGCGCGTCCGCGGCAAGCTGAAGTTCACGTTCGACATCGTGGCACATCAGATTTAGTTCTTTTAAGAGACGGCATGAGAATGCTGAAGACCGAAACGAAAGAGGTACGCTAAACCTCATTGAAGGAGGAGAATCATGCAAGTAAAAGACGTTATGACCTCTGATCCGGCTTGTTGCACGCCGGATAGTACGCTCCAGCGCGTCGCTGAGATGATGGTTGAGAATGACTGCGGCGAAATACCTGTCGTCGAGAACATAGCGAGTATGAAGCCTATGGGCGTCATCACCGACCGCGACATCACCTGCCGGACGGTGGCGAAGGGACTCAATCCGCTGACGATGACGGTTGGCGAATGCATGACCACACCGTGCGTCACCGTGACGCCGGACACGTCGCTCGACGATTGCTGCCGCGTCTTGGAGGAGAATCAGATCAGGCGCGTGCCTGTTGTGGACGCGGAGGGCGCGTGCTGCGGCATCATCGCGCTGGCAGACATCGCCAAGCACGCTCCGAAGCGCGAGACCGCCGAAGTCGTCAAGGAGGTGTCGGAGCCGAGCAGTTCGGCGTCGGCTGCTGGCTGAAGCAGATAGTTGTCTTGCTGAGGAAGAATGCTTCTAGGATCCGCCTGCTTTTTTCGCAGTCAGTCATCCGAACGGGCAGCAGACGAAAGGAGAAGGGGGATGAAGATCGTAGAGAAGACAGAAAAATGCGCGCACCCGCCGTGCAAATGTAGCACGTCAAGGGCTGACGGGTATTGTAGTGAACACTGCAAGAGCACATCTGGCGGTGCGGAGACCGAATGCCGTTGCGGGCATCAAGAGTGTGAATAAGAATCAAGTTGTCTACTTTCCGCAACGGCGTGCCGAAGATCACGATGCAAGCTCCACAACGAGCAAAGTAGCGTGACCGTTGCGGCCACCGGCCATCGGGCGCGGTGTATGAGAAGACCGACTGCTTAAAATAAATCGGGAGGACAGTAGACAATGAATATCTCGCAGGAAAGAAAGGTCACATTACCGGAACTCGCACTGATAGCCGTAACGCGCGGGGCTATCGGTTTCGGGGCTGGCCTGTTGCTCGCAGATAAATTCAAGAAGGAGTGGCGTCGTGGCCTGGGTTGGTCACTCTTTTTAACCGGACTCGCAAGCACTATCCCGATAGCTATGCATGTGTTTGGCGAAAAGAAATAAGCCGGTCTTCCGCTTGCTCTATCCCTCGAAAGAGGAGGAAGAAAAAGATGATTTATCGAGATCGAATCGAAGCAGGAAAGCGACTTGCAGCGAAGCTTAAGAATTATGCTGATCGCTCTGATGTCCTTGTGCTGGCGCTGCCGCGCGGCGGCGTGCCTGTCGCTTTTGAAGTAGCAAAGGCGCTCAATGCTCCTTTGGACATCTTTCTAGTCAGAAAGCTAGGCGTGCCGGGTCATGAGGAGTTGGCGATGGGAGCGATTGCGACGGGCGGTGTGCGCGTCCTCAATGAAGATGTGGTGAGCTATCTGCGCGTTCCCGGCGAAGTGATTGACGCTGTGGCAGCCGACGAGCAGCGAGAGTTGGAGCGGCGCGAGCACGCCTACCGTGATGATCGTCCGCCGCCGGACGTGAAGGGTAAGACAGTGATTCTAGTTGACGATGGCTTGGCGACCGGCTCGACCATGAGAGCCGCAGCAGCCGCGTTGCGTAAGCAAGGGCCTGCAAAGATCGTCGTTGCCGTTCCGGTTTCAGCAGTGCAGACCTGCGATGAGTACCGTATGGGCGTGGATGAGATTGTGTGCGCCGCAACGCCTGAGCCTTTTCATGGCGTCGGCCTCTGGTATGAGGACTTCTCACAGACTACAGATGAGGAAGTTCGCGACCTGCTCGCACGCTCCACGCGTGAGCAGGCCAGCACTCAGGTCGAATAACGAGTAGGGGGATTGCGAGAGATTTGTTGAAAGGGCGAGAGCAATGAGCGACGCAGCCAGCTTCAGCTTGAGCAGTGCCATACGCGAAGCCGCGTATCCGTTGACGGGTGCAAGCACTGATTACGATCCGTTGTTGCGGCTAGTTGGTGATGCCCGATTCGTGCTATTAGGCGAGGCATCGCACGGCACGCACGAGTTCTATCGCGAGCGCGCACAGATCACTAAACGGTTGATTAAAGAGAAAGGCTTCACGGCTGTGGCGG
This sequence comes from Pyrinomonadaceae bacterium, assembly GCA_036403815.1. Taxonomy (GTDB): domain Bacteria; phylum Acidobacteriota; class Blastocatellia; order Pyrinomonadales; family Pyrinomonadaceae; genus JACVRN01. The sequence continues at coordinate 25,927 of DASWQH010000058.1, read as the reverse complement.
TTGAGGCCGACTGGCCGGATGCTTATCGCGTCAACCGCTACGTGCGCGGGCGGAGCGGCGATGCCGAGGCCGTAGATGCACTCTCCGGTTTCAGACGCTTCCCCACCTGGATGTGGCGCAATGCAGATGTGCTCGATTTTGTCGGCTGGCTGCGCGCGCACAACGATGCGCTTAGTTCCGAGCAGAGGAAAGTCGGCTTCTATGGAATAGACCTCTATAGCCTTCACGCTTCTATGGAAGCAGTCCTCAATTACCTGGACAAGATTGACCCGGAGGCGGCAAGCCGCGCACGACACCGCTACTCATGCTTCGATCATTTCGGAGAGGACGCGCAATCTTACGGCTACGTCGCTGGCCTGGGTCTCTCAGAGTCCTGCGAAGGCGAGGTGATTAATCAACTCGTGGAGTTGCGGCGGCGCGCCGCCGAGTACGCTTCCCGCGACGGGCACGTGGCCGAAGACGAGTTCTTCTTCGCGGAGCAGAACGCGCGGCTGGTAAAGAATGCCGAGGAGTATTATCGCTCAATGTTTCGCGGGCAGGTCTCATCCTGGAACCTGCGCGACCGCCACATGGTCGAGACGCTCCATGCGCTCCTTGCGCACCTGGACGGCCAGAGCGGCAGTCCTGCGAAAGTCGTCATCTGGGCGCACAACTCTCATTTGGGCGACGCACGCGCCACCGAGATGGGCGAGCGTGGCGAGTGGAACGTCGGTCAACTCGTGCGCGAGAAGTACGTAGGCGAGGCAGTGCTAGTAGGCTTCTCCACCTACACGGGCACGGTGACGGCTGCCTCGGACTGGGACGCGGCCTGCGAGCGCAAGCGCGTCCGTGCCGCGCTGCCTGAAAGTTATGAGGCGCTGTTTCATCACGCAGGGATTCCGCGTTTCCTGCTCGCCTTGCGAGACGGTGGGATGACCGCAGGCTTGGAAGAGCCGCGCCTGGAGCGCGCCATCGGAGTCATCTACCGCCCGGAAACCGAGCGGCAGAGTCATTACTTCTACGCGCGGCTGCCACAGCAATTCGATGCCGTCATTCATTTCGATGAGACTCGGGCTGTGGAACCCTTGGAGCGCAACGCGCGTTGGGAGAAAGGCGATGTGCCGGAGACGTTCCCCTCCGGTATGTAATAAGGGAGGAAGGTATAGGCAATGAGAGAGATTCCGCGTGAGGAGTGGGCCGAGTTCCTAGACAGCTTCAGCCGACAACATGAAGGTTGGCTGGTCACTGTCGAAGTGCTGGGCGAAGAGATCGGTGCGCAGGTAGAGGCAGAGGGGAAGCCTCTTGGGGGAATTACTGCCGAGCTGAAAGATAACGGGGAGGATTTGATCTCAATCATCGTGGGTCTGACTCCCGCAGAGAGCGTCACACACAATATTACAGCGCCGACACATGTACGCATCCAGCAGGCTGAAAACGGGGCGGACATGGCGCTCCAAATAGAGTCGTCAGACGGAGCGACAACTCTAGTACGCCTGCGCTCGGCAATGCTGCCGGAGATGGTAGATGGTGTCGTCTTAGACTAAGCGAATATAGAAAACAGAGGATCAAGAGATATGAAGCAACCGGAAACCAGACCTCTGCCGCCGGATATTGAGCCTATTCCTACTCCGCCCGACCCATTGCCGGAGCCTCCACCGACCAATCCCTTTCCGCCGACACCCGCGCCGCCTGAGCCAACACCATCGCCCGCACCGCCCGATCCTTTACCTGTACCACCCGGCACGCCACAGCCTCTCGTGCCGCCTATTATTTCGCGGGCTAGTTTCTAGAAGACGATTGCGCCGTGTTCGGTTGAAGTCGTGCGCGAGAAGCGGCAGGAAGAGACTTAATTGCTGAGGAGCTTCGAATGATAACAGTCACCGGAATCTTCGATTCACGCTCTGGCGCAGAACGAGCCGTCGAGCTTCTGCTTTCGATTGGCGTCAATGACAAACATCTAGCGCTGTTGGCACCAGGCACGCCGGATGAAGAAGTGGAAGACGCTGTAGCGCGCACCGAAACTGAAGAGAAGGGTGCAGGCAAAAAGGTTGGCGGAGCGATGGGGCGCGGGCTGGGAATCCTTGGAGGGATTATGGTCGGCGGCGCAGTTGGCAGTGTCTTTGTGCCCGGAGTCGGGGCTGTTCTGGCCGCAGGCATTCTCGCCGCAGCAATCTTAGGAACGATGGGCGCAAGGTTAGGTAAAGCGGCGGGCAGTGAAATTGACGAGACAGTCGTGTCCTCCCTACGGCATGACGAGATTCACATTTATGAAGAGGCGCTCAGGCAAGGGCGTACGATTCTTATCGCAATGGTAAGTCAAGAGGAAATGGCTGAAGCTACGCGCAAAGTTCTACTTCGCGCGGGAGCGATTAGTCTGGACGAGGCGCACGAAAGCTGGTGGAGCGGGCTGCGCCGAGCGGAGGAGGAGGAAGAGTACGCTAGACGCGGGCATGATTTCACGGCGGACGAGCCGCTATACCGGCGCGGCTTTGAGGCTGCGCAACATCCCGCATGGCGCGGCAAGCCGTTTGCGGAGGTCACTGGTGAACTGCGCGGGCGCTACGGCGACGATTATCAAAAGGAAGCTTTCCGGCGGGGGTACGAGCGCGGTCTACAGCATTATCAGCGTGTGATAGAGAAGTATCAGAGCAAGCCAAATCAAGAGTCAGAGCAGGGCGTATGAGTGAAAGCGCATTTTAGCAGGCATGCTTCATTAGGTAGCCGACTACAGGTGATTAATTGAGCGACGTTGACACAGAATCTATTACCACTCAAGCGGACGAGCGCGAGCCTGCGCCAGCCATAGAGTTTCGCAACGTGTGCTTCTCTTTTGAAGACAAGAAAGTTCTTGATGACATCAGCTTCAAAGTATCGAAAGGCGAGATCAAGATCATTCTGAGCGGTTCGGGCGGAGGCAAGTCCACAATCTTGAAACTTATCCTGGGGCTGCTCAAACCTGATGCCGGGCAGATTTTCGTTGACGGCGAAGAGATTACACAACTTGAGGAAGCGTTGATGCAGCGCGTGCGCGATAAGCTTGGGATGGTCTTTCAAGAGGGCGCGCTCTTCGATTCGCTCTCGATCTACGACAACGTCGCATACCGCTTGCACGAGCATGAGGTGCCGGAAGAGGAGATAGAACGTGAGGTTCGTCTCCTGCTGCGCTTCGTCAATCTTGAAAACGAGATGGATAAATTGCCGAGCGAGCTATCGGGCGGCATGCAGAAGCGTGTGTCAATCGCCCGCGCTCTGGTCGGTGATCCGAAGATCATCCTGTTTGATGAGCCAACCGCTGCGCTCGACCCGCCGACCTCCGCTACCATCTGCGAACTCATTATCAAGATGCGCGATCTGGAAGATGTCTCCTCGGTTCTCGTCACGCACGAGATGGATGTGGTGAAGTACGTCACGACTGCGTATGCGGTCGTGGGCGAAAAAGGCGAAGTCGCTGTCAAGGAAGAAGGCGACCGGTTGTGTCTGACCAACACCAGTATTCTAATGCTGCGCGACGGGCGTGTGATCTTCAGCGGTACGGAAGAAGAATTGGTTAAATCCGAAGACACTTACATCAAGGAGTTCATACATGGCACGGAAGTAGATACAGAGGATGCGTAGAAAGGGGTGGCCGAATGGAAAGAGCAAGGCGAGTAACTTTGAGCGCTGCGGTCTTTGTCCTAATCTGCTTCTTTCTGCCATGGGTGCAGATCAGTTGCGCCGGTATGAAAGATTCAGAGAGTGGCTTTGAGCTGGCGCGTGGAGGTGAGCGCGCGTTGTGGCTCGTGCCCTTATTAATGCTTGTGTTGATTCTGCTTGGCCTCATGCGAGCCTGGAAGCAGAGGGCTTCTCTGTTCGCGCTGGTGAGTATGGTAAGCGGTCTCTTAAGCGCCTATTTGATGGATCGGGAGCGCGCGGATGCAGAACAGGCATCGGGCATCATAGGGGCGCATGTGACGGGTTGGTTCTGGTTCGGATTTGTGGCGTCTCTAGGCGTCGCCGCATCTGCGGTGATGCTCTATCTCAAGCGATCCAAGTCACCATAAGCTTTATTCTTTGTCTGAGTCCGCCGCAGGCTGCTCTGCCCAGAACACCCACTCAACGCCGTTTCGGTGCGCCTTGGGAGGCAACAGGATGCCGTCTTGTTCGAGAATCTCTCTCGCGCCGCGCTGCACACTCGCGAACACGTATTGCGCCACCTCTGCGAAATCCCAACCTCGATCTCCGAGCGGGGTCTCGCGGAATGCTTTCTCCAACTTCCGCTGGCTCTTCTTGAAGAGGTCTGCCACTCTCGCGGCCAAATCGTCGCAGAGGCGGCAGAGTTCCTCAGCCTCCTCCTCCTTGATGACGGGGAAGTTCGGCTCGTAGTAACGCTCTGCCGGGTGGGTCTTCTCCCACTCGACGGCCTCGCGCAAAAGCTCACTCTTGAGCATGTCGCGGACGTGCGCATAAACGCTCGGCGCGGAGAGCGAGAGCGCCTCTGCGATCTGAGAGATCGTCCTCGGCTCCTGTGCGACGAGGTTCAGAATCCCCTCCTTCGTGCCGTCGGGCAAGAGCCTGTTCTTCGTAATTCCCGTCCACGGGTCGCTGTAACCTTTGCGCCTCGACGAGACGCAATCACAGGGGAAACGTAACCCTTCAAAATTATCCGGCACGGCCATATTTTCACCTTTACATTTCCATTTTTAGGACGTATCCTAAAAATGGTTCCCTCTAAACAAAAACCCCCGTCAGATGTCCCGACTGAGGCAGTAAGCACGCATAGCGCTCTGGTGTGTAATCGGAGTAGAACGTAGCACAACCCGTCACGGACGCAAAGTAGCGATGCCGAGTTCCGGCCCAGGCGTCAGCGTGCCGCTTGACGACCGTGACAAGGTTCTACGGTCTTTCCTGATACAGAAAGGAGATCAACATAAAACGTAGAATCAAGTCATCTCTCATCATCATGCTTCTGGTTCTGCTTACTACTGCGGCGGGAAACTCACCGGCAGCGTGGACGGTGCCAGCTTCGCCCGCGCCGGATAAAAACGAATCATCGAAACAGGCCGCCTTCCAAGATGCCATGCGCAAACTTTGGGAAGACCATATCACCTGGACGCGAGTGTTCATCATCAGCGCCGCTGCGGATTTGCCCGACAAAGACGCGGCCACCCAGCGCCTCTTGCAGAACCAAGTTGAGATAGGCAACGCCATCAAGCCCTACTATGGTGAGGCGGCGGGCGAGAAGCTGACGACGCTCTTGAAGGAGCACATCACGACCGCTGCCGAAGTGGTGGCTGCCGCCAAAGCGAATGACACGGCCAAGATGGCGGATGCCAATAAACGCTGGTTCGCCAACGCTGATGCGATTGCGGCCTTTTTGAGCAGCGCGAATCCGAAAAACTGGCCCGCCACCGAGATGACGAAGATGATGCACGAGCATCTGACGCTGACGACCAACGAAGTGCAGGCGCGGCTAAAGGGAGACTGGGCGGCGGACATTGCGGCTTACGACAAAGTACACGAGCAAATCTTACGCATGGCCGACATGCTCAGCGCGGGCATCATCAATCAGTACCCCCAGAAATTTAAATAGCAGAAACCTGAAACTCCGTTCTTTGTAGGTGCGGCAATAAACCAGGGAGGAAAGTTATGGCAAGTCCTGCAAGTATGGGGAGACATCCCATACACCCTATGCTCATCCCGTTTCCTATAGCCCTCTGGATATTTTCGCTTGTCGCGGACGTGATCTATCTGTGGCGCGGCAACCCCGTGTGGCGAGATTGGATCGCGTTCTACGCGCTCTTGGGCGGCATCATCGGAGGGGCTGTGGCCGCCGTGCCCGGCCTCATTGATTGGCTTTCGCTCAAAGACAGTGAGGTGGTCAAGATAGCCAATTGGCATGCGCGTCTTAACGTCATCGCGCTGCTGATATTCGCAGCCAGTTTTTACCTGCGCACGACGAGCGGCGCTGGATTGATCGGTGGAAGCTACAGCGTTCCAGTGACGCTCTCCGTGCTGGGCGTCATCTTGATCACAATCTCCGGCTGGCTCGGCGGCGAGTTGGTCTTTAAGCATGGCGTGGCCGTCAATCCGCAATCCGACACAGCAACAGAAGCGAGTGAGAAGGCGCGCACCACTTAAATCGTGTGCTTCCAAAAACGTAGGTGTTAAAGTAATCGCGTTCTTGATTGATGGCGTGTGAGGTTAAGGTCTGTTGGTCGTGGCGGAAGAGCGAAGAATATGAGTCCTATCACGGTCGCCGTTAGTGGCTTTTCCTCAGAGGTTGGCAAGACAACGCTGCTGTGTGAACTCTTGAGCGCATTTCCCGGATGGGAAGCTATTAAGATGACGCGCGGACACTACCGCTCGTGCGGCAAAGACCCTCATGCGTGCTGTGTGAGTCATTTGCTCGGCGACGAGCCGGTGATTCGTTCAGGACGCGCGCAGACGTATGCACCGGGGAAAGACACCGGACGATATTGGGATGCCGGGGCGTCGAATGTTCACTGGGTGATTGTGACTGACAATCAAGTCGAGCAGGGAATCAAACTGGCGCTCGACCATGTGCAGGCAGCCGGAGTCTTAATCGAAGGCAATAGCTTTCTCAAATTCATTGACGTGGATTTCACCATTATGGTCGCACGTGCTGAAGGCTGTAAGATCAAAGCTTCGGCTCGTCGTGCTCTCCCGAAAAGTTCCGCGCTCTATCTGTTTGAAGCTGGTGAAGAGACGTTGACTGCGCGTGAACGCTTTGCGGCGTGGTGTGAAAGCTCTGCTGACAAGAACCTCATCAGCGCTCTCCCCGTTTACACGCGCGATATGCTTCCTCAACTAGTCTCGCGTATCCGTGCGATCATTCGTCATTCGCCGCTTGATGCTATCATGAGCGCAGGCGTGTAAACCGCAAAGCATCTTCCATCACTGCCGTAAAAACAATGAAAGAAACTTGGGATGCGCTGATACAGAGGGCTGAGCACCTGGCAGCGAAAAGCGAGGCGACCGCAGAGTTGCTGACGTTCTACGCAAAGCTGCTGCGCGCGCAGAAAGAGATTTATGAATCCTTACGCAGCCGTAAGGGCTGGCTGCCGACAGGCATTCTTGAGAAAGACTTGCTGGCGGTGCGAACTCTGATGCCTGATCTTCTACGTGTAGTCGAGGCGCATGGGCCTGCCGTTCTGGTCGAAGAATCTCGTGCGCTTTTACGAGCCGGTGATGATGAGATTGAAGGCATGCTACTCGCGCAGTGGCGCTCGCCAACTGATGTACAGTTCTTTGCCAAAGCGTTCTTGCAGCCTTACGCGCGCTGGCTGGCAGAGTCGGGCGGGCAACCCGTTGATAGAATCTTTGAGAGACACGAAAGCCGTTGCCCGTTCTGCGGAGGCCACCCGCAGGTCAGCTTCCTTCAGACCAAGGAAGCCTCTTCGGAAAGCGGTAATCGAGATTTAATCTGTGCGACGTGCCTCACGGCCTGGGCATTCAGACGCGTCGTGTGCGCTTACTGCTGCGAGGAGCGACCGGCGAAGCTCGGCTATTTTCACTCGCCGGAGTTTGAACATATCCGCGTGGAAGCCTGTGACACTTGCAACCGCTACATCAAGGGGGTTGACCTGACGCGATTCGGCCTCGCCGCTCCGCTAGTGGATGAAGTGGCCTCCGCGCCTCTGGACTTGTGGGCGCAAGAGCATGGTTACATGAAGATCGAGTTGAACTTAGTCGGATTGTGAAAGCTCGATTCGGGGCAAAAATTTCAAGAAGGTAAGACCCGACAAAGAGACAACAATGAGGAAGCGAATACGCGCTCGAAAGGGGGAGCAATGCCTTGTGTCTAGGTGGCTAGCCCGCTCGCGCACACCTCTTTGACTCACCTCTTTTCGGCGCGACTGACGCTCTCCGGGCATGATTCAACCGCGATATCCCTTCAGCCCACGCGAGGCGTCTTCGCGCGGTCAGACATGAATCGGCATCACTTTAGGCAACTCCCTAAAATTGACCGTTGACTTTCGCTTATTTTGGGCATAATCTTCGGTTACTTCAACAGTACAAATTGTACGAAAGTCTCTGGCTATGAGGTGGACAGTCCGATTCGGTATATGACCGCGGCCTCTTTTCCAGTTGGCTGACTGTTAACGAGTTCTGTTGCCTACTCCTCAATCCCCTTTCGTATCCCCCGTGTAGTGAGCCGCGGACGGCTCGGAATCTCTATAATCTTCGGAGGTTTCCGCAATGGATGTTTCAAGGAGAGGCTTCCTCAAGACGACGCTTATTGGAGGCGCGGGCGTTACGGCCTTCGGCTTCCAGTTAGCCCCGGTCTATGCGCAAACGCAGGCGCTTAAAATCTCGCGCACGACGGAGACGCGCTCGACCTGCCCTTACTGTTCCGTAAGCTGCGGTGTCATCATTCATACTTTGGGCGATAAGGCTAAAAACGCCACACCGCAGGTGGTGCATGTCGAAGGCGACCCCGACCATCCGATCAATCGCGGTACGCTCTGTCCTAAAGGCGCTTCGCTCGAACAGGACATTCTTAACGAACGACGCCTTCTCAAACCACAGGTGCGCCGCCCCGGCTCAGACCGCTGGGAAGACATCTCCTGGGATCAGGCGTTTGACGAGATTGCGCGGAAAGTTAAAGACACGCGCGAGGCGACATTCGTCGAAAAGGATGAGAAGGGGAATACGGTCAACCGTTGCGAAGGCATCGGCTGGACGGGCGGATGCACGGATACTAACGAACTGAATTACCTGGCAGTCAAAGCGATGCGCAGCATGGGGGTCTGCTACTTCGAGACGCAGGCCCGTGTTTGACACGGCCCCACGGTCTCAAGTTTGGGACCCACATTCGGACGCGGCGCAATGACCAACGGCTGGATTGACATCAAGAACACGGACATGATGTTGATCATGGGCGGCAATCCGGCTGAAAACCACCCGTGTGGTTTCAAGTGGCCGATTGAAGCCAAGCTCAAACGCAATGCGAAGATGATCGTCGTTGACCCGCGCTTTACGCGCACGGCGGCGACAGCAGACCTCTTCTTGCAGATTCGCGCGGGCGCTGACATAGCTTTTCTCGGCGGCCTCATCAACTACGCCATTGAGAACAATCGCATCGCGCGCGACTATCTCATCAACTACACCAACGCTGCCTTCATCGTCAAAGACGGTTTCAAGCTGCCTGAAGACGGCCTGTTCTCAGGCTTCGACGCGAGCGGGCCTTCTTATGACCAGGCGACATGGAACTACGAAGAAGGCGGCAACGTCGGCCCAAAGACCGAAAGCACTGGAGCGGCTAGTCCGACATCTTCTGCTGCATCGTCGGCGGGAAGCAAAAACGCGGCGAGCGTAACAGGCGAACAGAATAAGGCCGGGCAAGAGCCTGCGAAGAGTTTCGAGAACAAGTCTCCGCAGGTGAAATCAAAGCCTTCCACGCCGCCTCAGACCGGAAAAGAGGCGGGAGGCGGCAAAGGCGTCATGTCCAGTCCAACGGGCGGCGGATACCAGGCGCAAGGTCCTGTCGGTGCAGCCGCACAGGGCGGGCCAAAGCCGCCGCCATCGCTCCCGGCCAACGTCGCTTATGATCTCTCGCTCGCACACGAGCGCTCAGTTTTTCAGTTGCTCAAGAAACAGTACTCGCGCTACACGCCGGAAATGGTCGAGCGCATCACGGGCATCCCGAAAGAGCAATTCTTAAAGGCCGCAGACCTCTTCACCTCCATACGCAAAGATGGTGACATGAAGAAGGCCGGGACTATCATCTACGCCGTCGGCTGGACGCAGCACACCTCCGGCACACAGATCATCCGCACGGCGGCGATTTTTCAGCTACTCTTGGGCAATGTCGGGCGCGCTGGCGGCGGCGTTAATGCCCTGCGCGGCCACTCCAACATTCAGGGCGCGACAGACATGGGCGGCGTCTTCGACATCTTTCCGGGCTACCTGAAGATTCCTGCCCCGACCGATACAGACCTCGCCGCGTTTCTTAAACGGACGACACCGACGCCCTCGAAGCCCGACGTGTGGGACTCTTACAACTACTGGTCGAACACGCCGAAGTTCATGGTCTCTTTCCTCAAGGCACTCTACGGCGATGCTGCTAAGAAGGAGAACGACTTCGCATATCAATATCTACCTAAGATTGATCGCAAGTACTCGTGGACGGAGATGTGGGACTACATGTACCAGGGCAAGGTCAAGGGGCTTTTCGCCTTCGGCATGAACGGGGTCGCCATCGGCCCGAATTCGCGCAAGAACATCGAAGCGTTAAAGAAGGCCGACTGGCTGGTGGTATGCGAAATCTACCCGGAAGAGACAAGCGAGTTCTGGAAAGCGCCAGGCACTACGAAAGAAGAGATGGCGAAGATAGGCACGACCGTTTATCGCCTGCCCGGCGCGGGCTTCGCCGAGAAGGATGGCACGTTTGTCAATTCCGCAAGATGGCTTCAATGGAAGTACGTGGCGGTGCCGCCGCCGGGACAGGCCAAAGTGGATCAGGAGATTCTCGCGCGCATCTTTCTCAAAGTGCGTGAGCTTTGCAAAGCGGAGGGCGGGAAGTTTCCCGATCCCGTTTTGAATCTCTCGTGGGCTTACACGACGCCTGAGAATCCGTCGCTCGCGGAGGTGGCGAAAGAGATTAATGGTCGTGCGCTCGCAGACCTTACAGACGAGAAGCAACCGGGTGTGACCGTCAAAGCCGGGCAACAACTGCCGGGCTTCGCATGGCTTCGAGATGATGGCACGACAATGTGCGGCAACTGGCTCTATTCGGGGTCTTGGACTGAAGGCGGCGCGCAGATGCAGCGGCGCGGCACTGACGATCCTTCGGGTCTAGGCATCTATCCGAACTGGGCATGGTCATGGCCTGCGAATCGCCGCGTGATGTACAACCGTGCGTCTTGTGACCCTTCGGGTAAGCCCTGGGACATGGAGCGCAGGCAAGTCTGGTGGAACGAGGCGCAAGCGCGTTGGGTTGGCAACGACGTACCGGACTTCAAGGTGGACTCTCCGCCAGCAGATCGGATGGGACCGTTCATCATGAACGCGGAGGGCGTAGGCCGCATCTTCGCTCCGCTCGCGGCATTCGCCGACGGGCCTTTCCCGGAGCATTACGAGCCGGTGGAAAGCCCCATCATGAATCCGCTTCACCCGAACCAGTCAACCAATCCGGTGGCGAAGAAGTACAAATCGGATATGGATAAGTTCGGCACACCAGCCGAAGGATTCAACGTCGTCTGCACCACGTATCGCCTGACCGAGCATTATCACTACTGGACAAAGAACAACCCGATGAACGTCCAGCTCGTGCCCGAACCTTTTGTTGAAGTACCCGCCCAGCTCGCAGATGAGATGGGAATTCGTGGCGGCGAGAAGGTTAAGGTGACGAGCGCACGCGGCGTCTACGTGGCGAAGGCTATGGTCACAAAACGCATCAAGCCGATGATGATTGACGGCAAGAAAACTTATCAGATCGGCATCCCTATTCACTGGGGCTATCGCGGCATTGCGGAGGATGAGGGCAAGACAGCACTTACCCCTGCCAACCAATTATCGCCTGCCGCCATTGACCCGAACGCTTACACACCGGAGTTCAAAGGCTTCCTCGTGAAGATCGAGAAAGCATGAGAGGGAAGGACGAGTATGAGCGACGAGAGAACGCTACAAATTCAACAGATCTCGGCCCATCCCGGAACCGTTCCCGGTCAAGGCACGCAGCGCGCGGTCGAAGTCTGCAAGTATATTGACGTGACGACCTGCATCGGTTGTAAAGCCTGCGAGGTGGCCTGCGTTGAGTGGAACGATCACCCGTTTCGAGAAACGACTTTCGATAACACTTACCAGACGATGCCCACGACCGAGTGGAACTACTACAACCTGATTAAGTTTGTCGAGCACGAGCGCGAAGGCAATCTGATGTGGCTGATGCGCAAGGATCAGTGCATGCACTGCGAAGACCCCGGCTGCCTGCGCGCGTGCCCGGCTGACGGCGCGATCATCCAATACCAGAATGGTATCGTTGATTTCCAACAGGAGAACTGCATCGGCTGTGGCTACTGCATCTCAGGCTGCCCATTCGATATTCCGAAGTTCAACCCGCAGACGAAGAAGGTTTTCAAATGCACGCTCTGCTCCGACCGCGTCGGCCAGGGACTCGAACCCGCATGCATTAAAGCGTGCCCCACCGGATGCTTACACTTCGGCACGAAGGACGACATGGTGGCGTTAGCCAACACGCGCGCCCAGCAGTTGGTACAGATTTCGGGCTTCAAGAAGGCGGGCGTCTATAATCCGCAGTCCGTTGGCGGCACGCACGTCATCTACGTGCTGCACGACATCACGGAGCCTGAACTCTACGGGGGCCTCCCGTCAAATCCGCAGATACCTGCTAGCTACACAGTCTGGAAGTGGCTCGCCAAGCCCGCCGGATTGCTGATGGCTGTCTTCGGCATCCTCGGAATCTTCTTCCATCGCGTCGCCGTCGGCCCGAAAGTTCCACAGCCCGAACCCGTTCCGCCGCTCGCAGCGCAGCCCGATGAGGTTGAGGCGGCTAGAAAGGAGACGCCATGAGCAGTTCTGTCGAGCGTTTCGATGAAGAAGCGCGGCGCGAGGTCGGCAAGTTCGGCCAGACGGTCGTGCGTCGAGGCGAACTCCTGCGCCATCCCGTTTATACGCGCGTGCTTCACTGGGCGGTGGCAATCTCCTTCATCCTCTCGCTGCTCACAGGCTTTGCTATTTACTCGCCGTACCTCTTTCGCTGGCTCGCTCCGCTCTTCGGCGGCGGGCCGACGACGCGCTTTCTACACCCTTGGTTCGGTCTGGCCTTCGACTTCTTCTTCTTATTCCAGTTCCTGAACTGGTTTGCGCCGATGAGATGGACTGCCACGGACAGCCGCTTTATGCGTCGTCTCAAAGAGTACGCGACGAATAAGGAGAAGCTGGAGCCGGAGGATACGGGATTCTTCAACGGCGGACAGAAGCTCTACTTCTGGGCTATCGCCATAAGCGCCGTCCTCTTTCTGATTACGGGGGTGCTGATGTGGTTCGACCATGTGGTGCCGCGAATCGTGGTCGCCATCAGCTACGTGATTCACGACATCGCGGCGCTCATCATGCTGGGCGGATTCATCATTCATGTCTATGAGGGCACGGCGCAGCAACCCGGCACATTCCAGGCGATGACTGACGGCACGGTGAGCAAGGAATGGGCGTGGACTCATCACCCGGCCTGGTACAAGGAGGTGACAGGGCGCAACCCGCGCGAAGACTATGAGCAGGCGCGACGCCGACAGATCGAGCAGGCGCGTGCTATGGATGTGCAGGAACGCTCGCTACCGGCTAGCGAAAAAGAGGCAGAAGACGAGGCACCGCTGCCGCTCGTACCATGAGCTACGTTCCCAGTCTGTATAAGTAGAACCGCACATCTACCCTTTCTTGATGACAGGAGGCATCACAATATGACTCTATCTTTTCGTCTCTCGCTCATCCTTGCTTTGTTGCTGGTAGCGATGCCGCTTGCGCGGGCACAAACAACTAGCTCCACCACGAACACTCAGGATTCAAACAGTACTCAACCGTCGAGCACCAGTGCGCTCACCAAACGCACGGACGATAGGCAAAGAAATACAGGCGAAACGCCGCAGCCCACGACCGATGCAGCCCGCGCTCCGGTGAATAACGGCGATCCTGTCATCTCTGACCCATTGGTGCGTGTGTTGGTGACAAAAGGTGTGTTGACTACAGAAGAGGGGCGTGCCATTAGCAGTAGCGGCACATCAGCCGAGCAGCGTGATCGGCTGGCAGCTTTGCTGCGCGATAAGGGATTGATTTCGGCTGCCGAGTTTGAAGCGATACGAACGCCTCCACCATCGGCTGGTGCGGTCGTTGCTGCTCAACCAACGGTGACGGACGAACTGAAATCGGAACAGGATAAAACGGCTCCCAAACCAGCACCGACACCTAACGTCATCGCAGCCATCGCTCCCGTTCGTCTCCTGTCAATTGATCCGCCGAAACGTGAGGGGCTGATTCCAGACATCAAGCTCGGCTCGGGTGCGAGAATCAAGCTCTACGGCTTCTTCAAGACGAGCGTTATCTATGATTCATCATCGCCGCAGGGCAACGACTTTCCGCTGCCATTGCTCGCGTCAGATACAGGGCCGAATCTTTCGCCGGAGTTTCACCTGAAGGCGCGCGCCTTCCGCTTCGGCGCGAATTTCGAGTGGCTCGACCCGGCTCCGAAGACGATCATCACGGGGCGACTGGAGTTTGATTTCGAGGGCAATTTCACACGTGTCAATAACCGAAACATCTCTTCGATTCGTTCCAGCCAGCCTTCGATTCGCCTCGCCTGGGTGCGCATTGACAGGAGGTTTTCAGAGCGGACTACGGGCTACGCACTCTTCGGTCAAGACTGGACGCCGTTCGCTTCCTCGACTTTGCCCAACATGATCGAGAATACAAACTTCGGCGGCATAGGTTTTGGCGCGGCCTACGAGCGCGCGCCGCAGGCACGCTTCGGCTTCAACTACAACGCTGGCGGCTCACGCTCATGGCAGTTCCAACCCGAATTCGCCATCGTGCTTCCGGCCTTCGGCGACCTGCCCGCGAACGTGGCAGATCAATTAGGATTCGGCGAACGGCAAGGCACTGATTCGCGTCGTCCTGAAATCGAAGGCCGCTTTGTTATCCAGTGGCAGCTAGACAAAGCGCCGGGTGTAGTGCCCGCGCAGTTTATCTTCAGCTTCGAGAACGCGCGGCGGACAGCAATCGTCACAGCCGCGAACGTGCCCGCCGCGTTCCGTGCGGCTTTCCCGAACGGCGCGGAGGTGAGCAGCAGCAGCAATGGCTACAGCGCAGAGTTTCAACTACCGACGCGTGCCGTCACGGTCGTCGGCAAGTATTACAATGGTTCAGACCTGCGCTTTTTCTTTGCCGGTCAACTGCTCTCTACCTTCAACGATACTTTCGGGCTGACAGGCACCGCCACTGCTTCTTCAATTGACGGTGCATCAACTGTCGTTTTTGGTTTACTCAACGGCGTGCCGACGATTGCGCCACAACGCCCTGTTCGAGGGCAGGGCGGATTTATTCAGATCGGGTTTCCGCTGTCGCGCATCCTCGACGCAGACCCGAAAGGGCGCAATTCAGGATGGACTGCTTACTTGTATTACGGCTTTGACCAGGCCACTGCACGGGACGCACGCCGTTTCTCTCCGGTGCGAGGGCGTAGCGATCTGTTTTCCGGGAACATTCAGTATAAGCTGAACTCGTTTGTCACCTTTGCTCTTGAGGAAGGACTTTACCGAACACGAGCGGCCAATAATTCCTTGTTCGATTTCGGCGGGTTGCCGCTCTTGCGTGGTATCCCCAGCCGGGAAGCTCATAACTTCAGGTCGGAGTTTGCCACGATCTTTACTTTCTAAATTATCTGACTGACATGCGAGAGAGCAAAGACGAAAATTTGGCTGACTGTGACAAGTTAGATGAGCAGGCGTTAACGGTAGGGATTAGTCTTGGAGGATTGCGCGGATGCCTATGAGGTATGCTTACACTGCGATTCCTGATTCAGCTATCAAGCGCGCCTCATCCCCCATTGTCCAACACCTGCTGGATACTTACGCGAGTGAAACGAACAAGGTCGTTTCGGTCTGGCGTGAGTTCTCATCCGACGACATGGCTTTTCGCCCTCATCCACGCTCCAGCACAGTGCAAGAAATCTTCAACCACCAGCTTCTTTCAGAGCGGCGATTTTTCGGCGAGTTTCTTGGGTTGCCGGAGCCGCCCGCATCCGAGATTCAGCCGGAGAATCAGACACCGGAAGGTTACTCAGAGCGCTTAGCCGAGCTTGTCTTACCCCGCCTGGACTTCATCGCAGCACGAGCGGAAACGTGGTGGTTGGAGCAAGTACCGTTTTTTGATGTCGAACGAGAGCGCATCTGGGTTTTCTGGAGGCGGCTTCTTCATACAGCACATCATCGAACACAACTCACGGTCTATCTTCGCCTGCTTAATAAGCGAGTCCCTTCGGTGTACGGGCCAACTGCGGATGAGACATGGGCAGGAGCCGACCCGACCAGCAGCGTGGAAGCGGCCAGCCGAAAGTAAATAAGAATCAAAAATGATTTGAATCAAATCCGTCATAAAATATAGACATTGATTAGACAGTAATTCGGTAAAAGTATCAGACCTCAAATCAAGCTCCTCTTAGCGCAATTGAGCTTCCCCTAAACGTCAACGCCACTATTTTCACCAGCTCTTGTTTGTGGAGCAGCCATTGAAGTCAATTGAGCCGTTCACAACATGCGGGGTGTATTATGAAGCGTGAGCCAGAACGCGAAGAGAAGCCTTTAACCTCGGATGCGGCTTGAACGCGAGCCGTCGCCATAGGAGATAACCAATCACGAGGACGAGTTGATGCTTTTTCAATAAATTAAGGAGGGAAAATTCAATGAGAAGAGTTCTAATCTTGGCGGTCACGCTGGCTGCCGTAGTAGTGGCACTATCCGGCTGCGGGGGAGACGGAAATACAAACGCCAACGCTGGCAACGCAAACGCGACGAAGAGCGAGGCAAATAGCAACAATGCGAACACGCCCCGCAACGTCGCGCTCAGTAGCGCTGACCGCGAGTTCATGTCGGAGGCGGCCACGGGTGGTCTGGCGGAAGTCGAACTCGGTCGCCTAGCAGCCCAGAAAGGGCAGAGCGCGGACGTGAAGCGTTTCGGCCAGCGAATGGTTGATGATCACTCGAAGGCGAACGACGAGTTGAAGCAACTTGCCGCTCGGAAAGGCATCACGCTACCGGCTGACCTGAAGGATGAACAGAAAAAGGACAAGGATAAACTCTCGAAACTCTCCGGTGCTGAATTCGACAAAGAGTACATGAAGCTGATGGTTGATGACCATGACAAGGATGTCAAAGCTTTTCAGAGCGAGGCCAAGGACGGCGGCGACGCGGATGTGAAAGCCTTCGCTTCTAAGACGCTGCCCACGCTCGAAGAGCACCAGCGCATGGCTAAGGAGATTAAGGGGAAACAGTAGCTCATCACCCGACGGGAATGATTGTGAATGCTCGCGGATGTCCTGATTATCGGAGCGGGCACGGTGGGGCTGGCGGCGGCGCGGGAACTGATGCTGCTGGCCTCGCCGTCATCGCACTTGAAGCGCGTGACCGCATCGGCGGAAAAATCTAAACGCGCCGCTGTGACGCCTTCGCTGCTTTGCAAACCGGATGGTGCTAGCGGCCATGATGCTGTTGGCGATGGGGATTGCAGGTGATTTCAATGTAGTAATCCGCAAAGTAATGGAAATTCTACTGCGGTGACTTCCGCAATGCTGATGCTGACATTGATTTACGGCCTGCTAAACAATATGGGTAATATTCACTTAAAGTGAATATGCAGGGAATATTCAGATAATCGAGTCGGGATTTATTAGCTTATGAGTTTCATAAGAATATCCATAGCTTGTCGTGGAATCTGTTTCGTGATAGCAGCCGTACTCATCTGTATCGTGACCTCCTGTAAGTCGCACCCGAATGTAGAAGAATCGGCTAATGATAAAAAGTTGGCACCACAATACATCGCACAGGCAGAGCAGCTTTACGCACAGCGAGAAGATATTATGCGCGCCCGGCAGGCGGTCGCCTTACTACGACAAGCTCATGCCGCCGACCCAGGCAGTTATGATGCCGCATGGCGGCTCAGTAAGTTCAATTATTATCTGGCAACCCATGCTGACGGAGATGAGCGCGACAAGGCATTTCGCGAAGGTATAGAGGCAGGTAAAGCTGCCGTCAAATTACAAGGCGACAGGCCCGAAGGCCATTTCTGGTTAGGGGCTGATTATGGCGGAAGTCTTGAGAAGGGGGCGGTCGCGGGGCTTGCTACCGTTGACGATGTACGTAATGAGATGGAAGCAGTTCTTAAGCTCGATGAAGGGTATCAAAACGGAAGCGCCTACATGATACTTGGTCTGGTTGATCTCAAAGCCCCGAAGTTGCTTGGCGGTGATCCACGGAAGGCAGTCGAGGAGATGGAGAAGGGGCTGCGCTTCGGGGAGACGAACGCATTCTTGCGACTGCACTTGGCGGAAGCTTATCAAGAGGTCGGGCGTCCTGAAGATGCGCGCCAGCAACTCAACGCCATCATCAACATGACGCCTGACCCGAACTACTTGCCTGAATACAAAGAGGCTGCAATGGAAGCCCGCAAACTGCTGGACAAAAACTGATAAGCGACATGTTCCACATCCGGCAAACTTTTGTTACATCTTAAGCCAATAAATTAACCCACGGGCGCTTCGGTCGAGTGTAGCATTATGCTGGTTGCTATGATTTGGCCGGAGCAAAATTCAAGATGTGATGGGAATGAACAAGGATGGAAAATCTATATGCTGATAGAATAACGTAGCTTAAGAACGGCACGGGTTTGATTAAGTTATATGGGGAGTATTAAGCAACATAGGATTAGGGTTGAAGACTACGAGCGCTTCGTCGGCGCTGAAACGGTTGAGCGCATATTATCGAAGGCAAAGCCTCTTCGTGACCTGCACGTGGTGCATGTTAATTCGACGTACTATGGCGGCGGCGTCGCAGAACTGCTCTCATCGATGACGCTCCTGATGAATAACATGGGGGTGCGGACAGGTTGGAGGACGATTCACGGCCCGCCGGATTTCTTCAGCATCACCAAGAAGATGCATAACGCCTTGCAGGGCGGCGAGATTCGCCTCTCCGAATTGAAGACGCAAATCTACGAAGAGGTCATCTACGAGAACGCGCTTCGTAACCATTTGGATCACGACAGAGTTATCATTCATGACCCGCAACCTCTGCCGATGATCAACCACTACAAGAAGAAATGCCCCTGGGTCTGGCGCTGTCACATAGACCTCTCGAATCCGAATAAAGAGCTGTGGAACTACCTGTTGCCGTTCATAGAGAAATACGACGCCGTCATTATGAGCATTGAAGAGTACGCGCAAAAGTTGAAGCCGCCGCAGGTCTTCTTCATGCCCGCGATTGACCCCTTCTCGATCAAGAACCGTGAGCTGAGTGAAGAGGAGATTGACGAGCGGCTTCACAGCCACAGCATCCCGACCGACTTGCCTCTGGTGGTGCAGATCTCCCGCTTCGACCGCTGGAAAGACCCCGAAGGCGTCATCCAAGCCTTCAAGGTGGCGAGAAAAGAGGTGGATGCGACGCTGGTGCTCTTAGGCGATATCGCCACGGACGATCCTGAAGGCGTGGAGGTTTATCAGTCACTCTTGGGCAGCCGCGAGGAGCGTATCATCATCCTCTCACGCGAGGACACGGCGCTGGTGAACGCGCTGCAAAGCCGAGCGACAGTCGTACTGCAAAAATCGCTTCGGGAAGGTTTCGGCCTCACCGTTACTGAGGCCATGTGGAAGGGCACACCTGTCATCGGCGGGAACGTCGGCGGTATTCGTCATCAGATTGAAGATGGCATCAGCGGCTATCTCGTTTCGTCGATTGAGGAGACGGCATCAAGAATCGTCCAACTGCTTAAAGACGATAAGCTGCGAGAAAGGATGGGGCACCAAGCAAGAGAAAGTGTCAGGCAGCGCTTCCTCATGACTCGCTACTTGGAACAGCACCTCGACCTGTACAACTCATTCGAAACGAGCTTTCGTTTAAGTATGGTCTGATACGTCGCGGCGCTCAGTAGTAGAATAAGCGGCCTCCAATTACAGGCGTCCGACTGATACTTCAGGCTACCAGATTTAATCTTTAGCGTGAACCCGTCTCAGCGGCAAGTGTCGTGCTCGCAACTGCACTTAATATTCCTGATTGCCGTCTTCGCCGCGTCCTCGCAGGGCTGTGTTGCGAAAATAGCTTCCCAGGTATAACCCATCTTTCTATCATCCTACAGTGGTCTTCATAGATAATTCGTGAAACATAATTCATCTCCCTTCAATGGCGGTATTATGAGCCGGAAATATCTTTCTCGTTTTCAGCGTCTTTTCCATTATCACGGCTGATAATAGTGATTATGGTTTCTGCACTACTGTTAGCATAAATAGAAAGAAGGGCAAGACGTTATCTCGCCCTTCTTTCTATTTATGACTTTACAACTGCCTTTAAGGAGCAGTGGAAAGCAATGCAAACCTGAACCTGTACTCATCCGATTGGAGAAATCCTCCAACCATAAATCTGTAATCCTGTCTGTGCGGCGCATTCTCTCCAATTAACTGTCCGACCCAGAAGTTAAAGCCAGCCGTCTCAGGGTCTCGCCTCAAGTACCCGAAGTACTGCATGGTGATGAATCCGCGATCATAGAACCGTGTGCCCACACCGCTTATCTCCGCAGTCAGGATGAAATCCTCCAACGTGTGCGCAGGGTCTTTAGCTCCGCTCTGAAGGTTGTTGATCAAGTCCTGCCTGCTTGCAGGAGCTATTCCGGCTCTCGCGCACAACTCATTAACAAACCCTTCGGCATTCGTCGCCTGCAAGCCATTGGCAGAGAGATACTGTCCGTAAATGGCGCGGAACTCCTGCGTGTTGATGAAATCCAGCAGATATGCGTCTTTGCCCAGCCGCTGCTCCTGTACGGTCTGTGAGCCGTTCAGACGTGCCACCTCGGGCACGAACTCCGCGTACCTGGGTAATCTGCTCAGCAACGCATCATAGAGACGGTAGACGTAAAAGCCTCTCTCTTGAAACTCGTCTGATTGGAAGAAGCGCTGCGATGTATCTATACGATCACAGGTTTGACCCTGCGGACAGTTGTTCATCCTGTTCATCCAGAACTGGAAGCCTGCATCTTCAGCAACGCGACCAAGGAAGTCTTCGTACTGCTGCTGTATGAAGAAGCCCTGGTCATCTATCGGATTCTGAGTCGCCGCTTGCGCGTCATTATCCTCAATAGTAACGGTGGCGGTACTGAGTGTGTCCAAATCCGCACCGTGCGGATTACGTAAAGTGATGGTGAATTTCTCTCCCGCTTCCGTATACGCATCATCAGTGATCGGAATCTTGATGGTTTTGGTTGTTTCTCCTGCGGCAAACCGCAGAGTTCCGACCGCCGTCACATAATCGCAGCGTTCTGATGCTATGTCGCCGTTGTTATTCTGGCATGGCGTTATGCCGGACTGGTCGCCGGTCGTGTAATCAACCGTGAAGGCCGCAGTTTCGTCGCCAATTCTGGTAACTGTAATTTCAGCTACGCCTGACGCATCTCCCTCTTTGACGCTGTAGTTTGCAGTGCTCAGCTTGACGAGCGGTTTGGGAATCGTCGTCACTGTTATCTTCACGCTCTTTGTAGCCGCCAGGTAGTTGAGCGTATCAGTCGGCGTAAAGCTGACGGTCAGCACCTGATCGCTGCCAACATCCAGGGTTGCTCCCCCCGGCGGATTGTAAGTAAATGTGCCCGGCACATTGGCCGTCGCGTTGAGTTGCGAGTTGCCGAGCAGTGTACCCTGAACGATGCTTGAAGGATCGCTCCAGGTAATTATGGATTCCGCTTTGTTGATGACGAGCGTATCCGTCACGCTGCCCTGATAATTGGCGTCATCAATTGTCGCCGCTACATCGTAGCTTCCGGCATTGGTCGGAGAAGCGACGGGCACGCCCCCCTGACTGTAGCTGATATTAACTTTCAGGCCAGCCGGGTTGGTCTGAGCGGTAGCAAATTTAGCCGAGCCGTCATAGGTAACGGCCAGATTGCTCAAAGTGATTATTGAGTTGGCGCTCAGAACATCAAATTCACTTAGGACGGGAGTCGCGGCATTATAATTATCGTTGCCGGATTGAATGGCACGCACAACGACATGACCCGCCCCGCTTATCGTAAGCTGATTGCCGTTGAGCGTGGCCGGGCCGGAGATCAGTTCAAAGCTCACAGCGAGACCTGACGATGCGGTTGCGCTCAAGTCAACAGGCACATCGCCAAAGGTCTTATTAGAGAGCGCGCCGAAAGTAATGGTCTGGTCGGCAAGACCTACATTGATCTGCACACTCTTTGAAGCCGCGTTGTAATTAGCCGTATCGGTCGGCGCGAAATCAACCGACAGAGTCTGATTGCTGCCAGCGTTGAGCACGGTTCCCGCCACAGGATTGTAAGTTAATGCGCCGGGCGTGCTGGCCGTGGCGTTAAGCTGCGTGATACTCAAGGCCGTGCCGAAAGTAATACTCGATGGATTGCTCCATGTAATAGTCGGAGTGGCTTTCAGCACATTGATTGCAACACTCTTTGTTGCAGTGTTGTAGTTATTCGCATCCGTCGGGGTGAAATCGACCGAAAGCGTTTGATTATTGCCAGCATTGAAGGTCGTGCCTGCTGCCGGTGTATAGGCGAAGTTGCCGGGCACCGGGGCCGTCGCATTTAATTGCGTGGCGCTCAAAACAGTGCCATAGGTAATATCCGCCGGGTTATCCCAACTGACATTTAGCGTGGCCTTCAAGACGTTGATCTTAACGGTCTTCGACGCAGAGTTGTAGTTGGCCGCATCTGTCGGCGTGAAGTCCACGTGCAGCGTCCGGTCATTGCCTGACGCGAGCAGGGTGCCCGGCGACGGAGTGTAGGCAAACGAGCCTGGCACGTCTGCCGTGGCATTAAGCTGCGTCGCGCCGAGCTGCGTGCCGTATGTGATGTCTGAAGGGTTACTCCATGTGATTACGGGCGTGGCCTTTGAAACAGTGAAGGATTGGTCAACGTCCGGTGCTGCATCGTAGTTGCTGTCGCCAGCCTGTGATGCGCGGATGGTGCAAGTGCCTGCTGAAAGAATAGTCACCGTGCTGCTGCTCATAGAGCAAACCGCAGGCGTCTGAGAACTGAAGGCGATAGGATTGCCTGATGCTCCGCCAGTCGCACTGGCAGTAAAGGGGGAATCGCCAAAAGTTCCGGGTGACAGAGCGTCGAATGTGATCGTCTGGTTGGCCTTGTTGATGGTGAACGAACGCGTCACATCGGGAGCCGCGTTGATATTCTCGTTACCACCCTGCGAGGCGGTGATAGTGCATAAGCCTGCGCCCGCGAGATGGACTTGCGACCCACTCACCGTACAGTTTCCACTCGCCGCGAAGCTGATTGCCAGATTGGATGAAGCTGTCGCGCTAATCTGGAAATCAGCATCACCGAACTCCTTGTCTGCCAGAGCTTCAAACGTGATCTGCTGATTAGATTTATCAATCGAGAAGGTACGCGCGACTGGAGTCGCGGCGTTGATATTCGCGTTGCCCTCCTGTGTTGCGGTGATAGTGCATGCACCCGCACCAGTAAGATGAACCTGATTGCCGTTCAGCGTGCAAGCGCCGCTGACTGCGAAGCTGACTACCAGATTAGATGAAGCCGTGGCACTGACACTGAAGTCCGGATCAGCTAACGTCTTATTCGGTAGCGGATCGAATGCTATCTGCTGACCGGCTTTGCTGATGATCAGATTCCCATTGGCCTGCCCAGTGAAGTTCGGGTCGTTAACGATCGCGGCGACCGCATAACTTCCAGCATTGCTCGGCGGTGTCGCGTTGCCATCGTAGGTCACGACTACGTCCAGACCTGGAGGATTACTGGTGACCGCAACACTCTTCGGGCTGCCGTCAAAGGTCTGATCCAGATTGCCTAGAGTAACCTGGGCAGTCCCCCTTGTGGTGAAGCGTGTTTGGAGGCCAAGGGAGTCAGTAAAAGCGCTCCCTGTACCGCCCGGATTGGCGGCTCGGTTTGTGCTGGCGATGGAACCTGCGTTGAAGTACAGAACTTGACCGCCCGTAAATTGCACGGGTGCATTGAAGCCGATCTCCAGAAGCAGATTGCCATTTGCAGGATTATAGGTGAAAGGTGTGATGTTGATAATCAGGTCAAACTGATTGTTAGCCGTTAACGCCGCAGTAAGTTGACCTGAGAAGACCGGAGCAAAATCGGCACCTCTGTTTACGGCCAAATTTGTGCTTAGATTGCCTGGCACGGCTGCCGTCGTGCTGAGTCCAATGTTGAAGTTATACGTTGCTAAGCCTGGGCCAGAGGTCAATTGTCCCTTTGAAGCGAAGGCTATTTGCGTGATGGTTATAGGGCCGCCTGGGAAGGCAGTGTTGGCGTAGACCTGTTGGTAAATGCCACCCGCTGCGAAGTTGGGGAATGCAGTAGAATCAACTCCAGGCTCCAGACCGACCGGGTATCTACTCAAGCTATCACCACTCCCAATAATCAATGTGTCGGCATTGACAGAGGGAGCTGCGAAACTGAGAAGGGTCAATATGGTTAACACTAGAAAAAGTTTAGTTAGTCGGGGCATTGTCTTATCTCCTTCTATTACGTCTAATCGGGTCAATATCCAGGATGGCCTTACCATCCACTCCACATCACTCCCCTGAAAGGTCTTCATGCGCGCTTGCGTCACTTTGAGCGCACTGGTGTAAACGGGTTTCTACGGTCGGGGCAAAAGTCCTTAGAAACCCGTGGTGAAAGCTCTGAGAAAAGTTCTAAGAGCTGTTATGTCTTCGGGGAAGCGCCTGTCCTCTGTGAGAACTATGGTCTGGCCTCAAAGACAAGATTGAACGGGGTCTCGGTCGCGCGACGGAATCGCTTGAAACCTCCCGTCGTAACCACGTCCCGAATGCGAGCCTCGCCCGCTTGCGCGCCAAGGCCAAGGCCGACTTCCTGAGAGCGCGATGCCGGTGTGCAGAGCATGGTTGACGCTGAATAAAAAATCCGGCCTATCGGATTCAAGTTATCCTCGACTTTGTCGTTGGCGAACGGCTCGACGATCATCCACGAGCCATCCGGTTTCAAAGTGCCAAGCACATGATTCGCTGCTCCTATCGGGTCTCCCATGTCGTGCAGAGAATCAAAGAACGCCACCAGGTCATAGTCGTTCCCCGGGTAGTCTTTCGCTTTCGCAACCTCGAACGTCACACGGTCTGACACGCCTGCTTCCGACGCCTTGAGGCGCGCAAACTCGACTGAGCGATGATGGTAGTCGAAGCCAACGAACGTCGATTTCGGATACGCCTGTGCCAGGAGGATCGTCGAAGCGCCGTGCCCGCAACCGACATCCGCGACCCTGGCTCCGGCCTTCAGCTTTTCCTCTACGCCTTCGAGAGCAGGTATCCACGACCCCGTAAGATTTGCGGCGTAGCCCGGTCTGAAGAACCGTTCGGTGCCGCAGAATAACCCCGGGTCATGCTCGTGCCAGCCGACCCCCTCGCCCGTTCTGAAAGCCGTTGCGATTCGTGGCTCTGCCTTCACAGCGGAGAGCGCAAGCTGGAACGCGCCCGGCAGGAAGACCGGCCCGTTCTCGTCTATGAGGGCAAACGCCTGTTCTTCGGTCAGGAAGAATCGGCCAGTTGCCGCTTCGTAGCTGGCATATCCGCCAGCCGCTTGAGAGGCGAGCCACTCGCGTACATACCGTTCGGTAGTACCTGTGCGCATCGCAAGCTCTTCTGACGTGAGCGGGCCTGCTTCGGCCATAGCCTTGTACAAGCCCAGTTTGTCTCCGATCACCGCCATCGCGGAATGAAACGTCCCGCCAAAATCGTTCAGAAACCTTCCCAGAAGTTCGTTCAACTTTTCTTCATTGACAGCCATCATTACTTCTCCCTTTTCCATAGATTGTTAGTTAAGCCTGTTCACCTATACATGCGTAAAAAGAGCTTTCGAGGGAGCACAGCAGTTTCAGGCAACGAGCGCGTAGAAAAGAACTCAGCTCCCAAAATCCCTGCGCACTGAAAAGATCCTTTCATCACGCGAGGACGATAGTGCTGGCCGAGTAGGGCAGTCATAAACTTACCGTAAATGTTCGGTAACTCTTCTGTAATGCAAGTCTGTAGAAAAGGAGCAAAGGGAAGTAATACCCTGCGGAGGATCGAGCGAACGGCTGATTGAAGATGGATTATCCGCCTTCGCAGTTTAAGAAACGTGAGGCGCGACGTAAGAGAATTAAGCTCCGTAGGAGCTAAATGTTTATAGCTTAAAGTTTCCCAAAAGAACCTGGCTCCGTAGGAGCTATATGTTCTCTATCAATTAACAT
>DASWQH010000057.1:0-24561 GCA_036403815.1 Pyrinomonadaceae bacterium | reverse complement strand
AGAGCGGGGCGAAAGCTACAATCAGGCTTGTCAGTTCGGAAGGCATGGTCAGCATCAAAGACCTCTCTTGGCAGAGTGGTCTGAAGCTTACCGGCCTTCCGTTTTGTTTTCAAAGATCAGAAATGGATAAAGTCCAGCTAAAGATGTGCGAGAATGCCTGTCATGATTTCGGCACAGGCAGCACGGCGCGCCGTGTGGCGTCCCCTTTGGGAGTTACCGCAGCGCTGGGACTTGATTGTCTCGCTTGCGCGGCGGGAACTGGCGGCGCGCTACAAGGGAAGCGCGGGTGGCCTGCTCTGGGCTGTCCTGACGCCCCTTGTGATGATAGGCATCTTCACTTTCGTCTTCGCCAAAATCTTCGGCGCGCGTTTCGGAGCGGGTGGCTCGGCATGGGAGTTCGCGCTCTATCTCTTCTGCGGTCTTCTGCCGTGGACGGCGTTTTCCGAATCCGTACAGACTTCCACACAAACCATCGTCTCGCACGCCAATCTGGTCAAGCGCGTGGTCTTCCCGCTTGAATTGCTGCCTGCCTCGCATGTGCTCGCTTCCTTCATGAGTCAGATGTTCGGGACGGTGGCGCTCCTCATAGCCATTATCATTATTCAGGGCAAGCCACACCTGAGCATCCTGTGGCTGCCAGTGGTGGTCGTGCCGCAACTCCTGGCGACTCTGGGCGTGGCATGGCTCGTAGCAAGCCTCGGCGTATACCTTCGCGATATGGTTCAAGCCATGTCGCTCATACTGATGGCGTGGCTGTATCTGACGCCTATAATCTATCCAGAGACGGTCGTGCCGGATCGCTACAGGTGGTTACTGAATCTGAACCCCTTCACGCCGCTCATCAGGAGCTACCGGCAGATTATGCTCGAAGGCAGAGCGCCCGACTGGCAGGGGCTGGCCTACTTTACCCTCTTCGCGCTCGTGGCTTTCCTCTTCGGCTACTGGTGGTTTGCGCGCACACGCAGGGGCTTCGCCGATGTCATCTGAAATGCGGGTGCCGGGTGCCGGGTATCAGATGTCTGTAAAAGAAAATTCAGTGCGCTTTCTCTAACCGGCACCTGACACCCGGCACCCATTTCATTTCATACGGAAAACGGCTGAGTCTGCTTTAACTGTAGCGAAAAAGTGCTTCCGACAAAGGGCGTTGACACTCGCCGTTGGCGCATGTTAGCGTACAAAGTTGCGGCCTTATCATAGGCCAGCACGATACGATTGACGGTGCGTCATCCCCTCGGCGCGGTACGGCTCGGGAGCTGAACGTGCCGCCCCACCGTTCGTTGTCGTCAAATTCCTTTATAGTTCAAGAGAGATATACGACTCCTGATGGGCTTCGATAAAACAAAGGTTATACGTGCGGCTGAGAAGTTCCTGTCACAGGGCAAAATTCCGGCGGCTATAAAAGAATACGAGAAGATCGTAGATGAAGACCCGGACGACTTCACTGCGCTCAACATGCTCGGCGACCTCTATGCGCGCATCGGCGACAAACAGGAGGCCGCCAAATGCTTTGCGCTCATCGCAGAGCACTATCGCGAGCAGGGCTTTAATCTCAAAGCCATAGCGATGTACAAGAAGATTGACCGCCTGCAACCGGGCACGCCGGAGATGGCCGCCAAGCTTGCGCCGCTCTATGAAGCGCAGGGGTTGATTGTTGAAGCGCGCTCCAGTTACCTGATTCTTGCAGAAAGCTACACGCGCGCCAACCAGTCGCAGAAGTCTCTGGAAATCCTGCGCAAGATAGCAGACCTTGACCCTTCAAATATAGAGGTACGCCTGAAGCTGGCCGACAGCTTCCAGCGCGCGGGGTTCAAAACGGATGCCGCCGAAGCCTTCAAGCAGGCGGGCGCACAACTGCTGGCGCGCAAAAAAACGGAGCGCGCATTGGAAGCCTACGCGAAGGCGCTGGAGATTATAGCGGAAGACAGAGAGGCTTTAAGCGGATTGGTGGCGGCGCACAGGCAGCACGGCTCAGCCGAAGAGGCCGCAGAAGTTCTTGAGCGCGCATTAAGCAAACAGCCCGATGACGTAGAGCTGCTCTCCATGCTCGCCTCGACCTACGTCGAAGCCGAAGATGCAAAAGCCGCCGAGCGCGCGACTTATGAGCTGATCAGGAGAGAGACTACCAGCTACGCGCGCTTCGTCGATGTCGCTTATCTCTACTTGAAAAAGAATGACGTGGACGCAGCCGTGCGCGTTATCGCGAGCATCACGGAACAGATGCTGGCATCCGGAGAAGATGCGCAGTTGGCAGAGCTTTTGAATGAAGCTCTGGCGCGCAACCCGGAACAGATGGAAGCTTTGAATTTGCTCTTCCGGCTTCACACCTGGCATCAGGATGAAGAGGGGATGCGACTGACGCTTGAGCGGCTGGTCGAGACCTCTCATGCCGCCAAGTTGCCTGACGAAGAGCGACGTGCGCTCTCGCATCTGGTAAGGCTTGCACCCGACGAAGAGCATTACAGGCGTCGTCTTGACGAACTGGGCGGCTCGCTCGAAGAAAGAATGGCCGAACAGGATTATGCAGCCGAGACTGCGGCGCGCCAGGACGTTCCCACTTTCGAGAGCTTCATGCTGGTAAATGATGAGCAGGCTTCGACGGAAGAGACCTCGCAGCAGGAAGCCGGAAGCGCTCAAGCTCCGCCGATGGAGTTTGAATGGAACTCGGTTGCAAAGGAAGAGCCTGCATCAGACCCTTCATCTTCCTTCGCCGACCTGAATGATTGGACGGACACCGCAGGCGCTGATTCTCAGCCTGCTTCCACAGGGTTTAATGAGTTCGACCTGGGCGCAGCTCCCGCCGCCGAAGCTCCGACCGCAACGAGCGAGCCGGACGCGGCTGTTAAAGCCGAGCACGGTGCCGTTCTGCAACAGGAACTGGAGAGCGTAGATTTTTATATAGCGCAGGGCTACACGGATATTGCGCTCGACACGCTCGGCATGATCGAGCGCCAGTTTGGCGCTAGTCCTGAAATCGAAGCGCGTCGCCAACAGCTTCAATCCGCGATAGCCTCCGCTCCGTCTTCCAATGAGGCCGCGCCATCTACGCCTCAAGCTCCCGTTCAAACATCGGAAGAAGTCGAGTTCACAGACTTTGCTCGCTACGATGTGGCGGAAGAAGCACCGCAAGCTGCGGTTGACGATGCTGCTGAAGTGGACGCCGCTTTTGCCAGTCTCTCTGACGGGACTGAGCAGGTTATATCTACGGCTGCTCAGGGTACGGAATCAACTGCTCCTGCAAAGCACGGAATCGATCCCGGCCTGGCCGCAGTCTTCGATGAGTTTCGCATAGCGGTCGAAGACGAATCGGCCACGCCGACCGATGGCGATTACGAAACGCACTACAACCTTGGTCTGGCCTACAAGGAGATGGACTTGGTTGACGAAGCGGTCGAAGAGTTTCAGATGGCCGCCGGAATGGTCACGCCGCAGGACGGGACGCCGCGTTACCTTCAGTGCTGCAACCTGCTCGGCCATTGCTTTATGCAGAAGGGCATTCCGCGCCTCGCCGCCATGTGGTTCAAGAAGGGCTTAGATGCGCCCGGCCACTCCGAGGATGAGTATCAAGCTCTACGGTACGAGCTGGGCATGGCCTACGAGCAAATGGGCGAGCTTGATAAGGCCATAGACGTTTTCACGGAAGTCTACGGCGTCAACATCTCCTACAGGGGCGTGGCCGACAAATTACGCGAGCTGCAAGCGCAGAAAACGAGCCAGTAAAAGCAGTAACAGGTGACAGGTGACGGGTGATAAGAGAAACGACGTTGCTCTTTCCTGTCACTCGCCACTTGTCACCTGTCACTGCTTTATTTACTATTACCAATATGTCTGCAAGACTGACTGTCATCTTCTACATTATCCTGTGCCTGGAAGTCGGCCTCGTGCTGACCTTCCTGCCGTGGATTCACGTCTTGCCGTTTCTGCCTTCGTTTGGGCTGGGCGATTGGGGCGACAACTTTTTCCTGCTCTACGCTTCTCAGAAGATGGGCTTGCAGGGCTTGCGTCCAGTGATAGCGTCGGGCTGGGTGCGCGGCGCTGTCAGCGGCATAGGCGTTTTGAATCTGGTCATAGCCTTCTGGGAGATAACCCATTTTCGCCACACCGTGCGCGCCCTACAGGTGGGAACAACCGTCGTTCCTCGAATTGAAAAAGATGGCGCTCAATCTTCAACAGCCGATTCTCTACCTGATAACGAGCGGCGAGACGACGCTAGAGACCGAGCCAACCAGTCCTGAATTCAAGCGCATCCTCACGCTCGTCCGCGCCGCCGCCCTTGCGGGCATCAATCTCATACAGCTACGCGAAAAAAATCTCCACGCGCGAGTCCTTTACGAATTAGCCGCGCAGGCCGCCGCCATTACACGCGCCAGCGCGACGCGTCTCATCATCAACGACCGCGCAGACATCTCGCGGGCAGCGGGTTGCGACGGCGTTCAACTAACCACGCGCTCGCTCGAAGCAAACATCGTCAGAGAAACATTCGGCACAGACTTTCTCATAGGCGTTTCCACGCACTCAATCGAAGAAGCGCTCCATGCCCGCGACCTCGGAGCAGACTTCGTGGTCTTCGGCCCCATCTTCGACACGCCTTCAAAGCGCGCTTACGGCCCCGCGCTCGGCTTAGATAAACTGGAAGAAGCTTCGCGGCAGCTCTCGCCCTTCCCGCTCATAGCCATAGGGGGCATGGCGCTTCAGAATGCTCCACAGGTTTTACGTGCAGGCGCAAGCGGCATCGCCGCCATTCGATTGTTCAGCGACACGGATAATCTGGAAGCGATAGTGCGGAAGCTTAGGTCAGTACCGCCTGCGGTAGAGGGCGGGTCTTAAGCGTTGCCAATAACCCGCCCGCTACCGCAAGCGGTACTGACCTGTGAGTGCTCTCGCCAGCGTGTGACCACAGTGGCTACAAAATAGAAGAGGGCACGCCAGTCTATGACGTGCCCTCTTCTGTTCTATCTTAAGAAAAATTATTCTGAAGGGACGCGTGTGCGTTGCGCCATCAGTGCCAGCTCGCGTGCGCGCGGCAGAAGGTCTATGGCTTTTGTGATCTGCGGGTCGTCAAAGTTGAAGACCTGGAACGCGGTCGTCGTGCCGTAAGCGGCGGTTGCCAACTCGTAACGAAGCTGGCGCTCTACGAACGTGCGCTCTTTGTCCAACTGCGCCGGGCTGAGCTTATAGTCCGCGGTCTTCGTCGCCACGTAATCCTTGAAGGCTTTGTAGAGCGCGTCCGTGACGGCGAACTCCGTGGGCTTCAGATCAGAGCGATAATCAATCGCGCGTTGCACCTTGTACTGCTCGAAGCCTGCGACGCGCCCGCGCGCGAGTTCGAGCGCGAAGGCAAAGGTCGGGTCAATGAATCGCTGTTGCGCTGTGGTGATGGCGCGCGGCTTGACCGTTTCGTCGGGCGTGATGCCGCCGCCGCCATAAACCGCGCGGCCAGTATCGGTGCGGCTTTCAGGGCCGGTCGGAGTGGTCTGCGTCGTCTGATTCTCCGTGCGGTACGAGCCGCCGTTGGTGTAGTAATCGTAAAAGCTTGAGTTCGAGTAGTCGCGCTGAATCAGACGACCCGAAGGCGTGTAGTACTTGGCAATCGTCAGCATCAAGGCCGAGCCGTAATCGACCGGGAAGGGAATCTGCACCAAGCCCTTGCCGAAGGTATTCTCGCCGACAATCAAAGCACGGTCATGGTCTTGAAGAGCGCCGGATACAATTTCAGAAGCCGAAGCCGTGCCGCGATTCACCAGCACTACGAGCGGCGAGTTATCAGGAGCTTCGTTGTCCGCCAGATAGGTTTCAGAGCTTCCACGCACGCGCCCCTTCTGCGTGACTATAAGCTGCCCACGCTTGAGAAAGGTATTGGCGACGCGCACGGCCTGGTTCAGGAGTCCGCCGCCGTTGCCGCGCAAATCCAGTATAAGCATCTGCATGCCCTGCTCGTGTAGCTTGTCGAGCGCGGCGCGAAACTCGTCGGCGGTCGTAGTATTGAAGCCGCCGGTCATGGCTACGTACCCGACGCCGGGGCGTATCATGTAAGCCTCTGGAATGGAGGGTTGCGGGACGGCGTCGCGTGTAATCTCGACCGTTTCGGTGCGACCGTCCAGATGCTCGACCGTCACTTTGGCGACCGTGCCGCGCGGGCCGCGAAGAAACTCTCGCACCTGCCCGTAAGGCTTGCCAACCATCGACTGGCCGTTGATGGCCGTAATCCTGTCGCCGTAGCGCAGGCCAGCGCGATAGGCCGGGGAATTTTCAAAGGTCGCGCGAATGTAGGTGTTGACCGTATCAGCCGTGCGCAGGTCGCCTATGGTCGCGCCGATGCCGAAGTATTCCGAGCGCTGGTCTGTGCGAAACTCGTCGAACTCTGCGCGGTCGAAATAGTTCGAGTGCGGATCGAGCGTGCGGAGCATACCCGTAATCGAAGACTTGAAGACAGAGTTGTAATCCAGCTTGTTGCCGTCTATGTAGTTGTCCTGAATAACGGTCAAAGCCTCTGACAGATCACCCTCTATGTCTTCGCTCGTGACGGGGCGGGAGCCTCGTTCACGAGCGGCGTTGCGGCCTGCCGCAGAGCTATCCGCAGAAGCGCCTTGCGCTACCTCTTTGGCAGATTTACCCTGCTGCGCATAAATCAGCACGGGCAGGGCTATGGCTAGAATTAAAATTGCGCTCAGCGCAAATACAAGTCTGTTCCTCACGCTCGAAAATCTCCTTAAAAACCCCTTCGATCTTGTCCGATTTGGAAAAGGCCCCAAAATATCGGACGCCGAAAAGTGCGATGAACATCAGTATAACACGGGACTAACAGGCCGGAAGACCAGAAGGCCGTGTTTGTAGTACGAAAAGAACGGCTCGGCGGTTGCTATCCTTCTGTGCGAAAATTCCTGAGCTATGAGTAATCTGGAAAGCAATCGGTTGCCCGTCGCTTTATCAATCGCGGGTTTTGACCCTTCGGGCGGCGCTGGACTCGTCGCAGACATCAAGACTTTCACGGCCTTCGGCTGCTTTGCCACAGCCGCCGTCACATCCCTGACATTTCAGAACACGGTCAGCGTCTTCGGCGCGGTGCATCAAAGCGCCGAGACCGTAAGAGCGCAGGTTCTGCCCGTGGTCGAAGATTTCGAGGTCGCCTGCGCCAAAACGGGGATGCTTCCCAGCCGTGAAGTTATAGAAGAGGTCGCTCGCCTGTTTCGTGAGACGCCTTTGCCCGCGCCAGTGGTCGATCCGGTCGTGCGCTCCACCTCCGGCTACGACCTGATTGACGACCAGGCGCTTCGCTCGCTTGTACGAGAGCTTCTGCCTCTGGCTCGCGTAGTGACACCGAACATCCCTGAAGCCGAACGCATCACAGGCTTGAGAATCAAGGACGAAGAGGGAATGCGCGAGGCCGCGCGCCTCATGCGCGAGATGGGCGCAAGAGCGGTGCTCATCAAGGGCGGGCATCTTGAAAGTGAAGCCCTGGATTTATTAGACGACGGCCAGAGAGTTTATACCTTCCGCGCAGGGAGAATCGAAACCACTTCGACGCACGGCACAGGCTGCACGCTCGCTGCCGCCATCGCCGCCAGCCTGGGTCACGGCCAGAGCCTCGAAGCCGCAGTGGCCGCCGCCAAGCGCTTCGTCACCGCCGCCATCCAACACGCACCCGGCATAGGCCACGGCCACGGGCCTATAAATGCAGTGACGAGTGACAAGTGACAAGCAACAAGCAAGAAAAGCTTTTAACTTGTCACTTGTCACTCGTCACTCGTCACTATTCTATCGTCACTTTCTCCATCGTGACGGGTTGCGCTGGCTTGTCGTTTGCGCCTGTCTGGGTGGTAGCGATGGCGTCAACTACGTCCTGGCCTTCGGTGACGCGGCCAAAGATGGTGTAGCTAGGTGGCAGAGGGTAATCCACGTGCATGATGAAGAATTGCGAGCCGTTGGTGTTCGGCCCTGCGTTAGCCATTGCCACCGTGCCTGCTTTGTAGCCGCGCTTGTAAACTTCCGATGAACGATTAATCTCGTCATCGAAGCGCCCGCCCCATGCGGATTTACCACCACTGCCCGTGCCCGTTGGGTCGCCGCCCTGAATCATAAAGCCCTTAATGACGCGGTGGAAAATGACGCCGTCGTAGAAGCCGCGCTCGGCCAGCAGACGAAAATTCTCCGTCGTCTTCGGCGCGTCCGTCTCCAATAGCTCGAACTTGATCGTCCCCTTGTTTGTCTTCAACACTGCCGTGCGATTTGCCATATAGTCTCCTTAAGAATTAAGTCTAGAGAGTCAAAAGAAAGAGAGAAGCTAGTTGACTCTCTAGACTCTCAGGACTCTACAGACTCTCTAGACTCGTTATTTATGATGAATTTTTCGATGGCCTGCGCCACGCCGTCTTCGTCGTTGGTGGCTGTGACGTAAAGGCTCTTGTTCTCGCGCAGGATGCGCGCGTGCGCGTTGCCCATCAGGACGCCTGTGCCCGCGAATTCGAGCATCTCAAGATCGTTGAAGTTGTCTCCGACGGCCATCACCTCTTCGCGCGCGATACCGGCTTCGGTTGCCGCTGCCGCCACGCCCGTTCCCTTGGAAGCCTGCGGATGGAGCACGTCAATCAAGCCAAAGTCCATCCTGGTGTACATCGTCGCGAACACTTTGACGCGGCCATTAAGCTCACACTTCAATACTTCGCCGAGCGCCTCCATCGCTTCGCAAGTGCCGGAATAGGAGATGTGTACAGGCTCGTGGTCAAGATACTCCTCCAGCGATGGGACGCGGCGCACTGCCTCTTCTGCCTCGTCGCCGTGAATGCGGCGAGACCACTCTATGTAACGACGAAACGCATGATTGTCTTCGTTGATGTGGTCGTAAACTAAAACTCCAGCGCCTACGGGGTCGTCCGAGATCATCGCGTCCAGATTTCGCTCGCGCCCTATGCGCAGGACTTCGCGCGCCTCCTGTAGAGGCAGAAGCGTGACCGCTACGGTTTCGAGCGTGCGCGCGTGCTTGGTGAGCGCGCCGTTGTGCGAGATGAGCGGCACGTCCAGCCCTAGTTCCAGCGCGAGCGGGCGCGCATCACGAAAGCGCCGCCCCGTCACCACGGCCACGCGCACCCCCGCAAGCCGCGCTTCTGCAAGCGCCCGGCGGTTGCGCTCCGACAACTCGCCGCGCGACGAGAGAAGCGTCCCATCCAAATCCAGAGCAAGTAAACGTACAGGCATTCGAGACGCAAAGGTTACATGAAGAAGAAGGCAAAAGGAAATGCAGAAAGGGTGCCGGGCATCGGGTGTCAGGTGCCGGGAAACAGTATCTTACAGGCACCTGACACCCGATACCCGGCACCTGCTTTCCCCGGTGGGCTTTGCCCGACAAAAGCATCTTGCCCGCTAATTAAATTGCTTGCCCGATAATAGATTTCCACATGTGGAAAAGGTCTGATTCTGTCTGACGTTTGTGGGTAGGCGACGTGAGGCGGTGACGTAATGCGTTGTAACGCAAGGGGGTTAAACCATTGTAAAATCTATGCTTTAGGGGTTGACTTTCCAGGAAAGTGGAGTATAATACGCTTGCGTGACCGAACCCACGCTATGCGCGTGGTAGTAGGCCGCGCCACTGAATAACAAGCCCCCTTCTTCGGAGGGGGGCTTTGTTTTGCCCTCAAGTCGGCCAGTAATAAATCCCCTGTGGGTCGCTACTAGCTTGCTTCAATAGAACAGGGTCTAGGATATTAAAGTAAGTCTCAAAGCCATGTCGTGCCAATACGGGGCGCGGATAGTCTCTCCTTGCTAGAGAAAATGCCACAAGGTCAGCCATCTGAATAAAGTAAGAATGGCGCGAGTTACGCGGTACGGGGTCGTCTAATACACGGGTGGTTAAGACGTTGTAATATGGGGTCGTGCCCGCCACTTTGCTCTTAATGTAATTAAACGCCCTCATTTGTCGTAGTAATTTTCGCAGATGGTCGTCATGCGTGCGGTCGGTAACAAGCATCCCGTAATTTTTCTCTTGGAAAAGAACGCCTCCAGTATCTATTGAGTTGTGGAACCGTTGAATAAAGAACTTCCAACCCCACTCGAATACGTCAAGGTCGGCTTTCAGAATCTTATCTTTCCGAATAAAGACATTAAGAATGTGTATCTTGTCTTTAAGTGACGCGAGGAACTCTAACGCATCATAGTAAATAGCGAAGCGGTTGTCAGTACTTAGACCGTATTGTGAGTGATGATAATCGCCATGACCGTTAACAATGTCAGTGGCGTGGAGAGATATTCGCTGAGGGATGCCATACATCATACTCCAGCGACGGCGTAAATAAATCATGCTCTGGAATACTTCGTTCCAGTAACTCTCATGGATGATAATGCCGCTGATAACAAAGAACGGAGTACCGCCCGCCTTGCGGCCTGAATCACCCGACTCATCTACATAAATGAGGTACATAGAAAGAACTCCGTGGGAGAATGAGCTTTGCAAGGTGAATGTATCACCCTACAAGCACACACTTCAATATTAAGCAGCCTCCGCGTAAAACTTCGGTTTCAAGTTCAACTCGTATATTGCCTATATCAGACAAC
Organism: Pyrinomonadaceae bacterium; assembly: GCA_036403815.1. Lineage (GTDB taxonomy): Bacteria > Acidobacteriota > Blastocatellia > Pyrinomonadales > Pyrinomonadaceae > JACVRN01. The sequence goes on along the minus strand of DASWQH010000057.1, from coordinate 14,019 downwards.
AGATATTGTGACAAAGTACCTTGCAAAGTGCTTCGTTTACCTGCCCTATCCTTGCCCGACAATTATTTATTCTGCCCGACAATTCCAGAGTCAAAATCCTCTGTCGGGCAAAGCCTCCCCGGTGCAATATGTTTGCTCCACCTGACGGAAACTTCCCGCGAGGGGTATGATAAAGGAGGAAAACCGGGGCGTAGGAGGGGGGGATGAAGTGAGTTGTCCGGTGGGTTTCCAGTCCGGCTCCTTTCTTATGGGCTGCGCAGATTTTCTTGAGTAATCTGATGCCTATTTGGGTTACGTATTTAATTACTGAAAGGAAGAGTCCTGAATGAATGTTTCGCATCTGGAGTGCGCCGCGTGCCATGAAACTTACGAGGCACGACGCTTGCTGAATCTATGCGGGCGCTGCGGAAAGCCGCTGCTGGTTCGCTACGATCTGGAGCGCGCCTCCGAAACTTTGACAAAAGAATCTTTGAGGGGGCGACCTTCAAGCTTATGGCGCTACCGTGAGGTGCTGCCGGTTGAGCGCGACGAGAACATAGTCACGCTGGGGGAAGGCTGGACGCCGCTTCTGCTTGCGCCGCGCCTGGCCGAGCGTGTCGGGCTTGAAAAGCTGTACATCAAGGACGAGTCGCAGAATCCCACGCAGAGCTTCAAGGCGCGTGGGATGACGACCGCTGTTTCTATGGCGCTGGAGCTGGGAGCGTGCAAACTGGCAGTGCCCTCTGCGGGCAATGCGGCGGGCGCGCTTGCGGCTTATGCTGCCCGCGCCGGTCTTGAGGCTCACATCTTCATGCCTGTAGACACTCCGCGCGCCAACGTAGTCGAATGCGTAGAGACGGGGGCGCACGTGACGCTTCTGGACGGACTCATCACGGACTGCGGTGCCGCAGTGGCGCAAAGAAAAGAGGCCGAGGGCTGGTTCGACGTTTCCACTCTGAAAGAGCCTTACCGTGTAGAGGGCAAGAAGACTCTGGGCTATGAGCTGGCGGAGCAGCTTGATTGGACTTTGCCCGATGTCATCATCTATCCGACGGGCGGCGGCACCGGCCTCATAGGCATGTGGAAAGCATTCGATGAGATGGAAGCTATGGGATGGATTGATGGAAAGCGCCCGCGCATGGTGACGGTGCAGGCCGCAGGGTGTGCGCCGATTGTGCGTGCGTTTGAAGAAGGGAAGCGCTTCGCTGATGAGTTCCCCGACGCGGCGACGGTCGCAGCAGGTTTGCGCGTGCCTCGCGCCATAGGAGACTTTCTTATCCTCGATGCGCTGCGTGCCTCGAATGGCACTGCGGTCGCCGTCACAGACGAAGAGCTTATTGCCGCCACGCGCGAGATAGGCGCGTGCGAAGGGCTGTTCGTCGCGCCCGAAGGCGCTGCCTGTTTGCCTGCTTTGAGAAAGCTGATGGCCGCGGGCGCAATCAAGCCGTTTGACAGCGTGGTGCTTTTCAACACGGGCGCGGGCGTGAAGTACATAGAGAGTTACACGGAAGATTCTTAGCCGGGTTTCGGAAAGTTTTGGAGGAAGCTTTATTATGAGGTTTCTGAACAGTCTGTTGCTGGTTCTGCTCTTTGCTTTCGTGGTTGCGCAGGCGCAGCAGCCGCAGGCTATTAAGAGTGGGATGAGCGATGCGGATCGCGCGCGGTTCGATGACCTGCGTGCTAAAGGGTTCGACGCTCTCTACAATCTGGATTACGAGACGGCGCGCAACGCGTTCAAAGAGATCGAGCGGCTTTTCCCGGATCATCCGGCGGGCGCGCAATTTCAGGCTGCGCTTCTGTGGTCACGCACGCTCAACGAGTCGCGCCGCATGAAGTCTTCGCTGTATGGCTCGGACGAGTTTTACGAGGGCCGCGAAGATAAGGTTGACGAGCGCGTGGTGAACGAGTTTAGGGATTACACGCGCCGCGCAAGGCTGCTGGCGGAAGCGCGTCTCAAGCGCGATCCGAAAGACGTGGAAGCGCTCTACTTTCTGGGCGCGACCGAAGGCTTGAAGGCGGCGTTTGCCGCAGGCGTTCAAAGAAGCTTCATGTCCGCTTTGCGCGACGGCTCGCGCAGCGTTGACCGTCACCGCGACGTGGTGAAGCTAGACCCTGCATTCCACGACGCGGAGTTAACCATAGGGCTTTACGATTACGTGGTCGGAAGTCTTCCGCTGCCGGTCAAGCTGCTGGCGAGCATGACGGGCGCACGCGGCTCTCGCAAGCGCGGCCTGGAAACCCTGGCGCGCGTGGCGAGCGAGGGACGCTGGGCGCGCGACGATGCTAAGGCGCTCCTGATTGTGCTCTACAAACGCGAGAAGCGTTTTATGGATGCGCTTGTGCTCGCGCGCGAGCTTGGCGAAAAATACCCGCGCAACTATCTCTTCAAGCTTGAGGCCGCAGACGCTCTCTCCTCGCAGGCGGCTATCGAACAGGCGGCGGGAAAAATGACTGAAGCCGCGAGCCACGAGCGAGAAGCGTTCGCTATCTTCGATGCGCTCCTCCAGCGTGAAAAGCCTGCGCGTGGAAGCGCCGCCAGCCGCGCGCTAGACCAGATACATTTTCAGTACGGCGAGACGCTTCTGGCCGCAAGCCAGTTTGAGCGAGCGGCGAAAGAATTTCTGTTGACGACGAGTACGGCGGGTGCCGAACAGGGTCTTGTCACACAGGCGCACCTGCGTGCTGCTCAAGCTTACGATTTAGCCGGGAAAAGAAATGAAGCGCTGGCGCAGTATCGCATTGTCATCACGCGCCCGGACATTGACAATTCGCAGGCGGAGGCGAAGCGCGGGCTTCGTGAGCCGTATAAATTGAAGCAGGATACGAAGACAGCAGCAAAGGAAGAGTAGGTCAAAGAAATGAAGAACAATGGAACGAACATGAGGGCTGGAGAAACCAGACCGCGCCGTTTGCTGCTCTGTCTGGACGGCGTGCCGCTTGAGGTGATGGAGGCTGCAAAGGGGCGCGGGCTTTTCGACAACTTCCAACAGCCTTCGCGCCTGCTTTCGCCTTTTCCGACCATGACGAACATAGCGCTCTCTACCATGATGCGCGCGTCTGCGCCGCTCGGTTACGAGAGCCTGTACTTCGACCGCAACACGCGAGAGATGCGCGGCGGCGTAGGCAAATACATTGGCCGTCGCACGCCGGACAAAGTGCCGTCCAGCTACATGGACGAGCTGGATTATCAAGAGCCGCTGCCCTTCGAATATCTGGTTTACGTTGCGCCGGAGATGGTCTGGCGCGCGGACATGCGCCGCTTCCGCGAGCGCTTCCGGGCGGCTTCGCAACAGCGCGACTACTTCGCATTCCTGAAGGGGACGGACGGATTGCTGCACATACGCGGGCGCGAGCGATTAGATGTCGCGCTCGAATCCTTAGACGAAATCCTGCGCGGGATTCAAGCGGGTTGCGGGACGGAGACTGAAATCGTGGTCTTCTCGGATCACGGGATGAATCTGGAAGAGAATCGACGTGTTCATCTACAGACACACCTGCGCGAGAGAGGCTACCAGCTTGCAGACAAGTTCGACGAACGCGCATCGCGCCGCGTAGCTCTTCCGGCCTTCGGCCTGATAGGCTTTTCAGCGCTCTACTGTGCCGACGAAGAGGCGGCTGCGACGCTCGCAGACTCGCTCGTGGAGCTTGAGGGGATTGACTTCTCGCTCTACAGGGAAGGCAAGTCAGTTGTAGTCGTGCGCGGAGAGAAAGGTACGGCGCGCATTCATCGCCGCCAGAGCGATGCGGGCGAGACCTTCTATCGTTATGAACAGATTGATAAAGACCCGCTGCAATTAAATGAGATTGCTGGCGCGCTCCGTGGGGAAGGCTTGATGGACGACGAGGGCTTCGCTTCATCCGAAGCATGGCTGGCGCGCACGCACGATCACATCTATCCGGACGCGCTTGAGAATCTGTACGAATCACTTCGGGGAGAGCGCGTGCGACACCCAGCGGATGTGCTGGTGAGCCTCAAAGACGGCTACTATTACGGCTCAAGCCTCTTCAGCCGCTTCGTGCGCCTTGCCGCCACACACGGCAACGCCATGCTGTCTTCGACCTCCGCCTTCATGATGAGCACGCACCGCCAATTGCCTGCGGCCATACGCGCCAGCCAGGCGCAGCCGATTTTGAGAGGCTGAAAATTTAAGTAACGCAAGCTCAAGATAAGAGAACCCGAGTGTTCTTAAAGCCCCTGAAAGGGGCGACATAATTTAGCCCACGGCGTGAGCCATGGGACACGAGCGCGAAAAAGTTAATAAGCCCCGTAGGGGCGACATAGTTTTTTTGTGGCTGAAGAGAATTTCTTTGCCGTCTAATTTATGTCGCCCCTACGGGGCTTGATTTCTAATGCTAACTTGTTCCCCACGGCTCACGCCGTAGGCTACTGATATACCGCCCCTTTCAGGGGCTTAGGATTGAAAAGCTTCAAGCTCTCGCTGTGGATGTTTGTTTGTTGCCGCGCACTCTTTCAGTTTCGCTTTCAAAGATGAAGGCGAGCGATTTGTAGATGAGCTTGGCGCAGAGGAAAGCTGAAGCCGTCTGGCCTTCGACGTAGGAGTATTCGGTTAAATCCATGCCGACGATGCGCTTCCGGCGCGCCAGCGTGCGAATCAATCCGATGGTCTCGTACCATCCGAGTCCGCCCGGCTCCGGCGTCCCTGTCTGCGCAACCAGCGACGGGTCAAGCCCGTCAATGTCCACAGTCAGATAAACATTCTCCGTCAGTCCATCAACCGCCGCATCCCACCAGTCCGTGCGGCCTACTATGTCTTTCGCCCAGAAGATGCGCGTCGGGTACTCTGCAAGCGAGCGCGCCTCTTCCGCGGAGATAGAGCGAATCCCGCATTGCACACTGGGCAGGCGCATGTCTTTCAACACTCGCGCCATGATGGAAGCATGCGAGTGCGGCGTGCCGTCATACGTGTCGCGCAAGTCTGCGTGTGCGTCAATCTGTAGGACGGAGAGATTCTTGTACGCTTCGGCGTGAGCGCGAATCACGGGCGCGCTCACAGAGTGCTCGCCGCCGATCATCGCCACGAATTTCTCGGTCGAGACAAGCTCGCGTGCTCGCTCATATAGCGATTTCATCATCGCTTCCGGCGGCTCAACGGAAGGAGTCTCTGCGACCGTGTGTATGCCCAGCTTGTAGACTTCCGCATCCGTCTCTTCTTCGTAAAGCTCCATGTTGCGCGAAGCGTCAATGATAGTTTCAGCACCGCGCCCCGTGCCCGTCCCATACGACACAGTCCCTTCATAAGAGACAGGCCACACGATGATACGTGCGCTCTCAAAACTACTGAACTCTTCTTCGGCAATCCCGCCGAAGTTCATAGGAAGTTGTGCTGATTCAGACATGAAGACAGTTTACAGTTTTAAGTTTTCAGTTTCCAGTTAGCAGCTTTTCGCTCTGGAACCTGAAACTGAAAACTTAAAACCGCTTTGCTTACTTTTCACGGCTGTTATTCGCCTGAATAAGAAAGTTGCCGACTTCATCCGTGTAAGGCTTTTGTGCTCCGGCAGGCCAGTTGGCCTCGTCGGAGTAGAGGCACTTGAGGCTGGCGAGGATTTCAGGGTTTCCGCCCGTGAACTCTTCAATCAGCCCGTTCCACCTGGCGGCTAGACTCTGCGCTCTCCCGCTCGACGGGTCAACGCCTTCCCTGACTGCCTGCTCAACTTCCTTGATGAGCACAGCCCATTCGCGCTGCCCGCGTTCGAGCACTTCGGGCGTGCCGCGCGTCTTTAATTCCGCCAGTTGCTCTTCCGTATAATATTTCTTTACCCAGTCCCAGTTATTCTGCATTTCAATCACCTCGATTATTTTGCGTAGCGCTTCCCAGTCCGGCTCATCCCCCGAAGCAATATGCCGCTCGGCTCTTTCAATCGCTTCGATGGCCGATTCGATCTGCCGCTGCCTCTCTCCCAGAATCTCTCTCTGTAGACGAAGCGTCGTCTGAAGGTCTAGCGCGTTCCGGTCAAGAAGACTCTTTATCTGTTTCAAAGGCAGGCCAATGAATTTCAACGTCACTATCTGTTGCAGCCGCGCAAAGTCCCGCTCGCTATACAGGCGATAACCCGCGCTGGTGCGACCCGTTGGCTTCAATAACCCCAGCCGGTCGTAATGATGCAGCGTCCTCACGGTCACACCCGTCAGCCTCGCAAACTCGCTCGCCTGATACAGATTATTTGTCTTACTCAAAACGCCTTGCCTCCTTAAATCGAGATGCTAAAGCCTGACGCAACGTTAGAGTCAAGAGGTTTTTTTGAAAAAGAATTCCGAGTCCCGCAAGGGACGATTGAGAATAGCCCAGCCATTTATGGCTGGGAACAGAATCTACAAGAAGTGTTAAGTCCCGTAGGGACGGCTGAAAAACTCTTCAGATTTATTCAGCCGTCCCTACGGGACTCAATAGTTATTTGGCAACTTGTTCCCAGCACTGAAGTGCTGGGCTATTTTCATCTAGTCCCTACGGGACTTTTCAATCAGCTTCTCAGAATAATAGCCAGCGGTCTTTTAGATTTAACCGCTGGCTATTGTTTTCTGAATACTGTTTATTCCTTACGGAACTTCAATCGTCAGGTCTTTACCCATGAAAGTAAAGTTCGGGCGTTTGCGTCCCTTCATGTACTTGGCGGCGGTTTGCGAGAGCGCGGTGACGAGGATGGGGAGCGCTATGGTCGCGTCGCAGTTGACGTAGGCGGTCAGTGCGCCGCGCGCTAGTTTGCCGAAGAGAAGCGAATCGTCGCTGAAGGTGGAAGAGGAGCGCCCGCCGGGATGCGGTGCATCTGTTGAGACAGTAATCGCGTACTTGTGGCCGCGCGCCGGAATCTTGAAGATGTTGGTGGCGACTTCCGTCTGCTGTATGAAGTTCTTTGCCGTGCCGCCGCCTAGGTTGATGACGCCGGAGACGCGCGCACGGGCTGCAATCTGCGCCATGTCCAGAACATCCTGCACTATGTCGAACTGGAAGTTGTTCTTCTTCTCGAAACGAGAACCGGCGATGCCTACGGCGATGGAGCTGTTGGCGATGTTCGGGCAGAAGACCGGAACGCGCGCTTTGTAGGCCGAAGTCAGCACGCCGTCTTCCGAGGCGATTTCGGCCAATTCTCTTCCGAGCAGATGTAGGAATTCGCGTGTCGAGTAGGGGCGCGTCTGGTCTAGCTGGTTGGTAAAGCCTCCGACCCACTCGTCTGCCTCTCTATACTCTTCATCGGAGGCAAGCAAGTCCCACATGCGATTGATCTGCGAGGCTTCCAACTCTGCATCGGTCATGGAAGGATGCGCCTGGAAATGATGGCGTCCCAGTGTCTCGTGCAGGTCATGGAAGAGAATAGAGCCTGACAGCACCAGTACGTCAATGAAGCGGTTCTTGATGACGTAGGCAAGCAGTCGTCGCATGCCTGACGGAATAAGTGCGCCGGATGCGGCGACGAAGACGGTCGTGTTATCGCCGAGCATGTCCAGCCAGATGCGATGCGCCTCGGCCAGTTGGCGCGCGCCAAGACCAGTGCCCTCCATCTTTTCCAGAAGCCCTGCCACCGAGCGATCACGATCCACCTGAATAGGCCGCGTCGGCACAGTCAGATATTTAGAGGGTTTAGGTTTTCGCTGAGTCACCATACGTTTATCTCCGAAAAGTAGTTTTCAGTTTACAGTTTACAGTTTTCAGAAGAAGTAACTTGCTTCTTCTGAAAACTGTAAACTGTAAACTGAAAACTACTTTATTCTTTTCTGCGCTTGCCGCGTGTCTCCTCGCCGTTGACGGCGAGGTAGGTGTAAGCGTCATAGCGCGATTCGTAAAAATCTATTATCTCGGCGGCTTCTGCTTCCGAGAGTTCTTCATCTTTGACGCGCTGCGCTACCTGACGGCGAAAACCGTCATGCAGCAGCCCACGGTCGTAACGCGCACGTTCTGTAGCCTGGCCTACGGTCGTGCCGCGTATCACTTTCTTTATCAGGTAGCCTTCTTCATCAATCCATATGTGCGCTTCGTTGGGCGCGCCGAAGAGATTGTGGTTGTTGCCCATTACTTCCTGATATGCGCCGACGAGCATGAAGGCCAGATAGTACGGCTCGTTCGGGTTGAGCGCATGAAGCTCAAGCACCTGCTTGACATCATGCAGGTCTACGAACTTATCCACGATGCCGTCGGAGTCGCACGTGATGTCGCACAGGGTCGCGTATTCCGTCGGCGGCTTGTTCAACATGTGAATCGGAACAATGGGAAAGAGCTGGTCTAATGCCCAGTGATCCGGCACGGAACGAAAGACGGAAAAATTCGTCAGATACTTGGCGCACAGGAGGCGTCTTAGATCGCCGAACTCTTCCGAGATATATTTCGCAGCCTGTGCGTACTTGTCCGCGCGCTCGCACACGTCCCAGAAGAGAACTTCACCTTTGGCGCGGTCTTCCAGTGAAATCAATCCCAGATTGAAGAGCGTGAACAACTCTTCGCGGTGCTCAAGCGCGTCGTGGTAATACTCCCGATAGTTCTTGACTGTGATGGTCTCGCGTAGGTCGCCAAGCTCGACCACAACCTGCGGGTCGTCTTCGTCAATTTCCATAGGCGAGATGTCTTCGACGACCGTCTCAATCTCGTCTACAACGTTGGTGACGATAATGGCGTGATAGGCCGCAAGGTAGCGCCCGGATTCCTGTATGATCGTAGGGTGCTGCACGTTCTCGTCATCGCACACGGTCTTGATGGTGTAGATAACGTCGTTGGCAAATTCCTGCGCCGTGTAGTTGGCCGAAGAATCAAAGGCCGTCTTCGAGCCGTCATAATCAACGGCCATTCCGCCGCCCACATCCAGCAGGTCAATAGGCACTTTCATCTGCCGCACCTTCGCGTAAACGCGCGCGGCCTCTTTCATAGCGTTCTTGATGCGCTTGATGTCTGTCAGTTGCGAGCCTATGTGGAAGTGCAGCAGCCGCAGCATGTCTATGCGACCCGCGTCGCGCATGCGTCCGATGACTTCCAGAATCTCCGTGGTCGTCAAACCGAACTTCGCCGCCTCGCCGCCCGATTTCTCCCAGCGACCCGACCCCTTTGAATAAAGCTTGACGCGCATCCCGACCATCGGAAGATGACCTTCGTGATCTTCGGAGATGCGAAGGATATGCTCCAGCTCGGAAAGCTTTTCGATGACGATGACGATGCGCTTGCCTGCAAGCGCGCCGACGAAGGCAAGCTTTATAAACTCTTCGTCTTTGAAGCCGTTTAAGACAAGCAGGCTGTCCGGGGATTGATCCATCGCCAGCGCCGCGTAAAGCTCCGCTTTTGAACCGGCCTCAAGGCCAAAGTCGTAGCGCGTGCCTTCTCTCAAATACTCTTCGACCACGGCGCGCTGCTGGTTAACCTTCATCGGATAGACGCACATGTGCGCGCCCTGATATTCAAATTCGCGTATGGATTTACTGAAAGCGCGCTGAAGTTTTCGCACCTGTCCGGCGATTAGTTGCGGAAACCTGAGTAGCACGGGCGTGGTGACGCCGCGACGGCGCAGGTCATCAACGATCTCTTTCAAATCCGCCGCGCGGCTGTCATTTTCCGCCGGATGGACGATGAGATGCCCTTTACGGTTAACATCAAAGTAACCGGCTCCCCAATTCTCTATGCCATACGTTTCAACCGTCTGTTCGATGGCCGTGGTCAATTCTGAGATTCCCCCCTTGCCTGCCCGCTTGTCGTGCGGGCGCGCAGGCTTACATTCAACGAGGCGCGAGTGCCTCCTTTATTCAAGTAGCGGAGATTCATGGCTGGATCACTAAGACTCGGCAATTTAACAGAAAAAGCTGGGCTGGTAAATAATTTTCTTTTTCGACAAAAAAACTTGCCGCCGTTTAAGTCTGCATGCTCGAACAGTTTAGCTTATAAAAGCGTGGGTTCTGCGCTTTTCATGAGACTTTTCTGTCACAAAAAAACTTGACATACGGGGAAGCCCCACTATAATGCAAAGCTTTTTACGGTCGTCCGCTGTATGACGGCACACATCACTTGCATACCAGCTACGGTTCTTCAAATCAAGCCGCACTCGTCGCTTCAAGGAGCGCGGTTCGTACCTCCAACACTCCCAAAAAAAGTTATCAGGAGAAAATATGAGCGCTAAAACTGCCTTAAAATATGTAAACGACCAGGGAGCAAAGTTCGTCTCCGTGCGTTTCACAGACCTGCCGGGTGCCTGGCATCATCTGACCTTTCCGATTAACCAGCTTTCCGAAGACTCTTTTGAAGACGGGTTCGGCTTTGACGCATCATCTTTGCGAGGCTGGGCTTCCATACATGAATCAGACATGCTTCTGATTCCGGACGCCACGCGCTACTGGATGGATCCCTTCTCGGACGAGCCGACCGTCTGCTTCATAGGCAACGCCGTAGACCCTATTACCAAAGAGGGCTACGGGTTTGACCCGCGCTCGGTTGCCGTGCGCGCCGAGAGCTATCTTAAATTCACTGGGCTAGCGGACACGGCCTACTTCGGTCCCGAAGCAGAGTTCTTCGTCTTCGATTCCGTCAAGTTTCACAACGAGCAGAACTCGTCCGGCTACACCGTTGATTCGGACGAAGCGCACTGGAACTCTGGCCGCGACGCGGATGAGTTTAACGGCACGAATTTGGGCTACCGCATTCGCGCCAAAGAGGGGTATGTTCCGGTTCCGCCCGCTGATTCTCTGAGCGACCTGCGCTCGGAAATCTCGCTGACGCTGGGGGCTTGCGGCATAGACGTAGAGTGCCATCACCACGAAGTCGCCACCGCCGGTCAGTGCGAGATAGATTTCCGCTTCTCCACACTGTTAGGCACCGCCGACAATCTACAGCTCTTCAAGTACATCGTGCGCAACACGGCCTACAACTACGGTAAGGCCGCGACCTTCATGCCGAAGCCTATTTACGGCGACAACGGCTCGGGCATGCACTGCCACCAGTCTCTATGGAAAGGCGAAAAGCCGCTCTTCGCGGGCGACGGTTACGCGGGGATTTCAGAGATGGCGCGCTACTACATCGGTGGACTTCTTAAACATGCAGCGGCTATCGTTGCCTTCGCAGCGCCGACCACCAACAGCTACAAGCGGCTCGTGCCCGGCTTTGAAGCTCCTGTGAATCTGGCTTATTCGGCGCGCAATCGTTCCGCCGCGATACGCATCCCCATGTTCTCCACGAACCCGAAGCAGAAGCGCCTTGAGTTTCGTCCGCCCGACCCAAGCTGCAATCCGTACCTTGCCTTCTCCGCGATGCTGCTTGCGGGCCTCGACGGTATACAGAACCGCATTGATCCGGGCGAGCCGTTAGACAAAGACATCTACGATCTCTCGCCGGAAGAGTTAAAGGATGTGCCAAGCTTGCCGGGGTCGCTCAACGAATCTTTGAAGGCGCTCGAAGCCGACCACGAGTTTCTACTCAAGGGTGATGTCTTTACGCCGCAGATCATTGACCGCTGGATTACCTACAAGCGCGAGCGCGAGATTCAACCCCTGAACATGCGCCCGCACCCGTTGGAGTTCAGCATGTACTTCGACATCTAAATAAATAAGTCCCAAGTTCCAAGTCCAAAGTCCCAGGTTAAGAGCTTCGGGTTTTTGACTTGGAACTTGGGACTTGGGATTTGAGACTTCTATTTATGCTCATTCATCCCGTTACACTCGAAGGCCGTCATGTTCGGCTTGAGCCGCTTTCTCTGGCGCATCATGCGGAGTTGTGCGAGGTGGCGTTCGATGGGGACATCTGGCGCTATACGGCATCCGTGATTGAACGGCCTGAAGACTTGAGGGAATACATAGAGACGGCGCTAAGGGAGCTGGCAGAGGGAACTGCGCTGCCGTTTGCGACTATAGATAAGCAGACGGGTCGTGCTGTGGGAAGCACGCGCTATGCTGCTATTGATGGCGTGAACCGTCATCTGGAAATCGGCTGGACATGGATTGCAACGGATTACCAGCGAACCTACGTCAACACCGAAGCCAAGTACCTGATGCTCGGCCATGCCTTTGAACAATTGAATTGCCTGCGCGTGGAATTCAAGACCGACTCTTTGAACGAAAAATCACGCCGCGCGATCCTGCGTATAGGTGCGAAAGAAGAAGGCACGTTTCGCAATCACATGATTATGCCAACGGGACGCCTTCGCCACTCCGTCTACTACAGCATCATTGACTCCGAATGGCCTGAGGTCAAAGCCCTCCTGGAAGAAAAGATAGTCTAGAGAGTCTAGAGAGTCTGGAGAGTCTGGAGAGCCGGAAGCGTTCTTCTTTATAGACTCTCAGGACTCCCAAGACTCTCTAGACTCGTTCACTTGTATGCGTAGCTTGCCGTGCAGACTGCCACGCGGTTCGAGGTGGCATAGTTAGCTACCATCACGTTGCCATCCTTGCCGAGCAGGAATGCCACATTGGCCGCATTGCCGTTGACCTTGGCCTTGATAAAGTTGGTTCCTGCCCACTCCACAGTCATGTTGGCGACCTGCATCTTCTCCACGTACAGCAATCCATCGCTTAAATTCCCATCAATCTCATGGACTAAAAAGTATAGGGATTGGTTGCGATCCGTGCAGGTAAACTGGTGCGTCTTCGTGACCGGCAGAGACCGCGCGGTGACTGCATGACCGATGAGCACGACCGCCACCGCCAGCACTACGACTAGAATTGCTCCTGTCACAACTCTCTTTTTCATCTGCTTTCTCTCCTTTTCGTTGAAGGACTCGACCATAATAGTTGATTGACGTGCAAGCTTTCTGTGTCCAACCGAAGACCTGGAATGTGCGTTTAGTCTAGAAAGTATCTGAAACCCTTGGAAAGCTCTTGTTGGCAACCCGTGTAGGCCGCGTACTATATCACTTCGGCTCGCGCCTGTGCTTGACTAAAATCAGAGACCGGCGCGCGTGAATTAACCTGACCGGAAGGGCAACTCTTTTACCGGCCTGCCACTTTTGCCCAGATGAAGGCGACGATGCCGTAGATGATGAAATAGCCCAGCCCTGCGCCGAGGGCTATGGCGAATTTCGGTAGGGCGCACCACCTGGCTATCTCCGGCCAGGGGCTTCTCACAGGGGAGCTATCGAGCACGCGCAGCATAGAGTAATTTTCCAACGCGTCGAGCAGCGCGGCCAGAGGCTGTAAGATGATTAGAAAGATGCCGAAGGTAGCGCCGGGCAGTTTATGCTCCGAGAGAAACTTCGAGACGATCATGCAGCCGACGGCAATCCATGCCGGATAAATGAAGATGAAAAGATAGTCCCACGCGATTGCCGCGCGGAACAATTCGTCCGCCTGTGCGTTAATCTTCCGCGTTACCGTCAGCACGCGCTCTGCCTCCGCAGGGCTACCGGCCAGCTCAAGAGCCATCACCGGACGTTGACGAAGCTGCGCCTTTATCTCTTTCTGCTCTTCATCGCTAAAGCCTGGAGCCGCCTTGCCGCCGACCAGTATGAACAAGACCAGCAGAACAAGAAAAGCAATCCACAGCCACAGATAACTAATCGCTTCAAATGGGGATGTCATCTTTTCCCTTTCCTGTTTGAAATACCAGCGCGTTGTAAAAGGGTGTAGATTTGAGAAGAGCGCCGGGTGCTGGTTGATGAGTGCTTCAGTCTGGCCGAGCCTGTTTTCAGATACGAGGCGCAATATATCATAATCGGTTTGAGTAAAGTATAAATAAGCGACTGGTGCCGGACTAGATTTTTAAGAAGGTGTTTGAACGATCAGCTTCGCGTGTTGTCCCGTAGGGACAGTTGAAAATAGCCCGGCCATTCATGGCTGGGTCAAAGGATAGGAAATAAAGTAGAGTCCCGTAGGGACGACTGAACATGTGCTTTCAGTCGTCCCTACGGGACTCTATTCTGTTTCTTCTGCTCATTTCCCAGTGCTGAAGCACTGGGCTATTATCGTTTCGTCCCTGACGGGACTTTTCAAACAGCTTCTTAGCTGGACTTTATCCATTTCTGATCTTTGAAAACAAAACGGAAGGCCGGTAAGCTTCAGACCACTCTGCCAAGAGAGGTCTTTGATGCTGACCATGCCTTCCGAACTGACAAGCCTGATTGTAG
>DASWQH010000056.1:0-43503 GCA_036403815.1 Pyrinomonadaceae bacterium | reverse complement strand
AAAACCGTTACGGGGCTGAGCACAAGAGTCATCGCCAAAGTGACCAGCTATACTTTGAAGCAACTGCTACGCAATTCGTTTGGTCTTGACGTTCAGACTTTTCAGGTTGCCGAGTCATAGTTCATTTCACATTAGCCGTATTAGAGGAGTTTGGATAACATCTCTGCTCGAAATCGAGAAGTACTTTATCGTCGAAAATAGTCGGGAAGTGAACTTTAATCATAGAATGATGAAATTCTGAGGAGGGTTTGTTATTTCAAACTCTTGAGTTTTCTAGGTAGTCTAACTTAGCTTGAGATCGCGACAATCATCGCAGCGTCAGACATGATTGTATAGGCATATAAAACGATAATGATAACTAAATCAATCGTTCGAAGAGTAACCTAATTAGTAGAGTGAGAGCGGAAGGCAGAGTTGAAGTAGCGATCTAACGTCTAGGAACTAATTGACACAACACAAGCTAAGTGGATTTTTGACTTCCGGATAATTTCATTGATTATCGTCCCGCTTAGTACTTCACATTAAGAGTTTTATGGATGTTGCTCATTTACAGGCTTAGACCTGTTTATAACTTCGCCCAGTAGCTCTTGTGCCTCTTGATCCTGCTCAATTGTGAGTGCCTTCTTGAGAATAATCTTAGAGACGTAGTTGTCGTTAGCCGTAGCTAGAGCTTTACCAAGAAGAAAGAGGGATCGGAATTCTACTTCTTCGCTCATTCCTACTGCTGCCGCCAAGTAGATAGTAGCTTCTACCGGGTTTCCTTCCTGGAGCAGACATTCCCCCAGCAATTCTAGCAACCTGGGAAATGGAAATGCGTACATCCCTTCTCGGAGCGTGATAACTGCGGTAGCAATGTCCTCCCTCTCCCTTGCAGCCTTCGCGGCATCATAGCAATGAATCGCCCACGCTATTCTCCCGCCCACGCTGAAGTCCTGAGAGGCAGACGGATGCACTCTTTTAAGGAACTCATACATTAATTAGAAAGCTCTCCACCTGGCGATCAGCCACTTGCCGTTACGATTCACGAACGTAAATGTATTATTAAAGCTCTTAAACTCTCCTCTGAGGGACTCATATCTGACTACCGTGGTAAGGACCGGCGCTTCCTGCCTAAAGCTTAATTCTGCCTGCTCAATCTCGAACCCCTTAACCATTGGATCAGAAGAAATACTTCTGAGGAATCTCTCCTTGTCCCACTGTCGCCCCTGTAGTGCGTAGAACATGAATTGATCATCGAGCAGGCCTCTCATCAGGGTTTGGTTACCTCGCATCCTGGCTTCAATCGCTTCGCGTACCATTCCTTTAAGGGATTCGACGCTAACGCTTGAGCGGTCAATGGGGGGCTTCATGGCAGGTACATGGAACATTTGCTCGTACGTAGGCGGGGGAGGTATGGGCTTAGCCTTACCGCCTAAGAGAACCTCTATTCGGTTAACCCTCGCGTACCTGAGTGGGAGGATGTAGCTCATCACGAAATCTTGGTGTAGCGTCAGGCCGGAGAGTGCCCGAGTCACTCCACTCTCGTAGGGTACGCTGTATTTCTTGAGGTAGGGAAAGATGTCCACGACACGCACATTCGTCGTAAACGGTGAGGTCTTGTTGAAGATTTTGGTGATCGCCTCGAGGTCATCGAAGATGTCCATCGCCTGCTCGATGGCCGTGCGCAACTCACCTTTTGGAAGAACCTGAAGGGCATCTCCGACGGCAGCCTTCGCTTCAAGGTATTGCACTTCGTACTCCCGCCCGGCAAGCCTCTGCGCGGCTACAAAGTTCTGCTTTATGAACTGGCGGTTCACGTCATTCCAGCCGTCGCGTAACACACGTAATCGAACGAGAGCTACTTCAGCAACGAGACGTACTTCAGTAGTCACACCCGAGGATGAAGCGTTGGATGGCTTGCGGCGGCGCACAGTCTGAGCCGTCACCGCGGTCGGCAAAGGCAGACTAAGAATGAGAACGAAAATCGAGACGCGGGCGAGCCTATATTTCATAAAACTTTGTCAGATAATAGGGAGAGCCGAGCGGCAATAGACCGTGCCCCGTCCACTTTGGTATCTTATGCGCTATCTTTGACAACCAGGTTTCACGGCCATGCGTGAAGGGGCGGCTCATGCAAAATGATTGACGCCGCCCAGGGGCCACGAGTCATTCGTCCCCTGGCGGACAGCCTTCTGCTTCACACGCTAAATACAAATGTATTTAACGGTTCTATACTAAACACATTTGTATTTGGCCGCAAGCCTATCGGGACTGCTACCTGTCCATCGGGAGGGCAATCCTGATGGGCCACACTTCACGCCGAAAGCCTGCACGCTTGGCCGAGAAGCTGCTGCATATCCGCAAAGCTCTTGGGCTATCCCAGAACGGGATGATCCGCCGTCTCGGGCTGGGGGACGAGCTGATACAAGGAACTATCTCAGCCTACGAATTGGGTAACCGGGAACCTTCGCTGGTAGTGCTACTTCAGTATTCGCGCGTCGCAGGGGTCTACATGGAATCGCTCGTTGATGATGAGTTGGATCTGCCCGAAAAACTGCCAGCCAGCCCTAAGAGCGAAGGGATCAGGCGTTCGCCTCCAAAAAAAACTCGCCAGCGCTGACCTCACGGCACTTGCCTTTCAGCAGATATTAACGACGGATTCGCCCCAGACTTGGGATCTCGCCGCAAGGAGAGTGAGGAAGAGGACCTCTGATGCATCGTCAGCCACCCGAAACTCTCATATTGGGCTATTATTGATTCATGAAATTCTGCTCGCTGCTTCCATAGCACAAATCCATATCCTAAAGGGCAAATTGTGCTATTAGGTAGGAAAGCTCAGAGCCTAAATCGGTCTTGGTTAGCCCGTTCAGAACTAAAATCGAAGAAATTATTTGAATGAATTAATATCTATCGGTCAACATGAATTTTACAGACTTTTATCCGTAAAATTCGCTCTTAAATCGATAGAGAATACACAAATAAATCAGAAGTGAATACTCATGCTATAATTATGTAATGGCAATCAAGAGGCGAGAAACGGCACTAATTCGTGTGCCACAAGATCCCTTGGCGGCGATTCGCAACGCCGTCGAGTTGTGGGCGGGATCTACGACTACGGACGGACTGCGCAAAGACGATCTGCTACGTGACAAGAAGCATGTTGTCACCGCCTTCTTCCTATATATCAACAAACACCCGGCTAAGGTTAGACCGGCGGATATCCGCCGGTGGCTAGACTCCCTCCACGAGAGGGGCTTGCGCCCCACTACCGTTTATCAGCGAGCCTGCCTTCTCTCCTCCTTCTATTCGTGGGCGTTGCGTGACAGGAAGCTCGGCTCTCAGATTCGCAGCAACCCAGTTGTAATGGCGCGGCCGAAAGCGCCAAAAGCCTATCAGAGCGAGAGCTCGCAGTCCCTTACAGATGAGGAACTCGAGTCACTTGTATCCGCTGTGAGGCGAAAGGCTGAGTCGGGAGACATCGTCGGCAAACGCGACTACGCAATCCTGTTGATGTTCATGGCGAGTGGTAAGAGACGGACTGAAGTCCTCTCACTACGCGGGCGGGACATAAAGGTTGACACGACGCTGATTGTTAACAATCGTATCAAGGGAGGTGACTACGTTAGATACGAGATCGCCGACCCTGAGGTAAAAGATGCCTTAATCGCCTACTTAACTGAGGCGCGTAGGCTCAATGTCCTCCGCAACGACGCGCCCCTCTGGACAAGGCACGATTATGCAGGAAGGCCAGGCGCCCCTCTTTCTTCGCACTGCTTTGCACTGAATATGAAGCGCTACGCCCGCATAGCAGGCATTGAGGGCTTCCACCTCCATCGGATGAGGCATACATTCGCGCGGATCATCTCTGAAGAGACTGGCTCAATCACGGCCACCCAGGAGGCATTGGATCATCGAAACCCTTCAACGACGCGTGTTTATGTCCAACGGATTGCTATCAAGCGTGACCAGTACAGTCAGAAAATATCTAGTCGATGGGGTAAAGCAAGGCAACATCCGAAATAAGGGCGCAACCAAGGGCAAGGTGTCCTAGATGGGCGTTGAAAGTTATTTCCAAGCATTTCCCAATACGAGCGGATTAATATATTCAGTAGTTATAATAAGTGTAATAAGTGTAAATATAAACATAAGTGGTAAAATAAGTGTTGAAATAAATAGTGTAATAGGTATTATAGTAAGTATAGAAACTAAGGAGAGCCAATTATTTGGGCATTGATTTCACCATAAGAGGGAAACCCATGCACCTGACGAAAGAGCAGGTTATTGAATTACTTAAGGGGGTCGAGCCAAGCTCCATTCAGGCACACATGGTTGAGATAGAAGGAGTGCAATTCCCTGTAAAAAAAGCATTTGCCCATGTCACCGGGCTGGATCTCCTAGAGTTTCAAACTGCTGAAGCACGCAGGGTGTTTGAGCGGCTAGGATTTAAGGTTAGCAGAAGAAAGTAAAAAACTGCTTTGTGGGTCCGGACTGAATGCCATGCGGTGGGCAGGGTTGAGTGCTATTAATTCTTAAACTACGATCGCTCGACATTCGCGTTCGCCTAGCGTTCGCCGCCGCAAAGACTTACAATAAGGCTCCGTCCATAGCTTGTGATCAGTTACTTAAAAGGGAGCGGGACCAGCCTTTGGGATAACTCATGACTCTCTGAATCCTTCGGAAGCAACATCCTCTAAGGAAATCAAAGCCGGTTAACATGGTCGCGGAATTCAACTCTATATGGGAAGAACAGCTTAATCTGAAGGGCAGGCGCCCTCCGGAGTTTTTCCGCAGTCTAGAGGAAATAGAATCTGCAGTTCCTACCCCTCCGCAGGCGCATGCCATGCGTCGCGCATGGGTGGACATGTCCCTCAGCGGAATTTTCTGTATTGACAATGTACCGGTCGCTTACATCAAAGACGTAAACCGCGTAGAACAAAGGAGACTGCGCAAACTCCATCGTAAGCTGTGGAATCAAGGCATTGCGCCTATTCTCATAGTTATCAGCCCGACAGATGTTTTAATATTCTCGGGGCTGACCCCACCCGCTAAAGACGCCGAGGATATAAATCAAGAGAACCGTTTAGTCCAGACTCTAAACCGCAGTGCGGACGCGCTGGAACTTCTGCAACTCATACAATCGATCGAGGCTGGAGAGTTCTTTGAAAGGAACGCTCCCTCCTTCAACCCGAAGTTAAGAGTTGATCGCTACTTGCTTCGTAATCTTGATGACGCACGTGGCAAACTAGGTGAAAAGACCTCAGAGGGCAATAAACTCAATCCTCAAACTGTACACGCATTATTAGGAAGGATTGTCTTCACTTGCTACTTAATTGATAGAGAGATAATAAACGAATCCTATTTTGCCGAGATAGGCGCCGAAGGCACACGCCGCATTTCGGACCTGTTAGAAAGCTATTCGCCTACCAAGGCGAAAAAGCTCTTGTACACTTTATTCCAAAGGCTTCAAGTTCACTTTAACGGGGACATTTTTGATGGCGACCTTGAGGCTGAGAGCAAACTTATCCAGCCCGAGCATATCGAGATTTTGAAGCGGTTCCTGACCGGAGAAGATCTCGAGTCAGGACAGATGGCGCTGGGCTTTTGGGCGTATGACTTCAGCGTCATACCCATTGAGACTATAAGTGCCATTTATGAGCGATTCCTCAACGCCGAGGATCCATCAGGTAAGCGTGAATCTGGCGCTTACTACACGCCGCGCTTCCTGGCTGAAGTGGTCTTGGACATGGTCTTGGCCGGAGTGCCGACGCTGCTGGACAAGCGGTTCCTCGACCCGGCGTGTGGCTCTGGCATTTTCCTAGTAGGAATCTTCAATCGGCTCGCGGAAGAGTGGCGGAGAAGCAATGTCGGAGCACGAAACGGCAAGCGGTTCGCGGCGCTTAAAGAGATTCTCACGCAGAATCTTTTCGGCGTGGACAGGAACGAAACGGCTTGCCGCATTGCGGCCTTCAGTTTATACCTTGCGTTCCTCGACCAGCTTGAGCCTCGAGACATTCAGCAGCTTCAATTGCGGGGCAACATACTTCCTAAACTGGTTGCTTACCGCGGTGAACCGGTAGATCCCGAAGCCGGCAACAACATACTCTGCAGAGACTTCTTCGAAGAGAATTTGCCCCTCCCTTTCGAAGAGGACTCCACCATCCCCACAGAAGCGTTCGACATCATCATCGGGAACCCTCCTTGGGCACGATCCTCAAGAAGGCAAAGCAAACTTGAGAAGTGGTGTAAGGACGCAGGATTAGAAATCCCCCAAAAACAACTGGCGTACGGGTTCGTATTCAAGGCGCCGAACCATCTGAAGGATAATGGGCGGGTGTGCTTCTTATTGCCTGCGGGCGTGCTCTTTAATCATCAAAGCAAAGCTCAAAAAGTCCAGAGGGAATGGATAACCACGCACGCGGTTGAGCAGATCTTGAATCTTTCAGACATGTGCTTTTACCTGTTCGACGACGCGATCCGACCCGCGATAGTCGTAGAATACGAGAAAGCCGCGCCCCAAAAGTCTGACTACTACATCGACTATTTAACTCCAAAGACAGAAGCAAAGACACTGAAAGCTGAAATCCTTACGGTTTCCCCGGAGGACCGCGTCGAAATAAGTGTTAATGAGCTTCTGTTTAATAAGCAGTGGGCTGATCTCTCAGCGGTTTGGAAGCAATACTTTTGGGGGACCCCCCGTGACAGAGAACTATTGAGTCGGCTGGCGTTGTTCCCACCTCTGTCCAATTTGGCGGGCCACATTAAAGATCAAAAGAGATGGACGGTAGCACAGGGCTTTCAGCCCGAAGGACCCAACGATGATCCAGCAAAGAGCAAGGATCGTCCCTGGCCGGACGACGAGTTGTTTTTGGAGGCAAGGAGCAAGAATATTGAACTGGTTCTTCTGGAGTCTGACTGCTCCAGAATTAGAGACCGTTTCAAGCGGCTTCGGCGGCTGCCAGAGGCTAAAGACATATTTCTTGCACCACATGTGATTGTCACCCAAGGGCTCCGGGCCGCTTTCGCTGACTTCGATGTGGTTTTCCGCCACGCCATTCAAGGGATTCACGGCCCCACCGAAGATGACGAGTTGCTGATGTTCCTGACCGCGTACCTTGACTCATCACTTGCTCAGTATTTCTTGTTTCACACAAGCGCGAATTGGGGGATTGAGCGAGACAAGGTACATGAAAGCGAGTTGCTTCGCTTGCCCTTTCCTCTTCCCAAAGACACAGGTGACCCTTCCGGGGCGAAGCGGATAGTTAGAGAAGTAGCCTCCCTGATGAGGGGCTTAAAAGTTAAGATTCGAGAGGGGCTATTTATTCCCAGCACCATCGAGCAAACCAGGAGGGAAATCCTTCCTCATATTTATGGCTATTTCAATGTAGACGAGTTTGAACAAATACTTATAGAAGACACGGTTAATATATCGATACCTAGTTCTACTCCGGCGCGGGGGTCGCAACGTATTCCTACCCTAGAGAAGAGTTCACCGGAGCAGCGACAGGCTTACCTCGAGCTTCTAAGCAGAACACTGAACGAGTGGGCCCAAAGAAGCCAGTATGAAATCTTTGGTAAGGTTATTTTGGCTACCCATGCCGGCACCGGCGTGGTTGTCTTGGAGCGAACCAGCAAATCCGGACAGCGCCAAAATTATTCCGAACAAACGTCACTTACAGCTCTGAACCAAACCCTACAGCGGATGTTCAGCATAATAGCTGGCAGACAGGGGAGCATTAACTTCTTACAAAATCTTAAAGTGTTTGACGTTAACAAGCTCTACATCTGTAAACCCCTAACCCGGCGGTTCTGGACAGGAACGTCCGCCTTAAATGATGCGGATGAGATCGCCGCCGCGATCCTCACCGAAAGCCATGGGAAACAATACGAGAAGCTTCGGGCTAATTGACCCTTGGTCAGACACTTTCCCCGACCAGTTAGTACCAGAGATAGTCGACATGGTTATTTCCATGTGGGAAGCCTTTACCGCGCGACTATCTGGCTCGCTGACCGGCAATCGTGAGGATCACATCACACAGCACTTCCGCGTTTTCCTTATTCAACATAAGAATGCACGCAGATTGCCTGTGAGTATAGACCGAGAGTCCATTGAGGACGATCTGTCCACCGGGAAACAAAAAGGGCGGATTGATTTACGTCTAAGGCATGGGCATCTCGAGAGTGTTTACTTCGCATTCGAATGTAAGCGTCTAAATGTCATTAAGGGCGGCCGGAGAGAATCATTATCAAATGACTATGTGAAAGCTGGCATGATGAGATTTATAACGTCCAAGTATGCCGCCACGCTCTTCCAAGGTGGGATGATAGGGTACGTCATGGACGGGGACGTACCTTTCGCTGTGAAAGCCGTTGACTCAAGCATAGGCTCTAATTGCAATGACCTTCGTATGACCGAGCCTTGTGGTTTAGGTGACTCCACCCTTAGCCCAACAGACGATAAAATCAAAGAAACTTTGCATCACTTAGGTGACCGAGATTTTACTCTCCATCACATTTTCCTTTCTTGCTGAGCTCGTCGGATGGGAATAGTTCACAACAATGGTCATCTATATCGGCAGTATCAAATGACTAAATCTGGCCTAGGTGTGCAAGACCAGGCCAAGCGGGGGCGAAGTTATCAACTCGCTCCACCGCCTACTGTACCGGCTGGCTTAAAGGAACACTGAGCCACAGCAGAATCCAGATTTATGCTTCAACAGGCTGGGGGGTTAGGATTAAAAGCATTCGTAGTTATCTGAGAGGAGTGATACTCACTTGTTAAAGAGCTACTGTGAGCGCGGCCATCTGTGATTTTAGCCACCGCCCATCTCACCTGTTCCTTCATTACATCCTGCTAAGCGCGTCCGAGGCCAGCCTCATCTTCCGGTCTATGACAGACTCCATATTTGTCCCCTGACCCGCAGTGACACTCCTGATCAGGGCGGATCTCAAGAAGTAGGAAACCGCGCTCATGCCCCATCTCGGGGCCGAGTCCCACACCGGCCTGCGAAGGCGGTCCATCCGAGAAAGACCGCTCATTTCCAAACAGCGAGTTCTCGAATACTTACTACCCGTCAATAAACATATTGACAGGCGTCTCATGTTATGGTCTAATCGTCTCATGAAAGACGATAAGCGTTTCATGAATGAGCTATTCCGCATAGTAAATGGCGCGCTTCGTCTCGACATTGACAAAGTGCGTAACTACACCGCTTTCTTGGCAGACAAGCTGGAAAAGGAAGGGGATAAGACATCAGCAGGCCGCTTACGCAAGATGCTAGAGGAAAGTGACCACCAACTTCGTCCTGTTGGAGCAGCTTTTGCCAAGGCTCTCCCGGTCGATTCGGAAAGTCGCTTCCCCCTAGTCGAACGCGTAAACCTCAAGACAGTCCGTGAACCGTCCGTTGTGCTCGCACAAGAGCAGTGGGATGTCATCAACGAATTCCTAAGCATTGCCAAAAGTCACGCGCAGTTGGATGCGCAAAGCGCCTCAACCTCGCTTAGCTTTCTAATGTACGGCCCGCCGGGAACAGGCAAGAACCGAATTGCACGATTCATTGCTCAAGATCTAGGACTAGACCTGTATGTCGCGCGGCTCGATGGACTCATCTCTTCATTTCTCGGCAGCACGTCGAAAAACATTAGGGCGCTCTTCGATTTCGCCGCTCAGACTCCTTGCGTACTTTTTCTCGACGAGTTCGATGCGATCGCCAAAATCCGCAGCGACACTCAGGAGCTTGGAGAGTTGAAGCGGGTCGTAAACAGCTTCATTCAAAATCTTGACTCCGTCGGGACACAGTCCATCATCCTCGCCGCAACCAATCACGAGGAACTACTCGACTCGGCAATATGGAGGCGTTTCAGCTATCGCCTTGCTCTGGATTTCCCTCCGGCAGATCAACGGCGCCAGATGTGGACAGAGTTTATTCGTTCAATTGAGTTTACCCCCCGTGAGATCGATCTGCTCGCAGACCTTTCAGAAGGCTTTTCCGGCTCGGACATCCAAGAGGTCTGTCTGAGGCTTCACCGGCGACAACTAACGACAAAGCAGCACCCGGAACTGAAGGACGCCTTTCAGGTCATGCAGAACATTGCGATAGGAGAAGGCGAGGAGCGCCGGTTCCTCTCGAGACTCCGAGGCAAGGATGCGTCTGCCATAGCGGCGGTCCTCCGCGGGCGGAACGCCAAGCTATACAGCCACTCCGCACTTGCCGATTTATTCGGCGTGTCTAAGGCGACGGCTCACCGTTGGGCGCTGAAAGGAGTGAGGGACGATGGCTGAAAGAACTAAGCTGCCACTCGTTGCGCGGTTACCTATAAAGCTGATAATGCCGAAGCAAGGTACTGAACGGAAGATCCCGCCCGGCGGCTCACCTCCCAAACCGTTCCGGACGGTTGATGATAAATACCGGAGTGGCCTCTCGAATCAGGTGACAGCACTCCGCAGTGCGATTGTTCCACAGATCAGGCACACCGACGCTGCGCCCGTTCGCGTAAAGTTGCTCCCAAAAGCGGCGGCGAAGAGCCACCGGCCGGAACATCTTTTTTCGCACGAGACCTGTCCGATCATCGGGGCTGGCCGTCTCGGAGAGATATTCGTGAAGGCCACGACGGAAGGTCTGGATCATCTCACCGATACCATCAAGAATAACTCCTCCGAACGCGTGAAGAAGGAACTGTCCAGCGTGGAGTCGATCGAGCCGGTCACACCCGCGTACAGGCGGAAGGGCCTCGACCCCCAGGATATTCTTCGCAAGAGTCCCCGCAGTCGGAAGGGCAAGGGGTTCATGACGCGCGTTCGGCTCTTTAACTTCGGGTCGGATGAGGACCAGCCTAAGCTCGTGCGAGATTTCGAGAACTCGTGTCGAAGAAGGGAGCTCCAAATCAGCCAGCAAGGCTATTCGGCGTCGAGTATGACCTACGCAGTTGAGTGTCGATCGGTCGAGGACGTGGACGCTCTTTCCCGTGTTGTCGGCGTGCGCTCAATTATGCACATGCCTCTTATCCGAACAATCCGACCGCGAATGTTCAACCCCGAGCCGCTCCCGAAGCTCCTTACGCGCGACGAGGTGACTGGTGATATCCCGGTCGTGGTAGTTGTGGATAGTGGCATATCGGATCAACTTCCCGAACTTGAGGGCTGGGTTGTCGGACGTGACTCGCAGGTGGCGCCTGAATATCAGAACACTGATCACGGGACGTTTGTCGCCGGCCTCATCTGCTGGGGGAGTCATCTGAATCCGACCATCGTCGGTCTTAATGACGGCCCGTGCGGCGTCTTCGATCTCCAAGTCATTCCTAATCTTGATCCCGATAAGGGAGATATGCTCGCGCTCATGGAATCGGAGTTTCTGGTCTCCCTTGAGAGCGCGCTTCATGAACACGCGAACGAGTACAAAGTCTGGAATCTGTCACTCGGCACCGACACAACGTGTTCTCTCGACGAGTTTTCCACGCTCGCCGAAGAACTCGACAATCTGCAAGAAAAATATCAAGTCTCGTTTGTCATCAGTGCAGGAAACTACGACACGCCGCCGCTACTCGATTTCCCGCGTACCACGCCGCAGCTCGACGCAGGGAGGATCACAATACCCGCCGACAGCGTCCTGGGCATCACTGTGGGATCAATATCACACGTCGACTACAAAAAGAACGGGCCGAAGGAGCATCATCCGTCGGCATTTTCCCGTCACGGGGCGGGGCCGAACTATGTGATCAAGCCGGACCTCATTCACTACGGTGGGTCCTGCTCTACGGATGCGTCGCACATCGCCGGCATTCGATCAATTAACGGCGCCGGCTCGGCCGAAAACATCGGTACGAGTTTCTCTGCGCCACTTATATCTCGCACGCTCGCCCAAATTTATCACCGGATAACGCCGACCCCGACGCCTGTGCTGGCGCGAGCACTTCTTACACATCATGCGCGTGATCCAAGGACCGGAAGCCGGGTCCCGGATGGGGACGAAAATTTCTTCGGGTTCGGCTTACCTGCCTCCGTCCCATACTGTCTTGAATGCACTTCGCACACCTCTACGCTCGTTTTCGATGACGTCCTGCGCCCGGGATACTTTCTTGAGTGGGATGATTTCCCGTATCCACCCTCACTCCGGCGCGGCGGGAGATACTTCGGCGAGATCTGGATGACCGTAGCATTTTCTCCAACTCGCGGCTCACGGTGGGGCACGGAATACTGCGAAACGAATATCGACGCGCATTTCGGTGTCTACCGGGGGCAAAAATCCAGAAAGACGGGCGAAGTCAAAACTAAGTTTTTTGGTCTTGTTCCTCCCGAGCACAAGAACGCAGGCATGCTTTACGAGTCGTACCAGGTGGAGAAACTTCGTAAGTGGGCGCCAGTGCGCACTTACTACGGGGATCTCGGCGCTAAAGGCGAACGCGGCGACCGCTGGCGCCTTAAACTTCAGTTGCTCACGCGACACGGAATCGAGGATGAAGCGGCGTTCAAGCCGCAACCGTTTTCGCTCATCGTCACCATTTCCGATCCAGAAAAGAAGGCTCCGGTCTACGACGAGATGGCTCAAATCGTTCGTAGTCGGTTCCAAGCCGAAAATCTTACGGTGCGAGCTGCGGCTCGCGTTCGGACGAAATCTTAGAAAGGAGGTAAAGGACAAATGGGAAAGACAAGTGGATTGAAACCGGGACAGCCCGCACCGCGCTCAGGTCAGTATCAGCAGATCGGCCCCCGCGGTGGTAAGGGACCGGAAGTGACATCCGTAAAAGGAGAACCGCTTCCTCCACCACCGGTGAGGGGTACGACCTACACTCTTGTGGACCCTACTAAACACAAGTCGGGGCGTTAACCGATGAGCGTCCGCATGGAGGGGTGATGACCGAGAGAGGTAATCGCCCCAACATGGACGCAAGCCGTTTTGAAGTAGGGTGCTTCTAACTCCCGTGTTCAAGGTTGCCGTCGGCATCCTTCACTTAAAAGTGATATGCGTAAGTCGCACAAGCTTTCCTAGTGAATATACAGGGAAGCTCCTCAATAGCAGCTTCATTCTACTATGGCAGTTAAAATCATGCTCCCGCATTTATTTGCGATCAATAGCGACGTCGGCGGAAACCTCATCCAGCAAATAGGCCAACCCGGCCATTCGATTGAAGCCGAGGTAGCTAACTACATCTCACCGAAAATTAAAGGCAAGATAATTATCCCGAAAGCTGACGGCGAAGAAAGAATTCTGCTCGTCCAAAAGAAAGCCCACACTGTAGACGACTACGCCAAACTAATCTTCGTAGAAAAAAAGCAGGTCAATGCGGAGAACGGTGTCTTAGATTTATCAGTTCACCTCTGGTTAAAACACCCACACCTGAAAGAGGCGAATGTTAATTACAGTGAAGTTGTGTCCGACGTTCTTTCCTCGTGGGAGAATGGTTTTTCATTCATCCGGCATGATGAGGATAAGGGCGTTGACGGGCTGCGGGAGCCGCAGGTAGGGGCCTATCACGCAATTAACGCCCATTGGGCGACAACCTTGGACCCAGCCACTATCGTCATGCCAACGGGAACGGGCAAGACGGAAACCATGATCGCTGTTTTCGTTTCGAGCTGTTGTGAAAGACTCATAGTCGTAGTCCCAACAGATGCACTCAGGGCCCAGATCGCGGCCAAATTCCTTACCTTCGGAGTGCTGAGAGGCTTCGGCATCGTCTCGCCATCGTGCCTCCACCCGGTCGTCGGGATGCTCAAACATAAGCCTACGACCGTCGCCGAGGTGGATGACTTCTTTGAGAAGTGCAATGTGATAGTCACCACGAGTCAGATCGCCGGGCAGGTTAATGAGGAGTTGCAGGAGCGGATGGCCCACCATTGCTCTACCCTCTTCATTGACGAAGCTCACCACGTTTCGGCCCAGACTTGGAAGGGCTTCAAAGAAAAATTCGCGTCGAGGCGGATACTCCAATTCACGGCCACGCCGTACAGGGAGGATGACAAGCCCGTCGAGGGGAAAATCATCTTCAAATACCCCCTTAAGAGGGCGCAGGAGAAAAAGTTTTTCACGAAGATAGACTTTAAGACAGTTAAGGTCTTCTCCAAGAGGAAGCGCGACCAGGCAATCGCCGCCCTTGCCGTCCGACAGCTCCGCGAGGACCTAAAAAATCACAACCATATTCTGATGGCTAGGGTGAACACCATCGAGAGGGCCAAAGAAGTATTCTCGGTGTACAAGCAGTACGAAGAGTTCGACCCCGTTCAAATACACACCGGGATAAAGTCGAAAAAGACTAGGGACGCGATCAAGCAGAAGCTGCTGAGCGGGAAGTCGAAGATAGTGGTGTGCGTCGACATGTTGGGGGAAGGGTTTGACCTCCCGGAGCTTAAGATAGCGGCGTTCCACGACATTAAGAAGAGCCCGGCCGTCACCATCCAGTTGGCGGGGCGCTTCACCCGCGCCCGGCGCGATCTGGGAGACGCGACCTTCATCGCGAACGTCGGGGACGAGGAAGTCCGCTCGGAGCTGAAGAAGCTCTACACGCGGGAGCCCGATTGGAATTTCCTGCTCCCGCAACTCAGTGAAGAACTCATCCAAGAACAACTGGACTTGAACGAGTTCGCCGAGGGGTTCGGCAACTTCCCGAAAGACATCCCGATCCAGAGCCTCTGCCCCGCCCTGAGCACGGTCATCTACAAAACGAGGTGCGAGGAGTGGACGCCTGACAATTATCTCAAAGGGCTGATCGGCGCAGACTCCTTCGAGAAGAAGTTCCACGACATCAACGTGGAGAGTAGAACGCTTATTATCATCACGGTCCGCAAAGTGCCCGTGGAGTGGACGAAGGTCGAAGAGGTTTATAACTGGGACTGGAACCTATACGTCGTGTTCTGGGACAAAGAGCAAAACCTTCTCTTCATCAACAATTCGAGCAACAGCAGCGATTTCAAGAGGCTGGCCCAGGCCATCGCCGGTGCCGACGTGGAGCTAATCAGGGGCGAGCCCCTCTTCCGATGCTTCGGAGGCATGACCCGGATCACCTTCAAGAACATCGGCCTGAGCGAACACCTCGGGCGGATGGTCAGCTACACGGGGAGGATGGGCTCGGATGTCGAGCCGGTTCTGACTGAAATACAGAAACAGAGGGCCAGTAAGTCGGTTCTGATGGGCACCGGCTTCGAGAACGGAGAAAGAACGTCCATAGGCTGTTCGGCCAAGGGGAGAATCTGGTCCCACGCCAGGAGCTTTCACCTGAATAAGCTGATTGAGTGGTGTTCCGCGGCCGGGAGGAAGGTTCTCGACCAGGGCATAGACCCGAACAGCTTTCTGAGAAACACGCTGGTCTCACAGTACGTTTCCGAGCGCCCTGCCAAAATGCCGTTCGGCATTAACTGGAGCGAGGACGTTTACAAGGCGTCAGAGTCGGCCATCACTTTCATCTTCGGCGAGGGCGTCGAGCGGCAGCTCTACGAGGTCGACATAAATCTGGTAGAGCCCTCGGAGGGCGGGGACTTGAAGTTCGAGGTCGCGGCCGAAGACGTAAGCTCGCAATTCAGCATAACGCCCTACAGCAAAAAAGATGTCCCGGACTTCGCCGTCAAGAACACTTCCCTGACGAAACTTACGGTCGTGTGGGGCGCGAGTCGCTTTTCCGGCGAAGAGTTCTTTTACGATTGCCCGCCGGCGATCTGGTTCGTAGACGGCTCACAGCTCTGTGGGGACAAGTACACCTCTCCCATCAAGCGCCTGGAGCCCTACGCGAGGGAGAATATAACTGTCTGGGACTGGTCGGGCGTCGACATCAAGGTGGAGTCACAGCGCGTCGAGAAGAGGGCCAATTCGGTACAGTACAGGGTTATCCGTGAACTCAAAAAGGGCGATTACGATGTCATCTTCGACGACGACGCGGCGGGCGAGGTGGCGGACGTGGTTGCTGTCAATGTGGACGACGAGGCACGGCTCATCAGGGCGGAGCTTTACCACTGTAAGTTCTCGGGCGGAGGGGCTCCCGGTGCTAGAGTCGGCGACCTGTATGAAGTCTGCGGACAGTCTCAGAAGAGCATTCGCTGGATGGAGAACCCCAGGGAACTGTTCCTCCACCTGCTCAGGCGCGAAGAAAAAAGACAGGACGAGGATAATGCTACACGGATAGAGGTGGGCGACTGGGACAAGATCGAAGAGATAGCCGAGAAGAGCATCGTGTACAGAACTCAGGCAAAGATTTTTATAGTGCAGCCCGGCCTGTCGAAGAAAAAGGTGAGCCCGGAACAGCTTGAATTATTGAGTGTCACCGAGAGCTACCTGAAAGAGACATATTTGATCCCCTTCGGCATCATAGCCAGTGAATAGAGTCCGCCTATGCAGCATGATGCCAGCTATCGACTCGACTTCTTCGACAGCTCCGTGAGCACGCCCATATGTATGATCGTGCCTATGACCAAGCCCGCGACCGATGGTGTTTTGACGGTGTTTTGTGGCACAAGCGTCATCTATCAAATGTTAAGTTTTATATGCGTCTGGTTAGCGGATCGTCAAATCTTATTTCTCCGTGAGTGGTGAGAGCATGAGCGTTTTAGAGATTCTGCGGAATAGTGAGCATAAAGGGCCAGCCCTTGAGTTAGTGCTCCAAGCCGTTTTAGACGACGCCGGCTTTAGGAATATCCGCAGGCAACTATCCGGCAGCCAGTTCGGCTATGACTTAATAGCCCAAAGGGACTCACCGGTCGATGGAAGGGACGAGGTTTGGGTATTCGAATGTAAGAACCTGTCCAGAACGATTACTATGGACGACATCGCCCCGAAGCTGGTATGGCATTACGGTAGGGCGGCTATTGATCGGTTCGTCATCGTCGGCACCTCACCGATCAGTAATGACCTCGACCTATTGCTCAGGCAGCACCAGTTTTCGATGCAGATCGGCGTCTGGACGGGAGATACCCTTGAGCAACTAATTACAAACAGCCCTAAAGCTATGAAACGCCTCTTTCCGGGCTACATAACAGATGATGTGAAGCCAACTCCAAATATAGAGGCACTACCTTTCTACCCGCAAAATTCGATCACCTTAGAGGTTGATCACCAACTGAACCCGCCATATTGCTTCGACTACACCTTAGTGGACGGCGTGGTCACCAAAGCTTTTAATAATGTCGAACTTCGTCTACTCGTCACGATAACCAATCCGACTAGGGCGACTCTTGACGTTCATTCGTTAAACGTCATCACCCTAAATTATCAACAAGTAATGGGGCGGGTCTTGCG
This sequence comes from Pyrinomonadaceae bacterium, assembly GCA_036403815.1. GTDB lineage: Bacteria > Acidobacteriota > Blastocatellia > Pyrinomonadales > Pyrinomonadaceae > JACVRN01. Next base: position 26,308 of record DASWQH010000056.1, on the reverse strand, counting down.
GTTAAGTAAAATGAAGGGGTTATTCCAACCTCTCGAGTTAAGCTTTCTGCCCTCCCCGAATGCCGGCGGAAGTAAAGATGTCTTAGGAGGCAGAGTGTGGCGTATCAATGGCGGGGCTAGAGAGACTTTAGCCTTAACCCTGGACAGGGGTGCTCCTCCCGGACTTTATCAAGTAGTGTTCAGCGTTAACGGCAAGATGGATGGGAGGAGCATAGTGAGGCGCAGTTCCCGTTTCGACATACATGTCAAAGGAGGTGAGGCCGACATACTAGACCTCTACGTGTTTGATCGTCATTACGATTCGCCCGCGGCGCAATTACTCGCTCTTGATGATTCCACCTGGAAGAGGCTGAAGGATGAGACAAAGGATCGTAATCAACTTGTCTTCCTCGGCCCTTCATTCTACGAAATTTCTACCGGCCTCACGGATCATACGTGGATTATAAGGGCTTGTAAGGCGCAGCCCCAAGGAGACGGTAGCCGCGCCACGATAGGGTTCGGCGAACCCACTACAGAGATATTAAATTTGGGCACTGCGGTTGATGAAGAACTGTTCTCGCTAGACGAGATCATGTGCCAAATCGTGGGCAACGATTGGCGAGAAATATTGGCAGTTCAACTTAAACGGCACAGGAAGGAGAAATAAACTTTCTGCCTAGGGTCTTGCCCAACTGAATTCTCTCAGTCAAGAACGGTTTTTGTTATGGTGGAGAAAAGAGACTTAGAACGTACCATCTTTGAGATTTTCTTAGAGAATGCTCCTGAGATTAATGTTCAGCTTTCCTCTTTCGAGCAGCCGGACGATGACCCTCCGGACATTCTATGTTCTATGGCCGACGGGCAGCGCATGGGCTTTGAACTAAAGCAGTGGTTGGATGAAGATCAAATGCGCGACGCCAAGGGAAGGGAAAGGATAGAAAAGTCCATCCTGCGAGCCATCGGAGAGCAGCCGCCTAACGGTAATAAACATATTGCCCGCGTGTGGCTCTTTCCAAAGCTCAAAATAGTAGTGAAGCCTACGGACCAGAAAGCTTTCCGGGAAGAGCTGTTTAGACTTATCCAAGAGATAGATGAACGCTGGCCTAACGAACCCATGTGGCACAGTCCGCAAGGACATCGCTACGATGAGCTAACGGAGTACCCCACGCTCATAAGGTATCTCCATAATATTCAGTTTTACCCGCTGGAGTTCGACCGAGGATGGGAGGGAAGCACGCGTTGGATTCGATTTCCCTATAGGGGCGGACACTACTCTGAGAAGCCGATGGTCAATGCGCTCTTGGAGACGATTGCGGAATCTATCGAGTATTATCGAGGCACAAGATTAGGTTATGAATTCAACCTCCTAATTCATCTCAGTCAGGCGTACCAATATAACAACCCCGTTGAAACACTGAACTTTAGTTACGATGACGCCGCACAACTAGCCTCCGAGTTTATCGGGGATGATACCGGCTCATTTGACAACATTTACCTTTTAATTGCCGTAGAGCGGCCCCGGGTCTACCGGCTCATCACAACCTTATGAGCTTTCAAAATGCTATCACGCTCGTATTGCGCTAAAGGCTATAGAGGGGAATAGGCTTAGACTGCAACATTTATTGACGATAAGTTGTCGCATCCTGTTGCGCGACCAACTTTAGGTAGGTAGCTTCTCACAATTCACTAAATGCCGCGCACCTTTCGACACGCTTTATCATAAGCTGCTGTCGCCTCACGACACTGCTCTTCAATAAGATGTAGCATATCCTCAGACAACGGAGGAACAGCGCCTGCGCTTTCAATCCATTCAAGTATCTTGCCACTTCTCAGTTCAAATGTAGGGCTGCCTCCACATTTCTCCAGCAGGAACTCTTCCCAGTCTTTGTCTCTCTTCTCTTCTGCATTGCATGGCTTGCAGGAGAACACCCTATTGGAGATATGGTTACGACCACCTTTCGCGGCAGGGACTAGGTGATCAAGGTCGCCTTTACCGTGTCCGATAGGGGTGCCACAGTAAGCGCAGCAATGACCAAAGAAGGCAATAGCGCGCTGTCGCTCCTCAACCGCCGGCTCTGGATCAACAAGGAAGCGTAGCCCTCGCCTCATTAGATTCTTAACTTGAGATGGTGTTAGTTTCATGCACCTATGCCCAAATTTACCGACCAGAATATTGAATTCTACGCAGGTTACTACCAGCCTTTTGTATATTTGGAATAGTTATAGACATCAATAAGCTTGAGGAGTTCTCTGCTCGTAGATTTAGAGTGATTCTAGCTTAAAGCTTCTCAACCATTTCTTTTGTCATCTTCAAAAAAGCATGGTATTTTCCCACAGATTAAGGGGAGAATAACATCCATAGGCGCGTGCGATCTTCTCGTCCCACAACGGGAAGAAATCAGGTGTCAATAGATATAAGGCTTTCAACTCCCAAGTCTGTACTTTCCGCATGCAGTTGCTTCCATTTTGCACTTTCCGCAAGCGGATGGTTCAAATTCGGTTGGCTGAAGTTTTTTGACTGATCAGAAAACAAGACTTTTCTTCATACTTTCGGCAAGCAGATGCTTCCATTTGTCGCAAACGGATGGGTAAAGTCAGGTTAATTTTAAGGGAGATTGGGAGAATAGCTCCGAAATTTGTTTGCAACTTTAGCGTGCCGTTCAAATGAGCGAGCACAATAACACGCAGGGCGGTGAGCACTTCATGCTTCTTTTGGAAGGGAATGCTCACCGCTCTTTTTTAGCGTAACTGATTGGCTACGCCTTCCAGGGACGCACAGCGCGCAAGCCAACAAGGTTAACGGAGTGAGGGTTGCCAAGCTCATCACTTTCCCAGATAGCAAACAAACGGAGACGAGTTTCGATACTCTGATGGAATATGGCAGTAAAAACGCCGTCGGAGAAGCGAAAATCGCGTCCGTTGCCGCCGACACAGTAAGTGGGGAAGTGAACCTCACCGAAGGCGATAAATCCATTAAAGACACTTTCACCGCAGAACTTCCCGATGCGAGATATAATTAAGAGGAGATTCAAAAATGAAAAACATATCATTAGTTATTGCACTGTGCGCGGCACTGACCGCTTGTTCGAAATCCGCCTCGGACAACGCTTCAAACGTAAACTCCAATGCCGCAAATTCCAACGCGGCGAACACTTCCAGTAACACGGCAACGGCGAAGGCCACTCCGACAATTGACCCAAACCTACAAGCGACATTCCCGTTCAAAGACTTTCCTGCGGTTGAAACCTCAGCCAAAGCGGGCGAAGTAGTGCTGGTGCCATCTTATCTATGGTTACAGCAAGCCAACGTCAACGGCGTGGACAAAACCACTATGATCTGGTATTCGCAAACAATGGTTGCGCCCGACAAAGAGATGTCCGAAGTACAATTTATGTCAGAGAAAAGACGAGTTCCGAACGCTTACATTGTGCCGATTCCCGCCGGACAGACCGCAAAAAACGGAGATATAGTATTGACTTGGTGGCAGTCAGGTTCGGGAATGAACCGCGCCATTGTGGTTGACGCCGCGAATCCGGCTGAGCCGGTGGTGCGTTATCTTGATATTGACTATGACAATCCAGCGAAAAGCAGGGATGGGAAAACCGGCATCGGGCAAATGGAGGAAAAACTCAAACCGAATACGTTTGTCAAAATCAACAGCCCGCTGGAGCCGGGAACGACGGTTGCCATTCAAGACGGTGCAAGAATGAAAAAGGGGCAAGTTATTCGCGTGGCGGGCGACAAAGTTTTCGTACGCGAGTTCGCGGGATCAATCGGCGTTTATGACAAATCGCGCTGCACGCCCGTTCCCATCAAACCTGCTGTCAAGGAAGGCGACACGGTCAAAGCTATCTGGTCAGGCTCGTTTCAAAACGGCACGGTGACGAAAGTTGATTCAAAAATCGGTCGCGTGTTCATCAAATTCGACGTTGACGGCAAAGAAACAGCGGTCGCCTTCGGTGATGTGATGAAATGAAATCTATATTTGTGAAGCTAATGTGATGAAGAAACCGTCAAATTCGCCATTCCGCGTCTTATTTGATGGCTCACTTCTGGTTTAACGAAAACTCAAGGGGAAAGTCGCATAAGAACTGTATCGAACTTTTTCCAGCTCGGCCTGAAGCTGAACTTTTAATTTGCGGTGCATTTGACTTAAAGCAACAGGCTGCCTCAGATTGGCAGCCTGTTGCTTTAAGAGCACTACGCCGGAAGTATGCAGACATGAAAAAGAACCTTCCAATCTTCATTCGACAGCTTTTAGCCTTTTCAGTTATCTTTTCTTTCTCTCTCGTCATGGCTCAAACAAACGTAAACCCGCTCAAGCCGCCTGTGGCTAAGAAGATTCCTAAAACAGCCATCACCAACGGCGACAAACGCATAGACAATTATTTCTGGCTGCGCGAGAAGAAGAATCCTGCGGTCATGAAGTATCTGGAAGCGGAGAACGCTTACGCGGATGCCTTTATGAAGCCTACTGAGGGCTTGCAGCAGACGCTTTACAAAGAGATGGTGGCGCATCTCAAAGAGACTGACGTGGACGTGCCTTATCGTGAAGGCGACTATTTTTATTACTCGCGCACGGAGAAGGGAAAGCAGTATCCGATTTATTGTCGCAAGCGTGAGAGCCTCGCGGCAGCGGAAGAGGTGCTGCTGGATTTGAATGAGATGGCGCGCGGGCTTGAGTACTTTGATATAGGCGCGTTGGAAGTGAGCGACGACGGCCAGTTGCTGGCGTACACGACCGACACGACCGGCTATCGACAGTACACGCTTCAGGTCAAAGACCTGCGCACCGGAAAACTCTTTCCGGAGAAGATAGAAAGAGTTAACGAAGTGGTCTGGGCTACGGACAACAAGACCCTCTTCTACACGACCGAGGATGATGTCACCAAGCGACACGACAAGTTCTATCGCCACGCGCTCGGCTCGAAAAGCAGCGAGCTTATCTACAACGAAAGGGATGAGCTATACGACATAGAGGCAGCGCGCTCGCTCGACAAAGCCTTCATCTTCTTAACCTCCGAAAGCAAGCTCACCACCGAAGTCCTCTACATTCCGAGCGCTCGCCCCAATGATAAATTGAAAGTCATAAGCCCGCGCCAGAACGACCATAAGTATTTTGCAGACCATCGCGGCGACCTCTTCTATATCAGGACGAATCAGGGCGGCAAAAACTATCGCATCGTGACCGCGCCAGTCGCCGCGCCGCAGCAGCGGAACTGGAAAGAGATTATGGCGCATCGTCCTACGGTGAAGCTCGACGACATAGACCTGTTCGCAAACTACATGGTCGTCTCGGAATACGAAAAGGGCTTGGAGCAGATAGAAGTTATTGACCTACGTAAGAAAGGCCGCGCGCATCGCGTAGAATTTTCAGAGCCGGTTTACAGCGCGTCTCTTGGCGACAATCATGAATTCAACACGGACGTGCTGCGCTTCGACTATGAATCCCTGGTCACACCCGATTCCGTTTTCGATTACGACATGACGACCAAGGAACGCAAGCTTCTCAAGCAGAAGGAAGTGCCTGGCTACGACCCATCTCTTTATACCTCCGAGCGAGCCTTTGCGACCGCAACGGACGGCACACAGATTCCCATCTCCATCGTCTACAAAAAAGGCTTGAAGATGGACGGCCACAATCCAACGCTGCTTTACGGCTACGGCTCTTACGGCTACTCCATCTCGCCCACCTTCTCATCCAATCGCGTGAGCCTGCTTGAGCGCGGCGTCGTCTACGCCATCGCACACATACGCGGCGGCGGCGAGATGGGCGAAGACTGGCGCGAGCAGGGGCGCATGATGTTCAAGAAAAACACTTTCACGGACTTCATCTCAAGCGCCGAATATCTAATCAAACAGAACTACACCTCGCGCGACCGTCTAGCCATAGAGGGCGGCAGCGCGGGCGGTCTTCTGATGGGCGCTGTCACCAACATGCGTCCAGACCTCTTCAAAGCAGTCCTTGCAGAAGTTCCCTTCGTAGATGTCGTCAACACCATGCTCGACGCCTCCCTGCCTCTGACGACCAGCGAGTATCTTGAGTGGGGCAACCCGAACCAGCCGCGAGCCTACCGCTACATCAAATCCTATTCCCCCTACGACAACATCAAGGCGCAAGGCTATCCCTCCATGCTCGTCAAGGTCTCCCTCAACGACAGCCAGGTTCCCTACTGGGAAGGCACCAAGTTCGTCGCCAAACTCCGTGCCACCAAGACCGACAACAACCCCCTCCTCCTGAAAGTCAACATGGGCGCAGGCCACGGCGGCGCATCAGGCCGCTACGACGCCCTCCTCGAAAAAGCCTTCGACTACGCCTTCCTGCTCACCCAGATGGGCATCAATCAGTAAAGGGGAGAAGGACAGAAGGGATTCTATAATTCCACAAAAAGGTTATTTTGTGGAATTATATCAGGCCCACCTGATGCCCCATGCCCTATATGTCTGATGCCGGACGTATAGCCTATGGTACATTACCCTTTTAATCGTAATCCCCTTGTATTGTTATATATAAAGCGTGCCTCAGCGTTGGCTCTTCCTCCTTTGTTCTTGAGGCACTGAACTGGAGACGCGGCAGATTCCCGATTTCGTGGAACCATGTCAGCAATTTCCAACGCTCCATCCAGAAACCGAATCCTCGCCGCTCTTCCGAGCGCGGAGTATAAGCGTCTTCTCCCCCACCTGAAACCCGTCACCCTAGAGTACAAACAAGTTCTCTACGAGCCACACAAAACCATTCGCTACTCCTATTTCCCAGAAGACAGCATCATCTCGATGGTTACGACCCTGATCGACAAAACAGTTGTCGAAGTCGGTCTGGTGGGCTACGAAGGGATGGTCTGCGTCGCCACTTTCCTGGGGACTAACTCAACGCCGCATCAAGGTATCGTGCAGGGACAGGGGAGCGCCATGAGAATTAAAGCGAGCGTGCTCCGAGACGAGTTCAAGCGGGGCGGAAGGCTGCAAGAGCTGTTGTTGCTCTACACGCAGGCTCATCTTATTCAGGTCTCTCAGACCTCCGTCTGCAACCGTCTGCACGGGCTGGAGACACGGCTCAGCCGCTGGCTGCTGATGATCCACGACCGCGTAGATGGAGATCAATTCCAGCTCACTCAAGACATCATCTCGATGATGCTCGGAGCGCAACGCACCGGCGTTAGCAACGCCGCCGGCACTCTCCAGAAGAAGGGGATTATCAGCTATAGCCGTGGCAGGCTCGAAATCCTAGACCGGCAGAAACTAGAAGAAACAGCGTGCGAGTGTTACTGGATCATCAGAGAAGAATACGACCGCCTGACCGGGACGTGAACTCCCTCTCGTTAACACCTTTATATGCCAGTTGCGGAAGCTGAGGGAATTAATAAGATGAATGGCTCTTCCATAATATACGAAAGCTCTAAAGTTGGATGCTTTGAAGTTCGTATCTATGAAGACTCGGATGATGAAGCTTTCTTAACTGAACACTTCGGGGATTCCGCACGCCGAGTAAATTACCAGAGCAATCTGAGCCAGAGCGAAGGCAGCTTTTTCATTGTTCCTAAAGACCCCACCACGATAAAACTACTGTTCTCAAAAGGTATTCCATTTACGCAATGCGCGATGCGTGAGTCAATCCGCGTGCTACTCGAAGAACGTTCCAGAAACTAGCAACACAGAATTAGGACGCTACCAGATTTCGTTTCTATGTCTGATGTAGGACATAGTGTGCTATACTCTGTGTTGGATTAGACCAGTTCTTTTGAGAATTCAACACTCGACATCGGGATGAGCCTACCACAGCCTTCTCCTTGTGCCGTCTGCTATGTTCACTCACGCAACCGGAGCTTAAGGAGAAACCTGATGCAGAACAAACCTCGCCTACCTAACGAAAATTATATTCTCGCGCATTTACCGCGCGAAGATTACGAACGACTACGGCCACACTTAGAGCCTGTCAAACTACGTCACAGCCAAATCCTGCATGAAGCGGGCGAGATAATGGATTACGTCTATTTCCCTCAGAATGCGATGGTCTCTTTAATCTCGCATACATCTGAGGGGCAGAGTATCGAGGTCGGCGTCGTCGGCTTTGAGGGGATGGCAGGCATATCTGCGGTATTGGGGGTTGATAGATCACCGCATGAAGCAATGGTGCAGATTCCAGACGGCGGGGTGCAGCTGCGGGTACGGACGCTGCGAGAGGAGTTCAAACGCGGTGGCGCGCTACATGATCTGCTCTTGCGCTATACGCAAGGGCTGCTCTTGCAGACTTCGCAGGTCGCCGCCTGCAATCGCCTGCATTCACTTTCAGAGCGACTGGCGAGATGGCTGTTGATGAGCTATGACCGCTGCGCGTGTGAAGATTTACCGTTCACGCAGGAGTTTCTCGCACTTATGCTTGGCGTACGCCGAGCAGGTGTGACGGAAGCCGCCGTCATTCTCCAAACCGAAGGCTACATTAACTACCAGCGAGGCCATATCAAAATCATAGACAAAGAAGGGTTGAAGCAATATACATGCGACTGCTACGGAATCGTTAAAGAAGAGTTTGACCTGCTGACAGGCTGAGATTTTAGACAGGCTGCTTAAAACAAGTTATGCGGGACTGCGTAGGTGTTACTCACTATTTCACAGAATAATTTAAGTGTAGAATTCGCAAGAACAATAAAGAAGAAGTACTTATAATGAGTACCTGATGAAAATGTTAGAAAGCTTGGTCACAGGCTTTTACAAGTAATCGCCCTATAGGTGAGCCGACTATATTTGCGCCTAAATTTAACGTGAGGCGCGATATAAGAATGAGCATCATGTTTTTAGCTCCGTAGGAGCCGGATGTTTATAGCTTAAAAGGTTTCAAAAAGAACCTAGCTCCGTAGGAGCTATATGTTAATTGATAGGGAACATATAGCTCCTACGGAGCTAGGGTTATCTATCATCTCTTAGACTATAAACATTCGGCTCCTACGGAGCTGGGTCTCTTACATCGAACTCACGTTAAATTTATTCTTGACAATAGCAACGTAGCGGGCATAAAGTCTCGCCATTCTCAGGTAGGGTTGGACGCTTCGCTTTGATTTTTCTGCCGACCTGTTCGCGCCTCTGGTTGGCCTCAAAGGTAAGTCTGATAGGGAGTTTCGAGATGCAGCGTCCTCAAGCTGTGAATCCTGTTTCGGAGTGCAAGCACAGTATTTCATTGGTGGATGTGTGTCTGCGTGTGCTGAATGCTGCGATGGCATTTGCTGCGGTGGGCTGGGCGGGGTGTACGGAGGGCTGCGAAGCGCTTCCGAAGACCCGCAATGTGTTTCCGAAGACGTGCGGGGTGTGTCGGAGAGCTTGCGCGGTGTTAACGCTTCGTTGCGCGGGTTTCCGGGAACTTGCGGGAGAGTTACGGGAGGTTGCGCGGTGGTTACAGGAGGCTGCGGCGGTGTTCCGGAGACTTGCGCGCTGTTTACAGGCGCTTGCGCGCGTCTCCGGAGGGTTGCGCTGGTGTTACAGGCAGTTGCGCGGGGTTGACGGAGACTTGCGCAGCGTTTACAGGGAGTTGCGCGGTGTTTACAAGAGGTTGCGCGCGTTTCCGGGTAGTTGCGCACGGTTTCCGAGAGGTTGCGCGGGCTTCCAGAAGGTTGCGCGCGTGTTCAGGAGCTTGCGCTGGTGTTCAGGAGGTTGCGCGGGGTTTCAGGCCGTTGCGCTGGAGTTTTGGTGTTCTGTTTCAGGCTATGAAGAGATGATTTTCGCGTTTCGTAAGTGGCGGGAATTCGACATAAGACGAATAATTGGCTCCGTAGGAGCGAGAATGTTTATAGCTAGTCTGTGCAGTAATGTAACAAGCTCCGTCAGGAGCGACATGTTCTACGGTTGATTACATGTCGCTCCTGACGGAGCTTTACCTTTTGTTCTAAACCGGAAGCTATAAACATCTGGCTCCTACGGAGCTAAGAACATTGGTAAATTCTTATCTCGAACTCCTGTTAAGTAAAACTCCCCGGAAGAAACCTCTTCTTCCATTGACCTCAGAAAGGAAGCTTGCCATGAGAGATATTGAAATTCGTCAGAGTGAAACGATTGTGCGTATACGTGATTTCGGCGTGGAGAGTGGCTCGGACTTTTCGGCCTCAAGTCTTGGCGGGCAGAAGTTTGCCTCACTTAATGCGCTTGTAGCGGAGATAGATCAGTTAGGGGCGCAGCAGAGCGAAGGGAGCGGTGCGGCGCAGACGAGTACGGCGGCGAAGCGTGCGGCGCGTAATGCCGTACGTAGTGCTATGCGCGCCATCAGCGATACGGCGGAGGCTATGGAATCCACGCATCCGGGCATCTCTAATACTTTTCGCATGCCGAAGAATAACAGCGACGAGGCTTTGATTAATGCCGCGCGGGCTTTTGTGACTTCAGCTACGCCGCTCAAGAATGAGTTTATACAGCGAGAGCTGCCCGCGACCTTCATAGAAGATTTGACGAGCGCCATACAGGAATTCGAGGGCGCGACGGGTAGCCGGAATCTGAATACCAGAAAGCGCGTGTCGGCCACAGCCGCGCTCAAGGATGCGTTGGAGCGTGGAATGCAACTCAGGCGTGAGCTTGACCCGATTGTACGCAACAAATATCGCACCAACCCTGCGAAGATCGCTGCTTGGGAGAGCGCCAGCCGCGTCGAGCGTGCTCCTAGAAGAAAGGCGACGGCAACTTCTGTCCCGTAGGGACGATTGAAAATAGCCCAGTGCTTCAGCACTGGGCTATTTTCAATCGTCCCTGACGGGACTTTGAATACGGTAAGAAATAGAAACCCCGGCTGGGCGAAAGATTCTCAACGCGGAATTTCTTTCGCCCCTACCGGGGCTTTAACGTTTCGATACTGTGCTATACCCACGGCTCGCGCCGTGGGCTACATTCTATCGCCCCTTTCAGGGGCTTAAGAACACGGTGTGCTCAACTGCAAGTTGCTTTTACTGTTGAGCGCCGTTGGTGGGCTTGGCTTGAATTGCCTGATCTTTCTGGGAGCCTGTAGCCCAGGCGAGTCCATCGGGGCCTTGACCGGCTTCTATTGTTCCGGCGATTTCAAGTTTCGTTAAGTCCACGACCATGACCTTGTTGGCCTGTATGGCTGCGATGAAGGCGCGGCCTCCGTCGGGCGCGACGAGGATGCCTACGGGTGCGCCTTCAATCTTCAGTCGTTTTATCTCCTTGCGCGTGGCGGCGTCAATGACTATTAACTCGCCCGCCTTCGGGTCGGAGACAAGCACGCGCTTGCCGTCGGGTGTGAACTTGACGCGTATGGGAACTTCTCCGACCTTGATGCTTTCTTTCACCTTGTTGGTGGCCGTATCTATGATGGATATGCTACCGTCGCCGTTCTGTCCGACCCAGACTTCTCTACCGTCGGGCGAGACATCAATGCCCTCTGGCTGTTTGCCTACCTGAATCTGCGAAACCTGTTGAGGGACGGGCAGGGTGAAATCAATCGCGGTGACTGTGTTGGAAACTATGTTGGCGGTGTAGGCGCGACGACCGTCCGGTGTGACGACGAGCATGTGTGTGATTGATTGGCCTGTGCCCATAATCCAGTCAATGCGATCCGTTGCGGGGTCGTAACGCGCTATGACTCGATTAACTTCGGCAGTGAAATATACCTTGCCGTTTGCAAAGACTATCCCGTGGGGGCGAAGGAGCGCACCCAATTCAAAGCGCTTTATCTCTTTGCGTTGGGCTATGTCTATGATGGAAATTGAATTGCCGACCTTCGCTTGCGTCCCGTAGTTGGCGACGTAAGCAAAGCGTCCATCGGCGGACGCCACGACTTCGTGCGGCCCTTCTCCAGTAGGAACTTTCCCCAGAACTCGTAAGGTCACAGGGTCAACAATCGCCAGCGTGTTCTCGATTTTGTTTAGAATCAAAAGCACTGAATTGGTCGCAGCCTGTGCCTGCGGCGCGGTCGTCTGAGCCTGAAAGGGAAGCGCCCTTGCAAGCGTCGCCGGGACTGCAAACAAAACGATTGCCACGGCCATTCTTACAAAAATCCGTATCATCATCATAATCTCTACTCCATTCGCTTTTGAGAGAGGCGTGAAATGACTTTAATAGTTCTAGATACGCAATAAGCAGGCAGGGGGTTTCAGGGACAGTCCTGTTGGAATCATCTGAAGTCGTAGGCGCGCCTGACCAATAATGATATATTTTGAGTAGATGTTAAGGATGGAGATATAATTTCAGTGTCAGTCCTGCCTAAAACATATATCACGCCCGAAGAGTATCTAGCCGTCGAGCGTCAGGCTGAATACAAGAGCGAGTATTTCAACGGCGAAATATTTGCGATGACGGGCGCGAGCCGCAATCATAGTCTGATTGCTGTCAACGTGCTTGCCTCGCTTCACATGCAATTGAGAAAATGCCCATATGAAGTCTATTTAAGCAACATGCGTGTGAAGGTCAGCCCGACGGGACTCTATACTTATCCTGATGTGGTGGTTGTTTGTAATGATCCTTCCTTTGATGACGAGCAGAAAGATACTTTGCTTAACCCGACTGTGCTGGTAGAGGTGCTGTCAAAATTTACTGCAAGCTATGATAGGGGCGAAAAGTTTGAGCATTATCGTAAGCTCGAATCTTTAACAGAATATCTGGTCATCGCACAGAATAAATATCACGTAGAGCATTACGTCAGACAACCGGATAAGCAATGGCTTTTGTCTGAAACCGACGATGTGAGGAATACAATTCACCTGCCCTCTATAGAATGCCGGTTAGACATTGCAGACATTTATGACAAGGTGGTGTTTGATAAGTAGCCTGTAGGTTAAATCTCACACGCTTCTAAAAAACCTCAAATCTTTTGCCTATCCGCCATTATCGCTTTCCCACACGTATTTCAAAGCAAACCAAAATCATGCCTCGCAGCATCGCACGTGAGACGCGCGGTCGGACAGACGAGCAGGGTACAGCCTGCAAGACTGGCGCAGGCCGCAGGAACGTGAAAGAATAGGTGATGTATGACGGGTAAAATTTTTCAACGCGTGCTTGTTCTCTCCCTTTTCATAGTGGCTTCTGCTACTTCTTACGCGCAGTCGGGTTCGGTGCGCCCCAGGCGTGTGAATCCGCCGCCATCTTCTTCTACTACTACGGCGCGTACGAATGACGCGGGCGGCTCTAATACTTCATCCGACGACGCAGGGACGAAAATCAGTTCTACGAATCGTCCGACCTCGAACGTCAACACATCCGGCACTGCCGGTGCGGGAGGCGACACGGCGCGGGCTTACTCGCTGTTCCAGCAGAAGCAGTACGCGGCGGCTGCGCGCGAGGCCAAGCAGGTTGCGGCCAGTGATCCAAACAATGCGGAGGCGTGGAAGATTGCAGGCTTCTCCGAGATGAATCTGAAGCAGTACGCGGATGCTGCCGCAGACCTCAAGCGCGCTCTGGATTTGCAGCGCACCGCAGGCAAAGAGGACACGAATACCTCGGACGCTCTGGCACAGGCGCTTGTGTTTACAGAAAAGTTTGAAGAGGCGCTGCCACTTCTCACAGCCGCAACCACGCGCAAGGGAGCGCAACCAGACGCGGCCATGCTCTATTATCGCGGCCTGTCGGAATACCAGACGAACAAAAAGGCGGACGCCGAGCGCTCTTTCAATGCGGCGGTCAAAGCTAATCCGAAGGATGCGCGCGCTCTCTACTACTTAGGCCAGATAGCTTTTGAGCGCAACGATATGGATGCGACGATTGCCGCGCTCAACCGCGCGACCTTGAATGACGCGCAGATTGCTTCCGCCTGGCAGCTTTTGACCATAGCTTATCTACGGCGCGCAGGCGTTGCTACGGTGAAAGCTCGCGCCGATGCTGATTATCTGAACGCCGTGCGCGCGGGGGATAATCTGGTGCGTGCGCATTCGGACGCAGCCTCGAACACGCTGCTGGGGCAGGCTCTGATAGGCGCTGGACAGATGGTGCGTGCCGCGACCGTGCTTGAAAAAGCCGCAGCCGACAAGGATGCCAAAGGCGGAACCTTCTACCTTCTGGGTTTCACCTATTCGCGTGCTAAAAATTATCCGAAAGCCATCACCGCTCTTGAGCGCGCCGCACAACTCTCGCCAGACGATGCCAACGTCTACCGCGAGCTTGGCTACGCTTACGAAATCTCCAAACAGTACGCCAAGGCGCTCGAAGCCTATCAAAAGGGCGCACAACTAGCGCCCGACGACGATTACTTCAAACAATCCGTCGAGCGCGTCCAGCCGTTCGCCAAATAAGAAGTCCCAAATTCCAAGTCTCAAGTCCCAAGTCAAAAGAAAGAGTTTTTGACTTGGGACTTGAGACTTGGAACTTGGGACTCTTATGGAGTAGCATCCGTGGCTATGAAGAACGCGATTTTTTCCAGCCTTCGCGCGCGGCGCGTGATCGCAACCACAGCTTTAGTCATCGCCGCCACCCTTATCTTTTCACAGTTTGTGACGGCTACTTCATGGAACAGCATAGAGCCTTTGAAGTCCAGGCGCGCTGATGTCGAGCGCATCCTGGGCAAGCCGATTTCAGACAAACCCGGTAACAACGGAACTCTTCAATTCAACGTCGCAGGCGGCGTCGTGACGATCGCTTTCATTGACGCTCGCTTCGTCGCCGCCAAAAGGCTACAGCCTGAGCTGGAAGGCACCGTGCGGCAGGTCGTGCTTCAGCACACTAACTCCAACGACACGCCCGAATCGCTCAACATCATGAGCAACTCCAATTTCGAGCGACAAGATGGTACGGGCGGCATGACCATCTTCCGCAACCTGAAGGACGGCATCGCCTACACCTTCCTCGGCGGCAAGCTGAAACATACTTACTTCACTCCTTCGCAGGAAGAGTGGACGAAAGCGCAGAAATAATTAGTTTTCGGTTTCCAGTTTTCAGTTTTCAGTAAAAGCCGGTCGCGCTTCTTCTGAAAACTGAAAACTGGAAACTCAAAACTGTTCTTATGTTATATAGAAATCTTCTGGCAGAAGCGCTCGACGTGCGGCGCGAGGAGTTCCTGCGCTTTGACAAGACCTGGCGCGAGCGTGTGCTGGAGTATTGTGAGCGCTGGCGCATTCTTGACGGTCTTTCGTACGCAGAGGTGCGCCGCCGCGCTGAAGCCGCGCGTATCTCTTCGGGCGCGCTTCCTTCGACGGAGCTTGATAGCAATGGTTCGATGGTCGTGGCGTTCGGCAAGGCATGGGCGACGCATGAAGAGGCCAGAGGATGGGCATTGGATGCTCTGTCAGAGCGCGTGACGTTCGCAGCGGACGGCAGCCAGTTGACGCCCGGCAAAGAAATTTCCCTGCCCGTCGCAGTCGTGCAGGTCGCGTGGTTCGAGAATCCTCATTCGCGTGACCTCTCATACGAGAAGCAGGCGCGCTCCCGAATTGTCTCCCCCGAAGAGATTCTTTCCGGCACGAACGAGCACATCAAAGCGGATACCATCGTTGACCTTCACCGCTTCCGGCTTGAGATTGAAGAGACCGCAAAATTTCTGGAGAAGCAGAGAGGCTGGCAGGAACGTAAAGAGAGAACTCCCGTAGCCTTCCTTGACGGCACGCTTCTAATCTCGATTGCGCTCCCCAAAACCAGGATTCAGGATGCTTATGTTGACTCGCTCGTGCGCCTTGCTCAACTCTCGCGCGAGACACGCGTTCCCCTTGTAGGCTTCGTCGATCAATCTTACGCGCGCGACCTTGTGCGACTCTTGGACGTATTAAAGGGACGCGCTTTTAGTGAGAATGAGCTATCTATCTACGACGCGCAGTTTCTACATGCTCAAATAGAGAGCGCGCCGCCCATACTTGAGCGCTGGGGCGACCGTACAAGCTTCTGCCACTCTTTGCGCGAAGGCTTTGAAGACGAGAATGGCGAGCCGCTTATAGGGTTCACCTACTTGCAGACAACCGGCGAAGGGCTTCCGGCGCGCCTAGACACGCCCGCGTGGGTCTACGAGGCGGGCTTGCTGGATGATGTAGTCGATGCTGTGCGCGCCGAATGCATCGTCGGCCTTGGTTACCCTTACGCTATAGAGACAGCGGATGCTGCGGCGGTCATCAGCCAGCGTGAGCGCGCAGATTTCCTGCGCGTCGTTCAGGAGTTCGCCGAACGAGAGCACCTGATGTTCGGCCTCTCGCGCAAAAGCGCCAGCAAGGTTCGACGGCGATAAAAAGGCAAAATTAAAAATGTAAAATGCAAAAGTATGGACAAAGCTTTCAGCTTTGATTCTTTTATCTGATTCATGCTCGCGAGAGCGTGTCCTACCTTTTTCATTTTACATTTTTAATTTTGCCTTTATGATAAGGGTTGTCTCCCTTCAGCACCGCACCTCGAACCGGGACGGGGAAGCCCACTTTTAGATGAGCAGCGAAACAGGCAGCACGCAAAAACATCAAGAGCAGCAGGACGAGTCCAGTCTCGTGTGCCCTGCGTGTGGCGCAGAGGCGCGCCGTCAAGATGCGCGTTTCTGTTCGACATGCGGGCGCTCGCTCGAAGAGCAGTACCGCCCGGCAGACGCTTTGCGCGCTTCTTATCACTTACATCGTCCTGCGAGCGGGCGTGCTAAGGGGACGCGCAACTCGCAGCCCAGCCCGAAGAAACGTCCTATGTCAACGATGCTACCTGAAATAAATCGCAATGGCGCTTCGACTACGGCGCTCGCCTTTACGACCTATGCGCTCGTTCCCTTTCTGGGAATCCTTTTCGTGCCGGGGGCTGTACTGATAGGAGCGGCTGGCCTGGTCTATTCATATCGCGCGCCCCACAGGGGAGGACGCCGCGCTTCGTTCGCCTCCATCTTCTTCGGCCTCGTCATACTCGGCGTGCAGTTGCTGCTGTGGTGGATTATCATCAAAGTGCCGGAATGGTCGAATCCCGGAATGGGAGGATACTAACGATTTTGGATTGCCGATTTTGGATTGGAGTGGCAGCGTACCTTGTAGAATTTCAATCCTGCAATCGTTAATCCAAAAATCCAAAATCGAAAATCCAAAATGGTTAAGATTGCCAAAATAGTCAAATCCAATTCGCATGTTGATTACATAGGGCGTGTGATTGACCGCCTTGATGCACACGAGCCGCCGGGGCCGGATGATTACGGGTTTGCACAGTTCGTTTCAATTCCGCTCGACGATGATCTGGATGTCTTCGGCGTAATTTACAATTCGCTTCTGGCTAACCCGGAATACGGAAATTACGGGCCGCGATTGTCGCCTCCGGCTGACCTCTCCATCCTTAGCCCTGATTACCTGAACGAGCAGGGGTTGCTCATAGGAATTCTTCTGCTTGGCTGGCGCGACCCCTCCAGGTCTGCGTTTCATCACGCCGTTCCGCGACGCGTTATTCCTGTCAATCAGGAGGTCTATCGCCTGCCGGACGAAGACGTTCACGGCTTTCACAAGGACGCGCACGGGCGCATACAGCTACACTACTACTCGCAGGTCATAGCCCACGCAGGCTCTTTCAGCGTGCCGCTCATAGAAGCCATCATAGAACAGCTCGAACCCCATGCCGCGCCCGAAGACCGACAACGCCTTTGCGTTCTGAAACAAACGCTCGTCTGGCAACGAACGGTCGGCCAAATGCGTCTTTAGTCTTTAGATTCCCGAATTTGTTCTGCTATTTGAGGGGAGACATGAAACAAATGAATAAAACCATCAGATTAATCTGGATAGGTGTGCTCGTTTTAGTCGTGGCGAGCGTGACGGCACAGGCGCAGCGCCCGCGCACGGTTCAAACCCCCGACACGACTCCAACGAACACTGGCACGACCACACCGCCGCCGCCGATGGCACCGCAAACTATCAAGGTGAAATACGAAGGCGGCGTCGTCGGCATCAAGAAGATGGACGGAACCATCACCTTTGACGATGCGAACCGCCGCCTGCTCTTTCGCAACAAGTACCAGCAGGAGATTTTCTCGATTCCTTACAACTCAATCGCTTCAGCCTTCGCGGATACAAAATCGAAGAGACCCGTAGCAGCAGATGTAGCCAGCCGCGTGACCATCTTCGCCCTGCCTGCGATGTTAATCAAAAAGAAGTTCCGCTATCTGACGCTTCAGTACAACGACCCGGACACAAAGATCAACGGCACCACAAGCTTTAAGATGGAGAACAAGGAAATACTCGCTTCGGCGCTCTACACGCTGGCGCAGAAGGCCGACATGACGCCGCGCGGCGACGTTTACGTCAAACGCAGAGACACGGCGACCATAAACGATCAACCTTGACCGTAGTCTGGATTGACAGCTTCTTTGAACGGCGCGATTACTCTCTCTGCTCCCCTCGCGCCGCTTTCATCTTGAATCTCTTCTTCAGCCCCTTTCAGGGGCTTGAAAATTGTTAGTGCTCTCGCTGCGCGCCTTCGGGCAGCTCGCCCTGATAAATCTCCGCGCCTTTGCTTATGAACTCCGCAGCCTTCTCTTTCATCCCTGCATGAAGCGCGCCCACTTCGTCCATGCCCTGCTCGGCGGCGTACTCTCTAACCTCCTGCGTGATTTTCATAGAGCAGAAGTGCGGGCCGCACATGGAGCAGAAGTGCGCCAGCTTTGCGCCCTCCTGCGGCAGCGTCTCGTCGTGATACTCTCGCGCGACTTCAGGGTCGAGCGAGAGATTGAACTGGTCTTCCCAGCGAAACTCAAAGCGCGCTTTGGACAGTGCGTTGTCTCTGAATTGCGCGCCCGGATGCCCTTTGGCAAGGTCTGCCGCGTGCGCGGCTATCTTGTAAGCGATGACACCGTCTTTGACATCCTTCTTATTCGGAAGCCCCAGATGCTCTTTCGGCGTGACGTAGCAGAGCATGGCCGTGCCGAACCAGCCTATCATCGCCGCGCCGATGGCCGAGGTAATGTGATCGTAGCCGGGCGCTATGTCGGTCGTGAGCGGCCCCAAAGTGTAAAACGGAGCTTCCTGACAGATTTCAAGCTGCTTGTCCATGTTCTCTTTGACAAGGTGCATGGGGACATGACCGGGGCCTTCTATCATCACCTGACAATCATACTCCCACGCAATCTTCGTCAATTCACCGAGCGTCTCAAGCTCTGCGAACTGTGCGCGGTCGTTGGCGTCCGCGATTGAGCCGGGACGTAGACCATCGCCTAAAGAGAACGAGACATCATAGGCCGCCATTAGCTCGCAGATTTCACTAAAGCGCGTGTATAGAAAACTCTCCTCGTGATGAGCCAGACACCACTTAGCCATGATGGAGCCGCCGCGACTGACAATCCCTGTCGTTCGTTTGGCCGTCAAAGGAATGTAAGGCAGGCGCACGCCCGCGTGAATCGTAAAGTAGTCCACGCCCTGCTCCGCCTGCTCAATCAAAGTGTCCCGGTAGATTTCCCACGTCAACTCTTCCGCCTTGCCTCCTACCTTTTCGAGCGCCTGATAGATAGGCACCGTTCCAATCGGCACGGGAGAGTTACGTAGAATCCACTCGCGCGTGGCGTGTATGTTTTTGCCCGTGGACAAATCCATCACCGTGTCCGCGCCCCACTTCGTAGCCCAACGCATCTTCTCGACTTCCTCTTCTATGGAAGACGCGACCGCAGAGTTACCAAGGTTGGCATTGATTTTGACAAGGAAGTTGCGCCCTATAACCATCGGCTCGGATTCCGGGTGATTGATGTTCGCAGGGATAATCGCGCGCCCGCGCGCCACTTCGTCGCGCACAAATTCAGGCGTGACGTAAGAGGGAATCGAAGCGTTGAAGCTTTCGCCTCTGTGCTCGTGAAAGAGCGAGCTGCGGTCGTCCTTAGCGAAAGCCTCAAGCGCGGCTTCACGCCCAAGGTTCTCGCGTATCGCAATGAACTCCATCTCAGGCGTGATGATTCCGCGCCGGGCGTAGTGCATCTGCGTGACGCGTCTTCCTGGCCTGGCGCGCAAGGGCGCACGCCGCAAACCCGGAAACTCTTCCAGCCGCCCGTGGTCTTTCACCCGCGCAAACTCTTCCGCGCCGCGCGTTAGATAGCCGTTGTCTTCGGGTTGAACTACGCGACCTTCATATTCTTCAACCTGGCCGCGTGCCATTATCCACTCGCGCCTGAGCGCCGCCAATCCTTCACGAACATCGCACCTCACCGACGGGTCATCCCAAGGCCCGCTCGTGTCATAGACGCGCACCTCCATGTTCTCTTCCACCGTGCCGTCGAAATTTTTGGTCGCGTGCTGCGAGATTTCACGGAAGGGAACGCGCACGCCCTTGTTCCTGCCCTCGATGTAAACCTTTCTGGAATTCGGAAGCTGTACCTCTCCGCTCAGCTTCTCTACAGTCTCTTTCGATGTACTCATAATCTTCAAAACTTTCTGGCCTGCTTGTGTCTCGTGCGGCCTGAAAAAGAAAGGCCGTTCCACCTGAAACGAAAGATGAAACGGCCTGTCCGTTGCTTCTCCCTTCGGCGGTACTAACCGCATCAGGTTCAAGGGGTCTCACCTGGTTTGTGACTCTCAGCCTCGTTAATCATGTTGGAGGCTCCCCCGAAAACTTATCTAAATTGTCAATCTATGATTGCCTGGATTTACAACCCCGGATTCTAATCCCTTTGTAGAAATAAATCATCAACAAGCCGGAGCGTTTATGTAGCGGCGCTGCTTCTATCTGTTGCAGTAAAACCTTTCGCTTCAATCATCAATGCGCCCTTCATGCTCAAGGCTCAGTCCACAGCTTGATTGTCTTATCCATACTTCCGCTCGCAAGCAACTTCCCTCCGGGTGAAAATGTGACGGACATAACCGGATCAGTATGCCCCGAAAGAGTCTGTTTGAGCGCGCCGCTCTGCACATCCCACAACTTGATGGTTTTGTCATTACTTCCGCTCGCAAGCAGCCTTCCATCAGGTGAAAACGCGATTGTATGAACACCATTGCTGTGCCCTGCGAGCGTCTGCTTGAGCGCGCCGGTCTGCACGTCCCAGAGCTTGATTGTCATATCAATGCTTCCGCTCGCAATCAGCTTCCCGTCAGGTGAAAATGCGATTGCGTGAACCCCGCTGCTATGTCCTGTGAGAGTTTGTTTGAGCGCGCCGCTCTGCACATCCCACAACTTGATGGTTTTGTCATCACTGCAACTCGCAAGCTGCTTACCGTCAGGTGAAAATGCGACCATTTTAACCGTCTCGGCATGCCCGGTTAATGTCTGCTTGAGCGCGCCCGTGTGTACGTCCCAAACTTTGATAGTCTTATCAGTGCTTCCGCTCGCCAGAGTATTTCCATCCGGTGAAAATGCAATAGTATGGACTGCACTGTTATGCGCTGTAAGGGTTTGTTTGAGCGCGCCCGTCTGTGCGTTCCAGAGCTTGATTGTCTTGTCGTCACTTCCGCTCGCCAGAGTCATCCCATCCGGCGAGAATTCAAGAGAATGAACGCCATTGCTATGTCCGGTTAATGTCTGCTTGAGCGCGCCGGTCTGCACGTCCCAGAGCTTGATTGTCTTGTCGGTGCTTCCGCTCGCAAGGGTCTTTCCATCAGGTGAAAACGCTATGGGCATAACCCCATCTGTATGCCCCGCCAGAGTTTGATTGAGCTTGAAATCTACAGGCTGCTCTGACGCGGCGGAATTTTTGCCAGCTTGTTCGGTCGTATTCGTCGGAAGCCATTTAATAGCTGCCAGCGCAATCAGCGAAGCAATGACGATTGCGGCCACGACGCCAATTACAGCTTTGCCCGGAGTCAACCATCCTCTGCGGCGCTCGACACTAATGCCGGGTGGTAATGGAGCCGATGCCACGGTGCTCTGCGACGCTCCAGACCTGCTTGTTTGCACCGCGATTGTCGGCACAGGTTGCGATGTCAATTCAACATTCGGTAAAGGAGGAGGCGCTTGAGGGCTGGATTCAGACACAACCGGCGCACTTACAGGTCGCGGCTCATCCGGTTTAGTTTTCGGTTCGACTGCGGCATAAGGGATAGTCTCAACCGAGTGTGGTTGCCATAGCTCGTACCTGACCGGGCGCAAGTCCAGGCGCATCTCTGCGGCTGACTGGTAGCGCTCCGAAGGGTTGCGATTGAGAGCGCGCCCGACGATACGGCGCAGGCTCTCCGGCACAGAATCAGGCAGCGGAGGCGGGTCATGCCCGACTATGGCTCCGACCAGGGCGACAATGTCCTCCTGGTCATACGGCAATCGTCCGGCCAGCATCTGGTAAAGGATGATGCCGACCGACCACACGTCCGTCTGCTCGTTGCGCTTGCCGTTGAAGGCTTCGGGAGCCATGTAAGCGAATGTGCCTGTGACGGCTTTACTGTAAGAATCCGTCTTGATAACACGCGCGATGCCGAAGTCCGCCAGGCGCGGCGTCTCTCGTTGCAGCAGGATGTTATCCGGTTTGAGGTCACGATGAATAATGCGTTGCTCGTGCAGGTGTTCAAGCCCGTCCAGAATCTCCGTCGTCATCTCGACAGCCGCTTCGATTGAAGGAGCACGCCCGCCATGCTTTTGCAGCCAGTTCATAAGAGAGCCGCCCGGCGCGTACTCGCTGACAATCACAATCTGCCCGTCATAAATGTCTGCTTCGATAATCGGAAGCACGTTCGGATGCCCGCTCACATGCGCCCAGATTGCCGCCTCCTGTTTGAAGACTTCAATATCCACGTCTTCATTACGCGCGAGCTTCAAGGCGAAGCGTGTGGTGGCAATGCTGGTGCGCTTTTCCGCCAGCCACACGACGCCGAAACCGCCGCTTCCTATCTTGTTGATTAACGTGTACGAGCCTATTTTGTCCTGGGATTGTGCCATCGTCAGGCGACTCCAAAGGCCGGGGTTGAAAACAAAAAGCGCTCCGTCATGCTCAGTTATTATTCTCTACAGTTTCTTAACCGCCAATAAAACTCATCGTACGCTCTGGCTGTCGAAAGCTTGGGTCGTTGATGTAATGACGTGGCTCTTTCTTCATGACGACCGATTCGATGAACTCTATAACTTCGTCGCGCGTAGCATTGCTTCTAATAACATCGCGCAGAGAGTGCTCGACCGTGGAGAAGAGGCAGGTTCTAATCTGTCCGTCGGCTGTGAGGCGTATGCGCGAGCAAGCGCCGCAGAAGGGTTCCGTGACGGGGGCTATGATGCCGATTTCGCCCCTTGCGCCGTCTGCAAAGCGAAAGCGTGTAGAGGTGTCTGAGCCGCGCTCCGTGTTGATTGGAGTCAGAGGAAATCGCTCATTGATGCGCCGGAAAATCTCTCGTCCCGGCACCACATCTGCGCGCGACCAGTCATGGCCGGAATCAAGCGGCATGAACTCTATGAAGCGCATGCTAACTCCTACACGGCGCGCGAAGGCGGCGAAATCCGCGACCTCCTCTTCATTATGCCCGCGCACGACGACGGCGTTGATCTTGATTGGCGTCAATCCGGCACGCTCGGCAGCCTCTATGCCTTCGAGCACGCGCTCCAGAACATCCACGCCCGTCATGCGCTTGAAGACATCCGGCTTGAGGCTGTCCAGGCTGATCGTCACTCTGTCCAGCCCTGCCTCTTTCAGACTCGCGGCGCGTTCGGGAAGAAAGTAGCCGTTCGTCGTCAATGCTAAATCTTTGAGTCGGGGTTTGAGCGCAGAGAGCTTGCGCGTGATGACTTCTATGTCGCGGCGCAGCATAGGCTCGCCGCCCGTCAGCCGAATCTTTTCTATCCCTAAAGAGACGAAGATTTCTGAGACATACTCTAACTCTTCAAAAGAGAGCATAGAGGATTTGGGCGCGGCTGGCGGCTCGCCGTGCGGCAGGCAGTAGAAGCAGCGAAAATTGCAACGGTCGGTCAAAGACACACGAAGATCGCGTATCTCGCGGCCAAAAGAATCTTTCAGGGAAGCTGTCAACGCCGGTCTCTTCTTTCTCCGTTCCGAAGAAGGTGCTGACGCTTTTGTGTGCGAGGTCGCGGCCTACAAAGCGTCTCCCACAATCATACACCTTCTCAAAGAAGAGTAGAAACCGACCCTGACACTAGAGAGTGTCGTTTCTCAAGTCTTACAGCCAATGGCTATCGGGAAGCGAGAAGCTTTTTCAGGCTGTCTTCCCAGTTCGTCTTGACTACTGAGCCGAACATCTCGCGCTCTTTCTCGCGCCGGATGGCGCAAGCCTTGCGAAATGCAGCCTCTTCGCCGTACTCGTCAATCGAGACCCACGTTCGGCAAAGACGACCCGGCTCCGGATTCCACGTCACTTCGTAGACGTTCTTGACGACGCGTTCTTCGCCGTCTTCTGCGACGACGACTTTCGTCTTTCGCTGAACGCCCATGACGCCGGAGGTGTTGCGCGGATTGCGCGCGATGACAAGACGATCTGTGCGCGGTTTGCCAAGCTCCTTCTCGGCCTTGTTGCGGTATTCGACAGCACGTTCGAGCGCCTGATCTTTTCCACCGTGTGCGGCATCGGAAAAGAATTTCACTCGCTTCTGATTATTAAAGCTAACCCTGACGTACCACCCGTAGGTATTTCTGGCTTCCTGCTCGATTCTGCTTATTCCCTTGTGTCCACTCTGGGCTCTAACCATGCTTACATTAATCTCCTTTGGAGAAAGATTCTGCTCCTCCAAAAAAAAAGTTCTTAGTTTGTGAAGCGGGATTAACTGATGAGGTTACGGGGAAATTACCGCGCTTCGCACAAGATGTCAAAGGCTTATTTCAATTCACCTCAATATTTTTTTCCTTGCAAAAATTTTTGCAAGTTGTGCGGGTTGCATGCGCTAAGATGAGCGCTTACGGTCTGTGCCTAAGCTACTTGCATGCAAGTTGTTGCAGCATAAAATGCTCGCATGAACTGCAAAAAATTTGCTTGCTTAAAAGAGCGCCCGTAACGTGACTGAGACAGAATACGAGTCGCTAAAACAGACAAAGCAGGGCACCAGCGAACAAAAACGAAAGAGGTTCGAGTTCAATTTGAAAAACCCGTTTCGCGTCGCTTCGTGTGATTTAGTGGCGCATCTTTTTATGGTAATCAGGAACGCGCGTCTCAACTCATGCCGAGTCACGTTCTTTTAGTTTTTCGAGAGCGGCATCTTCGGCAGCGTAGTCGAACTGCGCTTGATTAATTTCGGCGGGCGGGTTCTCTCTTTCCCATTTGATGGTTTGCCTGAGTGCAGCATCAAGCTCAACGCGTTCCCTGTAGCCAAGCTCTTTGCGTATGCGGCTGGAATCTGCAACCAGATGATTTTCGTAAGGGGCATCGTCTGCAAGGTGTTCGGGCATCGCGGAAATTTCAAGTATCAGGATTTCGCCGTTCCATCCACTGATGCGTGCGATGCTGCGCGCCCAGTCGCTTTCGTTTAGCGCATTCTCTCCGCTTACATTGTAGATGCGCCCCGTCGCGCGTTCATCCGTCACAGCCAGAGCAATAGCATCCGCGACATTCTCCACGAACCCTCGCGACCAGAGCCAGGCAGCCCTCTTTTCTTCGAGCAGCATAAAGGGGCGGCCATCGTCCATTGGCTTCAGGTATTCAAAGAGGCGATGTTGTTTGTCTCCAGGCCCGTAGACGGCTGGCAGCCGAAGGACGGTGGCGGGCAGCTCAGGGTCACTCATCATCACACGCTCTGCCAGAATCTTCTCGTAGTTGTAGGCGCGATCATCCTTCCCCTTCGCGCGAGAGCGATAGGGATAGAGAGCTTCGCGCAAGGGGCCTTCTTCGGTGTAAGGGATGGGGTCAGGTAAGCCCTGTTCGAGTTTCAATAGACGACCGTATGCGCGGTACACATCCATGCTGCTCGGCATGACGAAGCGGCGTGCCAGCCCTTTGAATGTCTGTTGAGCCATGCGCGCCTCCTCTTCCGTGAAGAGAATCATGTCGAGCACAACGTCCGGCTTGATGCACTTGAACTCGGAAGAGAAAGCCGGGAGCGAGTGACGGTCGCCGAGTATATACTCGACTTCGGGCGGCAGATCGCTTTCAGTCTGGCCTCTATGAAAAACGGTTACATCGTGCCCCTGTTCCAACAACCTGCGCACGACGCGCGGGCCTATAAAGCTCGTTCCGCCGATGACTAGAATTCGCATGCCCTCATGTTCCTTTCAGAAAGAGACTCGTTGAGAATTGTGATTCACCGCAGAGACGCAGAGAGCGCAGAGGGGGCGCAGAGATAAGATTCAACTCTCTGCGTTTCCTCTGCGTCCTCCGCGTTCTCTGTGGTGAAATATGTTCCCCATGCATTCAACTGAAAGACGACCCAACAGCCTGAGCCTCATTCATTGAATCGTCCGGTTGCCTTTACGCGTGAGTGGTGCGCAGGGTTCTTATTTTCTTAGCTCGACTTTATCCATTTTGGAAACAGGGAACGTAAATAAAAGACTTAGCATCCCGACTATTCGCCAGACTTTTGTAATGTCGATCAAAAAGAGGACATTCAAAAAAGTCTGGCGTTGAAAACAAAAGACTTATGCTATCGG
>DASWQH010000055.1:0-95128 GCA_036403815.1 Pyrinomonadaceae bacterium | reverse complement strand
CCGATAGCATAAGTCTTTTGTTTTCAACGCCAGACTTTTTTGAATGTCCTCTTTTTGATCGACATTACAAAAGTCTGGCGAATAGTCGGGATGCTAAGTCTTTTATTTACGTTCCCTGTTTCCAAAATGGATAAAGTCGAGTTAAGAAGCTGTTTGAAAATTGAGATTCAGCTTGAGTCCCGTAGGGACTAGATGATAATAGCCCAGCACTTCAGTGCTGGGAATAGATGCGCTAGAAGTATTGAGTCCCGTAGGGACGACTGAATGCTGATTGAAACCATGTTCAGTCGTCCCTACGGGACTCTACTTCTTTTGTGCCTGCTGTTCCCAGCCATAAATGGCTGGGCTATTATCACGTCGTCCCTACGGGACGGAAGCTGAAGCTAGTTTTTCAAACAGCTTTCAAGCTTTAATGATTGCGGCGCGGAAAGCGCGCGGGGTCATGCCTGTGGATTGGCGGAAGGCTTTGGAGAAGTGGCTGGGGCTGGCATAGCCTACGCGGGCAGAGAGTTCTGAGATTGAGAGATCGGTTTCGGCCAGTAGCTGCTGCGCACGCTGGACGCGCAGGGTGGCTAGATAGGCGTGGGGCGAAGCGCCCGTCAGTTTTTTGAAGAGGCGCGCGAAGTGAAAGGGAGAGAGATACGCCGCTCCCGCCATCTCCTCAATGGGTAGGTCTCTGTCCATGTGCGCGTGCATCATCTCTACGGCGCGGCGTATGCGACGATCAACGAGGCCAACGCGCGACAATTCAAGCTCGTCCGAGCGCCGCACATTCGCGTAATGACGCAGGAGATACACGAGCATCTGTTCGACCAGTGCCGTGATGACCACATCCTGACCGGCCTCTTCTTCTCTCAGCTCATCTGCCAGATCGCGCGCCAGCCGCGCCAGCCGCTCATCTCTTTCAACTTTGTCGGAGCGAAACATAACGCTTGCGCCGGAAAGCGTAAGACGCAGGCGCAATGCTAAATCGAGCACGAAAGCGGGCGTCAGGATGAGCGTAAGAATCTCCGCCTCCTCTCGGCTCGCGGCCACGGCTGCGCTGCCGGGATCAACCAGCAGCGCGCTCGCTTCCCCTATCTCAAACTCTTCTTCCGCGATGCTGCAAAGCAGGCGACCCTTGAGCGAAAAAAGCACAGCGTAATCCGAGCGCGCCTCACGCGCCCAGCGCACACGTCGCGCCCGCCTGTAATAAACCGCAAACTGCGAGCGCAGGAAGACTCTATCCATAATGAGTAAAGTAAAAATTAAAAATTAAAAATGCAAAAGGAAGGCGGAAATCACATTTACAGGAAAAGAAATTATTGGCTGCTACTAACGACTTCACTTTTGCATTTTTAATTTTTAATTTTGCCTTTCATGATTGCCGGGTTGTTGGTGATGACGGCGTGAATGCCGTAGCGGCGCGCGCGTGCGAGCCATGCGGGATTGTCAACCGTCCAGACGACCGTTTTCATGCCGTGCCTCGATGCTTCTTCCGCGGCGCGACGCGTGGCGAGCAGGCGATGAAGGGCAAGCTCGTCCGCCTTGCACTCTATGGCAAGCCGCATCATCCTGCGAAGGGAGGGCGGGGGCATGAGCTTCGGCTCGAAGAGCGCCGCCGTGCGAATCAACGGGGCGATGCGCTTCAACTCTGCGATTGATTCGAGCGTGAAGCTTTCGACGACCGCTCGATCTGTGAATTCATGCTCGCGTATAAGCTTTGCCACCTCGGAAGCAAGCGCGCGACTTTCAGCCTGAGTACACTTCATCTCTACATAGAGCACCGCGCTCCCTTTACGGAATAGCTCGAAGACTTCGGCGAGCGTGGGGATTGTGGCGCGTCCGTACTCTTCGCGTGCAAGCTGCGGGAAGCTCAGGTTGAACCATGTGCCGACATCACGCTTACCCAGCTCGGTTGATGAGAGTGAAGCTATAGCTTCTTCGCTCGATGCTGTGCGGCGCAGGGTCGGGTCGTGGATGACCACGGGAACGCGGTCGTGCGCCAGCCGTACGTCGAACTCTATGCCGTCCGCGCCGTCCATCATGGCGCGCTTGAATGAAGCGATGGTGTTCTCGGGCGCAACCGCAGCAGCGCCCCTGTGGCCTATGATGAGCGGAAGAGACGAAGCGCGCTCAGCGTCTTCAAACGGCTTCATGACCTGTACACGCGATAATCAATCTCTGCGAAGATGTTGTCGCGCCATTCGATTTCGGCCAGCCGCTCTTCGTCAACGTAGCCGTTCTCAATCTCTGTCGCAATGGCGTCAAAGCGGCGTATATGAGAGCGGAAGCGTTTTGTAGCATATTCTACGGTCGTGCCCTGATAGATTTGAAAAGCCCAGTCGCTGGACTGTGCCAGCAACAGCTCGCGCGCCGCTTGATTAAGAGCGCGGCGCAGGATGCCTTCCGATTCAGGGAAGCGATTGGCGAGCGCGGTCATGCGCGCTTCGGCTGCATGTTGATGCGGGTACATCCATGCGTTCAACTCGTTCAGCCAGACCTTGTAGTAACCCTCTTCGCCCCAACTGGACGCGGCTGGCTGTTGCGTCTGAATCGGCATACCGGAATTGAGCACGTCGCCGGGCGCGACCGCCTTGATGGCATCCGTGTCCCAGTGCAGCTTGCGGAAGAGAAAGTCTATGAACTGCGGCCCTTCAAACCACCAGTGGCCGTATAGCTCAGCATCATAGGGAGAGCAGACGAGCGGCGGGCGGCCTTCAAACTCTCTAATCAAATGCTCGGCCTGCTTGATGCGCTCGTTGATAAAGTGGCTGGCATGCTCGGCTGCGCGATTGCGCGCGGCCTGCGGGTCGTATGGCTGCTTGTCCTGCTGTGCCACGTTGCGGCCAGAGATTCGGTGATACTTCAATCCCAGATGACGGCGCTCTCCTCCGGCATGAAGATGCGGCAGAAGATAGTCCAGCGGCGCGTCCCAGCCCAGGTCTCTGTAAAATTCACGATAGACAGCGTCGCCCGGATAGCCGACCATAGAACTCCACACCTGCTGGCTTGTTTCCAGATCGCGTGCGAAGACTGCGACGCCGTTCGGGCAAAGGACTGGCGCATAAACGCCGTAGCGTGGTCGCGGCTCGCCGTAGAGAATCGCGTGCGTGTCGGAGATGAAGTACTCCAGCCCAGCGTCTTTCAGTAAATCCTCAACGCCCGGCTCATACGCGCATTCGGCCAGCCAGATGCCGCGCGGGCTGCGCCCGAAGTGCTTGCGATAGTTTTGAACCGCAACCTCTATCTGCGCTTGCCTTGCTTCCTCTGTAGAGATGAGCGGCATGAAGCCGTGCGTCGCGCAGCAGGTGATAATCTCCAGCACGCCCTCTTCCTGAAGCTCGCGAAAAGCGTGTACGAGGTTGCGATGGTAGCGGGTCGTCCAGAGATGATGCGCCGCGCTCAGGTTCTCATAATACATGCGCGCGACCGCTTGAAACTCCGGCGCATCACGGGCGGTTCGCTCAATCTCTTTTTCGGAGAGCGCCAGCAGGTTTTCTAAGTGTCGAGTGTAGCGATCCTGTAGGAGCTTGTCCGAGAGCATCTCGCACAAAGGCGGCGAGATGTTCATAGCCAGGCGCGGCGTCGCTCCCATCTCATGAAGACTCTGAAAGACGTAGATGAGCGGCAGGTAGACTTCCGTAATCGCTTCGTAGAGCCAGTCTTCCTCCAGAAATTCCGGATGCTCAGGATGACGCACGAACGGCAAGTGCGCGTGCAGGACTAGACTGAAGTAACCTATAAGCACAAGAATAAAGGCAGAAGTCAGAATGCAGAATGATGAATGAAGAGATAATTCAAGTTAAATAATCTTTCATTCATCATTCTGCATTCTGACTTCTGAGTTGCCTTTCTTTCATGCTCGGCATCCAGAGATGGAAGGGGCGCGAGGGAAGATTGATTTCGCTTGCGCCGGCGATGACGCGTGCCGCACGCCTGCGTGCCGCTTCGGGCGGTGCCTCGAAGGGCGAGCCGCTCATCTCTATGCCGAGCGTCGTATATAGAACCTCTGTTAACTGAGCCGGGTCGAACTTCGCATCCTCCATACCTACAAGGTCGAACCAGCTCGCAAGATTGTGTGAAAGCATAGGGCGCAGGTTGCTCCAGTGCATTCCGAAAGCAAGCGCCGTCAATATCCCTCGTAACTCTGCCAGCTCTTCTTCGCTCATAGGCGGCAGACTCGCCGGGGCAAGTTTTCTGGTAATAGCCCTGGTTGCGCCGTAATTAGTCGCCTCGTCCGCGGCCTCAAGCGCGACTTCCAGCGCGTCGCTCACGTAGCCCGCATCGTCCAGAACGCGCGAGAATTGTTCGGCGGAGACGTACCATTCAGGCGTCGGGGCTGTCTGGAGCGAGACGCTGGCGCGCGGCGTGCGCTTGACGTTTGACATGAGCAGGCGAATGAAAGAGCGCCCCGGAGCGTAAAGCCCTATTTCGGTTCTGTACGCGTGATCAGGCTGAACGTCGAACCATTGCGAGCGCGTCTCTGCTGCTTCATGCAGGGTCACTTCTTCAGTGTCTAGATTGGTGAGCCTGACGACAAGCCTGTAGTTAACTGCCTGCCCGAATCTTTGGCGCAGCGGCTCGAAGGGGTCGCGCGCCAGTTCCCAGTAAAGAAAGAGCCTGCGCGGCGATTGAGGCAGAAGGCGTATGCGATCCAGCTTATAGCTGGCGGGCAAAGGCTCGTCCGCAGAAAGCTCCGCCAGCTTGTCTGCGACGGCAGGCGAAGGGGCTTCCTGTGTAATGACTAATTCAGAGCTACCGGGAAAGAAAAAGGGCATCTATTACCTGACAGGCAGTCGCTTACCTCAAAACTAAAGGATGCGCAGCCATGACGTGACTTTGGATTAAATCGAGCTGACTAAGTTGTACGGTATTCTAGAAAATAGTGCAACAAGAGGAGAGCCGGTGTGTTCTAATTTTTATTGACATAGCATTTCAGGAGCATATTATGTAGCTCGACGCACACAACGTTTCACAACCCCGCGCACGCGGAACCAGTATCGCTCATTAACCGTCCTGCCTTATCGGTGGTATCTATATGACAACAGATGATAATCCGGGCCAGCGCGCCCATGTTTTTCTAAGCTACAAACGACAGTCGCAGCCAGACGAATCGCTCGCCTTGCAGTTCTGCGAGGCGCTCAGTCAAGAGCACGATGTCTTCATAGATAAGCATATGTTGATTGGCACGCGCTGGGCTGAGCAGATAGAGGCCGAGCTGCGTCGCTCGGATTTCCTGCTCGTGTTTCTTTCGGCTCAGTCTATTCACAGCGAGATGGTCGAAGCCGAAATCTCAACCGCCTACAACCTGGCTAAAGCCCAAAATGGTCGTCCCCTTATATTACCCATACGCTTAAACTATTGTGAGCCGTTTCAGTATCCTTTGAGCGCTTACCTGAATCAGATCAACTGGGCTTTTTGGAGCGGGCCGGAGGATACGCCGCGCCTCATAGACGAGATTAAGCGCGCCGTCACGGGCGGCGAGCTGTCAATCAAACGAGACGAGTCGAAGGTGAGCCTGGTGACGGACACAGAATCTAGTCAGCCATTGCCGACCCCTTTACCGGCGGCTCAGCCTGCATTGCTGGAGATGCCGGAAGGGACTATGGATCCGCAGTCCGTATTTTACGTGGAGCGTCCATCGGATGGCATAGCTTTGACGACAATCAGGCAACGCGGAGTGACCCTCACTATTAAAGGCCCAAGGCAGATGGGCAAAAGCTCGCTGCTGATAAGAACCATCGCCGCGGCTGCGGAGGCAGGCAAGCATATAGTCTTTCTGGACTTTCAGTTGATTGACAGAAAAGCGCTCGCCAATGCCGATCTGTTCTTTCGCCAGTTCTGCGCGTGGCTCACGGACGAGCTGGAGATGGAAAATCGCATTGGCGAATACTGGGACATGCCTTTGGGAAACAGCCAGCGCACGACACGCTACGTCGGTCGCTATCTTCTGAATGAACTCAAAGGCCCGCTCGTGCTGGCGATGGACGAAGTTGAAAGCATCTTTGAGACAGACTTTCGCTCAGACTTCTTCAGCATGTTGAGAAGCTGGCATAACAGTCGTGCGACTTCTCAGGTCTGGAAGCAGTTGGACTTGGTGCTGGTCACTTCGACAGAGCCGTACCAGTTAATCGAAAACCTGAATCAATCTCCTTTCAACGTCGGGCAGGTCATCGAGCTGGCGGATTTTACGGCGGAGAATGTGGCAGACCTGAACCTCCGGCACGGGTCGCCTTTGGACGCGAACGGGCTGGCTCAGCTTATGAACTTGCTGGGCGGTCATCCCTATCTAGTGCGGCGTACGCTCTATTTGCTTGCCAGCCGACGAATCTCTTCGGGCGAGCTTTTCGCTCGCGCTACTGATGACCGCGGCCCGTTTGGCGACCACCTGCGCTATCACCTCTTTCGCATACATGACAAACAGGAGCTGATTCATGGACTGCAAGAAGTCATACGCCATCAGACCTGTCATGATGAGAGGGTCTTCTTTCGCTTGCACGGTGCGGGATTAGTGCGGCGCGTGGATGGACGCACTGTCATGCCGCGCTGCCAGCTTTATGCAGACTATTTCCGGGAGCACTTCAATGCCTGAAACCATTTACACAGTTGGCGGCACGGTTCAAGCCGGGAGCGGTTTTTATATTCCCCGCCGGGCGGATGACGAGCTGCTGGCGCTCTGCCGCACCGGAAGCTTCGCCTATATTCTTTCGCCGCGACAGATTGGTAAATCGAGCCTCATGGTGCATACCGCCGAGCGGCTGGCCGAAGATAAAATCCAATCCGTCATCATTGATCTGACGCAGATAGGCGTGCAGGTGACTGCCGAAGAATGGTATCTGGGCTTGCTCGCCATGATAGAAGATCAACTAAGTCTCAGCACAGACGTTGTCAGGTGGTGGCAGGCGAACTCGCAACTCGGAATCACACAGCGGCTGACGCTATTTTTCCGTGATCTTCTATTGCAGGAGACAGACGCGCCCGTTGTAATCTTTGTTGATGAGATAGACACCACGCTCGGCCTCTCTTTTACAGACGATTTTTTTGCTGCGATTCGTTACTTCTACAACGCCCGCTCGCATGTCCCGCAGTTCCAGCGTCTCTCATTCGTGCTCATAGGCGTCGCCACGCCGGGCGACCTGATACGCGATCCGCAACGCACGCCTTTCAATATAGGCCAGCGTGTGGAGTTGACCGACTGGACATTTGAAGAAGCGTTGCCCCTGGCCGCAGGACTGGGACTGGCTGAAGACGAAGCCCGCGCGGCGCTGCGACAGGTGTTGAAATGGACTGGAGGCCATCCTTACCTGACGCAACGGCTCTGCCGGGTGATGATAGACGAGAGGCGCGACCATTGGACGGAAAGAGATGTTGAGCTTCTGGTTGCCAGCACGTTTTTCGGAGAACGCAGCGAGCAGGACAACAACCTTCAGTTCATACGCGATATGCTGACCAAGAGAGCGCCGGATTTAACGGGCGTGCTGGAAACCTACAGGGATATTCGCAACGACCG
Source organism: Pyrinomonadaceae bacterium (assembly GCA_036403815.1). Lineage (GTDB taxonomy): Bacteria > Acidobacteriota > Blastocatellia > Pyrinomonadales > Pyrinomonadaceae > JACVRN01. The sequence goes on along the minus strand of DASWQH010000055.1, from coordinate 87,636 downwards.
TCGAACTGTTCGTGATGAAGAACAATCACTCGTCAAAACTCACCTCAAGCTCTCCGGCGTCGTACATCGTGAGCAGAACTCTCTGCGCGTTCGTAATCCAATCTACGCGCAGGTATTTGATAATCGCTGGGTCAAGGAACACCTGCCCGTCAACTGGCCTAAGCGCTTGCAGCGCGCGGCGGTTGGTTTAACCGTAGCCGTCCTGCTTCTTTTAATACCCCTCACGATTTACGCTATCAACCGGGCGGTCGTAGCGGAGCGTCAAACCAAGTTGGCACAGCAGCAGACCCTCGTAGCAAAGCAACAAACTAAGGAAGCGGACGATGCCAGAGTCTTTGCTCTGGAAGCGGCTCGGCTCACAGAGGTGGCTTATAACAGAGCTAAGGAGCAGGGTAAAAATGCGGAGCTTCTGAAGCAAATCGCCGAAGATCAAAGAGCCGAAGCTGAAAAGCAACGGCGGATTGCCGATGAAGAGAGAAAAAAAGCGGACAGCCTGCGGCAGGTAGCTGAAAAGCAGAAACAGGTAGCGCAAGGGCAGAGCCAAACCGCTACCGAGCAAAAAAGAGTTGCGGTAGAGCAGAGCCAAAAAGCAAAAGCGCAGAGCCAGATTGGCTACGCCCGCCAGTTAGAAATATCAGCCAACGATGCTGTTAACAGGAATGAGGTGCTTGAGGCGGAATCCTATCTAGCCAAAGCTCTACTGTTAGATGATCGCATTGAAACGCGCAGGCGGCTGGCCGATGCTCAAATAAAGGGAGCGCGAGTCTTGTGGACAAGCGCGCAAGGCAGCAGCCCCAAAGACTCATCAGTCGCTCCCAGCCGTGACGAGAGCACTTTCACTATAACAGTAGGCGCTAATACTACCGCTGACGCACCGCCAATCGCTTTCAGCCCTGAGGGGCGTCTGCTCGCTGTCGTAGGCGCTGATACTATCAAGTTAAGAAATGCGGACACGGGTGAGGAGCTTCGCAGTCTACCAGTTCCCAAAGCAGCGGCAGACATCAGGGAAATCTTTTTCAGCGCTGATGGGCGGCGACTTTTCGGCGGGAATTATAATGGCAGCATCAAGTCCTGGAGCGTTGAGACCGGCAAACAACTACAGCCTTCAACCGGCGCGCAGGATAATACGACGATGTCTTCGGGCGGGCGACCGCTTGCGGCAACCATTGACGGCAAAGTCATCAGGCTTCGCGACGCCGAGACCGGTAAAGAACTTCGTACTCTCGCCGGAAATCAACAAAGGATTGCGAACATTGTTTTCAGCCCTGACAGGCGTTTACTCGCATCCGTAGATGCCGTACTCAGTATGGAAAATTCCATTACGGTGTGGAATGTAGAGACGGGCGTAGTGCTTCGCATTTCTCCGAACAGGACCAACCGTGTCGATTACCTCGCCTTTAGCCCCGATAATCGCTTTATCGCAATGGGTGATAGTGACAGAATTGTGGTGTTGGATGTTGAAGGCAAAGGAGATGCCCCGCGCCTTTCGCTGACCGATAGATTAATTACCGGGCTTGCCTTCGGCTCCGACGGATTCCTCGCTTACACCAGGCAGGACAACACCGTCCGGCTGTGGAATGTCCAGACGGGTAAGGAAAGCTTGATACTCAGGGATCAGGACACCGAGCATACCAGTAGCCGCAGTATTACCAGGAAGACCATCGCCTTCAGCGCCAACGGTCGGCTGGCAGTCATGGGTATAGATCAATCCTTACGAGTGTGGGATATTCCTCGTCCACTTTCTTTAGACTTCGAAGGCATTTCAAGAGCAGTCGCATTAAGCCCTGCCGGGCAGTCAATTGCCATCGGGCGTGCGGACAACACCATCATCCTCCAGGACATGATGACGGGCAGACAACTGCGCTTGCTCTCCGGGCATAAGGGGAGAATCACTGGCATCGCTTTTAGCCGCGACGGCAAGCGTCTCGTATCATCTGACTTCGACAGAACGATTCTGCTCTGGGACGTGGAAAAGGGCAAAGAGATTCTTCGGTTCCAAGGGCATGCCTCAATCATCTACGGCATTGCTCTGAGTCCCGACGGGAAGCTTATCGCATCGGCAGGCGGCAATGATTATGCCGCATTATGGGATGCGGAGACAGGCAGGCAGAGGCGAGTTTTCCCTCTTACCATAAAGGACGATAGTATTGCGAGCGTGGCCTTTAGTCCTGACGGAAAACTGCTTGCCATAGGCAGCAATAAAAAGATTCTGGTATGGGATGTGGAGAAAGATAAAGAGAAATTCTCCATCTCCAGCAATGACCCGTCGTCACCAAGCTCCGATAACTGGCTGGCAGCAAGCCTCACCTTTAGTCCGGACGGGAAACTGCTGGTTAGCGGAGGTTCGGGCAAAATCCAGTTCTGGGATGTAGCGAACGGTAAAGAGATTCGCAAGCTTTCGGATTTTGGGGCTGTCACAAGCGTAGTGTTTAGCCCGGACGGGCGCTGGCTCGCTTCCGCCGGTAAGACCGTGCGCCTTCGGTCGCTCGATAAACTGTCGGACGAGAATTATCTGGAGCTTCACATTCACAATAACGCGCCCTTTGTAGTGGCTTTCAGTACGGACGGCAAGTGGCTTGTATCTGGGGGGGAGGATAAGACGGTTCAGCTATGGAGCGCCGAGATGTTGGAGCGCACTTTAACGGCCACGCCTTCAGAAGTGATCGCTGAGGTTGAACAGGCGACAGGGCTTCAAGTCCTTGGAATCAATCTGAATCCTATCCTGAGCCAGGATGACCTGAAGAGTCTTCTTGATAAAGAGTACGATGCGACTCTGAGCGCCACTCCGATTCCACAGAAGTGAATGGCGCAGATGTCGTATGGACGTGCCCGCAACACCTCAAGATTATAACAAGCCTGGAAAAGAGGGACGACGCGGAACACGACCCGAACTCTTTTTTCTCACCCTGTCTTACTTACCGGAAGACCGCCCGCCGGATGCGCCGTTGGTTATGCTTTTAAGAGTGATATCCAATGTGCCCATCTCGTGTCTAATCTGCGCGCGAACGGGGATGTGGCGCGCGTCGGTCGTAAACCAGATGGTGATTTGCCCTTTGCCTCGAACCAGGCGGTCTTCGCCGAAAAGCTCCGGGTCAACGCGCACGGTCTCCACCTCGCCGAGCAAGGTCTTCATCATCTTCTTCTCGCCGACGCGAACGGGCATGCGATAGACGCGGCCTGAATCTGAGACGAGCACCTCGAAATTTTTTCCGGGCACGAGCGGCTGCGTGCGAACGAAATAGAAGACGGACGCCAGGTCTTGAACGGTGCCGCTGAATTCAGAGGTGACTGTGCGCGGCTGGCTCGTAGGGTCGTTCGGATTGCGCTCCGTCCAGGTCACGCGGCGCTGTTTGAGATCGAAGACGGCTTCGCTCGTGCGCTTACGGTTGCCCTGCTCGTCCAGCTTGACGGTGCGCAGAGCGTTGAAAGATTGCGGCTCGACAATGGATTCAATGCGCTGGCGAAATCTTAAGCCGGAGAAGAGCTTCGGAAACAGCCCCTTGGATTCGGCCTCTGCCGTGAAGCGCAGATTTGAGAGATTCTCTTTTCCGGGTGTGGTCGCAGTGCTTTCGCGTGTGGCCGTAAAGCGCAGCGTTGCGATGTTGATGCCTCTGAGGAGCGACCTTGAGAACTCCGCTTCGTAAACGGACTCCTCCGCAGGGTCGAAAGGCAGCGGGGTGCCGTCCACCCTTGCGCGCTCGTCCACACGCGCGAGCGCCGGGACTAGAGTCAGCAAAATAATGAAAGCGATACAGAAAATTGGAACGCGAGCGAGTTTCATTCTCAGCAACTTCACTTCACAAAAACAGCCTTGAGCGCCAGCAACCCCCAGGCTACTACAAGCCCGATTGCCGCCTGATATTCACGGTATCTCAAATATAATTCGGCATCGAACTTTGCGCCGCTCGTCCGGGCATCTCTATAGGGCATGAGACGCGGGAAGAAGAGGGGAACGGCCTGCGCATATCGTGTGTAATCTTCGCCGAAAAGTTGGGAGAGTGTCGCTGCTTCGACGCGCATGACGGGCAAATAGATGCCCAGAAAGAGGGCTACGAAGAGAAGCCCCAGAATGATTTGCCCCGCCGCGATGGTAAACCCAAGGCCAAGCAGAAAGCTTCCAAGGTAAAGAGGATTGCGACTGTAGGCGTAGGGGCCGGAGGTAGCGAGCGCAGAATTTTTCCTGATATGACCGGCAGCCCACGCGCGCAAGCCCAGTCCCAGCAGAGCCACCGCGCCGCCCGCCGCTAATGTTACGGGGCGGGGTCTTGCCAGCACTACGAAAGCCACGCCGCACAGGAACCCTAGCGGCACACGCCATCGCTGCACCCATGAGCCTTCTTTAAGCAACGCCGTTGCTCTCCAATTGAACGAGTTTGTCTTCGCGGCCAAGCCTGTGTGCAACTGCTTCCACGACCCGCTCGACCTCTATGTCCATGCATATCCAGTTTGAGCAGGCGCGACGATGACAATCCGTGCGGCAGTCTATGTCGTTGCGCTCGACGCAGACATCCGCAGGGCGTGGACTTCCGTTTCTCCACCACTCGGTCGGCCCGAACAGTCCGACGATGGGCGCTCCGGCGGCAACCGCGAGGTGAGTCGGCCCCGTATCGCCTCCGACGTAGAGGCTTGCGGCACGAGCCAGAGCGTAAAAGCCTTTCAGGGAGATGTCACAAGCGCGCGCTCTGCCGGAGCAACTCGCCTGCAAAACTTTTTCGGCCAGCTCCTGTTCGCCCGGCCCATAGGTGACAATCGAGTGGAGGCCAAATTCCGTCCAGAGGCGGTCGGCTAGCTGACCGAATCGTTCCGCGCTCCATAGCTTCGTAGGCCAGCCCCCGCCCGGATTCAGTATCGCGTGATGCCCGCCAGTCCAGTCAGCTGCCACCTCAGCCTCCACTTCATGCTCGCGCGTGAGGCTGATGGGAAACTCGAACTCTTCGGGGCTGGTCGGGACAGAAATACCCAATGCCCCGGCTGCCAGTGTAAGATTTTTTACGATGACATGGGTGCGCGGCGGCACGCGGACGGTTTTGGAGAGCAGCAGGCGGCTGGCAGGCTCGCGTAAAGCAGGCCGCGCGAAACCATAGATGCGGGTCGCGCCCGACAGTCTGGCGATAGTTGCGGATTTAAGAAGTCCCTGGAAGTCTAAGGCGGAATCGAAGGATGAGGCGCGTAGCCGACGTAACTGCTGGCGCGGTGCCTGCAGCGTCTCCCCAGACGACGGCCAGCGCCTCAATGCCTTCGTGTCGACTTCGATGAGGCTTTTCAAAAGCGGGTTGTCCCTCAAAATCTCCGCCGCACGTTTTTCTACTACCCAGCTAATTGCTGCGCGCGGCAGGGCACGCCTGATGGCTGCCAGCGACGGCAACGTATGAACTATGTCCCCTATACTCCCCAGTTTGACTATGAGAATCCGCATAAAAGCAAAGGCAGAAGTCAGAATGCAGAATGATGAATTAACTAGCCAAAAGCTTTTCATTCATCATTCTGCATTCTGACTTCTGCACTATTTTTATCATGTTCCCCCGAAGTAGCTAAAACGCATCCGGGATTCGGCGACCTTTTTGCCGTTTTTGAATTTGGTCAGTGTCCCTTCCAGCAGGGGCTGATCCCAGAGGGTTGAATCCATCTCGGCATAGACTCCGCCTTTAAGGAAGCGGCCAGCGAAGCGGTAACTAACGCCTCCTCTGGCGCGCGTCGTGAAGGTGAAGTTGTTCTGGCTGACCGAGATGGTTTGGAAGCGGTAAACTACCCCGCGTGTTGTCACGACGCCGGAATGCGTGTGGCTCGTGAATGGGCGATTACGACCACTGCGGAAAAGGTCTATGCTTGCGACCTCCTCCAGCCCTTTAGGCGGATTGCCCAAAGGGTTGAACTGGCCTTCAGGGTCGAACTTTTTCTGTATAGAAGAAAAAGCGCCGGGCGTCGAAAGGGGCACGGCTGCCGCTGTGACGACCAGCAGAAGAGCAGAGAAAAAGTGTGCCCCGCGCCTTCTTTTATTCATCATGCTTACTCCTCTTTGAGAAAGTTTCGAGCCTGAACTGCGCTTGTGTACGAAAGCTTCAGCCCTCATCGTTGCTCGAAGAACCTTGTGACAGAACTTTCAGCATCTCGGAGGTCGAATGCTGTTTGGGATCGCCTACAATTGCCACGCGCCCTCCGAGTGATCGTACCACGTCGCGCTCCGGAACGGTCTCTTCCGTGTAATCCGTCCCCTTGGCGTGAATGTCCGGGCGAATAGCGCGCAGAAGGGATTCCACAGTCGGCTCTTGAAAAACGGTCACGAAATCCACCACGCGCAGCGCCGCCACCAACTCGGCGCGCTCCCGCTCCGGCACAAGCGGGCGTCCCTCGCCCTTGAGCGCCCTGACCTGCTCATCAGAATTTATCCCAACCACCAGCAGGTCGCCGAGCGCCCTGGCACCCTCCAGATAACGCACATGCCCTACATGAAGTATGTCGAAGCAGCCGTTAGCGAGCACAACTTGCGCGCCGCGCTTACGCGCAATCGCCACACGCGCAATCAAGCGGTTACGGTCTAGGATACGAGTCGCCGGATCGTTCATATCTAAAGAAGGTGTCGGGTGTCAGGTGCCGGGTGCCGGGTGCGGGTCGAAAGAAAAACCAGTTGACTTTCTTCTACCGCCACACGGCACCTGACACCCCGCACCCATTTCATTGCCGGATGCTGTGCAGAAGCTCTGCGCTGTCAATCGCTGCTGTGCCGCGCTTCATGACGACCAGCCCGCCCGCATGATTGGCGAGGCGTGCGGCATCGGCAAAGGTCGCACCTGAAGCGATTGATAGCGCGTACGTGGCGATGACTGTATCGCCTGCGCCCGTGCCGTCCACAGGCTGGCGCGCGCCTATAGCTTCGAGTTGAAGCGGCTCGCGTCCCTCTTCAAAAAGCATCATGCCGCGCCCGCCGCGCGTGACGAGGAGCGCAGTCAGGCCAAGACGCTCACGCAAGACCACGCCTGCCTCAGAAAGCGCGCTCGCCTCCGTGAATTTTCTATCAAGAAGCTGCTCGACTTCATCTTCATTAGGCGTGGCCGAAGTGAAATTCGGAAAGCTTGAGAGACGAAAGCGCGAGTCCACTAGCACTGGAACCGGACGCTCGCGCAAGGCTCCGCGTATGACCTCGCTCATCGCCTCATCCGCCACGCCGTAATTGTAATCCGAGATGATTACCGCATCCGCATCCTTCAATTCCCGCCGCAGGCTTTCGCGCAACTCTTCGCGCACACCATTATTGTCTAGCGGCGTGTCTTCATAATCAACGCGAATCACCTGCTGGCGCGTTGAATGAGCTTGACCGGCGAGCACGCGAACCTTGGTCGTCGTGCGGCTGCCCGCAACGGTGCGTATGCTCGCGCATGAAACCTGAGCTTGCCCAAGTTTTTCAAGAAGCGCTTTGCCTGGCTCGTCATCGCCTAGGACGCCTACGAGCGCGACCCGCGCACCCAAAGAGGCTAGATTAACGGCGCAGTTGGCCGCGCCGCCCGGCAAGGTCTCCGTTCGCTCATGGCGCAGAATGAAGACGGGCGCTTCGCGCGACACCCGACTGATCTCGCCGTAGAGAAACTGGTCTGCGACCAGATCGCCCACGACCACAACCCGCGCCCGCGAAAAACGCTCGACGATTGCAGCCAGCCGCTCCCGCTCAACTTCAGGCTCTATGCCCAATCAACCTCCTCCAAAAATCAGTGACAAGTGACCAGTGACGAGTGACAAGTTAAATCAGCTTGACTTCGCTCGTCACTTGTCACTCGTCACTGGTCACTATTTTCCTCACTGCTTCCAGTAAGTTTTCTGCGACCAGTTCGGGTTTGTGTTTCCAGCCGGGGCGCTGGTATTCCCATTCTCCTCGCCCGTAGCCGGTCATGACGAAGCCGGAGCGCACGCCTGCGTTATGCGCGAGCACTATGTCGCTGTAGCGGTCGCCTATCATCCAGCTCTTCGCCAGCTCGATGTCTAGCTCTTCAGCCGCACGATGGATTAAACCGGGCTTGGGTTTTCGACAATCACAATCGTAACGATAAGGTGTCTCGCCGACGGAAGGATGATGCGCGCAGTAGTAGATTGCATCAAGGCTTGCGCCGTTGCGCTCAAGCTCCTGTTTAAGCACGCCGTGAACTTCGCCGATTAAATCTTCCGTGAAATAGCCGCGCGCCACGCCAGCCTGATTCGTGACCAGCACAGCGAGCCACCCATGCTCGTTCAGCAGTCGCACGGCCTCCGCCGAAAAGGGAAAAACGCGATAGCGCGAAGGATGGTTGACGTAACCGACCTCTTCGGAAATAGTCCCGTCACGATCCATAAAGACCGCAGGCCGCTTCATGCTTCGACCTCCAAGTGCGTTCTGTTCATCATCCGTGCGGCGCGCTCGTAAACTTCTTCAGGGGAAATCATAGTCATGCAGCGATGGTCAATCGGGCAGTCGCGCAGCATGCATGGCGCGCAGTCCGGCGGATGGCGAACCAGTTCGGCAGACTTTGAAAATGGCCGGGTCGTTCGCGGGTCTGTCGGGCCGAAGATGACTAGAGTAGGGCGCTCCAGAGCAGCAGCGATGTGCGCCGGGCCTGTGTCGTTTGTGACGAGCAGGTCAGAGAGGCTCAGGATGGCGCACAGTTGCGCCAGGTCTGTTTCGCCCGTCAGCATAACAGGCTTATGTCGCATCAGCCGCGAGACTTCCTGCGACACTTGCAGCTCATCACGCGCGCCCACCAGCAGCACGTCCGCATCCATCTCTTCTATGAAGCGGTCTGCGAGGATTGCATAGCGGTCTGCGGGCCAGCGTTTGGCGCGGCTATTAGTCGAGCCGGGACAGAGCGCGACGATGTTTCCCCTGTCCCTCGCGCCATACTCCTTCAACATCCGTAGAGCTTCCGTCTTTCTCGCTTCCGAAACTTCAAGCATGAAACGCGGCTCGTGTTCTTCAACATGCGATGCGCCGTAGAGCAAACGTTCAAGCTCGCCTATGATGTTTAGATAGTAGAAGACTTCATGGCGCTCACTTCGCCAGTGGGGAAGCGCGAGCGGATGCGTGAGCAGCGGTCGGCGTCCATCCGTACTGTAGCCGACTCGGAACGGCACACGCGCCAGCCCTGCAATCACCGCCGCCTCGAACGCGTTCTGAAAAAGAATCGCCAGATCAAACGAGCGTCTGCGCCACTCTCTAACCTGTTGCAGGACTGCGCCGGGCGAGCGGCGTGGGCGCTCATAAATCAGAATGTCGTCCAGAAAGTCCGCGTCCCTGAAAATCCCTTCCGCCCACGGGCGCGTCGCAAGAGTGATGTGCGCCTGCGGCAGCACTCGGCGCAGCTCGCGTAGCGCCGGAATGGTCATCACCGCGTCGCCGACCCAGTTGGTGCCGCGCACCACGACGCGCTTGATTCTTTCAGGCTGTATCGTACGCTCTCTCACAACAGGCTTCTGAGTCCTTCTTTGACGTTTATCTCTGGACGCCAGCCGAGTTCCGTGCCGATGCGCTCGATGTCGGAGATGTAGTCGAGCGGCACGGGCGCGGGCAAGCTCGCCGTCTCGTCTATGTTCGGCACAAGCTCTATCATGCGCCCGACCCTCTCGACAATCTCACGCAGGGAGACAGCGTTGCTTTTTCCGCCTCCGATATTATACAGCCCGCGCGCGAGCGACGAGTCAATGAAGAGCTTGCAGGCGCGCGAAAAGTCGTCTACGTGGAGTATGTCGCGCACGGGCAGTCCCTGGGCGGGAAAGCGTACAGGCCAGCCGCGCTTGACCGATTCGACGTAGTGCGTGACGAAGTTCGGCTCGTTTCCCTCGGATGGCCTTGCATAGACGGTTGACATGCGAAAGATACAGGCTCGCAGACCCAGTTCCGCAGCGTAAAAGTCTACGTAACGCTCGCCCATAAGCTTTGACCACTCAAGCGCTGATTGACCGCAGTAATCCGTCCCGCATGTTTCCGGTACTTCCGCGTAATCGTCCGCGAACGCGCCGTAGACATCCTTAGTCGAAGCGTAAATGAAGACGGAGCCGTGACGCATGTGACGAAGAACGTTGGCCGTCCCTTCGGCATTGGTGCGAAAACACGTTTCAGCAGCAGCCGGGTCTTTATCAAGATGCGCGGCCAGATGTATGACCGCATCGTAGTCCGAGATGACACTGAGATCGTACGAGTTGAGGATGTCACGATTCGAGCGGCGAGAAAAATCGTCGGCGTTGAAGAAGCGGCGAACGTGTGTGCCAAGATAGCCGCTCCCGCCTGTTACTAAAATCTTCATCAAAGAATTAAGTCTAGAGAGTCCTGAGAGTCTGGAGAGTCTGGAGAGTTAAAAGAAAGTCGCTTTGACTCTCTAGACTCTCCAGACTCCCAAGACTCTCTAGACTCTTGTTTTACCTGCCTGCTTGTCCAGTTCAATAAGCGATTCGGCGCGGCCAATGGCGATGAGTAGGTCGCCTGCTTCGAGCACCGCGTCGCCCGTAGGATTAAAGATCATCTGTCCGTGGCGACGGCGTATGGCGATGATGACCACGTCCAAATCAGAGCGAATGTTCGTATATTTCAGCTTGCGCCCGACGTAGATTGAATGGGGCTGAACCTCTACCTCCTCAAAATTCAAGTCCAGATTCTCTGCCGTAATCGAATCCATGAAATCCGCCAGCGCGGGCTTTATCAAGGCTTCGGCCATGCGTCGGCTACCGATAATGGTCGGTGCAACGACGCGATTGGCTCCGGCGCGAATCAGCTTTGGCTCGGCCTGCTCTTCGACGGCGCGTGCCACTATATGCAGCTTCTCGTTGAGATCGCGCGCCAGCAGCACTACATAAAGATTATCGGCATCGTTTGGAAGACAGGCGGCTAAAGCGCGCGCTCTTTCCACTCCCGCCTCTTTGAGAATCTCTTCCAGCGTGGCATCTCCGACGATGACGTGCTCGCCCTGCTCAATCAGGTCTACGACCTTCTGCTGATCGCTCTCGATGGCGACGAAAGGGCATTTGGCGCGGCGCATCTCGCGTATGATGCGCGAGCCGACGCGCCCCGCGCCGCAGATTATGAAATGTTCGTGTAGCTTGTTCATCTCACGAAAGCGTCGTCTCTGGCCGACGGTTTCGAGCAACTCCCACTGGACTATGGACTGGACGGTAGTCGAAAGCCCGTAAGCCACAGTGCCGACTCCGATCAGCATCAGGCAGATACTGAAGACGCGCCCCGTCTGGCTCAAGGGGTGTACTTCCCCGTAGCCAACGGTCGTGACGGTCGTCACCGTCATGAAAAGACTGTCTGTGAACGACCATCTCTCGATTACATAAAACCCGGTTGTGCCGAGCGCAATCACGACCAAGATAGCCGCGAGCGCATATCGTACGCGAAAGCGTAGCCGGGTCAAAAGACGTGAGCCATGTTGCGTGAAACTCATCTCGTCAAAATCGCATCCAAGTGGCCGTGTGACCGGAAGCTGTCACGGTAAGCGAAACACGACGGGGTGTCAATTAAATGCAGAAGGCAGAGTGCAAAATGATGAATGAAGAAAGACAGCTTGTTCAATGTCAATTATGGGTAGACAGGCTTGCGCTAACAGTTTACAGTTTTAATGTAGACAGTGGAGTGCCGCAATAGTGGATGAAGAAAGAGAAGCCTTAGATAAGAAAACATACGATTTACAGAAAAGGACGAAGAATTTCGCATTGCGGGTTATTCGTATGTATGTCGCGTTACCTAATACGACGGAAGCACAAGTCATAGGTAAGCAGGTTCTGAGAAGTGGTACTTCTGTTGGAGCAAATTACCGGGAGGCAATGCGAGCAAGGTCACGCGCTGAGTTTATCAGTAAAATGGAATGCGGGCTTCAGGAGCTTGAGGAAACTTCATACTGGCTTGAGCTGTTAGTTGACGGCAGAATAATAGCCGAAGAAAGATTTACGGAACTACACAAAGAAGTTAACGAACTAATAGCCATACTGGTCTCTTCTGTAAAGACTGCGAAGAAAGAGCACTAATAGATTCATTCATCGTTCTGCGTTCTGCCTTCTGCCTTATTTTTTATGCCTGTTCGATATCCACCGGAAGATAGTGTGCCGCCTGTGGCGAAGAAGGGGAAGCGTTCCGATAAGCGCGGTTCTCGTATTGTCCGCTACAGCGAGCCTGAGCCGGGTTTCTTCCGCCGCTGGACTAGAAGAATCTTTCGCCCCCCCGTCATCATCGCCTTCGTCTTTTTCTCCACCGTCGCCATCGGCCTCTTAGGCTACTACTGGTGGGTCTTTTCAGGCCGCATTGATAATCTCTTAAACGGCGAGGTCTATACGCGTTCGGCTGGCATCTACGCCGCGCCGCGAGAGCTTCGCACGGGCGAGAATCTTTCTGTTGACGATCTGGTCTCGTATCTAAAGCGCGCCAGCTATGTTGAGAAAACTGCGCAGGCAGAGGCTTCGCGCGGGCGTTACAAGGTCGCGGGCACGACTGTGGAGATAGAGCCGAGCGGCGATTCAATCGTTGACCGCCAGCGCGTCTTCGCAGGTTTGCGCGTACAGTTCGCGCGCGGAGGCCGAGGTATCGTCTCTATCGCTGACCTGGCGACAGGGGCGCGCTACGAGAAGGCGCAGCTTGAGCCGGAGCTGATAAGCGCCGTTACTGGACGCGACCGCTCAAAGCGAAAAGTCGTGGGCTTTAACGACCTTCCGAAACCTCTAGTCAACGCCATCGTCGTCACGGAAGACCGCAGCTTTTTCGAGCATTATGGCGTCAACATTCGCGGCATCCTTCGCGCGCTCATACGCCGCTACGACGCCGACCCCAATTCGCCCATCGCGCGACAGGGTGGCTCAAGCATCACGCAACAACTCGTCAAGAATCTACTGCTTTCGCCGGAAAGAAGCCTGCGCAGGAAACTGGCCGAAGCCTACATGTCCATCATCCTTGAGACACGGCTTTCAAAAGAGAAGATTTTTGAGCTTTACTGCAATCAGGTTTACTTAGGCCAGCAGTCCGGCTTCTCCATCAACGGATTCGGTGAAGCCGCCGATGCCTATTTCAATAAGGACGTGACGACGCTAAGCTTGCCCGAAGCGGCATTCCTCGCCGGGTTGATTCGCAGCCCGAACCGCTACAATCCGTATCACGATCTTGATACGGCGACCGCACGGCGCAATCAGGTGCTTGAATCAATGGCCGAGACCGGCGTCATCACGCAGGCGGAGGCCGCCGCCGCCCAGAATGTTCCGCTCAAGGTCGCCGCGGTCAAGGGGCGCGTGGATGTCTCGGACGCTCCATACTTCGTTGACTACGCGCAGGATCAGTTGGCCGACACCATCTCGGATCAGGATGCGGCAAGGCACCTTCGCATCTACACTTCGGTTGACATGGAATTGCAGCGCGCGGCCTACGCTGCTGTCAACAAGCAGCTCACAGCGCTCGACAAGATTTACGCGAAACGAAATATTGAGCCGGGAACCTTGCAGGCCGCGCTGGTGGCTATGAACCCGCGCACGGGCGAGGTCATAGCGATGGTCGGAGGCCGCGATTATTCCAGGAGCCAGTTGAATCGAGCCGCCACTGCCTTGCGTCAACCCGGCTCTGTCTTCAAGCCCTTCGTTTATGCGACGGCTCTGAATTCCGCTTACGATGCCATGTCCAGAGTGATTACGCCCGCGACCACTTTCATGGACGAGCCTAAGACCTTCAACTACGACAATCAGGAGTACTCTCCCGGCAACTTCGGCGATCAATATTCTAATGCGCCTGTCACCTTGCGCGACGCGCTTACCAGAAGCCTGAACGTTGTCACCGTCGAAGTAGCTATGGATGTGACCATCGGGCGCGTGATGAATCTGGCAGCTAAGGCCGGATTGCCGAAGCCGCCGAAGGCTTATCCCTCTATGGCGCTCGGCGCAAATGAAGCGACACCGCTCCAGATGGCTTCGGCCTACACGGCCTTCGCGGCGGGCGGCACGCGCACGACGCCCGTCGGCATCACACGCGTCGCTACAGGCGACGGCACGACGGTCGCCAAACCCACAGGGCAAAAGAATCAGGTCGTACGGCCAGACGTGGCTTACGTTCTGACGGACATGCTGAAGGATGTGGTCAATCGCGGGACGGCTGCAAAGCTGGGCGCGCGTGGCTTCAAGAATGTTCCGGGTAAAACAGGCATAGCGGGTAAGACCGGAACATCTCGCGACGGCTGGTTCGCTGGCTACACGCCGAACCTTGTCTGCGTCGTCTGGGTGGGATTTGACGACGGCTCGCAACTGGGCTTGACCGGCGCGGATTCGGCTCTGCCTATCTGGGCGGATTTCATGACCGCCGCGCTCAACTCGCATCCGGACTGGGCGGGCGATTGGCAGATGCCCGAAGGCATTCAACAGGCCGAGATAGACACGCGCACGGGCAAGCTTGCAGGCTCCGATACGCCCGCCGAAAGACGGCGCACAGAGATTTTCATCAACGGCACCGCGCCGACTATAGAGACCACTACCTTGCCGGAAGACGGCACGACCACAACTGACGGCACGCAGCAGCAGCCGGACGATGGCTACACTTACGAGCCTGCGCCCCTGCCCACAGCTACTCCTTCGCCGACGCCTCGCTCAAAACAATCAACCAGTCCGGACGGCACTGGCGATTCCACTACAAAACTCCAGGGCACCATCACGCTCGACATAGACCCGAGCACTGGATTGATAGCCGACCCCAACGTCTGCCCCGTCATACGCTCCAAAACCTTCATCATCGGACAGGAGCCGCGCCAGTACTGCGGCCCGCAATACCACGGCGGCGCAACACGCAAGCGAAGCGTCTCTAACTAATGCAGAAGTCAGAATGCAGAGTGATGAATTAAAGAAACCTCTTCATTCATCACTCTGCATTCTGACTTCTGCATTGCTTTTAAGCTGGTTGTAAGTCAACCGCGCACTGCGAGCACCGGGTCGCCTTGAGCGGGATGGTCGAAAGACAGCGCGGGCAATCTTTCGTCTTGACTTCGCCCTCGTCCTGCTTGCTTTTGATTCGATTGACCATACGCACGAGCATAAAGACGACGAAGGCGATGATGAGAAAGTTAATCGCGTCGTTCGTAAGCTGCCCGTAGGCTATGACGGGGATGCCTTTCGCTTTGGCATCGGCGAGCGAAACGGGAACGCCTTTCGCAGTATCGAGCACGTAGAAGAGGCTGGCGAAATCTATCTTGCCCAGCAGCATGCCTATGGGCGGCATGATGATGCCTTCGACCATCGTGGTGACTATCTTGCCGAAAGCCGCACCGATGATGACGGCGACCGCCAGATCAATAACGTGGCCGCGAGCGATGAATTCTCTGAACTCTTTCCACATCGAAAACAGTCCTCACCTTCGTAGAAGTTGAAAGATCATGCCAGATGAGTAGGACACCAAAATTTAAGATAGCGTCGTCTCGGTGCAAAGAGCGAGCCACGAAACAACACGAAACGGCATGAAGAGCTAAGGTTCTTATTCGTGCCGTTTCGTGTTGTTTCGTGGCTCATCTGGTTTCCACACCTGCGCCGCTTCAAGCGCGGCTCGAAGTGTTTCAATGGCGAGCGCCGCGGCGTGCTGCTTGCGATTGGGCAGGCCGCCGAGCGCGTGCGTTAAATCTTCGCGCCTGAGCAGTGCGGCAGCTTCGACCGTCATGCCCTCAAGCATCTCTACCAGCGCAGAGCCGCAGGCGAGAGTCGGCGCGCAGCCGTAAGCAAGAAACGAGGCTTCCTGGATTCGCCCTTCATGAAGGCGCATGAAGAGACACAGGCGATCACCGCACACAGGGTTCGTCTGCTCCGCGCGTGCGTTCGCATCCTTCAGCTCACCTGCATGACGCGGGCGAGCCAGATGATCTCTAAGAGTCTCCGAGTACATCAAAGGGAAGAGGTCAGAGGCTAGAGGTTAGTGGTTAGTAAAAGAAAGGCAACTACTAACCTCTAGCCTCTGACCTCTTCTTTTTGCCTTTCAAGGTAGAGCGGTGACAGGCGGCGCAGGTTTTCGACGGCGCGTGGTAGAACTTCCAGAACGTAATCAACATCCTCTTCCGTGTTGTCTTTGCCGAAGCTGAATCGAATCGAGCCGCGCGCCAACTCGTCTGTGCGCCCCAAGGCGCGAATCACAGGCGACGGCTCAAGCGAGCCGGATGAGCAAGCCGACCCTGTAGAAACCGCCACGCCCTGCATGTCCAGATTAATCAGTAAGCCTTCGCCCTCTATGTAGCGGAAAGAGATGTTGGAAAGATGCGGCAATCGCCGCTCGCGGTCTCCGTTGAAGACTACATCTTCAATTCGTTCCCGGATGCCCGCTTCAAAACGGTCGCGCAAACGGCGCATGTGCGCTGTGTGCTCGGACATCTCTTCCAGGGCTAGACGCGCCGCCGCTCCGAAAGCTACGACGCCTGCGACCGCTTCCGTGCCCGCACGTCTTTCTCGCTCCTGATGGCCTCCGACAATTTGCTGTATGAAGCGTACGCCGCGCCGCACGAAGAGCGCGCCCACGCCCTTCGGCGCGTAAAGCTTATGAGCCGAGAGCGAGAGCATATCGCAGCCTAGAGCCTCAACATCAATAGGCATGCGCCCCGCTGCTTGCACCGCGTCTGTGTGAAGCCATAGATGGCGACGCCCCGAAGCGCGCAGGTCGCGCACGATTGCGCCTACCTCTTCGACGGGTTGAATCGTCCCTATCTCGTTATTGGCGAGCATCAGGGAGATTAAAACCGTGTCCGGCCTGATTGCTTCAAGCACATCTTTTGTGCGAACGATGCCGTCGTCGTAGACGGGAAGGCGCGACACCTCCCAGCCTCTTTTCTCCAGCAGGTCGCAGACGCCGCGCGTGCTGGGGTGCTCTATCTGTGAAGTGATGATATGCCGACCGTGCTCGCAGGAAGCTTCGGCTATCCCGCGCAACGCAAGGTTGTTGGCTTCCGTTCCACCCGAAAGAAAAATAATCTCGGCAGTCCGCGCGCCGATTAGAGCCGCGACCTCACGACGCGCGCGATCAACAGCCGCGCGAGCTTCCTGCCCGAAGTAGTGAACGCTCGAAGCATTGCCGAACTTTTCGGTCAGGTAGGGAAGCATCGCTTCGACGACGCGCCTGTCAACCGGCGTCGTCGCGCTGTGGTCAAGGTAAACTCTACGCATATCTAATATCTAATAACAGATTGCAAAATAAGAGAAGGGAGACAATGAACCACGAATTCACACTAAACATCACGAAAGAGTCTGATTTTCTTCGCGTCGTGCGCGTGTAATTTAGTGGTTAATCTCTTCCCGGCTTTAACAACCCTGCCGTGCCCGCGTTGCATCTGAATGCCTGGAAAAGCATCTCTCCCTGCCGTTCAAGGATGCCGCTTTCTTTGAATTATCCCAATCCCGGAGCGTCTGGCGCGGTCGCCTTTGCCCTGAAAAGTCCGGGGGCGCGACCGTAGAGCGTCAAGCGGCATCAAGTTTATAGCAGAATATGATAGCATCCTTTGGTCGAAAGGCGTCCGAAGAACCCCGGCACCTCTTCGGTCAGGGCAGCTTATAGTTTCATGTTCGCTTAATGGAAGGGACATAGAATGAAGAGAGTAAAAACCGGCATCCTTTTGCTTGTCGCCGCACTCACTGTCTTTGCGGCACTACCCGTCGTTAACACCGCGTCGGCGTCCAACATTCTTATGGCGCAGGATTCCACGAGCGCCCTTGAGCGAGGATGGCGCACAGGTTATTCGGACGGCTACCAGTCGGGCTACGGCGATGTGGTGGAAAACGCCCCGCGCGACTTCAAGAGCAAAGAAGATTACCAGCGCGCGGATAGAGCATATGCTACGACCTACGGCCCCCTGGAAGATTACAAAGACGGGTATCAGCAGGGGTTCGAGATTGGCTACAGCGCAGGATTCGAGCGTCGCGGGTTTGATTCGACCGTTCCGCCTGGACTCAAACGTCGCGGCACTACTCAAACTACCCAAACTACTCAGAGCACGCAGGGCGGCACGGCGCAGGTCAATGATGATGACGACAGCAGCAGTAGCAGTAGCTCAAGCAGTAGCAGCCGTCCCGTAAACGTCCCCGCCCCTACAGGGTCGCGCGGCACGGTCTTTATCCCCAAAGATACAATCATGCGCGTAGAGCTTTTGACGAATCTTTCGACCGAAGCGAGCCAAGAGGGCGACCGCTTTCAGGCGCGAGTTATAGAGCCGTCTGAATTTGAAGGAGCGATGGTTGACGGTCGCGTCCGTACCGTCAAGCGTCCGGGCAAAGTCAAAGGCACGTCAGAGCTACAACTATCTTTCGAGCAGATTCGCATGCCTGACAATCGCTTTGCCAATCTCAACGCGCAGGTCATAGAGGTCGTTGACACGCCGGGAATGGGCAGCGACACAGGCGAAGTTGATCCGGAAGGCGGCGTCAAGGGTAAAGATTCCTCCAAAAGAGATGCCATCAAAATCGGCACCAGCTCTGCCATCGGCGCGATCATCGGAGCCATCGCTGGCGGCGGCAAGGGCGCGGCCATCGGCGCGGCCATCGGCGGCGCAATGGGCACAGGCGGCGTGCTCTCGCAACGCGGCAGAGACATTTACCTGTCTCGCGGCCAGCAACTCAGAATCCGCATCAACTCCGACACGAGCATAAACTAAAGGCAATGCAGAAGGCAGAATGCAGAACGATGAATTAAAAAGGGATTCTTCAAATTCATCATTTTGCACTCTGCCTTCTGCATTGCCTTTCATTTCTCTTCTGACAGATTTTGGAACGGCGGACTATTTCGTGGGGGCTATGAAGGGAGCGATTCTCTCTGTCAATCCTCATGCTCGAATCTTAGACATCACGCACGAGATTCCGCCGCATGACATTTACGCGGGGGCATTCACGCTGCTGGCTGCGTACACCTCTTTTCCTGCGAAGACGATTCATGTGGGCGTGGTTGATCCGGGCGTAGGCTCTGAGCGGCGACCGATTCTCATAGTGAGCCGCAACTACTTTTTCGTAGGGCCGGACAACGGGCTGTTCGGCTACGTTTATGAGCGCGAAAGGGAAGTGCGCGTCTTTCATCTGACGAACGACAAATATTTTCTTCCAAACGCGAGCGCGACCTTTCACGGGCGCGACCTGTTTGCGCCGGTCGCCGGAGCCGTCTCAAGCGGTGTAGAGCCGTCGGAGCTGGGGCGCGAGATTACGGATTATGTCAGGCTTGAGCCATTGGCCGTGCGCTTGATTGAAGCGGGGCGGCTTGAAGCTTCTGTGATTCACGTGGATCGCTTCGGCAACTGCATCACAAACATCACGCGAGCGAATTTGACGGAAGAGTTGTTGACTAAGGGTGCGCGTCTCAGTATCAGAGGCCGCGAGATTACATCCTTCCGAAAATTCTTTGCCGAAGAGGGAGCGGGTAAAAGCGAGTTGTTCGCCGTCTGGGGAAGCGCCGGGTTTCTTGAAATCGCGGCTTTCCAAACCTCAGCCGCACGCCTGCTTGGCATAGAGCGGGGCGAGCGCATACTGATTTTGCTTGATTGATAAAATCAAAAGCTTTCCGCTTATTGTTCAATACGCATCACTCAGCGCTTCTTTCGTCGCTTGTCACTCGTCAATCTCTTTGCTATCTTCGCCTTATACTTTAACAAGGACAGAAAAGAATGAGCGACACGAAGACTGCCGGAGGGACGGCCAGCGCTGCCGGGCTACGCGGAGTTGTGGCCGCGACTACGACCATCGGCGACGTGAACGGCGAACTCGGCGAGCTTATCTACGAAGGCATCAACATCCACGACCTTGCTCAAAACTCTACGTTTGAAGAGGTCGTGTTCCTGCTCTGGCATGGGCGTCTGCCGAAACGCGCGGAGCTGGAAGAGTTGAGGCGAGCGCTCGGCGAATGCTACGAATTGCCCGAAGCGATTGTGGACTTGATGCGACGCTGGCCTGCGGATGCAGAGCCTATGGACACGTTGCGCACAGCCGTCTCGGCGCTGGACTTTTATGACAAGAGCGCACGCGACCAGACGCGCGAGGGCAGTCTACGCACGGCCACGCGCCTGACAGCGCAAGTGCCTGCGATTGTCGCCGCCATCGGGCGATTGAGAGAAGGCAAAGAGCCTGTCAAGCCACGGCCTGAGCTGAGCATTGCGACCAACTTCCTATACATGCTTCGAGGCGAGATGCCTTCGGAAGAGGACGCGCACATCTTCGATGTCTGTCTTCTCTTGCACGCCGACCACGAATTGAACGCTTCGACTTTTACGGCAAGGGTAGTCGCCGCAACTCTGGCGGACCTCTACGGAGCGGTCACGGCGGCCATCGCTGCTCTGTCCGGCCCTCTTCACGGAGGAGCGAACACCAACGTCATGAAGACGCTGCTCAAAATTGGTGAAGTCGAGAAGGTAGACAGCTATATCACAAACGCTCTTGCCAGTAAGGCGAAGATTATGGGCTTCGGCCATGCCGTCTATCGCACGGAAGACCCGCGCGCAACCCATCTCAGACGATTCTCGAAAGAGGTAGGCGAGCGCGCAGGCAATACCAAGTGGTACGAAATGTCGCGCAGGGTGGAAGAGGTAGTGATGCGCGAGAAGGGCTTGTATCCGAACGTGGATTTCTATTCCGCTTCGACTTACTACATGATGGGAATCCCGCTTGAGCTTTACACGCCCATCTTCGCTGTCAGTCGCATCTCCGGCTGGACGGGGCACATCCTTGAGCAGTATGCCAACAACAGAATCATTCGCCCGCGCGCCGAATACACAGGGCCTAGAAACGTGCCCTATGTTCCGATTGACGAAAGATAAATAAGCAGTCAGCAATCAGCAGTCAGCAGTTGAGATTCCCGGTTGGGAAGAGATGCATCATAAGCCCCGGTAGGGGCGAAAGAATTTAGCCCACGGCGTGAGCCGTGGGCGCAAACGCAGGCCAAAAGTTAAAAGCCCCGGTAGGGGCGCGCAGATTTTCAACTCTGAAAATCTGCGCGCCCCTACCGGGGCTTCTCAATTTTATTGCCGCATTATCCCCACTGCTCGCGCCGTGGGCTACAATCTTCCGCCCCTTTCACGGGCTTCCAGCTTCAGGCTTCGCACTCTATTTTTCCGCGTCGCTTTCTTTCGGTTGAAGCGCCTGTGTTTCACGTGTGTCGCCTAAAGTGATGCCAAGAACATTCGGATTGTCCAGGAATTTCCTGAGAGCATTGGGGGCAACCTTGACGCGTGCGAGCACGGCATCGGTTTGGTTTATGGAAAGCACTGCGAGATTTATATCTTTGCCCGCTTCGGTCGCGTAGACGTAAATCTGATCGCCGTTGCGCTGGCGTATGCTGATGAGCGGTTGCCATTCCTGGCTCAAGCAGTTGCGCATCACGGCGCTCAACTCACTGTCGAGCAGCTCACCCGTGTTCTTCAGGTCTTCAAAGAGCGAAACGCTGACGCTTTTCACCCCGGCAGGCTTGACGATGCGGATGGCGAACTTTGCCAGCCCCATGAAGGGGATGCTTTTCTTTCTGGCCTGATAGCGTGTCTTCAAATGTTTGGCGATGGCGTCGAAGCCGCCGTTTCCGCTCTTCTGCGCCGTCGCAGTCGAGTTAGCGACGACTAGAATCGCGAGCAGAACCAGTGTCTGTATGAAAAGTCTTTGTGGCCTTCTCATGGGTCGCGCGCTCCTTACTTTTTGTCTCCGTTAATATCGAAATCAGGAATGCCGAAGTTGCCGCGAAGCTCTGCGAGCTTATCCACATCGACGGGGCCTACGATGTTGACGACCGTCACTTGCCTGCGGTCGACCGCGATGATGGCGACGCCGTTAATCTTGCCGCCGTCAATCATCGTGAAGACATCTATATTCTGCCCCTCTTTTTTGCTACGCACTTCGACAAGCTGTGACCACATGGGAGAGCGCAACTGCGAGCGAATGGATTCGACATCGGTGGAATTGAATAGATTGTCCTGATCGAACCGGAAGCTCTTAACGTAAATGCCCTTGATACCGGCGACCGCCTCTTTGATCTTCACCTCGTTCGGCTTCTTGTCCGACAGGAACCTGAGCGCGAGCTGAAGGAGTTTGCCGTCCATAGTGATGTTGATGGTCTGCTCTGCGCGCGGCTCAAGCTGGTCAAGCGCCGCCAGTTGCAGGCGGCCAGGGTCTTGTGCCTGCGCTGCGGCGTGAGACGTGAGTATAAAAAGGACGGCGGCGCAAGCGAGCTTTGATGCTCTGGTCGCCAGAGATTTCACTACTGCTTCTTTCATGTGCTGATACTTCCTTCGGTTTAAGATGATGGGCCGAGCTTGGCGTCGCCCTTAACCTTCTTCTGTACGAAATTGAGCTGACTGCTGGTGATTTCAAGCGCCTTGATGAGCCGCTCCTTAGCCAGCAAGCCTTCGGCCTGCTCCCGCTCAGTGATAGACGCTTCACGGATTCTGATGGGACTGCGACGACGCGATTCGATGACCGACCGCCTCGGCGTCGAAACAGGGTCTGCGACTGTTATGCTACGGTCGTTGTCTGGCTGCTTAATCTCGTCTGCGCGGCTTGTCTTAGCATCGCTGGGCGCAATGGTTGGCTCGGGCAGTCCGGGATTGACCATAACCACAGTTGAATTGCCGACCTCCTGTTTCTTCAACTGGCGCTGGTTGACTAAGAAAGCGCCGAGTGCCAGAAGCGCAAAGGCCAGGGTCGCCGCAATCGCCAGTAGCTTTGAGAACGGGCGCGGATTTGTGCGCGGCAGCTTATCAAGCGCGGGCAATAATTCCTGGCTGCTGCGCTTGTGGCGCAGTTGACCCAACACGCGCTCCAGGTGCTGAATCTCCGGGTCTGCCTCGCCCGTCTTGTCCCACAGGTAATCGTCTTTCATAAGGTCTCCGTAATCCCCAGCCGCTCGCGCAGGATTTTCATGCCGCGATGCAGGTTGACGCGCACCGATTCGGGTTTCAGTCCGGTTCTTTGCGCAATCTCCGGCCCGGTCATGCCTTCCACAAGGCGAAGCACCAGCGTCTCCCTGTAAGCTTCCGGAAGCTGACGAATCACCGCCAGCACTTCTCGCGCTTCCGCATCCAGAAAGCTTCGACCGACTATGTCTTCGGGTAGCTCTTCGGTTTCACGCGTCTGGCGATAGAAATCCATAGCGCGATTGCGCGTAATCATCGCCAGCCATGCGCCGAAGGCATTCGCATCCCGCAGGGTGTGCAGGCGCTTCAACGCCACCAGGAAAATGTCCTGCACCAGATCGTCAACTTCCGAGCGCGGAACCCTTGCCAGAAGGATTCCATGCACCATAGGCGAGTAGCGATTGTAGAGCTTGCCGAAGGCATCGCGGTCGCCCAGACGCACACTTTCAACGAGCGACGCATCGGGAGAGATGTTGGTCACGGGGGCAACAGAAGCCACGGTCTCCGTTTGTCCGGCGAAGAGAAGCAGGTCGCCGGTCGCTTCAATCTCAGACATTCCTCTCCCTTACGGCGTGCCTGCGTGTGCAGGCTGGACGGCCAGAGTTGCTGCCGCCTTGAAATACCTTCCTGTAAGCTTCTCGTCAGTTTGAAGGTGCGGAAAAGCTTTTGAGCTATCTTGCCTTTCCGACTTCTAAGACGCTTCCCTTGAAGCGAGCGTTAACAAGGATTAGGTGGATTTCTCAGTTAAGTTAAAGGAAAGTTGGTTTTCACCACAGAGACACAGAGTTCTCAGAGGGGGCACAGAGGCTTGAGTAATATTCGCCTCTCTGTGCATCCTCAGTGTTCTCTCCGGTCTCTGTGGTGAAATGCAATTCGCAATATATTCAACTAAGAATCACCCTTCATCCCGCTTTCACAAAAATACCAGCCCTCTTCAAAAGCTCTTACGAGTTTGTCTCTAAAGGCGTTCGGTCTTCGCCTGCGAGGCTCTCTTCTTCAATAATTTTAGAGGACGGGAACCCGCTCTGCTTAGGGTTCTCCTTGTCCGTCAGGCTCAGCATCAACGGCGTGGCCGACAGTAGGCGCGTGCGCCAGATGAAGATGGTCGAGACGATAAGGGCAACGGTGCAGGCCGCTCCGCCTTCGACGCCGTATGCTCCGCCCGTGAGCCAAACCGGCCCCAGGTCGGCTGCGCGCAGCAGGGGCGCTGGCGTTAAGGCTTCAATGCCGCTCACGGGCAGACCCAGAAGCGATCCCATCGTCCAGTTCCAAGACCAGTGAAGGCCAAGCGGAAACCAAAGGCTGCGCGTGCGTAGATACCCGACCGCCAGCCACACGCCCGCCAGCGCCGTATTGATAAAGGGAAAGTTGACGAAAGAGAGACCAATATATATGAATGGCGGAAGACCGGGCGGGTTATTCGGGTTGTTCCTGTGAATGTATGCGAAGACCAGAGAAGTTAAGATGAGTCCCAGAATAGCCAGACGTGCGCGCGTCATCGTCTGCAACGGATAGCCGCGAAAAAGCGCCTCTTCGGCTGAAGCCGCAATGATGAAGACCAGACCGGAAATAGTAAGCGTCTTCAAGACAGCGCCTATCCCGTATGCTGCAAACGTGAACTTGTAGCCGCCGCTCAAAAAAATAATCAAGGCGGAGAGCGCGAGCGAGACTGCGCCAATCAATGATCCCTTGAGCCAGTCAACCGCCCAGCCCCTGTGAAGCGTCCAGCCGAGCGAGCGCGGCGGCAAGCCTTCAAGCAACTTTGCGCATAGGAAGCCGGACACGGTTGCTGCCGTGAGCAGCACTACAGATTGAATTATCCACCCCGGCAAACCTTCCAGAAAAGTCTGCACGGAAGCCCGCGCCCAGAGCGAAGGGAAGAGGTAATAGCCTATGACTATCAGGCTCATCAAAGCTATGGCGAGCACATAGTTGATGACGACAAAGATAAGAACGCGCCAGCCGCTTCGCGGGCGATCCCATTTGTTAAAGAAGATTTCAGAGAGTTCCATGAAATTGAATTGCTGCCGGGTGCGGGAATTATAAAGACCGTAGAACAGGCATTCTACCCGAAGCAGCCTTTGAGTTACATGTCTGAAGTGCGCGTTTGAAAGCGCTCCGGCGCGCGGCTATGGTAAACTGCTACGGTCTTTTATGAGCCAGAACCAGCCAGAGAACGGCAAGAAATTGCGAGCAAGCGTAGGTGCCAGGCGCAGCCGCACCACGCCTTGGCTGCTCGGCACGCTTGTGCTCTCACTGCTCTCTGTGCTCGTAGCGCTTCAGGTTTTCGGTCTCTATCAGGTTGTGCCGACCGATACAGCCTCGGACACGCTGCTGCTTTACGCGCTCTCATCGCTCAATTTCATAGCCTTCATAGTCTTCGCCTTTATCTTCGTACGCAGCCTGCTGAAACTGCGTCGCGAAAGGCGCGAGCGTCGGCTTGGCTCGAAGATAAAGACGCGATTGGTCGTCTATTTCATCTCGCTCAGTCTCTTGCCTATAACGGCGATGGCCGTCTTCTCGTTTCTCTTCCTGAATCGCTCGCTCGAAAGATGGTTCGGCAAGCTGCCCGAAGAGGTGATGGCGGAAGCAAGGCAGTTGCAGGAGGACGTTGTCAGGAATCAGACGCAATCTGTACGAGACTCGGCTGCCATAATCGCGCTGATGCTGCGTGAAAAGCCTGAGCTTGAAACAGAACGTGTGCTTGCCTCGTTGCTCGAAAAAGGGAATCTGGCGGCGATAGAGATTATCACGCCGCAGCGCGAAGTCCTGTTGAAGAGCACCGCCAGGCTTTCGCAGGCAGACCAGCAGGAATTGGAGCAGTCGCTTGAAGCGGCGCGAGCGTCGAACGGCGATAACAGGGAGTTGACTGACGGCAAAGGCTACGATGTCGTCATCGTTCCGATTAATGAAAATCGTCAACTGCTTGTAGTGCCGCCACGCTACAGCGAGTCGAATTCAGCAAAGACTATACTTGGCGCACGCGCCGAGTATGAAAAACTGAAGGCGCGCCAGCGTAAGGTACGGCAGCTTGGCCTTTCCACGCTGGGACTCTTCACGCTCTTGCAGCTTTTCGGCGTGACCTGGATTGCCATACACCTTGGGCGTGGGATTGCCACCCCGATTCAAGCGCTGGCCGAAGCCTCGAACGAAGTGGCGAGCGGCAATCTGAGCTATCGCGTGACGACGTTTGCAGACGACGAGCTGGCGCTGCTGGTCGCAAGGTTCAACCAGATGACGGCACAGTTGGAAGAGAACCGGCGTCGTCTGGAATCGAACGCCGCCGAAGTGCGCGAGAAGAATCTGGCGCTCGAAGAGCGGCGCAACTACATAGAGACGGTTCTGGAATCTTTATCCACGGGCGTCGTCTCATTCGATGGCGAAGACCGCGTGACGACCATCAATGCCGCCGCCGCAGCGATGCTGCGCTTTTCTGAGCTACCCGCGCCGGGGGCAGCGCTCTCGGAAATTACCAGCATCGAAGACCGCCTAATACTGGAACGCCTGCTCAAACGTGCTCGCCGCATGGGACGAGCTTCGGAGCAGACGGAATTAGCGCGCGGCTCAGGTAACGATGGAGTCTCCATTCCGGTAGCCTTGACGGCCACGGCGCTCAAAAGCTCGAACGGCGCAGGCGTCGTGCTTGTGATAGAGGATTTGTCGGAACTGCTGGCTGCGCAGCGAACTGCCGCGTGGAGCGAAGTTGCGCGCCGCATGGCGCATGAGATTAAAAACCCTCTGACGCCGATTCAGCTTTCAGCCGAGCGTATAGCGAAGAATTTCAACCGCGCTTCAAGCGGCGGCGCAAATGGGGGCGCGAACGGCAACGGCTCAAGCGTAGAGCTTTCAGGCGAAGAGAGCGAGCGTGTACACCGCGTCGTAGAAGAATGTACGGCGACGATTACGCGCGAGGTCGCAGGGTTGAAAGCTATGGTTGACGAGTTTTCGCGCTTCGCTCGGCTGCCGCACGCGCGGCTCGAAACATCGGATTTGAACGAAGTGGTTCGTCAGGCCGTCACGCTTTATGAAGACCGCCTTAACGATATACGCATGGACGTGCGGCTGGCGCGCACGCTTCCCCCGGCCATGCTCGACCAGGAGCAGATGCGCCGCGTGCTGGTTAACCTGATTGACAACGCGCTGGAAGCAGTGGCCGTGGTCGAAGACGAGCGAAGAATCACGGTCGCCACGGCGCATGATCCTGCTCGCGGGCAGCTTCTGGTAGAAGTCACGGACACGGGTCACGGCATCCCGCGCGAAGATTTTCCCAGACTCTTTCAGCCATATTTCTCCACACGGGAACGCGGCACCGGCCTCGGCCTCGCAATCGTCCAGCGCATCATGAACGAGCACGGCGGACGCATACGCGTAGAACAGAACCGCCCGCGCGGAGCGAAATTCATTATAGAGCTTCCGGCAACAAGCAATTAGCTGTCAGCTATCAGCGGTCAGCTTTCAGCTTTTTAATTGTTCGATTTGAGATTTGAGAATCCAACTTCAATTTAAGTCTCAACCATCTTCTTAGCTGAAAGCTGACCGCTGATAGCTGACAAGCTTTTTTATGTCTGATTCAATTCTCATAGTGGATGACGAGCGCGGGATACGCGAGACGTTGCGCGCCGTGCTGGAAGATGAAGGCTTTGCTGTGGATGCGGCGGGGTCTGGTGAAGAGTGTTTGAAGGCTCTGGAGCGGCGCGCGTTCGGGTGCGTGCTGCTGGATGTGTGGCTGCCGGGCATTGACGGGCTGGAAACTCTAAGTCAGTTGCGCGCCGTGGGCGTTGAATCTGCCGTAGTGATGATTTCCGGCCACGGTAACATCGAAACTGCCGTGCGCGCTACGAAGCTCGGCGCGTACGACTTCATCGAAAAACCGCTCTCGATTGAAAAGACCATTCTCACGATTCGCAACGCCCTCAAACAGAAGAAGCTGGAAGCGGTCAACCGTGAGTTAGAGCGCGAGTTGGATCACGAGTACGTGATGATCGGCGAGTCTGTCGCCATGCGTGCGCTGCGCAAGCAGATTGAAGTCGTCGCGCCGACGGACGGTCGCGTGCTCATCTACGGCGAGTCCGGCACGGGCAAAGAACTGGTCGCACGCGCCCTTCACGCCCAATCCAGACGCGCAGGCGATCCCTTCGTGGAGGTCAACTCGGCTGCGATTCCCGAAGAGTTGATCGAATCCGAATTGTTCGGCCACGTCAAGGGAGCGTTCACGGGCGCAACCGGCGCGAAGAAGGGAAAGTTTGAGTTGGCCGATGCAGGCACTCTCTTTCTGGACGAGATAGGCGACATGAGCGCACGCGTGCAGTCGAAAGTATTGCGCGTTTTAGAAGAACAGCGATTCGAGCCGGTCGGCAGCCCTCAGAGCATACGCGTTGACGTTCGCGTTCTTGCCGCTACGAATAAGCGGCTGGATGCACTGATAGAGCAGGGAACATTTCGCCCGGACCTCTTCTATCGCCTCAACGTCATCCCGTTCGAATTACCGCCTCTGCGCGAGCGCCTTGAAGACGTGCCGCTTCTGGTAGAGCACTTCAACCACAGATTCTCGACTGCCTACGGCAGAAAGCCTAAGCGGTTTGAAGACGATGCGATGAATGCTCTTCAAAACTATTCGTGGCCGGGCAATGTTCGCGAGCTGAAGAACACGGTCGAGCGCGTCTGCATCATGCACTCGAAGGTGAAAGTCTCTGCCCCAGACCTACCGCCTCTGGGTGGAGAAGAGCCGCCCGCGGCCTCCTTCCGATTCCCGTCATTCAAAGAAGCGACCGACGCCTACCACCGCGAGTTTATTCAAAGAAAGCTACTGGAAGCCGAAGGCAACGTCTCGCGCGCGGCGGAATTGATGGGCGTTGACCGCAGCCACCTCTATCGACGCATGCGCGCCCTCGGCATACAGGTTCGCGGCGAGCGTTAAGGCACACAAGCGCATCAAAGAATCCCTGCTGCTTTTCGCAGGAAAGCAAAGGTCTGAGAATTACTTTCAGGTTCAGTTTGACATGTCGGGTTAAATGCTTTATCAGTTAAGTTTAACTGTCGCGTGAGATTGCGCGACACTTTGTGTTCTTGATTGCGTTTATGAGCGAGAGCACGCAATGTGGTGAAGAGATGGATTATACGACACGAGAGCTTTTGAAACGTTATGCGCGGCTGGCCGTGGGGCAGCCGTTTGCGCCTGTGCTGCTGAATATTCTGGTCACGAGTGTTTGCGACATGCGCTGCACGCACTGCTTTTTTACGGACGAGCTGGACGACCGCCCGCGTAAAAAATTGCAGATGAAGACACACGAGCTTGAGAAGATTTCACAGACCCTTGGCGGCAATCTGGGTGTGCTCATCATCGCTGGCGGCGAGCCGTTCACGCGCAAAGACCTGCCGGAAATCGTGCGCGCCTTTTATGAGAACAACCGGCTCGAATCAGTTTACCTGATGTCGAACGGACAGATTCAAAAGCGCATCATGCCGGATGTCACGCGTCTCCTACAGGAATGCCCGAATCTGAATGTGACGGTCGCTCTAGGCATTGACGGCTTGAAGGATCAGCACGAGAAGATTCGACAGAAGCCCGGCTCTTGGGATATAGCGATTGATACCGCTCGACAGCTTCAGGCGATTAAAAAAGAGTACCCGCGACTGGATATTCAGACCTGCACGTGCTTCATGAATTCGAACCAGGACACCATCTTCGAGTGGTACGACTTTTTGAAGTATGATTTGAAGCCCGACAAGGTCAACTTCAACTACATACGACCCCCTTCAGCCGACCCCGTCGAGTTGGACATAGACCACGAGCGCTACGCGCGGCTTGCGCACATGATTGACGACGATTCGCGCCACGCTGCCATCAAGAACAACTACGGCGGCGACGCGGGCTTCTTCAAAGCCGCGATTGATATTTACATGCACGGCCTCATAGCCAAAACGCAGGAGGAGCAGAAGGCTCAGTTAACCTGTTATGCTGGAACAGCCGGTGCTGTCATCTACGACGAGGGGACTGTCTCTTCGTGCGAGAACCTTGCGCCGGTCGGCAATCTGCGCGACTTCGACTGGAACTTTCAGCAACTCTGGCTCACGCCCGCGATGAAAGAGCGCCGCAAGAAGGCTGCGGACGGCTGCTTCTGCACGCATGAATCCAACTGTTACTACCCAAGCTTGCCTTTCAATCCGAAGCACCTGATTCAAATTAAGCGACTTGAGCGCGAGATGAAGAAGGCGCGCCGCGAACACGAGCGCAAAGAGGAAGAAGAGGCCGCTGGCCTGGCTGTCAAAGCTTAAAGAAAGTTTTCAGTTTTCAGTTTACAGTAAAAGCCAGTCGCGCTTCTTATGAAAACTGTAAACTGAAAACTGTGAGCTGAAAACTGATTACATGTTTCGTGCAAGAGTCCCCAAAATCTTAATCATCTCGTCCGACACGGGCGGCGGGCATCGCTCTGCGGCGGCGGCGATTGTGGCGGGCGTGCAGAAGTTTTTTCACGGGCAATCATATGCCGTGCGCGTGGTGCGCGCTATCGAAGACTCGCACGCCGTCACGGAGAAGATGGTCAGAGTTTATAACTGGATACTCAAGAACCGGCAGCATTGGATGAAGTATCTATACTGGGCTATCAATCGCTTTCGTCCGGAAACCAGAGACTTCTTTTTCAAGCGCACGCTCGGCTACATTCAAGACCTCTTCGAGCGCTGGTGCCCGCATGTGGTCGTCAGCGTACACCCTCTGACCCAGCACGGGATTGCGCGCGTGCTTAAGGAACTGAAACTCGCGGATAAGATTCCTCTTATCACGGTCGTCACAGACCCCTGCTACGGGTTCTGGAAAGGCTGGGCTTGCGACGATGTGAGTCTATACCTTGTCGCAAGCGTTGAAGCCAGACAGCAGCTTATTGATTACGGCGTTGAGCCGGAGCGTATAAAAGTTTCCGGGATGCCGGTGCATCCCAAGTTCCAGTTTCCGGATGAAGAAGCAGCGCAAGCCGCGCGCCGCGCGCTCGGATTAGACCCGGAGAAGTTCACTGTCTTCGTTAACGCCGGATGGGTCGGCGGCGGCAACATCCCGCAAATCTTCCGCGAGCTGGTTAAGGGACACCTGGACGTGCAGGCCATCTTTCTGGCAGGCAAAAACGAAACTCTGCGCGCTGAAGTCGAGACCATTGCTAAACAGGCTCCTTTCCCCATCAAAGTCATAGGATACTCGGAGCAGGTCGAGCAGTTGATGTGCGCCGCCAATGTGATGATCTCCAAACTGGGCGGGCTGACGACCTTTGAGGCGATGGCCTGTCATGTACCGATTATAGCGGATGCCACGACGCCGCCGATGCCGCAGGAAGCCGGTGCCGCCAATCTGATAGTGCGGCGCGGCGCTGGCATCATGCTTGAGCAGGCACACGACATAGTGCCCGTCGTGCGTCGCATGATGGAAGACACCAAACATTATGCAGCGTTGCGCGCCGCCACGGTCGGCCTTGCGATTCCGAATGCCACACGCCGCATAGTAGAAGAGATTGCAGCGCTTATCCCTGCGCCAGTCATGGCGCGAGAAGAGCCTGTGCTGGTCGAAGCCGCGCGCAGAGTAGTTTGAGCCTTCCGCCGCAGTTTGACTGTCTCGTGCAATTTAGGCTTTAATTCTCGCTTCAAGATAACAAAGCAGTCTGAAACTTCGCGCCCGCCTCGCGGCCTTTCGCGGCGGGCATTTTTGGGAGAAGAACACAGTTTGAGTCTCTTGCTTGAGGGGAAACGGGCTTTTATTACGGGCGGTTCGCGCGGCATAGGCGCTGCGCTCTGCGATGTTTTCGCGCGCGAGGGCGCAGACGTGGCTTTCAACTACAACGCCCGCGACGATCTGGCCGAACAGACTTCAGAGAAAATAAAGGCGCATGGTCGGCGCACGCACGCCTTCAAAGTCTCCATCACGGATCGCGTCGGCATGAAGCGCCTGACCAGACAGCTTGTTGAAGAATGGGGCGGAGTGGACATACTGGTCAACAACGCAGCCATCAATCGCGGCGACAACTTTGCCACCACCACAGACCGCGCCTGGGACGAAGTCATCAACACGAACGTCAACGGCCTCTTTGCCGTAACCAAGCCCATCTACAAGCAGATGATTCGCCAGCGAAAGGGAACCATCCTCAACATCACTTCCATCGGCGCAATTCGCGCACTGCCGACCGCTGTGCATTACGCAACGTCTAAGGCAGCCGTCATAGGGTTCACCAAATGCCTTTCGCGTGAGGCAGCGACTTTCGGCGTCACCGTCAACGCCATCGCCGCCGGAATCTTCGACACAGACCTTGCACACACCCTGCCCGACCGCCTGCTTGAGATGCACGACTTCTGGGTCGCGCGCGGTCGTCTTGGCCGCCCCGAAGAACTCGCCGAATACGCAGCCTTCATGGCTTCGGATCGCAATAGCTTCATGAACGGCGAGGTCGTCATAGTGGACGGCGGTGCAGTCACTTAGTCGCGCTTTATTTTCTTCTTCAACCCGAAGCAAAAACAAACCACTAAATCACACTAAGCCCCACGAAAATAGAAGAAGGGCAAAGAGTCTCATTATGTGTGCGCGCTTTTGTGAGGCTTCGTGTGATTTTCGCGGTTCATCCGTTTATAACGCGTTGCAATTGCATATAGCCGCTGCGCAATGCGTCTTATGTCAGTACCGCCTGCGTGAGCGGGCGGGTCTTTGGCATCGCTATCACCCGCCCGCTACCGCAGGCGGTACTGACCTGGGTTACACTCAATCGCAAATCGCTATAGTAATTCCCGCTTCCATAACTGGCGTACAACGAAGTTAGGACACTACCCCTTGCCTTGATTAGATAGATTTTCTTCCAGTTCCTTCAGGCGTTTTTCCAGGGCGCGAAGGGTGCGCTGCATTTCGGTCAATTTTCGTATGGCGGCCATGGTGCGCAGGGATTCTTTGTGATCGAAGGCAGGGATGCCGCCCGAATAAACGCTCTTCGGCGGAACATCATAGAAGACTCCGGCCTGCGCCATGAGCACTGCATCGTCGCCTATGGTGAGATGGCCGCCGACGCCTACCTGTCCGGCCAGTATGACGCGGCTACCGACTTTTGTGCTGCCTGCCAGCCCGACCTGCCCGCATAACAGAGTGTCTTCGCCCACCGTGCAGGAATGGCCTATCTGCACAAGGTTGTCCACCTTCGTCCCGCGACCTATGCGCGTCTCTCCGACCGAGGCGCGGTCAATAGAAGTGTTCGCTCCAATCTCCACATCGTCTTCAATGACAACCCGCCCCGTCTGCGGAATCTTGAGCCAACGGCCTTCTTCATCCTTTGCAAAGCCGAAACCGTCCGAGCCTACGACCGTGTTGTTGTGGACTATGACGCGCTCTCCAAGAATCGTGCCTTCGCGCAAACTCACGCCCGAATGAATGATTGAGCCGTGGCCTATGCGAACTCCGTCATAAACGGTCGCGTTCGGATGAATATGAACCCCTGCACCGATTTCCGTCTCGCGCCCTATAACCGCGTTTGCTCCAATCCAAACGTCTTCGCCTAGACGCGCCGTCGGGTCAATCACGGCAGAGGGATGAATAAATGGTTCGTGCTCCGGTTCAGGATGAAAGAGTATGAGCGCACGCGTGTACGCAAGATAAGGATCGCGCGTGCGCAGGATGGCTATGTCTCTTCGAGCAATCTCCGCATCTTCGCCTACGAAGATGGCCGAAGCGCGCGTAGTCTCAACCTGCTGTGTGTATCGTTTGTTAGCCAGGAAGGTAACGTCGCCCGCTTCCGCAATGTCCAATCCGGTAGCGCCTTTAATCTCAACCTCCGCGCCGCCCTCAACACTTGCGCCCGTACGCTCTGCCAGTTCTTCGAGTTTCATAATCGGTTTTCAGTTTTTAGTTTTCAGTTTTCAGTAATTATGGTTCAGGTCGCTTGAAACTACTCGACCATGCGATTGTGGAACCCCTAAACGAGAAAAGCAATTCGCATAAAAGTCTATCGCTGAAAACTAAAAACTGAAAACCGAAAACTGTTTGCCTCTACATCAAATTCACAGGGTCAATCTCAAGATTCACGGCGCGCATGTCTGCGCCGTGTGTGGCGGCTTCTGCGAGCGCTAGATCAATCACCTGACGCAGGCGCGGGCGGCTGCGCGATTTGAGCAGAATCTGTATGCGATGCTCGCCGCGCAGGCGGGAGAGGGGAGCGGGCGCAGGACCTAAGATTCGGCATGCGTGTTCGGTGTTCGCTTCGTCGAGCGAGCGTCTTATCTCTGCGGCTGTCGCCTGCATGCGTCCCAGATCGTCGCCGTGAACGAGTAAGGACGCGAGCGAGACGAAGGGCGGATAGCTTAGGCTCTTGCGGTAGCGAATCTCCTCCTCGTAAAAGCCATGATAATCCTGCGCGGCAGCGTGGCGCAGAGCGTAGTGGTTCGGATGATAAGTTTGAATGAGCACGCGCCCCGGTAGTGAGCCGCGTCCGGCGCGACCCGCCACCTGCGTAATCAATTGAAATGCCCGCTCGGCTGAGCGAAAGTCGGGCAGCGCAAGGCCAGCGTCAACGGAAACTACTCCGACCAGCGTGACGTTCGGAAAATCATGTCCCTTGGCAAGCATCTGAGTGCCGACGAGCATATCCAAATCGCCCGCGCCGAATTCCAGAATGGTGCGCTCGAAGAGCTTGCGGCGAACGGTCGTGTCGCGGTCAAGTCGTGCGATGCGAAGCGACGGAAAGCGTTGCTGCAAAATCTCTTCAATCTGCTCCGTGCCTTCTCCTACGTAGTAGATGTATTTGCCCTCGCATGAAGGGCAACGCGTGGGCGCTGCGCGGCGAAGATTGCAGTAGTGGCAAAGCAAACTCGATTCCGCGCGATGGTAGGTAAGCGTAACGTCGCAGTTGGTGCAGCGTATGGATTCGCCGCAAGTGCGGCACAGGACAAAGCTTGAATAGCCGCGACGATTGAGCAGGATGATGGATTGCTCGCCGCGCTCGTGCGTCTCTTCAATCGCTGTGAGCAGGTCGTCCGCGAAGATTTCCGGCTTGCCTGCTTTGGCAAAGCTTGAGCGCATGTCTATGATTTCGGCGCGAGCCATAGCGCGGTTGGCGATTCTGTCAGGCAGGTGTAGGTAACGGTACTTGCCGCCCTGCGCGTTGTGGAAAGATTCGAGCGAAGGCGTGGCTGAGCCAAGGACTACGACCGCGCTCGATTGACGAGCACGCACGATGGCGGTATCTCGCCCGTTGTAGAACGGAGATTCCTGCTGACGATAAGAGGTCTCGTGCTCTTCGTCTACGACGACCAGGCCGAGGTCGGAGACGGGCGCAAACACAGCCGAGCGCGTGCCTATGACGACGCGCGCTTCGCCACGTTTGAGTCGGCTCCATTCATCGAAGCGCTCGCCCGTGGTCAGAGAAGAATGAAAGATGGCTACGCGGTCGCCGAAGTGCGCGCGAAGGCGTCTGGAGAAGACGGGCGTCAGCGCAATTTCCGGCACGAGCATCATGGCCGAGCGCCCGTGATTGAGCGCCGCCCGCATGGCGCGTATGTAGATTTCAGTCTTGCCTGAACCCGTCACGCCGTGCAGAAGAAATGCCGCGTAGACTCCTTCTCCCATAGGCGCTTCGATTTCACGCAGGGCAGACGCTTGCGCTTCTGTCAAATTAAGAGCTTCATTGTCGGGCAGTATGGCGTCGGCCAGCGGGTCGCGTCGAACGTCGCGCACGAAAACTCCTACGATGCCGCGCCGCTCAAGAGATTGAATCGGCGCGGCTGACACACCGGCACGCTCAAGTAAATCCGTGAAGGCCATCTCGCCGCCTTCGGCCATCAAGGTCTCTATGATTTTGTTCTGTGTGGCGGAAAGAGCGCGCGTCGCTTCCCGTTGAGCATGGGCATCGGCCGGCAGGAGGCGCACGGCTTTTCGTCGTTTGGCTTTCGCCAGCACGGAGCGCGCGCGATGCGTGAGCTTAATCCAGCCTGCACGCTCCAACTCGCGCGCAACTGAGCTTGCACGGGCTTCGCCTATGAGACGTGCAAGCTGACGCAAAGATGCTTCACCTTCATCTGCCAGAAAGCGAAGCGCACGCGCTTTGGCCGTCGCCGTGCGGTGAATAGGGAGTCGCGCCAGTTCGTCACGCCCTTCAGCCGTAATCGAAAGCACCTGCTCTACCGTCGCATTCAACCCGGCGGGCAGCGCCGCCTTCAAGACCTCGCCCCACGGCGCGGCGTAGTAGTCCGCGACCCAGCGCGTTATCTCCAGAATCTCCGGCGTCACGAGCGGCTCTGCATCAAGCAGCTCTTCCGCATCCTTAATCTCGCTATCGGTCAACTCCGCCGCGCGGTCAAGCTCACTGGCAAGCGCCACTATGTAGCCCGTCACGCGCTTACGCCCGAAGGGAACCAGCAGGCGCGAGCCTACCTGAGCATCTGGTTGAAGCGCAGCCGGAAGGCGATAAGTAAACGTCTGGGAAAGTCGCAACGGGATGGCTACTTCAGCATATACAGAGTTAGGGGGAGTCTCCGCGCTGCTTTCGTACTTCACGCTGCTCTCAAGGGCGTCAACTGGTTGCACGTATCTATAAATAACTTGAAGTCGATAAAAGTTAAAGTTGAAAGACCTGTGAAAGAGTGTAGGCGAGACTGTTTTCTGTTGTTCACGGCGCGCCCAGCGTTTGCGTTGCGTCATCCTGCCGTAACAGGAGATCTATTTGGCCGGTCACCGGGTCGAAGTAAAATAGCCCGTCATCAGCTTCTCCGATTTCCCCTTTTGTGAGCAAAATCCTACCAGCCAGAAAAGTCAGGTCGCTGGCGTCCCAGTCGTTCGGTAAATCCCAAATTTTCACCGATCCATTTTGCAGATTCAGCGCGGATAAACGCCTATGTGAATCGTTGACGACACTGTTCCACGTCGGATTATGGTACGCGTAAAGCATCTCGCCGTAAATAGCGCCCCATAAAGGTGACGCCGCCGTCGCCATAGGTTTGACGACCGGCGGCGTGCCCGGTGTGAGCACTAAAATATCATTGGCATGGTCGCGCGGCTGCCTGTAGCTCCCGACATTCAGAAGATAGAAATTTCCATTATGAGGAAGAATGCGCCAGACATCTGTGTTCTTGCCGAGTTGAGACTGTGCGATAACCGTCAGCTTTTGGGGATCAACGATAGTGACTACACTGTAGCTCGCCTCATCAGCGCCGCTTGTCAAACCTGCGATTACCAGAGTTTGCTCGTCTGCTGCGCTTGCAAGCAGGGTTAAGGAGGCATTGTTATTCAAACCAATCTCAATCTGGTTTTCAATCTCTAAAGTATCCAGTTTGACGATGGAGACCTTTCCTTTAAATCCATTTTCCGCACAGGTGATAAATGCGCGATTGGCAGCAAAGCTAATGCCCGCGCTCGGATTGTCCGCGACCCGCATCATTTTAATGAGTTGGCCTTGCGGCGAATAGATTTGCACCCTGTTGTCAGTGCGATAACTGTCGCCGGAAAATCCAATCCAGATTCTTCCCTGCGGGTCGCGGCTGAAATTTTTAGCCCACGAATGAGGTAAGTCAATCTTGCGACTGATCGCCCTCGCCTCCGCATCGAAGATGACAAGAGCATTATTCTCAAAACCATTAGCCACATTTTGACTGACAAGAATGTAAGCGGGACGAGCCGGAAAGGGAGCGGGATCCTGCGTCTTTGGTTTCGGAGCGGAACAGGCGCAAAAGAGAAGCAGAAACAGGCTCGCCCAGCATCTCCACCTCCCCCTCTCTTTAAGCGACCGGAAAAGAGAGCGAATCTTGAACCGGGAATCGACATGGCGCAGAAATACTGAATTGGTCATCGAGTTCCATTTTAATCTATACACAGCGGCGGTCAATTACACCCTTCAGAGTAGAACTCTACCTCCGAGCTATATCTGATCTCATCTGGTGCAATGGCAGACCTCGCCGCCAGAGCCACAACAGCGCCGAACTTCAAGCCAATAAAAGCCAGATAATGGTAGTCATTGCTGTCTAGATCAATGCCGAGGCGCTGATGAATTTTCCAGGTCAACTGTGAGCAATAGAGCTTGCGATCCGTTTGTTTATCAAAGTAATTATAGTTGTAAGGCGTGCGACCATCCGATCCATAATGGCCTTCAGCCCACTCAAGAGCGCTCTTCACATCGGCGGCTGTTTTTTTGTTGTTACGCCCGAGCGCCACGCAAGCCCCTTTTATCTGCCAGTCACGGAGCGGCTTGATGCGCACGCCATCCTCGTTCGACTCTAAAATCCTCTGATTGCCTAAATAGTTTCCCGCGTGCGTGTAATAGAGCGCATAGATGACAGTCTTTATTAAGAGAGCGTGCGGGTGGCGAATCAACATGATGTCGCCTGGTTGCAGTTGGCTGTAATCTATGTTTCTTGCAGGAGGAGCCGTTACGATGGATGTACTTGCACCTGCATTGCTTGTTGTGCTTATACCTGCACTATCAAGAATGGCCGATCTGTATAAACGAGAAAGGGAAGTCTGCTCGGGAAAAAGATCGTACGCAAGCATCCTTACGTTTTGAATATATGCCGGGTCAGACTGTATCTGCATTGACTTGTCAGCTACGCTTGTTAGCATTTGTCTCTCTTGTGCAGCGCTGTCGGTTTGATTCAATTCAATGGTTAATGCGGCCATCTCATTTTGAAGCCGCCGCATGTTGTCCGAATAGGGAAGAGAGTTGACGAATGCTTCAAGTCTATTTGCCTGCATACTCGCACCAGTCGGTGAGGTGGCATTATTTACATTAGCGCTGTCTTGCCGCATCTCCTGCAAAATCCGGGAGGAGGTTGCATATCTAAACGTACCTGAAGCGACAGACACTGTCGAATTTCCAGACGGCCTAGACGCCTCTTTACCTTCCGAATTCGTCCTTGCTCTCGAACCTTCAGCCTCTCTAGCCTCTTTAGCCTCTCTAGCGTCATTCCCTTTATTTGAGCTTCCGGCATCTGCGGACTCTTTCGATTTGTTTTGGCCGAGCAGCGTAGTGTTACAAATCAGACTCATAGTAATGATGAAGGCAATCGTGGTCAGGTAGGTTCTTCTCTTCATGGTAGGTTCCTCCGACTGTAGGTTGTGAGAATAGCTCACCAGTATTGAGGCCATGAGAGCCTCGCATCAAGCGAGCTAAAATGCGCGATTAGCGAGAACCGCTAAAGAAAAAGAGCTGTTAGACAGGCGAAGGTTAGTGCTAAATTTTAATTGTGTCAATGAATACCCAACAACAGGTGGCTTTGGCCGAGCCTTCGACTTTTAGTTAGCCTCGGCGGGGCGAGAGCCTTTTCAACTGCCTTCCGAAGAGAGAAAAGCCCGAATCCTCTTCATATCCTCCCAAGCCTCGCGCTTCTTGGAGGGGTCGCGCAGGAGGTAGGCGGGGTTGAAGGTCGGCATCAGTTGCGCGCCGGAGTAATCGTGAAATGTACCGCGCATCTGCGAGATAGGCTTTTTGGTGCGGAGCAGTGCGCGCGTCGGCGTGTTGCCGAATGAGATGATGACGTGCGGGCGCGCAGCACGCATCTCGCGGTGAAGATATGGTGTGAAGAAGGAGAGGATGTCGGGCGTTAGCTCGTCGCCGGTGGAGATGTACTTGACCGTGTTGGTTAGGTAGCAGTCGGCGCGCTTGAGTCCTATGCTGCCTAAGATTCGGTCGAGCATCTGTCCGGCAGGCCCCATGAACGGGCGACCCGAATCAATGTCGGGCGGCCCAGGCGATTCGCCTACGACCGCCACGCGCGCCCCCACAGGCCCTTCACCCAGTATAAAGACGCGATCCTTCAACTGCGGAACCGAACGCGCGCGACTCAACATCTCCGTGTTAATTTCCGCAAGAGTTTCGTTCGGCTCCGACGGAGGCTCGTCAAAAAGTAGCGATTGCATAAAAGCAGTTTTGAGTTTTAAGTTTTCAGTTTTCAGAAGGGAAGCCGATTGCTTTTTCTGAAAACTGAAAACTCAAATCTGGAAACTAATCTTGTCACCTGTCACTTGTCACTGTCTTTAAGTAGTCCCGCACAGTCTTCATATCCTCCCATGCTTCGCGTTTCTTGGAGGGGTCGCGCAGGAGGTAGGCGGGGTGAAATGTGGGCATGACCTTGATGCCGCGATAGTCTTGAAATTTCCCGCGCAGTTTGGTGATGCCCTCTTTGGTGTCGAGCAGGTTTTTCATGGCCGTGTTGCCCAGGACGACAATTACGTCAGGGCGCACGACGGCGATTTCGCGCAGGAGAAATGGTTTGCAGATGGCCGCTTCGGCGGTCGTGGGCGTGCGGTTCTGCGGCGGGCGACAGCGATTGACGTTGCCTATAAGGATGTCTTCGCGTTTGAGACCAATGGCTTCTATGATCTTGTTTAGAAGCTGGCCTGCGCGCCCTACGAAGGGGCGACCGGAAGCGTCTTCATCCGCGCCGGGAGCTTCGCCTACGAACATCAGTCGCGCCTTTCGATTGCCCTCGCTGTTGACGACATGTGTGCGCCCCTGACAGCACAGTGGGCAGCGCATGCAAACGCCTATGTCATTCCAGATGTCTTCGAGCGTCTCGTCTACGCGCGGCAAACTCTCAGTATCCTGCGGCGTGACTTCGCCGAACAGCGTCTCCTGCGGCGGAGGCGGCACCTCGTCTGGAAATTTTTTCTTTCGTGTAGCCATCTCTATTTGCTCTTGTGAAGTTGAAGCGCTACCCGCCTGTAATGAACCTAGAGGAGCGCGTTCCGGGGGCGATTCGACTTTGACCGATGCCTGCGCGTTACGTTGTAATGCCGGACTTTGATTTGCTGCTGCTTCTAGGTTTATCTGCTCGAAACTGGAAGCGAAAGGCTGCTCTTGCTCGGTGGCCGAAGAACCTTCAATCTCGCTGATGCCCAGCTCGCGCAAATATGAGATGTATTCTCCGGCGTCTTTGATTAACTCAAGCAACTCATCCTTCAACTCTGCTCTCGCCCCCAATCTATTCGTCCCGCGCTATTTCGTACTCTGTTTATAGCTGGCTCTCATCGCATAAGCAATTACGCTAAGAAGAAAACCTATAAAGGCAGATAACATCCACGCTTTAAGTTTGTCGTGAAAAAAAATCATGATGGCCGAATACGTCCTTGAAAACTGCGTCAGTTGATAGACATAGTATAACAGCATCGTGATGATCGCCCCGGATGTTCCGCAAATCAGATACGTCTTGATTCCAGGCGAAAGCTTGAAAGTCTGGCTGAGCGCGCAAACGGCCAAACCAATCAATGCGCCGATAAGTATGTTATGCAGTAATAAGTAGCGTAAACGATTTGTTTCGTCGAGGCGCCATGCCACATTTATCAAGCTGGGAGCTAAGTAGGTTAAAAGAAAGAGTGCGCCTGCGCCTCCAAGAGCGAAGTAGCGTTCGCGGCGAGACCACTGTAAGACAGAAACAGCCGTCCCCATCAAAAGACCGAAGACAGCCAGGTCAAGCATCACGTAGCCGAAATGGGGATTGTCCGTAAAGTACCAATCGCCGATTACCATGCGTGCAGCTAAAAGGACTAGGAGCGGAATGGCGATTGTGCCTATAAGCGGGAAGTAAGAGGTTGCCTCCGGTTTGGGGCCTGATGAGATTTCAGGGCGTGGCGGCAATCCAGCGGAGTCGGTATCTGCTGTGACTTGCGGATTCGTCGGAGTGGGAGACGCAACTTGAATCGGGCCTGAGACAGGATGATATTGGTTGGCTCTAGCCACAGGCGGAGGCTCAACCTGCTGTTCAGCCATGACTGTGGGCGGCAGATGAGGCGTTAAGACTTCCGTCTTCCGTTCGGATGAGGGAGTAGCCCTTGGTGCTGATTGGACAACGGGGCTTTTAAGCGCGTCTGCAAATTCGGAATAAAGCTCACGCGCCGATTGTTGTCTGGCTTCCGGAAGCTTGCTTA
Organism: Pyrinomonadaceae bacterium; assembly: GCA_036403815.1. Taxonomy (GTDB): domain Bacteria; phylum Acidobacteriota; class Blastocatellia; order Pyrinomonadales; family Pyrinomonadaceae; genus JACVRN01. The sequence continues at coordinate 45,957 of DASWQH010000055.1, read as the reverse complement.
GCGCGCGCTGTATGACGTTGGAGAGGGTAAAGGAAAGGTCTGGCCTAGACTCGTGCAGAGGCGGCGGCTGGGCGGCTATGTGCTGCTGAATAATATGGCCGTGCGATTCGCCCTTAAAGGGTAACTCGCCTGTGAGCATTTGGTAGAGCAGGATGCCTAGAGAGTAGATGTCCGTGCGACGATCAATGCGGCTGCCTATGATTTGTTCGGGCGACATATAAGCGACAGTGCCTGCAATGCGGCTCGCTGCAACTGCCGTAGATGACGTGACCACCTTGGCGATGCCGAAATCCAGCACTTTGACGAAAAGGCGGTCTCGTCTGCCCAGATGGATGTTTGAAGGCTTGATGTCGCGGTGAATAACTCCTGCGTCGTGCGCCGCAGCAAGCGCGTCCGAGATGGGGGCAAGCAGCGAGAGCGTTTCTTCAGGGGAAAAAGGCGCGCGGGCGCGCATCTCGTCTTCGAGCGTGCATCCTTCCAGCCATTCCATTATCAGGTAAGAGAAGCCAACTTCTTCGCCCACATCCGTCAGGGCGACGATATGCGGATGTATCAATCGTCCGGCAGTGATAGCTTCACGCTGAAACAACTCGTGCGCTTCGGTCGCTTCGTCATCGCCCAGATCAGGCTTGAGAATCTTAAGGGCAACCATGCGCCCCACTCTTGTGTCTGTCGCGCGATAGACGGCACCGAAACTGCCCATGCCTGCGAACGCTTCGAGACGGTAGCGCCCGCCGAACATCTCGCCCGTGAGCCGATATGGATCGCGGCGTGTAGACGGTTTATCGATAGGGGCGCTTTTATCCTCAGCCATAATTTTGGTTGGACGCGAGGCCGCCTGATAGTTTATGGATTGCGTCCGCTGTTGCGGCGAAGACGCACAAGCTCGTCAAGGATGCGATGCGAAGCGTCCAGCTTGGACATCAGCGGTAGCTCTATGGGAGCATCCATGTCACGCGTGATAATGGTGATGATATTTGTTTCCGCATCAAAGCCTGCGCCCTCGCGCGTGATGTCGTTGGCGATGATGGCGTCCAATCGCTTGCGCTCAAGTTTCGACCGGGCATGATTGAGCACATCTTCCGTTTCCGCCGCAAAGCCCACGACGAGCAAGCCATTCTGTTTCGCTGCGGCGACTTCTGCGAGAATGTCCACGGTTGGCTCAAGTGTTAGTGTCAGATTCTCGGCGGTCTTCTTGAGCTTGCTGCCTGCGCGTTTTGCCGGGCGATAATCGGAGACGGCGGCAGAGGCTATGAAGATTGTTGCCGACTGAATCTCTTTCATTACCGCCTCGCGCATCTCCTCTGCCGAAAGCGCGCGCACGAACTTAACACCGGCGGGCGGGTCAATACCAGTCGCGCCCGCGACAACTGTAACCTCTGCGCCGCGCTCCTGTGTGGCACGCGCAAGCGCAAAGCCCATGCGGCCAGAGGAGCGGTTGGTCAGAAAGCGAACAGGGTCAATCTCCTCGCGCGTAGCCCCTGCTGTGATAAGCACGCTTTCTCCAGCTAAATCCTGCGCACGCGTCCCCGCGCGTAAAATATCAAGCGCCGCCGCGACGATTCTTTCCGGCTCGCTCAAGCGCCCAGGCCCGATTGTGCCGCAGGCCATCTCGCCCGCATCAGGCTCGACTATATAAACACCGTCTGCGCGCAGTCGTTCCAGATTACGCTGCGTCGCGGGGTGATTCCACATCGTCGTGTTCATCGCCGGAGCGATGAGGACAGGAGCGTTCGAGGCCAGATAAGTCGTGCTCAGAAAATCGTCTGCGATGCCGTTAGCGAACTTGGCTATGATGTCGGCTGTGGCCGGGGCTACGACGAGCAGGTCAATCGTCTGCGAGAAGGTGATGTGAGCAATCGGATCTGGATTATCCGGCGCGTAATCATCCACTATGACATGCGAGCCTGAAAGCGCTCGAAAGGTGAGCGGCGCGATGAACTCACACGCACGCCGCGTCATAGCCACACGCACATTGCATCCTGCGCGCTGAAAACCCCGCAGGACTTCCGCAGCCTTATAAGCCGCGATGCCTCCAGTCACGCCAAGCGCGATGCGTCTGCCTTGAAATTCCTGAATCGTTATATCTTCAGCCATATTATGTAAGCCGTGCGGTTGAAATTTAACACCGCATGCCGAAGAAAAAAAGTCCCAAGACCCAAGTCCAAAGTCCCAGGTTAAAGAAAGCTGTTTCTAACCTGGGACTTTGGACTTGGGTCTTGGGACTTCCCCAGACTTGGGACTTGGGACTAAATTCCAGTGACGTGGTAAACTTCAGCGAGTTCACGCGCGTCGTTTCCCCTAATCTTTTAGCGCGCTTCAGGGCATCTTGTGTTGATGAAGAGAGAGCGGGCTGTTTTCAGAGCTTTCGTCCTTGCGCTGTTCTGCTCGCTGTGGTGCGGAGTGGCCGCAGCGCAGAGTGTGCAGGAGGCTGTGGATGAGGAAGAGTTCGGGCCTGTGGTGCGCGCTTATCTGGGGTATCTAAGGGATGAGCAGGAGGTCGTTGACGACCGTAAGAGCCGTCGCGAAATTTCTGCGGCCTACTATCGTCGCAATTCCAATCGCATACGTGCGCTCCGCCAGACAGCCATTCGCATCGCGCGCGAATCCGGCAATGATTACCTGCCGGAGCTTGAAGCGGCCACGCGAGACGAGATGAAGAATCTCTTCGAGCGCCCGCCGAGTGCTGCCAGTTTGCGCATGGGCGAAGTCATCAACAACACCTATCGTTATCTGGGGACTGTTCGCTCTGTAGAAATTTTCTACATCTTTGCGCGTCTAGACCCTTACGAGCAGGCCGAGCTGATGAAAAAAGAGAAGCGAGCGCAGGCTTCGGACGATAAAACTGCGCCGCCATCGTCACCTGCTCAGCCATCTACGACAGCCGCGGGTGACGGCACAAGACCGCGTCGCGCAAGTTCGCCATGAAGTTTTCCCTTTTCTGTCCCGATTGAACGCCATGCGCCAGCCGACACTCTTCGACAGGCAATCAAAGCAGAGCGCCGTGGATGACGAGCGACTGGTTCTCTATGCGCTCGGAAATTTTCAGGCGCGTGGGAAAGTTCTGGCCGAGCGTGACCTGCCGCTGGATCGCCTTCGCGGCGCTCTACGGCGTGCATCGGAAACCTTCGGTGTCGAACAACTGACGGACGAGCATGCCGTTGCCGTCTTCGCCGCTCTGGGCGCACAGGTGCAGCGCCGCCATTCCTTCGCCGCCAAGCATCCCTACCACATCATCGTCCCTACAGCTTTAGCCGAGCGCGCCGGGCGCGTCTACGAAGAGATGCAGGAAAAGACGTAAATCGTGAATCGTAGAACGGTTTTATCGATTTACGATTTACGCGCCTTCTGCTAACATTTCATGCGTTCCCTTTCAAAGCTCTACAAATCTCAAGCACCTTAGATTCAGCACACGGACGGGGGTGTGTTCATACATCAAATGAAGCTAGAAAAGAGTCGTAGAAAATTTTTGGGCGAGGCGGCGATCAGTTTAGGCGGAGCCGCAGCGCTCGCCGCCAATCTGCACAGTGGAGCGCAGGGGCAGGGCGCTGTCTCAAACTCTAAAAAACAATCGAACAAGACTCCAGCCTCGTTCCGCTTCGTCATGCATGGCGGCGCGGGCACGATCACCCGGCAGAACATGACGCCGGAACTCGAAGCGAGTTATCAGGCCAAGCTTAAAGAGGCGCTCCTCTTAGGCTATCAAATCCTGAAGGACGGAAAGCCGGGGCTTGATGCGATTGAGGCGGCGATTAGACTTTTGGAAGACTCTCCGCTCTTTAATGCAGGGAAGGGAGCGGTGCTGACCTCTGTCGGCACAGTCGAACTGGACGCTTCCATCATGGAGGGAAGCACGCTCAAGGCCGGTGCGGTCGCTTCCCTGAAGCACATCAAAAATCCAATCAGCCTGGCGCGGCTCGTGATGGAAAAATCGCCGCATGTCATGATGGTCAGCGAAGGCGCGGAGGATTTCGCCAAACAACTAGGCATTGAGATGATGCCGAACGAATACTTCCTGACAGAGCGCCGCCTGAAAGAACTACAGAAAAAGAAAGAGGAGGAGCAGCAGAAAAAACAGAGCCACTTCTACAGAGAGCCTCTTTACGAACCTGTTGCTTCAACCGTTGAGCCTGAGAAATACGGGACGGTCGGCGCTGTGGCTCTGGACAGGGCGGGAAATCTTTCGGCTGGAACTTCTACAGGCGGAATAAGCAACAAAAAGTTTGGGCGTGTTGGCGACTCGCCCATCATAGGAGCCGGGACTTACGCTAATAACCGTACCTGCGCCGTCTCCTGCACAGGCGACGGCGAATATTTCATACGATCAGTCGTAGCGTACGACATCTCCGCAATGGTCGAATATCGTGGCCTATCGCTTAAAGAGGCTACGCAGACTGTGCTCGATAAGGTGGATAAGATTGGGGGCAAAGGCGGCCTTATTGCCATTGACCGCAACGGCCAGATTAGTATGCCCTTTACCACCGCGGGCATGTATCGCGGCTCAATCGGCGCGGACGGCAAGCCGTTTGTGGCGATTTACAGGGACTGAAGTCGCTCTGAGCGAGGCCGTGTAAAAGAGCTGACAACCTCTGCAATACTCTACTCGTCGGGTACAAACCGGGATATTTGCCCACGGGGCGTGTGAGCGGCAGCCATGAAGGTCGGGTTGAAGGGCATTCGAAGCGCGGGAGCCAGCAAGGGGCATGAGGCATGGCGGCATACGGCTTGCCCACGGGAAATCGCTGTAAAAAAAGCTGCTTGGGGGCGCACTTTTACACAAATGTTTATTGACATGGGGCTTGGATTCGTGTAAAAAGGCCAAGACATAAAAGCCCAAGAGGCTTGTTTTGCCAGCTTTTTTAATCAGGATGTTTCAGCGCGGGCGGTCTTCTGTATGATTAGAGACGGTCTCGGGCGAGAAGACCACAACGTCTCCCACAAGGATTCGCTGCGCGCTATTCACACTTTTTTCACTTTACGGGAGGAGAATTAATGATCAGCAGAACTTGGAGTCGAAAGTCCATCGCGTTCTGCCTGGCAATTGCCGTCTTGAGTGTTTACTCGATGGTTGCGCTGGCAGCACCGGGACAACAAGGGCCGGCAGGCGAGTTATCTGTCTCGGGCAAGGTCACTGTTAACGGTCAGAATGCGATTTCCGGTGCAACCATTTTTTCGGACAGCACCATTGTTACGTCACAGAATTCCAGCGCCGTCGTCAGCCTTGGTAAACTTGGCCGTCTCGAATTGCTTCCGGGCACGACCTTGAAGGTCAGCTTCACTGAGAACAGCATCTCTGGTGCTCTCGACAGCGGACGCTTACAGGTCTCAGTTCCGCAGGGCATCGCCACTACCTTTACCACGAGGGATGCTTCGGTCGTTTCCGACATAGCGCAGGCCGATGTGTTTACGATTGACCTGGAATGCGGTAACACCATCACGGCAACACAGACAGGAAAGACCGAGCTTCGCGCCGGTGACAGAACGCAGCAAGTTGCTGCTGGTCAGGACGCTGCTGCTGGAACGGCTCAACCGGGCACACGCTGCACGCGCTTGAAGACCGAAGGCATGAAGGGTCTCAGTGGTGGCGCATTGGCCGCTCTCCTGCTGGCAGCAGGCGGTGCAGTCGCAGCAGCCATCATCGCTGGCCTCAGCGAAAACAACGATCTGAACTTCGGCGGGGACGTAACGGTTGTCAGCCCGACCAAGTAACAGAAACAGATCAGTTTCTCAGAAACCCTCGTGGCGCTAGTTTCAAAGGCGCTTGACTGGGATGGAACTATAACCTTGCGGATTACGCTTGCTTCTAAGGCTTTGCGTAGTCCGCAAGGTTTTCCTTTGCAACTCAAACAAGAGCGAGTTCTAATTTAAGAAGTAGTTTCAGTAACGAAGAATGCACATTGCGGTAATCGGTACGGGGTATGTGGGCTTAGTGACGGGCGCTTGCTTTGCGGAGTTTGGCGTAGATGTCACCTGCGTTGATGTTGACAGCGAAAAGATCGCTCGTTTACTTGACGGCATCGTGCCAATCTACGAGCCGGGTCTTGAGCAGTTGGTGATAAAGAACATGCAGGCAGGCCGCCTGCATTTCACTACCGACATCAAGCAGGCGGTCGAGCAATCACTGGTCATCTTCCTGGCCGTCGGGACGCCGCCCAAAGAGGACGGCTCGGCTGATCTGGGATTCATAGACAATGTAGCGCGCTCTATAGGCGAGCACATGAACGGTTACAAGGTGGTTGTCACCAAATCCACCGTGCCCATAGGAACGGGCGAGCGCATTAGAAAGCTGATACGCGAGCATCAGAAGAAGCATTTCAATTTCGGCATCGTCTCTAACCCTGAATTCCTGCGCGAGGGCGCGGCCATCAACGACTTTATGCGTCCAGACCGCGTCGTCATAGGCAGCCACGATGAAGAAGCCATAGCGATAATGCGCGATCTTTATCGCCCGCTTTATCTCATAGAGACTCCGTTTGTCATCACTTCTCTGGAAGGCGCTGAGCTGACAAAGTATGCCGCCAACGCTTTCCTCGCAACGAAAATCTCTTTCATCAACGAAATCGCCAACCTGTGCGATGCAATCGGGTGTGATGTGCATGATGTGGCGAAGGCAATGGGGATGGATCGACGCATCGGCAGCAAGTTCCTGCATCCGGGGCCGGGCTTCGGCGGTTCCTGCTTTCCGAAGGACATTCGCGCTCTGGCTGCTATGGCGCGCTCTTTCAATTCAGAATCCCGCATTGTTGATTCCGTGATTGAAGTTAACCACAGGCAGCGCTCCCTCATGATTCCAAAGATAGAGAAGCTTGTGGGCGAGCTTCAGGACAAGACAATTGCCGTGCTCGGCCTCGCCTTCAAACCTGAGACGGACGATATGCGCGAAGCCCCTTCCGTTGAGATCATACGCGGGTTGCTTGAGCGCGGCGCAAGGGTGCGCGCCTATGATCCTGTGGCAATGGCAGAAGCAAAAAAGATTCTCCCGGAAATCGTTTACACAGAAGACGAGTATGAAACGGTCGATGGTGCGGACGCGCTCGTCTTCATGACCGAATGGAATCAGTTTCGAGCGCTCGACATGCAGCGAATACGACAGTTGATGCGTGCGCCCAAAATCGCAGACCTCAGAAATATCTACGAACCCGATTCCATGCGCGAGCTTGGCTTCGATTACATTGGAGTAGGAAGATGATTCGATTTTGGATTTTAGATTTTGGATTGGAGTAGTTGTAAAGCTTGAGCGCCTTCAATCCGTATCGCTAATCTAAAATCCAAAATCTAAAATCGCTATGTCTTTGTCGGGAATAGTTCTGGTAACGGGCGGAGCCGGTTTCATAGGCTCTCATATCGCGGCGGCGCTTGTTGAGCGCGGGGCGCGCGTGCGTGTCATTGACGATCTTTCGACGGGCTACCGTGGGAACATTGATGAAATCGGTGGAGACGTAGATTTCATAGAGGCCAGCATCCTGGATGAAGGTGTATTGGCGCGTGCGCTCGAAGATGTGGAGCTTGTCTATCATGAAGCGGCCATTCCTTCGGTGCCGCGTTCCGTTGCGAACCCGCGCGAGACGCATAGAGCATGTGTTGACGCGACCTTCCAGCTTCTGGTGTCGGCGCGTGAGCGCGGAGTGCGACGTGTAGTTTATGCCGCGTCAAGCTCGGCTTATGGGGATCAGCCGGAGCTTCCGAAAAGAGAAGCGATGCGCCCCGACCCGCTTTCGCCTTATGCGGTGGCGAAACTGGTCGGAGAATATTACGCGCAGGTCTTCACGCGTAGCTACAATCTTGAGACCGTTTCTTTGCGCTACTTCAACGTATTCGGCCCACGACAAGACCCAAGCTCGCAGTATTCCGGAGTCATTTCACGCTTCACCAGCGCGCTTCTCTCCAACGAGCGCCCTGTTATCTTCGGCGACGGCGAGCAATCACGCGACTTCACCTATATCTCGAACGTTGTGGATGCGAATATGAGCGCCGCCGAAACGGTCGCAGGCGTCGGCCAAGTCATCAACGTCGCCAACGGCGAAAGGATTACTTTGAACGAGTTGCTCGAAGTGCTCAAAAAGCTTGTCGGTAAAGCTGACGTTCAGCCTGAGTACAGAGAGATTCGTGCGGGCGATGTGCGAGACAGTCTGGCCGACATTACGCGTGCGCGAGAGATGCTGGGTTATGAGCCACGCATTGGCCTTGAAGAGGGCTTGCGCCACACAATTGACTGGTGGAAGCAAAGCCGCTTCAACAAATGAAACGAAACTGCAAGATGATTCCGTAGCGCCTGCGGCTAAAATCCTGTACAATCGACCCAGTTCAAAAAATCTTTGAATTTGATTGAAGAGGGTTTCAGGTCTCACTTACCTTTAACCCAATGCCTATCAGCCCAATGCCGTATTCTCACTCTTGAATGCGGTAAACTTTAAGCCCAGAAACAATTTGTAGATGTCAGCCGTCAAGCTCCCAGGGGTGTCGTGTGTTTGAGCACAGACGGTGCGCTTTCAACATGTAGAGTGATTCTCTTTGTCGAGAATTAAGATTGCCACGAGACAGCTATGGTCAAAGGGATGAAAGCATTAGTTATCGATGATGAACAGTCAATACGCGAGTTCATCAGTAGTGTGCTACAGGCGGAAGGCTGGAGCGTGGGCGAAGCCGAGACAGCCGAGCGCGCCTTCGAGATGCTTCAGACAGACGAATGGTCGCTGGTCTTCTGCGACGTAGTTCTTGGGGGCGAAAACGGCTTCGCCATCCTGCGCCGCTTTGCCGAAGAGCAGCCGCGTGCGCAGGTCGTTATGATGACGGGACACGGCACAGCGGTCGGCGCGCTCGATGCCACATCCTTCGGCGCTTACGACTATCTATTGAAGCCTTTCGGTATCAGTGAAGTTGAAACCATCGCACGCAGCGTCGCCGCGCGTCTCACGGCGAAAGGTAGAATTAAAAAAGAGGAGAGCGCGTCGAAGTTCTACAGGTCGGATATTGAGCTGGTAGGACGAAGCCCTGCGTTTGTGGAGGCTATGAAGCTGGTCGGGCGAGTCTCTTTGACGAACCTGCCGGTTCTTCTGACGGGCGAATCCGGCACGGGCAAAGAGGTCATAGCGCGCGCCATTCACCGCCGCAGCCGCCGCTCAGGTAATCCATTCGTGGCGGTCAACTGCGGCGCAATCCCCGCAGAGTTAATCGAAGCCGAACTCTTCGGCCACGTCAAGGGAGCGTTCACAGGCGCGGAGCGTGACCGCATAGGGCTTTTCGAGGAAGCCAATCGGGGAACAGTCTTTCTGGACGAGATTACGGAGACCACATCTGCATTCCAGGTCAAGTTGCTGCGCGCTCTTCAGGAAAGAGAGATACGACGCGTCGGCGAGAATCGTACGCATCAGATAGATGTGCGGGTCATTACGTCGAGTAATCGTGATGTGGAGCGCGAAGTCGCTGAAGGGCGTTTTCGTCAAGACCTCTTCTACAGATTGAATGCTGTGACGATTCATCTGCCGCCGCTTAGAGAGAGACGCGAGGACATTCTTCCTCTAGCAGAGTTCTTTGCGCAGAAGGTGCGTTTGCCGGATGAGCATCCGGTCATGTTCTCTGCCGAAGCCATAGCGATTTTAGAAGAGTACGAATGGCCGGGCAATATACGCGAGTTGGAGAATGCTGTGGTGAGAGCGGCGGCGCTCAGTGATTCGGTGGTGAAGCCGCAAGATTTGCCGGAGCGTGTGCGTCGTAGTGTTAAAGAGAAAGAGAGAGAAGAGAGCGGGGAACAAGCATCTGACACGGCAGCAGAATGGGTCACGCTGGACGAAGCTGAGAAGCGGTATGTCTCGCGTGTGCTTGCATACACGAAAGGAAATCGTCAGGCGGCGGCAAGGCTATTGAACGTTGACAGAAAGACAATTGATAGAATGATCAAGAGACACAACATTGATCTTGATGAAATACGCTTAATGGGAAGTAAGAAACAGAGATAACTTTGCTCTCTTCTTTAATAACACGCGCAGCCATAAACCTTTTTGGCATTCGGCTTAAATGCGCCCTGTTCTCCAATGCCGAAGCCTACATTGGCTCTCGTCCACTTCTCCGGGTCGGTCGTGTTTTTCGGAGCATCATCTTTCTTTCCCCATGCCCATATTACGTAGCAGGTCGAATTCGGGCATTTCTCACCACCGCACTTCTCTTTCTTTTCACAAAATAGAAATCCTTTACTCGCTCCCTCTTTAGTAACTTTTTTAATCGCTCCGCATTCCTGTTTTGGACACGGATTTTGCTGATCGGCAAACTCCCTTTCGCCAATCTCTTTATCCGTCTCAGGGTCATATCCTTTAACTTTAACGGCACTCGTCGTCGCAACAGGCTTGTTACCCGGAGGCTTACCGATGACGGGCGGCCCAGGTACTTGCGGCGGCGCTGGATTCCCCGGCGTCATTTGCGCTCCGCTTGCTTCTAAAACGACGAGGCGCACCGGAAGAATTTCTCTATCCTGTGTGCAACCCTTCTCTTTGCCGCAAGTATCGCACTTGACGATGACAGTGCCTTGATACTGGCCTGCATTCATCCCGTTGGTGCTAAATAGCACGGGCAAGTCGGAGCTACTATTGCCGGGGACGTTAATGGTCGCTGCGCCCATAATCTGTATATAGGGAGTCTGCTGCTCGATGATTGTAAAAGTATGCGAGCGCTTGCATTGATTCTGAATTGTGATTGTGCTCTTGGCCTGAACGTTGCGCCCTAACTGCACGTTCCAGGCCGGTCTTTCCGTTGCGGATTGTTGTGTCCACGCATATTCTGCAAAAAGCATCGTGCCCGCGATGAGAGTGATAAAGGTTAAAAACAGAGAGACAGTTGAAAAGTTTTGTTGACGCCACATAGTGAACTCCTTTCTGCGGCGCGCGGTTCTGCGAGGAAGATAAACGGAAGGCTGAACAGGAGAGTATGCGCGAAGAGGTGCAGGCTCAGTAGGTCAGCCATGCTCAAACCCTTTGGTCGCTCTCAATAGACAGTTTGAAGGATGCAGGATTAGTACGATTCGTGGCGCACTCTATTCCTCAACGGAGCATCTGTCAAGAGCGACGATGCCGCCGTTTTCTAAAAAACAGGTCGGACGGGCGATAGGAGTTTTTGTTCAACTTAACCCACTCAAGAAACCCATGTAGGGCCTACACTCTGCCCGACCACCCAGACGCCGTTCTTCTTTCTTAAGAGAATGTATGCGCCGCCGCCACACAGCCCGCCGCAACTCCAGCCTTTATAAACCAGCGCTTGAGTTTTATCGGCATTGAAGCCTACGCGCGAGAGTGTGAGAAACCCGTTTGATTTAGGATATTTCCGGTGGAAAGCCTCCCAGCCGCCGCCCACGTCCTCTTTGAAAAGAGCTTCAAGCTCCTCGTTGCCGACGAGGGCATACTTGATGTCGATGGCGAATTTACGCTCAAGCAACGAAGGCTCGTTGCTCTTGACGCGCAGGTCGTTTACCGTCTCAGGCTCTAATTCGGAAGAGTTTTTCTTCAGCTCCTCAAAAAAGTTTTTCGATTCATCATCTACGAAGCCCTCCCACAGTGAAGGGTGTTTCTCAATGATAAGCAGCCTGTCGCCGGGGGCTTTACGCTTCTCGTCTTCATCACTATCTTTCAAGCTATCGTTTATCAAAGCTGAATAAACGGCATATTCTTCATCGTCAATCTGTAAGCTCGGTCTGCTCTGGGCAGCAAGCGTAGGCTGTGATTTGGCAGAATGGTGAAGCGAGGCAAAGGCTATCGTCGCCGTGGCTAATGTTAAGAGACCAACCAGTAAAAGAAGTAGTCGGTAGTTCATGAATCCTGTCTCCAGCATGAAAATCCGCGCTGAACATTAAGAGCTTGAGTGCGTCCGGTCATCCCCCGTCTTCAACCATACAGCGAAGGCTCTTATCATAAGGCGCGCGTGCGACGCCACGGTCTGTGATGATGGCGGTGATGAGTTCGTGCGGCGTGACATCGAAGGCCGGATTATGAACTTCTATGCCTTCGGGCGCAAGCCTGTGCTCGCGTATGTGCGTGACTTCGCGTGCGTCGCGCTCCTCTATGGGAATCTCCTCGCCGGAAGCAATAGAGAGGTCAATGGTACTGATGGGCGCGGCGACGTAAAAAGGGATGTCGTGCTGTTTGGCTAAGACTGCGACCATGTATGTGCCTATCTTGTTGGCCGTGTCGCCGTTTGCAGCGATTCGGTCTGCGCCGACGACGACCACATCAACCTTTCCTTTCTTCATCACATGTCCGGCCATGTTGTCCGTAATCAACGTCACGGGAATCTCGTCTTTGCTTAACTCCCATGCTGTGAGTCTTGCGCCTTGAAGAAAGGGGCGCGTTTCGTCTGCGATGACGGCGACACGTTTCCCTGCGTCACGAGCACCGCGCACGACACCCAGCGCCGTGCCGTAATCTCCGGCGGTGGCGAGCGCCCCGGCGTTGCAGTGCGTCAGAATGGTTGAGCCGTCCACGATTAGCTCTCCGCCGAAGCGTCCCAGGCTTCGATTCGATTCTATGTCTTCAGCGAAAATCTTACGGGCTTCGTCAACAAGCTGTCGCTTGGCCTCTTCGACATCATCCGTTTCGGCCTTTGCACGGCGAAGGCGCGCACGCATACGCTCGATTGCCCAGAAGAGATTGACGGCTGTCGGGCGGGTTGCGCCCATCACGTCGCACATGTAGTTGAAGTCAAACTCTAAATCTGCGACCGCTGTGCTGACCGATTGCTGTGCGCCGAGCGCCAGACCCATTGCGGCAGAGACGCCTATGGCCGGTGCGCCGCGCACGACCATCTTCTTGATGGCATCTGCGACCTCATCGTAAGAGCGCAGCATTAGATATGTTTCTTCCGTAGGCAAAAGACGCTGGTCAAGCATGCGCACGCCCTCGTCTGTCCATTCGACCGTCTTAATCACCTGGCTGATTGCTCCTTGGTGCGAGAGAATTTGTTCGACCCTGAATCTTAAAAGGAAAAGCTCAAAAGGTAAAACCGTGAAGGGATAAGCAGCTCACTTTAACCATAGCAGGCGGCCTTAGCTTTTGACTTTTAACGTAGGCGCGTGATAACGTCCGGCACGTCCACAAGGGAAACCAGGAATGTTTTCCACAGCTCTTTTAATAGAAAAGCGTCCGGGTGTTCCGCGCTCTCAAAAGGTTGAGGGTAAGCGGGAAATAAAGGGGAAGCGGGTGAGAATCCCGTGCGGTCGCGCCACTGTGATGGAATGGAGCATGTGCAAGCGCCTTGGAATCAAGCGCATTCATGTCTCAAATTATTCCTAAGCCAGGAAACCTGCCCGTTTAGTTTTGACGCCACAGCAGCCTTTTTTTTGAGCGCCTCGCGTAAGGGTGTTCAGGCCGCCGAACGGGTTCTTCTTTTTCTCCTTAAAGTAATCCAAAGCCCGTCGCCTCCTGTCGCCTTAACTGAAAAGGCACGCTCTTTGAGACAGGAAGGCGACGGGCTTTTTGTTTACACGTAATTCTCAAAAAAGATTTCACCCCACGCAGGCGCTCTGTCTGTTCGCGCTCACCTGTGCCGTAGCTCTCTTTGCGTCCTGCTCCATGAGAAGCGCGAATCTTTCTAATAGAGATTCGCAGGCAGGTACGCGAGAGGTGACGGACGGAGCAGGCAGGCGTGTGCGCGTTCCCCTCAGACCTGAGCGAATCATCACGCTCGCGCCGAATTTGACAGAGATAGTTTACGCCGTCGGCGCAGGCCCAAGGCTCGTCGGCAACACAACCTTCTGCGATTACCCTGCGGAAGCCAGACAGGTTGCCAAAGTCGGGGACACGCTGCATCCGAGCATAGAGCGTATCATAGCTCTCAAGCCCCAGTTGATATTCGTCTCCACAGCTTCGCAGCTCGAAGCGTTTACCAAGCAGTTGGACGAGCAGAACATAGCCGTCTACATCACAGACCCGCACGATTTAGAGGGCGTCTTTCAATCCATACAGGTCATTGGCGAACTGGTGGACGAGCGAGAGAAAGCCGCGTCGCTGGTTACTTCTCTGCGTGCGCGAGCCGTCTCTACAGAAGAGAAGGTCAGGAATGAAAAGCCTGTCTCCGTCTTTTATCAACTTTCGGCTGAGCCGCTTTACACGGCTGGCCGCGATTCCTTTATCACGGATTTAGTACGGCGCGCAGGGGGCGTGTCGGTGACGGCGGATGTGCCGGGCGCGTGGCCGCGTTACAGCGACGAATCCGCGCTCGCCGCACGCCCCGATGTGGTCATCATGGCGACGGGAGATTCTATGGGTGCTCAGGCCAATGCGGAAGTCGCAAAGCCTCTGCGGCGCTCGCCCGCCGTCTTGAATAATCGTGTCTACAAGATCAACGGCGACTTTCTTTCGCGCCCCGGCCCCAGACTCGTGGACGGACTTGAGCAGATGGCGCGTGCGCTGCACCCGGAACTTTTTAAGAATGCGGAACTGTAGGGGCAGGGCTAGTCCCTGCCCCTATCAGCGAAGCTGATAATCAAATGTCGTTACGTTTCAAGGTTGAGTCCATCGCTGATTAATAATCGCTCTGACGAGCGATGCGGGCCGAGGGCTTGTCCCTGCCCCTACAGTCATCATGAAGAGTTTGAGCACAGAGACTAGAGAAGCGCGTGTCACGCTGCGCTATGCGCTTATAGTATTTCTACTGCTCGTGCTCGTACTGCTTGGCGTGATGGTCGTAGCGTCTCTGGTTGGGAGCGAGCGTTTGCCTGTGAGCGCGACGCTGTGCGGGATTTTCACGGGTGGAAGCGGAGCCTGCAATCTTTCATCTGTCGAGCGCGCCATACTCTTTGACGTGCGTATGCCGCGCATACTTCTGGCGGCCACCGTGGGCGCAAGCCTTGCGGCAGCTGGGGCTGGCTATCAAGCGCTGCTGCGCAATCCGCTCGCGGAGCCTTACCTGCTGGGCATCTCGAACGGCGCGGCGGTCGGGACGATGATTGCGCTCGTCTTCTTCGGCACTGAGGAGACGGTGGAATGGAGTCGGCCTGTGATGGCCTTTGCGGGAGCGCTCGGCGCTACCTTCGTCGTTTACAAGCTGGCGCGCGGTCGTGCCGGAACATCGCCGGAGCGATTGATTCTGGCTGGCGTCATCGTGACGACGTTTCTCTCGTCGGTCATAGTCTTCGTCACGACCTTAATGGATGCGACGCGCATTCGCTCGTTCACCTTCTGGCTTCTTGGAGACCTGTCAGGCTCGACCGAGCAGATGTTGACGATTGCCGTCATAGCAGCGCTGCTTGGGGTGATTGTGCTGACAATGAATGCGCGCTCGCTGAATCTGATGATGCTCGGCGAGCGGGATGCTTTCGATCTGGGCGTAGAGGTCGAGCGCGTGCGCCTGACCGTCTTTCTGGTGGCGAGCCTTTTAGTCGGAGCATCGGTCGCATCTTCCGGCTCGGTCGGCTATGTGGGCTTGGTCGTGCCGCATCTGGTTCGTCTATCCGTAGGCAGCGATAACCGTCTGACTATCCCTGCGGCTTCGCTTGCAGGGGCGACGTTCGTGATTGTGGCAGACACGGTTGCACGCACCATTATCGCGCCGCGAGAGTTGCCTGTCGGCGCAATCACTGCGCTCATCGGCGCGCCGCTCTTTATTTACCTCTTGAGAAGAGGCTGAAATGCTTGAGGCGAAAGAAATCAGCATCGGCTACGGAGCGCGCGAAGTCCTCGCAGGCATTTCTTTGTCTGCGCCGCCGGGAAGCGTGACGGCAATCATAGGGCCGAACGGCGCGGGCAAGTCTACGCTGATGCGCGCCCTCAACGGCGCGAAGGAGACTACGCGCGGCGAGATACAGCTCGACGGAAAACCTTTGCGCCAGTTCGCCCGGCGTGTCATAGGGCGGCGCATCGCGGTCGTAGCACAGGAATCGGAGCTGCGTTTTCCTGTGACGGTGATGGAGTTTGTGCTGGGTGGGCGCTATGCATGGGCTAGCGCGGGCGCGTGGGGCTGGGAAACGGAACGGGACATAGAAGCTGCAAAGCTTGCGCTCAATGAGACCGGGCTGACGGATTTCGGCGCGCGGCTCGTCAGCGAGCTTTCCGGCGGCGAGCGACAGCGAGCGGTGCTGGCGCGCGCCCTAGCAACCGAAGCCCCAATCCTTTTACTGGATGAGCCGACGGCCAATCTGGATTTAGCGCATCAGGCCGCCATGCTCGCCCTTGTGCGAGAGCGTTGTGATGAAAGAGAAGCAGCAGCGGTCGTCGTCACGCATGACGTTAATCTGGCGGCGGAGTTTGCAGACCGCGTGCTCCTGCTGAAAAAAGGGCGCACGCTTGCCACGGGCAACCCGCGACAGGTGCTCACGCCCGAACTCCTGCGCGAGCTTTTCGATATTCAGGTTTTAGTGGACGATCACCCCATCACGGGTTCGCCACGCATCACGCCGGTGCTCCAACATAAGCGCCGGTAAGGCCACAACCGACGAGCTAACCGTTCAGGGAAGACGGTGAGAAGAGAGTTAAAAGTGAGCAGTAAGCAGTAAGCAGAGATTTGAAATCCCAAAGTTGAGATTTCAAAAAGCTGATTGCTGACCGCTGACTGTTGAAAGCTATGAGCTTCTCTTCAAAGCCGACACTGCCCGCGCAACTGTAGGCGGTAAGAACGTTCGACACATCATGCCACTGCTTCTCTGTAGAGAGGCGGGAAGGCGTCGAACAGAAAGGCAAGGATGAGGGCGGAGGGATGAGGGATGAAGAAGAAATACTCAACGATTCAGTTGGTGCCGTTTCCTTTTCACCCCTCATCGCTGCTGCCCTCATCCCTGCTCTTCAGCGCCGCGAGTCAGGAGACCTAGCGTGTTTGCTCTTTTGAAGCTCGTACTGCGACGGGCAGGAGAAGCTGGACATGACAGATAGAATATTTATCTATACAAAACGAAGAGTTAGTCGAATAAGACAGGCGTGCGTGTGGTTTGCGCTTGCGCTTTTTCTTTCGCTCTCGACGAATGCTTTCGGGCAGGGCGGGGCGACGATTACGGGTCGTGTGAAGGACGAACGGGGCGCAATCGTCGTCAGCGCCGAGATGCGCCTGCGCTCTCGCAGCGGGCTAATGATTCTGGCGCGCACGGACGAGAATGGTATTTATGCTTTCACAGGCATCGCGCCGGGCGAGTATTTTCTGGAAGCAAAGGCAAGAGGGTTTGCCGCGCAAGTCTCCGACGAGCTGCGCGTCGCGCGTCTTCAAGTCTTCAACTACGACGTGACGCTTGCGGTCGAGGCCGTTAACGAGAACGTGGTGGTGGTTGCCTCCGGCACTCCGCAGCGCGCCGATGAGGTCTCGAAAGCCGTGACGCTTGTTGAAGCCCGCGACATGGAGGATAGAAGGGAAGAGACTCTGCCGGAAGCCCTGCGCGGCGTGCCGGGCTTGCGCGTGCAGCAGCAGGGCACTTACGGAGCTTTGACTACCCTGCGCCTGCGCGGAGGTCGCAACTTTGATACGGCGCTGCTGCTGGACGGCTTGCGCGTGCGCGATGCTTCGGACATCAACGGCTCTGCGGTCTCATTCATCCCAGACCTTCTGCCCGTTGATATAGACCGCGTGGAAATCCTGCGCGGCTCCGGCTCTTCCATCTACGGCACGAACGCCATCGGCGGCGTCATCAATCTAGCGCCGAGAGTAGGCGAGGGCACGCCTCGCTTTGAGGCAGGGTTCGAGGCCGGGGCGCTAAAGCTCTTCCGTGAGCGTGTGAAAGGCTCAGGCGGGATAGGAAAACGTGCAGGCTTCAGCTTCGGGTTAACAAGATTTGATGTGCGGCGCGGCGTGGACGGCCAGGACGAGTACGGGAATACTGCCGGGAGCGGGCGCGTTCAATTCAACCCGACGCAGGGCATCACCGTGGCTGCAAACTTCTACGGCACTATCTCGAACGCTCGCCAGAACGAAAGCCCCGTGGCGCTGCCCGCAGCTTTCACCGGCACAGAACGTTTTCCAAAGGCCGTAGAGGGCGTCACCTTTCAGCCGGATTTCAACGACCCTGATCATGGTCGTCGCAATCGCGTGCTCGTAGGCTCGCTGCGTTTTACACAGAGCATCAACGACCAGTTCTCTTACACGGTCGCTTACCAGAAAGTCTCCACGCGAAGGCGCTTTTATGACGGGGCGCTGGTTGACCCGAACTTCGCAGCCTTCTCGCCGTTCGGAGATTTCCCTTACTACTTCACGAACAACGGCTCGACCGATACGCTCGACGCACGAGCGAACCTTCGCCTCGGTCGCTATAACTTAATCACCGGCGGGTTTGAGTTCGAGCGCGAGACGCTTTTTCAGCAATCGACATTCTCGCCAACCGCCACGACCGACAGGCAGAAGACCGCAGCCGTCTTCGGGCAAGACCAGATTTTCCTGCTCGACGGTCGCTTGCAGATTTCCGTGGCGGCGCGCGGGCAGTTCTATAGCATACGAGCCGCCGACCGTCCCGGATTCTTGAGCAATATAGAAGCACGGTCTTCGGTCACGGGCGATGGCTCAATCGCTTACTTCATCAGCTCTACGAACACGAAATTGCGCGCTCACGTCGGGAACGGTTTCCGTGCTCCATCGCTTTTCGAGCGCTTCGGCGAAGGCACCATCAGCGGCATCTTCACACGCTTCGGCGACCCGACCGTAAGAGCCGAACAAAGCATCAGCGTGGACGGCGGCTTTGACCAGCGACTCGCGCGTGACCGCTTGTTGTTCGGAGCGACATACTTCTACACGCGGCTTCAACGTGTCATTGATTTCGCGGGCGTTGACCCGTTGGGCGCGCGACTCTTCGGCGGTTACTACAATCGTCCGGGCGGCATCTCGCGCGGGCTTGAAACCTACATGGAAACAACGCCGCTGCGCGGGACACTCTTGCGGGCTTCCTACACCTACACGAACAGCGACCGCTTCAATCCTGCAAGGGGACTTGAAACGGAGTTCGTCATCCCGGCGCATCTCTTCAGCATCAACTTGAGCCAGCGCTATCGCGCCGTGCTGGTTAATTTCGACCTCAATCGCACAGGCTCATACATCGGGCCTGTCTTTCGTGGAATATTTCCGTTTGAAGCAGACCTGCGCTTTGACGGCTACACTAAAGCCGACCTCTTCGCCGCGTACGAGCGTGTACTGTCCGAACGCGTGACCTTCATATTGTTCGGAGGGGCAGATAACCTTTTCGACTCGAATTACTTCGAGAACGGTTTCCGCGCGCCCGGCATTGTGGGACGTGGAGGGGTGAATTTCAGATTTTAGATTCTAATACCAAGATGCAGTAGAAAAAGAGGTCAGTACCGCCTGCGGTAGCGGGCGGGTTTCGACGCAGCTTGAGACCCGCTCGCTCACGCAGGCGGTACTGACCTGCATAACCTCACGCCCTCTCTTTTTTGCAATCCGGTATAACTTGAAAGATTGGAGCCTTCACAACAGAAGAAGCGCAGAGAGAGTTAAGCATTCAACTCTCTCTGCGCCCCCTCTGCGTCTCTGCGGTGAATTAATGCTTGCTACAGACTCAACTAAGTGTTAACCGCTAATCCACTGAAGAGACTTAAAAGCTTAATCGGTTGCGCGGGCCACATCGGCTTTCGTGATAAAGCCGCCGATGAGAAAGACCACACCGAGCAGGACGTGGACAATGTGATCCATCCTCCCAAGTTCGAGCTGGCCTGTGATTACTTTCCATAGATTAGCATCGTTAGCACCGGGCATGTTGGACATCGTATGTGCTCCACCATCTCCCAACACGAAACCGAGTATGGCAAGCAGTAGGTAGACTGCGCCGAAAGCGATGCAGAAGAGACGTGCGGCGCTTAAGCTGCCCGCAAAACCGAGGTACAGGGCGATTGCCCCTGAAATGATATGCACGAGATTGTGCGCAAGGCTCAAGTGAGTGCCTAGCAGGTCGGGAATAACGAATCCCAAAATCCCGACCAGGATAAACACGATTCCTAGGAGTTTGCATACGGTCTTTGCCATAATTCTCTTTTTCTCTCCTTTGCGAGAAATAGGTTAACAAGCATGGGCGGCAGGACGCCTCTCCCTTTCGCGGGTCGTGCGCCGACAAGCAACCCTTGAAGCTTCTATGGCGATTAGAGCGGATTGTACACTAAAGCAGCCCCGCCAATACAAAACTTTTTATCAATAAGAGCGTCCGGCTGAAACCTGCTCGTTTGAGAACGGATTTCGGCGAATGCTATACTCAGGCTCTACTACCTTTAGGAGAGACTGTGTATGTGCAGGCCATCTATGCTTCTCACTTCTAAATTACGCAGCGGCAGCGGAAACGGATTTACGCGGACGCTGAAATGCTCTGCGGCGGCGCTTGTCTTAGCAATCCTGCTGCCCGTGGCGACAAGCGCCTACACGGTCGTTTTACGCAATGGAAGAAGCATAGACATCCCCGCCAATTTCAGCGTGACGCGCGCAGGTATAACTTACGAATATGCGCCGGGGCTTTTCGTCACCATACAGATGACCAGCATTGACGCTGCGGCCACAGAGCGCGCCAACAATGAGCCGCAGGGGAGTCTTCTCAACCGCGCCGTAGGAGAGGCGGGCGCGACAGTAGCTTCCCCTTCATCGCCTGCAAACGTTACACGGCAGGGCGCACGGCGCACGCTCACGGACAGGGAGCTTGAGGCCACGCGTACGCGGCGCGAGGCGAGCGAAGCCGCTTACGAGCGCCGCCGCGTAGAGCTTGGTCTTCCCTCTATAGAAGAGACACGCCGCCAGCGCGAAGAAGAGACGCGTCGTTTAAGTGAGATGGCAGCCCGCACGGATTCAGATGAAGCACAGGCGGAAGGTTACTGGCGTGTACGCGCAGCAGAACTGCGAACGGCTATTGCGGTCAACGATGCGGAGATTAATTACGTGTACTCGAAGCTGAGGGAAACGCCAGGGTATTATCCGACCGTCTCTTTCACCAACTTGGCTTCGTTTCCTTTTGTGTCGCCGGTAGTCGGCAGCTTTCCAGTACCCGCATTTCCAAACGCTTCTGCGGGTATGCCGGAACCGCCGCGCGGATTTACACGGCGCGAGCCGCTTTCCGGTCGCGCCGGATTTGGCGGCGGCTCAACGCGCGGTCGGGTTTTCTTTAATCCGCGTGGAGCCTATACAGGCTTCCCGCGACGTAGAGCATTCGGCAGAACGGGCATTGCCGGTTTGCCGCTGCCCGTCTACGCACCCTACGCGTACAACAACTATTCTTATGATCAGAGCGCGCTCACGACGCGCCTGCACGAGTTGGAAGCCGAGCGCGCAGGATTACAGGCGCGCTGGAGACTTCTGGAAGATGAAGCACGCCGAGCGGGTGCGCCTCCCGGTTGGCTTAGACCATGAAAAAGTGAGCGGTAAGCAGTAAGCAGTCGAAAAGCGCGATTGTGTTTACTGCTTACTGCTTACTGCTCACTGCTTACAAAATTATGAGAAACGGTTGGGAGACAATCATCGGTTTAGAGATTCATGCGCAGTTGAGCACTGAATCGAAAATCTTCTGCGGCTGTTCGACTCGTTTCGGTGACGAGCCGAACTCGAATACGTGTCCCGTGTGTCTGGGCTTGCCCGGCTCGCTTCCGGTCTTGAACCGGCGCGTGATTGAACTGGGCGCGCGTGCTGCTCTTGCGCTCGGCCTACAGATTAACGAGCGGTCAATCTTTTCGCGCAAGAACTATTTTTACCCGGACTTGCCCAAGGGCTATCAAATCTCGCAGTACGACCAGCCGTTTTCCGAGCGGGGCGAGCTGGAGATTATGACAGCCGAGCGCGACGAAGGCGGGCATACTAAAGAATGGCGACCCTTTAGAGTGAACATCACGCGTCTTCATCTTGAAGAGGACGCGGGCAAGAATGTTCACGAAGGGCTGCCGGACGTTGACCGCTATTCTTATATTGATCTGAATCGCGCCGGGACGCCGCTCGCCGAAATCGTTACCGAGCCTGATTTTCGTTCTTCATGGGAAGCCTACGATTACGTCAACTACGTGCGGCGTGCGCTTCAGTGGGTCGGCGCATCGGACGCAGACATGGAGAAGGGAAACCTGCGCTGCGAGGCGAATGTTTCAGTCCGCCGCATAGGAGATGAAAAGTTCGGCACGAAAGTGGAATTGAAGAACCTGAACTCCGTACGCTTCATGCAGCGCGCCATCGAGTACGAGATTGAAAGGCAGATTAATCTAATCGAATCCGGCGGGCATGTGACGCAGGAGACGCGCCTTTGGGACGACCGCGCACAGGAGACGCGCGTCATGCGCTCGAAAGAAGAGGCTCATGATTATCGCTACTTTCCTGAGCCTGATCTTCCGCCGCTCGTCGTCACACAGGAGTTCATTGAAACGGTGCGAGCCACTATGCCGGAGCTTCCCGGCGCGCGGCTCAGACGTTTTGTAGGCGAGTATGGTCTTTCGCACAGCGATGCTTCGCTTCTGACCTCTGAGCGGGCGCTCGCCGATTACTATGAGCGCGCAGTCCAGGCTTCTCCGAACGCGCGCACGGCGGCCAACTGGGTCAGGTCTGAACTCCTGCGCGAGCTTGAGGCTGTCAATCTCTCTGCTGAAGAATCGCCCGTTTCGCCCGAAGAGCTTGGCCGACTTCTTCACGCGGTCGAAGAAGGAAAGATTAACGGCAAGCAGGCTAAGGACGTGTTGGTAGAGATGTTCAAGACCGGCAAGGGCGCGAACAGTATCATTGAAGAGCGTGGGCTTGTGCAGGTGAGCGACGAGGGCGAGATTGATACAATCGTTGATGAAGTGATTGCCGCCAGCCCTAAACAACTCGAACAGTATCGCGCAGGCAAAGAAGCGCTCTTCGGCTTCTTCGTCGGCCAGGTGATGAAAGCCTCAAAAGGCAAAGCCAATCCGAAGATAGCTAATGAAAGACTCAAAGCGAAACTGAGCGGGTGACGGGTATCGGGTGCCGGGTGCCGGTAAAAGAAAATCAAGCGGTCTTTCTTTTACCGGCACCCGGCACCTGTCACCTGATACCCTCTCTCGGGGGAGATATGAAACTTAATGGCAAGGCGGCGATTGTGACGGGGGGGACGAAGGGCATCGGGCGTGGGATTGCCGAAGCGCTTGTGAGGGAAGGCTTGAATGTCTGCATCAGCGCGCGACATGAGGAGGAGATTGAGCAGGCTGTTAGTGAGTTGAGCGAGCAGGGCGAAGGCTTGGTGGCGGGCGCTGTCTGCGATGTGCGGGATTATGAACAGGTCTCTGCGCTCATGGAGCACGCGGTCTCGGAATTCGGCGGGCTTGATGTTTTAGTCAACAACGCAGGGATTGGTATCTTCGCTGCGGTCGAAGAAATCTCGCCGGAAGATTTTCGCGCCGTGCTGGAAACGAATCTCTTCGGCGTTTTCTATTGTTGCCATGAGGCTATACCACTCATGAAGAAGCGGGGCGGCGGTTATATCATCAACATTTCTTCGCTTGCCAGTGCGAATCCTCATCCGCGTATGGCGGCTTACAACGCCTCTAAATTCGGCCTCAACGGCTTCAGCGAAGCCCTGATGCAGGAGGTCAGACATGACGGCATAAAGGTAAGCTACATCATGCCCGGCTCCGTCAACACGGAGTTCGGCGGAGATGAGCCGTCTGATGCAAAGAGCTGGCAGTTGCAGCCCGCGGACATCGCTCGCGTCTGTCTAGACCTTCTGCATCACGACGAGCGCAGCCTGCCGAGCCGCGTTGAGATTCGCCCCAGCCGACCGCCGAAGAAGTAACAGGGAGAGAAGAGAATGATTAGACTGTTCCTCGCCTTCTTCACCAGTCTGCTTCTGTTACAGGGCACAGGCACGCAGAGCGTAAAGACAGCGAGGCAAGATGCAGCCAATTCGCTCCCTCGGCCAGCGCAGGCAAACCGGCAGGAGGCTGAGCTGGAAGAGTCCAGACAGCTTAATCAAAAAGCTGTCCAGTTATTTAAAGAGGGAAAGATTGATGAGGCGCTGGTGCTGGCAAAGCGCGTGCTTCAGATACGTGAAAAGGCGCTCGGCAAAGATGACCAGTTGGTAATCGAAGCTCTGATCAATCTGGCCGAGATAAATCTGTCCAAGAGTTTCTATAGAGCCTCACTCCCGCTTTATGAGCGCGTGCTGAAGAACAACGAAAAGCTGGTCGGGCTTGATGATGCGAGCAATATAGTGTTGCTGGACAAGATAGCTTATCTGCGTTACATGGTTGGCGATTTCGTCGGCTCGGAAAATTCTTACAAGCGGTCGCTGTCCATCAACGAAAAAATCTCAGGCCGCGATAGCGAGCAAACCGCGCAGGCCGCTTATAATCTGGCGGAGTTTTATCGTTTCACCGACAGCTATCAAAAAGCGGAGCCGTTTTACAGGCGCGCGCTCGACATCAGAGACAAAAAACTGGCGGCAAATGATCCGAAGCTTATACGAACCGTTGAGCGCTACCGGTGCATCTTTTATCTGAGCGACCGGATGGATAAATTGAAAGACTTTAATGCGGAGCGGCGGGCGCTCTATAAATCGAATAACCCCGAAGCGCCGGTCGAGGTAATAAACGGGAAAGCACTCAGTCTGCCAAAGCCAACGTATCCGACAGAGGCTCAATTGACGCGCGCAAAGGGAATCGTCGTCGTCAAGGTTACGGTTGACGAGAGCGGCACAGTAGTCAGAGCCGAGAGTTTGTGCGGGGGCAACGGCTTTCTGGTCAGAGCCGCTACGGACGCGGCATATAAAGCGCGCTTTACCCCGACGATTCTTTCGGGACAGCACGTCACTTTCACAGGGCTAATCATTTATAGGTTTGCCCTTTAGCAGAGTAGTTTAAATCTGAAACTAAACCTGAGAGGATAACTGATGGAAGCTAGCGATGCTGCGGAGCAGATTCTTGAGCTGAACGAAAATGATGAGAGCGGAGAAAAGAACGCCAACGAGAAGTTTCGTTCCCGGACTGCGCTTTTCATCGCCGTGATGGCGATGCTGCTGGCGATTACGAGTCTGGGCGGCGGGAATGCTGCCGAAGACATCATGAACTACAACATACAGGCGAGCGACACCTGGGCTTTCTATCAGGCCAAGACTATACGCAAGACCGATACGGAGCTGGCGGCGGACGCGCTCGAACAACAGTTGTTGATGTCGCAGAACTTGAGTCCCGAACAGCGACAGGCTGTAGAGAAAAAGATTGCCGAGTACAGGGCGACCGCCGCACGTTACGAGAGCGAGCCTGACAAGGGCGAGGGCAAGCAGCAGTTGTCGGAGAAAGCCAAGGCACTGACGGCGCAACGAGACCAAGCCATGAAGCAAGACCCTAATTTTGATTTCTCCGAGGCGCTCTTTCAAATCGCCATCGTGTTAGCCTCGGTCGCAATCCTTGCCACATCCAGAAAGATTCTTTATGTCGCTCTGGTCGCGGGCGCGCTGGCCTTCGTGTTGATGCTTAACGGCTATTTTCTCTTCTTCAACCTGCCGTTTTAAGGTTGTAGGACGAGCGGGAGCTTAAAAAGATGCGAGCCGTGTTGCAGCGCGTGACGCGTGCCTTTGTGCGTGTGGAAGGAGAAACGGTCGGCGAGATTGAGCGGGGGCTGGTCGTGCTTCTGGGCATAGCACAGGATGATACGGAACAGGACGCCACCTATCTGGTCGAAAAGGTCATCAACCTGCGCGTTTTTGAAGACGACGAGGGGCGTATGAATTTGTCTGTGCTGGAAACTGGTGGCGCGCTGCTCGTCGTCTCGCAGTTCACTTTGTATGGCGATGTGCGGCGCGGTCGGCGTCCGAGTTGGATTGAAGCGGCGGAGCCTAAACTGGCAGAACCGCTCTACGAGTTTTTCGTCCGTGAGGCTCGAAGGAGCATTCCGCATGTGGCGACAGGGAGTTTTCGTCGTATGATGGAAGTCGAGCTTGTCAACGACGGGCCAGTGACGATTCTACTCGATAGTCGAAAATTATTCTGAGCGAAAAAGCTTTGGAGGCGAACCTTTAGTGAAAAGAGAAGAGGCGCGTTATGCGCGCTTGAGCGGGAACAGAGGCGCGTTATGGATAGTCTTCATTTTATGTTTTGTGCTGGCGCTTTGCGGCGCAGCATGTAAAGGCGGCAGCAGTAACTCGAACTCGAAAGATTTCGACACGGCTGAAGATTTGGGAAAAGACCCGCCTAATCTCAAGAAGGGAGTCAAGCCGGAACCGGACGCGGAGGTCGCCGTCCTTGAGATGCAGAATCCCGGCTACGGTCGCATCGTCATAGAGCTTTACCCGAACGTTGCCCCGCAGATGGTCGCGCGCTTCAAGCAGCTTATCAAAGAGGGCTTCTACAACGGCACGACCTTTCATCGCATAGACCCTGAGCTGGGAATCATACAGGGCGGCGACCCGTTCTCGAAAGATAACATTCCGGGCAACGAAGGCGCGGGCGATTCGCCCTATCCGAACGTGCCCGGCGAGTTCAGCGACATTCCCTACGAGCGCGGGACAGTCGGAGCCGCGCGCAAAGGAGCAAGCCCCCCGGCTATGACCGAAGAGCAGGCATACGACACGGCCAACTGCCAGTTCTACATCACGCTCAAGCGTCAACCGGCATTCGATAAGCGATATACTGTGTTCGGGAAAGTAATAGAAGGACTCAACAACGCGGAAATCATTATGAGCGCGCCGACCGCAGAAGGAACCGAGCGCCCCGCCGACCCGATAGTCATCAAGAGCATCACGCTCCAACCCAGGAACAAGTGAGCAGTGAGCGGTAAGCAGTCGAGACGAAAGACCGTTTGCCTCGTTCGACTGCTTACTGCTCACCGCTCACTGCTTACTTTTATATCGAGTCGTCGCTGGCTTTCGAGCGTTCGTCGAGTTCGAAGCGGTCGCGGTCTCGGCGGTCAATCTTGTCTATAATATCAAGCTCTTCGTTATCTTCGAAGGTGACGCCGATAGCGCGTGCATTCTCTTCGACGAGCGACTGGTCGGGCGTAGGGTTATCGCCTGATACGGATTCTGTGCCGCTGTCGTTGACATCCTCCCAGGATGCATCGGGGTCGCCGCCCGCGTCCGCTGGACTCGACGCGGTGTTGTTGCGCAGGCGTTGTGCCAGCAGTTCAGGGTCTTTCGGCGCGCGGGCAATCTCTTCCTCCATGAATTCTTCGATGTCCGGGTCGGGCACGAAGTCTGGATTGTTGCTCAAATATTCGAAATCTTCCGGCTGCTTCTTCGGCATCACAATTCTCCAAAATAGAGTCTAGAGAGTCTGGAGAGTCTGGAGAGTCCTGAGAGTGAAAAGAAAGTCATCTAGTTGACTCTCTAGACTCTCAGGACTCTCCAGACTCTCTAGACTGTGCTTAGGACTATAACACAAATGGCTGGAAGGTTGGGCAGCGAGGGTTGTGACAAAGCGGTTGCAAAAGCCTCCTCTTTGTCTTGCTTGACGAAAGAGCAAGGCGGAACTTACACTTGATGTTTGCACAAGATAGAATACTTTAGTTTGGACTCAACTGTGCGATCTCTTTGACAGATAAAGAGCGCACGCGTTCATCTCATACGACTGCCTTGAAATCTTATGTCGCATAATCTTTTCCATACGCTTGAGAGCTTTCACGCGGGGGGCGAGCGCCCTGCGCAATTTTATTCTTTGCCGCAGCTTGAGCGCGCTGGCATTGGCCCCATCTCGCGCCTGCCCATAAGCATACGCATCGTGCTGGAATCCGTGCTGCGCAATTTTGACAGCAAGAAGGTCACGGAAGGGAACGTCCGGGCGCTTGCCAACTGGCGCGCCGAATCGGAGCGCACCGAAGAGATTCCGTTCGTAGTGGCGCGCGTCCTCTTGCAGGATTTTACAGGCGTGCCGCTGCTGGTTGACCTGGCCGCAATGCGCTCGGCTGTAGCCCGTATGGGGCGCGAGTCGCAGCTTATAGAACCGCTCGTGCCGGTCGATCTGGTGATTGATCATTCCGTGCAGGTTGACTTCTCTTCGACGCCGGACGCCTTTCGCAAGAACATGGAGATGGAGTTCAAGCGAAACAATTCGCGCTACCAGTTCCTGAAGTGGGGCACGCAAGCCTTCAACGGCTTTCAGGTTGTGCCGCCGGATATAGGCATCGTTCATCAGGTGAACCTGGAATTTCTGGCACAGGGCGTGATGGAGAAGGAAGGCATCTTTTATCCTGACACGCTCGTCGGCACAGATTCACACACGACTATGATTAACGGCCTCGGCGTTGTGGGCTGGGGAGTCGGCGGCATCGAAGCCGAAGCAGGAATGCTAGGCCAGCCCGTCTATATCCTGACGCCGGATGTCGTCGGCGTGTGTTTGAACGGAAAGCTACGCGAGGGCGTGACGGCGACCGATCTAGTGCTGCGCGTGACGGAGATGCTGCGCAAGGCTAAGGTCGTCGGCAAGTTTGTGGAGTTTCATGGAGAAGGTGCTGCGAGCCTGCCCGTAGCAGACCGCGCGACTATCGCCAACATGGCTCCCGAATACGGCGCGACGATGGGCTTCTTCCCTGTAGACGAGAAGACCTGCGAATACTATCGCGCGACGGGTCGCACGGAAGAGCACATCGAAACCGTTCGCAGTTATTTCAAGGCGCAGGGGATGTTCGGCATCCCGCTCAAGGGCGAGTGCGATTACACGACCGTGCTTGAGCTTGACCTGGCGGAGATAGAGCCGAGCGTGGCCGGGCCGAAGCGCCCGCAGGATCGCATAGAGCTGACGGAGCTGAAAGAAAAGTTCTTAGACCTTTTTCAAAAGCCTGTCAGCGAAAACGGCTACGGCAAGACGGTAGAGGATTTGAACCAGCGCTTCGAGGTCGGCAACGGTCACAGCCGAATCCTTCCGGTCTTGCAGGCGCAGCCGCTCACGGGCGGCGGCGAACAGGCAACCGAGTCTGTGCCAGAAGGTGCAGGCCATGTGAGTGAGAAGAATACAAGCTCCCTCACAGAAATCGAAATGATTAACAATCGTCCGACGCCCGACCGCGTTGAAGAGATTTCGCCGGAAGATTTTCCGGACAGAATTGACGACTTGGGTCACGGCGACGTAGTCATCGCTGCTATCACTTCATGCACGAACACTTCAAACCCGAGCGTCATGATTGCCGCCGGACTGCTTGCGAAAAAAGCTGTCGAGCGTGGCTTGAGTCCAGACCCATCCGTTAAGACCTCGCTTGCGCCCGGCTCACGCGTCGTCACAGAGTATCTGGAAAAGACAGGGCTTCAGCCTTACCTGAACATGATAGGCTTTAACCTTGTAGGCTACGGCTGCACGACCTGTATCGGAAACTCCGGGCCGCTAGACCCACGCATAGAGGAAGTCATCACGGGCAACGACCTCATCGCCGCGAGCGTTCTTTCCGGCAATCGCAACTTCGAGGCGCGCGTTCACCAGAACGTGAGGGCGAACTTTTTGATGAGTCCTCCGCTGGTGGTCGCCTTCGCTTTGGCCGGGCGCGTCAACATAGACATGACGACCGAGCCGATTGGCAAAGACCGCAACGGCGATGATGTTTTCCTGCGCGACATCTGGCCTACGCTCGCAGAGGTTGAAGGCTGTATACAGGCGGCCTACGATCCGGAAACCTATCGCAGTCTGTACAGCGACTTCGCAGAACAGAACCCGCTCTGGAACGAGATTCCGGCGACGACCGGTCTCGTCTACGACTGGGATTCGCAATCCACTTACATTCAAGAGCCGCCGTACTTTGAAAAATTCAGCATGGAGCCGGGGCAGATTTGCGATGTGCGCGGTGCGCGCCCGCTCGCTATCTTCGGCGACTCCGTGACCACCGATCACATCAGCCCTGCCGGAGCTATCAAGCCCACGTCTCCTGCGGGCGTCTACCTGCAACTGCGCGGTGTGGCCGTCGAAGACTTTAACTCCTACGGCTCGCGGCGCGGCAATCATCAGGTGATGGTGCGCGGCACTTTTGCCAACGTACGCATCAAGAACCAAATGGTGCCGGGTGTGGAAGGCGGCGTCACGGTCTTGCAGCCCATTGAACAGCAGATGAGCATCTACGATGCATCAGTGACTTATCAGGCTGCGGGCGTCCCGCTCGTAGTCCTCGCAGGGCAGGAGTACGGAACGGGAAGCTCACGCGACTGGGCGGCGAAGGGAACTCTTCTGCTTGGCGTGAAAGCTGTCATCGCGCAGAGCTTCGAGCGCATACACCGTAACAATCTGGTCGGCATGGGCGTCCTGCCGCTTCAATTCAAAGAGGGTGTGAACGCGCAGACGCTTAACCTGGACGGCTCGGAGGTCTACGACATCGTCGGCCTTGAAGGGAAGGGCATACGCCCGCGCCAGGACGTGACGCTCGTCATCAACCGCAAAGACGGCTCAACCGAAGAAGTGCCCGTCACCCTTCGCATTGATACGCCGATTGAGATTGACTACTACCAGCACGGCGGCATCTTGCCTTATGTGCTTCGCCAGTTACTCACTGCCGCTTGATGCTCAAAAAGCTTTGACAGTAAAAGGGCGAAGGAGATTTACAAAGCGTTTCTCCTTCGCCCTTTAATTTTTTTACTCCGAATGTCGCCCAAGAGTTTATTCAGGAGGAGAACTGACCTCCGGTTCTTGAAGAATAGACATGCTTTCCTCATCCAGGGACGTGCGCCTGTCTCGTCTTTTTCTCAATATCTTCGGTGCTGCTCGCTGTATCCCTGTGGCAAATCGCGTGAGTGAGACCACAGCCAATGCTAAATTCGGAGCAAGCCCCGCTTGAGCATGCTCTATAAAATCTCGCTCGCGGATTGCAGCCTCAAGGTTTTGTATAACTTCGTTTTGAAGGCCAGCCTTCGTGCAGAGTTCAATGACATACGGAGGTAGCCCCTCGCGTCTCCAGTTATCTAAAGTGCTGCTAATCTGATCGGCATCAAATATCGCCTTATTGTCCACTTGCATGATACTGGCCGCCGCATCATTGAGTTGTGAGGCCGACCGTTTAAGATAACGAAGCGTCGCCCGGTATCCTTTCACCTGAAGCCGCTCGCCCTCTTCGTTATTATCTTGGCGAGCGCCAAGCAGCCGACTGTGAATCTCGCTGAGCGCATCGTGTGCGCCGAGCATGGAGTTGATAATTTCCAGCAGCGGCACAAATGGAGCCGCCTCTTTTTCTTCCATCAATATTTGGGGCAGCGCTGGAGGAACTATCTCGACTGGTTCCAGATAATGCGGATTAGGTTCCGGCGGGTCTTGCGCGGCGAGGTATAAACCTACCGCAACCAGCATCATCGCCATTCCCGCTAACACCAGGGGCCAGAATCCAGTAGACATGAACATAGCTGCCAGAATTAATAACCCCGCCGCCGTAACTGCAAGCGCAATTTTCCAAGGCTGCACCGTGACCGTGACGAGGGCTGCGACAGCACTCTCCCATTCATCAGGATACTTGTTCCCTAGCTCATCCTCTAGCCTGTAGACTTCGGTGTAACGGAATGTCTTATTAAAAGGGCCAAAGGGAATAAAGCTTACGGGAGCAGTCCAAAGCCACTTTTGCGAAATAGGCCCATAGCGAAAGCCAATAGCCTTGCCGGGGAGGATAAACCCGGAATCTGCTGGTTGGGTGAAGGATGAGTTGTTTCCCTCAACCGTACGAGTTCGCATCTCGCACCTCATCTTCAACGTCTTGCTCTGATTCCGGAATACAGCTTGAACTATATATTTCTCGCCAAAGTCCACGTGGAGAGTAAGATAAAAGTTAACCATGTCTTTTGAAGCTCCCTTCGGCTCAAACCAGCGCTCGCCCGTCGGCTCCGGTATTATCTCCATGTCGAGCTTGGTGAACATGGGCAGCTTATTCTTATCCGGCCCGTCGGCGGTGATCTTGAATTCCAGCGACTGCGTCCCTAGCTTGTACAGATCGCTCAGCAGCGCATTATCGCTGGGCGGCACGACGTTCATTTCGTACTGAAGCTTTGTCTCGCTGTTCTGCTGTCGGGTGACAAACGGCACGGTCTTGGTGGTGTAGACCAGCTTGTTATTGAGAAAGAGCTGGCCGAACACGTTGCCCAGATTGAGCGGGAGATTGTAGCTCCAGAGCTGCCATGAGAAGGAGAAGGGTTGGCCGGGAACGACAAAATCTTCCTGCCAGCACCCCACGAACAGGGTGCCCTTCAAGAATCCGGGTATTCCTCCTATAGTGCTGAATTGAGTCTGGCCGAGCGAGAACGGCACAATCGTAGAATTGGTTTGTTCCTCTGGCATGGCGTGATTACCTCCTATGGTTGGGTCAATGCTTGAGAGCAGTGGAGACCGGGTTTACTGGAAACCATGTGCGACCACACTCAATGCGGACTTCGTTGAGCGAGGGAAAGCCACGCGAATTGCCCTGCATATTAAACGGCGAGCAAAACGAGTTACTTGACCATCGCTATAAAGACCCGGAGTTTTAACTACTCTGCCTGGATTGAGGCTTTACCATTGATCGAAACTTGCGAGGGCAGCGAAAAGAAGTTCCTTTGAGCACGAAAGAGATGAAAGAGGAGTTATAGGGTACGGGCGAGACTTTAGTCCCGTGGATGATGGAAGTCAAGCTGATTTTTGTAGAAGTGTGGCGAGGCCGTTTTCGGCTGCTCGTCAGGTAAGAGAAAGCTTTCGCCTGCCGCTTAATTAATGTGTTGTTAGCCGAAAAAGTATTTACCGCTAATCAATTATCCCGTCCTCGCAATTTTCTTCTCGTGCTCGCTTGGACTTTCATTATACGGGAGTGTTAAATTTGTGAATCCAAAGCTTCTCTTTCGAGACCCATTTGTTACAGCTAAAAAGGAGATTTGATATGTCTACCGCGCAACCAGCCGCGACCGATACGCCGCGCAAGTACCAACTTTTCATAGACGGGCAATGGGTGGATGCCGAATCAGGCAAGACTTTCGAGACCCCTAATCCGGCCACAGGCGAAACGCTCGCAGAGGTGGCCGAAGCCGATAAGGCAGATATTGACAAGGCCGTGGCCGCCGCGCGCCGCGCCTATGAAGGCAAGTGGGGAAAGATGAGCGCGCGTGATCGTGGTCGTCTTCTCTACAAGCTTTCTCAGCTCATAGAAGAGCACGCACAGGAGCTCGCAGAGCTTGAGACCTCTGACAACGGCAAGCCCATACGCGAATCGCTCTATGTTGACGTGCCGCAGGTCGTAGAGAACTTTGAATACTTCGCGGGCTTTGCCACGAAGATTGAAGGCGAAACCATTCCTGTCCCCGGCCAGTTCTTCAATTACACGCTGCGCGAGCCGATTGGCGTCTGCGGGCAGATTATCCCGTGGAATTTCCCAATGCTCATGGCCGCGTGGAAGCTAGCGCCCGCGCTCGCAGCAGGAAACACAGTCGTGCTTAAGCCTGCGGAACAGACGCCCACGGGCGCGCTCGAATTAGGAAAGCTGATGCAGGAAGCGGGCTTCCCTGACGGAGTCGTTAACATCGTACCCGGTTACGGCGAGACCGCCGGAGCCGCGCTCGCTTCGCATCCGGGCATTGATAAAATTGCTTTCACAGGCTCGACCGAAGTCGGAAAGATTATTGCTAGAGCGGCTGCGGATAATTTAACCAAGGTCTCGCTGGAGCTGGGCGGCAAAGCTCCGAACATAGTCTTTGCCGATGCCAATATCGACCAGGCCGTCGCGGGCGCGATGATGGGCATCTTCTTCAACCAGGGGCAGGTTTGCTGCGCCGGTTCGCGTCTCTTTCTGGAAGCGAGCGTCAAGGACGAGTTTCTGGAAAAATTCAAAGAGAGAGCCTCGCGCATAGTAGTCGGTGATCCTATGGACACGGCGACGCACATGGGGCCGCAGGTTTCGGATGAACAGCTTTGCCGCATCAAGAGCTACGTTGATATAGCGAAGGAAGAGGGCGCGACTGTATTTGCCGGAGGCGAGCCGCCGCAGCTTGAAGGAAATTTCCAGAAGGGCTTTTTCTTCCAGCCGACCATCTTCAGCGAAGTCAAGAACGAGATGCGCGTTGCGCAGGAAGAGATTTTCGGCCCCGTCGTCAGCGTCATTACCTTCGAGAACGAGGAAGATCTCATCAAGCAGGCCAACGAAACCGTCTACGGTCTCTCGGCTGGAATCTGGACGCGAGACATAGTTCGCGCGCATCGCTTCGCACGCGAAGTCCATGCGGGTGTCATCTGGATCAACACCTACAACGTCTTCAACGCCGCATCGCCGTTTGGCGGTTACAAGCAATCCGGCTACGGGCGCGAGATGGGCAAGCACGCCATAGACCTCTACACACAGGTCAAGAGCGTGTGGGTTGACCTTTCGGGCAAACCCGTCGGCTGGTTCGGCAAGTAATAAGAGCAAGACAGAAGTCAGAATGCAGAATGATGAATTAAAGGCTGATTCTTATCATTCCGCATTCTGCATTCTGACTTCTGCCTTGCTTTTCGCTCTCCTCAAATGGGATGTTCTAACATTAAGGAGAAGCCGCAATGAGCTTAAGTAAGCGAAGCGTTGGATTGATAATCCTTCTCGCCGTGGCGTTCTTTGCCGCAGGCTGTCCTCAGCGCGAGACGATCTCGAAGATTAACGCCGATCCCGCCAGGTACAGGAACAAAGAGGTGACGGTGGCCGGAACTGTGACGGACGGCTATGGGCTTTTGAATTACGGCGTTTACGAGATTGACGACGGAACGGGAAAGCTGTTGGTCGTCACACAGCGCGGCGGCGTGCCTTCGCGTGGCTCTAAGGTTGGAGTGAAGGGGCGCGTCTATACGGGTGCCAGCTACGGCGGTAGAAGCTTCGGAACGGTTTTGGAAGAGAGTGAGCGCCGGGCTAAGTAAAGAATTTTAGATTTGCGATTTTCGATTGGATAAGGGCTAAAGATTTGAAATCTGAATCGCAAATCGGCAATCGAAAATCGCAAATCTTGATTTCGTGCCTTGATGAAGAGTTTGCTCGCCTTCACGAGCGTTCGCTGGCGATAATCAAGGTGATTCCGGCAGAGAAGCTTTACTGGCAGCCGCGCCCTTCGAGCGGCGCGTTTCCGATTTATTCGTGTGGCGAGCACCTCCTGCGCAGCGCGGCTGCGGTCGAGCAAACTTTTGGTGGCATCAATGCCAATCTATGGGATGATCCCTTCGAGTGGACGCTGCCGGAGACCTTGCAGACGCCCGACAGCATCGTTGAATACTTGATGGAAGTCGAAGCGACGCGAGGCGAGGGATTCGAGCGTTTTTCCACAGACGACGATTTAGTCAAAGAGATTGCAGTGCCTTCAGGTGAGACAAGGCGGCTCGGTGCGCTTCTTTTCGAGACTCTGACCCGCGCGGCTCATCATCAGGGACGAGCGTTCGCAGTCTTCCGGCTCTTTTCCGATAGCCGCCTGCCGCAGGTTTGACGGACGCGCGCGAAGGGAACTATCACGCGCCTCATTTCGTA
Organism: Pyrinomonadaceae bacterium; assembly: GCA_036403815.1. Lineage (GTDB taxonomy): Bacteria > Acidobacteriota > Blastocatellia > Pyrinomonadales > Pyrinomonadaceae > JACVRN01. The sequence goes on along the minus strand of DASWQH010000055.1, from coordinate 10,698 downwards.
AAGCGCTCGGACTGAGCGTAAAGCACACGCGTGTACCTCAGGGCTAACCTTAGAAGCGAGGGACATTTTTTCTATGCACTGCCCGCAATGCGGCCAACAGCAGGTCTCCAGCGAATTGCGCTTCTGTTCGCGCTGCGGTTTTCCTCTGGGCGGCGTGATGGAATTGATGGCAAACGGCGGCGTCATGCCGCAGTACCAGCCGCCATCCGAGACTCCGCCCAAAGCTTCCCCGCGCCGCAGGGGTGTCCAGCAGGGCGTCGCGCTGATTTTTTTAGCCGCCGTGCTGACTCCTTTATTCGGCGTGCTCAACGCCTATCTGGGCTTCCCTGAATTATTCATAGCGCTCACGGCCATCATAGGCTTTGTCGGCGGCGCGCTGCGGATTCTTTACTCCGCGATTTTTGAAGAAGGCGCGCAGAAAATAGTTTATATAAACTCCGGCCAGCAGCAGCCGATTATGCCCGCTTATCAACAAGCGCCACCGCGCGCGGTCGTGGATGCAAATCGCGGGCGACAGCTTCCGCCACAACAAAGCACGCCTGTGCCGGGCTGGCGTCGCCCCGATACAGCCGAGCTTCACAAGCCGCCGAGCGTGACCGAGCACACTACAAAGCTTCTCGAAAAAAAAGAGATGGAAGAGCCGCCCGTCGAGTAGCATAACCAGAGGTCAGAGGTTAGAGGACAGAGATTAGTAGTTGTCTTTCTTTTACTAATTGCTGACCTCTAATCTCTATCTTCTTTCTTGGATTCAAGTTGTAAGTGCAATTTTCTGTTCTTTGAAAAAGACCCGTTGCGGCGTTCGATAGTTCAACCGCTTGCGTGGACGGTTATTTAAGCGTGCCATCGCCCGCTGGATGTCTTGTTCAGTGATCTTACTGAAGTCGCTGCCTTTCGGGAAGTATTGCCTGACCAGCCCGTTGGTGTTCTCGTTTGTGCCTCGCTCCCAAGCGGCAAAGGGATGCGCGAAATAGAAGCGGGCTTTCAGTTTCTTCTCGACGCTTTGGTGATTGGCGAACTCTCTGCCGTTATCACTGGTGATGGTTTTGACCTTTGCCGCAAGGGGTCTCAGCAGTTCTTCGATAGCCTGCTCGACCGCGAGCGCCGTATTGCGTGCGACTTTCTTGAGCAAGCACAGCTTAGACTTGCGCTCGACCAGGCTGAGAATGGCTTGCTGATGGTTCTGGCCGATGATCGTATCGGCCTCCCAATCGCCTAATCGCTTGCGCTGCTCGACAATCTGCGGGCGCTCTTCGATTGAGCGGCAGTTGGGCAGTTGGCCTCTACGGTCATAAGAGCCATAACGCTTGCGCCGACGCTTGCGACACCGCAAGTGGTGAAAGAGAGTGCCGCCTCGTGCTTTATCGGCATAGATGAATTGATAGATGCGTTCGTGGCTGACACCCACACTCTTCTCTTTGGAGAGCCAGCCGGAGACTTGTTCAGGACTCCAGTCCTGGCGCAGGAGTGATTCGATCAGTGCCCAAGTTGCGGCACTGATGCGCGCTCGATAACGCTTTTGTTTGCGAGCAGCAGCCAGCACGTCGGCCTGTTTAGGACGATAGCCTCGACGCCCGCGCCCACGCTCTAGCTCACGCGAGATTGTTGCAGGATGAACGCCAAGTTCTCTGGCGATAAAGTTTTGAAGATGTCCAGCTTTTCTCAAGATATAAATCTGGTATCTTTGCTCACGGGTGAGCTGCGTGTATGCCAACTTCCGTGCTCCTTTAACTTGGCCGTTGAAGGAAGAGCATGGAATGCTACCGCAGCTTACTCTTCAATGACCAAGTTCAAAGTTGCACTTACAAGTTGAATTCACCTTTCTTAAGTGTGATGCTTGGAAGATAAAAGCAACGCTAAGCTTTCCGCGCGCCTACGCGAGCGCATCAACTTGGATGGCGCTATCTCTTTTCATGACTGGATGCAGGCGGCGCTTTACGACGAGCGCGAGGGCTATTATCGCCGCACCGGATTAAAGCGCTGGGGACGCGAGGGCGATTACCGCACCAGCCCCGAACAGAGCCTGCTCTTTGCGCAGACCTTCACGCGCTTTTTCGCCACTCTCTATGAAGAATTAGAAGAGCCTTCAAGCTGGGCTATCTGGGAGGCGGGCGCAGGCGCAGGCCATTTCGCGAAGGGAGTTCTGGAAACACTCAAGCGTTCTTTCCCGCGCATCTTTTCCGCGACCCGCTACATCGTTGACGAGATAAGCCCTGACGCGCGCCTACTCATACGGGACAGGCTCGCTTCCTTCGGCTCGCGTGTGGAGTACTTCAATCTCTCTGAAAGTGTAAACGAACGGGAAGCCTGTATCGTCTTTGCAAACGAGCTGCTCGACGCGTTTCCTGTTCATCGTGTAACGTCGCGCGATGGCCGCTTGCGCGAGTTGTTTGTAGGGATGAATGACGCCGGGGAATTCGTCTGGGTGGAAAGAAATCTTTCTACGCCGCTCCTCTCCGATTATCTTGAGCGTCTGAATGTAAAGCTGGCCGAAGGACAGTTGGTAGAGATTAATCTTCAGGCAGTAGGTTGGTTAAAGCAGGCCGCGCTCGCTTTCAAGCGCGGCTATCTGGTCTTGGTGGATTACGGAGCGGAGGCGAATCACCTCTATGACATGAGCTTGCGCCCGCAAGGCTCGCTGCGCGCCTTCCGTCGTCACCGCTTCGTTGAAGATGTGCTTCAGGAACCGGGCGAGCAAGACATCACGACAACGATTGACTGGACAACCGTCAAAAAAGTCTGCCGCGATGCCGGATTGGAGATCGTTTCCTTTGAGCGACAGGATAGATTTCTTCTGCGCGCAGGGCTGCTCGAAGAGTTGGCGCAAGCGAAGGCAGAGGCAACGAGCGAGGCGGCTGCCCTCAGCTTAAGCACGACGGTGCGCGAAATGATTCTGCCCGGCGGCATGAGCGAAAGCTTTCAAGTCCTGGTGGCAAGAAAACAAGTCTAACTAGCCCCTGAAAGGGACGAATGAATTTAGCCCATGACGTAAGTCATGGGAATACAAGCAGAGCGAATATTTCAAAGCCCCTGAAAGGGGCGAAAGATTATCAAGACTGGATTTCTTTCGCCCCTTTCAGGGGCTTTTAACTTTTATCGCTACTCAATTCCCACGGCTCGCGCCGTGGGCTACAGTCTGTCGCCCCTTTCAGGGGCTAAGAAGATAGTCTGCTTATCTCGCGTCTCACGTTACTAAAGGCGTTTCAGAAGTCTCAGCAAAGTGCTTGGGTAATCTGTAATAATCCCGTCTATGCCGAGTTCCTTTAGCCGCAGCATTTCTTTCTCCTCATTAACCGTCCAGCCATGAACTTTGAGGTTAAGCTGCTTAGCCTTATCTACAAATTTTTTCGTGATGATAGGTACGAGCAGCCTTGAATACCACTGTATAGCATCCGTGTCCGGCCTGTAATCCCAGTCAAATACCTTGTCCAGAGCCTTGAATTCCTCTATCTCAAGAACCGAAGCGGAGGTTGCGACTTCCGGGCACTCGCGGCGGAATTCATGTAAAACATGATTCCAGCCGGAGGCCACCAACACCTTGTCTGTCATCTCGTATTTTTTGAGCAGCTCGTGGAATTTTTGAATTAACCGTAGGGGAAAGTCAGATGGCTTGATCTCAATATTCATGCGCCTGCCAAGAAGCTTTTTGTTTTTTAATACATCTTCGAGCCTGGGTACTTTGAGATTTGCGTCGGGTGGAAATACCTTTCCCGCTTGCCTCCACCGGAAGGCTGCGTCCAAATCCTTAATCTCATCGTACTCCACTTTTTCGACGCGCTTATCGAGGCCAGTTGTCTCTTTGAGACTCGCGTCGTGCATCAGTATCAGCTCCTCGTCTGAAGTGTAGCGTATATCCATCTCCAAAATATCTACGCCTATGTCCACGGCCTGCTCAAAGGCGTAAATGGTTTCGGCAGGCCACTCCCCGGCACCGCCACGGTGCGCTATCACCTCTGGAACGTTTGTGCCCTGCTTGAAGAAAGGGCGGTCTGCGCCTGCTTGATTAGACATCTGTTAGCTCCCTTCAGAGACCGACGCATGCAGACACGCGCTCGAAATTGGCCTGAGAAGGCCATCCAGCTTCATGGCCTTTTTGTGGAGCATGATTCATCTGACTCTGAAAGATATGCGTTCAGTTCTTCCGGCGTTAGTTTCCTGACCTTCTTTTTCTCCGCGAGCGAGCGAAGCTCTTCGATTGATTGGAAATACTCCTCTTGCGGGTAGATGCGAGCAGTGGAATCGGCGCTCGCCGTCAAAACGAAGTTGCTTGTCGCACTGAAGACGGCCGAATAAACCTCGCTTGTATGCCCGCGCAGGATGGCGATTGACCTCCCGGTCTTGACATCCCAGACTCTAGCCGTCTTATCCCCACTTGCGGTCACAATCAAATCGCCGGTTGAATTGAAAGCGATGCTGTAAACAACGCCTGTGTGGCCGCACAGCACCACCGGGTTGTCCGGGCTTTGATTCTGCTTCCACTTCCAGATGCGCGCCGCCTGGTCGGTCGCTGCGATTGCAATAGATTCGCCATCCGGGCTGAAAACCGCTTTATTAGCGACACTAACCTTACCCTGTATCTTGAACGGTTCTGCTGCCTGCGAGCCGTCGCTCACATTCCATACTCTCACCGTGCCATCTATGCTAGCCGTTACTATCAGATTGCCCTGCGTATTGAATGCAACGCTGAGTACGCTGTAATTACCCGTCATTTTTCTTAATAACTTTGGCGGCTGACTCTTCCAGTCCCACAGGGTTACTGACCCGTCGTAGTTGGCTGTGGCGACGATTTTGCCATCCGGGCTAAAGGCCACGTCATAAGCTTGGGCTTGAATTTGAATGGCCGCTTTTTTATCATCCCTCCATTCCCAGATTCGCACAATCCCATCTTTACATGTCGTCGCAGCGTATTGACCGTCAAGACTGAACGACGACCTGTAAAGACTACTGGGATGAGATAAGACTCTTTTCACCCTGCCCGTCATGTCCCAGATGCGTGCCGCACTAGAGCTACCTGAAGTGATGATAAATTGTTGATTCAGAGTCTGACCGACTTCTGCATCAAGGATGAGGCCGGGCTGTCGAAGGATTGCTCGCGTGACGCCTGTAGTCGCTCCATGATCGCCTACGTCCCAGACCCGCGCTGTATTATCCAGGCTCGCCGTGAGAACCAGTTTCTTACCACTGATTGGAGCGAAGGCGATGCTCAGGATTCCACCTGAGTGTCCTTTGAGAGTCGAGACCACCCCCAAGGATCGCACGTCCCATACCTTTGCAGTGTTTTGGCTTGATGTCACGATCAAGCTGCTGTCTGGACTGAAAGCCAACGCGGTAATCTGATCGGTTGTTTCCCGCAACTCAGAAGAGTTTACCCATTTGCCGCCGCGCAATTCCAGCAGTTGAATCCTATTGGCTATGATGGCGGCAATATACTTACTGTTCGGACTGAAATATGCGCTGTCAACTAAATTCCTGGGGTCTCCTATAATGGCAATCAAATTTCCTCTGTTTGCATCCCACACTTTCACCGAGCCACCAGAATTTTTAATCAACAGGTATTTCCCGTCCGGACTGTAAGAGACGGATGTGGCTGCGCCTTTAACACTGGCTGGATCGGTAGAGTCTTTCAGCGTGAAGACCTCTTTACCTTCGGGGACAGTCCAAACCCGTGCCCCGTAAAATACCGCTACGTCATCCGCATCTTTTTTCTCGACTTCGGTGACGAGTCTTTTCCCGTCGGGGCTGAATGCAATCGAAGCGGCAGGGCCTTGCAAATCATTGAGTACCGCAAGGCTCGTGCCTGTGGCGGCGTCCCAAATCCTGCCCGTGCCGTCCATCGCCTCGGTCGCTATGTAACGCCCGTCGGGGCTGAATGCAAGCGCATGTATGGCGCGTGTGTGGCCTTTAAACTCTCTGACCAACTGGCCGCTGTCGGTATTCCACATGCGCATCACTCCATCCTCGTGGGCTGTGATGACGTTCCTGTTATCCGTGCTGAAATCAAGTTCGGCAGTTTGGCTGAGGTTCGCGGAGAGTTGAGCCGTCTGTACCCATTTGCTGTCCACACGTTTCCAGATAAGCACGGGGCCATCGGTGCTGGTCGTCAGAATGGTTGTGCCGTCGGGGCTGAAATACGCGCCGCTGAATTTCTTGAAGCGTCCAAGCAATTCATCGTTCGGTTTCAGAGCATCATACGGAATGTCAGAGACTCTTCGTAATGTGTCACGAAGTAAATCCTGTATGGATGCTGTCGTGGAAAGCTCCATTGCGGCCAGAGACAAGCGTGCGCTACTCTCATAATCTTCAATCTTATTCAGCCGGTCAGCGTCCATATAAAGCACCTTCGCGCGATTTTTCAGGACTTCCCGCTCTGCTATAGACTTGGCTGCATTGAGTTCCTTGTTCTGCGTTTCGAGCCTGGTTTGATTAAGGGCAAGGTCGAGACTCTGTTGCTTTAATTTACTGGCCTGATTAGATAATAGTCCCGTTTGCTCGTTCAGCTTCGTGTTCTTTATCAGGAGATCGGCTTGAGCCTTCTCCGCTTCTTTTCGGGCGATGTCGGCGAGTTTGGTAGCCTTCAGGGCTTTATCTCGCTCATCAATAGCAGCATCGCTGGCCTTTTTAACTTTCTGTCGTTCCTCCTCAAGCTCCGAATTTTTCTGTATTAGTGTCTCATTCTGTGATTCCAGCTTATCATTGGCAGCCATCACCTGGGTTCGCGCTTCCTGCGTCTGTTTGTTTGCTTTCGTCACCTCTCCGAGCGCTTTGCTTATTGCGTATGCCTGTTGAACTGAAAAAATGGTTAAGATGACGGCTGCGAGAAAGAACAGAGCGAGCAGAGTTATCCCAAGCTTCAGTTGTTTGTATCGCCTGCGCTCATCGGCAGCTCTGAGTGTTTCTGCTTCGAGTCTGAGCTTTTGCTCTTCTAACAGGAGTTGATTGCGCTTGTTCTCCACTTGATCGGCAGCCGTTTGGCTGGCCGTCACCAGGGAGAAAAGAGTTTCGCCGTACCCTATGGTCTGGCCTTCGGGGCTGTCAATCCAGCTTTGCGCATCAGACAATGCGCCTGCGTCCAGAAGCAGATTGTCAGGACGGCCTGCATCCAGCCATTCAATAGCTTTTTTCTCAAGCTCTTCGCCCTTCTGCTTTGCCAGCGGCTGCTTGAGCAGGTGTCTTCGATTGGATTCCAGTATGGGTTGGATAAATCGATCATGGCTCAACTCGTACCAGACCTGGCCGCCGCGCAGCTCTGCGCGGATGAGATGCTGGCTCTCTAACTCTTCCACTGCCTCCACGGGCATACCGCTGATACGATCTCCGTGGCCGCGAAAAATTATTCCACGCGTCCCTTCACGCGTAATCAAAACACGCTCAATCCAGCCGCGTAAGACCCCATCTTTCAACTCCGGCTCGTTCTCTTTTCTCTGCTTGTTGGCCGCCTCGACTGCCTTCTGAATACACTTCTCGTAGAAGTTTATGAGAGCCTGGTTAACGTCGCCAAATTTTTCCAGATGCTTTTCTGTAATCGTCGTTTCATTGCTGGTTAAATTTTCCCATAGCGTCTGACAGACCACCTGAAGCTGCACCGGATCAACAAACTCCCCCTTCACCTCCTTGACCTGACCTGTTAAGGATATGACCCGAACCTTGAGTAGATTGGTGATGAGCTTTTCGGCCACGCCCGGCGCAAATTGGCGCTTGATCTTTAACCCTTCAGCCTTCAAAGGTTCTATCACAGCCGTCAGCGCGGTCTGCTCGCGCAGCCGTTCAAGACGAAAGCGCGTGCGAAGTTTTTCGGGAAGAATATCAACGTAAGGATCCATCTCGGCTATGTAATCTTCGCGCATGGAAATGATGACGCGCAGGAAGGTGTCTTCTTCCAGGGCGTCTACAATCTGCTCGAAAAAGTTTTGCCGGTCTTTGTATCTCTCAGGAAAAAAGGTAAACAGCTCCTCTAGCTGATCGAAAATTATGGCGCGCGGCAGCCGTTGCTCTGTAGCCTGATTGTCTACCTCACTGGCATAAGAATCAGGTTTTTTCAGCGCTCGCGGCCTCTTCTTCAAGTATTCGGCCAGGGTCATATGCGCTCTCTCTATAGGGCTGAGCTGGTTGTTGGACAGGTCTTTGAGCGCGTTATACATGTAGATGTTTTTAATCTTTTCATCTTCAAGCGCAGCGGAGTCCTGAGCGCGAACGCGTGTAGGCGGGAGCATATCGAACTCTTCCGTCTCATCCAGAGCGGGAATGATTTGCGCCTTGAGCAGCGAGGTCTTGCCCGCACCCGAAGGCGCATAAAGCAGCAGGACGGGATGAGCGATAATCAATGAGATAAGCTCATTGCTCTCTTGATTGCGGCCAAAGAAAAAATCCTTGTCGGCTTGCTCAAAAGGGCGCGGCCCAACATACGGTTCATTTCTATTTGGCATAGCTGGAATTCTCCCATCTGGTTTTCAGCTCGCGAATAAACTTCTGGCACGTTCCCCAGTAGATACGAGTATTCTGCTTCTCAAAATAGAGGTTCAGGTATTTAATCGCTTTCTCTTTTCTTCCCTGCGGGGCGTTCTCTCCAACGGGCACAACCATCACTATAAAATGCGCCTGTGTGAGACTGTTTTCTAAATAGCTGGCGACGGTATGGAACAGAATTCTGAAATCCCATTCGTCCAGCCTGTAACCTAAAAAGAGCAATGAGCCTCCTGCGATTGCTCCCTGTATCAGCGACGGAATCAGAGACTGATCGCTTGAGACATTGACCAGAAACTTCAAGAAGTCATTCTCGGTCAAGACCAGAGACGCAGGTATGTCCGTGTGACCGTACATGTGGAAGACAACCGGATTAGCCACACTGGGTTGGTAATCGCTGGAAAAAATAGACGCTTCAGTCGGGAGCCTGTTTTTTCTCCAGCGGCAATACTCTCGTCTAACATCGCGCGGCATGCGCAACGACTTAAAAGCCTGTTTCATGAAATCGTCGTAATTGGTAGTGATATAAATTGGCAGCGGAAGCTCTGCCAGCGCACGATGCGCTTCAAGAGCATCCTTGAAATTGGGAGGGGTGATTGCCTCAAATTCTTCGATGAGCTTGTCGATTGGCTTTGCTTCGCGGTCTCTGACGGCCAGAAACTGTGCGACCCTTGCCAGATCGCTGCGATCTTCCAGTGGAAAATCTTCTTCATCCGCCCATCTCTTCGCGCGATCGGTCTTCATTTCATATAGCCCGGCGCAGGCTTCTGTTCCAATAAAGGGAGTGCATTTACCTCTAGAGATTTGCTTCAAAAGGTTCTTCCAGTCATCGTCATTTAAGCTTTCAGGCTCTTGCGCCTTTAAGCTTTCCTGTTCCTGTATTTCTGTATTAGCCATCCCCTGTATCTCCTATCGATGGTTGGTATGGTGGGCTTAACATTTCAGACATCATGCCGGATCAATCTGCAAATGCTCGCTGATTTTGAAGCTCTTACTTTAGTCCGGCTGCATACAGAGCGGGTTGAAAGGGAATTCTGAAATTCCAGCAGGGCTAAAGCATCCCCGGCTGTATTTATGCGGAGTTACGCCAACGCTCGCCTAGTTCTTTCAAGAATTCTCTAGCAGTACCCCAGTAAACCTGAATGTTGAGCCTTCCATAGTATGCGGACAGAAAATCCACTACTTTCTGCTGTCGTTCCGGTGAGACTTTAGGAGCAAGCATGACTGCCAGATGTTTGCGCTCCAATCCTCTTTCCATAAAACGGTGCAGTCCTTCTAAGAGAACGCGAAAGTTCCAGTCACGCAGGCCGTAGCCTATGAATAGAAGAGATGTCTCCGTGAGCGCCACTTCAATCGGCCTCGGAATCAAAGATTGATCGCGGGAAACGTTGATGAGAAAATCGTAATAATCATCTTCGGTCAAAACTATTGAGTATGCTGCTTCGGTGTGTCCGTGCAGGTGAAACACAACTGGATTCGCTGCGGTGGGAGTATAGTTTTCATCGAACCTGGAAAGGCGACTTTGAGTGAGCGTATTCCAACGACATATCTCTCGCTTAGGGTCTCTAAAACGTTTCTTCAGCGCCTTCATCATGAAGTCATCGTAGTTTGTTGTTATGTATATGGGTAGCGGCAGTTCTGCCAGCGCGCGATGAGGCTCTTCCGGATCATTAAAATCCGGCGACTTGTTTAAGGTCTGAAACAACTTCACCAGCTCGTCTTTGGGGAACATGGGATATTGCTCGACGGCAAGAAACTGAGAGACTTTGATGAGGTCTTCGGAATCATCCATCGGATACCCGTAATCCTGCGCCCATGTTTTCGCAATATCTGCCCCAAGCGGCAGAACGCCATAACAAACGCCCGCTCCTAAAAAAGGAGTACATCTCTGGTTATTAATATCCTCCAGGAGGAAATTCCAGTTTTCGTTATTCAACAGTTCTGGCATTTCTAATCTCCAGTTTGGTGTGTACTCGACTGGTAAGATCGCGGCTATAAGGTGGTGAGGCTAACAAGGTAAGAACCTTGCCAGCAGGAAAAGAGCGTCAGAACTAAGGCAAAGTATTCCTAATCAGACAGAATGTCAATGCTTTTGAAAACTGTGTAAACCCCAAGTAGAGATGTCACCTATTTGTCCCAAGTAGAGATGTCACCCCGCTTCTTCATCGCCGCGATGGATTTCTTCGAGTAGTCGAAGCCTCTCCACGGGTGTGACTTCGGCACGGGGCCGTACGTGCGTTG
>DASWQH010000054.1:0-170857 GCA_036403815.1 Pyrinomonadaceae bacterium | reverse complement strand
TGATCGAGGATTTGTGACGATGCTGTACTACGGATTCTTGAGAAGAGATGCTGAAGCCGGAGGGTTTGCTTTCTGGATGCAGAAGCTGAATGACTCGAATCACGACTTCAGGCTGCTGGTCGGAGGGTTCATTAACTCCGACGAGTACAGGTACAGATTCGCGCAGATTTCGGCTGGCCCCTGAAACCAGAGAGATGTCCTCCTGCGAGCAACGGAAGCCAGTACATTGAGAGAAGCCTGTACTTAAAGGGAAACTAAAGGCTCAACCAAAAAACTTATCGGTCGCCGAATTCTTCAACCGGAATTCGACGACCGATAAGTTTTTTACCTTAAGTCCTAAATTCTAAACTTATGCTTTGCCGCTTTCGCTCACGACCTGCTCGGCAATCTCTCTCAAGTCGCGCTCCGGCGTGAGAGGAACCAAATCTGAAATACGCTTGAAGGCTTCCAGCAACTCCTCTCGGCTAAAAACGACCTGCTGGTCTTGCACGATGCTGACGGCATTGCCTCCGGCCTGATGATTACGCCATGCGCCTTCTAACGCATCGGCCAGATAGTAGGTGCGATACTTAAAGGGTGGACTTGCAGTATCCGTGTCATCCGGCGTGTAGTAAACGAGACTATATTTTTCGGCATCATCGCCCGTCCGTCTGCTCACTTCGTCTATCTCTCCTTTCCCATAGTTTATATTAAAGGCATAGGAAGGGATATACAAAATGAGCCGCACGGCTCAAAGTCCAATGGCTATATCAGGCGCTTGTTAAATGTATTGATGTGCCGGAGGGGGGACTCGAACCCCCATGCCCATGACAGGCGGCAGATTTTGAGTCTGCTATGTATACCAATTTCATCACTCCGGCTTAAGAGCAGATGTAAGGCTGAGTATCATAGACGTGTGGCTGTCCGAACGTCAACTTGCGAGGAGGTGGCACAAGGGTTGCTGAGGCTTGAAGGTGTCAAGGGGTAGCGGGCTTGTAAAAAGGTGTTGGCCTGCGGGCGCTTATGGTTGTACAATGTTCCTGCCCGTCGAGCAGCGGGGCATCCGAAGTTTTTGTCACTGCTTCTCGGTTCTCTCATAAGTAAACCTTGTCGGTGGTTCAATCCTGGCTCTAAGCCCGACAGACCTCGTATCTGCCTCGTTCCCCTAATTTGAAGATACCTTGTTATGGAGAGTTCAAGCTATGCTTAAAGAAAGCCGGGGTAAAGCGCGCATTCTAGTCGTGGATGACGAGCCGGAGATAAGGGAAGTCCTGTGTGCATTGCTATCAGATGATTACCTTTGTGACGCGGTCGGTTCGGCGGAAGATGCGCTAGCCGTTTTGCGCTCGAAAGAGTTTGATCTGATCATCAGCGACATCATGATGAGCGGGATGAGCGGGCTGGAAATGGTGCCTCAAGTCCTTGCTCTTTCGCCGGATGCCGTCGTGGTTATGATTAGCGGCGTGCAGACCATAGAGAGCGCCATCAAGGCTCTGCGCGCGGGCGCGTTCGATTACATCATGAAGCCTTTTGATCTCAGGCAGGTCGAGGCGGCGGTCGAAAGAGCGCTCGAACATCACGAGCTGCGTGTCGCCAAGCGTCTCTACGAGAATCATTTGCAGGAGCTTGTAAAGGAACGCACGGAGCAGTTGGACGACGCTCTGGCTTCGGTTGAGGATGCTTATCGTGCGACCCTGAAGTCTCTGGCTCATGCCTTAGAGACGCGCGACGCGGAGACGCACGGCCATTCCGAGCGGGTCGTCACCTTCAGCCTGCGCCTGGGGCGTGAACTGGGGCTTGGGGCAGACCAGTTGCGGTCGCTGGAGTTCGGCTCGCTCTTGCATGACATAGGAAAAATTGGCGTCCCCGATGCAATTTTGCGCAAACCCGCGAAACTGACGGAAGAAGAGTGGATTAAGATGCGAGAGCATCCACTGCACGGACAGGCTATCCTGCGCGGGATAGAGTTTTTAGAGGGAGCGGCGCGCGTCGTGGGGCAGCATCACGAGAAGTGGGACGGCTCCGGCTATCCCTTGGGCTTGCGCGGGGAAGAGATTGATCTGAATGCACGGATTTTTGCGGTGGCGGATGCTTTTGATGCGATGACGAGCGACCGCGTGTATCGCAAGGGTAAGCCTTACGAATCGGCTGCCGAAGAGCTTGAGCTTTTTGCGGGCAAGCAGTTTGACCCGCAGGTGGTTGCGGCCTTTCATCGTGTCCCTCGTCAGGATTGGGATGATTTGCGCCGCCGCTCGGTGATAAAAAGTCAGGATGAGGTGCCGACCCCTCATACTTCAGTCGCCGCTATGTTCAAAGAGAACCTGACGGCGCTGGCAAGCTAGGAAAATTCGCAAAAAGGATTAGCCAAAGTACCAGGGGCTTCTTAAATTCTTGAGAAGCCCCTGGTACTTTTTTCCGCTCAGGCCGGGCAAATCGCCGCGCATTTATTCCCACATAGAGCGGTAACCACATGCGCAAAAGCCGTCTGGCATTACCTGTGAAATAAATTTCGAAATTTTTTTGGAAGAAAAATAAGCAATCTTTCGATTCAATGTAAGAAGCCATGTTCAAAGTCCCGTCAGGGACGACGTGATAATAGCCCAGCGATTTATCACTGGGGATAAGTTACAGAGAAAAAGAGTTGAGTCCCGTAGGGACGATTGAACATGTGCTTTCAATCGTCCCTGCGGGACTCTACTTTCATTACCCGGCTTTGACCCAGTGCTAAAGCACTGGGCTATTATCAACTGTCCCTACGGGACAACTGGCGAAGCTGATTATTCAAACTGCTTCTAAGTCATATTGAGCTTCGCTCTATCTAACAGAAAGAGACCGTCTCAGTTACTACATTGCGGGGACAACGTAGCCGTTACGCGAGCGAACCGTTAAGCCTTGCCTGCGAAGTGCGACTTTGACGCGGCGATATTCTCCGGGCTTCGCGGCTGAGAGCGGCTGCTTTGGCTTGTAGGTGATGACGTACTGCGCGCCTATGTCGCGTGCTATCTCTCGTCCCTCCTTCTGCATCTCCTCGTCCGACATGGGCAGAAGAATGCGCCCGCCCGTGTCTTCTGCAAGCTTCGTCAATCGCTCCTCGCTCTTCAACGTTGCGTCCGAATATTCCTTGCGCTTGCGTCGCATGGCACGGTCTGTGTCAATCGTGGCGATTTGGACAGCGCCCTGTGGCCTGGGGATATTCGGATCAACTTCTCTGGCAATCTCGCCAGCGGTTCTACGAGGCTGCCCGCCGTAAGTCACCAGAGGATTGTTATTCTTAAGCGCTTCGCGTCCCATAGCCGTGTAGCTGATGATGTAGACGGTCGCCTGCGCCGCGTTCAATTGCCGAACCGCCTCCGCGTAAAATTTATCGTTCGCTTCGACCCCATCCGTGATGAGTACGATTTGACGACTTCCGGCGGGCTGATTCTGTAACTGCCTGGCCGCTTCGAGGAGCGCTTCCGAGATGCGTTTCTTTCTGCCGGAAGAGAGTTTTGTTTTCAGCACGCGGTTCAGTGCGTTTATGTCGCTCGTCCAACTCTGCAACAACTCAACGCGGTCGCCCGCCTGCACCAAGGCGAACTGATCGCCGGGCTTGAGCGCTGCGACGAATGCGAGCGCAGTATCGCGCGTAGTGTTCGTGCGCATCACCGGATTGATGCCGCCGCTTGTATCCAGCACCAGAAGAACATTGGCTGGAATACGGCGCACGCTTCTGACTTCCTGCATCTCGTCGTTTTCCAGCACGAGAACGTCAGGAATCTCAATGGTCGGATCAAAGCGACCCTGATCGTCCGTAACGGAGATGGGAAGACGAACCTCTTCCGTGAAGATGCGAATCTGATCCTGCGGCTCGCGCGCATCGGGCATAGGCGTAGGGCGCGGCGTTGTCCTGCCCGATTGCCCTTGGGCCTGCGGCGCAAACGTAAAGAAGAGTAAAGAGACTGCTAAAAGCAGAAGCGTGCGATGTTGTATTGACATAGTTCGGTCTCAGAACAGGGGGAGCGCCTCGGTCTTGATTGACTTGTGACTCGGTTGGATTGGTCTAAGGGCTGAAGGGGTTGTCCTTTCTCCGGCTATTTCGCGGCGGCGCGTGCCTGTGCCTGCACTGCTGTGATGGCGACTGCGTCAACAATGTCCTCCGCCTTGCAGCCGCGCGAGAGATCGTTGGCGGGCTTGTCTAAACCTTGCAGGATGGGGCCGATGGCTGTCGCTCCCGCCAGCCGCTCCGTCAGCTTGTAAGCGATGTTGCCCGCTTGCAGGTCTGGGAAGATTAGAACATTGGCGCGTCCCGCAACGCTTGAGCCGGGCGCTTTTGATTGCGCGACCGAAGGAATCAAGGCTGCATCTGCCTGCAACTCTCCGTCCACATCAAGCTCCGGCATGCGTGCCCTGACCGTCTTAGTCGCTTCGACAACCTTGTCAATCAACTTATGCCTGGCGCTTCCCTTGGTCGAAAAAGAGAGCATAGCGACGCGCGGCTCCGTGTCCAGAAGCGCGCGGCATGAATCGGCGCTTGCGATGGCGATTTCGGCCAGCTCCTCGGCGTTCGGCTCAATCACTACGCCGCAGTCTGCATAGATGAGCGCGCCGTTGTGGCCGAAATTCGCGTCGCCGAGCGCCATTACGAAAAAGCTGGACACCATCTTGAAACCTGCTCGCACACCTATGCAATGAAGCGCGGCGCGTACAGTGTGCGCAGTAGTATTAGTCGCGCCTGCGACCGAGCCGTCCGCGAGGCGCTCGCGCACCATCAGGTTGCCATAGTAGAGCGGGTCAGCGACCGCCGCTCGCGCCTCGTCAGGCATCACGCCTTTGGCGCGGCGTAGCTCATGATAGAGCTGCACCATGCGGTCAAAATCACTTGCGCGCCTGTGGTCTATTACTTCGACACCGCCAAGGTCTACCTGGTTGGCCTGTGCAAGCTGACGAATCTTCTCTTCGCTGCCTAAAAGTGTGATGCGCGCCAGGCGTTCGCGCACACACATTGAAGCGGCAACGACTGTTCGCGGGTCTTCGCCTTCCGGCAGGACTATGTGCTTTGCATCATGAGCGGCGCGCTGGCGTAATTGTTCCAGAATATTCATAAGCCTGATTAGTAAACCTTTTGTGGTGTTGAGTGCTTCTAACTGAAGCGAAGTCTAACCGACGTGAAACCCGTCAGACAAGCTGCCGGACTCCTCGGAGAGGGGTTTCACTTCAATTGCGATTTCGTAAAAGCGTACGGCTTTTGAACAAAAAGGCTCTCATGCGACTTGCGGAAAAGACGGGAGTTTTTCTCGCGCTCGATTTTTCAGTTAATGTTCCTTAAGAAAATCTTGTCTTAATGATTGGGCCTGTGGTAACTTGGCATCTAATCAGGAGAGAAAATTGCCATGCAAAGAATCTTCATTAATTTAGTAATTTCTCTGGCGACTTTTGTCATTGGGATAACGGCAGCAACTCCCTGGACTGCTTTTCGCACTACCTCTGATAGCCAGGACAAAACGGAAATCTTAAAGATAGAGCAGCAATATCTGGACGCGCATATCAAGCGCGATACGGCGCGGCTCGACGAGATACTCTCGGACGATTTCACGTTTTCGCGTGCCTGGGGAGGCGTCGCAAATAAAGCGGAGCGCCTTGCCCTTCTGGAAAACCCGAGCTTCACGTTCGACTCTATTGAGACTTCGGAAGTTGAAGTAACGGTAGACGGCGATACGGCCAGGGTGACGGGAAGAGCGGTCGTGCATGGACACAACTATCTGGGCGAGTCTTCTATGACTACGCCCTACAGCTACGAGCGTACCTACGAGCGCCGTGACGGGCGCTGGCAGATTGTCTCCGTGCGTTGTGGCCGCTACCGTTCGCGCTAAAAATCGCCAGCGCACTTTAGCCTAAGCTTATAGATTGGAGATGGCTGAAGCCTTCAGCCAAAAGCCTCTCGTGCGCGAAAGCTGATTAAAAGCTTTCGCGCATTTTTTCTTAATTGACTAACTGCTAAATTAGGTATAGAAGCATCCTATACACTGAAAGCAAATTCAAGACGAGGAGAGAGAAAGATGGCTGAGGAGAAAGAGGCTAGAACCTGTAAGAACGCAACCTGCAATTGTAAAGTTGAGCAGGGCGAAAAGTATTGCAGCGCCAACTGTGAAGGGGCTGGCGATACCACTCAGATCGACTGCGACTGCGGGCATCCTGAGTGCGAAGGAGACTTCTAAACCGGGCGGGCGCGAGTTAAAGGAAAAAGCGGAAAATGGCATCTTTGGAATTGAAACGGCGGATGAAGAACCTTCTGATGTTCCTGCCGAACCTGCTCAGCCTGTGCGGGCGCTTGATGACGGACGCGCGCGTTCCCAGCACGGAAAAGCTGCTGTTTGCAGGCGCAATCATTTACGCCATCACGCCGCTCGATTTAATTCCCGACATGATTCCGTTCGTCGGGCAGATTGACGACGTGTACTTAATTGCGCTCACGCTCCTGCGACTCATTAATCGCACGGACGAGCGTGTAGTGCGCGAGCACTGGCGCGGCGGCGGCGACATCATTCAACTGGCGGAATCGGTCGCAGAAGTAGCGCCAAGGCTGCTTCCGCAACGCATCAACCGCGTACTCACTTCAAGCATCAAAGCCGGGCCTGGCAAATTGTCGCTCGACTCGCTCCGCTCAAAAGAAGCGGCGCGGCCTCTGCTCATTGAGGCCAACCGGGACGAAGCCCGTTAAGGCAAGAGAAGTATAGAGTTGAAGACGCAGCAGCAGGCAGCGCGCGCGGTTGGATTGAAACCGTGCGCGCTGCCTGTTTTTCTATCTACCCGATGATGGAATTGTATTAAGCCGCGAGGGACAGGTCGATCAGCTCTTCTACAATAGCCGTGAGCCTTTCGACAATCACGGGATTGCTTGTTTTAAGTGCGCGAAACTTTCTAGCCTCAGAGTTTGCCTGTGCGCCCGAAGCCTCTTTGTCAGAAGCTACGAGTGCGACGCGCAAGACAGGAGAGTTGGCGATGACGAACCATTCACGCGCCAGGCGGGAACCTGACGGGAGCGAGATAACGCGCATGTTCGGGTGACGGGGCGGCTTCCAGTCCGGCTCGCCGAACGCATAGACGCGCTCGGAAACATCCGCAATCCTCAAATAACGATCAACGATGCTTGCCATGAACGAAAGCCGCTCGAAGCCCGCGTAGACTCGCCCGGAACGGTGCGTCTTGAGTAGCACCGCGTTCTCAATCAGAAGACTGACGTACTCAAGGCACGGCGCGGTCGTCTCGAAGGTAAAGGTCTCGCGCTCCTCAAAATCGCGGCGCGAAATATAGGTTGCTTCTGTTAAGTCTTCACGGTTGGAAGACTGCGCAATCTTGAGAGCCTCTTCAAACAGGGAAAATGTTTTCACTGCGCTCTTAAACCTCCAAAAGCGCCACGGGGGCACAACCCCTATCTTCTACTCTCTTGAATCTTCGCGCGCGTTACGAATGTTTCGTTAAAGTGTGAATAGGATGGTTAAGGTTGGAAATTTTTATAAGACTTTCCTGCTTTTGACTGGCACGATGCCTTTCTATCTGCCGTTGACTGCCTGCACTTCAGCGTCACGACGCTCTCAACGGTCGGCTACGGCGATATATATCCTACTGCGTGGTATTCCAAGGTTATCGTCGATGTGGAGATACTGATGGGACTAGGCATTACGGTGTTGACCGTCAGGCGATTCTTCTCCAGTGGCAGCGATAAGGCGTGAGGCGCGAGATAAGAATGAGCCATCTGGTCTTAGCTCCGTAGGAGCCAAATATTTATAGCTTAGTGCATCAGTCAAGCATCAAGCTCCGCGAGGAGCTTCATGTAATCAACTGGGAACATGTCGCACCTCGTGGAGCTTTCCTTGTCTTACATCGAAAAGATGACGAAGGCGGAGAGTCTGTCACGAGTGAAGGCCGCTCCCTATTCAGCCCTCACAGGTCTACTTCACAGCTCCTCCCCGCCTTAAAGCCCCCTCGTCATCTCCGGGAAGAATTTTCTAGCCCCGTGCGTCAGAGCGAATTCAGGAAAGTTATTAACTGATTCTTCTGCGCGAGCCGCCAGATAAAGCCCTTGTTGCCGCTCAGGCTGCCACCAGCGCGGCGTCGCGAGCCGTCATACGCGAGAGTTCGCAGTGCAGCGCCGGAACCAGCACGTCAACGGCCTCTCTGCACTGCACGGCCACGCGCAGGTACTGCTCTGTCGAGCCGATCTTGTTGCTGCACTCGCGCACCATCACGCCGTAGCTCTTAAGCAGCCGGTCGCGCAGAGCCTTGCCCGATACTCCGTCCGGCAACTCTATAAACAGGAAGTTAGCCCTGGAGGGATAGACCGTCAGGCCGTGTACGGTCGATAGTCGTTCCGTCATATAAACTCTATCCTCCGCGACTCTGGCGAAACTCGCGCGATACTCCTCTTTGAAGCGCGTGACCGCTTTCAGCACATAGGCCGCCAGGCCGTTGATGTTCCAGAAGGGAAGCCGTGCGCGCAGAGCCTGCGCCCGCTCAGGATTCGTCGCGGCGTAGCCCAATCGCACACCGTGCCAGCCGAGCGACTTGCCCATGCTCTTGACCACCACCAGGTTCGACGTGCTTGCGGCATAGCGGGCGGCTGTCTCAAGGTCGGAGAAGTCTATGAACGATTCGTCAACGATGACCGCGCTCAGGTCGGAGAGAGCGTTCGCCAGCGCTTTGACTTCATCGAGCGTGAGCCATGCGCCGGTTGGATTATTGGGGTTGGAGATAACAAGGTTGCGCGCCCCTACCTCCCGTACTCGTCTCACAATCTCATCCACCTCCAGCCGAAACTGGTTCTCGCGCTTACGCTGAATCGTGTAGAGCGGAACGTGTAACTCAAGCGGCAGGTCTGTCCAGCGACTGAAGGTCGGCACAGAAGTAACGACCGCACCCTCCACCTGCTGGCAGAGCAGGGTGATGATTTCCGTAGAGCCGTTGCAGGGCACTATGGTTTCCGGCTCAAGTCCAGTCATCTCGCCTATGTGCCGTTGATGCACCTCAGCATAGTCCGGGTAGTATCTGAGAATCTCGCCCAGATCATTACGTATCATTTCAACCAGCGCCGCCGGAGGAAAATGCAGATTCACGGGTATGCAGAAGTCCAGCAGCTCGCCCTCAAAGGCGGCGCTGTCCTTGACAGCAAAGTAGGACGGGTTGTGCGAGCGCACGTTGAACAGGTTCGCGACTTTGTCGTTGCTCATGTCAGTCTCCATTGATGATTCCTGCCATCACCCCAGGGGAGGCGCTTCGGGGTCGGATTCTCATCCTGCGAGATTCCGTCAGGATGTTTGGCAACCCTCGTTCCGTCCTGAGGCCGGTCGGATAAAGAGAGGCTGACAGGCATTAAGCTCATGAGCCGTAACTGGTTACATAAAAACCAGCTCAAGGCACGACTGCGCCACGTGAGACAAAACTAAACATCGTACGGATGGTTGGACTCGAACCCATGTGACAATTATGGACAACGGTGGAGACTTAAGCCGTAGACTGAAATCGCGGGATAAATTTGTGGTGAGAGTAATGAAGCGCGCGACGATTATAAACGTCAGTTCGAGATAAGAATGAGCAATCCGGTCTTAGCTCCGTAGGAGCTGGATGTTTATAGCTCAGTGCATCAATCAAGCAGCAAGCTCCGTAGGAGCTTCATGTCATCAACGCAGAACATGAAGCTCCTACGGAGCTAAGCTCGATTTATCGTGTCTGAGCTATAAACATCCAGCTCCTACGGAGCTTTCCTTGTCTTACGTCGATCTGACGTATTATTAGAGGTGATGCGGCAAGACTTCAGCTTCTTTGTAGTGGGAGGTGGATGGTAAAGGTAGAGCCTTGGTCAGGCTCGCTTTCGAGCGTCACCTGGCCGTTATGTCTTTCGACTATTTCTTTGACCAGTGCGAGACCCAGCCCTGTGCCGACCGTCTCCGACTTCACGTCGCGCTCCAACCGGAAGAACTTCTCGAAGACTCGACCTTGAAACTCTACAGGGATGCCGTAGCCGTGGTCGCGTATATAGATGCAGACACGCAGGTCTTCCCTGGCGGAGCCAATGTCTATCTCCGAATCGGTTGGACTGTACTTGATGGCGTTAATCAAAAGATTGTTGACCGCCTGTGCCAGAAGTTGCGGGTCGCCAAAAAGCGTGGGCGGCGATTCTTCCATCCTCAGCTTAATTTGAATACGCTTTTCCGCTGTCAGGCTACTGACCACACGAACGCACTCTGTTATAAGGTTGTTCACGTTGATAGGCTGGCGCGCGAGCGGCTGTGCGCCCGATTCGATTCTGGTAACGTCAAGGTAGCGATTAATCAAGTTGCTTAACCGCACAGACTCGGAATAGATGGTCTCTATAATCTCAGGAGAGGCGTCTTCGGGCACCTTGTATTTAAGCAGCGTCTCGCTTAATCCACGTATAGAGGTCAGGGGCGCGCGTAGCTCGTGTGAGACGAGCTGCAAGGTTTCGGCCTTGACGCGCTCCAGCTCACGGCGCTTCGTAATATCATTGATGATGACGATCAGCCCTATGACTCTGGCGTCCTTCTGAATCAAGAGCTTCATCTCGTCATCCTGCGACCGCAGGTCGTTTGCAAGGTTATCACCCGCGATGACCGCTGAAAACTGAAGAGTATAAAAGCGGCGCTCACCTCCCTGTAATTCAACATCCATCGACACATTCTGACGGTTCATCACGTCACGCATCGCGTTGCGCAAGCTATCCAGATCAATTATCTCGCGCTCGACAAAGAGTTCCGTGAGGCTCTTGCCGGTGAGAGAGTTTGGCTCACTACCATTCCAGAGCGTATGCGAGGCAGGGTTAGCGAAGACGACCTGACCCGTGATGTCAGCCACCAGCAGCCCGTCTGTCATGCTGGTAAACACCTGGTTCATAAAACCTATTCGCGCAATCAGGAGTGTCGTAATCTCGTCAACCGAGCGTAGCTTCCATGTGATGTTGTGAGGAACGCTTAAGGGGAAGACCCGCGCCGCCGCCTGAGAGCTTCGCCGGGCGGCCATCAATTCAGCGGCCAGCCCTCCGGCGAATTCTTGAGCCAACTGGCGCTCGTTCTCCGAAAACGGCTCTCCCCGCGCTCGTTTGATGAGCAGCAAGCCAAGCGGTTCGGATTCATCTACAACCGGCACGCGTAGCGAGTAAGATGAATCTTCGCGTGCGGTTTCAGAAGCCGCCATCCCGGTTAAGGTTTCGCTCTCGATGGGTGCGCGTCCGAAGCTGGCTTTAAGTTGCAGCGTTTGACCCGATGAAGCCTTCTGGAAGAGCGCGACCGATTCCGCTCTCAGGATTGAGCCGAGGAAGGAGAGCGGAGTGTAGAATGAATCTTCCGGCGCTCTGTGAGACATGAACCTCTTCTGTATGCGCGCCAGCTTGTCCAGCTTCTTATCCAGATCATGGCTTGCGTTGATAGAGCTATTGAGCAGGAGCAGAGGCACGACCGTAAAGAAGCCTGTCAGCATAGGCACCACGGGCGGAATGATGAAGTAATGATTGAACGCGTAAAGACTGCCCGTAATAACCAGACCTAAGAGCGCTGTCAGACACGCGATTACTTTCCACCCGTCAAGCAACCGGACGATGGCAGATGCAACAAGGATTACGAGCAGCGTGATAGAGAACCCTAGCCAGTCGGGACGTGGATTCAACCATGCGCCTCGCCTGATTGTCTCAATTACGTTGGCGTGAACTTCTACGCCGGGCATCCCTGTCCCGCTCTGTCGATTGGCATCGCTGTAGGAAATAAAAGGCGTGATTCGCGTGTCGCCCATCGTCTGGGCTACGGCTCCGATAAGCACTATCTTGTTGTTGAATGTTTCTGAAGAAACTTTTCCGTCAAGGACATCTGCGATGCTGTAGTAATGAAATGTTCCGGGGGGGCCAAGGTAGTTTATGAGCATCTCGTTCGGGCGGATAATCTGAACGCCGGGGATGGAAGACTTCAACGCTTCATCGTGAATAGCAATCTCATAGCGCCCTACGCGCAGTGAACCGGATAGCTCCTCAATCCCCTTGGGAGGAATCTGCTCGGCTACTCTCAGGGTCTCAAGCCCGAAAGCCCACAGGCGATCTCCTTTCGCATCTGCCTTGCTGAGCTGAACGGTTCTGAGCACGCCGTCCACATCAGGGTCTGCGTGTGCATGGCCTGTGGCCGCCGCCCGCTCTCTGATTTCGGGCAGAGGAAGAAGCCACACGGAAGAGCCGCGCGAATCGGGCTGCATAGCTTCCACCTCGGTTAATTGAGCCGGTAAGATTACGCGCCCGCTCAGTCCGATTGCTTCCGCCAGGAGTTTATCGTCAGCCGGGTTGGAGATTTCCGCATAGATAACATCCAGCCCGACGGCTCGCGGGTGCCCGTCCGTAATACGTTTGAGCGCCGATGCCATCATCGAACGCGGCCAAGGCCAGTTGCCGACCCTCTGCAAGCTTGCATCATCAATCGCTATGATGATTATGTCGTCGGGCGGCAGAAGCCCGCCGCGAAAACGGAAAAGCATATTGAGGGATGCGGCAGAGAGCGACGGAACAAGCCATGTGACGGCAATCGCAGCCGAAAGGCTTATGAGCAGAATCAGCAGGGTCGGAATAACTTGTGATCTGATACGGCGCACTTTAATTCTCAGACGACTCATTATCATCCCGCTCATACGCAGCGGAGAGTGCGCTGTTTGAATCTAAATACCTGTAGAGTGTGCGCCGGTTAATGCCCAGGACTTCAGCCGCGCGCGACTTGTTGCCCGACGCTTCGGCTAGTATGAATTGAATATATCTACGGCTTAACTCGTCCAGGGTAGGCCGGTCGTCAATCAATGAAAGCGGGCGCTCGCGCGTTGGGGAAGGGATGGCAGGCTTGACCTGTTCGACTATATGCTCTGGCAAATCGCTGACTC
Organism: Pyrinomonadaceae bacterium; assembly: GCA_036403815.1. Lineage (GTDB taxonomy): Bacteria > Acidobacteriota > Blastocatellia > Pyrinomonadales > Pyrinomonadaceae > JACVRN01. The sequence continues at coordinate 157,984 of DASWQH010000054.1, read as the reverse complement.
TGACCATGTGATTTGTGCAGACCGCGACCGCGTGCTCGATGGCGTTCTCCAGTTCACGCACGTTGCCAGGCCATGTATAACGCGATAACAGCTCCATAGCATCATCGGCCATCTGCATCCCTGCGCCGTACTTTTTAAGGAAATGTCTGACCAGAAGCTTAAGGTCTTCCAGCCCACGCTCGCGCAAAGGGGGCAGTTTAATGCGGAGTACGCTGAGGCGATAAAAGAGATCGGAGCGAAACTCGCCGCGCTCGACCAATTGCTCAAGGTTAGCATTGGTCGCTCCTATGATTCGCACATCAACCTTGCGCGCCTCATGCTCGCCTATGCGTCGCACCTCTTGTTCCTGTAGCACGCGCAGCAGGCTTGCCTGAAATGATCGCCCGGTAGTGCCCAGTTCATCCAGCAGGATAGTTCCGCCGTTGGTGCTCTCGAAAAGACCGGGGCGGTCTAAGGCCGCGCCGGTGAAACTGCCTTTAGCGTATCCGAACAGTTCCGACTCCAGCAGTGTTTCCGTCAGCGCACTGCAATTGATGGCTGTGAAAGGGCGTTTGGCGCGGCGGCTGTACCTGTGAATGGAGCGCGCGACGAGTTCCTTGCCGGTGCCTGACTCGCCCTCTATCAAAACGGTCGTGCCGGTTCGCGCAGCGTATGCTGTGAGCTTATAGACGCGCACCATCTGCGGGCTGTGGCCTATGAGGCCGGAGCCGGAAAGGGCTGATTCACCGTCGTCCGCAGGGGATTGAGATTGCGTGGCCGCGCGCTCTACAACCGACATAACCTGTTCCAGGTCGAAGGGCTTCGCTATGAAATCAACCGCGCCCTCGGAAATCGCTTCCATAGCAATCTCTAAAGAGCCTTGCGCGGTCATGGCTATGACCTTCGTCTCCGGGCTTAAGCGTCGAAACTCTCGTATGACATCAAGGCCGCCGACATCCGGCATGAAGACATCTGTCAGCACCACGTCGAAGTGCTCTTGATTTCCGATTTCAATCGCCTCGCGCCCGCTCCCGACCGCCGCCACTTCATAGCCGTTAAGCCGCAAGGGGACTTCCAGCGCCAGTCGCGCGCCGCGCTCGTCGTCGGCAATTAGCACCCTGATTTTTTTTGTTTGATTATCAAGCATGAGAGCCAAATAGAAGCCTGTTCTATAACCTTGCCAACGGGTGGCAGCTAAAAGCTACAAAACCCGTGCAGTAAAATTCCTGATGCAATCTGGACTGTTGAAACAGCTACACTTTCATCCCTGAACATTATCCGAAAAGAATTGCCAGTGTTTTCTGTTGCCACAGGGTTGTCTCATGAATCGGGCTTTCCGGGTGGTGTAGGGTCATGGCTTGCCCCCGCCTCCGGGCTGCTTCTGGTCTGGAGTCGTTATGTCCAGAGGAGACTGGTCGGGTTTACGCTTTCGATCAGAATCACCTGACTGGTCAGTTATTTGTATCCCCCGGCGAGCGCTATCATTCTCGGGCTGTGCTGACTTGAACTTATCATCATTCCGACCGGGCTGGAATGTGGACGGAGACTCCGGCGGTTTAGTTTCCTCTACGCGAGTCTTTTGTCCCGGCGACAATACGACCAACACTTCCGGCCTTGCAAGATTACTGACGGCCACCTCACCCTCATGCACGAAAACCTGTGTGTCTTTCTCTGTCACGAGAACATCGAAAAGCGTACCGCGCACGGCGATGACAGTCGTCGGCGTGTTGACCCTATAGGGATTGGGACGCCCCCCCACCCTCTCAATCTTGACACGCGTTTTGCCGCGCAGCACGTTGAAGATTGTACGCGGAGACTTTGACGTGTCCATGATCTTAATAATAGTCTGCTCGGCGATGATAGCCTGCGAGCCATCCGCTAACCCCAGTACAAGACGCCCGCCCTTCAAAGTTCTAATCACATCTCCGGCGAACAATTCGTCATTCACCCGATACGCAATCTGGGTCAACATCCCCTTCGCCTGCGAGGGGCGATGAATCTCTACATCGCCCTCGCTGCTAAGGATTCTTGCAGAGGCCAGGGTTTGTGATTGAGCATTAATTGCCGCTAAAAGCGTGACAGTTAAAATCAGCAGGCAGGTTATGGTTGCTTTCTTAGAGAACATTGTTTCACCTGTAGAGCAGACAGACTGAACGTCAACGGTCAATAACATACGGTGATATTCATATCAAGTATCATACCACTATGATGCCTTAAACCAGCCCACAGGAGGTTTTGTGTTAAGCCCAAAAATCAGGCAAGTTTCTTTAAGTCAGTTCAAAGTGTCTATTGACGTGTGACAAAGTTAACCAGTGGCTTGCCATGAGCCGCCTGCCACTGTGACAAAATCGCGCAGTGCCGGTACTAACCATCATTCATCAGACATCACATATAAAGTGAGCTCGACATAAGCAGACTATCTTCTTAGCCCCTGAAAGGGGCGAAAGAATTTAGCCCATGACGTAAGTCATGGGAATATAGGTTGAGACAAAAAATAATCCAGCCCCGTAGGGGCGGAAGAGATGTTGCCTGAATTTGCTTAAGCTTGATTCTCATGCGGGCAACTTTTCTTTCGCCCCTACGGGGCTGGATTATTCTTATTGCAATATACATTCCCACGGCTCGCGCCGTGGGCTACAATCTGTCGCCCCTTTCAGGGGCTATCATTCTTCCTTCTTATATCGAACGCGCGTTATATAATATAAACGCTTGCGGTTGGAGTGCTCCATTTTGAAGAGCCTGCTACAGAGAAGAATCATGCATTACGGTTTGTCTGCGCTCGGCATAATTGCCGTGACCGTTATGCTTGCGCAAGTTCGTACACACGTGAACTCTACGACCGTGGCGCTGGCGCTGCTGCTGGTAGTGCTTTTCGCAGCAACGCTGTGGGGCAGCCGCCCGGCGCTTCTAGCCTCTGCGCTGGGAATGATCTGCTTCAACTTCTTCTTCCTTCCTCCCTTTAATACTTTGACGATTGCGGCGCTGGACAACTGGATAGCGCTGCTGGCATTCCTGCTCACAGCCATCACGGCAGGCCAGCTCTCAGCCCGCGCAACAAGACGCGCAGAGGAAGCAGAAGCGGGGAGGAGAGAGATAGAGCGCCTGTACGCGGAGTTGCGAGATGCTTTCGAGCGTGCCAGTCATGCCGAAGCGCTCAGGCAGAGCGAAAAGTTAAAGTCGGCGCTTCTGGACGCGGTGACGCATGACCTGCGCACGCCGCTTACGTCCATCAAGGCGTCTATCACGACCCTGCTTGACGAGGCTCGCGGGCTGCGGGATGCGGGGCAACCCGTCACGCTCGACGTGGAATCAAGAGTGGAGATGATGGAGGTGATTGACGAAGAGAGCGACCGGCTGAATCGCTTCATAGGGGGCTTGATAGAACTGGCGCGTATAGAAGCGGGCGAGATGCATCTGCGCCGCCAGTGGGGAGCAGTTGACGAAATCATCTCGGCGGCGCTCTCGCGCGCAGGCACTCTCACCAGGGGGCATAAGATTCTGGTAGACGTTGAAAGAGAATTGCCGGTCGTGCGCGTTGACGAGCGCGCCGTGAGCGAGGTGGTTTACACGCTGGTCGATAACGCTGCGAAATATTCGCCGGAGGGCATGAGCATACACATTTCTGCCGAACAAACCCTTGACGGGTTGATTCAAATAGCAGTCGAGGATGAAGGCGAAGGCATTGTGCCGGAGTTGCGCGAGCGCGTCTTCGATAAATTCTTTCGCGCCACACGCGACGGCGACATCAGCACCCGTCAGCCTTCCGGAACAGGCATGGGGCTTGCCATCGCCAGAGGCATCGTCGAAGCGCACGATGGGCATATCTGGATTGAAAGTGGCGCGCAGGGCAGAGGAACACGCGTTGTGTTCACCCTGCCGGTCGGAGATGAAGACACTATGACAGAAGAATCCGTAGAGACTGCCTCTGATAGAATCGCTCTGAACGACTGAAGGTCGGCCTTCGTCCGATTTGAAGCATTAAGCCTTTATGAATGATAAGCCGCGCATACTGGTTGTAGACGACGAAGCCCAACTGACGCGCGTGCTGCGCACGGGGCTAAAGGCGCGCGGTTACGACGTGCGCGTCGCAGCCGATGGCATCACAGCCCTTGAGACCTTTGGCGACTGGCACCCTGAGCTTGTCATCACAGACCTTGCTATGCCTGACATGGACGGCCTCGAACTCTGCCGCAGGCTGCGGGCTGTCTCGCAGGTTCCGATCATAGTTCTTTCGGCCAAGGGAGAAGAGAGGACTAAAGTCATGGCGCTGGACATAGGCGCGGATGATTATGTGACCAAGCCATTCGGCATTGACGAATTGCTGGCGCGCGTACGCGCCTCTCTGCGCCGCGCTGCTGCGCCTGTCACAACTGAAACCGCGCCGACCGTAGTTGAAGCGGGTGATTTTCGCGTTGACCTTGAAGCACGCAACGTGACTGTGCGCGGGCGTGAAGTCCACCTGACGCCCAAGGAGTTCGACCTGTTGCTCTACTTCATCAACAATGCGGGCAAAGTGCTCACGCATCGCACAGTGCTGGCGGCGGTCTGGGGCGGCAATTACGTAGAGCAGAACGAATACCTGCGTGTCTTTGTAGGGCAACTGCGCAAAAAAATCGAGCCGGACTCGCCGAAGCCGCGTTACATCCTCACAGAGCCGTGGGTCGGCTACCGCTTCGAGCCTGAAACGCCACTTTAGTCGTCGCACAAATCATTCCTGCGTTCGAGAATCTTCTTCACTCTTTCCATCCTTTGTAATACCAAGTTGCAGTAGAAAAAGAGGTCAGTACCGCCTGCGTGAGCGGGCGAGACTAATCATCGCTAATGCCCGCCCGCTCACGCAGGCGGTACTGACCTGCATGGCCTCACGTCCTCTCTTTTTATTGCAACCTGGTATAACTCAATAAAGCCGCTGTCAAAGCCTCGTGCGTCTTTATAAACTTTTTATGAACTCTTTACGCCGTCCTTATAAATTATTTCGTAAGCTTGGATTGTTGACAATTTAACGCCGAGGTTGCTCGCGGGTGACTTGTGATAGACACCGGGAAGGGCAACGCGGGGGAACCAACCAGCGCCGCTTCTACGAAAAAGAGGCGCACGGGGCGTATCGTGAAGGAGCTTTTGTAAGGCCGCTCACGTCGGACACTTCTTCTGTCCAAGCCCGACAGCTAACCTCGCAGGCTAAAGAAGAAGGATACCAGTACGAGCGCACGTCAGAGTTTAAACGGGCGCGAGAGGAAGGTTTCTTCTCGCGCCCGTTTTTGCGCGCGCAGGATTGGGGGCAAGGCCATGATAAGGAATTACGATGAACTCAGGAGCAGTATGGCCGACCAACCACAGGTGAAGAACGAGTATCAAGCCGGGCGACATGGCTGGAACTGGTGCCCGCTCGGCGCAGTCATCGGATTATCAGGAGGCATCATCGCTGTTCTGGCTGGTTCGATGCTGACTGCCATCTCGTGGCTCACAGCCACAGGTGAAGGCCACTCATACGCGCGCACGCTGGGCACGATTCTACTTGTAATGACAATCCCGCTGCTCGTCCTTGGTGCTCATTGTCTCGATTTAATGGAGAGACGGAAAGACACAGAAAGAGATGATCGGTTTTGCCACGAGAAAAAATAAGGAGCAAGGGAAGAGACAATCCAATTTAGATGTAAGCGTAGAGATGACGGATGGTTGTGAGCCGTTGTCACCATGCAGCAGGAAGTGCTGTGAACTGTTTCTGAAGATATTCCCGTCCTTGCTCGGCATCCTTGTTTTGATAGTCGCATCTTTGTTCAGCGCCGGTACTACACATGCTCAGCAGACCGTCTTCAACGTGCCGACCACGGACGTGCTGCCCGCAGGCAAGGCTTATGTCGAACTGGACATCAGCGCCAAGCCTAACAATCCAAAGTTCTCAACGTTCGTGCCGCGCATCGTCAGCGCTCTTGATTGGTCTAACGGAGAGTGAGCATGCAGGACTTGATTTTCATCAGTATCAGCGTCGTCTTCTTTCTGATAGCGCTCGCCTACGTGCGCGTGTGCGAGAAGTTGCAGTGAGGAGCAAACCCGTTATGAATCTCGAATCAATTTTAGGTCTGGCGGCATCAATGCTGCTGCTCGTCTATCTGGCTTACGCGCTCCTGCGCCCGGAGAAATTTTAAGGGGCAATAAGTAGTCTTTATGACGTTCAACGGCTGGCTACAAATCTTTCTCTTTCTCGCAATCATACTTGCGATTACGAAGCCGCTCGGCCTCTTCATGACCCACGTCTTCAATGGCGAGCGCACCTTTCTGCATCCGGTCTTGAGGCCGGTCGAGCGCCTTATCTATCGCCTGTCGCGTGTGGACGAGGAACGAGAGATGCGCTGGACGGAGTATGCGGCGGCGATGCTGCTGTTCAGCCTCGTCTCGCTCGTCCTGCTTTATCTGCTCCAACGCCTTCAGGGAGTGCTCCCCTTCAACCCGCAAAAGTTGCTGGGCGTGGATTCAAGTTCGAGCAGCACAGGCTTCGTCGCATCCTCTTTCAATACGGCGGTCTCTTTTACGAGCAACACTAACTGGCAGAGTTACGTTCCCGAAACGACTATGAGCTACCTGACGCAGATGGCGGGGCTTGCCTACCACAACTTCGCGTCCGCCTCGACCGGCATCGCGCTTGCCATCGCCTTCATACGCGGCATCGCACGGCGCGAGGCACAAACCATAGGCAACTTCTGGGTGGATTTTGTTCGCTGCAATCTTTATGTGTTGCTGCCTCTCTGTATCGTCGGCGCGCTCGTGCTCGTCTCGCAGGGTGTCATACAGAACTTGCGCCCATACGATACTGCGAAACTGCTTGACCCGCAGATTATTCAAGTTGACAAACGGGACGCGAGCGGCAAGGTCTTAACCAACGCGGACGGGACGAATCAGAAAGAGACGCAAGCCCTCACAGAGCAGACTATTGCACAGGGGCCGGTCGCTTCGCAGGAGTTTATCAAGGAGTTCGGCACAAACGGCGGCGGCTTCTTCAACGCCAACTCTGCGCACCCGTTCGAGAACCCCACGCCTTTTACTAACTTCATAGAGATGCTAGCCATCTTCGCAATCGGCGCGGGGTTGACCTACACGCTGGGACGCATGACCGGCTCGCAGCGGCACGGCTGGGCAGTGCTGGCCGCGATGCTCGTTCTCTTTCTAGCCGGTCTCACAATCACTTACTGGTCAGAAGCACGCGGCAATCCTATCCTGGCGAGCGCAGGCGTTGACCAATCCGTGAGCGCCGCACAATCGGGCGGCAACATGGAAGGCAAAGAGGTGCGCTTCGGCATGGCTAATTCCGCGCTCTTTGCCACCGTGACGACCGACGCCAGTTGCGGCGCTGTCAACTCTATGCACGACTCCTACACGCCGCTTGGAGGCATGGTGCCTCTGGTTAACATCATGCTCGGCGAAGTAATCTTCGGCGGCGTAGGCTCAGGTCTTTACGGCATATTGATTTTCGTCATCCTTTCGGTATTCATCGCCGGACTGATGGTCGGGCGAACGCCGGAATATTTAGGCAAGAAGATTGAAGCCTATGACGTGAAGATGGCTATGCTCTACACGCTCATCTTCCCGCTCATCATTCTGGTCTTCGCGGGCGTCTCTGTGGTCGCGCCCGGCTTCGGCACTTCGCAGCTCAACAACGCAGGCCCACACGGTCTGTCCGAGATTCTATACGCTTTCACCTCCGGGACAGGCAACAACGGCTCGGCCTTCGCAGGAATTTCCGCGAACACCTACTGGTACAACACGACCATAGGCATGGCTATGCTAACGGGGCGCTTCCTGATGATCGTTCCGATGCTGGCGGTGGCCGGAAATCTGGCGCGTAAAAAAGCTGTCCCGCCATCACTGGGCACATTCCCCGTCACCAGCCCGCTCTTTACGACGCTCCTGTTGAGCGTGATTGTCATCGTCGGCGCGTTGACATTCTTCCCCGCTCTGAGCCTGGGGCCGATTGTAGAGCACTTGCTGATGCAGTCGGGGCAAACGTTTTGATTGTAGGGGCAGGGCTAGTCCCTGCCCGTATCAGCCGACAGGCTGATAATCGAGATGCATATTTATTCAGTATTGGACGTACACGAATCGCTTTCGCGCGACGGGCAGGTACAAGCCCTGCCCCTACAAGGTTGTATGAGTGAGAAGACAAAGAAAGTTTCTATCTGGGACGTGAAGATCATTAAGCGGGCGATTATTGATTCGTTTAGGAAGTTAAGCCCGCGCCTGATGATGAAGAATCCAGTGATGTTCGTCGTCGAAGTCGGAAGTGTTTTGACGACGATTCAATTCGTGCGTGGGCTAGTCGCGCCTGTGGCTGGCTCAACCGATACGCTCTTCGAGTTGCAGATTACGCTCTGGCTCTGGTTCACGGTGCTCTTTGCGAACTTCGCGGAGGCGATGGCAGAGGGGCGCGGCAAAGCGCAGGCGGACAACCTGCGCAAGGCCAGAACAGAGACCGCCGCCAAGCGTCTGCTGCCGGGTGGAGAGGTAGAGATAATCAATGCCACGGACTTGCGCAAAGGCGATGTGGTGATGGTTGAAGCGGGCGACTTTATTCCGAGCGACGGCGAGATTATAGAAGGCGTCGCGTCAGTTGACGAATCCGCCATCACGGGCGAGAGCGCGCCAGTGATACGCGAGGCGGGCGGCGACCGCTCTGCGGTAACGGGCGGCACACGCGTCCTCTCGGATTGGATAAAGGTACACCTCACGGCGAATCCGGGCGAAACCTTTATTGATCGAATGATCGCGCTCGTGGAAGGCGCTCAACGGCAGAAGACGCCGAACGAGATTGCGCTGGCTATCCTGCTCGCGGGCTTGACCATCATCTTTCTGCTCGCGGTCGTGACCTTGCAGCCTTTCGCCATCTACTCGAACGCGCCGCAGACTGTCTTTGTGCTCGTCTCGCTCCTGGTGTGCCTGATTCCAACGACCATCGGCGGATTGCTCTCGGCCATAGGCATCGCAGGCATGGACAGGCTGGTGCAGCACAACGTGCTCGCCATGAGTGGCCGTGCGGTCGAAGCCGCGGGCGACGTTAACACTCTGCTTCTGGATAAGACTGGAACGATTACGCTCGGCAACCGGCAGGCGACTGAGTTCGTTCCGCTGTCAGGTGTGAGTGAGACGGAATTGGCAGACGCAGCGCAGCTTTCGTCGCTTGCAGACGAAACACCGGAAGGCCGCTCGATAGTCGTGCTCGCTAAAGAGAAGTACGGCTTGCGTGGGCGGGAGCTTTTCCCACACGAGGCGCGCTTCATTCCGTTTACAGCACAGACGCGCATGTCAGGCGTGGACTTCGACGGGCGAGAGATTCGCAAGGGAGCCGTTGACGCGATTGAAAAATACATCACCGAAGGTGACCGGATTATAGACGGTGCAGGCGGTGTAGGAGTGTCCGTCAATGTTAATTCGATGACGATGGAGCTGCGTGCCATTGTCGAGCGCATTGCGAAGGAGGGCGGCACGCCGCTCGTCGTGGCGGATACCAATCGCCCGCTCGGCGTCATTTACCTGAAGGACATAGTCAAGGGCGGGATGCGTGAGCGTTTCGACCAACTGCGTCGCATGAGCATCAAGACGGTGATGATTACAGGCGACAATCCGCTCACAGCCGCGACCATTGCGCGCGAAGCGGGGGTGGATGATTTTCTGGCCGAGGCAAAGCCCGAAGACAAGATGGCTTTGATTAAGAACGAGCAACAGGAGGGCAAGCTGGTTGCGATGACGGGCGACGGAACCAACGATGCGCCCGCGCTCGCACAGGCAGATGTCGGCGTGGCTATGAACACGGGCACGCAGGCTGCCAAAGAGGCGGGCAACATGGTTGACCTGGACTCGAACCCTACGAAATTAATCGAGGTCGTCGAAATCGGGAAGCAGCTTTTGATGACGCGCGGCGCGCTTACCACATTTTCGATTGCGAACGACGTGGCGAAGTATTTCGCCATCATCCCGGCAATGTTCGCTATCGCGTTCCCTGTCTTGAACGCGCTCAACATCATGGGACTCAGAACACCGCAGTCGGCAATTCTATCGGCGGTCATCTTCAACGCGCTGATTATCATCGCGCTCATTCCGCTGGCACTCCGTGGCGTTAAGTATCGTGCGATGTCTGCGGCAAGCCTCCTCCGGCGCAACCTTTTGATTTACGGACTGGGCGGAATCATCGCGCCGTTCATAGGTATCAAGCTCATTGACTTGATTATTCACGCCGCCGGGCTGGCGTAAAAAAGTCCCAGGTTCCAAGTCCCATGTCCCAAGTCAAAGACTCAAGCTCTTAACTTGGGGCTTGGGACTTGGAACCTGGGACTCTTAAAGAAGCGAGATGAAGAATTTAATCACAGCAATATTAATGACCATCATCACGACCCTGCTGTTTGGTCTGGCTTATCCGCTCGTTGTGACCGGGCTTGCGCAGGTTACCTTTCCAGACAAAGCGAACGGTCAGCTCATCAGGCGCGTTGACGGGACAATCGCAGGCTCTGCGCTGATAGGGCAGCCCTTCTCATCGCCCGGCTATTTCCGCTCGCGCCCCTCTGCGGCTGGAATAGCAGGCTACGACGCCGGAGCCTCGTCAGGCTCCAACTACGGGCCTACGAATCAGAAGCTGATTGATCGCGTGAAGGCAGATGTAAAAGCGCTACAGATTGAGAATCCCGGAAAGCCCGTGCCTGTCGATCTGGTGACGACTTCCGCGTCTGGGCTTGACCCGCACATCTCGCCCGCGGCGGCAGAGTTTCAAGTGCCGAGAGTGGCGCGCGAGCGTGGGTTGACTGAAGACGAAGTGCGCCGCCTCGTAGCCGCGCACACACAGGGACGACAGTTCGGCTTTCTGGGCGAAGTGGTCGTGAACGTGCTGGAGCTTAATCTTGATTTAGACAGCAAGAGGCCGATGAGAAAGTAAAAGAGGTCAGAGGTTAGAGGCTAGAGGTCAGAGATTAGTAATTGTCTTTCTTTTACTAACCTCTAACCTCTGACCTCTAGCCTCTATAACTTGAGATGAAAGACAACGGCAATCGTCCTTTGCCGGAAACGCTGCTTGCCAGGCTCAAAGAGGGCGAGCGGGCTAACTTGCGCGTCTACATCGGCGCGGCTCCGGGCGTAGGCAAGACTTACCAGATGCTTGAGGACGCGCAACAGCTCAAGCGCCAGGGCGTTGACATTGTCGTGGCGGTGGTCGAGACGCACGGGCGCGAGGAAACAAAGGCGCTGATAGGAGATTTGGAGCGCGTCCCTTCGCGCCGCATAGAGTACAGGGGCGTCACGCTCGAAGAGATGGATGTAGAAGCGGTCGTCGCGCGCAATCCAAAGATTGCCATTGTGGACGAGCTGGCGCACACGAATGTCCCCGGCTCAAAGAAGCGCAAACGCTACGAAGATGTTCTAGACCTGCTGAATGCAGGCATCTCTGTCATCACCGCCGTCAATATACAGCACCTCGAATCGTTGAATGACGTTGTGGCTCGCGCCACAGGCGTGCGCGTGCGCGAGACCATTCCTGATTATTTTCTCAGGTGGGCAGATGAGGTCGTCAACGTGGATGTTTCGGTTGATACGCTTCGCACGCGACTCCGACAGGGGAAAATTTACAGCGTTGAAAAGATAGAGCAATCCCTGAACAACTTCTTTCGCAAAGGCAACCTCTCGGCGCTGAGGGAGCTTGCGCTCCGGCAGGTGGCCGCAGACCAGGCAACTAAAGCGCATGACTATCGTGAGCGGGAGGGCTTGGAACAGGCCGTTATTCCGGAGAGGGTAATGGTCTGCATGGCCTCGCGCGGAAGCGGCAGGAAGCTACTGCGAACAGGCTCGCGCATCGCAGGCCGACTCGCGTCCGACTGGTACGCAGTCTACGTCGAAACGCCGCGCGAGGAGCCGGGTCGAATCAAGCCGGAGGATTATGCTGCGCTGTCCGAAAACATACGCATGGCCTCTGACCTCGGCGCGAAGGTCGTCAAGCTGAAGGGACGCCGCGTTGCCGATGCTCTGATTGATTTCGCGCAGCGCGAAGGCATCACACACGTAGTCTTCGGCCAGTCATCGCGCTCACGATTAGACATCCTCCTTCATGGCTCTGTGATTAATCGTTTTCTGGACGAGGCGCGCAATGCGACCGTCCATGTAGTGCCGTTAGAAGCAGGGATGAGGGCGGAGGGATGAGGGATGAAGTGTGGACAAAGTCTGACGGCTTTGATTCTTTTAATTAAATCACGCCTCAAGGCGTGTCCCAATTTCATCCCTCATCCCTCCGCCCTCATCCCTTTAAGGTTATGAGTTTACGCACGAAACTGCTGGCGGGGTATCTGGTGTTCATCGTCGCGCTTATGGTGCTTGGCGGGTGGAGCGCTTTGCGGTTGCGAGAGATGGGCGATGTCTCGCGTCGCATCATCTCGAATAACTACGACTCCGTGATTGCCGCGCAGGAGATGAAGGAAAGTCTTGAGCGGCAGGATTCGGCGGCGCTCTTCGCCCTGCTCGGCACGACTTTCACCTTCACTCTGCCGGTGGCGGCTGAGTCTATAGTCAAAGTAGGGAGTTGAAGACATGGCTGGACGCATTCTGATTATTGACGATGAAGAAAACATTCGACGGGTGACGCGCCTGACGCTTGAAGCTGTGGGCTACGAAGTGGGCGAGGCGAGCGATGGCGAGAGGGGATTGGAAGCCTTCGGCCACGGAGCAGACTGGGATGCTGTGCTGCTGGATCAGAGGATGCCCGGCATGGACGGCCTCGAAACTCTAAGGCACATCAGGCAGCGCCAGCCGGGCGCACGCGTCATCATGGCGACCGCCTACGCTTCGATTGAGCTTGCAGTGGACGCTATGAAGCTGGGTGCGACGGACTTCGTGCGCAAACCCATGACGCCCGAAATCCTTCGCAACGCCGTCGCCGCAGCCCTTTCCAAACAACCTCGCGTTGAAGCCTCTTCCGCTATCTCTTCACAGGAAGTTTCCACAGCGCCGCTCATACAAATCATTACGATGAACGGCTTCACGATTTCAGAGTCAGAGGGAGCATGGCAAGTGCCTCTTGAGCGACGCTTCACCGTGCGCAGCCCCGACGGAGATGAGCATGAAGTGCTGGTGCAAATTGATGTAGAAGCGGTCGGGTACGTAGAGCGCATGACGCGGCGGCATCTGCCCCCGGAAAACTCTTTCTGGACGGTGCAGGCACAGCGCCTCTTGAGCGACTACTTATGGAAAGAGGGGAAAGTTCCGCCAACCAGACGACTCATTGTTAAAGACGTAGATCGTGACGAGTTGCCGGTTGCGGCCAGATGGTAATCAAGCTCTGTGAGTATATTCAGGAGGAAGAAGTGTCATGGTTGCAGAACTGAAGCGTTTCTTCATAGGCCGTGCGCTCAGGACAGAGCAGGCCGCGCACGAGCGGCTGACGAAGAAAACAGCGCTGGCCGTCTTCTCGTCCGATGCACTTTCTTCGACCGCCTACGCGACGGAAGAAATCCTGCTCGTGCTGGCGGTCGCCTTCGCCTACGGGCAGTCGTACAGTTTCAATTACGTCGTGCCGGTCTCCATAGGCATCGCCGTACTGCTTGCAATCGTCGCCGCCAGCTATCGCCAGACGATTCACGCTTACCCTTCGGGCGGCGGCGCGTACATCGTTGCGAAAGAGAATCTGGGCACGACGCCGGGGCTGATTGCCGGAGCCTCTCTGCTGGTTGACTACGTGCTGACTGTTTCGGTGTCTATCGCAGCCGGAGTCGCAGCCATCACTTCAATGGTTCAGGGGACGCGCTATGCGTGGCTGGATAATCACAAAGTTCTTCTCTGCCTGATCTTCATTGCCTTTATCGCTATCGCAAACCTGCGCGGCGTGCGCGAATCAGGGGCGCTCTTTGCGGCTCCGACCTACGCCTTCCTTTTCAGTTTCCTGTTTATGATAGGTTTCGGTCTCTTCCACTACTACATGTACAGCGGGGTCGCACCCACTCCCGGCCCCGAAGAGGTAAAGATTGCAGAAGGGTATAAGCTTCAGCCTTTGACGCTCTTTCTACTTCTCGGCGCATTCTCGAACGGCTGCGCAGCACTCACGGGCATCGAAGCCATCTCGAACGGGGTTCCGGCCTTCAAGAAGCCGGAGGCTACGAACGCTGCCATTACACTCGTCTGGATGGCTGTGCTGCTGACGGTGATGTTCCTGGGCACGTCTGTCCTGGCCTACCTTTACCATGTGCATCCGCACCAGAACGAGACCGTCATCTCGCAATTTGCGCGCATCATGTTCACGGGGGCGTTCGGCTGGTTCTACTACGTCGTTCAGATTACGACCGCGCTTATCTTAGTGCTTGCGGCCAACACTTCGTTCGCGGACTTTCCGCGTCTCGCAAGCTTGCTGGCGCGCGACCGCTTTCTGCCGCGCCAGTTCTCCAACCGTGGCGACAAGCTGGTCTTCTCCAACGGCATCATCATCCTTGCGGTCTTCGCCAGCATTCTGGTCATAGCTTTCGGCGGCGATACCTCCCGTCTGATACCGCTTTATGCGGTCGGCGTCTTTCTCTCCTTTACCCTCTCGCAATCGGGCATGGTCAGGCACTGGCTCAGGGAGCGCGCAAGTCTGCGTGTGAAGAAGGCGGAAGCGCAAAGTCAGCCTCAAGGAAGAGCGCTCTTCAACGGAAGCGACACACAACCATTGCCCGATGTGGAGCTGGCTGTGTCGGAGACGCGCGGCGAGACTTTCGTCGAGGACGAGGTGACGGAAAGCTCTCACTGGAAGAAATCAATTGTCATCAACGCGGTCGGCGCAGTCGCTACCTTCGTAGTGCTCTGCGTCTTCATCGCCACCAAGTTCATTCACGGAGCATGGATAGTAGTTGTCGTGATACCTCTACTCGTGCTCATGTTCCGCACCATACACAATCACTACGTGGGCGTGGCGAAGCAGCTTTCAACTGAAGGACTCGAAGAGATTCATCCTATCAAGCACACGGTCATCGTGCCCATCTCAGGCATTCATCGCGGCGTCATAGGCGCGTTGCAGTACGCAAAGTCAATCGCCCCGGAGCATGTTCAGGCCATCTACGTAGATTTCGATGAGGAAACGACCCGTCGGCTGCGCGAGAAATGGGAACGCTGGGGAGCGGGCGTGAAGCTCGTAGTGTTGCCGTCGCCCTACAGGGAATTGACGCGCCCGCTCCTGCGCTACATAGCCCGCCTTGAACGCAAGCATGATAACGACATGATTACAGTAGTCCTGCCGGAATTCGTTCCGGCGAAATGGTGGCAGCATCTACTTCACAATCAAAGCTCACTACTCCTGAAAGGTGCGCTGCTATTCAGACAGGGAGTCATCGTGACCAGCGTCCCTTACCACCTTAAACATTGACGAGAGGCGCGAGATAAGCAGGAACCAAGTCGCACCCGCAAGCCCCTGAAAGGGGCGGAAGAATGTAGCCCATGACGTAAGTCATGGGAATTGAGCAGCCATAAAATTTAGAAGCCCCGGTAGGGGCGTGCAGATTCTCGAACGCGGAATCTCTTTCGCCCCTACCGGGGCTTTTGATTGTTTATGGCTTTGTTACCCACGGCTCACGCCGTGGGCTAAAGTCTTTCGCCCCTGACGGGGCTTGAGAATCTGTCTTTACAATTTCCGGTTGAATGCTTCATGCTCAGCGCTGGGTAAACATTGTGCAAGGCGGATTGGAAGTAGAAGGGAGCCGAAGCGATGCTGTTTATGGTAATCGAGCGCTTCAGGAACCGTGACGCACTGGCGGTTTACAGGCGATTTCGAGAGCAGGGACGGATGATGCCGGAGGGCTTGACGTATCTTGAAAGCTGGACTGAGGCTAACTTTGATCGCTGCTTTCAACTGATGGAGTGTGACGACCCAAGGCTCTTACAGCAATGGGTCATCAGGTGGCAAGACCTTGTAGAGTTCGAGTTCATCCCGGTCGTGCCGTCAAAGCAGACTACAGAATTGATTACCTCTATGATTTGAGACTAATCATGAATGATAACGCCGGAGCAGAGCAGCTAACCGTATTCTTTGCAGATAGTGAGTCCACGCCTTGGCATGCCTCTACATTTGCCGCGGGTGTTGAGGTGAAAGACCTCGGCACAGCGAATGGCCGCCATATGCAGCTAGTGCGATTCCCACCCGGCACAGTGTTTCCTGTGCATAAACATGAGGGGCCAGAGTTCGTTTATATTCTTGAGGGAGAGTTGATTCAGAACGGGCAGCGTTTGGGGTGCGGGTGGGTAAGCGTATCATCCGCCGGGACAGTTGATACGGATGTCAAGAGCGAGACAGGCTGTGTTTTCCTGATCGTCTACAGCGAATAAATCGGAAGCTTGAGCGACTCTATGAGCAGTAAGTTGCGCTCAGGTCTGGTTAGAGAGGCACATGCCTGATTGGTTTTATAGAACAGTATCGCGCCCAATCCTGTTCCGTTTGTCGGCTGAGCGTGCGCGTCAATTTGCTCTGGGCTTTATGGGCGGCCTCGCACGGCTGCCGCTCGGCGCGGCGGTCATAGATTTCATGGGTCACATGCGTGCCGACCCGCGCCTTAGACAATCTCTCCTCGGAATTGATTTCCCAACCTCAGTCGGCCTAGGCCCCTGGCTGGATACTCGCGCCGTTGCTCTGCCTGCGCTCGCACGGTTCGGCTTCGGCTTTCTGGAAGTCGGCCCCGTTACGGTCGAAGGTAACACTACAAGCCGTCCTGTAGAACGTTTAGACTCTGAACAGGCACTCTGGTTCGGCGTCCCTTCGGACAGCCTATCTCTAAAGGAAGCCGCCCCACGATTAGCCGTTGCATACAGACAGGGGCTTCCACTGATTGCGCGGCTCGGATATGCGTACGGAGCGACGCCGGAAAAAATCAGCGAAATCAATCGCCAGTTGATTCATAGGCTGGCTTCGCACGCACACTTGTTCTCACTCTCTACGCTTGCGGCGGCCATTGCAGATAACTGGACGATGGAGCAGTGGGAAGCGTACCTGCATGCAATTATCGAAGCAGCAAAGACTGCTTCAACGCCGCGCCCTGTGCTCCTGTGCGTGATGGCCGACTTTGACCCCAAACAAATCGCACCCTTCATTGAAGCCGCAGCCAAAGCCGGTATAAGCGGGCTGGTCGTAGATGGCAGCGTGGCTGCGAAACCTGATGGCCGGTGGGTGGGACTTCCTGCACGTGGGTTAGCCCTTGAGCAAGTTCGCTCCTTGCGCGGGCGATGGGGTAAGGACTTGTTCATCATCGCTTCGGGCGGAGTGCATGAGCCTGCACATGCTTTGGAGCTACGTGCTGCCGGAGCCGATCTGGTGCAGGTTGATAGCGGCCTCGTTTACACAGGGCCGGGACTTCCGAAACGCATCAACGATGCTTTTCTCTTTGAAGCAACACGCAACGCTTCCACCCCGAAACAGCCTGCGCGCTTGCCGCAGTTGACCTGGTTCTGGACGACCTTGATGGGAGCCGGAATGCTCTTCGGAAGTCTGCTGGCCTTGGTGATTGCCGCCACCAAGGTCGTGCTGCCTTACGATGAAGCGTTCCTAGGCATGACGCGCGATAGCCTGTCGGCTATAAACCCCAGACTGCTGGCGTTCATGGCGCATGACCGTATCAGCCTAGCGGGCACTATGGTCGCCATAGGGGTGATGTACGTAGGGCTGTCTGTCTCAGGCATACGACGTGGGTTGCACTGGGCGCAGCAATCGGTCTTCATCTCGGCATTCACAGGCTTCGCCAGCTTCTTCCTCTTCCTTGGGTTCGGTTATCTTGACACCTTCCACGCCTTCGTCACCGGCGCATTGCTTCAATTGTTGCTGCTCGGCTTACACTCCAGACTCGGAAGTTACATTCCGAGCCGAAGCCCGGACTTGCGCGGCGATTGGAAGTGGCGATGGAGTCTGTGGGGGCAACTGCTGCTGGTCATTCATGGATTCGCGCTGCTCGCGGCAGGCGTAGCCATCTCCACAGTCGGCGTCACACAGGTCTTCGTGCATGAAGACCTGGAATTTATGCGTACGACCGTGGAGGCGTTGCGCTCGGCCAATCCTAGGCTGGTGCCGTTGATTGCGCATGACCGTGCGACGTTCGGCGGGATGCTGCTGGCTAGCGGGTGGGTCTTTCTACTGCCTGCGTTGTGGGGATTCCGCAAGGGCGCGTCCTGGCTGTGGTGGACTTTCCTCGTAGCCGGTCTGGCAGCCTATGCGGCAGCCATAGGCGTACACTTCACGGTCGGCTACATGAGCCTGATGCATCTGCTTCCGGCTTTAGGAGGACTCATTCTCTTTCTGCTGGGCTTGGGGTTGTCCTATCCGTTTCTCTGCCAGAGAAGTTATGTTCAAAGTCCCGTCAGGGACGATTGATAATAGCCCTGTGCTTCAGCACTGGGGATAAATTGTGGGAAAAGAGTAGAGTCCCGTAGGGACGGCTGAATATTTGTTTCAGTCGTCCCTACGGGACTCTACTTTATTTTCTACTCTTTGACCCAGCCATAAATGGCTGGGCTACTATCAATCGTCCCTACGGGACTTAAGAATACATCTGCTTTTTCAAAAACAGATTCTAAGAATCAAAGTCGCAAGGCGTGTGTTCGATACTTTTACCTTTCTTAATTGCGGTGTAGCAGGCTTTGAATAAGCTCGTGCAGGCGATCAAAGTTGATGGGCTTGGTGAGATAGCCGTCGAAGCCTGCGTCGGCGGCGGCGCGGCGGAATCCGCCAGTGTCGTATGCCGTGAGCGCGATGACCGGAATGTTCCGCAGCGTCTCGTCCGCGCGCAATTTGCGGGTCGCCTCAAGCCCGTCCACGCCGGGCATGGCAATGTCCATCAGTATGATGTCGGGTCTGGTCAACGCAGCCACGCGCACGGCCTTCTCGCCGTCCGACGCAGTCACTACTCGATAGCCCTCCTGCTGCAAATCCAGACTGATTAAAGCCAGATTGTCAACGAGATCATCTACAATCAGGATTAAGTGGCCTTCTACAGGCTCGCCGCCACCTTCGCCCTTCAATCCCGGTTGAGCAGAGAGCCTCGTCGTCGTTAGAGATTTATTTACTTCGTCGGTCGCCGTAGAGTCCTTCTTCATAAAACGATTCTAATTTAAGTGTGCAGCCGCGACAAAGAAGCGATGCCCGATTCTTCAATCTAAATTCTGTCGCCCCTTTCAGGAGCTTGAAATGGATTGCACTCCTCTTAGTCGGTCTAACTGCGAAGCGCGGCGAGCATCTTGTCGTGTATGCCGCCGAAGCCGCCGTTGGACATGATGGCGACGACATCGCCCGTGCGCAGCTCAGGCTCAAGATGGCGTACAATCTCGTCCGCGCCTTCTATCCTCAAAGCGGGTTTGCCCTGAGCCGCTATGTCGCTCATCAATTTGTCCGTGTCCAGCACGCGTCCCTTTTCGGTCGCCTTCTGGCTATCGAAGACGCTGGCGATGACTACGTAGTCGGCTTCTGTGAAGGCGCGTGCATAGTCGTCCTGAAAGACCGCCAGCCGGGAAGACCAGGAGCGCGGCTCGAAGACAGCCACGAGCCGTCTCTCTTTATACTTCGTGCGCAGCGCTTGAAGCGTTTCGCGCACGGCGGTCGGATGATGAGCGAAATCGTCAATCACCGTCACGCCGCGCTCTTCGCCTCTGACCTGCATGCGACGGCGCACGCTCTTGAAAGAACGGAGCGCATCGTTGATTGCAACGCGCTCTATGCCCCAAGCATCCGCCGCGACGATGACGGCCAGCACGTTTCGTATATTGAAATCGCCGATGAGCGTAGTTTGAAACTCGCCCCACTCCCGTCCTTCGCGAAAGACGCGGAATGACGCCAGCTCTTTTGAGTAATCTATGTCGCGCGCCTGCCACGTTGCATCGTCGCAGGTGCCGAAGGTTTCAAGCTGCGTGTAGAGCTTCGCGCCCATTTCGGCCACTACTTCGCGCACGTGCGGGCTGTCCCAGCCTGCTATCAGGCGACCGTTACCGGGCACAAGATTCATCAATCGTCGAAACGCAGTCTTGACCGCGTTCAAATCAGCGTAGATGTCGGCGTGGTCGAACTCTATGTTGTTGACGATTGCCAGCTCCGGCAGGTAGTGCATGAACTTCGGCCCCTTGTCGAAGTAGGCCGTGTCATATTCATCACCCTCTATGATGAAGTAGTCGCTCTGTGTGACGCGAAAGCTGGAATCGAAATTCTGCACCACACCGCCGACCAGAAAAGTCGGGTCAAGGCCGCCCTGATCCATGATCCACGCGGCGATGCTCGTAGTAGTCGTCTTGCCGTGCGTTCCGGCGACGACCAAGGAGCGTCGGCCACGTATGAACTCCTCTTTGACCGTCTCGGCCTGCGAGCGATAGAGGAGCTTGCGGCTCAGCGTCGCTTCGACTTCCGGGTTACCGCGCGGGATGGCGTTGCCGATGATGACGCAATCCGGCGCAGGCTCAAGATGCTCTGGCCTGTAGCCCTGTATGACGGGGATGCCCAACTGTTCCAGCATCGTTGACATAGGCGGATAGACATTTTCGTCCGAGCCTGTGACCGTAGCCCCGCTCGCCTTGAGCATCCCCGCCAAGCTAGCCATTGCCGTTCCGCAGATTCCAATCAGGTGATAATGCATAATCAGTTTTCAGTTTTCAGTTCTCAGTTTTCAGTTACAAGCAAGTTGTCTTTGCTGAAAACTGAAAACTGAAAATCGAAAACTGCTTTTTACCGTTTCTTCAAAAGAGCATAAAAGGGAAGGGCGCTCGTCTTCGCGTAGAGAGTCGCTTCCTGATCCATGAAGTCGCCCTGCTTGACCTTCTTGGGCTTTCTCGTCTTCAAATCCAGATAGCGCGTCTGCTCTTTGAGCACCTTGCCGTTTGCGTCATAGAGACGGTCGCGTATGACTATAACGTCGCCCATGAAGGTGCGAAGCTCTGAATGAAGCCGGGCTAACGTGCCATCGCTGCGGTAGTAGTTTGTGACGTACTGCGCCCAGTCGCCGGATGGGCTTGAGAGTGTAAATAGTGCTACGACCGGATTGCCCGTCGTACTGAACCAGACGTTGGAAGACGTGTAGGTCTTGCCGTTCTGCCACGCATTGTCGAGCGCCTTCTTCGTTTTGAACTCCTGCCAGCGAGCGGGCGCGTTCTCGTTCTCATAAGAAGAGGTGTCTGCAAAGTAGCGTGCGCGCTGCGCATTGCGCTTGATGTAGCGGTCAAGGCCGCTTGTATAAGTTTCAATCGTGGCGATGTCGCCCTGCTTCGTCCGCGAGCGTTCAAAGGAATTGGAGACTTCAATGCGCGCAGGCTGTACATCTGCCGCTACAGCGGTCGTGGCTTTAAATCCGGGTGGCAGCGTCAGAACGAGAGCCGCGAGCAAAAGAGAGAGGAGCGTGTGTCGCATAGTTTTAAGTTTTCTCCGTATCGTGGACGGCGGCAATAGTGAAAGAGAAGGTCGAGCCTTTGCCCAGCTCCGATTCAACTTTAATCTCGCCTCCGTGTAATTCTACGAGCTGTTTTGTGATGTAAAGACCTAGACCCGTGCCTTTCTCGCCGCGTGTGGCGCGGCTGCGTGCTTGTTCGTATTTGTCGAAGAGTCGTTTGACATCTTCGGGCGCAATGCCTACGCCCGTGTCGGATACGCTGATGCGAACCAGCGCGCCGTCCTCGCGCGCACCGCGCACAGTGACCCGTCCTCCCCTGCCCGTAAATTTGATGGCGTTCGAGAGTAGATTGATCAGGATGCGTCGTAGCTTCGGGCGGTCGGCTTCGATGGGCGGAAGGTCTGCGGGTAAATCTTCCTCCATCTTCAAGCCCTTCTCGCGCGCCAGCGGCTCCATATTCTCGCGCAGCTCGTCAACGAGGCCGCGCAGCTCTATGGACGCAAGCTCAAGCCGCATCGTGCCGGATTCGAGCTTAGAGGCGTCCAGAAGGTCGTTGACCAGCTCTATAAGGCTCTGCGCGTTGCGCTCCATCATCGCCACCATGTTCTTCTGCTCAGGCGTCAATTCTCCCAGACGACCCGAAGTGAAGAAGCTGATGACGCCGCTGATGACCGTCAACGGAGAACGAAGATCATGCGTTGTTAAGGCCAAAAACTCTTCTTTCATCTCCGACAACTCGCGCAGCTTGGCATTGGCTTCGTTCAGCTCTCGATTCGTCGCGCCCAGTTCGGTATTGACGCGCTCAAGCTCCGTGCGTTTGTCTTCAAGCTCTTCAAGTACGCTGGCTAGATCACGATTCTGCCGCTGTAGCTCTTCCAGAGCCGAGTCGTCCAGCTCATCCGAAAGCGCCGCGCGCAAGTCTTCAACGCCTGTCTTCACTTTTGCGGCAAGGGTGCGCGGCAGCCACTTGATGACCACGACGCGTGTGCCCTGACCCGCGCCGGTCTGAAGGTCGAACTCGTCCATGAGCTTGCGCGTGCCCGCAAGCCCCACGCCCAGACCCGAAGCCGATTGATAGCTTCCGCGCAGGATGGCTTTCAGCTTCGCCTCGTCAATGCCCGGCCCGTCGTCGCGCGCAGTTATCTGAAGCCCCAGATCAGGCCCGCGCTCGGCCAAAGCCAGCGTAATCGCTCCCTGATTGGCATATTCGTAGATGTTGCGCGTGACTTCGGAAACTGCCGTGGTGATCTTAATCTGCGTGGTCGAATCAAAGCCCATCTCCCGCGCCAGTCTTCTGACGCGGTCGCGCACCTTTATAATATCCGCCTCGCGGCGAACGTAGATGTCTCCCAGCCGGGTTGAGGTTACGTCGTTCATAAAAAAGCGGTCAGCAATCAGCTAAAGAAGAAAAGGAAAGCAGCATCTATTTTACAGGGAATTAAAATCCCGAGCCAATCGGTTTAATCAACTTGCTGGCTGACTGCTGATTGCTGTCGGCTATTTTGCAACCAGCACGGTCGCGTCGTCACTCATGCGCGAATAGTCGCGCATGAAAATGCCTGCGAGTAGCTGTGGGTTGCGCTCCAGCAGGTTCGGATAGGACTTAATATCCCATGATTCGCTCAGCCCGTCGCTTGCCATGACGAAGGTTGATTCTTCCGCCCACTTCTGCGTCCAGACCCGTACGCGTCCCATGCGAGCGCCGAGCGTGCCGTTGGACGGAATAGGCGTGATGCGCTCAGGGGCATTGAAGACCCGCATCGAAACATTTCCGATGCCCGCATAGTGCATCTCTTCGCGCGCAGTGTCCGTAATGGCCGCTCCCATCACCGCGCCGCGAGTCGAGCGCAGTGCGCCATGCACAGCCGTGAAGATTTCTTCCAGCGACTCGCCCGCCCAATCGCTCAAAGAATCGAGCGCGGTATCGGCAGCCTGCTTTGCTCCCTGCCCGTGGCCGAGTCCGTCTACGACTGCGTAGAGAGTACATGCGTCGTGCGTCTTTATCATGTAAGCATCGCCGTTGATCCGCTCGCTCGGATGCGGGCGACTCCAGACGCCGACCCTGTTCATCTCCAAAGCCTCGGGACGAGCGCCCGCCTTCCACTTGCGCGCCAGCACAGCCGTCCCGTGATTCGTGCGACGCGCCGCTTGGAGCGAGAGCTTTGAAGTCGTGCGCACGGTCGAATATAGATCGAACTGATCCATCAGGCGTTGAATCGCGCCAAGACCCGTGCCGAGGCTTCCGCTCGTAGAGACGCCGTCGCGCACCGCCCGATCAATATTATAAATCCCCGGCCCCGTGTCCCAGTAGAAAAGCTCCAACCCTGCGCCACGCCCGATTGTAGTGGTGTAGTGAAGCTGGCTATTCTGCGTGGCATAGGTGGCGGCGTTGGTGCCAAGCTCCTGAACAACTATATCAATCTCGGCCAGCTCTTTCTCTGTAAAGCCAAGCCGCTCGGCATACTCATGCACAGCGCGCCGCGCCGCGCCCACCTGCGCCTCGTCCGTAATCTCTATGGAAAAAATTTCTCTCACGAATAAAAGAGGTCAGAGGTTAGAGGTTAGAGGTCAGTAGTTGTCTTTCCTTTACTAACCTCTGACCTCTGACCTCTAGCCTCTGCTTTTAATCTCGCCAGCGCACAATTGTGACGCGCGTGCCGCGCCCGCGCTCGGACTCTATCTTAAATTCGTCTACCAGCCGCCTGGAGCCGGGCAAGCCTTTGCCCAGTCCGCGACCCGTCGAAAATCCGTCTCGCATGGCGGCGTCTATATTCTCAATACCGGGGCCTTTGTCTTCAAAGATGAGGCGAAGACCGCTGCGACCGTCCACTTCAAGGGTAGGCTGCGCGATGAGTTGTCCGCCGCCGCCGTACTTGACTACGTTGCGCGACAGTTCGGATGCAACCGTGGCGAGCCGCGTCTGGTCAATCAGGCGAAAGCCTAAAGCGGCGGCGATGACGCGTACCTGCGCGCGTGCATTCGAGATGTCGCGCTCAGAATTAAGAGCGATTGCCTTGCTCTCCAAGCGCCATCAACTCCCTTAGCTCTCGCTCTTCTTCCTCTTCGGCAATATCGAACTCGCCGCGAAGGAGTCGTATCCCTTCGTCAACGTTGAGCACCGTATCCACGCCCTTTAATTCCAGCCCAAGCTCTACGAGCGTGATGGCGACCGCGGGCTGCATGCCGACCACCACGGTGCGTGCGTCCATGATGCGCGCCATCGCCGCAATATCCGAAAGGACGCGCCCGATGAAGGAATCAATCATCTCAAGGAGCGAGATGTCTATAAGCACGCCGCGCGCACCCGTTCGCTCCAATTCGGAAAGGATGCGTTCCTGTAGGTGCATCACGGTCTGATCGTCCATGTCTACCTGAATCGGGACAATCAACACGCGGCCAACTTTAAGAATCGGGATGCGCGAGCCGTTCATCTTTGCTCCTTTGAAAGCAGAGGCTAGAGGTTAGAGGTCAGAGATTAGTAAAGGAAAGATAACTACTGACCTCTAACCTCTAGCCTCTGCTTTCTAACCTCTATCGTATCTAGTCGCCTGGTCTGCCTCAACGCTCGTCGTACTCCTGGCCGAGAGCGGCTGGTTCGTTTGCTTTGCGCCGCCCGTGTCGTGGCCGTTCGTCAAACGCGCGAAGGCTTTTGTAGAGACGACCGTGCGACCCAGCATCTCAAGCGCGAGCTTGATGCCGTCGGACATCTGAGCGCGCGTGGTAATCTGCGTGAGGTCTATGCCGAGCTGCACCATGGTCTGCGCAATCGCCGGAGAGACGCCCGTCAGGATGCAGCGCGCTCCCATCAGGCGAGCCGCCGTCACCGTCTTGATAAGATGATTGGCGACGAGCGTGTCCATAGTCTTCACACCCGTGATGTCGAGGATGGCTATGGTCGAGCTGGTCTCTACAACCTTTTGCAGCAGAGCTTCCATCATCATCTGCGCGCGGCGTGAATCCAGCGTGCCTATAATCGGCAGCGTCAAAATCTTGTCCCACACTTTGATGACGGGCGTGGACAGCTCCATCATGTCTTCGCGCTGCTGGTGTATGATCTCTTCGCGCGAGCGTATGTAGTTCTCGACCATGATGAGACCCATACGGTCAAGAAGGCGCGTGAAAAAGTTCATCTCGCGCAGGAGCGCGTCCATGTTGCCCTCAAGCTCTTCGGTCAGCAGCGGCAGGATGGTATTGCGTAGGCTCAGGATATAGGTCGCGTTCTCAAGCGGCGTGTAGCCCTTGACGGCTCGCGCGTGTGAAATCTCGGAGAGAAAGGCGCGCATCTCGTCAAAAGCCGTAGAGTCGAAATCGTCGCCGCCCGAATCGCGTATGGAGCGCGCGAGCATGTCCACTATTTGTTCGGATTGGCGGCGCAGCTCTTTTTTCGGAATCAGCTCGTCGCGGAATTCGCCGGATTCGAGCCTGTCTCTAATCCAGCGGTTGATGATTTCGTCGTGGCGCTTCACGAGCAGGTCTACCACATGCGTCGTGTCCTGCTGCGGCGCGGTGTTATCGGCCATTTCCAGTCCTCAAAAAAGGAGAGCGCAGGCAAATCCGTAAAGCTTGTGAGCCAAAGCCTCGCACTCGATTCCAACCGGGCAAAAAAGATAATTTCGAGGCGGTCGTTTTCCGAGTCCGACTCAAGATTAATAACGGATAAAGTATCTTAGCATCGCAGCATGGAAAAGCAACTCTGCGGGCACGCTCATCGGCACGGGTCGCACGCGAAACAATATCTTTCTTTCCACATAGAGATATTCTAATATGCAGCGATGCAAAGCTTCTCTTAGGCTTCCGTGCTATTGAGCCTGCGATGATCTCACAAAGCATCTCCCATTATCGCATTCTACAAAAACTCGGCGCAGGCGGAATGGGCGAAGTTTATCTATGCCGCGCCTGCGGGTATCTGGAGATGTACGCGCGCGACCTGAGCAAGCTCGAAAAGCTGGAAGACTGCTCGAACTGGCATAAGCTTAGACGAAGCGTTTGAGGGGTGTGCTTGATTAAGCTTAACGTGAGGCGCGACGTAAGAGAAGAAAGCTCCGTAGGAGCTGTATGTTTATAGCTTAAAGTTTCCAAAAAGAATCAAGCTCCGTAGGAGCTTAATGTTAATTGATAGAGAACATATAGCTCCTACGGAGCTAGGGTTATATCTTATCCGGAGACTATAAACATCCGGCACCTCGCGGAGCTAAAAACATTTGCATCTTCTTATATCGCGCCTCACGTTATCTAAGCTTTAGTCCTGTTTTGGACGGCCTCTTTACGAATCTTTTCGGCAAGATACCACGAGATGTAGCCACTGTATTTTTCCTGTAACTCAGGCTTTCGCCAGTCCTGACCTGTAATCACCTTGCGACAGTTTTGAGAAGCGCAGCGGCACTGCATCTCGTAGTCATCGTCGTCCGTCATAGCCCAATCGTGCGTCAACTCTTCTCCGGCCTCTATGCGTCGCATGGCGACGAAAACAATCTGTCCACGCACTCCTATGTTGGGATTGCACGAATGGTTGCTGAAGATCATGCTTCCTTCGCGCTCCTTTTCATGAAGCGGGCCGATGAAGAGATCAGACGCCACCTGTATCTCCGCCGCGCCGAGCCGCGCAGAGACCTCGTGCAACTGCTCGCGGTTGAAAATCGCACCGCCTTTGACGCAGACGATCTCGCCTTCTTCTATAGCCTCAACGGCGAACAAACCTCTGCCTTGAATCGGACTCTCTTGGACAGCCGCTTTCGGAGAGATGTAGGAGAGCTTAGGGTGCGAATCACTCATTGAGTAAATTCTATTGCCTCAAGCAGCATTGGAGTGCGTCGCGTCCTCGCGGCGGAAAGGAATCTCCAGGATGACAAGCAGCCCGCCGCGCACATCGTTGGTCAACTCAAAGCTCGACTCGTTTCCGTAGAGCTGGCGCAAACGATTCTGCGTGTTTGAAAGACCTATGCCGCGTCTGCCTATACGGTTGGAACCGACCTCTACGGGCAGTCCCGGCCCGTCGTCCCTGACCTCAAGCCGCAATGTCTCGCCTCTGCGCGCAGCCTTTATCTCTATCAGGCCGGGCGTAGAGCGCGGCGCGATGCCGTGACGAATAGCGTTCTCGACAATCGGCTGCAAGATTAGATTAGGAACAAGCGTGCTTAGAGTTTGCGGCTCTATCTCCATGCGAACCGTGAGACGGTCATAAAAGCGTATGCCTTCGATGTCCAGATAACAGCGCAGAAAATCCAGCTCGTCGCGCAGCATGACTTCCTGCGCGCCGTTGTTTTCCAGCGTCAGGCGCAGGAAATCTCCAAGCCGTGCAATCATGCGGCGCGCCGCTTCCGTGTCGCGGCTCAGGAGCGAAGAGATGGAATGAAGCGTGTTGAAGAGAAAATGCGGGTGAAGCTGCATCTTGAGGGCTTGCAACTGCGCCTCGGCTAACTGCGCGGCCAATTGCGAAGCCTGCAACTCGCTTTCACGATAACGCTTGTAGTAGTTCAAGGCATGGCTCGCCCAGATGATGAGCCAGTAGACTATGAAATTCTTGTCTATGTTGACGAAGACTCTGGCAGGGAAATAGTTGAAGGCCACCTGTCCAAATTCTTTGTCGAAGGTGGCATCAAGCGTGAGGTGGCCTGCGGTCATGATGGATGCGACCGCGAAGCTTGCTAAGAGGTGAAACAGAAGACTGCGCCGCCACTTCTGACGGTCGAAGCGGAAAAGGCGTGCAAGCCAGAGAATCAGAAAGGTGAAAATAGCCGAGAGATAGACGCAGGATAACTGCCACAGGAGCGCTTTGGAGAATGAGACCGCACGCGGCGTGTGGGCGGTATAGAAATAAATCTGGCTGGCGAAAAAAAGTCCGACCAGCGTCCAAATCCCGAAGACAGCGCCAGCACCCAGCAACCGCTGCCGCCAGATTCCGCCGTCCATAGAAGCCGCCTGCTTCTCTTCGGTATGAAACGGCAACTGCCACACGCCCGTATACATCTCGTCCTTCATAAATGCCCCTCGCCTGCTCTCAAGCTCTTGAACCATTCCCGGCAATAATGTACCCGACGCGCCGCAGAGTGCAAGCCGGGTGGCCGTAGAACCTTCAGTCTGGATAATACGAAGCTCTTACCTTTCAGGTTCAACCCTGACCGGGCTGCGCGTCCACCTCTCTGGTGTTGATGAAGTAGATCAGCTTATCGTTAAAATGAATCGAGCTTAATTCCACTGGCGGTCTCGCCGCAGGCGGCCCTTCGATAATCACGGGTATTATCTCCGGGTCGGGCAAATCCTTATCAGCCCTGCGTTTGATGGCGTACTCCACCTCTTTCTTCACCCATTCGGATTCGCTCGCAGCCTTTGACCAGAAGAGAAAGAAAACATCGCTCTTGTCAATGTACTCGTATAGAAGCTTCTCCCACTGGTCTCCGGGTTCAAGGGTCAGGAGGTCTTGAAAGAATTTTATCTTCGCCACGTTCAGCATCTGCACGCGCTTGAGCACTTCCTGCCGGTCTTTAGAGGCATACGAGATAAACGCCTGCTGATAGCGAGTCAGATTTCCGGCGGGCGCAGGCTCAAGGCCCGGAGCCTCCGCTTCGACTTCGCTCGATTGAGCGCCGGTAATCTTGAACTTGAATCTAAGGTGGCCTACAGGAATGCTCGATTCGCTGACCGTCACAGTTCCGATAATGTTCTTCGGCTTGCAGTCTTCCGGCACGGTGACTCCGAACTGAACCCACACAGGCTCGCCATCCCAGACGCAGGATTGCACGTCGTCATCTACACTGAGTCCGGGCATCTGTAGATGAAAGGTCAACTCCGTCCCGCGTTTTATCTTCTTCTGTAGCTTGCTTGAGATGCGTCGTTTAGCATCCTCGTCGGCTTCCTTCGCAATTTCGTCCAGCGCGTCTGCCTGCTCCGGTAGATGTATGAAGACCTGTACCAGAAAACTGTTGCCCTGTGCGGCCTGACCGGGAGCGTAAACCGTCCCGTTAACCTCGTCTTCAACTTCCTCTTCCGGCGCGGCCATCTTGGATTGCGCGCTGGGCGCTGGTTTGGCTTCTGCTTGCTCAGGCTGGTCTTCTATGCCGTCTTCCTCAATCTCCTTATCCGTTAATTCTTTGCGTCTCCTTCGACTCGTGCCGATGGTGACGAGACCTCCGGCGGCGAAGAGCGGAGA
This sequence comes from Pyrinomonadaceae bacterium, assembly GCA_036403815.1. Lineage (GTDB taxonomy): Bacteria > Acidobacteriota > Blastocatellia > Pyrinomonadales > Pyrinomonadaceae > JACVRN01. Next base: position 128,530 of record DASWQH010000054.1, on the reverse strand, counting down.
GCCGTAAAGGGCTGCATTGACGCGCCTCGCAGGCGGCCCGACCTTTACGTCGAAGTTATTCTGCCAGACATCGGAAATCTCTCTGGTGGAAACATCCTGCGTTTTCGCCTTCCAAGTTACATTCACTTGAAACCGGAAAGAGACCTGATCGCCCTGGTGGACTCCGGGGGCGGTCTTGAGCACCCACTCCCATTTTTCGTTCTCCCGGCCTTTGTAGAGTCGTTTCAAGTTGGTCGGACTGTTTTTGATTAATCCATTGGTGAGAAGATTGACCTCGACATAGACATCATATTTATCTGCATCATCTTTAGGCCGCAAGGTGCCCGGCGCTGCGCCCGAAATCTGGCCGGGCTTGTCTACGCGTTCACCCTTATTGCCGTTTATGGTAGTCGTGGGGGTTACAACCTCATTCACTGATTGAAGATAGAAGATTACTTTGCCATTATCCTCATTATCATCTTCCAAAAGTCTCATTGGGTAATCCACCGTAATCTTGTCATTCTTTTCAGAGGTCGGCGTCTGTGGCGAGCTGTTGGCATTCGCCTGATTCACGTTCTCGGCATTTAAGTTTCTGATCCTACTCGTGTTCCTGTTGTTCGGATTGCCCTTGTTGCCATTGGTCGGGACGACGCTCGGTACAGGTGTTGGCCGGGTATTGGTATCATTAGTCCCGTTACCGTTTGTCGTGTTGTTAGTGCTCGTATTTACGTTCACCGTTGTGTTTGCATCATTCACATTCGGAGGCTCATCTCCGCACGCCGCACAGAAGACAGTCAGGACAAGCATGGCAAGAAGGGTTAAGAGTCTTCGCATCGAATTATCTCCCGTAAGCCGTAGGTCTGAGGTTGTTAAGAGACCTGTGCGAGACGGCAGGCCGACTTCTGCCAGCAGAGATTTCATCTCTTGACGAGCCGTGATGTTTAGAGACCGGCGTGCCGGTTTTCTCTACGGGCTTTCTGGTGGACGAAGGGGTTCCGGACGGCGTCGTTTGAGAGTTTACTGTACCGGCACCGGGCGGAGTGCGATTAATATTATTGAGGTTATCGTCGATCTTGTTGCGCACAGGCTGGTTGCTCCAAGCATAAAGAAACAGGAGCACCGCGCAGGTTAAAAGAACTACGCCCAGAAGTATCATGCCCCACGAGACACGGCGTTGTCCTCTCGCATCCGTCTTCTTCTTAGAGTTCCGGGAATCATCTTGTGCTGAGAGCATCGTCTTAATTCTCCGGTCTTAGTGAAGCAGGGAAGTCAACGGGCATCCTGCAAAGCAACCGTGCGAACAGCCTGTCAGCCGGTTTCAGTCAAAGACTAGCATTAACCTGATGTCAGCACCCAAGGCTATTTTCTACTCAGAACGTTCACGCCCCGGCAATCAATGAGCGATTAATCAAATCTGTATGCCGCGAATCTTTTCTGTCTTCTTGGTGGATGCAGGTTTAACTAGCACGGCACCGTCCTGCTCTCGTTTCTCGCGCTCTTCGCCTGTGTGCCACTTAGCCCATTCGGCGGGGGCATCGAAGGTCTCGCCGCCGTGGCGTGTGATGCGCGAGCGGACGCGGCACATGACGGGCGTGTTGACGCCGACGCCGGAGATGACGGCCTGACCCTTGGTGAGCGCGGGCAGCTCGTCAAGGAGTTGTCGGCCTGCGCCTTCAACCGATTTGGCGACCGTGTCCTGGTCTATGGGGTTGACGATGCGCATGATGATTTGCGTCATGCATTGAGAGAGCACGTCTTGATCCAGTTTGCCTGGACGCTGTGTGATGAGTCCTATGCCGACGCCGAACTTGCGGCCTTCTGAGAGAATCTGTTTGAGGATGTTCGTAGAGACCACGGTTTGACCTGCCGGGGCAAAGCGGTGCGCCTCTTCCAGCAGCGTGAAGACAGGATAGGGAAGATAATTGTCCGAGGTTGGCTCGGCTTCATGGCGTACGGTCAGGACGCGCGCCTTGTTGACGCGGCGGAGCAGCGTTGCGACGACCACCTGCTGCTCGTTCTGCTCTATGTCGGATAGTTGCAGCACCGTGCAGCGACCGGGCTTGAAGAGTTCCGCCAGTGGAATATGGTCGTGGTCGGAGAAGATAGAATCGGGTCGGTCGAAGCGGTTGTCCAGACGCCAGAGCAGTGCATCAATCGAGCCGACGTTGCCGGAGGATCCGCCTGAACGGTCATCGTCGCCGTATTTTTCAGCCGTCACAGCGTCGCGTAAATCCTGATAACCCCAAAGCCCACGCTCGCCACGCTCGCCCGCCGTCAGCTTTCTGTAAGCCTGCGAGAGATAGTGAAGCATCTTGTCCGATGTGCCTTCGGGCAGCAGGTAGCGTATGTCTGCTTCCGTCAAAGAAGAGACGCGCACCTTGATGCGGTCGTGCGTGAAGATTTTGACTTCCGGGCGGTAGTCGCCCGCGTGAAATCGCTCGTCGCCTTCGATGGAAGTGAGCGTGTCATATTCCCCGTGCGGGTCAACTATGAGCACAGCCGCGCGATTGTGCGGGCGCATCAGTTCTTCCACGAGCACGCCTGCCGTATAACTTTTACCCGCACCTGTCGAAGCAAGAATGGCAAGATGGGTTGAGACCACATCCTTGATAGAAAGCACTATGGGAACTTCGCCCGCGCTACGTGTGAGCAGGCTGCCGACGTGAGCCGCGCCCACTTCTTCGACGTGACGCGGGCTTAATACGTCTGAGAGAGTTTCGCTTGATGAGAAAAAGACGGAGTCTCCGGGGTTAGGAGGGATACGCGGGTTGACGAAATCGCCAAAATCACGGCTGAAGTAACCGATTGTCTCGACCGTTATCTCGTAAAGCTCACACGAGTCCGTATCAAGACCTATGAGAGACGAGACTATGTTGGGCGGTGTCTGCGGGTCGGAGAGAAACGCGTCCGGCAGGTTGCGCACAAGGCGTCGCTGCGTGATGTTGCCGAGGATGTTTCGCATTGTTGAGCCGTCCTGCGCAACGTAATAAACAAACTCGCCTATGCGCGTGCGTGCGTTGTCGGCGGTGATGAAAAGATATTCGTGCGGGCGCTCGCCCGGCCCCTTCACCGTTCCCGTCAAAGTGTCGTTTGTGCTGCGCTCTTCTGTGGACATTGCGAATCAAAAGGATAGTAGAGGACGGTTTTGAACCGCTCGCGTGAAACTAAAGCATAAACATCAATGGCGCGGGAAGTATAGCACATCGGTTACGCCGCCGAATCGAAATCCTAAATAACGTGAGGCGCGAGATAAGAAGGAAGAGTGATAGCCCCTGAAAGGGGCGAAATAATGTAGCCCACGGCGCGAGCCGTGGGAATTGAGCGGTATTGAAAGTTAAAAGCCCCTGAAAGGGGCGAAAGAAATTCTGCGTTGAGAATCTTTCGCCCCTTTCAGGGGCTGTGAAATGTTCTCTATGCTTACATTCCCATGACTTACGTCATGGGCTACATTATGTCGCCCCTTACAGGGGCTAAGAAGATAGTCCGCTTATGTCGAACACACGTTAGTGCTACTTCGTGTGATTTAGTGGTTCACGTTTTTAACGCTTGTCAAATCTTCTTTGCTTCGACGCCGGATTGCGTTATCAGCGGAAGAAACGTCCGATTGCATCAACTACGTGTCGCTGTTGCTCAATGCTCAGTTGTGGATAGATGGGAAGAGCGAGTGTCTCGCGCGCGGCCTTTTCCGATTCAGGGAAATCCCCGGCGCTGTAGCCCAGAAAGCTGAAACATTCCTGTAGATGAAGTGGAACTGGATAATAAACTTCCGTGCCGACATCCGCCTGCTTCAAATGTTCTCTGAGCGCGTCGCGGCGCTCAGAGTCAACACGAATGACGAACTGGTTGTAGATGTGGCGCACGTCTTCTCTCTCAAAAGGCAGACGAACTTCTTCCGCGAGTCCTGCGTCTGTGAAGAGCCTGCGGTACTGGGACGCATTCGCTTTGCGCGCCTCCGACCACGCGTCCAATCTGGGCAGCTTGACGCGCAGGATGGCGGCCTGAAGCGAGTCCAGACGGCTGTTGATGCCTACCTCTTTATGAAAATATTTAGACGCTGCGCCGTGCGCGCGAAGGGTTCGCAGGCGTTCGGCTAATGGCACGTCGTTGGTGGTAAGCATGCCCGCATCGCCCGCCGCGCCCAGATTCTTCGTCGGATAAAAGCTGAAACAACCCATGTGGCCGATAGCGCCAGCCCGTGCGCCCGCATCTTCTGCCCCTATGGCCTGCGCGGCATCTTCCACGAGCGGTAGATTGTGGCGACGGCTGATTGTCGTCAACTCATACATCTCTGCGCACTGCCCGTAGAGATGAACAGGCAGGATGGCGCGTGTGCGCGGCGTAATGGCATCTTCTACGAGCGCCGTGTTGATGTTGAATGTGCGCGGGTCAATGTCTACGAAGACCGGCGTTGCGCCCAGTCGTGTGATGGCGCTCGCGGTGGCGAAGAAGCTGTAAGGCGTCGTGACGACTTCGTCGCCCGCACGAATATCAAGCGCCATCAGCGCGAGCAGCAGCGCGTCCGAGCCGGAAGCACAGCCCACCGCGTAACGCGCACCCGTGTAACTGGCTACCTCTTCTTCGAGCGCTGCTACTTCCGGGCCAAGGATGAATTGCTGGGACTCCAGCACGCGCTCCACTACGGGGAGCACTTCTTCACGCAAGCCCTCATACTCGGCATGTAAATCAAGTAACGGAACTTTCATATTATAAAAGCAGTTTTGAGGTTTCAGTTTCCAGCAAGAAGACAACTTGCTTTTTCTGAAAACTGAAAACTGAGCTTGAATTCATAATTCGACGGGTGCGCCGCCGTGGTTCATAGATGCTTGCGCGGCTTCGAGCAGGCGCACGACGCGCAAGCCCGCGTCTGCGCCCGTCAGTGGCTGGCGGCCTTCTCGTATGGCGCTCAGAAATTCTTCGCAGACGTAGTGAAGCGCTTCGGTCGAGTCTAGTTTTGGCACCCAGACATCGCCCGTGCGATAGCTGACGAGCGTTTGATAGGCGGCCTCTTTGTCGGAAGCGTTGGCGTTGCGGTTGGCCGTCACGCCGCTGTCGTAGATGCGCACTTTTTCCGTAGGCTCTATGTCGTCGTAGACGATCATCTTGCGGCTTCCGGCAATCAGTGTGTGGCGGACTTTGACGGGCGAGAGCCAGTTGAAGTGAAAGTGCGCTATGAAGGGGTCTGCAAACTTGAGCATGACATAGGCTATGTTCTCTATGCCCTGCTCTATGTGGCAACTGCCGGTTGCCAAGATAACTTCAGGCTCGCGCCCGACGACGAAATCCATGATGGAAAGATCGTGCGGCGCTAAATCCCAGACGACGTTGATGTCGTTCTGAAAAAGACCCAGGTTGATTCTGGTCGAATCGAAATAGAGCAGGTCGCCTATCTCGCCGCTGTCCACAAGCTCTTTAATTTTGCGCACAGCGCCCGTGTAGACGAACGTGTGATCCACCATCAGCGTCAGCCTACGGCGTCGCGCAATCTCTATGAGCGTTTCCGCTTCATGGACGGAAGCCGTGAAAGGCTTTTCCACCAGCACGTGCTTGCCCGCCTCAAGAGCCTCTTTGGCAAAGGGGAAGTGTGTGGCGACGGGGGTTGCTATGACAACCGCTTGCAGCTCAGGGTCACGTAGCAACTCTCTATAATCGCTCGTGGTAGAGGCGAAGGGATAGCGACGGCCAACGGCACTTAACCGCTCCGCATCCAGATCGCAGAGCCAGCGCACCTGCGCGCCCCTGTTCTCCGCGAAGTTGCGAATCAGGTTAGGCCCCCAGTAGCCGCACCCTATCACGCCGATTGTCGTCGTAGTCATCGTAAAAAGCAGGGATGAGGGATGAGGGATGAAAAAAGAATAGCTCAAGTTGAGCAATCATTTCTTCATCCCTCATCCCTCATCCCTCATCCTTTATTTCCCCCTGCCCGCTACCGCAGGCGGTACTGACCTGGCATTGCTCTGCGAATCGTGAACGGCTTCTGCCACTGCTTTAATCTGCTCGACCGACAGTTCCGGGAACATCGGGAGCGAGAGCACGCGCGCGGCCTGGCGCTCGGTCTCAGGAAAACTTCCACGCCCGTAGCCCATGAAAGCATAGGCCGGTTGCAGGTGTATGGGAACCGGATAATGTATGCCCGTCTGCACGCCCGCTTTGTTCAAGTCCGATTGAAGCGCGTCGCGGTCTTCCGTACGCACGACATATAGATGATAGACGTGGCGTGCATAAGACATCTCCTGCGGCAATATCAGATTAGTGCCGTAGAGCAGAGCGTTGTAGCTTTCGGCGTGCTCGTGGCGTAGAGCGTTCCAGCGATCAAGGTGTGCAAGCTTTACGGAGAGCACAGCGCCCTGTATGCCTTCGAGCCTGAAGTTATAACCGATTATCTGGTGATGATACTTCTGCTCCGAGCCGTGATCGCGCAGGAGTCTCACGCCTCGCGCCACCTCGCTATCATTTGTGACGACTGCGCCGCCTTCACCGTAAGCTCCCAGATTCTTCCCCGGATAAAAGCTGAAAGTTGCGGCGTGGCCGAATGAGCCTACGCGCCGCCCCTTATAAAGCGCGCCGTGAGCCTGCGCCGCATCCTCAATCACCAGCAGCTTATGACGCGCGGCGATTTCCAGAATAGGATCAAGGTCTGCCGCCTGACCGTATAGATGTACGGGTATGATGGCTCGCGTGCGAGGCGTAATGGCAGACTCTATCTGCCGTACATCAATCGTGTAAGATGCAGGGTCTGCATCGACGAAGACAGGCGTTGCGCCCGCAGTTGAAACAGCTTCAGCCGTGGCAAAGAAGGTGTTGGCGGGAACAATCACTTCGCACCCCGCGCCAATGCCGCAGGCCGTCAAAGCAAGTTGAATCGCCGCCGTGCCGTTAGAGACGCCGACGCAGAATCGCGCGCCGATGTACTCTGCAAAGGACTCTTCAAAAGCGGCCACCTCGCGCCCCAGCACGAAAGACGCGTTACTGATGACGCGCGAAATCGCCGCATCAACCTCTTCCTTAATCGCACTATACTGTGCCTGTAAATCAACAAAGGGAATCATAAAAACAGTAATCAGTTTTCAGTTTTTAGTTTTCAGTTCTCAGTAAAAGCAACTCGCCTTCTTGCTGGAAACTGAAAACTAAAAACTGAAAACTGTTCTTGTCACTCGTCACTTGTCACTGTTCTTGCAGGGTTGCCGACGACCGTTGAGCCTGCGGGGACGCTCTTGGTCACGACTGCGCCCGCTCCGACCGTGGCTCTCTCGCCTATCTCGACGCCGGAGAGAATGGTTGCGCCTGTGCCTATGCTGGCTCCGCGCCGCACGCTTGTGCGCTCGACTACCCAGTCTGCATCAGTTTGCAGCCGACCGTCCTCACGAGTTGCGCGCGGGTGTTTGTCGTTGATGAAATTGACGCCGTGGCCTATGAAGACTTCGTCTTCAATCGTCACGCCTTCGCAAATAAATGAGTGGCTCGAAATTTTGCAGTTGCGACCGACGCGGACGCCCCGTTGTATCTCCACGAAGGAGCCGATTTTGGTGCCGTCGCCGATTTCACAGCCGTAGAGGTTGACGAAATGATATATGGCTACATCGCGCCCGAGCTTAACATCGGGCGCGATGACAGAGAACTCACCTTTCATCAGGCAGACCCGCTCGCTCCGGCACCGTGCGCGCCTGAACCTTCCGCGTCATCTTCCGACGAGGTGTAGTAGCTCGAATAGTACCCGCCATAGTAATAGTAATCCTGCGCTTCCAGCTTCACGTTGTTGAGCACGATGCCGAAGATATTCGCGCCGACATCGACTAGCTGCTGCTTGGCGCGACGCACTACAGCGCGCGACGAGCGTCCGCCGTGTACGACCAGCATGACGCCGTCAACTAAGGTTGAGAGGACGGAAGCGTCCGTGAACGAGATGGCCGGAGGCGAGTCAATGATGACGTGTGTGAAGCGGTCTGTCAGCTCCATCAAAAGCTTGCGCATCTCGCTTGAGCCTAGAAGCTCCGCAGGGTTGGGCGGAATCGGCCCTGATGTCAACAGCTTCAACTGCGGCAGCTTGTCGTTGGTTTGCAGCACGCTCTCCAAATCCGACTCGCCCGACAGGTAGTTGGTCAGCCCCGGCGCATTCGCCACACCGAAGTGCGAGTGAACGCGCGGGCGACGCAGGTCGCAGTCAATTATCAGGACTTCCGCACCGGTCTGCGCGAGCATCACCGCAGTATTGACGGCAGTCGTAGTCTTGCCCTCGGAAGGCTGGCTGGACGTGACCAGAATGGTCTTGGGCGGCTGGCCTGCGCTTGAAAGCAGAAGCGACGTGCGTAAATGCCTGTAAGCTTCCGCCGCAGGCGAGCGAGCATCGTTGATGAGCGCCAGCGCCGTCACCTCCGATTCTTCGGCAGGTGCGTGCTTGCCTTTCAGGCGCGGGGACTCGCTGCGCGATGCCGGAATCAGCGCCAGCGCGGGCAGGTGCAGATAGCGATCCACATCGTCCACGGACTTCAACGAGTCATCAAGATAATCAAGCAGGAAGGCCAGACCGACGCCTGCGGCCATTGCCAGCAGGAATGCTATGAAGATGTTACGCGTGCGCGCAGGCCCGACCATTGCGCCGGGGCGCGCGACGTTTATCACGCTGATGTTGTTTGTACGGTCGCTGTCTTTGATTTGCAGCTCGCGCTGTCGCTGCAAAAGCATGGCGGCATATTGCTTGTCTGTTTCAAGCTGCTGATCCAGCATGTTCATCTGTATCTGAGAGAGATTCTGCTGGGACGTAACAGCTTTTGCGGCCTCTACATCTTTGCGCAGCGCATTTTCCTTCGCCTGCGCAGCCATGTAGCGCGCCTTCATAGAAGAGAGGACTTCCTTGGGTGCGACCGAGAGCGCCTCTTCTACGTTCTGGATCTGCGCATTTACCTTTTTCACCGCGGGATATTCGTTCGTATAGACTACCAGCAACTCTTCGCGCTGTGCTTTCAGCGCATCAAGCCTTTCACGCAATCCCTGTATGCGTTTGTTCTCGATCACTTCCGGCACGCCGTTCGGATCGCTCTGGCTCATGGCCGCATCGTAGAGAGATTTCAGGCTCTTGGTCTGCTCTTCGGCTTCCAGAAGCTGCTGTGTGAGTTTGGTGAGACGGGCGGCGGGAATGTCCCCACCGGGGTCTTTAGGCCCGACAGGAATTTCAGTCCTTTTCGCATAGTTCACCTTTTCCTCTTCTCGCTGCCTGATTCTAAGTTGCAGGTCTGCCAGCTCTTTGGAAATCAGCTCGGAGGCTCGCTGTGTGCCTATGGTCTCGCGGTCGAAGTTGTTGAGCATGAACACCTCTGCCACCTTGTTGGCGATGGTTTGCGCCATCAGAGGGTTCGTGTGCTTATAACTTATTTTGACCAGATTGGTCAGCAACTCCGGCTCAACTGTCAGGTTTGCTATCAGTGTGTCCTCGTAAGGCTCAAGCAGCGCAATCTGTTCGGGCGTGAGCTGCTCGCGAACCTCCGTTTCTTTAACGACAGGCAGTTGGGACGTGGTGACTTTCTGTGCCTCGGATTCCTGGCTGCGGCCACGCGAAAAAATCTTACGCAGGCTGGAGGCTATGCCGGTGGAGCTTTGCCCGCCCAGAAAGTCCGGGCTGTTCTGAAGGCCGAGCGACAAGACGACCTGTCTGGCGAGCGCAGGGCTGGTCAATAGCCTGAGCTGCGTCTGGCGATAGGCAGGGTCTTCCTGATTAATGATGAGTCCGCCTTTGCCCGCATCCAGCACGCTCGGCAACTTCGGCTGAATCAGGATGGTCGCTGACGCTTCATAGACAGAAGGCATGCGATACATCTGTATGGCAACCAGAGAGGTGACGACGACGATCAGACTCAGGATAAGCCACTTGCGCTTGAGCACAATCAGTAAATACTCGCGTATGTGCGTCGGCTCGGTCTGTGAAGCGCCGTATGATTTAGGCTGCACTATCTCGCGCAAGGGGCGATCTAATTCACCGCGCTCTACATTAGATAGCGGAAGCAAGCGATTGTCTTGTGAAACCATAATTCTTAAACCTGTCCTGCAAAAGAAGAGACCATCAGGCCGAAAAGCCGTCAAAACCGCAACATAATATCAGAGATGGCGGTCGAATCCGAGCAAAGAACCACTGTTTAGACGATTGAGACGCCGCGTTGCTCGCGTTGCGACAGCCGGACGAAATCCTTCAAGGCTTCCTGCCAGGGTGGGAGCGGCTCCAGTCCGATAGCCTCCGAGAGCAAGCAGGAAAGACGCGAATTGAGAGGCCTGGGCGCAGGTCTCTGCAAAGAACTCATCGTAACACTTTCAAATTGCGCCGGGTCATGCGGAATCCCGACCGCTGCCGTGCGCGCAAACTCTTCAAAGCTAGCCCCTGCGCCGCTATTAACCACATGGAAGATACCCGGTATATCTCTTTCTGCCAACCGGCGCAAGCGCCGAGCCAAATCTTCCGCGTAGGTCGGCGTCCCGTAAGCATCTCTTATCAGCTTAAGACGCTCGCCCTGCTGCACACGGTTGACCAGCGTTGCTAAAAAATTTTTGCCGCCCCGGCCAAAAATCCAGCCTGTACGCACCACGACCGTACGTGCTGAAGCATTTAAGGCACGCCGCTCGCCATCCAGCTTGGCCGCTGCGTAAACGCTCTGCGGATTCGGGTCGTCGCGTTGTGTATAGAATCCCTCTTTATGGCCGTCGAAAACGTAATCAGTCGAGATGGTTACCAGTACCGCACCGACGCGGCGACAATTGGCGGCCAGATTTTCCGGCCCCCAGGCATTCGACGCGAAGGCCAGTTCGGGGTCAACCTCGCACGCATCAACATCCGTCTGCGCCGCGCAGTTGATGACAGCTTCGGGACGCTCTCTGTTCATTAAAGAAGCGACCGCCGCCCGGCTGGTGATGTCGAAAGTACGACGGTCGCAGGCTATTACTTCGTCTCCCAGCGAAGCGCAGTGCGCCACCACCGCGCGTCCCACCATGCCGCCTGCTCCTGTTATCAATACTTTCAAGTTTCTAGCCTATCTGCATCCCGTACTGGCGCTCGAAATATTCCCTGTAGGCTCCACTACGACGCGCGCTTGCGACCCACTCGCCATTCTCTACGTACCACTGAATCGTCTTAGCCAGACCGCTCTCCCACGTTTCGCCCGGACGCCAGCCCGTTTCCTGTTCCACTTTCGAGGGGTCAATCGCATAACGCCGGTCATGGCCGGGTCTGTCTTTGACGTGGCGAATCAGCGAGTGCGGTTTGCCGAGCGCATCCAGCACAGCCTTTGCGACATCAATGTTGCGCCGTGGGTTGCGCGCCCCGATATTATAGACCTGCCCCGAAACTCCCTGCTCCAGAAGTGCCAGCATGGCGCTGCAATGATCGTCAACATAAATCCAGTCGCGCGCCTGTTGCCCGTCGCCGTAAATGGGAACGGGCTGATCCTCAAGGGCATTTGTGATGACAAGCGAGAGAAACTTTTCGGGGAACTGGCGCGGGCCATAGTTATTACCGCTGCGCGTGATAATCGTGTTCATGCCGAAAGTGCTGTGAGCGGCCTGCACCAGATGCTCGGCTGCGGCTTTCGATGCCGCATAAGGATTACACGGCGCTACGGGCGAGCTTTCAGTAAAAAACGCTGTGTCTTCTTCCTTGAGGCTTCCCATCACTTCATCGGTCGAAACCTGCATGAAGCGTTGCACACCACGCGAGCGCGCTGCATCCAGCAGCACCTGCGTGCCTAAAATGTTGGTGCGCAGGAACTCGTCCGTGGACGTAATGCTGCGGTCTACGTGTGTCTCTGCGGCGAAGTTGATGATGGCGTCCGTGCCTTCTTCAAGTGCGAAGAAGACCTCTTCACGGTTGGCTATGTTGCCATGCACGAAGCGGTGGCGCGCTTCGTCCAGCCCTTCCAGATTGTTCAGATTCCCTGCGTAGGTCAGCGCATCGAAGTTCGTAATCTCAAGGGACGGGAAAGCCGTTAGCACATGCCTTATAAAAGCAGAGCCGATGAAGCCCGCACCGCCTGTCACAAATAGTTTTCGCATGAAGTTTTAGCTGGAGAGTCAGGCTTGGAAAACTGAAAGAGCAAAACCAGACGCATTGTGGAAATTGCGAGTATAGGGAGGTAGGCCGGATAGTGTCAAGAATCTTGTCGGACAGAAGCCGAGCGCCTTGCGATAGGCTTTAACTTTCTGATGCGCAAGACGGTGCTATCACTGGGATTCCAGAAGCACAGGCTGGTATCGTGCGTCCACGCAGATGCCAAATGCTCGCATGAAAGCGCTGCGCCTGCTCTGACTTCGGGTAACTAAATTATTGCCCGAAGCATTGACTTTGTCCTCGAACTGGTGTAAAAGCCTACTGCTTTGCACAAGGGCTGTCAGAGTTAGACTCCACTTTCCGCTTGATAATAGCGAAGTCAAAGCTACCATCACCTCGTTTTATAGGGCTTATACACCAAGACTTCGGCTTGCTGAAGCATCATACCTTTAAGGACAATAAACTTACTTTGCCCCGTCAATTGAAGTAGAAGTAAACAGGCGCGATGAGACTGGATGTAGTGCGCTATCCTCAGCCCAGATAAATTGTAGTAAATACGCGTCATCTTGTTCTTTTATCTTTCCTGAATTATCGCCTTAATTTAGAGGCACGAGTTTGCAGTCAAGAGGAGCGTTTCTGAAAGTAAAGCGAAACCGGAAAGCTCCTTGAAGAGAAGATATGCAACATCTTCTCCTTGGCGGTTAACTTTTAGATCGTGCAGTTCACCCTCGTTGCTTGAACGGTATTACTAGGAACGCGACATCTAACGGATCGCGGGTTCGATTCTCATTCAGCCCAGGACATTTAGAGTCGTTCTTAAACCCGTAAACCCTCTCAATTGAAAAGGAGTCCCTTCAATGACAAAAGTACGTTCCCTATTACAAGGATTAGCGCTTTTAATCTTCGTCCTTGCCGCAGCCTCTCTAGCATCAGCCCAGGCAACCAGAACATGGGTATCAGGCGTCGGCGATGATGCCAACCCGTGCTCGCGCACCGCCCCCTGCAAGACCTTTGCCGGTGCAATTTCCAAGACCGCCAAAGACGGCGAAATCAATGCGATTGATCCGGGCGGGTTCGGAGCCATCACTATCACCAAGTCCATCACCATCGACGGTGCGGGCACACAGGCTTCCATTCTTGCTGCCGGAACCAATGGCGTTAATGTCAACGTCACGGACGCAGCCGATGTGAGAAAGACCGTGCGCCTTCGTAATCTCTCCATCAACGGTGCAGCCAGTGGTGTACACGGCATCAGTGCCATCGCCTTCAGCAAGCTCTTTGTTGAAAACGTTGTCATCTCGGGCTTCCAATTCAGTGCCGCCAGCCGTGGCATCCGTACCACTGCGGGCAATCAGGTCTTCGTCAAAGACACCAATATCTCGAACTGCGCTTCCGGCGTTGACATCACCTCGGTGGCTCTAGTGTCATTCACACTGGATAATGTTCGAGTTGAAGGCATGACCGACGGTGTCATCCTGCAATCCAATGCCAACGGCGCTATCCGCAATTCGGTGATCTCGCTCAATTCGGGAAGCGGCCTGAAGGTCACGGGCGGCACATCGAATGTGGAGCTGGAGAGTTGTGAAGTTCAACAGAACGGGACGGGCGTCACGCCAGCCAACGGCGGTACGGTCGTCTTCTCGAACACGAGTGTATTCGGCAACAGCACTGGTGTCGCCACAGTTGCGGGTTCAATCTTGACCTCGCACGGCAACAACCAGTTCACCTTAAATGGCGGTGGCTCTGTACCGACCAGTATAGGGCAGCAGTAGACAGTGGGAAGAGACTCCATATTCCTTTCTTTGTCCGTTCCCTCAAACGGGGGAGCGGACAAAGGGAAGGGGTTTTCATTCTCCCTCTAACCAGCACATGACCTATCTGTTAGAGAGCTATCTGCAAGCGTCAGCTTCGGATTAGCTCGGACTCGAACGCAGGCCGCACGGTTAGCATCCCGAGAGTTAAAACCCAGCAGAAGTCTCTCAAGGCTTGATCTTTATAAAATGGGCAGCCTCCATCGTACAGAGAGAATCCGACTCAGAAGCTCAGCGCAATAGAGACTGTCCTCCCTAGTGTTTATTTTCAGAAGGAGGGCCACCCATGTTTACTGCAAGGCCAGCGCCAAGCCGGAAACGCGGCTTGACGCGCCTAGTTATGATCTTTTGTGTGTTAGCCTTTGGGGCTAACCTGCTTTATACGGCTTCCTCTAAATCTTCTTCCCCGCGCCTGCCCAAAGCCTCCAAGACTGAGGCCGCAGCCAAGACGGTTGCCGACAGGCAAGGCCGCTCGACGAAGATAAGTGAAGCTTTACTTTCTCCCAAGGCGTTGCTGCCGATGGCTATGCCTCAGGCAACGCCTACTCCCGAAGGTATCGCCACGTATGAAAGTACGTGTACGACGCCTAAGACCGCATTTGTGTTAGGTGAGACGATTTGCGCGAAAGCAACCGGTCTTAATCCAGCCCTTCCGCGCAGTGTGACCTGGAGCAATCCGGGCAGCATTGTCGTGGCGCGAACTGATATATTGAGCGATACCGATACGTTTATGATACCGCTTGATGAAACCTACGCTATTGACAATCAATTCGGCGATAATCGCGGCGTCTGGCAGGTCAAGCTGGTTCCGGTTGGCCGCTCTGTGGTGAGAGCAAATGCTTTCTTCACCGTGAGCAGCGCGAACAAAGCCGCCGACCTGACTGTCTATAATTCCGTTACTGACCCGATAGGCGATGTGCCCGCCGGGGGCGACATCACGGTGAATCTCACTGTCACCAACAACGGCCCGGATGCCGTGCCTGAAATAGTGTTGACGGAACTGGTTCCTTCCAATGCGACCTTTGTGTCTGCATGTCAAAATGGTGTGGATTGTTTTGGCGACAACCCGAACACTTTCACGGGCCCGACTTTCACCTGTACGAATCCATCTCCCGGGGGCACAGGCGCTTCGGTCTGCACGATAGCCAGTCTGGCTGTCAATGCACAGGCTGCGTTCACGTTTGTCTATAATATAAACGGCACCGCACCCAAAGGCACGCTCATCGCCTCGACGGCGACTATCGCACAGGCCAACATGCCCGCGACCGTCGTTAGCGAGCTGAACTCCAGAGACAATCTGTGGACTGCCAGAGCTATTGTCAGCTCCAATACCAATACGCCATCGGGCTGCACACTGACTTGCCCGACGAATATGATTGTGACTGCCCAGAGTGCGTCCGGAGCTGTCGTGACCTTCGATGCTGCCGAACCCGGCGGTACTTGCGGAACCATAACGGCAACACCTGCCTCCGGCAGTTTATTCCCTGTAGGTACGACCACTGTTACCTCCAACGCAGGAGGCGGAGGCACCTGTACCTTCACGGTTACGGTAGTTGAAACACCGGCTCCGACCATCACCTGCCAGGCCGACCAGACAGCGGCGGCGTCAGGTAATGATTTAGAGACATCGGTCAGTCTCAATACGCCTTCGACGACCGGAAACGGAGTGATCCTAGACCACTCCGCCCGAAGCGATAACCGGCCTTTGACTGACCCATATCCGGTCGGCACAACGATCATTACCTGGATAGCCACGGAAACCTTCGGGACTGACCCGGAGACAAACGAGCCTATAGAAGGTCGCTCTGTCTCCTGTCAGCAGAAGATAATCGTGACCTCGCCCAGTGCTCCGACCATCTCATGTCCAACCGACAAGACCTTTAACGCTGCGAGTGGATGCGAGATAACGGTGACTGCTGGTCAAATCGGCACGCCGACGACAACCGGCAGCGGCACGTTGACGGTAACGAGCCGCAGAAGTGATGATCTGGCACTGACTGATCCGTTCCCGGCTGGCAATACGACCATCACCTGGACGGTGGCTGATGGAATCGGTCGTCAGGCATCCTGCACGCAGGTCATACACGTCACAACAAGCGGAGGTGGTGATACGACGCCGCCGACGCTCAATGTGCCGCCGAATGTATCGACCACTACTAACACCTGCTCGGCGCTTCTCGATGATGAGCTTGGAGTGGCAACCGCTGACGACAACTGTACGTCTTCGGTCAACATCACTCGCACAGGCGTTCCACGCGTGGCCTGCCCATCCGATCTTATTAACGGATGCGAGAGCTTTATCTTCCAGACGGGTGTAACCACTATCACCTACACGGCGACGGATGCGGCTGGCAACTCTACCGTGAAGACTCAGACAGTCACCGTCACAGAGGCTACGCCTGTACCGCCGACCATTAGTGCTCCGCCTAACGTAACGCTCAACACAGGACCGGGCGCAACGTCGTGCGGCTTAACCATCACCGACCTGGATGCAGCGCTTGGCACGGCGACGGCCAGTGACAACTGCGCGCTGGATTCAGTCACGCGCACCAACCTGCCTGCGGGAAATACCTTCCCGGTTGGGCCTACTGTCATCACCTACGTAGCCAAGGACAAGTCAGGCAATACAGCCTCGGCCAATCAGACGGTGACGGTGGTTGATAACACAGTGCCGACGATTACTGCTCCGGCAGCCGTCACACTGTACACAGGCCCAGGGGCAACGTCGTGCGTCGTCAACGTCGCTAATCTAGACGCGACGCTCGGCACGGCAACAGCCAGCGATAACTGTCCGGGTGTCACTGCGGCACGTACGGGCGGTGTCCCGGCTGGTAACAACTTCCCGAAGGGGAATACGACGCTGACCTACACGGCGACTGATGCTCATGGCAACACGGCAACAGCCACCCAGGTGGTCACTGTGGTTGACAATACTCCTCCGGTGATCACACTCAACGGACAGAACATCTCGCTCTGGCCGCCTAACCATAAGTACCGGACCGTCAACGTCACAGACCTTGTGGCGAGCGCATCTGACAATTGCGATGCGAGCGTCAATCTCAGCAAGGTGGTCATCTCCCAGGTGACCAGTGACGAAATCGAGAATGGTAATGGTGATGGCAACACGACCAACGACATCGTAATTGCGGCCAACTGCAAGTCGGTGCAGTTACGATCCGAGCGTGATGGAAACGGCGACGGTCGCGTCTATACGATCACATTCAAGGTGACAGACGCGGACAACAACGTTACGACGGTCACTGCCAAGGTGACCGTGCCGAAGAACCAGAACGGCAGTTCCGCCATTGACAGTGGTGTTCATTACACTGTCACCGGCACCTGCCCGTAAGGGAGCGGCACGTTGAGTAGCAACAGGAGCGGTGCGGCTCGGAAAGGAGCTGCCCCCGGCAGCCAAAAGCTTTCCGGGCTGCACTGCTCAAATCATCGGGAAACTGAACTCTTATGAAGAAAGGAAGTTGGTCATGAAAAGACCTCATGAGAATGGGAGCATCGTCGCCACTTGCCGGTTGGTCATCCCTATGGCTCTTCTCTGCGCTGTGGCTGTAGTCATGCCACTGCTGGCGAAAGCTCAACCGAGTACGAGCATCACGGTTGTGAACAACTCCGGCGGGGTGATAAACCACGTCTACCTGTCATCGGTAAATCAGGATAACTGGGGGGCGGATCAGCTTAATGATCAGTCAGTCGGAACGGGCAGCTCCAGAACCCTCAACGTTGACTGTGACGCAGGCCAGATTAAAGTAATCGCCGAGAACGGCGACGGATGTTTTCTCTACCAGGTAGTCTCATGCGGCGGTAGCGCCACGTGGACTATCACCAGTAGTGATTCTCCTGATTGCGGGAACTGAGATGTCTCTTAACTGCTACATGCTCAGTTTAAGCAGGGCATAGTTCGTATAAAGAAGGGCTATGCGTAATATTGTAGGGGCAGAAGACCCGGTCTTCTGCCCCTACAGTTTTGTCAGGTGCTCTTGAGTGTTAATGACTTGTGTTACGCAGTAAAGATGTTTGAGAAGGACGCGTCAACCAGTCTGCGCAAGCAGACGAAAGAATAAAGCCACAGGCGTCAGCCTGTGGGAACCAATCCGCCCCCTAGATTCCAAGCCCGCGTTAGCGGGCGACAGACGCGAAAGATGAGCAGCACAAAGCTTCTGTCGTCTGCTCACGCAGACTCTGTTAATTATGCTGCTTCTCACCCCAGACTCCGCCTGACGGCGTTCGTCAGGGGCTAGATTCTACCGTCTGCTTTCGCAGACTCATTGACGCATCTTCTCAGAGAGCTTTACTAGGTAACATGAATTAAGGATTTATTGTAGGGACAAGCCCTACAGTTTTGAAACGCCTTCTTAAATGACCACGCACTTGACGCGCGTCGCCAGTATGGCTAGACTGATTGCTTGCTTTAAGACCGAATAAATATAACCTTTTAAGTAGCTTATAGAGTCGAACCGAATTTAAGTAATCTACAGGTTGCGCTGAAGAATTAGCTCGATGATGACGAACGAAAATACGAGTGTACTGGAACCAGTTACTACGGACGAGACCAACACAGCTACAAAACCCGAAGCCGCAGATCACAGCCAGCAGTCCCCGCCGGATGAGCCTCTGATTATCATTGAGCCTAGTAAGTCATGGGTCGCCATCAATCTGCGCGACCTCTGGGTGTACCGTGAATTGCTCTACTTCCTGACGTGGCGGGACGTTAAGGTACGCTACAAACAGACCGTCCTTGGGGCAGCGTGGGCGATTATCCAGCCGCTCTTTGCGATGATTATCTTCACGCTCTTTTTCGGCAGGCTGGCGGGGATAGCTTCTGACGGGATTCCCTATCCGCTCTTCGCCTACTTAGGTCTCTTGCCCTGGACGTTCCTCTCCGGCGCTATTAATAACAGCAGCGCGAGCCTTATCGGAGGAGACTCAAGGCTTATCACAAAGGTCTATTTTCCGCGCATGATTATTCCATGCGCGACCGTGAGCGCGGGTCTGATAGATTTGTTAATTGCCTCCGTGATTCTCGTCGGCATGTTGTTTTATTACAAGGTGGCTATCACGGTCAGCCTACTCGTCCTGCCGCTCATAGTTGTGTTGCTGACCCTGCTCGCCATAGGCATCGGCATGTGGATGTCCGCTCTGAACGTCAAGTACAGGGATGTGCGTTATGCGCTTCCGTTCTTTATACAGTTGTGGATGTTCGCTTCACCGATTATTTACCCGGCGAGCTTGATTCCGCAGAAGTGGCGATGGCTCTACGATCTGAATCCGCTGGTAGGGCTTATCGAAGGGTTCCGCGCTTCGTTCCTCGGCAAGGAAATTAACTGGTCGGCGCTCACCGTCTCAACCGTCCTGACACTGATTATCCTGATAAGCTCGGCTTATGCCTTCCGGCGATTGGAAAAGAGCTTTGCTGATATTCTTTAGGTGATGCTGTGAAACCAATCCTTAAAGTTCAAGGCTTAAGCAAACAATATAAGATCGGCGAGGCGGTTGCGCCTTACGGGTCTTTAAGAGAAGCGCTCACGCGTGCGGTTCGCGCTCCGCTTCATTGGGGGCGTGCGAAGAAGGCTCCCAGGTTGATGTGGGCGCTCAAAGACATAGGCTTTGAAGTGCCGCCGGGTCAGGTCTTAGGCATCATCGGTCGTAATGGGGCTGGAAAGTCTACGCTGCTGAAAGTGCTCTCGCGTATCACGGAGCCGACGCGCGGGCGGATTGAGCTTTACGGGCGCACCGGGAGCCTGCTTGAGGTCGGCACGGGCTTTCATCATGAATTGAGCGGGCGTGAAAACATCTACCTCAACGGCGCAATCCTAGGGATGAAGCGCAGCGAGATAGAGCGCAAATTCGACGAGATTGTAGCCTTTGCAGAGGTTGATAATTTTCTGGATACGCCGGTCAAGCACTATTCAAGCGGCATGTATATGCGTCTGGCCTTCGCCGTCGCAGCCCATCTGGAGCCGGAGATTCTTCTGGTAGACGAAGTGCTGGCCGTCGGCGACGCAGAGTTTCAGAAGAAATGTCTGACCAAGATGGGAGACATAGGCCATCAGGGGAAAACAGTGCTGCTGGTCTCGCATAACATGGCGAGCGTCATCAATCTATGCCAGCGAGCGATTCTCTTAAGAAACGGAGAAGTTGCGGCTGATGGTAATCCGGGCGACGTGGTTCAGGGATACTTGATGGCTGAGCGCTCGGCTGACGGCCAGATTCTCTGGCACGATCAATCGGAAGCGCCCGGCACAGACATCATTCGCCTGCATTCGGTGCGCATCCTTCAGGAAGGCATTGACGGGCCGACCGCCGACGTGGACATCTCTAAAGAAGTGATGGTCGAATTGACCTACTGGAACCTACAGGAGAACGCGCCGCTCTATTCGGCCATCTGGCTTAGAGATCAGATAGGCACGATTGTGCTTTCATCTTCTAATCTTCATTCGGTGAGCCTGACGGACGACCCCTGGTTCGGACGACCGCAGCCGCGCGGCCTGTTTCAATCTGTCTGCCGCATCCCCGGCAATTTCCTGAATGAAGGCCACTACAGTATTTCAGCTATCCTGGGCAAGATGCCAGATAAAACGCAGGTGCTAGAGGATCAAGTATTATCATTTAACGTCCATGATACAGGAGAGATGCGCAAGCACTATTATGGTGGATGGGTCGGAGTTGTCAGACCACGCCTCGCATGGCATACGGAATATATGGAAGACGGCCTGAAGGCCGTTGATGACAAGGCGAGTCTGGCTTCCGTGAAGGGTTAGATTGACTCTCTAGGTATAAAGCTTACGACTATTCAAGCGGTCGGGGTAGAGCCTGAGAACATCTTGAGCGCTGTTTACAATCAGCCTCGGCGGTGATTTACAGATGAGCAAGCTAAAGACGAAGGTCAAAGAGGAAGTTAAAAAACATCCGAAGGTCTGGTCGCTCCTGCATAAGATACACAGGCGCAGGCATGATTATAATCCACTGCGGGTTGTTCATAGCGTGGAGGCCAGGAGTCACCAGCGGGCTGGCGACCTGCTCGTCCACGAAGGAAATTTTGAGGAGGCTGCCGGTCGCTACAGGCAGGCAATTGCGCGTAAGCCTGAATTGTTTGTTGCCATAAGCAGCCATCTTAAAGATGCGCTGAAGAAAGAGGGCTGGAATAATCTTCAGCAGGACAAATTAGTAAGCAGCCTCATACAGGATAACGCAGACGTATTCTTTCAAATCGGCAACGCCCTTCAGAAGGCGTCGCGCTTCGAGGAAGCGATTCGGTGTTATCAAAGGGCAGTCGTTTTGAACCCGGCGCTGCTGAATGAGCACTACTGGTTTCTGTGGAACGTCTATGAACAGTTCGTCCATGTAGCAGCCCCCGGAATAAATCCCGGTCTGGATTTAGGCCCTGACCCGGATTACGCACAGCGCGGCTTCAAACAGGGTAGGTTGCCGGAATCAGTAGTTAATGCCTTTGTGCAATCTATGGAAGGCGCGCCGGAAAAACTCATACTTCAAGAGGACACGCCTCCGGGCTATGCCTCAAACACAGGTCTGAAGAAGTATGAGTTAGCCTTAAATAAAAGCCACACACATCTGGTTCTGGGTTCGGAGCAGCTACAGTATCTACATACACTCTTGCAGTCGCTGGCAGAGCCTTTCGCAAGGTGCATTGGAACTCCCTGGCGCGTTGTCAATGTTCGTTGCTTTAGAACCCACGCCGGGGCGATTGAAACCGGGCCTAATGAATGGCATTCCGACGGGTTTCCACAGTGCATACTGAAGTTCCTGATTTATCTCTCCGATGTCGGTGCCGAAAAGGGAACTACGGAGTTAATTCTTCGTGACGGCTCGAAAGTATCTGTGGAAGGGCCGCCGGGCACATGGTTGCTGTTCCGAAGCTCCGAGCTTTCACACAGGGGCGTCGCTCCCACCGAAGGCGACCGCTACGCGCTGGAGATAACGATTGTCCCGTCACTGGTTAATGACCAGCGCCCGTTCTGTCCCGGATTGAATGCCATCTATCCCAAATTGCCCTGGAGCAGCCCGTCGGCTGCCCTTTATGATTCGATTAATCTTGGCGGCGGCCCTTCCTTTCATTACCCCGGCTGGTTGAACCTTGAGCAGGTCACCAGCGATTACAATGTCTATCCTTTTGACTTTCACCCGGAGTGCGAGTTCCCTGTAAGCACCGACAGCATCAATACCATCTACACGTCTCATGCCCTGGAACATCTGGACAATGCGACCGTCAAAAGAATACTGGATGAAAGTCAACGAGTGCTGAAGCGGGATGGCCGGTTCATCATTAAGATTCCTGACTTTGATAGAGCTATAAGGTGCTGGGTAAAAGGTGACGACAGCTTTTTTACGGATGAGATGTGGTATCTTTCGGAAGTTAAAAAAACATGGAAGAATCGACGCATCCCTGACTCTATAGATTACAGGGCTGCGTTTGTCTTCTGCGGGTTCTGGAATGATGAATACGGCGACCACTTCTCGGAACAGATCAACTGGAAGGAAGATGCCTATCACGGGCCGCCTGTAGTCGAGGTTGAATTTCTCAAAGACCTCGTTAACAATTGCACTCCGTCTCAAATCAGCGCCCGGCTCAGAGAGGCTGTGATTGAAAAGGAGAGGAGTTATCATTTCAACCATCAGAACGCATGGGGCGCAGAGGAGTTGGAAGCGATACTCAAAGAGGCAGGGTTTCGTGTCAGAACTTTCGATAAAGATTTTATCATCGACAATTGTTCGGATATTCCGGGACTGGATTCCATGAAAGAGCAGAGCCTTTATTGCTGGGCTGAGAAGCTGTAGGTAATTCTTTAGAGTCATCATATGAATCAAACGCATTCGCAAACTTACTTCGAGCACGCAGCCAAAATCGCCCAGGCTATAGACACGCAGGCGGTTGAAAGAATCGTACAGGGCTTGATTGAATTGCGCGCACGAGAGGGACGCCTCTTTTTGTTGGGCGTGGGCGGCAGCGCCGCCAACTGTAGCCACGCCGTTAACGACTTTCGGAAAATCGCTGGCATAGAGGCTTACACGCCTGTCGATAACGTGTCGGAATTGACCGCGCGTACCAATGATGAAGGCTGGGAGACGGTTTTCGAGGCGTGGCTGCGCACCAGTCGTGCAAATGAGAAGGATGCCGTGCTCGTCTTTAGCGTGGGCGGCGGAGATGCCGTGCGTGGGGTGAGCGTTAATATAGTGCGGGCGCTTGACGAGGCGAAGCGGCGCGGGCTTGTTATCTATGGAATCGTGGGCAGGGATGGCGGATACACCAAGCAGGTAGGCGACGAAGTGATTGTTGTCCCGACGGTTTCGCCCACGCAGGTCACTCCACACTCGGAAGCTTTTCAGGCGGTCGTGTGGCATTGCATCGTCAGCCATCCAGACCTGGCAGCCAATGCCATGAAGTGGGAGAGCATGACTACGCCTGAGCCAGCGGCCTCTGTATGACGCGCGCAGTCTTTTTGGATCGTGACGGTGTTTTGAACCGTGCGGTCGTGCGCGACGGCAAGCCCTATCCTCCGCCTTCCGTAGAAGAGCTGGAGTTTTTGCCCCGCGTAGCCGAGGCGACGCGCGGATTGCGGCGAGCAGGCTTTCGCCTTATCATTGTCACCAATCAGCCGGACGTGGCGACCGGCGTGCAGCAGCGCGAAGTAGTTGAAAGTATGCACGAGCGCATAAGCCGCGAGCTGCCGGTTGATGAAATCAAAGTTTGTTATCATGTTGACGGGGATGATTGCTCGTGCCGGAAGCCTAAGCCCGGAATGATACTGGAGGCCGCCGAGCGATGGTCGCTCGATTTGAATCAGTCATACATGATAGGCGACCGCTGGCGTGATATAGCGGCGGGGCAGGCCGCAGGATGCAAAACAATCCTCATTAAATATGATTATGATGAGAGGCAAGCTGATAAGCCGGATGCGGTCGTTAATTCGCTCTTTGAAGCGAGCGAGCTGATACTTTCCGGGAAAATCTGAAATCAAAAGCTTTTGTCAGAGGTAAGCCATGCCAGATATTAAAGACTTAAAAGTAAAGCTCTTCGCCGATGGTGCTGATTTGGGCGTCATCACTGAGATGGCCGCGAACCCGCTTATCAAAGGGTTCACGACCAATCCGACCCTGATGCGCAAGGCAGGGGTGAAAGATTATCGCGCCTTCGCCCTGGACGTTCTCAAAGTGGTGACGAAGCGCCCCGTCTCTTTCGAGGTCTTCTCGGACGACTTTGAGGAGATGGAATTACAGGCGCTTGAGATAGCCTCGTGGGGTCAGAACGTCTTCGTCAAAATTCCTGTGACGAATACTAAGGGCGAATCGAGCGGGCAGCTTATCAAGCGGCTATCGAAATCGGGAGTGCAGTTGAACGTCACGGCCTTGATGACGCCCGCGCAGGTCGCGTCCGTCGTGGATAATCTTTCCGACCTGACCAGAAACTTCATCTCGGTCTTCGCCGGAAGAGTCGCGGATACCGGACGCGACCCCCTCCCGATTATGACTGAATCAGTCAACATCATGCGCGCCTATCCGCAGACGGAGCTTATCTGGGCAAGCCCCAGAGAGCTGCTGAATGTTTTTCAGGCCGACGCGGTTGGCTGTCACGTTATCACGGCGACCGATGATATTCTGAAAAAACTTAGTCTGGTTGGAAAAGACCTCGACACCTTCTCGCTCGAAACCGTCTATATGTTCTGGCAGGATGCGGAGAAAGCCGGGTACACGATTGATATACGGCAGCCCGTTGCCCTCTCCGGCGATTCTCTGGCGTCTGGCCGCTCAATCAAATAAGTATAATTTCTACCTCGAAAATCTTAAGGGAGACAAAAAAGCAGTGAGTAGAGTTCTGGTTACAGGTGGGGCAGGTTACGTCGGATGTATTCTCATCCCCAAACTTTTAGAGGCCGGTCACGACGTTATCGTCTATGACCTGATGCTGTTCGGTGATGATGGACTGCCCGAACATGAAAAGCTTCGCGTAGTTAATGGCGACATACGCGACACGGAAGCTCTCTCCAAAGAGCTTGAAGGTGTGGATAGCGTGATACACCTTGCCTGCATCTCCAATGACACGCGCTTTGAGCTTGACCCTGAGCTTGGCAAGTCAATCAACTACGATTGCTTTGAGCCGATGGTTGCGGCAGCAAAGGAGGCCGGAGTCAAGCGCTTCATCTATGCTTCGACCAGCTCGGTCTACGGCGTGTCGGATGCTCCTGAAGTTACGGAAGAGCACCCGCTGGTGCCGCTCACGGACTACAACCGCTTCAAGGGGATGTGCGAGCCGCACCTTCTTAAATACCAGTCGCCGGAGTTTACGACCGTCATCATCCGCCCCGCGACCGTTTGCGGCTATAGCCCTCGCATGCGCTTTGACCTGACCGTCAACATTCTGACCAACCATGCCGTCAACAAGGGAAAGATAACGGTCTTCGGCGGAAAGCAGTTGCGCCCGAATATTCACGTGGATGACATCGCGGAACTCTATGTGCAACTGCTTGATATGCCTGCCGAAAAGATTGCGGGTGAGACCTTCAACGCAGGCTACCAGAATCACCCGGTTGCGGAGCTGGCAGAGATGGTGCGAAAGGTCGTCGAAGAAGAGATGCCGGAGCGAGCGCCCATCACGGTCGAGACCACCGTCTCTGATGACCCGCGCTCTTATCACGTCTCTTCCAACAAGATTGCGGAGAAGCTGGGCTATGTGCCGAAGCGTAGCGTCGAAGACGCCGTGCGCGATCTGTGCGTCGCCTTCAAGGCCGGAAAGCTGCCCGACAGTCTGGACGATGACCGCTACATCAACGTGCGGTATTTGAAAAAGGGTGGGATTGGATGAGCACACGAAGGCTGGCCGTCGTTACCGGCGGTGCCGGTTTCATAGGCAGTCACATGGTTGACCTTCTGCTCGCGCGCGGTTACGGGGTCAACGTTATAGACAATCTCGTTGGCGGACGCCTACAGAATCTGGAACAGCACGAGGGTAATCCAGACCTTGCCTTCAAGGAGCAGGATTTAAGGGCGACCATGCCCGATGACCCTTTCTTTGAAGGGGCGGAGTATGTCTTCCACTTCGCGGGCATAGGCGACATAGTCCCTTCAATTGAGAGACCCATCGAATACATGTCTGCCAATGTCATGGGAACCGTTCATGCTCTTGAGGCAGCGCGGCGTGCCGGAGTGAAGAAGTTCGTCTACGCGGCTTCTTCATCCTGCTACGGGCTGGCTGAGGAGTTGCCTACGACCGAGAGAGCGCCCATCAGTCCTGAGTACCCTTATGCGCTGAGCAAGTATCAGGGCGAAGAGGCAGTGCTGCACTGGGGACGCGTCTATCATTTGCCTGTGGTCTCCATACGCATCTTCAACGCCTACGGGACGCGCTCGCGCACATCTGGCGCATACGGCGCGGTCTTCGGAGTCTTTCTCGCACAGAAGCTTGCGGGCAAGCCCTACACGGTCGTGGGCGACGGCACACAACGGCGCGATTTCATCTTCGTCACAGACCTTGCGCGTGCTTTTCTGGCGGGGGCTGAATCCGAGCGCACAGGCGAAATCTACAACGTAGGCGCGGGCAATCCGCAGCCTGTGAATCGTCTGGTAGAGCTGCTGGAAGGTGAGGTCGTTTACGTGCCGAAGCGTCCGGGCGAGCCTGACTGCACATGGGCAGACATCACCAAGATTCGCGCAGAGCTTGGATGGGAACCGCAGGTCTCATTTGAAGAGGGAGTCCGGGAGATGTTGCGCAATATAGATTACTGGCGTAATGCTCCTGTCTGGGATCCCGCCTCGATTCAGGATGCAACCCGTACATGGTTCACCATGCTTTCGGGAAGGAATTAAAAGATGGCAATGAACGAGAACGATTACCGCCGCAAGATTAAGACGCGCGAAGAACTGCGCGACATCATAGGGGCGCGGCCAAGACAGCAGGCCGTCATCATGTGCCACGGCACGTTCGACTTGGTTCACCCCGGACACGTGCGTCACCTGATGTACGCCAAGAGCAAGGCGGACATCCTAGTCGCCAGCCTGACCTGCGACGCGCACATCAAGAAGGCTAACTTTCGTCCCTTCGTTCCGCAGCAGTTAAGAGCCATGAATCTGGCGGCGCTTGAGGTTGTGGATTACGTCATCATTGACGACAATCCGACGCCGCTCGAAAACCTGGAGTTCATACAGCCGGACTTTTTCGCCAAAGGCTATGAATATCATCACGGCGGAGTTCACCCGCGCACGCGCGAGGAGATGGACGTGCTGGAAGCTTATGGCGGAGAAGTAATCTTCACGCCGGGCGACGTGGTCTATTCCTCTTCGAGCATGATTGACGTGGGGCCGCCCAACCTCTCTTCGGAAAAGCTGATGGCGCTAATGGAGTCTGAAGGCGTCACGTTCAACGATTTGAGAGCCGCGCTCGAATCTTTCAAGGGCGTGCGCGTGCATGTTGTGGGCGACACCATAGTCGATTCCTACATCTTCTGCTCTTTGACGGGCGGCATCGCAAAGACGCCGACATTTAGTCTCAAGTACGAGCAGCAGGTTGATTATGCAGGCGGCGCAGCCGTCGTCTCAAAGCACCTGCGCAAAGCGGGCGCGGAAGTGAAATTCTCGACCGTGCTCGGCGACGATGTGCTCAAGGATTTCGTGCTCGAAGATTTGAAGGACGCGGGTGTGGATTGTGACCCGATTATTGACCACACGCGACCTACTACACAGAAGACCGTCTTCATCGCTGGCGGTTATAGAATGCTCAAGGTTGATAAGCTGGACAATCGCCCCATCACGGAAAAGATTCTGGAGCAGATGAAGGAATCAATCGCGGACGACCATGTTGATGCCGTGGTCTTCAGCGATTTTCGTCACGGCATCTTCAATCGAGAGACCATTCCCGAATTGACCGCAAGCCTGCCCGGAGGCGTGATTAAGGTCGCAGACAGTCAGGTGGCGAGCCGCTGGGGAAACATCCTGGACTTTCAGGGCTTCGACCTCATCACGCCGAACGAGAAGGAGGCACGCTTCGCTTTAGGCGATCAGGATTCGACCATACGCCCGATGGCTATGGAGCTTTACAAGCGCGCCGATTGCAAGTCGCTCATACTGAAGCTAGGAGACCGTGGCATCATCACGTATCGCGCTCCCAGCCCGGAGGTGCGCTCCTTCTTCACCGTTGACAGCTTCGTGGATAAGCTGGTGGACGCGGTCGGAGCCGGAGACGCTTTGCTCTCTTATGCGACACTGGCGATGGTGACGACACAGTCTTCCGTCATCGCCTCAATCCTAGGCTCGGTGGCTGCCGCTCTGGCCTGCGAGCACGAAGGCAATAATCCGGTCGCGCCCGAAGACGTGCTCAAAAAGTTACAGGCTGTGGAGAGGCAGATACAGTACGCATGAGGGTCTGCGTTGTCGGTCTAGGCATTCAGGGTAAAAAGAGAAAGGCGATTGCCGGACGGGATGTAGTTGCAACCGTTGACCCGGTCGCGCCCGATGTCGAGTACAAGCAGATTGAGAGCGTCCCGCTCGAAGATTACGACGCCGCACTTGTCTGCACGCCGGATCAGGCCAAGCTAGACATCCTCCGCTACCTGCTTGCCAATAACAAGCATGTGCTTGTAGAGAAGCCCTTGCTTGCCGAAGACGAAAGTGAATTGCGCGAGCTTCTTGAACTCGCACGCCGGACGGGGACGACCTGCTACACCGCTTACAATCACAGGTTCGAGCCGCACATAGCGCATCTGAAACAGACGCTCTCAAGTGGCGCGCTCGGCCAAATCTATCTCGCGCGATTTTTCTACGGCAACGGCACGGCGCTGGATGTGAAGCGCTCTGTCTGGCGCGATGCAGGCATCGGCGTTGCATCCGATATAGGCTCGCACCTGCTGGACATGGCGCTCTTTCTCTTCGGAGACGTTGACCCGCAGTTTACCGTTTGGAGTTTTGATTGTCTGGAGAACCGTGCATGCGACCACGTGCTCTTCGGCTCGCGCGCCTCAAAGCCTGTCATAGAATTTGAAACCACTCTGCTCTCATGGCGAAACACCTTTACGGCTGATGTCTACGGCGAGCTGGGTAGCGCTCACGTCAACTGCCTCTGCAAGTGGGGGCCTAGCGCCTACACCGTTCGCAAGCGAATCTTTCCGAGCGGAAGGCCGACCGAAGAGGTCGAAGTGATTGAGTCTGCCGACCCGACCTGGGCGCTTGAATACGAGCACTTCAAACGGTTGTGCCTGACGGGCGAAGGCAATATTGAAAACGACATCTGGATTAATTCCGTCCTGAAGGATATAGCGCGACAGGTGGGCGAGGGGGTGCTCTAAGCAATGATAGGATTCGCGGGGCTTTCACATCTGGGCATAGTCTCAAGCATCGCCACGGCTGCGAAAGGCTTTGAAGTCGTCGCATACGGCGAAACAGAAACACTCTGCGAAAGACTCAATAGCGGTCAGCCTCCGTTCTTCGAGCCGGGATTGGCAGAGCTTTTAACCTCTAACCAAGCGCGTATAAATTTTACGGCTGATGCATCAAGGCTTGCCGGGTGCGAAGTAATCTACTTTGCACTGGATGTTCCGACCGACGATCAGGGTAAAAGCGATCTCTCGCCGCTCGTAGCGTTGCTTAAGAAGGTTATTCAGCTAGCCGCGCCCGAAACCTTGCTCGTCGTCCTGAGCCAGGTTCCGCCCGGTTTCACTCGCCGCCTTGCACGAAGACTTGAGGGGACGCCTGAAACCAGAAGCCTGCAACTTTTTTATCAGGTGGAGACACTGATTTTCGGTCGCGCCGTCGAGCGCGCTCTTTATCCAGAGCGTTACATAGTCGGTTGCCTCAATCCGCACGCGCCGCTGCCCCCTGCTTACGCTGAGTTGTTGAAGGCTTTCGATTGTCCCATCCTGCCGATGCGGTACGAGAGCGCGGAGTTGACGAAAATCTCCATCAATATGTGTCTGGTCTCTTCTGTGTCGGTGGCAAATACTATGGCCGAGCTGTGCGAAAATATTGGAGCCGACTGGTCTGAAATGATTCCGGCGCTCAAGCTGGACAGGCGCATAGGCCAGTACGCTTACCTGAGTCCGGGCTTGGGGATTGCAGGCGGCAATCTGGAGCGCGATCTGGCGACGGTCGTGTCACTGGCGAATGAGTTTGGAACCGACGACGGCGTTGTGGATGCATGGATTGCTAATAGCCGCTACCGACGCGACTGGGCTTTGAAGGTGATTCACGAGAAAGCGATTTCCAGAAACGAGAATCCTTTGATAGTCGTCTGGGGGCTGGCTTACAAACAGGACACAACGTCAACGAAGAACTCGCCCGCGCTTGCTTTAGTTGACGCGCTCAAGCCGTTCCCTGTTCGAGCGTATGACCCGCAGGTAGTTCTCAAAGACGAGCACGCGCCCACGTTTACTCAGGTCGCTTCCGCGCTGGAAGCCCTGGAGGGCGCGGACGTGTTGGCCGTGATGACCCCCTGGTCAGAGTTTTCGTCAATCAGTGTCGCGCAGATTCAAGACCGTATGAAGGGTCGCCTGATAGTTGACCCCTTTGGCATGCTGGACGAGCGTGAATGCATCGAAGCCGGGTTCTCTTATTTCAAGCTCGGCTCATCGATTATTAAGGAGCAGTTAAGAAAAGATGATTAAGCACTTAAACGAAGAGGCGACTGCTCCGGCGAGAGTTGTCGTCATAGGCGCATCAGGGTTCGTCGGGCGTGATTTGATTCGCCACCTGAACGAACAGAAAATTGAAACCGTGGCTCTCTCTTCGGCGGATGTTGACCTCAATCGTCCTGAAGCTGTCGAGACGCTTAAGGGTTTCGTGAGCGAACAGGATGCGCTCGTCATCGTCTCTGCGATTACGCCGGACAAGGGCAAGGACATCGGGACGTTGATGCAGAATCTGACGATGGGACAATACCTCAGCGCATTTCTTGAAGGTGTGAAATGCTCGCACATAGTCTATATCAGCTCCGACGCCGTTTACGCGGATGATGCTAACCCTGTAAGGGAAAATTCTTGCTGCGACCCTTCCAGCTTTCACGGCCTGATGCACTTAGTGCGCGAGCGCATGTTCGCCTCCGCCGTGCAGAAGAGCGGGGTTCCGTATCTTACTTTGCGACCCTGTACCGTCTACGGCGCTGCGGATACGCACAACAGTTACGGCCCGAACCGTTTCTTGCGTGACGCTTTGAAAGAGCATAAAATCAAGCTTTTCGGACAGGGCGAAGAGAAACGCGACCACGTCTATATCAAGGACTTGAGCAGTTTGACGAGCCTCTGCCTGTCGCACAGAAGCCAGGGAGCGCTTAACGTCGCAACCGGAAATTCCGTCTCATTCTTTGAGCTGGCAGAGCTGATTGCAGGATTATGCGAAGGCGAAGTTGAGATTGAAGGCTCGCCCCGCGCCAATCCCATCACGCACAGGCACTTTGATATTGCGGCGACCCTGAAGGCTTTTCCGTCGTTCAGCTACACCTCTTTACAGAACGGGCTTGCGGAAAGCATGCAAGAGTTGGCAAAGGCTTAAGGTTGAAGAGGCAGACTGCAAGAGAGTAATGGGTTGGTTTGGAAATTGAGTGTAATGAATATTGGTCTTCACCACAGAGACACAGAGGACTCAGAGGTAGCATGGAGGCTTGAATTAGATTCAACTCTCTGTGCGTCCTCTGCGCTCTCTGCGTCTCTGTGGTGAAAATCAATTCACTAGACACTCAATTCCAAATTGACCCACTACTTGTAAGAGAAACGATTTGTCTTGTACAGAATTATTGCTCGTCAAAACTTTATCAGCACGCGAAGGTAGAAATCTTATTGAACAGTTCTTTTGAGAATAAAGGGGTAGCTGCGATCTTTCTCTTGCGCGATGACGGCGCGCTGTTGATGCAGCACAGGGACGATAAGCCGGGACTGCCGCTCGCGGGCATGTGGGTGCCTCCCGGCGGTCATTGCGAGGCGAATGAACCCATAGAGATTTGCGCCCGCCGCGAGTTGAGAGAAGAGACGGGCTATGATTGCAAGGAACTAAACCTGCTCTGCTCTTTCATAGACGACAACGTCGAAGGTCAGCCTGCTTATCCGCTCACGGCTTTCTGGGCGCGCTACGACGGCGTGCAGTCCATAGAGGCGCACGAAGGACAGGCGATGGAGTTCGTTGAGCGCGAAAGAGCCTCATCTTACGAAATCCCGCAATATCTGATTGGACTCTGGGATCAGGCAATTGCCGCTTTGAATCATAGACTGGTTATGTTTGAGGAGAAGAGATGAAAAAATACGTCATACTGGGCGGAGGCGGCGTCTTCGGCGTACAGGCCGCACTGTATCTGCTGGAGAATGCCGAGCCGAAAAAAGTTATCAGCATCGGGCGCAACCCGGAAAAGGCAGAAGCCTTCACGCTTAACGTCGGCAAAGACGATCCGCGTTACGCTTATCATCAAATCCATGTCGTTCACGAGCAAGATCGCCTCTTTGAATTATTCGATGCGGAAAAGCCGGAGGTCATCATCAACTTCGCGGCGCAGGGCGAGGGCGCTGCATCCTGGTCTAAGTTCTGGCGCTTTTATGAGACCAACTCGGTGGCGCTGGCGAAGATGACCGAAGACCTGCTGCACAGAGATTATCTTGAGCGATGGATTCAAATCGGCACGTCGGAACTCTACGGCTCGTGCGATTTCCCAGCGAAGGAAGAGACGCCGATTCAGCCCACGAGTCCCTATGCAGCGTCTAAGGCTGCGGGCGATATGCATCTGCTTGCTATCTCAAAGGTGCTCAACTTTCCTATGAACATCATCAGGCCGTCGAACGCTTATGCGCCGGGACAACTCCTGCATAGAGTGATACCGAAGGCCGTGCTGTTCGGATTGACCGGACAGAAGCTCCCGCTTCATGGCGGAGGCCGCGCGCGTAAGTCCTACATTCACGCGCGCGACCTTGGACGAGCAATTCACTTGGTTTCGGAGAAAGCGCCGCTCGGAAAGGTTTACAACGCGGGGCCGCCTGAGCCAACCTCTATACGCGATCTGGTCGCGCATGTGGCGGAAGCCTTGAACATGCCTTTCGACGAGTTGTGCGAAATGTCGGAAGAGAGGCTCGGACAGGATTCGCAATACTGGCTGGATTCGAGCGCCATCAAGAATGATGTCGGCTGGGAGCCGCAGATTAGTCTTGAAGAGGGAATCGAAGAGATGGTCGAATGGGGCAAGAAATATTTAGACCACCTGAAAACAGTCTCGACCGGCTACGTGCTTCGCACCTGAAACTTTATGATTAAAGAGGACACGCTTACAAAAAGCTTTGACGCTGCCGCTTCAAAAGAGCGCTGCCTGAAGTTTCGCCGCCGCATCCTGGACATCTCTCAAACGGTGACGGCGCTTCATGCCGCAGGAGCCTTTTCCTGTCTTGAGATTGTGGACTGCATCTACTTCGGTCTGATGCGGCGCGACGAAAAGGGTCACAGCCCTGATACTTTCCTGCTCTCTAAGGGTCATGGCTCTATGGCTCAATACGTGGTGCTGGAAGAGATGGGCGTCATCCCGCGCGAGGAGCTGGATAACTTCTGCAAGCCCGGCTGCATACTAGGCACGCATCCGGATTACGGCATCCCCGGAATCGAAGCCGCGACGGGTTCGCTCGGCCACGGGCTGCCCATCACGGTCGGCATGGCGCTGGCCGATAAGATTATGGGCGCAGACCGCATCGTTTATGTAGTCATCAGCGACGGCGAGTTGCAGGAAGGCTCCGTCTGGGAAGCCATGATGATTGCGCCGACGCTCGGCATCAAGAACCTTGTGGCAGTCGTGGATTTGAACGACTTCCAATCTCTTGGGCGAACCAGCGAAACTCATCCGAACTTTTATCCGGTGGTGGACAAGGTGCGTGCGTTTGGCTGGGAAGCGGTGGAGGTTGACGGCCACGACCAGCAGGCTATCTTCGATGCCGTCGCGTCGCGCAAAGGGGATAAGCCTATGATGGTCATCGCGCACACCATCAAGGGCAAGGGTGTCTCCTACATGGAGAACGTGCCAATCTGGCATTATCGCTCGCCCAGCCCGGAAGAGTACGAACAAGCCCTGCGGGAATTGTCAGGAGAAGAAGAAGCTTGAGAGATACATTTGCACGCACGCTCTATCAGGTAGCCAAAAGCAGGCCGAACGTTTTCATAGTCGTCGCGGACATCTCTCCGGCAGGCAGCATGGCTCCGTTTCGTGAAGAGTTTCCTGAACAGTTCATCAACGTAGGCGTCGCAGAGCAGACCATGATTAGCCTCTGCGCTGGGCTTGCCCTGCGCGGCGCGACTGCCTTCGCCTACACGATTGCGACCTTCTCCATCTATCGCCCCTTCGAGCAGGTTCGCATAGACCTCTGCTATCAAAACCTGCCCGTTACGGTCGTGGGCATCGGCGGCGGAGTCTCTTATTCCACTTTAGGCGGCACGCATCACGCGCAGGAAGACATAGCCGTGATGAGCGCTATTCCGAACATGGCCGTCATCGCGCCGTGCGACCCCCTGGAGACGGAAGCCGCGACATGGGTCTGCGCAGAGCGTCAGGGGCCTACCTATCTGAGGCTCGGCAAAGCGGGCGAGCCGAACCTGACTGCCGATGCCCCCGAAGCTTTCGAGTTCGGCAAAGTCCGCCGGATTAGGGATGGCAAGGATGTCTGCATCATCTCTTACGGGCCGATAATGAAGATGGCGCTCGAAGTGGCAGAGAGAATCGAGCGGGAACAGGGGCGCTCGGTCGCACTCGTTTCCGCTCATACGGTGAAGCCGCTCGATAGAGAAGGCATCGGACGCATCCTTGAAGAGTTTGAAACCGTTGCGGTTCTGGAAGAGCATAGCGTGCGCGGCAGCCTCGGCGGCGAGGTGAAGCAGATTGCGTGGGAGCGTAAGGCCAAGTGCAGGCTTCACACCTTCAGCCTGAAGGACGCATTTATACACGAGTTCGGCTCGCAGCGCGACATGTGGACGGCTCACGGGCTGACGCCGGAAGCCATCTTCGATCGTATAGTTTCAGCGCGAGCATAGGAAGGAATCGAAAAGGGTTTGGGAAGAGAAGTTGATTTGACGGATTTGTATCCGAAGTCCAAACGCACAGGAAATGTAGGCAAGCGTGCGACGCTGATTTCGGACGAGATGCGAGAAGTCTCAAGGCAGTTCGGCTATGAATATTTTGACGGCAACCGCATGTACGGCTATGGCGGCTACAACTATCACCCGCGCTTCTGGCAGGGAGTTGTCAGGCGGATTCGAGATTATTATGAGCTGGCCGACGATGCGAGCCTGCTCGACGTGGGTTGCGCGAAAGGCTTCATGCTGCATGATTTCAAAGAGCTGTTGCCGAACCTCTCGGTCGCCGGGATAGACATCTCCGAATACGCGATTGAGAATGCGCTTGCTGACGTTAAGCCTTACCTTCGTGTCGGCAATGCGAAGGAGTTGCCCTATGAAGACAATTCCTTCGATCTGGTGCTGTCAATCAATACGATTCACAACCTTCCGCTGGAAGAATGCAAACAAGCCCTGCGTGAGATAGAACGAGTCTCGCGCAAACACGCCTTTGTGCAACTAGACGCCTACCGGACTGAAGAACAGAAGCAGCGTCTGGAAGAATGGGTGCTAACTTGCAAAACATATATGCATGTGGAAGAGTGGAAAGAACTCTTCAAAGAGATAGGTTACACCGGAGACTACTACTGGTTCATAGCCGAGTAAGTTCGG
Source organism: Pyrinomonadaceae bacterium (assembly GCA_036403815.1). Classification (GTDB taxonomy): domain Bacteria; phylum Acidobacteriota; class Blastocatellia; order Pyrinomonadales; family Pyrinomonadaceae; genus JACVRN01. Next base: position 93,031 of record DASWQH010000054.1, on the reverse strand, counting down.
CGCGCTCACGCTCGGCGGCGTCCGTTTAAAAGATGCTGTGTTCAGAGTCCCGTTAGGGACGACGTGAAAATAGCCCAGCCATTTATGGCTGGGAAAGATCAGCGCCAAAATGAATAGAGTCCCGTAGGGACGGCTGAGATTTCAATCGTCCCTACGGGACTCTATAAAATCTTTCCAACTTCTATACCCAGCGATAAATCGCTGGGCTATTTTCACGTCGTCCCTGACGGGACTTTTAATACAGCTTTTCAGAGATTTGTCGGAAAGATGATTACCGATTCGCTTTGAGCTTTTAATGAGGGAGACCTTTAATAGATGGAGCTTGATAAGACTAAAGAGCCGCAGTATCAGGTACAGGTAACCATACGCGATACGGAGGGACTGGCGACGCTTGGCCTGACTACCAATCAGGTGTGGCGTGATGACCCGCGACATCTGCTTTTCATCCTCGCGCGATGTAAGTTCGTGGCGAAGTTGTTGAGCGGAAAGCAGAAGGTGCTGGAGGTCGGGTGCGGCGATGCCTTTGGCTCGCGCGTCGTTCTACAGGAAGTCAAATCGCTAACGGCGGTGGATTTCGATGCCGTCTTTATCAAAGACGCCAACGAGCGCATGGATAAGGAGCGGTGGAAGTTTGATTGTCGTGTGCATGACATGCTGTCCGGCCCTGTAGAGGGCGCTCCCTTCGATGCAGCTTATTCGTTAGACGTAATTGAGCACGTCCGGCAGGAAGATGAAGACAGTTTTGTCTCGAATATAGCAGCGTCTTTGGACGAGCAAGGCGTTCTGATTGTCGGCACGCCTTCGATTCAATCACAGGTCTACGCCTCTGAATACAGCAAGATTGGTCACATCAACTGCAAAGACCACAGGCAACTGAAAGAGTTGATGCAGAAATATTTCCACAATGTCTTCATCTTCTCTATGAACGATGAAGTGGTGCATACGGGCTATTATCCTATGGCTCACTACCTGTTTGCTCTTTGCGTTGGAAGGAAGCTCTAAAAGCCGTGACAAGTGACGAGTGACAAGTGACAAGAGAAGAACTTTTCTTTCCTGTCACCTGTTACCTATCACCGTTTACGATTCTTAAAATCTCTCTTCAGTAATGCCCGCGACATCCAACACACCAGCTACTGTTATTGTCGGTGCGGACAGCCTGATAGGTCTTGCGCTGATGAACGAATTACAGCAGACCGGTGCGCGTGTCATAGGTACGACCAGACGAAGAGAAGCCTTGGATGATTCGCATGTCTATCTGGATTTGGCCGTAGACGTTGAAGAGTGGGCGTCTCCCGTCCCTGCCACAGTCGCGGTAATCTGCGCGGGCATGACAGGGCTTGAGGCTTGCGAACGTGACCCGGTCGCAACCGGGCGCGTCAATGTGCAAGGAGTATTGACGGTTGCAAAGAGTCTTGCTGCAACGGGCGCATTCGTTATCTACCTTTCATCGAACGCAGTCTTTGATGGAGCCGTACACGAAAGGCGCGCCAGTGACAGGGTTTCGCCTGTGACGGAGTATGGGCGGCAAAAAGCTCTGGTTGAAAAATCGTTGATGGCTTTGGGAAGCAATGTCTCGATTGTGCGCCTGACCAAAGTTCTCAAGCCGCGCACAGGATTGCTGGCCGGATGGCACAAATCGCTCAAGCGTGGAGAGGTTGTTCATCCCTTTAGAGATATGGTGATGGCACCGTTGCCGCTCTCTTTCGTCACAGGTGTTCTCAGTCGTCTAATTGAGTTGCGACTGCCGGGCATCATGCAAGTCTCAGCCGCGCGGGATGTCACATATGCAGAGGCCGCACGCCATATAGCACGCTCAGTTGGTGCTGCGCCTGAGCTTGTTCAGCCGGTCAGTTTCACAGAAGCAGGCATTACAAAAAGCGCTGCACCGGAGCATACGACGCTCGATACCACGCGCTTGCGTGCTGAGTTGGAATTAGAGCCGCCGGATGTCTGGGAGACGATTATTTCGGCAAGCGGTTTGTAGAAAGAGGAAAGCTTTTGGGAGCCTCGGTGTCTGAAATTAGCTGTCACGTTTGCACGGCGGAAACTCTTCGCGTGGTGGATGATTTTGATAATCTCTGCCGCGTCACCTCGGACTGCAAGCCCTGGTCGCGCGGAGGCCGCCTCGGTGTGTGCGAAACCTGCGGCTGCGTGCAGAAGGTTATAGACAAAGACTGGCTCAACGAGATTGATAAGATTTACGGCGATTACTCTATCTATCATCAGAGCGACGGAGTTGAGCAGGCTGTTTTCGACAGCAGCTCCGGACAGGCAGGGCTTCGCTCTGCGCGCCTGCTGGAAGCATTGAGCTTGCACGTGGGCTTGCCTGAAACGGGACGAATGCTGGATGTGGGTTGCGGCAAGGGCGCTATGCTGCGCGCCTTCAGCCAGTTCGCCCCCGGCTGGACATTGGCCGGAGCTGAGCTGAGCGATAAGACCAGAGGCGAGGTCGAGAGTATAGAGAGAGTCGAAGCGCTGTACGTGGGCGAGCCTGAAACGATTCCCGGCAGCTTCGATGTCGTGACCATGATTCACATGCTGGAACATATCCCTGCGCCTGTAGAATATCTGGCACGCCTGCAAGATAAATTGAAGCCCGGTGGTCTGCTACTGATACAGGTTCCAAACTACTTGCAGAATCCATTCGATCTTCTGGTCGCAGACCACTCTTCGCATTTTACAGCGCACACGGCGAGCGCGTTGGTGCGAAGGGCAGGGTACAGGCTGGTGGCAGTCGCAACCGACTGGGTTCCGAAAGAGCTGACGGTTGTCGCGCGCAAGGAGGCTGAGCCACAAGACGAGATGGAAACCGGCAAAGACCATGACCCATTCGATGCTACCGTGAAAGTGGTTCAATGGCTTAAGGAGACTGTCAGGGGCGCGCGCGAAGTGGGCGCGGATGGCAGCTTCGGTATCTTCGGGACATCGATTGCAGGGACGTGGCTCTTCGCAGAGGTCGGAGATGTGGTCAGCTTTTTTGTGGATGAAGACCCTGCTCGCATCGGCAGGACTTTTATGGGCTGCCCCGTCTATCATCCGTCGGAAGCACCCGCAGGCAGTCATGTGTTTATAGCCCTGCCCACTAGAATCGCGGAGCTGGTGAGAAACCGTCTTGCAAAATCGGATGTACAATATCATTTGCCGCCATCTTTATCTCTCTGACACAATAAAAATAAGGGCACGGTTGAGGTAGCGGATTTGGATCAGACGGATTCACAACTGACCGCCAGAGGTTTTTTCGGCAAGCTGCGCGAGAAAGGGCTTGCGGGAACTTTCCGCGCGGGATGGACGCGAATGCTCGCGCCCGTCAGGCGCTTTCGCATCTTCCTCACCTGGGTCTTTCCGTCATTAGGCTCAAGGCAATTGGCCGAAAGAGCGAAGCGTAGAAGATTGCTGATGATCTATGATCTCTCAAGCCAGCCCTTCAGCATCGGCGACATCCTTGTCTTTCAGGAAGCCTCGCTCGTCTTGCGTGAAAGAGAGGGCTTGGGGGAAGTGGACTTCGCTCTTGTCTATGACCCGGAGTCTCCGAAATTCAGCCATCCGGGTTTCAGCAGTATCACAGAGGAGAACGTGCTGTATCATCTGGCCTCTGTGCTGCCCGCCGCGCAGGTTAACAGGCATTTAGGCTCGCTCTTCATCTTTAACTCTCATCATCAATTGCAGCACTTCATCCATAGTAACGCGGAGCAGTACAGCGTCTGGCCTCCGGCGCTGAAGCTAGCCGCGAAGGAATACTTTTATTATACGGTCTTCAATGATCTGCTTTACGGCTATTACAAAGTGTACGGGAGGATTCCGCATCTCTCCTGCCGCGAATTTCTGTTTGAGTGGGCTGAAGGATTTTACGAAGAGCATGTTTATCCGAACGTCCCCGTCACGGTGCAGGTACGCAATAACAAAAAGATAGGCGCAAACCGCAATCTGAATATGGACGCGTGGCTGGAGTTCTTTCGCTATTGCGAGCAGAAATACCCCGTGAAGTTTATAGTCATCTGCTCGCGAAGCGAACTGGACGAGCGATTGCGGAGTTGCCCGAATGTGATTGTAGCCAAAGATGAGCTTACCGGTCTGGAACAAGACCTGGCGCTGATTCAGACGGCGGCGATACACATGGGAGCATCTTCGGGGCCGGGCACGATGGCGATTTTTGGGGACAAGCCCTACCTGCTGGTGAACACAGACATGGTTCCTGAGCAGTACAAAGATACGGTTGTGGAAGACAATGCCGTGCGCTTTTTCTTCGCAGACCCGTTGCAGCGCCTGATGGTTGGCACGGAGACCACGGAACTGCTCATCAAGGAGTTCGCGCGTATGTGGGAGTCCGTGGATGTAGCGAAATGGTCATCGCCCGCAAGCGGTGAAGGCAAGTTGCAGGGAGCGCATCTGACATGGCTCAGATAACAAGCAATGACCTTTGAAGGCAGGGCGAGTTGGTGACAGCAGAGCAATTCCAGATTGAACCATTATCGAAAATGCAGAAGGTGATTGAATGAAGGTTCTTATCTTAGGCGGTTCGGGGATGCTGGGTCACAAGCTCTGGCAGGTCTTGTCCCGCCGCTTCGATACGTTCGTGACATTCAGGCAGTCGGCGCAGGCTTATGCTCATTACAAGCTCTTCGAGACAGCGCGCGCGATAGGCAATGTTTCGGCCAGCGACTTTGATGCGGTAACGAAAGCGGTCGCTCAAGTCAGGCCACAGGTCGTAGTCAACTGCATAGGCATCGTCAAACAGGATGCGGCGGCCAAAGACCCCTTGACGAGCATCAACATCAACGCTCTCTTTCCGCATCGTCTCGCAGAGCTAGCCCGCGCGGCGGGCGCGCGTCTGATTCATCTCAGCACGGATTGCGTCTTTTCCGGGCGGGGCGGAAATTACAACGAAGACAATCCGCCAGACGCCGAAGACCTTTACGGAAGAACCAAGCTGCTCGGTGAAGTGGGAAGCCCCGATTGTCTAACCTTGCGAACTTCCATGATCGGGCGCGAGCTTGCAGGCTCTCAAGGGCTGGTCGAATGGTTTTTGAGCCAGCAGGGAAAAACAGTTCGCGGATTCCGCCGCGCAATCTTCAGCGGATTAACTACACGCGCGCTGGCCGAAGCAATCGCCTGGATTATTGAAGAGCATCCGTCACTGGATGGCGTCTGGCATGTCGCGGCGGAGCCTATAAGCAAGTTCGACCTGCTGACGCTTATCAAAGAGAAGGGCGGGCTTCAGATAGAGATCGAGCCGGACGAAACTTTTGTTTGCGACCGCAGCCTCGACGGGGAAAGATTCCGGGAGATTACAGGTTTTGTCCCGCCCCATTGGTCTGATATGATTTCACAATTGTTTCAAGACTCAACTCCTTATAATGAATTTCGGAGGTCTGATTGTTAACTGATAAGAATATAGTTGTGACCGGCGGCACAGGCTCCCTGGGCAAAGTGTTGACCAGGCGCTTGCTTACAGGAGAGCTTGGGCTTCCTAAAAAGATAACGGTCTTTTCACGCGACGAGGCCAAGCAGCACGAGATGCGTCTTTCATACCAGCATCTACGCACGGCCACAGACGAAGTTATCTATCATAATTTCGAGCAGCTACTACAATTTCGCATTGGGGATGTACGCGATATTCACAGCGTCAGCACGGTGCTCAGAGACGCAGACGTGGTCTTCAACGCGGCGGCTCTCAAACAGGTTCCCTCCTGCGAATACTTTCCGTTCGAGGCCGTGCAGACCAACATCGTCGGCGCGGAAAATATTGTGCGCGCTATACGTGAACATCATTTGCCTGTGGATACAGTGGTCGGTGTTTCTACCGACAAGGCGTGCAAGCCCGTCAACGTGATGGGCATGACCAAGGCTGTGCAGGAGCGCATCTTTGTGCGCGCCAATCTGGATTCTTCCAACACACGCTTTATCTGCGTGCGCTACGGAAATGTGCTCGCTTCGCGCGGCTCTGTAATTCCGCTCTTTCATGAGCAGATAAGGCGCGGCGGCCCCGTAACCATCACCACGCCTGAGATGACGCGCTTCCTGCTCAGTCTGGAACAGGCTGTGGATACAATTTTCGCCGCGCTTCAGGGCGGGAATCCGGGCGAGACCTACATCCCGCGCGTCCCTTCGGCTCGCGTTACGGACATCGCAGAGGCGCTTATAGGGGAGCGTCCCATCGAGACGAAGATTACAGGGATACGTCCCGGCGAAAAGGTACACGAGATTTTGGTCTCCGAAGAGGAAGCTCACCGAACGATAGCGCGCGGCGATTATTATGTAATCGCGCCTATGCTGCCGGAGCTTGTGACGGAGAAGCTGGAAAGCACGCTTGAGAAAGAGTACAGCTCGAATGACATTCTGATGACGAGACTAGAGCTGGACGAGCTGCTTCAGAAACATAACCTGATGGTCGAAAATAGACTCGTTTACAGCGAAGACGTGCTGGCATGAAGGTCATAACTATCCTGGGCACTCGCCCGGAGATTATTCGTCTCAGTCTCATCATCGCAAAGCTTGATCGTCTCTGCGATCACGTGCTGGTTCACACAGGCCAGAACTACGACGCTACTCTGAACGACATCTTCTTCGACGAATTGAATGTACGCAAACCCGATCACTATCTGGGCGTGCGCGGCGCGACCTTCGGCGAGCAGATTGGCAAGTTAATAGAGGCGTCTGAGCGAGTTCTCAGAGACGAGCGGCCAGACAAGCTGTTGCTGCTGGGCGACACCAACAGCGCGCTCTCGTCCGTGGTCGCAAAGCGCATGGGGATTCCCGTTTACCACATGGAAGCGGGCAATCGCTGCTACGACGACCGCGTGCCCGAAGAGGTCAACCGCCGCATCATAGACCACAGCAGCGACATCCTAATGCCTTACACGGAGCGCAGCCGCGCCAACCTGCTTCGAGAAGGCTTCGCCGGGCAGCGCGTCTACGTCACGGGCAACCCAATCTACGAAGTCATACGCCACTTTGAAGCCCAGGTGAAGCAGTCGGACGTTCTCTCTAGACTCGGCATTGAGGCCGGAAAATATTTTCTGGTCACCATGCACCGCGAAGAGAATGTGGATGTAGAGGAGCGCTTGCGTTCCCTGTTCGATGCATTGGAAGCTCTGCAAAAAGGGTTCAATCTGCCGGTGGTGTGCAGCCTGCACCCGCGAACCAGAAACCGCATGGAGCGCTTCGGTGCGGGCAGTGCCAGCGGCGGCATTAAGTTCAGCGAGCCTTTCGGCTTCTTCGACTTTCTGGCGCTCGAACAGAACGCCTTCTGTGTTTTAAGCGACAGCGGAACAGTACAGGAAGAGTGCTGCATCTTTCGCGTGGCGAATGTCACGATACGCGATGTCACAGAGCGACCGGAAACCATTGAATGCGGCAGCAACATTTTAAGCGGGGCAAGGCCGGATGACATCCTGCGCTGCGTGCGGACGGTGCTCGACCAGAAGCGCGACTGGCGCGTGCCGCCGGAATATCTGGTTGAGGATGTGAGCAGCGTCGTCACGCGAATCCTGCTCGGATACCGCCACACGTAGAACGCCCAGCAAGACTGTAGGGGCAGGGCTAGTCCCTGCCCGTATCGCTCGCTAGAGCGATTATCAATATAAGATAGACTCAACCTTGAAACGTAACGACACTTGATTGTCAGCTTCGCTGATACGGGCAGGGACTAGCCCTGCCCCTACAGGATTACAGGGAGAGTTAGACGCTCTGCACGACGGGCGAGCTTTTGTCCCGCAAAGTTCAAGATGAAATTCGCATTAGTCTCTCATGGGTTGCCGCCCTCACCCTATGTACAATCCGTGATGATATATAGGCTGCTTCATGGATTGAATCCCGAAGAATACTGTTTAATCACACAGTCCTATAGCAACCACCCGCGTATGAAAGATTACGCGGGCGACAAGCTGCCCGCTAAGCATTACTACATGTCCAGATGGCTCAATTTAGAGCGCGGCGTCAGCTTCGGCGCTGTCCGGTGGTTTAATGTGCTGGCGCGGGCGCTGCAAATCGCGCGCATCATCAGGCGGGAAAAGTGCGATGCGGTGGTCGCCTGCACCAGCGAGCTTTTCGACCTCCCGGCCTCGTATCTTGCCAGTCGTCTCACGGGGGTTAAGTTTTACCCGTACCTGTTCGATTATTACTCGCAGATGGCAACCGGCTCGCAAGGCTCGGACTTCGCCAATCGCTTCGAGTCGGTGATGATGAAGAAGGCTGCGGGCATCATCGTCCCGAATGAGTTTTTACGCGATGACCTGCGCGAGCGCTACGGGGTCGAGGCGACTGTAATTCATAATCCGTGCGACCTGTCTGTGTACGAGACTGCGCCGCCTTATGATGGGCGGCTCAGCAGGAGCGATGAAATTAAGATTGTCTATACGGGGTCAATCTATCACGCACACTACAGCGCTTTCTGGAATCTGCTGGCGGCCATCGAATTGCTGAGCGAGTGGAACATAAAGCTTCACATCTACACTAATCAGCCACGTAACGAGCTTGAAGAGAACAATATCAAAGGCCCGATTGTTATAAACGACCCTGTGCCGGTCTCCTCCGTACCCGATATTCAGTGGAAGGCAGACCTACTTTTCCTCCCACTGGCCTTTAATGCTGAGCTTCCGGGAGTCGTACGCACCTCTGCGCCCGGAAAGCTCGGTGAGTATCTGGCCTCGCGTCGTCCTATACTGGTTCATGTTCCTGCCGACTCATTTCCGGCCTGGTATTTTCGTGAGCACGAATGCGGTCTGGTTGTCACGGAAGATGATCCGGCAAAGGTGGCAGAGGCGATTGAGGCCATCTTGACTGATATAAACCTGCGACGTAAACTCGTTGCGAATGCGTGGGAGCGCGCACAATCTGATTTCGGTATCCCTGCGGCACAAAGAACGTTTGCAGGGTTAATGAAGCTGAAAGTCTGATCTCATGATGCCATGTGCTTACTCCTGTGCTCGTGGAGAGAGTTTCTTCGTAATTGATACCGGTAAGCAGGCCGGGTAGTGCTTGATAGCATTGAGCCTACGGCCTCAAAATCCTATCCGAAAACGCGAAGCACCTTAACCGTAACACAAGACGATGCCCGGTTAAGTGCTGTTGTGACTGCTGTGAAAAGCTAATGGTTTCTACTCTAATCAAGGTGGCAAAATGGGGACGCGCCTCACAGCCGTTTAACGGTCTGGCTACTTCCACCCTCAAGACTTTTTTAAAGGCTACTCGCCTGCATTCGGAGTTCATCATCAAGCACTTGCCCCGCAGCGGCGTTGCCGCGTCAAAGCTTCCGAACGGGCGGCTTTTAAGACTACGCTCGCATGGTGATGACTGGATTTCGACTCAGGTCTTCTGGCGCGAGTGGTTCGGATACGAGCCGGAGACCGCACCGCTCTTCTACCGGCTGGCAACTCGCGCACGCGTTACTCTGGATGTCGGAGCGCATATAGGCTTCTATGCTCTGTTGGCGGCACATGCCAATCCTGACGGCTCCGTTTACGCTTTCGAGCCGATGCCGGTTACATATAAACGCCTGGAGCGGAACATTGAATTAAATAAGCTGACGAATGTTTACTGTATAAACAGCGCCCTCGGAGAGTCTGAGGGCGAGGCCGATATTTTCTTTGAAGGAGAGATATGCAGCGGCGCAACTCTATCAACCGAAATCAAGCGCCTTATACCGACCCTGAACAGCTCGGCGGTTCCGGTCATTACCCTCGACGGCTTTGTTCGTGAGAAGGCTTTAGAATATATAGACCTGGTTAAGATAGATACGGAGACGACGGAGGAGCAGGTGTTGCTTGGGATGTCTGAATCGCTTGAGCGATTTCACCCGAACATTATCTGCGAGGTTTGGGGAGGGGAGGGGATGGAGAACTGGGGCGGCCCCAAACGAATCATGGATAACATTTTAACCCGGCTTGGATACCGTTGTTACGTCTTCACTCCGGACGGACTTGTCCCTTACGAAGAAGGCAACGAGAATCTGAATTATCTCTTTACGACTCTTAACCCGGACGAGGTCTCGCAGCTATAACGCAAGGATAGTATTCGGGACTGTTATTACAGAAGGCAGGCAGCTTTTCTTAAGCCCATCAGAAACTTTTTATGAGAGTCAAACAACTCGATCTGTTCCGGGCTGTTGCTATCCTTTTGGTAATCGCGCTCCATTACGGCCAGCCTGCGCCGGAGATGCCTCTGGGGATTGATAATGTAATAAGCGCTATCTTCACAAGGGGCTGGATAGGCGTTGACCTATTCTTCGTCATCAGCGGATTCCTCATTGCCGGGCTACTCTTCTCCGAGTTCAAATCGGCAGGCAACATTAATATCAAAAGGTTCTACATCCGGCGCGGGTTCAAGATATACCCGGCATTTTACGTCCTTATCGTCTGCACCGTTGTTGTAGGCTTCCTGATACATCAACCCGCCAAGCGCGATGCGCTATTTAGCGAGCTATTCTTTGTACAAAACTATCTGCCGATGCTCTGGGTACATACCTGGTCTCTGGGAATAGAAGAGCAGTTTTATCTGAGCCTCCCTTTCGCCCTCTGCTTTCTGGCGGCGGTCACAGGCGGGCTGCCCGGTCTCTACCGCTTGAGATTCTGGCTGATAGCCTGTGTCCTACTGATTATTCCGCTCCCGGCGATAATCGTTTATCGCTTTCGTCTGGCGCACGAGATGGTCGCCTTCAATCTGCTGATGGCGGCTGTAGCCTGCTGGCTGATAGTAGGCTGGGGGATATTCGTGCGCTTTCTTACTAACAGAAGACCGAAGGGTGGCAACCCCTTTTACTATCTGCCCCACAGTTTCTTTTTCATAGCGATTTTATCTCTGGCACTGAGAGCTATAACCGTCTGGCACATCACTCCCTGGGGAAGCAAGAGCCATTCCTTCCCCTCGCATCTGCACATGGACTCTTTGATGTTCGGCGTGCTGCTCTCTTACTTCTATCACTTTCACGGCGCGCGTTTGAGAGCTTTCGTCGAGCGAAGCTATAAAATGATTGCGCTGGGCGTGGTCGTTCTGGCGGTCATAGTGTTCGCGTTCAAGATTGAATCATCCGTCTTTTTTCAAATCTTCGGGTTCACTGTCCTCTATCTCATGTTCGGAAGCCTGCTGCTTCTTTCTCTGTATGTCTGGAAGGAAAAGGCCAGACCAAATGTAGTAGTCAGAGGCTTGGCTTACATGGGGTTTTACTCTTACTCGATCTATCTATGGCACGTCCCGCTTATGCTCTGGGTGTTCGCGAAATTGCTACAACCCAACCCGGGCATTGTGGCATATCTGCTGGGTCTGGCAGGCTTCACATTATCGAGTATCATACTGGGAATTATTATGGCGAAGCTGATAGAGTTACCAGCCCTGCGCATCAGGGATAAGCTCTTCCCTTCGACAACCAAAGCCACTGCCCTTAATGCATCTACTGCGCAAGAAAGCGAGCCTACGGATATTTTTAAGAAAGGTGAGCCTGTTTTATCATTCCGACCGCCAATCAGGATGCCCACTTCCGATCCGGGCGAGCTTGGATGATAGAAGAGGCACGCGCCTTGATAAACCCTCGCGCGGCTCGCTTGAATCACAATTTTGCTACTTAGCTTTAGACCTTAATCCCGTGTTAACATAACTTTTATGGATAGTCGAAGTGAGCAGACCCGTATAGCTCTGATTGGCTGCGGAGCCATCGCGCAAACTCATGCGCGAGCGCTCTCCGGCGTGGCTGGCGCACGCTGTACAGCCGTCTATGATATTAGCCCGGAGCGGGCTGCAAGCTTTCGTCAAACCTTCTGTCCCGAAGCCGAAGTGGCTCGCAGCCTCGACGCAGTCATAGAACAGACGGACGCGGCCATAGTCGCAGTCCCTAATGCCCTTCATGCGCCCGTCTCCATAGCGCTTATGCGCGGAGGACTGCACGTCTTATGCGAGAAGCCGCTGGCTGTTTCTCTAACGGACGCGCGTGAGATGGTTTCGGTCGCTAAAGAGCAAGGGCGCGTGCTGACGTGCGGGCTGGTGCGGCGATTCTTCGACTCGACTGTGCTGGTCTCCGAAGCTCTCAGCCGTAATCTAGTCGGATTGCCTGTCAGTTTCGAGACGCGCGAATCAGTGTGGGACGGCGCGTTCAACCGGGCAATGTTCGACCGTGCAATTACGGGCGGCGGCATACTCATAGACATAGGGCCGCACGCCCTTGACCTGCTCAATCTATGGTTCGGCTCGATAGAGGTGCTCGAATACAGGGACGATGCCCGCCCTGGCGTCGAAGCCTTCTCTTACGCGCGTTTAAGATGCGGGAGCGGGGTCGTGGGCAGCGTTCATCTGACTCGCGCCTATGGCACTATCAACCACACGCGCATTACCTGCGAGCGAGGTTACATAGATTTCAGTCCGAAGGAGCGCGACCGGATCAGCATCGTTTACACGGACGGCGCGGAGCCTTTCCAGACCACGGCGCAAGCCGCCACGCCGCGTGACCCGTTCGTCAAACAGTTGGAAAATTTTTTAGGCGCGATAGGCGGCGAAGTGGAGCTGGTCGTGCCTGCGGCTGCGGCTCTTTCTGCCGTTGCCACTATCGAAGCCTGTTACGAGAAACGACAACCGCTCATCGAATTATGGAGTGCTGAAGCAGGCGCAAGCATTCCGGGCAGCCCAGCGCATAGCTACAAAAAGATTCTACTGACGGGCGCGAGCGGCTCTGTAGGCTCCCGCATGATTGAAATGTGGGCAGCCGAGGGGCGTCTTGACTCTCTGCGCTGCATGGTGCGCAGCTATCGCAGCGCCGCGCGCATCATGCGCTACCCGGTCGAGATAGTTGAGGCCGACCTGACGGACGCACAGGCCATACGGCGCGCAGCAGAAGGCTGCGACGCGATTGTTCATCTGGGCGTCGGCGATAAGGCGGCACGCGAGACCCAGTCGCTCCTTGACGCCGCCCGCACGCTCGGCATACGCCGCTTCGTTCACATGAGCACAGCAGCCCTGTACGGCATACGTATGCCGTCCAGTATAGAAGCGCTGCAAGAGAAGACGAAAGTTGTAAAGACGGGCGAGCCGTACGCGGACGAGAAGGCCAGGGCAGAGCGAGCCGTGATGCGTGCCTGCGAGCGTGGACTTGAAGCCGTCATCTTGCGCCCTCATATGGTCTATGGCCCCGCCTTACGCTGGAGCGCCGAGCTGATGCAACTGCTGGCGCAGAACAAAATCGGCGTGCTGGATGACGGAGGCTGGTGCAATCTCATCTACGTAGATGATCTGGTCAGGGCAGTGTGGAGCGGGCTTGTTGCCGAAAAAGGTTTCGGCGAGCCGCTCTTTGTTACGGACGGCGCTCCGTTGCGTTGGAGCGAGTACATAGAGGCTCACGCCGCGCTGATAGGAGCCATGCCGCCGCGTGTACTGAGTAAGGATGTGTTAAGGGGTAAGCTCAGCTTACGCGATTGGGTGAAGGAATCTGTGAAGCCTCTGCCTGCAATCATCAAGAGCCGTGAGTTTCGCAACTTCGTCTTTGAAAGCCCGGCTATTCAGGCAGCAGTCTTCCCTTTCTACCTGCAATTGCGTGAATCACAAAAGCTACAGCCTCTCATCGAAAAGCTTCGCGGCGATGGCACGAATAATCAGGCACCGTCAGGCCAGGGAGAGTTTCATCCGCTGTGGGTCGAGTTGCAAACATCCGAAGCGCGCCTCAGTTCTGAGCGTGTACAGGCTTTGATAGGGTTTCGTGCTCAGGTAGATTTTCGTGAGGGCTTGCGTCGCTCCGCCGACTGGTTCAAACAGTTCGGACTGATGTCTTCGCGGGAGGAGACAGACGAGCATCAGGGGTCGCCCACGGAAGTTTTCTCCACCGCTTCTTAATTTGTTTACGGCTTACTGCTCAACTACATCAGGCAGCGTATCTGTACGATGGGGAATGCGGCAATAAAAATTCTGTCTTATTGCTTGAAGGCAATCAGGCGAGTGATGGTCGTCACGCTCGGCTCTACCCTGAGCCTGTGGATTCGCTTGGCCGAACGCTGTGGACTTTCATACTGGGCATTCTTTTCGGAAGCGCTGGGGATGGTGCCGTTCACCTTCGGCTGGCAATTGCGCCAATATGTTTATCAACGCCTCGGCGTGTGTCTGGGCGAAAATGTCATTCTCAATCACGGGACGACGATTGGCGAGCGTCCCACTACAATCGGCAGCGATGTGTGGACGAGCAGAGATGTTTACATAGAGCTTGCTCACATAGGCGACCACGTTTTAATAGGGCCGGGCGCAGTAGTGCTGGCGGGACGCTATCATCATCGCATCGATAGCGTGGATGTGCCGATCAAGCAGCAGGGCAACAATCCGATTGTGCCGATTAAGATTGATGAAGGGGCTTGGATTGGCGCTAATGCGACCGTGATGGCGGATGTGGGACGACACGCCATCGTCGGCGCGGGCGCAGTGGTCTTAAAACCTGTGCCGGATTATGCAGTGGTCGCAGGCAACCCCGCGCGATTCATACGCGACCGCCGCGAAGCAATCGAGGCGGCTACGGCTGCGCCCGAAATAGAATCGAACCTGAATCAGAGTGAGCTTCTCGCTGCCGAAGAGCCTCTCTTAATGAAAACGGAATAGCAGTTTTCGTCCGCTATCTTCGTCCGGTGGACTATTGTTCCGGTAAAGCATACTCGACTGGAAAACTAATCACAGGAGTTTTTTGCGCTTCATGATAACCGTCATGCACGTTGTAGACCTTTTTGCCCCGAACCCGTGGCTGAACGGCGTGGCTGACCACTACGACCGCTCGCGCTTTCGCCACCTGGTCGCTTCGCTGGGGCCGCGCACCAAGATGCATGAGGCGCTGGAAGAGCGCGGCGTCAAGACCTTTACATTGGAAGCGCCGACGCGCAAGCAACTGCCCAAAGCCATACGGCGTCTGGCTAAGATTTTGCGCCGCGAGCAGGTTGATATTGTACAGACGCACACGTTCTATCCGACGACCGCAGGGCTGATGGCCGCCAAGCTTGCGCGCACGCCGCTCACCATACTCACGCGCCATCACGCTGATTTCACCACGCTCTTTAATAAGCCAATTCACCGCCGCATTGATCGCTGGCACGCTATGACTGCGGATCATGTGTGGTCTCCGTCCGACTTTATCAAGCAGTGCATGATGCGTTACGAGGGCGTGCCGGAGGAGAAGATAACGATACTCGCGCACGGCTTCGATTTTGAATTGATGAAGCCACGCTTAAGCGCGGACGAGCGGCGCGCTCTACGCGAAAAGGTCGGCGGCGATGATAAATTTCTTATAGGGACTCTGGCGCGCCTGAACGTGGAGAAGATGCACGAATATCTGTTTCAGGCGATTCCGGGCGTGGTCGAAAAAGAGCCGCGCGCTCGCTTCCTGCTACTCGGCATAGGGCCTCGGCGCGAAGAGTTGGAGGCTATGGTTGCGAAGCTGGGCATAGGCGATTACGTCAAATTTCTAGGTTGGCGCACGGATGCCTGGAACTTGATTGAAGCTATGGACTTGGTCGCACATCCAAGCTCGCGCGAGCCGTTCGGCATTCTCTTCGTCGAGAGCATGGCGCTCGAACGCGCCGTAGTCGCGGCTGGCGATTCGGCGTCCGTTGAGATTCTGGACGACGGCGAGACCGGCGTGATCGTTGCGCCAAGGGATTCCGAGGCGTTGAAACGCGGCATCCTTGAGATGATAGCGAATCCTGAGCGCGCTCGTGAGATGGGGTGCGAGGCCAGGCGCAGGGCTATTGACCGATTTAATTTTCCGAAGATGATGAGAGAGTACGAACGATGCTATGTCGAGTGGCTCTACCAGAAATCTCCTCAGACAATCGAGTCCAGCCCCAGCCTGCAAAATCAAAGATGACCTTAGTACCGGACGTGACAACCGGATTCTTCATCTACCAGAAGAAGCGGCGCTCTTTTCCTCTCGCGCCGCTTTTCCGTAAGGTGCGTTGTTAACTGAATTCGCCCGTAGCGTTCTCGCATGGGTTGTAGCAGAGAACGGGGTTAAGCTGCCGAAAAGTGGAAACTGTTCCAACAGCGATTGTCGAAAGCGCTCAGGCTCCCGTTCGGGTGTCGCTGGTCATCCCTATGTTCAATGAGGAGCGGTCTCTACCTGTTCTGTTCGACTCAATCCGCAGTCAAACCATCGCTCCCGACGAGATAGTTCTGGTAGATGCAGGCTCAACCGACAAAACTTTAGATGTGGCCGAGAGTCTGGCAGCCGTAGACCATAGAATCAGGATTATTAAAACGGAGCGCGCGACGCCCGGCAGGGGGCGCAACCTTGGGATAGCCTCCGCACAGCATGATTGGACGGCGCTGACGGACGCAGGCATTGTGCTAGACCCACGCTGGCTGGAACAACTGGTCGAAGCTCTCAGGGCAGACCCGACGGTCGAAGTCGTCTACGGAAACTTTGAGCCTCTGACCAGAACTTTCTTTGAGCGTTGCGCGGCGCTCTCCTATCCGCCGCCGAAAGTGGCAAGGCCGGGCGGCCTTATGCGCGGGCCTTCAATCGCCTCCGCCATGGTTCAACGCAGGGTCTGGAAGGCTGTCGGCGGTTTCCCTGATCTGCGCGCGGCTGAAGACCTGATTTTCATAGAGAAGATTCGAGAGCAAGGATTCAAGACCGCCTGGGCACCACAGGCGACCGTCTGGTGGGAGTTGCAGCCGACGGTGGCGCGCACCTTCAGAAAGTTTGTGCTCTATTCGAGGCACAACGTCTGGATAGGACGCCAGTGGGACTGGCATTACGGTGTCGCGCGCAAATATATCTTCGGCCTCATCTTTCTATTGCTTGCGTTGATGCATAGCTGGTGGTGGCTATTGCTGCCCGTTGCGGGCACGGCGGCGCGCGTCGCCCGCAGCATCTGGAGTCGTAGAGAGGGGCGCGGTTTCTTATGGCTCCTGAATCCCTTTCAATTCGTAGGGGTCGCGCTGATTCTACTGACGATTGACGTTGCGGCCTTCTGGGGCTGGGCGCAAGCCCTGCGACAACAACCTGAGCCATCGAATTCAACTCCTTCTACGCTTCAATCTTGAGGGGTAGGATAGAAGTTTGGGAGTGATTGAGTTGTAAGTCGAGTGTGATGAAAGTCGATTTTCACCACAGAGACACAGAGAACGCAGAGGATGCACAGAGAGTTGAGTATCATTCAAGCCTCCGTGCTATCTCTCGTGTCCTCTGTGTCTCTGTGGTGAAAATCGACTTTCATCACACTCAACCTTGATTGAGCTATTTCCAGAACTTTAGCCCGGTTGGTATCTGGCCGCGTAGATGGTAGAGTTTCGGACGTTTCTTGAGGATGATGGAACAGCTCGAACAAAACAAAGTGCTGAATGAGCAGGAAGCTGGAACGGAAGGTGTCCGCGCAAAGCGACATAGGCCGGGCAAGTTCCGCCTGCTCATGCTGGGCTGCCTGGCCGTGCTTCCCTCATTCCTCAAGCGCCCGTGTTATCGTCTCTTCTTCGGCTACAAGATAGGCAAGCGCGTCCGCATTGGACTCAGCATCCTTGATGCGCGCGAATGTACGATTGAAGACGATGTCAGCATAGGCCATCTGAATGTCGTCATAGGCGTCGGAAAATTGAGCATCGGCGATCACGTTCGCATAGGCCACCTCAACATACTGCGCGGGGGCGAAGAGGTCAGGCTCGGACGCTACAGCGAGATCATGCGCTTGAACGAGATTAACTCCATACCGGAGCCGGATGCGGCCAATCCGCTTGACCCCGTATTCTTGCTCGGCGACGGAAGCATCGTCACCACCGGCCACAAGATAGATTTCACAGACCGTGTGGAAATCGGGCGGCGCTCAATCTTAGGAGGCCGCAACTCATCGCTGTGGACGCACAACCGGCAGCTTACGCAGCCTATCATCATCGGCGAATTCAGCTATATGGGTTCCGAAATTCGCATCGCGCCGGGCAGCACCATCCCTTCACGCTGCATCGTCGGCATGGGGGCTGTAATCGCAGGCAAACTGACCGAGGAGTATTCTTTAATCGGCGGCGTTCCGGCGAAGCTGATTAAGCCTCTGGGCGAGGACGACCGCTTTCTCATAGAGAAGAAGACGCGCCCTGATCTGCCGGACGATCTGTAAAAGCCATAGGTTTGGAGTAGCTTTAATTTGAAGAGCCGCCGCGCAGTTTGAATTGCGCTTGCGCTATTTACGAGACGTTTTAAGTAACTCGATGATCGCCCTTGAAAAAGGAATTTCTGCGCTGCCGGAGGCTCCCGGCACAGCCTTGTATCCGCGCACGCTCTACTTGAGTTTCGACGGTCTGCTCGAACCGCTCGGTCGCTCTCAAGTGCTTAGCTATCTTCTACCATTAAGCAGGCGTGGGTTCCCCTACACTGTAATCTCGCTTGAGCGGGAGAGAGACCTTGAAAACGGGCTTGCGGTCGAGCAACTTGAGCATGAGCTTTCAGCGTGCAACATATGCTGGATTCGTTTCCCTTTTCACACGGGCGGTGTGCGCGCAGTCCTGAAGAATTGCCGCCAGATGTATACGGCCGCACGCGAAGCGATTCAAAAAGACGATGTTCAATTGATTCATGCGCGCTCTTACGTCACCGCTATGATTGCACGCATCTTGCGCCTCAGATTTAAAATACCTTACATTTTCGATATGAGAGGTTACTGGGTGGACGAGCTTAAGGATGAGGGGCGTTGGTTTACCAACATGGTTGCATATCAAATAGGCAAGCGTGCCGAGAAAAGATTGGTGAAAGATGCTGCGGCCATCGTCACGCTCACACAAATCCAGGCTGATGATCTGCGGCACGGATTATTGAGCCGCTCTCTTATGAAACCCGTCGAGGTCATTACTACCTGCGCCAGCTATGAAGAGTTTAATCCGTCCAGGGAGCCGTCGAAGGGAGCCGTCCCCGCCGAGCTGGCGGCTCATCTACGTGGGAAACTGGTTGTCGGGTTGATAGGCTCAATCAATGCGTCATACCGCATTAACGAGAGCGTCATGCTCTTTCGTTATCTACTGGAAGAGAGACGGGACGCGCACCTTATCTGTCTGACAAGGCAATTAGCGGAGATGAAAGCGCTGCTTAACACGCACGCGATTCCTGAGAGCGCCTATACTCTGGCGACAGTGCCGCACAGTGATATGGCCGACTGGCTGCGTCTGATGGATTGGGCGCTGCTGCTGCTCAATACCAGATATTCAAAAAGAGGCTCGATGCCGACCAAGCTGGCGGAATTCTTCGCCGCCGGAGTTCGTCCCATTCAATACGGCTGTAATGAAGAGGTGTCAGAGAAGATTCGCGAGGCGGGCACAGGCGTTGTGCTTGACGGTCTTTCGGCAGAGGACTTACAGAGGACTGCACACGAAATCGCCCGGACACCGCTCCGGCCTGAAGCTATCGAACGAGCAAGGGATTTAACTCGCGCTCATTTCAGCCTAGAAGCCGGAGTTGATAAATATGCAGCGCTTCTGAGCAAACTCTATTCACAGGAAAATTCATGAAAGCCGTTATTCTGGCCGGTGGGCGCGGCAGTCGCCTCAGCGAAGAGACCAGCGCCAAGCCAAAGCCGATGGTGGAAATTGGCGGTAAGCCGATTCTGTGGCATATCCTGAAGACCTACTCGGCTCACGATATACACGACTTTATAATCTGCTGCGGGTACAAGGGCTATATCATCAAAGAATATTTCGCAAACTATTTCCTGCACATGTCGGACGTGACCTTCGACATGACACGCAACGAGATGAAGGTGCATCAGAATTATGCAGAGCCTTGGCGCGTCACGCTTGTGGATACAGGCGCGGAGACAATGACGGGAGGACGGCTCAAGCGCGTGCAGCAATACCTGGAGGAGGATGATTTCTGCTTCACGTACGGAGACGGCCTGTCCAACGTCAACATCAAGGCTCTGATAGATTTTCACAGGGAGCAGAAGACGCTCGCTACCGTGACGGCAGTGCAGCCGCCCGGCAGATTCGGTGCGCTGGTGGTGGAAGGCAGCAAGGTGCTGAGTTTTCGCGAGAAGCCTGCGGGCGATGGTTGGATTAACGGCGGCTTTTTCGTCCTTTCTCCGAAAGTGCTCGATTACATTGAAGGCGATGAGACGGTCTGGGAGCGGGAGCCTATGGAGCGACTGGCGGGTGAAGCGGAGTTGTCCACATTTTTTCATGAAGGCTTCTGGCAGCCTATGGACACTTTGCGCGACAGGCTTCAACTTGAGGAACTGTGGGCTTCCGGCACGGCTCCCTGGAAGATTTGGGAATGAGGCCGGAATTCTGGAAAGACAAAAAAGTTCTGGTCACGGGGCACACAGGCTTTAAGGGAAGCTGGCTCTCGCTGTGGCTGACGGAACTGGGCGCTCAAGTCATAGGCTACTCGCTCGCTGCTCCAACCACTCCCAGCCATTTTGAGTTGGCGCGCGTGGCCGAGCGCATGGAGTCAATCACAGGGGATGTGCGTGACTTCGAGCATCTGCGTAAAACAGTCGCTTCGTCGCGCCCAGATATTGTCATACACATGGCCGCGCAATCCTTAGTTCGCCGTTCCTATCTAGACCCGATTGAGACTTACGAAACGAATGTCATGGGAACGGTTAACGTGCTTGAGGCTGTTCGACGCACAGGCAATGATACGGTCAGGGCGGTGCTTATCGTCACGAGCGACAAGTGCTACGAGAACAGGGAATGGCAGCGTGGGTATAAAGAGACGGATGCGATGGGCGGCTATGATCCGTATTCCAGCAGCAAGGGCTGCGCGGAACTGGTGACAGCAGCCTTTCAACGCTCCTTCTTTAAGGCTGCTGGCGGAGCACAGAACGTCGCAGTGGTTGCCTCTGCGCGTGCAGGCAATGTCATAGGCGGCGGTGATTGGGCGACGGATCGTCTTATCCCGGATATTATTAGAAGCTGGCTTGAAGCAAAAGTGGTCGCCATACGCCGCCCGTATGCAGTTCGCCCCTGGCAACACGTCTTAGACCCTCTGAGCGGCTACCTGCTCCTGATAGAGAAGATGTACGAAGAAGGCGCGGCCTACGCAGAGGGCTGGAACTTCGGCCCGTATGAAGTAGACGCAAAGCCTGTCGGCTGGATAGTTGAGCGGATGGCAAAGCTCTGGGGCGAGAGTGCCCTGTGGACTCCTGACGAGGGCGAGCATCCGCATGAAGCTCATTATCTCAAACTTGATTGCTCCAAGGCAGGTGCGAAGCTGGGCTGGCAACCACGCTGGCAGATAGAGCGGGCGCTCGAAGAGACCGTCAACTGGTACAGGGGCTATGGGAGCGGGCTGGATGCCGGAAGCCTCTCGCTTGAGCAGATTCGCGCCTTTCAGAATGCTATCAAAGAGGAAGTCCTGTAAGCGATGAGTCAAACATTGTGTCGCTCTTGCGGCACGGAGCTGCGCCATACGTTCATTGATCTGGGTATGTCGCCGCTCTCTAATTCTTATCTAGGCGCAGAGCAGTTGAATAAGATGGAGCCGTTCTATCCATTGCATGCGCGTGTCTGTCATCACTGCTTTCTGGTGCAGCTCGAAGAATTTGAGAGTCCTGAAAATATCTTCAACGACTACGCCTACTTCTCTTCCTACTCCGAGACCTGGCTGCGCCATGCAAGTGTGTATGCCGAAGCGATGAGCGAGCGTTTTAATTTGAGCGCTCAAAGTCAGGTCGTGGAGATTGCGAGCAACGATGGATACTTGCTGCAATACTTTGTTGAGAAAGGCGTTCCTGTGCTCGGCATAGAGCCTGCTTCAAACGTGGCGCGCGTCGCACAAGAGAAGGGAATCCCTACGCTGACGAAATTCTTCGGGCGTGAGACGGCAGAGGCACTGGCCGCCGAAGGCAAGCGCGCAGACCTGCTGCTGGGAAATAACGTGCTGGCGCATGTCCCTGCTCTGAACGATTTTGTGGCCGGGTTGAAGATTCTGCTCAAGCCGCATGGCGTGGTGACGATGGAGTTCCCGCACCTTATGCGACTGATTGCAGAGCGTCAGTTCGACACCATCTACCATGAGCATTTCTCCTATTTCTCGTTTATCACGGTCGAGGAGGTCTTCGCGCGCCATCGTCTTGCGCTCTTTGATGTCGAAGAGTTGCCGACGCACGGAGGCTCTCTGCGCATCTACGCGCGCCACTTCGAGGACGAGACGAAAAAGATAAGCGAGCGTGTTAGTGAGTTGAAAGAGCGAGAGCTTGAGGCGGGTGCGCGCCGCCTTCAGACCTATCTGGATTTTTCCGAGCAGGCAGAGGAAACAAAGCATGCGCTCCTGAGCTTTCTTATTCAAGCAAAGCAGCAGGGAAAGCGCGTCGCCGGATACGGCGCGCCCGCGAAGGGCAACACGCTCTTGAACTATTGCGGCGTACGCACGGATTTTCTGGATTACACGGTTGACGCGAACCCTCATAAGCAGGGAAGGTTTCTGCCGGGAACACACATCCCCATCTATCACCCGGACAAGTTGAAAGAGACTCAACCCGATTACGTGCTGATTCTTCCGTGGAATCTAAAGGATGAGATAGTCACTCAACACTTTTACGTGCGTGAGTGGGGCGGGCGCTTCCTGACGCCTATCCCGCAAGTCGAGGTCGTTGCGTGAAATTTACAGAGACTGTCCTGAAGGGAGCTTACATCGTCGAAATGGAGCCGCACGGGGACGAGCGCGGCTTTTTCGCGCGCACGTGGTGCCGTCAGGAATTTGAAGTACACGGGCTGAATCCGCAACTTGCTCAGTGCAGCACCTCCTTCAATAAGCGGCGCGGCACGTTGCGCGGGCTGCATTATCAAGCTGACCCGTATCAGGAAGCCAAGCTCGTCCGTTGCACGCGCGGCTCTATATACGATCTGATAGTAGATATACGACCCGGCTCTGAGACCTTTAAGAAATGGCTGTCGGTCGAGTTGAGCGCAGAGGATTTATTGATGCTCTACGTTCCCGAAGGCTTTGCTCATGGCTTTCAGACTCTTGAAGACGACACGGAAGTCTTCTACCAGATTTCCGAGTTCTATCATCCTGAATGTTCAAGGGGCATTAGCTGGAACGATCCGGCTTTCGACTTTCGGTGGCCGATACAGGAACGAATCATGTCGGAGCGCGACCAGCGCTTCCCGGACTTCAAAGCATGAAGAGAGTTTTGCTGACAGGCGCGACGGGCTTTATAGGGAGACACTGTGTGCCGCCGCTTCAGGCGCGCGGCTTCGAGATTCACGCCGTCTCTTCCAACGTGCGCGATGACGAGCGGGCGCTCTCAGGCATTCATTGGAAGAGGGCTAACCTGCTTTCAAGAGACGAGGTGGCGGAGCTTATGGCAAGCGTTCAGCCTACGCATCTCTTGCACTTTGCATGGGAGGTCACGCCCGGAAAGTTCTGGGCATCCGTAGAAAATCTGCGCTGGGTGCAGGCGAGTCTGGACTTGCTTCAGGAGTTTGCGAGCGCGGGCGGCAGCCGCGTTGTTATGGCCGGAACCTGCGCCGAATATGATTGGCGCTACGGTTATTGCTCGGAGCATCTGACGCCGCTTGCGCCGCGCACTCTCTACGGGGTGTGCAAGCATTCTCTGCAAATGATGGTGGCGGCGGTGGCTGAACAGTTGAATGTAAGCACGGCCTGGGGGCGTGTCTTCTTTTTATATGGGACGCACGAATCGCCTCAGCGACTTGTGCCGCAGGTCATTCGCGGACTTTTGCAGAGAGAGCGTGTCGGTTGCACAGAGGGGCATCAGCTCAGAGATTTTCTGTACGTTGAAGATGTCGCAGATGCCTTCGTCGCGCTTCTGGACAGCGAGACCGAAGGAGCCGTCAACATTGCTTCCGGCAAGCCTGTGGCCGTAAGGGAGATTGTGACGCGTATCGCAGAACAGTTGGGCGGGCGTGAACTGGTAGCCTTCGGGGCGCTTCCAACCCCAGAGGACGAGCCGCCGCTACTCGTGGCAGATACTACGCGCCTGAACGCGGAGGTCGGGTGGAAACCCGCTTACAATCTGGATAAAGGACTGACACGAACGATTGAATGGTGGAAAAGTAATCACTGAACAGCTACGTTGAACTGCGGCTGTGCTTGTCTGAAGGGCTGTTCGCTAATAGAATTACATGTTCCGTTGATGAGCCGCGCGCGGTGCGCCCCGGTTCATGAGAAAATTCCGCCTGCGGAGACTCGTCAGCGACCTCCTATACGCTTGAGGTACACACCGCTAGAGAGAACGCGCGCGTAAAGAAGTAGAAAGCAAGGGTAGGCACCTTTTTCGGCTGGTGCTTGTTGTGTATGAAGATTGCTGCCATCGTTCCCTATCACACTAACTTTTGTGCAGGCCAGAGATTCCGTATAGAGCTATGGGCCAGGCACCTTGGCGAGCGCGGCATAGACATAGAGTATTTCCCCTTCGCCAGCCCTTCATTGACCGGCACGCTCTACAACCAGGGACAGACCTTACGCAAGGGGCGCAAGATGCTGCGCTGCTACTGGGATCAGTTGAGCCACGTTCTTAAAGCTTCAAGACCGGATGCGGTCTATATCTACCGCGAGGCGGCGCTGATTGGCCCCGCCTGGATAGAGCGCCTGACGAAGCGTTGGAAAGCTCCCATCATCTATGATATTGACGAGCCGCTCTTTGTGCCGTACGTCAGCCCGCGCAACGGCAGGCTCAACCAGCTCAAATTCTTTTCAAAGGTTCACACGCTCTTTGAGATGAGCGATCACGTGCTGGCCGTCAATCGTGCGATTGGCGATTACGCTGCGCGCTTCTCAAAGCGAGTCTCGATTGTTCCGATGGCTGTGGATATTGAGCGCTACAAGCCGTCTGCGAATAATGGACATTCGACTCCGCAGCAGCCGCGTCTAGGCTGGGTCGGGACGCTAACGAACCAGCCGAACCTCGAACTCCTGATCGAGCCGCTCCGACGAATCAAAGAGTCCCACAACACTGTCTTGCGCATCATCGCGGACGAGCCTATGGAATTGCCGGGGGTGGACACGGAGTTCATACGCTGGGCTTATGATTTGGAGGTGCCGCGCTTGCAGGAGTGCCAGGTTGGGCTGGTTCCTGTCAAGCCGAGCGTCTGGAGTCCTTGGAAATTCTTCTTCAAGCTTATACAGTATATGAGTATGGGACTCCCTGTTGTCGCAACCCCTACAGGCTCGAACCTTGAGATTATCAAGGACGGAGTCAACGGCTTTCTGGCTGATTCGTCTGATGAGTGGTATGAGCGAATCAAGCTGCTGATTGAAAACCCTGACCTGCGGCAGGCAATGGGTAAGGCGGCACGCGAAACCGTTGAAGCTCAGTTTAGTCTTACACAGCAATTGGAGTTTATGGAAACTGTTTTTTCCGAGACCTGAGACGCTCTTTAATTTGAGCGAGTCGAGTATTTAAGTGGAAAAGAATCGTAACTGTCCGGCCTGCGGCTTATCCAGATTTGTCGTTAAAGGCAGCAAGAATGGTTTTCCCCTGTACAGTTGCAGGGACTGTGGAACTCTCTACGCCTCTCATCTGCCTGCCGGTGAAGAAGAAGCACAGGACTATGACGAGTATTACTCTGCACAGAATCTGAGCGTTCCAGACTTTGTGCATAAAAGGCTGGATGCAATCGTCGCCGGTTTTAGTGGCTATAGAAAAAATAACCGGCTGCTGGATGTAGGGTGCGGCGCAGGCACTATGCTGCAAGCGGCCACACGCGCCAGTTGGACTGTAGAAGGCTTAGAAGTCTCGCCGCCTGCGGTCGCCTATCTTAAGGAGCAGGGGTTCAATGTCCGCCGTGCGTTTTTAGAGGAAGCCGCTTACCCGGACAATCACTTTGACGTTGTGACCGCGTGCGGAGTGATGGAGCATGTCCCGGAGGTAGCGGCTTTTACAGCCGAGATAGCTCGTATACTGCGTCCGGGCGGCCTTTTTTATGCGACGACGCCGAACGGTGCCGGAGGGTCTGCGCTCCTTTTGGGCATTAACTGGACGGCGGTTGCTCCGCCCGAGCATCTGCATCTTTTTTCCGTCAGCGGCATGAAGAAATTTTTGGCCGGTCACGGCTTTCAGACGGTGAAGGTTATTTCCGAGGGAACCAACCCTTATGAAATGATCCATTTTTTCCGTCATCGAAATAAGCCTGCGAATGGAGACGGCAACTTTGACCGCGTGGGGGCTGCCTATTCTCTGAATGAGAGTTTTACTAAGAGTCCCTACAGGCGCTTTGCCCGCGAGGTCGTCAATAAAATGCTGCACTTCAGCAGGCTTGGCGACGAGTTGAAGGCTTATGCCGAGAAAAGATGAGGCTATGTATCACAGGGATTTGATTGCCCGGCCAGCGCAACCCGGTAGTTGCCGATAATTCTCTTAATAATCAAATGAATAGTGTACTTCTACTATCTTTATTGCTGTTGTGTTTGGTCGTCCTGATTATAAACCCTTCGGTGGGCGCGCCCGCGCTGCTCTTATGCCTGAGCATAGGTGCGGTGGTCGCGCTGATAATCTCGCGGTCAAATAACAACCGGGAATTTTTGTTGCGGCTATTCCTGGCAGCTCTGCTGCTGAGGATGCTGGTCGGACTATTAATCTATACTTTTAACTTACAGGAATTTTTCGGCGGCGATGCCTTAAGTTATGACGGCTTCGGTTATTCCATGCTCAAAGCGTGGCAGGGCGATGCTTATTATAAAGCCGTGCTCAAAGATTATATTGGCCGGAGCAATGCTGCCGGTTGGGGAATGCTTTATCTGGTTGCCGTCATTTATGGAATCGTCGGGCGGAATATGCTCGCCATCCAATTTGTGAATGCCATCCTGGGCGCAGCCACTGCTCCCATAATCTTCCTCATAGCCCAACACGTTTTTGATAATTCCAAAGTCGCTCGCATCTCCGCACAGTTTACAGCCTTCTATCCTTCGCTGATTTTGTGGTCGGCGCAAGGCTTAAAGGACGGCCCCATAGTCTTCCTGCTGACGCTCTCGATTCTGGCGACGCTGAAGCTGGGTGATAGGCTTAGCTTCAAATATCTGGTCGTATTAATCTGCTCCATGTTCGCTTTGCTCTCGCTGCGGTTCTACATCTTCTATATGATGGCGGCGGCGGTCGCCGGAGCTTTTGTCATTGGTATGCGCCAGGTGACGATGCGGAATTTTTTACGGCAATGGATTGTCATTATCGCAGTCGGGCTGGGTTTAACTTATTTCGGCGTGTCACGTTTTGCGGTCAGCCAGTATGAGACGTTCGGAAATTTAAGTATGGTTCAGTCAGGGCGTAAAGATTTAGCCCAGCGCGCCACGTCGGGCTATTCTTCAGATTCGGATGTTTCCTCGACCTCCGGCGCTTTGACGGCCATCCCAGCCGGTATGCTTTATCTGCTCTTCGCTCCATTCCCTTGGCAACTGGCATCGTTGCGTCAAAGTATTACCATGCCTGAAATGCTCGTCTGGTGGGTCTCGTTTCCGCTGCTCATGCTGGGGCTATGGTTCGCAATTAAGTATCGCTTACGTCGTATCTCTCCGATCTTGATTTTTACCACGATGCTGACGCTCGCTTATTCCATAGGGCTGGGAAACATCGGCACAGCCTATCGCCAGCGTTCGCAATTGCTGGTCTTCTATTTCATTTTCGTCGCTGTCGGCTACGTCCTGTTCAAAGAGAGCAGAGATGAGATGAAGCGAAAAGCCAAGCTTGTGGAAAAAGGCTCTTGATTATACTGTGAGGGCGTATCAGAGGAAGAGGAGCGACCCATCGCTCCTCTGAGGTAGCTTTGAAGTGTGTGGAATTGTTGGACTTGTTCATGGTGCCGGTCATCCTGTAAATCGAGACCTGGTGTCACGCATGTGCGATGCGATACGGCATCGTGGGCCGGACGAAGACGGATTCTATCTGAAGGATAGTGTCGGTCTGGCGATGCGGCGGCTTGCCATCATCGATCTCAAGGGCGGCCAGCAGCCCATGCATAACGAAGACCGCACGGTCTGGATTGTCTTCAACGGCGAAATCTACAATTACAAAGAGCTGCGCGCGGAACTGGAAAAGCTCGGGCACCGGTTCTATACAGACTCCGACACGGAAGCCATCGTACATGCTTATGAGGCTTACGGAGCGGATTGCCCGAAAAGCTTGCGCGGCATGTTTGCCTTCGCCATTTGGGACGAGCGACGAGAGGAGCTATACCTTGCGCGCGACCGCGTCGGTAAAAAGCCAATTCTGTACGCGCGAGCAGGCAAGGATTTTATCTTCGGCTCGGAATTCAGCGCCCTGCTTCTGCACCCCGAACTCAGCCGCGACATAGAGCCGCAAGCTCTGGATCATTATCTCTCTTTCATGTGCGTACCAGCGCCCATGACGGCCTATCGCGCAATCCATAAATTAGAGCCGGGGCATTACCTCAGATTTTCGCCGAAGACGGGCGAGATAAAGACGGAGCGGTATTGGCAGCCGGACTTCAATAAGAAGCTTAAAATAAGTGAGGCTGAGGCGGGCGAGCGGGTCATTGAAATCCTGCGCGACGCCGTTCGCGTGCGCCTTATGTCAGAAGTTCCGCTGGGAGCTTTCCTTTCGGGCGGCATAGATTCGAGCGCCGTGGTCGCGCTCATGAGCGAAGTCTCCTCCACGCCCGTCAAGACCTTCTCAATCGGTTTTGAGGAACAGGATTTTTCTGAGCTACATCATGCGCGACGCGTTGCCGAGCACATTGGCGCAGAGCATCATGAGTTCATAGTACGTCCCGATGCGCTCGAAGTGCTGCCCACGCTGGTCGAGCATTACGGCGAGCCTTACGCGGATTCTTCAGCCGTCCCTACCTATTATGTCTCGCGCGAGACACGCAAGCATGTGACGGTCGCATTAAATGGTGATGGCGGCGATGAATGCTTTGCCGGATACCAGCGCTATGCAGCAATGCAACTGGCCGAGCGCTACCGCCGTGTGCCTGAAGCCTTACGCCGCACCTTTGTCGAGCGCGTCGTAGACTTTCTACCCGCGCCCGAAACGCAACGCACACGCATACGCAGTCTCAAGCGTTTTATGAAGGCGGCCTCTCTGCCAAAGGTCGAACGCTACCTGCGCTGGGTGAGCGTCTTTGATTCTCATGCGAAGCAGGAGCTTTACTCGGAAGATTTCAGGCAACAAACCGCCCCAAAGGGAGCGCTTAATATTCTTGAGCCGTGGTTTGCGCGCGCCAACGGAGCGGGTATCGTTGACGCGTCTCTGCTTGCAGATACGATGACCTATTTGCCCAATGACCTGCTCGTCAAGGTTGATATTGCGAGCATGGCTGTTTCATTGGAAGCACGCTCGCCTTTTCTGGATCATCACGTCATAGAGTTTGCCGCGAGCCTTCCGGAAAATCTAAAGCTCAGAGGGTTGACGACCAAGTATCTGTTAAAGCGCGTGCTCAAGCGACTGCTTCCGGCGGAGAATCTCAAGCGGAGCAAGATGGGCTTCGGCGTCCCCATTGGCTACTGGCTGCGCGGCGAGATGCAACCCTTCCTGCGCGAGACGCTGCTTTCGGAAAAAGCTCTTGCGCGCGGCCTCTTCCGGCCAGAAGTGGTCAACCGCCTTGTCGAACAGCATACGAGCGGTGAAAGAGATTACGCGCATCAACTCTGGACGCTTCTAATGCTTGAGTTGTGGTTTGAAAGATTCATTGATTAACGAGTCTAGAGAGTCTGGAGAGTCCAGAGAGTCCAGAGAGTCAACTAGATTCTTTCTTTTGACTCTCTGGACTCTCCAGACTCTCTGGACTCTTGAGGGGCGCTTGTGAAAGGTATTGTTCTGGCTGGTGGGCTGGGAAGTCGTCTGCGACCGTTGACGGCTGTCACCAATAAGCATCTGCTTCCCGTCTACAATCAGCCGATGATTTATTATCCGATTCAGACGCTCGTCAATGCCGGAATCACGGACATTATGATCGTGACGGGCGGAAACTCTGCGGGCGATTTTCTGAGGATGCTCGGCAATGGGAAAGCCTTCGGCTTGAAGCACCTCAATTACGCTTATCAGGAGGGCGACGGCGGCATCGCCGAGGCGCTCTCTCTGACGGAGCATTTCGCGTCAGGCGATCCGGTCTGTGTCATCCTCGGCGACAATATAATCGAAGGCAATATTCGCAGCGCCGTACGGGCTTATCGTCACCAGGGCGGCGGGGCGAAAATTCTCTTGAAGAAAGTACCGGACGCGCATCGCTTCGGTGTGCCGGAACTGGAAGGCCGCCGGGTGCTTCGCATTGAAGAGAAGCCCAAAGTGCCGAAGAGCGCATACGCTGTCGTAGGCATTTACATGTATGATTCGGGGGTCTTCGATGCCATTCGCACCCTGCGGCCTTCGGAGCGCGGCGAGCTTGAGATTACGGATGTCAACAACATCTACATAGAGCGCGACGAGATGACATGGGACGAGCTTGAGGGCTGGTGGTCGGATGCAGGGACTTTTGAAAGTCTGCTGCGCGCCTCGAATCTGGTGGCGCAGACGGGCGCAAACAAGCTGGAGCTGAATCATGAGGTCGAGGTCGGCGCGAGCACAAGTCCCTGAAAAATTTGTCTCAGGGACGATTCATGACGTGGTGGCGCGCGATCTAAGAAAAGTCCCGGACGAGCGCGGCTGGCTCACGGAGCTTTTTCGTCAGGACGAACTCTCCGAAGAGTATTATCCTGTGATGTCTTACATCTCTTCGACCGAGCCGGGGGTGACGCGCGGGCCTCACGTTCATCTTTGTCAGGCAGACCTCTTCTGTTTTACAGGCCCGTCCAATTTCAAGCTGCGCATGTGGGATAACCGACCACAATCCGAGACCTACAGGCGTGTCCAAACGCTCTTTGTCGGTGAAGACAATCCGAAGCTGGTGCTCGTGCCCGAAGGAATCGTCCACGCTTACAGGAACGTCGGGACAGTTCCCGGCATCATCATCAACTGCCCCAATTGCCTCTACAGGGGCGAAGGACGCCTTGAGCTGCCGGACGAGATCAGGTACGAGGATGACCCTGATACTATCTTCCGTGTTGATGATTAGCTGGCCGCAAGAGGCATCAGACCGTAAAGTCTTCATGAAAATCGTACGCATCATCGCACGTCTGAATGTCGGCGGGCCTGCGCGTCATGTCGTCTGGCTCAACAGTGGATTGCAGGATGCGGAATACGAGAGCCTGTTGGTGACCGGAGTCGTGCCGCCGGGCGAAGACGATATGAGCTACTTCGCGGAAGAGCACGGGATTGTGCCACACATCATCCCCGAAATGAGCCGCGAGATTTCTCCGAAGGATGCGCTCACCGTCTGGAAGCTTTATCGTCTCTTGAGGCGCGAGCGTCCCCAACTGGTTCACACGCACACGGCGAAGGCGGGCACGGTCGGGCGCGTTGCAGGCTTCATGTATCGCTGGCTGACTCCAGCCGCGCTCATCGGGCGGCCTCGCCAGTGCCGCTTCGTACACACCTATCACGGCCACATCTTTCACAGCTACTATGGCAAACTCAAGACGCGTCTCTTCGTCTTGATTGAAAAGACGCTCGCGGCGTTTGCGACCGACCGCATCGTCGTCATCAGCCCGCAGCAGCTACATGAGATTCATGACGTGTTCGGCGTCGGGAAAAAAGAGCAGTTCGCCGTCATTCCTCTGGGCTTGGACACTGGGCATTTCGCAGACTGGCAATCAAAGCGCGCCGTGCTTCGCGCAGAGTTAAAGGCGGAAAGCGTTGATGTGTTTGTAGGCATCGTCGGTCGGCTGACAGAAATCAAGAATCACAATCTGTTTCTGGAAGCCGCGGCCATTTACAAAGAGAAGTACGGGGTTGAGTTAAAGACGGGCGGGCGCGTACGCTTCATCATTATAGGCGACGGCCACTTGCGTAAAGATTTGGAGACGGCGACGCGCCTGCTCGGACTTGAAACGGATGTCGTATTCCTTGGGACGCGCGCAGACCCTGAGAATTTCTACCCGGCGCTGGACGTTGTGGCTCTCACTTCCTTTAACGAAGGAACGCCTCTGACTTTGATTGAGGCGATGGCGAATGCGCGTCCCTTCGTGGCGACGGCTGTCGGAGGCGTCGTGGACTTGCTGGGCGAAAGAGCCTCTGAAGGATTACCGCCGGGCGATGACGAGAACGACGATTTTCAGTTATATGAGCATGGAATCGCCGTTCGACCGAATGATGCGTTGAGCTTCTGCCGCGCACTTGAGTATATAATCAAAGATGAAGATAAGCGGCGAGAGATGGGCAGGCGAGGCCGCCGTTTTGTAGAAGCGCACTACTCCAAAGAACGTTTGCTCTCGGATGTGGTGAACCTGTATCGTGAGCTGGCGCTAGAACAGTCTAGAGAGTCTGGAGAGTCTGGAGAGTCTAGGGAGTCAAAAGAAAGAGAGAAGCTAGTTGACTCTCTAGACTCTCCAGACTCTCTGGACTCAAAATATTGAAGGGGGCTGGACAAAAGCTTGAGAGTATTGATAACAGGCGGAGCTGGATTCATAGGCTCGCATCTATCGGATGCTTACTTGGAGCGCGGCGACGAGGTCTACGTGATTGACGATCTCTCGACCGGCTCAATCGAGAATATTCAACACCTGAAGAACAACCCGCGTTTTCACTATACGATTGATTCGGTTCAGAACCAGCCCGTCGTGGCCGAGCTTGTTGACCGTTGCGACGTAATCTTTCATCTGGCGGCAGCCGTCGGCGTAAAATTAATCGTCGAAAGTCCTGTACGCACCATCGAGACCAACGTACACGGCACAGAGGTCATGCTCTCCTTAGCCAACAAGAAGAAGAAGAAGATGCTGATTGCTTCGACTTCCGAGGTGTACGGTCTTTCGACGGAAGTACCTTTCCGCGAAGACGGCAATCTGGTGATGGGCGCGACGACCAAGGGGCGATGGTCTTATGCCTGTTCGAAGGCTATAGACGAGTTTCTGGCCTTGGCCTACTGGCGAGAGAAGAAGCTGCCGACGGTGGTCGTCAGGCTCTTCAACACGGTCGGCCCGCGACAGACCGGGCAGTACGGAATGGTCATCCCGACCTTCGTGAAGCAGGCTCTGGCAGGCCGCGCCATCACCGTCTACGGCGACGGCACACAGTCGCGCTGCTTCGGCTACGTGGGCGATGTCGTAGGCGCGCTCATACGCTTGATGGACACGGAGGACGCGGTCGGGCAGGTCTTCAATATAGGCTCCAGTGAAGAGGTGACAATCAGGGAGCTGGCCGAGCACGTTAAAGCGCTGACGAATTCGGATTCGGAGATAGTCTACGTGCCTTATGACGAGGCTTACGAGGAAGGGTTTGAAGATATGCCGCGCCGTGTGCCGGATGTCTCGAAAATTCAGGCGCTCGTAGGCTTCCGCCCGAAGATGTCGCTGGACGGAATCCTGCGCAGCGTCATCGAGTACTATAGCGGCGGAGATGGAGAAGCACGGGGACGGATTTTTGATGCTGAGCTTAAATCCGCCGCTCAGAGTTAAGATAGTAATCTCAAGTTCTCAGTAGTGGTTTAGTTTGAAGTTGAGTGCTGAGAGAGTTGGTTTACACCACAGAGACACAGAGGACACGAGAGGACGCACAGAGAGTTCAAGCCTCCGTGCGTCCTCAGTGTTCTCTGTGTCTCTGTGGTGAAAATCAAGAAGCCTTGAACTCAACCCGGATTGAGCCACTACCGGCCTCTCTTGTGCGCACTTGATTTGTCCCGCGTAATCAACTAGGGTTTCAGATTCATCGGAAACCTTTCGAGCCATGCCCTTCGATACATTACAGCTTGTAGCGATCTGCGTCTCCTTCGCGCTGACGCTTATTTTAACGCCCGTGGTGCGCGTCGTGGCGCGTCGTCTGGGGATGGTCGCCAAGCCCAAGATTGATCGCTGGCATAAGAAGCCGACGGCGATGCTGGGCGGCGTCGCTGTCTGGCTATCGGTCATCACGAGCTATCTCTTCTTCATACGGCACACGCCCTACGGGTGGGTCGTCATAGGCTCAAGCACCTTTCTCTTTCTGGTCGGATTGGCCGACGACATCTTCAACGCCAAGCCCTATCAAAAATTGATAGGCCAGGTGATGGGCGCAGCCTTCGTCATCTATTACGGTTTGAGTCTGCCGTGGACAAGCTCGCACACCCTTAACATGGCTATCACCATCTTCTGGCTGATAGGCATCACCAATGCGGTTAACCTGCTGGACAACATGGACGGGCTGGCATCGGGGATTGCCGCCATCGCTTCTATCTTTCTAGCCCTGAGCTTTATAGCCAACGGGCAGTTCATGGAAGCCTCTATGCTGGCCGTCTTCGCCGCTGCGCTGCTGGGGTTTCTGGTTTACAACTCTAACCCGGCCTCTGTTTTTATGGGCGACTGCGGCTCTATGTTCATAGGGTTCTTCCTGTCGAGCACAGCCCTGATGAGCGTCGCGGGCGGACGCTCGCGCTCGTTCCTGCCCGTACTGGCCGTGCCGATTCTCATTCTTTTCATCCCCATCTTCGACACGACGTTAGTCACCGTTCTAAGAAAACTCGCAGGCCGTGCCGTACGTCAGGGCGGGCGCGATCATACTTCGCACCGCCTTGTTGCGCTCGGCATGTCGGAGCGTCGCGCAGTCATCATGCTCTACGGGTTCGCGGCTCTTTCGGGATTGCTGGCGTTGCTCGTGCGTGAGATGCATGCTGACCTTGGCATCGCCGCTATACTGGGTTTCACAGTGGTGCTCACGCTGCTTGGCGTTTATCTGGCGGGCGTGAAGGTCTACGACGAAGACGATGTTCAGGCGGCGCGAGAGAAACCGCTCTTTGCTTTTCTGGTAGACCTGTCTTACAAGCGGCGCATCTTTGAGGTGATGCTCGATCTGGTGCTCATCATCCTCTCTTACTATCTGGCCTATGTTCTCAGGTTCGGGCCGATGTCGGAGAGCGGCGTGTGGACAACTTTCTTTCGCACACTGCCCGTTATCCTTTTCGTCAAGATGGCGACGTTTCTAGTCCTGGGGGTTTATCGCGGCCTCTGGCGCTACACGAGCGTTGACGATCTGGTGGTCTTCGCCAAGGCCGTGGTGTTGAGTTCGGTGGCAAGCTTGCTGGCGATTCTCTTCGCCTTCCGTTTCGCTGGAGTCTCGCGCACAGTCTTTATCGTAGACGCTATGATTCTGTTGATGGTGGTGGCGGGAAGTCGCATGGCATTTCGCCTGTTCCGTCAGGTGCTGCCACTGTCTCACAGCAGCGAAGGCTGCCGCATACTGATTTACGGCGCTGGCGATGCGGGCGAGCTTCTACTGCGCGAGCTGTTGAATAACCGCGAGCTGAAGTATACGCCCATAGGCTTTATAGACGACGACCCGAACAAGAAAGGCAAGCTCATACACGGGCTGCGCGTCTTCGGCGGCAACGGCTCTCTGGAGAGCATTTGCAGGGAGCAGCGCATTGACGAGATACTCATCTCAAGCTCCCGATTTCCTAAAGAGCGCATACGCCAGATTCAGCATGACTGCCGCGAATCGAACGTCTCGCTCAAGCGCATGCTGATTAAGATAGAACAGTTGGACGAGGAGTAAAGTAAGGGATGAGGGCGGCAGCGATGAGGGATGAAAAGGAACTGAAGTGACAGATTCAACTGAATGCTTCACTCTCTTCTTCTTCATCCCTCATCGCTGCCGCCCTCATCCCTGCTCTTCAGTTGTGGCTTCTGATCAATTAAAGCTTATAGATGCGGGCGGCGCGCTGGTGCGCGCGGGGCTAATCTTGATAACGGCGCTCGCGTTCTTCGGTTCATGGAGAGCGCTGCGCTGGTATTCGGGCAGCGAGGTTGCGCTGGCCGCGCCGCAACTGTCGCAGGATGCTCTTGATGCGGCGCAGACGGCAACCAGGCTTTCGCCGTCCGACCCTCTGGCGCATTGGAGTCTGGCGTCGATTGTGCAAAGAGGCGTCACGCCCGCAGACCTGCAATCCTCTATCGTCGAATACCAAAAGGCTGTGAGCCTCAGCCCACGCGACTTCCGCCTCTGGACGGATTTAGGAAGAGCGCTGGAGCAGGCGGGCGATTGGGCGGCGTCAGAAAAGGCTCTGCGGCGCGCCGTGGAGCTTGCGCCCTATTATTCCTGGCCGCGCTGGCATCTTGGCAATTTTCTTCTCAGGCGCGGGCGCTACGATGAAGGTCTAGCCGAGTTGCGAAAAGTGGCCGAAGCAGACCCGACAAAGCGCGGCGCGGTTTTTGATCTAGCGTGGATGATTTATGGCGGGGACATAAAAGCCGTGAGAGGCGCGCTGGGCGATTCTCCTGCTGTGCGTGCGGAGTTCATAGGCTATCTGCTTGGCCGCGGGCGTCTGGAGGAAGCCCTGCAAATCTGGTCTGGCTTCAACGCCGAGCAGAAGAAGGAGTATGCGGAGACAGGGAAAACGCTGATTAGTAATCTCATCACAGCAAAGCGTTTTCGCGCGGCACTCAATTTTTCACGAGATATTACAGGAGAAAAAGGCGCGCCGGAGGTCGGGAAAATCTCGAACGGCAGCTTTGAGACTGCTGTTGAGCAGGGCGGCGCGGGTCTCTTCGACTGGCATGTGCCGAACATTGCGCAGGCACGTCCGGCGCTCGATCCCGCCAATGCGCATGACGGCAAGCTGAGCCTGCGCATGACCTTCAACGCGACTACGCCGCTCGACTTTAGTATTACGCAACTGGTTGCGCTTGAGCCTGCGACTAATTACCGGCTGACGTTTTATGTGCGAACGAACGGGCTGAAGAGTGCGGCCACCCTGCTCGTAAAAGTTTTGAACGCGGCGGATGGAAAACTGCTCGCCGAATCTGCACCGGTCGCTCCCGGTAAAAATGAGTGGCAACAGGTCTCTGTGGATTTTAAGATGCCGCCTGATGTGGACGGAATAAGCTTGAGCATCAGCCGCGCACCGTGTACGGGCGAAGGCGGTGTTTGCCCCATCTTCGGCACTGTTTGGTATGATGACTTCAATCTCGAACTCATCGGTAGAGAAGCTGGTGCAAGACCAACCGGCACAGGTAAGTGAAACTCGACCTGCCACTCAGGCCGCGCGTAACCAGCAGGTAACAGTGCGCACGGTGGCGAGCCGTTTCGTTATTCTGATGCTCTGTCTGGCGCTGGTGCTTTCGACACTTGCTTACGGCACGGTGCATTACTGGACGCTCGCCATCTTTCAGGCGAGCGCCGCTCTGGTCGTCTTCTTCTGGGCGGTAGATGCATGGCGCAGCCGCCTCTTGCGCATCAGCCGCAACACGCTCCAGTGGCCGCTGCTGGGAATTTGTCTTCTAGCCCTCGTGCAGCTTTTACCCTTTGGTAGCGCGCCCCTTTCGGCTGCAACCGCGACGGAAGCCGCACGCACTCTTTCGCTCGATCCTTATTCGACGCGGCTCGTGCTGGTGCAGCTCTTGGCGCTCTTCGTTTACTTTGCCGCCGCTCTAGTCTTCATAGACAGCCCGCGACGATTGCGCGTCGTCACGCATACCATCGTCATCTTCAGCTTTGCGCTCGCCATCTTCGGTCTTATACAGTCATTCGTCTCGCCTACGAAAATATACGGCTTAAGAGAGCTTGGTCAGAGCACTGCTTTCGGCCCGTTCATCAATCGCCATCACTTCGCCGCGTACATGGAGATGGCCTTGGGGCTGACCGCCGGGCTGCTGCTGTCTGGCGCAGTCGAGCGCGAAAAGCGCGTGCTCTATATCTTCGCCGCCGCCATCATGGCGATTGCGCTCGTGATGACGAATTCGCGCGGCGGCATCATCAGCTTAGTTGCGGAAACATTCTTCATCTTCGTCATCACGGGGGTCAGAATCGGGCGTCAAAGAGAAGAGGGCGAGAAGAGGGGGCGCACACGCTCGCTCTTTGTGCGAGCCGGACTTGCGTTTGTGCTGCTGTTCGCGGTCTTCTCAGGCGTCGTCTTCTTTGGCGGGGAAGAAGTTCTGAGCCGCTTCATAGGGACGGTCAACGCTCAAGACCCCACGACGGGGCGCGTGCATTTCTGGCGGGGCACGATTGGGATCATACGCGATCATCCGTTAATCGGCTCCGGGCTGGGTTCATTCGGCGTGGCCTACACGCTTTACGATACGCGTGACGGAATCTATCGACTCGAACACGCGCATAACGATTATCTACAGACGCTGTCGGACGCCGGAATCGTAGGCGCTCTTCTGGGTCTGTCCTTTCTGGTGCTCTTATTTCGCCGTGGGCTGGCGCGCAGGGAGACAGATGATCTGTTCAGGCGCGGCGTCGCCACAGGAGCTTTGGTCGGATGCTTTGCCGTGCTCGTCCACAGCTTCTTTGATTTCACACTTCATACGGCGGCCAACGCGCTCCTGTTTCTGACGCTCGCGGCGCTTGCGACCCTCGACGGTAACGTGGAAGAGCGCGGGCAAAAGCCCCGGCGGCGGCGGCGTCATCGCCATCATCAGAGTTCGGCAAGCTCAGCAGTTTTATAGAAGTCCGGGAACGCGCATTACTTAAAGATGAGGAAGAATCTATTAGAGCTGGTCGTTTGCCCTCTGTGCGGCAACCGGCTCAGTTTGGAAAGCTTTGACGAGCCACGCTCTGAAGAAGAGACTACGAATGGTCTGCTCTCGTGCGAGTGCGGCGCACCCTATCCCGTCATAGGCGGCATCGCGCGCCTGCTGCCTCCAGACCTACAGAGCATGTTGTGGGAGATGCACCCGGAATTTTACAGGGATTACAGGGAGCGATTGCCTGTCGAAGCAATCCCGCAGGAGTACGGCAAGACAGAGGCGAAGGAAGAGTCGGATCAAGCTCTTTCAAAGCAGCGAGAGACGGCGCGCAGCTTCGGCTACGAATGGCAGGCTTTCTCTGAAATACTGCCTGATTACGAGGCCAACTTTCGCTGGTACTTCGAGCGCTTTACGCCAGACGTTTTCGAGGGCAAGCGTGTATTGGACGCCGGGTGCGGGACGGGACGCCATACCTATTATGTATCGCAGACCGCGCGTGAAGTAATCGCCATGGACTTGAGCCAGGCCATAGAAGTTGCTGCGCGTAATAATCGTGATAAACCGAACACCCATTTTATACAGGCCGATATTTATCACCCGCCGTTTCCGCCCGATTCCTTTGATTTCATTTACAGCCTCGGCGTGCTACATCATCTGCCCGACCCGGAAAAAGGTTTCCGCTCGCTCTT
Organism: Pyrinomonadaceae bacterium; assembly: GCA_036403815.1. GTDB lineage: Bacteria > Acidobacteriota > Blastocatellia > Pyrinomonadales > Pyrinomonadaceae > JACVRN01. The sequence continues at coordinate 54,025 of DASWQH010000054.1, read as the reverse complement.
AAAGCTGCTGCGCGAGGGCGGGTTTATGAACATCTATCTCTACTGGAATCTGGAAGGCGAGGCCGCCTGGCGGCGTGCGCTGCTTCAAGTGATAACGGGAGCGCGGCAAATCACAACGCGAATGCCGCACACGCTGCTGAAGAAAGTCTCGTGGGTCGTCGCCGCCGGATTTGAAGCGGCTTTCGTCACGCCTGCGCGCATCCTTGAGCGCTTTAAGTTAACCAGACCGTTGGCCGACCGCGTGCCGCTCGGACATTATCGTAAATACTCTTTCCGTGTTCTTTATACAGACCAGTTCGACCGCTTCTCAGCGCCGATTGAGAATCGCTACAGCCGCACGGAGGTCGCCGGATGGTTCGAGCGCGCTCGTCTCAAGGATGTAAAGATACTTGGAGGACAGGGCTGGCGCGCATCAGGCAGACACGCCGCACATGACTGGGCAGAACCGTTTGAAGAAGAGGAGAGAGAGCGTGCGCCGCTTTCTGAAGCTATGCGCACCGAAACACAATGAGCATGTTGGAAGCTTTGCGAGCGAGACGAGGGCACACCGTTCTGGAAACCCTGGACATCACCATCGAGTCCGCTGAAAAAGAGCGCGTGGTGCTGTCCATGCCTGTGACCGAGCGTGTTCACCAGTACACAGGCTTATTGCACGGCGGCGTTTCGGTCGTGCTCGCCGAAACGGCTGCTTCAATCGGCGCGGCGCTCAATACAGACCTGACGCGCTTTACGCCCGTAGGAGTAGAGATTAACGCCAATCATCTACGCTCTGTGACAAAAGGGCGCGTCCGTGCAGAAGCGCGTCCCGTCTACATCGGAAGACAGATGACCGTCTGGGCTATAGAGATAAAGGACGAGCACGAGCGTTTAGTCTCTGTCTCGCGCTGCACACTGGCCTTGAAGCCGGGCGGCGCTCTCAGTAGTTGATTCGTAAAGCATGCAGTTGCATATCTACAGTGAGCGAATGTAGGGTAGATTCATAGCGTACCGATGGTAAGGTCAACGCGGGTAAGAGAGGCGTAAAGAAATGAGCGACCAGGCACCTTTGGAGCCACGTGTCAGGAACGTAGAGGAAGCAATACAGATGCTCACTACGCTGATGATTAGTGCCAGTGAGCGCATGGATCAGCACGAAGTATGGGTTAACCAACTCGGAGATGCCCAGGCACGCTTTGAAGAAAACCAAGCGCGCTTTGAAGAAAATCAGGCGCGCGTTGAAGCCAATTTGGCCGCTCTGACTCAGATCGTCAGTGACCTTGGCAGGGCGCAATCACGTACCGAACAATCGCAATCGCGCTTTGAAGAAAATCAGGCGCGCGTCGAAGCCAACTTAGAGGCTTTGACTCAAATCGTCAGCGACTTAGGTAAGGCACAAACACGTAACGAGCAAGGGCAGGAGCGCACGGAAGAAAATCAGGCGCGCGTTGATGCAAACTTGAGTGCTCTAACTCAGATTGTCAGCAACTTAGGGCAGGCACAAGCACGTAACGAGCAAGGGCAGGAGCGCATAGAAGATAATTTGGCGGCTCTAACTCAAATCGTTAGCGACCTAGGCCGGGCGCAAGCACGCACGGAGCAGTCGCAGGTACGCGTAGAAGAAAACCTGTCTGCGCTGACTCAAATTGTTAATGAAGTAGGTCAGGCGCAAGCACGCACTGAACAATCACAGGCTCGCGCGGAAGAAAATCAGGCGCGATTTGAAACCAACTTGAATGCTCTGACTCAAGTTGTCGGTGATCTGGGCCAAGCGCAGGCACGTACGGAGCAAGCGTTAGCGAAGCTCGCTGAGTCTCAAGAGCACACGGATCGGCGGTTGGATGCATTGATTGATATTGTCAGAAACAACGGGCGGGCGGAGTAATTCAAATTTCTAAACGTTTATATATCGCGGCGCGAAAAGGGATGATGACAATCTTACTGCATAAAGCTTATCGGCAGCGTACCGGACTTGCAGCCATATTCCCCTGCTTTTTGGAGTTAAAGATTTCCTACAAGGAGACAGCGCACCACGCTTCCTGATGAAAGGGGGCGCACGGGGCGCGTGTTCTAATGAGTCAAAAGGCAGACCCTTCTACGCATTATCAATCTCTTCCAGCGCTGTGCCTCGGAGGCATTCTTGAACACCGTAAGACGGATGCACTCAACCACAAACGCGATGGCCGTTGGGTTCGCATTCCGGCAGAAGAGTTTATAGAGCGCGTCCAATGGGTCACGCTCGGTTTAGTTGAGCTTGGCATCAAACCCGGAGACCGCGTCGCGCTCCTCTCGGAGAATCGTCCCGACTGGTCAATCGTTGACCTGGCAATCCTGAGCCTGGGCGCTATCAACGTTCCCATCTACACCACGCAGGCCGTCGAGCAGGTGCGCTACATACTGGAGGACTCCGGCACACGCCTGCTCTTTGTTTCAGGGAAACGTGTCTTCAAGCACGCGCTCCCCGGTCTGGAAGGCATTGCACAACTTGAGCGAATCATCTTCTTTGACGAAGAGGCCGCCGAAGGCATTGAGCGCGCCGGAACCTTGGCGGCGCTGGAAGAAATGGGGCGCGAGCGCCTGAGCCTTGAGCCTAAAGCTTTCGACCGCTTCCTGAACGCAGTGCGCTCCGATGATCTGGCGACCATCATCTACACTTCGGGGACGACGGGCGAGCCGAAGGGCGTGATGCTCACGCACTCGAACTTTATCTCCAACGTGCTTTCAATCTCTTCCACGCTGCCTATCTTCCCTACGGACGTTGCGCTCTCTGTGCTTCCGCTTTCTCATATCTTCGAGCGAGCGGTCTTCTACGTCTTCTGCTACAACGGCGTCTCCGTTCATTACTCTGCCTCGTTCGATCAGGTAGGCGAACACCTGCGCGAAGTTCGACCCACAATCATGACCGCCGTACCCAGACTCTTCGAGAAGGTCTATCACAAGATAGTCAAGCGCGGGCTTTCTGCGAAGGGCTGGAAGCGCAAAGTCTTTGAAGACGCGATGACGGTCGGCCAACGCTACGCCGAGTTGAGAGACAAGGGAAAGCGCGTTCCGCTCTCACTCAAGTTCAAGCAGGCGGTTGCAGACCGTCTGGTCTTCTCCAAGTGGAGAGAAGGCGTGGGAGGCCGCCTACGCTATTTCGTTTCAGGCGGAGCGGCGCTTTCGCCCACGCTCTCATATTCATTTCTTGCCGCAAACATTCCGATTCTTCAGGGCTACGGCATGACGGAGACCTGCATCGTCTCGGCCAATCGCCCGGACGAGAATGTCGTAGGCTCTGTCGGGCTTGTCTTTCCCGGAATCGACGTGAAGATAGCCGACGATGGCGAAATCATAGTGCGCGGGCCGAACATCATGCGTGGCTATTACGGAAAGCCCGAAGAGACGGCAGAGGTCATCCGAGACGGATGGTTCGCCACGGGCGATGTCGGGCGCATGGACGCGCGCGGCCATCTTTATATTACGGATCGCAAGAAAGACCTCTTCAAGCTCTCGAACGGCAAGTACATCGCCCCTCAACTGGTCGAAAGTCTCATCAAGCAGAGCGAGCTTGTTAGTCAGGTAGTAGTCATAGGCGCGGGGCGCAAGCAGCCCGCCGCTTTGATCGTTCCCGATTGGGAAGCCCTCGGCGAAGCCATGAAACAGGCCGGAGCTGAGCTGCCTAAGACGCACGCCGAATTGAGTCGCGCTCCCGTCGCTATCAAAATCGTGCAGAGCGAAGTTGCACAACTCACCACGGAGTTGAATGAATACGAGCGCGTGCGCCGCGTCGCGCTTCTCCACGAAGAGTTCACCATCGACGGCGGAGAATTGACCCCGACGCTCAAAGTCAAAAGACGTGTGGTTGATGAGAAGTATCGCGCGCTGATTGAAGAGTTGTATGGAGGGGCGAAGGAAGATTGAATCCGGTTTTCTGAAAACTCAGTCCAGATAGGCTGTAAATTTATTCCCTTGGATTGTCCGAAGCGAGAATAGGGCGAAAAGGGGTACGAGCCGTGAGAGGCTTTCTGAATATTTGAAATCCTCTTAAGCGTCCGTCAGCGTCAAACGCTCTTTCTCATAAGAGGTTTCTGAAAGAGAAATGAGGCCGGATAGCCCTGTCTTGCCCAACAGCGCTTCTGCTAGCGAGCGCAGGTGAGCTGGAATCTCCGTCAAAGGATATTCTTCTTCCGACGCCTCGTGCTCGGCAAGCAGCCGGGACTCTGCCGCGCAGAATTCGCATGACTCAAGGTGATATGTAATCCACTGCGCCTGCTCGAACGCCGTCTCTGGAGCATGATACGAAAGCAGCGTCTCGCTCGATGGGCAAGTGGCCTGTTTACAAAATACTGTTACGCTCGATGTCCTCATCTGCTCACCTTCGCTCCCCGCATACCTCTTTTGCTCGAATAGTCTTAGAGCTATTGTCCAAACCGTAAAACGCACCGCCGTAGCAAAAGAGCAGCAAAATTAAGGGGCAAGAAAGACTGAGGCTGCCATCAAACCAATTCTCAAACTCAAGGCGGACGCTTATGCCTGGTCATCAAGAAGAAAGCGCTAATTGCCCCCTGCTTCCAAAACTTGATGGGGGATAAGCGCCTCTTTTTTCAAGTCATATCAATATTTTGGCCGTTGTGTAAAAAGATGTTGCTCAAAAAGCTTTTTGCTGATAACATCTTTTCTGTCAGTCAGGGAGGCTCAAAGCTCCTTGATTCCCCTTTCTGTAGTTGGCCGCGCCGATTCCCCTTTTGCGGTCAAAATCCAAGCGCGGTTCTCCGGCAAGGTCTCGTACATGCAGGCTTTTGCGGGTAGCAGAGGTTAAATCCCCCGTGGGAGAGGGAAGTAATAATCGCCGCTCTAACTTTCGTGCGCGACCCCTCCAAAGGTCGCACGCGACCCGCCATAAGGTTCAAATTCCGGCATAAGCGTGATGCTCATGACTGATTAGCCCTAAAGGCTCTCGTTCTACTCCCCTCCGAAAGCAGAGCTAGGTGGATGGGCACGCGCTCAATGTAGACAACACGGATGTTACCTGAACGCTTTATCCTGATTATTCGCTGATACCTGCTTGATGCTAAAAAAACCTTGCGCTTCTCATACCTAAAACAAGACTAAGAACCGTGAAATCAACCGGCACCAATCACCCAGATTCAACCATGAGCGCTCTTAAGGAACAGCCGCGCACGCCGCGCACCTACGGGGAGCGCCATTCGAAGAGCGCCCAGTGGGTCAACTCTCTGCGTCGTTCGGACGTAACACAACTCTGGACAGACCTTCACCGCATCGTCTGCCATCACCCGCTCGTGCGCGCCTCGCGCAGTGCCGGCCTTCTCGTTGAGGAGGGCGCGCAGAATGCTCACACAGACCTCACGCAGGAACTGTTCGTGCTTCTTTTGAGCAAGGGGCGTTTTCAGCACTACCTTGACACGAGCATGACGGATGCGGAGATAGAGTGTGAGATAGGGCAGATTGAGCTGACAAACCTTCTGACGGCAGAGCTTCGCAAGCGACACCCGGAATCCTATCGTCTGGCGCGCCGCATCTCCACACTGATTCAATCGAGCGCCAATTTCCGCCGCTTCGATTCTTCCGGGATGGACGACGAGCCGCATCGCCGTCTGGTGGATAGAGTTTACGGCCTCTCCGAGTGGCAGAGCAGCAAGCAGAAAAGGGAAGCGCACGACCTGGAGCAGCGCGTACAGATGATTCCTATGCGCCAGCGCGATACGCGCATGGTCGGATGCACAGGCGATGCGCAGGTCGTAATCAGCAACTCTGATCTGGAGGATTTGATTATCTCTGTTTTGGAGGCGGCGGATTCCCCTGTGGACGTGCGCACGCTTCGCAGCCTCGTGATGTCGCGCCTGCCCGTGATGGACATATACCTTGTGCCTTTGGGCGGAGACGAAGGGGATGAAGGCGGGATACAGTTTGAGCCTGTGGACGTGGGCGATAATCCTGAGGAAGGCTTACTGCGCCGGGAATCTGAGCGCGCCGCCGCGGGCTACGTCGATCAGTTCTTAAAAGGCTTGCACGAGAGCGTGCGGGGCAAGGTCAAGCAGTACAATCGTATGCTCGGAGTTTTGTGGCACTGTTACTTAAGCCCGTATCACGCGACGCAACTGGAAGTCGCGGCCACCCTGGGAGTTTCTGATTCACTCGTTTCGGATTACCGCCGCCGCATTGAGCAGGAGCTGCGCGCCCTTGCATTTTCGGAGATTGAAGAGGCGCGACGGTTCGAGATAGCGCTGCGCGAAAGAGTGCGTGCGCTCGTGCTCGTGGGCGACGAAGAAAGTGTCGCGGTCTGAAGGCCGCGCCTGGGTGTGTTTGAGCAGACCGCCACAGGACTGAACCGGAACTTTGAGAGTTCACCGACTTTCGTATAGTTGGTGAACTCTCTGTTTCTGGTAGAATAAAGGGCGAGTCGAGCCGTCCTTTTGGGGGGAAGTCTACGAGCGCATTTTCGGGGACTCTCAAGATTTTGCTCTCTCTCGCATTCAAGAGCCAGCGCGCCTGCGAAAGAAGATGAAGAAATAGCAGTAGAATCATGGATGCGTTGCCCCGCAACCGTGGTTATCGCTCGACAATGCTCATGGCGCTCGCCTCGGCAAGCGTCCAGGCTTTTAAGTCCCTAGAGTGCCGCAGAATGAGACGTGACCGCCATTTCACAGACTATGAGCCTGTCACCAAAGGCGGGCGAGCTAAAGACGTATGTGAAGTTGCGGAAGAATCCTTCGCAAGTCTTCACCGCAAGCCTGATGACGAAGATGTAGAGGCTGCGGATTCATGGGCGACTGTCGTTGAGCTGAAGACGGACGAAAAGGAACGAGTTGAAAATAGCGCGGTCGTGGTTGAGCGGCTACCCGTGCCGCGACCCAAGACTAGAGAAAAGCAGACGGCTCCGAAAGAGAACTGGCTGAAAAGACGCGGCCATGTTCTCAGTTACGCGGGGCTTTTTCTGTTTACGGGTGTACTCTACTTTCGCCCGTATGAGCTGATTCCGGCGCTCTCATCATTTACTTCGATAGCATTTGTGCTTGCCATCTCGACGCTCCTTATCTTCTTCCCTACGCAACTCGCACTGGAAGGAAATCTGACGGCGCGACCGCGCGAGGTCAACCTGCTGCTCTTGCTGTGTCTGGCCGGATTGCTCTCTATCCCGTTTGCGATTAATCCGAAAGAGGCGTGGGATACTTTTAACGACGCGTTCATAAAGGCCGTGCTGATGTTCATCGTGATGATAAACGTCGTGCGGACGAAGTGGCGTCTGCGTGGGCTTCTGCTTTTAGGAATTGCGGTCAGCGTTTATTTGAGCCTCGAAGCGCTGGGCGATTACCAGTCCGGCAATCTGACGGTCGAAGGCTATCGCGTCTCAGGCTCAATCGGCGGCATGTTCGGCAACCCGAACGACATGGCGCTTCACTTAGCGACCATCTTCCCCATCATAGTTGCGTTGCTGTTCACGACGCGCAATATTTTCGTCAAGCTGGGTTACGCAGCCTGCGGCGCGCTTTCGATGGCGGGCATCGTGGTCACGTTCTCGCGCGGCGGTTCTCTGGCTCTGGCCGGAGCGCTCGGAGTCCTCTGCTGGAAGATAGGCCGCAAGCATCGCTTGGCGGTCATGCTTTCGATGTTTGTCTTCCTCGGAGCCTTCATGGCGCTTGCGCCCGGAAGCTACGGCGAGCGATTGGGATCAATCCTTGACCACAGCCGCGACTCGTTCGGCTCCGCCAACATGCGACAGCAGGTGCTCATACGCTCGATTATAGTCGCCGCCAAGCACCCGCTCTTCGGCATCGGCATGGGCAACTTCCACACCGTTTCCATACGCGAGCTTGTCAGCCACAACGCCTACACGCAGGTCGCAGCCGAGATGGGGCTGGCGGCCATGATCGTCTACATTCTGTTCATGCTCACGCCGTTTAAGCGGCTGCGGGAAATCGAGCGCGAGACTTTAGACACGCGGCAAAGCTCGCGCTTCTATTACATGTCAATCGGCCTTCAGGCGAGCATCGTCGCTTACATGATCGGGAGCTTCTTTGCCTCTGTAGCCTATCACTGGTACGTCTATTATCTGGTCGGCTACTCAATCTGCCTGCGGCGCATGTACCAGTTGGACGAAGAAGCTGTGAAAATTGTCGAAGGTGAAGCTCCAACTGCAAAGGTTGAAGAGAGAGCGGAGCGAGTAGCGGTGTTGCCGGAGGCGGAAGCTGTTTTGAGATAAGCATGACGATACGGTTTGCGGCAGAAGTGGTTTTCTGGTTGAGCGCGGCGGCGTTCTTCTATACCTATGCAGGTTATCCTCTGCTGGTGCTAATCGTCAGCCGCCTTCGCGGGCGAGATGTGCGACGCGCCGCACATGAGCCGAATGTCACCGTCATCATCACGGCTTACAACGAAGAGCGAGACCTGGGGTTGAAGCTGGAGAACACGCTCCAACTGGATTACCCGCCGGAGAAGATGGAGATCATAGTCGCTTCGGATTGCTCTACGGACAGGACGGACGAGATTGTTTTGTCGTTCGCGTCACGCGGCGTGAGACTCTTGCGCCAGCCGGAGCGTCTGGGCAAGACGGCTGTGCAGAACGCTGCTGTCTTAGAGGCGCAGGGCGAAATTATTCTCTTCTCCGATGCGACGACTCTTTATCAGCCGGATGTGCTGAGAGTCATGATGCCGAATTTCGCAGACGCCTCGGTCGGCTGCGTCGCAGGCCGTCTCATCTACGTTGACCCTTCAAGCTCGAACACGGGGCAGGGTGCGCGCTCTTACTGGGAGTACGAGACTTTTATCAAGCGGCACGAGAGCCGCGCCTGTTCTCTGATAGGTGCTTCGGGCTGTCTCTACAGCGTGCGGCGCGCGGCTTATGTCCCGATGTACCCGGAAGCGTGCAGCGATTTTCTGATTGCAACGGTGATGGTCGAGCAGGGACTTCGAGCAGTCTTCGAGCCGGAAGCCGTCTGCACGGAGGAGACGAACCATCGCTCGAATCGAGAGCTGAGTATGCGTGTGCGTATCATCACGCAGACCTTCACAGACCTCTGGCGGCATCGCGCAATGATGAATCCGCTCAAGGGCGGCTTCTATGCGGTGGAGCTTTTCTCGCACAAGATTATGCGCTATCTGGTGCCGTTCTTTCTGGTGGCTATCTTCGCCGCCTCGCTTGTGCTTGCGCCGCATAACCTGTTCTTCGCGGCGGCGCTCATCGCGCAAGTCTTCTTTTATCTGGCGGCGCTTGCGGGCTGGTTGCTTGAATCTGCTGGAGCGCGCAGCCGTCTGTTTGCGCTTCCGCAGTATTTCGTGCTCGCCAATCTGGCATCGCTCTTGGCCGTCTACAAATTCCTGCGCGGCGAACGCTACGCGCGCTGGGAGCCTATACGCGAGCCTGTCGCCTCGCATGCGAGCAATGTGCAGCAGTCATCCGCAGTCGCGCCGCAGGCTACTGCAAGGGTGCAGGGGAGGGACGCTTGATGACCGTAGATTCGGCACAGGTTGAAAGCGTCAAGCGCGATGGTGGTGATGATGGTACAGCCTGTCCGCAACCCCTGGTGAGCGTCATCGTACCTGCCTTTAACGTTTCCGGGTTTATTAAAGAAGCGCTTGATTCGGCCTTCGCGCAGACCTTCAAGGATTACGAGGTAATTGTAGTCAACGACGGCTCGCCCGATTCACAAGAGCTTGAGCGCGTGCTTGAGCCTTACATGCAGCGCATCGTTTACATCAGGCAGGAGAATCGAGGCTTGAGCGGAGCGCGCAACAGCGCCGTTCGTGTGGCGCGCGGGCGCTTCATAGCTCTACTTGATGCAGACGACGTGTGGCTTTCAAACTATCTGGAAGCTCAGACCGCGTTGATGCTCGCCGACTCTAACCTCGATGTGCTTTACCCTGATGCACAAGTCTTCGGAGACGCGCCGGAGGCTGGGCAGCGTTTTATGGAGATGTGCCCGTCTGAGGGCGACGTGACTTTTGAGAGTCTGGTCAGGCAGGAATGTAACGTCATGATCTGCGCTATGGCGCGACGCGAGACCGTGCTGAGAGTCGGACTCTTTGACGAATCTTTGCGTAGCTCCGAGGATTTCGACCTGTGGCTGCGGATTGTAAAGATGGGCGGGCGCATCGCTTATCATAGAGAGGTGCTTGCGCGCTACCGTAAGCGACGCGGAAGTCTCTCGTCTGATCCGGTCTGGATGTGCAGGCACATTCTAATGGTCTTGGAGAAAGCGGAAAGGAATCTGGAATTAAAGCCGCAGGAACGTGAGACATTGACGCAGGCCATGGCTCGCTTTCGCGCGATGCAGCGCTTTCATGAAGGCAAGCGCGCCTTCTTTGAACGCGATGCGAAGGGCGCGATTGAAGGTCTGTCGGATGCGAATGCTTTTCTCAAGAGCCGCAAGATTTCCCTGATGCTCATGCTCCTGAGGTTCGCGCCGCGATTGATGCTGCGCGCTTACGACATGCGAGACCGCCACGTCTTCGGAGCGAGCACGAAATACTGAAAGAGATGGAATCCACCGCTCTTAAAAACCTGACCGCCCGCCCAAGCGAGCCGCGCTCCATTGAAAGCGTCGCGCTGGAGAGCGTGCGCGCTCGCAGCGCTTCTGCTCCTTTGCGTGTGGCTCATGTCCTGCCGTGGCCGGGACTGGGCGGCGTTGCGACCGCTGCTCTACGGCTGGCCTCTGCGCTCGAAGAGACTGGGGAGTTTCACAATCTGGCTTTCTGTCATGGCGGGCGCACCCGTGTGGGCGAGATGTTTGAGAATGCCGGAATCGAAACGGTCGGGTATGAAGCGGGCGAGTTCAGCTACCGTCACCCGTCCGATTACCTGCGCGGCACAAAGCGCTTTCTAAGATTAATTCGTGAGCACAGGGTAGACATCATACACTCTGCCGATTTGATGGGCGTCTATCACGCAGGGCTTGCTTCGAAGCTGGCGCGCGTGCCGCTGGTCTGTCACATACGCAGCAACTTCGAGGATATGCTCTGGCAGTACAAGCCGCCCCTGAGAGCCGCGTCTCATTTCGTCTTCGTGAGCCGTGCGGTCTGGCGAAACTTCGACACTATCTTTCGCGTGCCTCAAAAACGGGGCACTGTGATTTACGACTGGGGACCGGCGGCTTCGGATGAAGCGTGTGCGGCGCGTGCGCGTGTGCGCTCAGAGTTTCATGTTGAAATGGACGCTCCGGTCATAGGTATGATCGCGCGTGTGCAGCCGCCCAAAGATTTCGAGACGCTCATTCGCGCCATGCAGAAAGTTACAGCCGCGCACACGCGCACACGTCTTCTGGTCGTAGGCGAATACGATCACCCGCATTGCCTTGAGCACTATGAAGAGCTTCGCGCGCTCGCGTTAGAATTGGGATTAACTGAGAACATCATCTGGGCTGGCCTGCGCAGGGATGTGCCGGACATGATTCGCGCGATGGATGTTTGCGTGCTCTCTACGCACGCCGAAGGAATGCCGCTGGTACTTCTGGAAGCGATGGCTCTGGGCTGCCCGGTCGTAGCCACACGCGTCGGCGGCATCCCCGAATTGATTACTCATGAGAAAACGGGGCTGCTTCATGAGAAGAATAACCATGGCGAGCTGGCGCTGGAGATTTTGAGCCTGCTGGATAGTCCGGCGCGAGCCGCCGGTCTGGGGCGTAGCGGACAAGAGCACGTCCGCACGAACTTCAACAGGGAGAAGACCATCAACGCGACGCGCGATCTTTACGCACGCTTGAAAGGAGCGCCGCACACCTCGCTTGCCACCGAGTAAAGCAAAGCCTATGAAGGAAGCAAAGCCTGTTACAGTTAAGCTGCGCGAAGCCAGCCCGCAACTTTAATAATGCCTGAGACTCGAAAAATAATCGCGCACATCATGCCCTGGCCTTGCGTCGGCGGGGTCGAGCGTGCGACCGCGCGCATGGCGCGTTGGACTGAGGGCGACGAGTTCAAGCACATAGCCTTCTGTTTGAAGGAAGCGCGCCCGGTCGCGGAGATGTTCGAGCAGGAAGGCATCGAGGTGGTGGAGTATGAAGCGGCGGAGCCTAGCTATCGTCATCCTAAAGATTACCTGAGCGCATCAAGTGAATTGGCGCGAAAGCTGAAGGAGCACAGGGTTGATCTAATGCACTGTGCCGATCTTCTGGCCGCGCACCGCTCCACTCTGGCCGCGCTGATTGCGCGCGTGCCGGTCATCAGCCACATACGCGGTCGCTTTGAAGAAATTTCAAGGCGCGACAGAAGCTTTCTTCTCCCGGTCAAACGCTTCGTCTTCGTCTCTGAAAATACACGGCAGGCTTTCGGCCACCAAGTAGGAGCAGAGCGCGGAGTGGTTATCTACGACGGCATAGATGTGAAGGAAAGAGATGAGCATGCGGAACAGAGCGTGCGCGCGGAATTCGACATCCCGAAGGATGCGAAGATAGTCGGCATGGTGGCGCGCGTCGCGCCCGCCAAAGATTACCCGACCCTGATTCGCGCCGCCGCGCGCGTTTGTGCTCTGCAACCCAACGTGCGCTTTCTCATCGTCGGCGAGCATTCCGGCGTGGAAGCCTATCGAGAACACTTCGAGGAAGTGTCGCGCCTCATAGAAGAAAATGGTCTTGCGCCTTACTTCATCTTCACGGATTTCCGTGAAGACGTGCAGCGATTGACAGCCGCTATGGATGTTTTCGCTCTTTCGACGCACATGGAAGGATTGCCGCTCGTCATCCTCGAAGCGATGGCGCAGGGGCGAGCGGTCGTTGCGACCGCTGTCGGCGGCATCCCGGAAATCGTTCGCCACGAAGAGACCGGACTTCTTTTCCAGCATGAAGATGACGAACAGCTTGCGGCTCAGCTCATTTCGCTTCTAAGCGACGAAGAGAAGCGGGAACGGCTCGGACGCGCGGGCTGCGAGTTCGTCAAAGCGAATTTTGGTCTGGAGAGATTTGTGCTCGGTATGACTGGCCTGTATAGAGAAGTTCTGGGATTAAGGCAGGGGTCGGTCGAAAGAGAGCGGGCTGGTAACGCCGCTCTGGTGGAGGACGTATGACGCGCACCCGACGCGCCATCATGGGTGTCATCACGAATTACGCTTCCGCCGCTGTGATGGCGGTCGCAGGCTTTGTGCTTGTTCCCATCGTCCTTCACTATCTGGGGCGTGAAGACTACGGCCTGTGGGCGACCATAGGGCAGATGCTGGGCTATCTGGCGCTGCTCGATCTGGGAATGGCGAATGCAGTCGTCAGGCGTACCGCGCGCATGCGCGAGCACGGAGACTTGGAAGCCATCAACCGCATGGTCTCGACGGCGCTTGCGCTCTACTGTGGCCTGGGCTTCGTCTTTCTGGTCGTGGGGCTTTCCTTAAGCGTGCTTCTGCCGCACTGGTCTGCTATCCCGCCTGACCGCACGCGTGTCGCAACCCTTATCTTCGTCATCATGGTCGTCTACGGCGCGCTCTCGTTTCCGCTCAGGGTTGCGAGCAGCACCCTGAACGGCTACCAGCGTATGGCTGCAACGAATCTGACGAATTTTCTGGCGAACCTGCTTTCGCCTGTGCTTGCGGTCGTGATGCTTGCCACAGGCTTCGGGTTGATTGCGCTTCCCCTTGGCAGCGTCGTCGCGGGACTTCTCGCTGCCATCTCGGCGTTCGTCATCCTGCGGCGCACCGTGCCGGATTTACGCGTCGGCTGGCGATTCGTTTCACGCATTGAGGCGCGCGAGATTTTCGGCTGGAGCTGGCAGCTATTCCTGAACAACATCGCCGTGGCGATTATCTACCAGACAGACAATCTGGTCGTCGCATCGGGCGTGGGTCTTGCGGCTGTGACCATCTACACTTTGACGAGCCGCCTTCCGATGTACGCCATGCCGCTCATCTTCACGCTCGGAGATTCATGCCATCCGGGCGCGTTCGAGTTGTACGAGCAGGGAAAGCTAGACCGCCTGAGAGAAGTCTACGTGCGCGTGCTGCGCCTGACGGCGGCGGCTGGTTTGACGGTCGCGGTCGTCGCGCTCGCCTTCAACGAGAGCTTCATGCGCCTGTGGGTTGGGCCGAACAATTACGGCGGGATTGAGTTGACGGCCATCTTCGTCTTCATCATGTTCTATCGCGTGATGATGCAGGTGGCGAGCATCGTCGTCATCAGCTCTGGCCGTATGAAGGGCGTCGTGATGATGTCGCTAGCGGAGGCCGTGCTGAACCTGATTCTTTCGGTCTGGTGGGTCAGGCATTACGGCATCGTCGGCGTGGCGATGGGCACGGCAACCGCCGGAATCCTGACGAGCGGCTGGTACGTTATACGCTTCACCTCGCGCGAGCTTCGCATGAATCTACTGGATTACGTGGGACGCGGGATTGTGCCGCCGCTTCTTTGCGCCATCCCGGCGGCGGCGCTCGCCTTCGCCCTGATACATTTCTACCCGGCGACAAGCTGGGCAAGGCTTTTCATAGAAGCAGGCGCGGTCGGAGCAGTCTATGCGCTCCTTTATCTAATCATAGGGCTTACTACCGAAGAGCGCGCTCTACTCGTCGGGCGTGCCAGAGACATCTACCGGCAGGTTAACGCGCGGCTGCGTCGCGCAGAAGCTACTTAAAAAGCTGAGACCGAGAATAATCATGTGCGGCATTGCAGGGTTCGTAGGACAAAGCAGAGGCATGACGGAAGAGTTGCGCGCTACGGTGCTCAACCGCATGTGCCGTGTCATACGCCATCGAGGGCCTGACGATCAGGGCGTGATGATTGAGCCACACGCCGCGCTCGGCATGCGTCGTCTCTCCATCATAGACCTGTCCGGAGGACACCAGCCCATCAACGGCTGCGATGCACAGGTCACGGTCGTCTTCAACGGCGAGATTTATAACTTCCGCGAGCTGCAAAAAGATTTGGAAGCGCGCGGCCATCGCTTTCACACGCACTCGGACACGGAGGCCATAGTTCATGCTTATGAAGAGTACGGCGAAGATTGCGTGAATCACTTGCGAGGGATGTTTGCCTTCGCCATCTGGGACGCGCGCACGCACAGGCTCTTTCTGGCGCGCGACCGCGCCGGTAAAAAGCCGCTCTACTACACAGAGACCCCTGACGGCACGCTCGTCTTCGGCTCTGAGCTGAAGTCGCTTCTTGTGTATCCGCAGGTTCGACGCGTGGTGAGTGCTGAAGCCCTCGATGCTTATCTCTCGTTCGGCTACGTTCCCGACCCGCTCAGCATCTTCGAGGGCGTGTACAAATTGCCGCCCGGCTCGTCTCTCTCGTTCGCAGATGGCCGCCTGTCCGTCAAACAGTACTGGGATTTTCCCTTCGAGACGGTTAATGCTCGAAGCGAAGATGAGATGGTCGAAGAATTACGCGCGCTTCTGGAAGAATCTGTGCGCGTGCGCTTAATCTCCGACGTTCCCCTGGGCGCGTTTCTTTCGGGCGGTGTCGATTCAAGCGTGGTCGTCGGCCTGATGGCGCGTGCTTCCACAAAACCCGTCAAGACTTTCTCCATAGGCTTTCACGAAGACAGCTATGATGAACTGCACTACGCGCGCATCGCCGCAAAGCATTTCTCAACAGACCATCACGAGTTCATCGTCACGCCCGACATCTGCGGAATAATTGACGAACTGGTCTGGCATTTCGACGAGCCGTTCGCAGACTCTTCAGCAATTCCGACCTACATGGTCTCTAAGCTCGCGCGCGAGCACGTCACCGTGGCGCTTTCGGGCGACGGCGGCGACGAGCTGTTCGCGGGCTACACGCGCTACGTCGTTGATAGACGTAGAAGCACCTTTGCCAGATTGCCGCGCGCTTTAAGGCAAGGCTTGATGCAGCCAGTGAGCCGTCGCCTGCCGCACAGTGCATGGGGACGCAACTACCTATACAACGTGGCACTTGACCCCATTGACCGTTACATTGACAGCGTCTCTATGTTCACGAGCCTCAACAAGCGGTCGCTTCTGACCGATGAGTTTCGTCAAAGGCTGAATGGTAAAGAGAATGCTGCCTTGGCGCGCTTTCGCGAGCTGGCCGCGAGCGTTCGCACAGATGAGCCGTTAGACGCGCTGCTTTATCTCGACAGCAAGACATACTTGCCGGGCGACATCCTGACCAAAGTTGACCGCATGACTATGGCCGTTTCCCTGGAAGCGCGCGCGCCGCTTCTGGATCACAAGCTGATGGAATTTGCAGCGCGCCTTCCGGCTTCAATGAAGATGCGCGGCCTTGAGACAAAGCACATCTTCAAGCGCGCCGTCCGAGACCTTGTGCCCGCGGAGATTCTGGATCGCCCGAAGCAGGGCTTTGGCATCCCCCTTGATAGATGGATTAACGACCAACTGCGCGAGCGCACGCGCGAGACCCTGACTGAGCAGCGCACGCGCGAGCGCGGGATAGTCAGGCAGGATTATGTACAGAAGCTATTGGATGAACACGAGCGCGGGCGACGTGATCATTCGGGCGCTCTCTGGACGCTACTGATGCTGGAACTCTGGCATCGCTCTTTTCTGGATGAAGCGGGAAGCGTAAGCCGTGCTTCCTCACGCGCGGAAGAAGGTCTCGCGCCCGTCATCGCATAAATCCTTATGTGTGGAATCGCAGGACTCGTCGGATCAGCTAACAGGGCAGCCGCGCTCAGTGCGGTCGAGCGTATGACGCACGCGCTCGCGCATCGAGGGCCGGACGGCTGCGGTGTAGAGAGTTGGCCGCGCGCCGTGCTCGGTCACAGGCGGCTGGCGATTTTTGATTTGAGCGACATGGGACGCCAGCCCATGCTCTCGCCCGATGGTAAGGTCGGTGTGGTCTTCAACGGCGCTATCTATAATTTTCAAGAGCTGCGGCATGAACTGGAATCGCGCGGTTTCGCATTCAAGAGCAACACGGACACGGAGGTCTTGGTTCACGGCTACAGCGAGTGGGGAATTGACGGGCTAGTCCAACGCTTACGAGGGATGTTCGCCTTCGGTCTCTGGGACGACTCTACGCGAAAGCTCTTTCTGGTGCGCGACCGTCTGGGCGTTAAGCCGCTGGTGTACAGCGTGCGCGGGTCTGAGATAGCTTTCGCTTCGACCGTGCGCGCGTTGCATTTTGGTGGATTCACAGACGAGATAGATGAAGCAGCGGTCGCA
Source organism: Pyrinomonadaceae bacterium (assembly GCA_036403815.1). GTDB lineage: Bacteria > Acidobacteriota > Blastocatellia > Pyrinomonadales > Pyrinomonadaceae > JACVRN01. The sequence continues at coordinate 37,002 of DASWQH010000054.1, read as the reverse complement.
GAGTTTCTTGAATTCGGATACATCACAGACCGGCGCGTAATCTACAGAGGCGTTGAGAAAGTGGCTGCGGCCACGATTGTCGAATGGGCAGACGGCAAATTAAGCGCAAGAGAATACTGGTCGCCGCCTGTAGCAGCAGCTTCATCAAAAATTTCCTTTGACGAGACGGTCGAGCAGGCTGAAGAGCTTTTCCTTCGAGCCGTCGAGAGGCGCTTACAGGCGGATGTTCCGGTCGGCGCTCTGCTTTCGGGCGGTGTTGATTCGAGCCTTGTCTGCTGGGCTATACGAGAGCTTGGCGGCGATATAACGGCCTTCACGGTCGGCGCGCCCGGCGACCCCTTCGATGAAACGGCTGACGCTCGCGCGACCGCTCAGGCTCTGGGCATAAGGCATAGCATGCTGGAAATCAACGCCGATGATTCGCCGGACATCAAGGAGATGGTCGCGGCCTATGCGGAGCCTTTCGCCTGCGCGTCTGCGCTCGGCATGCTGCGTGTCTCGCGCGCAGTCCGTGATGAAGCGACGGTGCTCCTTACGGGCGACGGCGGCGACGATTGCTTCCTTGGCTACCCGGAGCATCGACACCTCTATATGGCTGAGCGACTGGCTAGACGCTTGCCGCGCGCTTCTGCAAACCTTTGGAGACTTCTCAAAAAAGGTTTTCCGCAAAGAGGAATCCTGCGCCGCGCCGCCTCCTTCATGGATTACACGACGGGGGGCTTAGGCGCAGTCGCCTCGCATCACGACGGCCTGCCCTTTTACGAGCAACACGGAATGCTCGGCGAAAGATTCCGAGGGGTACACTTGGACGAGCGTGTGATGAAATGGTCTTTCGAGAGCGCACGCAATGTGCTGGCGGAGTTTCTGGAATACGACCGTCATGGCCGTTTCGTAGCCGAATACATGACGAAGGTGGATGGCGGGACGATGCAGCACGCACTGGAAGCGCGCTCGCCGTTTCTGGATCAAGAGCTTTGGGAGTTCGCCTCCGCACTGCCCTTTGATATTCGACTGCATAAAGGAAAGTTGAAAGCTGTATTGAGAGAGATAGCGCGTCGTCGCGTGGGCGAGCGCGTCTCTGAGGGGAAGAAGCGCGGCTTTACCGTTCCAGTAGGGCGCTGGATTGCAGGGCGTTGGCGCGCCACTGTCGAAGAGACCTTGCGCGAATCCATACTGGGACACGAGGGTTGGATTCGTACAGAGGGCGTGCTCAGGCAGTTGAAGACGCTTCAGCCTTCCGCGTCTGCTCCGAATCAGCTCTGGTATCTGTACGTGCTGGAAAACTGGTTTAGATATGAGCGAAGCCTGCCCGTTAAGGTGGAACGGGAAGCCAGCCAGCAAATTCCGGTCGGAGCTGCGGCTATTGAAAGCGCGGATGGCCTGCTGAAAGAACAGGAAGTAGCCGGATAATGAAGCCGAACGTTCTACAACTCGTCAGCAGTTTTCGACAGGGCGGCTCGGAGCGTCAGGCCGCGCAGATTACTCGTATGCTTCATGAAACGGGGCGCTATCATGTACACGTTGCGTGTCTTGATAGAGAAGGTGCGTTGCTGGACGAGGTGTCGCGTCTGGGCTTGGGAGAGGTTGCGGAGTTTCGCCTTGGCAGTTTCTACAATCGTAATGCCGTGCGGCAGCTCAGACGCTTCGCTCAACTGCTGCGCGAGCGGCGGATTGATATTGTGCAGACTTATGATTTTTACACGAACGTTTTCGGCATGACGGGTGCCAGGCTGGCGAGTGTGCCAGTGCGTATAGCTGCCCGGCGTGAAACCGAAGGCGTGCGAACGAAAGCGCAGAAGTGGACGGAGCGTCGCGCCTTCAATCTTGCTCACACAATCGTTGCCAATTCCGAAGCCGTTCGCCGCGAATTAATCGCAGTCGGCGTTGAGCCTGCGAAGGTCGTCACCATCTATAACGGCATGGACACCTCGCGCATTGCGCCCATATCCGGCCTGATCCGCGAAAAGGTTTTGGACGAACTCGGTCTGCCCGTAGAGCCGCATCGGCGGTTTGTCACCATCGTCGCCAATATGCATTTCGACATGAAGGATCAGGCGACGTTCCTGCGCGCCGCGCGTCGTGTGCTTCGGGAAGTCCCGGATGCCGCGTTCGTTCTGGGGGGCGAAGGCGGCCTTGTGGAGAGCTTGCGCGCATTGTCGCGGGAGCTTGGACTTGAGCGGGACGCCTTCTTCATAGGCAGGTGCGCGCGCGTTGCAGACCTTCTGGCCGTATCAACAGTGTGCGTCTTAAGCTCTAAAGGTCTCGAAGGCTTCTCAAATTCGATTATGGAATACATGGCTGCGGCGCGGCCTGTGGTGGCAACCGACGTTGGCGGCGCACGCGAGGCGGTCGCTCATGGCGAGACGGGCTACATCGTCCGGCCTACGGATGATGAAGAGATGGCCGGGCGCATCATCTCTTTACTCAAAGACCCTGAAGGCGCGCGTGAGATGGGCGCGCGCGGGCTGGCACGCGTACGCGAAAAGTTCTCCTGCGAAGCGCAGCTCGCAGAGATAGAGAAGCTTTATGAGCGTCTGCTTTCAAGAGGGCGCGGGAAGAAGCTCGCGCGAGCGGGCGAGGGTGTGAGGCGCGAAGTGGAAGTTAATGTTAAGCCGTAAGGGGCGATTATTCAGATAGAGGTGGAGTGTGATGAGAGTTGGCATTCACCACAGAGACACAGAGAGCGCAGAGATAGCACAGAGAGTTGCATAGCATTCAAGCCTCTGTGCCCCCTCTGAGTCCTCTGTGTCTCTGTGGTGAAAATCAATTAGCCCTCCACTCAACCCTAGATTGACCTACTCCATAAAAGTATGGAAAACCAGAAAGGAAACAACCAAACTTCAAATGAGGCGGCGAGAGGCGTGCGCCCCTTGCGTGTCCTCATGGTCGCACCGTCGCTGGACATCTTAGGCGGGCAGGCTGTGCAGGCCGCTCGACTGCTTGAGAATCTGAGCCACGAGCCGGGGCTTGAAATTTCTATGCAGCCCATCAACCCTAGATTGCCGGGAATGCTACGCCATCTTCAGAAGATCAAGTACGTTCGCACAGTCGTCACCTCGCTCGCTTACTGCGCGCAGCTTCTATGGCGCGTGCCTTCCTACGACGTGATACACATCTTCTCCGCCTCTTACTTTTCTTTTGTGCTCGCGCCGACGCCCGCTATCTTAGCCGCGCGGCTTTACGGCAAGCGGACTGTGCTCAACTATCGCAGCGGTGAAGCGGAAGACCACTTGCAAAGGTGGCGACGAACGGCGCTGCCGACCATCAACCTGGTGGACGAGATTGTTGCGCCTTCGGGTTATCTGGTCGATGTCTTCGGGCGCTTCGGTTTCAGCGCACGCTCTATCTTCAACATCGTAGAGACCACACGATTCCCGTTTCGCGAGCGTGTGCCTTTGCGTCCGGTCTTCTTCTCGAACCGCAACTTCGAGCCGCATTACAATGTTGCCTGTACGCTTCGCACTTTCCATCTTGTGCAGAAGCGTTTCCCGCATGCGCGCATGGTGATTGCGGGCGAGGGCAAAGAGCGCGCTCTCCTGGAAGCGCTTGCGCGTGAGCTTGCGTTAACCAACGTGGAGTTCATAGGCCGCGTCCCGCAGGAGCGCATGCCGGAGCTTTATGATGCGGCGGACATCTACCTGAACAGCCCCGATATAGACAACATGCCCGGCTCCATCATCGAAGCCTACGCGTCGGGGATTCCCGTGGTGACTACGAACGCGGGCGGCATTCCCTACATCGTCACGGACGGCGAGACCGGGTTGATGGTCGAGCGCAATGACCATGAAGCGATGGCTCGCGCCGCGCTTCGATTGCTTGAAGAGGAAGGATTGGCGACGAAAATCGCGCGGGGGGCGCTGACGGAGTGTCGCAAGTATTCATGGGCTTCCGTGCGCGACGAATGGCTAGAGCTTTACAGGGAGCTTGCCGCGAGGCAGAAAAGAAAGATAAGCCGCAAGGAAGCCGTCGGCAAACACGAAGCGGAAGTTGAGAAGGTTACGAGCAGTTAAACTTGAAGAGGTTTGCTTAAGCTGCTTTTGACAGGTTGATGATTAAGAAGCTTAAAAACTTGAAGGGTTTGAAGGGGCGCAGCCTGGAAGAGCTTCGTGTGCGTGGAGGGCAAAAGCTGGCGGCTGTGGCTGAAAGGGCTGGCCTCTCCTCACAGGTTCGCACGCCTTCGGACGAGACTTTCTTCAAGCTGCTAGACCGTGAATCTCAAGACTTAATCCGTTCTGCCGAAGACCTGCTACAGCACTTCCGTACACGCAAGGGAGCGCACTTTTTCGCTGCTTTCGATAATCGTGAAGAAGCGTTGGAGGAGTTGCAGCGACGTTTCGGGAAGGAAGCGGAAGAGCGCGTGGTGGCACACGCCGAAAAGATAATGAGAGGTCGTTTCGACCTGCTTGGCTTTCATGATCTCTCGTTCGGCGATCCGGTTGACTGGCATCTGGAGCCGGTTGCAGGCAAGCGCACGCCGCTCCTTCACTGGAGCCGCATCAATTATCTGGATGCTGAGAGCGCGGGCGACAAAAAGATTACATGGGAGCTGAACCGTCATCAATATTTCATGACGCTGGGACGCGCCTACTGGTACACAGGCGACGAGCGTTATGCGGAAAGGTTTGCGGCGCATCTTTCGGAGTGGATGGACAGGAATCCTCCGAAGCTTGGCATCAACTGGGCGAGCAGTCTTGAAGTTTCGTTCCGCGCCATCTCATGGCTGTGGGCGCTTCATTTCTTCAGAGACTCAGAGCATCTAAAGCCTGCGCTCTTCCTGCGCGCTCTGAAATTTCTGTATCTACACGCGCGGCATCTTGAGACATATCTTTCGACCTACTTCAGCCCGAACACGCATCTGACGGGCGAAGCGCTGGGACTCTTTTATCTCGGCACGCTGCTGCCTGAGCTGCGCCGAGCCAAAAGCTGGCGCAACCTCGGAAGAAACATTCTTCTGAAAGAGCTTGATCGTCATGTTCTCTCGGACGGCGTTTATTTCGAGCAGACGAGCTACTATCATCGCTACACTACAGACTTTTACACACACCTCTTCATTCTCTCGAAGATGAGAGACGAGCAGGCCGAGCCTTTGCTTGAAGCCAAGTTGACGGCGCTCCTGGATCATCTGATGTATATACAGAGGCCAGACGGCACGACGCCGCGCTTTGGCGATGACGACGGCGGTCGGCTTGTGATGCTGGACGAGCGAGCCTCGAATGACTTCCGCGCGACTCTATCCACAGGCGCGGCGCTTTTCATGCGCGGAGATTATAAACAGGTCGCGGGAGAGTTGGCGGAAGAGACCTTCTGGTTGCTGGGAAAAGAAGGCGCTCGTCGCTTCGATCAACTGGAAGTACACGCGCCCGCGCAAACCTCGCAAGCGTTCACAGAGGGCGGCTATTACGTGATGCGTGATGGTTGGGGACGGAATGCGAACTATCTTTTGATTGACTGCGGGCCGCACGGGACATTGAATTGCGGCCACGCTCACGCGGACGCGCTCTCTTTTGAGCTGGCATCCAACGGGCGCACGCTTCTGGTCGATCCGGGCACGTACACTTACACAGGCCGGGCTGAGATGCGCGATCTTTTCCGCTCATCCGGCGCGCACAACACTCTGGTCGTGGACAATGAATCATCATCCGTGCCCGGCGGGACTTTCTCATGGACACACATCGCCGGGACGCGCGCGTGTCGCTGGATTAGCCGCGAGCATTTAGACTTTTTCGAGGGCGAGCAGGACGGCTACCTACGTTTGCCGTCGCCTGTACAGCACACGCGCGCCGTCTTCTTCATCAAGAATCGCTACTGGATAATGCTCGACTGCATTGAATCGAAGGGAGCGCACGTTTGCGAGCTGGCATTTCATTTTGCTTCCGGCGCTCATCCCTCGATTGAAAAAGATGCAGGTGTTGTCGCGGTGAGAGAGCGCGAGCTGAATCGTGCGGGCTTGGAAATCTTCGCCTTCTCGCAGGGCGGCGAGTGGCGTGAAGAAGAAGGCTTTGTCTCCGAAGCGTATGGCGCTTGCACGCCCGCGCCCGTCTGGCGATTCAAAGCCGAGACGAAAGGCTCACAGGAGTTCGTGACTTTTCTAGTCCCGCGACGCGCTGAGGATGGCCGCGTGCATGCGCACGAGATAGAGGCAAAGGGCGGGCGCGCCATTGAATTGCTGGACGGGGATACGCGCGACGTGCTGTTAATCCGTAGTGCGGAAGAGAGCGTTGTACGCTCCATGACATCCGACTTCGAGTGGTCATGGGCAAGCTTCGAGAGCGTTGGGAACGAGTTGAAAGAGCTTGCGCTCGTTCAGGGACGCAACTTTAATCTTGATGGAAAAGAGCTTGTTAAGGCTGAAGAGCGCATCAATTATCTGTTCATGCGGCGCGCTGGCTGTGACTTGATCGTCGAGACGGATGCCCGTGGCCGCCTGACACTTACTGCTTCGGGCGCGCGGCGCTTGATTCTCAATAATGAAGAATTTGAAGTGTGTGGCAATGTTATCAATCTTTACGACGGCAACGTGAGTTCGGAAGAACGAGCGCGTTTGGAAACGTTTGTCTAAGGGTGTGAAGCCAAGTTTATGTGTGGCATTAACGGAATAGCATTGTCCAGCCGGTCGCGTGAGACTCTGGACGTGCGCGTGCTGGAAGAGATGCGTGATGTAATCTGGCATAGAGGGCCGGACGACTGCGGGCTGTTTGCAAACGGTCGTATAGGGCTGGGGCATCGTCGTCTCTCAATCGTCGATGTCGCGGCGGGTCACCAGCCTATGACGAACGAAGACGGAAAGCTGCACATTATCTACAACGGAGAGATTTACAATCACGCAGACTTCCGTCAGGGCTTAGAAGAACGCGGCCACACCTATCGCACGCACTGCGACACGGAAACCATCCTGCATCTGTACGAAGAGCACGGCACGCGAGCGGTAGAGCACCTGCGCGGCATGTTCGCCTTCGCCATCTGGGACGAGCGGCGCGAGGAGCTTTTCATTGCACGCGACCGTCTGGGCGTCAAGCCTCTCTACTACGTTCATAGAGACGATGGCTCGCTCTTTTTCGCTTCGGAGATTAAAGCGCTCCTGAAGGCTCGTGCCGTTCGAGGGGAAATCAATTACAGGGCAATCACAGATTACCTTGCGAATCACGCAACGTCCGGCGAAGAGACGCTCTTCAACGGAGTGAAGCGATTGCTTCCGGGACACACGCTCCTCTGGCGCGACGGCCAGATTAAGATTGAGCGGTACTGGGACGTTCGGTTCACGCCTGAGACGGAAGAGACGCGAAAGTCGGACGCGGATTACATAGAGGAGTGGCGAGAGTTGTTTCGAGAGAGCGTGCGTTTGCGCCTGATGGCGGACGTGCCGCTCGGCATGTTCCTTTCCGGGGGCATAGATTCTTCGGCCATCGCAGCGATGATGAGCGGGATGGTCTCTGACCCCATCAAGACCTTTTCCGTAGCGTTCATGGAGCGCGAAGCCAACGAGCTTGAATACGCGCGCATGGTCGCACGTGCCTTCAAGACGGATCATCATGAAGTAGTAGTAAGCCCTGAAGAATTCTTCGCGGCGCTTCCTAACCTTATCTGGCACGAGGACGAGCCGATTGCGCATCCCAGCAGTGTTGCGCTCTATTTCGTCTCGCGTCTGGCGAGCGAGCACGTCAAGGTTGTGCTGACGGGCGAAGGAAGCGACGAGCTTCTGGGCGGTTACGAACGCTATCGCAAGACGATTTATAACCTAGCCTTCGGCGCGCGTTATCAAAGCTTCACACCAGCGGCCTTGCGCCGCGTCGTGAGCAATAGCATCGAGCGTCTGCCCGCAACCTCTAAAGCCAGACAGAAACTCCTGCGCACTTTCCTGTGCGTAGACCCCGACATAGAGAGCATCTATTTCGATAACTTTGCAGTCTTCCCGCGCGCGATGCAGTCGCGGCTCCTGACGCCTGAGACAAGGGAGCGCATTGGAGAAGAGGCGCTTGATCCTTACAGGGAGGTGCGCACCGTTCTTGAACAGACGGACGCGCGCACCTTGCTCGACAGGCTGCTTTACGCTGACACGAAGACTTACCTGCACGAGCTTTTGATGAAGCAGGATCAGATGAGCATGGCCGCTTCGATTGAGAGCCGAGTGCCTTTTCTGGATCACAAGCTGGTGGAGTTTACGGCGCGCCTGCCTGAAAGATTGAAGCTTCGCGGTTGGACTACAAAGTACATCCTGCGCGAGAGCATGAAGGGACTCCTGCCTGACCCGATTTTGAAGCGGCGCAAGATGGGTTTCCCGGTGCCTGTGGGCGCGTGGTTTCGCGGCAATTACAGCCACATGATAGACGATTATGTATTGAGCGAGCGTGCATTGGAGCGCGGCATCTTTGACGCTAAGGTTGTGCGCAAGCTGGTTGCAGAGCACAGGGCGGGCGCGGGCAATCATTCGGAAAGGCTCTGGGCGCTGCTGAATTTCGAGATGTGGCTGAGACGTTTCGTGGACGGCGAAGAGAGAAGCGATGCGCAAAGCGCGTTGCTTGAGACGGCTGTGCGCGTTTGAAGAGCGCGAAGGCTTGGGAGCGGGAAACAAGTTTGCGAATACTCTGGCTTAAAACTGAGCTGCTTCATCCTGTGGATAAGGGCGGGAAGATACGCACCTACCAGATGCTTAAAGAACTGCGCCGCGAGCATCACGTTACGTACCTGACGCTCGACGACGGCACGGCATCATTGGATGCACGCGAGCGCGCATCTGAATACTGTCAGGAGCTTGTCACAATTGAGCATCGCGTGCGCGAGAAATTCTCCGCCGCGTTCTACACAGAGCTTGCGCGGAATCTCTTTTCGCGTCTGCCTTATGCTATTAAAAAGTATGAATCCGCACAGATGCGGCGCGAGATAGAAAGCCTCGCCGGAGGCGGGGAGTTCGATGTCGTCATCTGCGATTTTCTGACGCCGAGCGTGAATCTTCCTCTTGAGCTTCCCTGCGCCACCGTGCTCTTTCAGCACAACGTGGAGGCTATGATCTGGAAACGCCACTATGAAGTCCAGAGCAATCCGGTCAAGAAGGCATACCTCTACGACCAGTGGCGGAAGATGCGCCGCTTTGAGCGTGAAGCATCGGGGCGCTTCGATTGGGTGGTCGCCGTCTCGCGCGAAGATCGCGAGATGATGTTGAGCGAGTACCGTTTAGAAAATGTCTCTGATGTGCCGACGGGTGTGGATACGGATTTCTTTCGCCCGCGTAGGGTTGAAACCCTTGAGCCGCACACGCTCGTTTTCACAGGCTCTATGGACTGGCTGCCGAACGAAGACGCTATACGCTACTTCACTAGCGAAATCCTGCCGCTCGTCAAGCGCGAGGTGCCGGATGTGAAGCTCCTGGTCGTCGGTCGTAATCCATATCCGGGGCTGCTTGAGCTGAGCAAAAGCGATCCTTCCATCGTCGTCACCGGACGCGTCGAAGATGTTCGCCCGTTTATGGAGCGCGCCGCCGCGTACGTTGTGCCGATACGCATAGGCGGCGGCACGCGCTTGAAAATCTACGAAGCGATGGCGATGGAGAAGCCCATCATCTCGACCACCATCGGCGCGGAAGGCTTGCCCGTGGAAAACGGCGTCGAGTTGATTCTGGCCGACACGCCCGAAAGCTTTGCGTTTGAGGCCGTGCGCGTTCTGAAGGATGAAGCTTACGCGCAAGCTATTGGAGTGCGTGCCGCCCATAGAGTCAGAGAATCATTCGGCTGGGACAACGTGGCTGCGGAGTTTGCGGCTATCTGCGAGCGTGCGCTGCGGCTGCGTGGAAAAGAAGTGAAGGACGTAAAGGCAGAAGAAGCAGGCATGGAGCAGGTAATCTAAGAAACTGGTTGATGTGAAAATCCCATTGTCCCGTGAGGGACAATTGAAAATAGCCCAGCCATTTATGGCTGGGAATAAATGAGAGTTAAAGCTTAATGAGTCCCGTAGGGACGACTGAAAATCCGGCTTGAGGTCTATCTTCAGTCGTCCCTACGGGACTCAGGAAAACATTTCATGGTCTTGCTCCCAGCGCTGAAGCACTGGGCTATTATCAAACGTCCCTACGGGACTCAAACAGCTTCTAACTAATTTCTTCTTTGGTGAATAACAGATGAAACTGAGCGTGTTTGGAATCGGTTATGTGGGTTGCGTGTCGGCGGCGTGCTTTGCAAAGGAAGGGCACGAGGTCATTGGCGTTGACGCGAATCCGGTCAAGGTAGAGATCATCAATAGCGGCAAAAGCCCGATTGTAGAGGCCGGTGTTGACGAACTCATAGGCGGGATGGTCAAAGAGGGACGCCTGCGCGCGATGACAGATGCGCGGGCTGCGGTCATGGAAACAGAGATGTCCCTGGTCTGCGTCGGCACGCCCAGCCAGCCGAACGGCTCGCTAGACCTATCCTACATCAAGCGCGTCTGCCAGGAGATAGGCGCGGCGATGGAGGAGAAGAGCGCGCGGCACACCATCGTCATCAGAAGCACTATGCTGCCGGGAACGATTGAAACGGTCGTCGTGCCTGCGCTCGAAGTCTATTCCGGAAAGAAGGTGGGGAAGGATTTCGGCATCGCTATCAACCCGGAATTTTTGCGCGAAGGGACATCGCTCAAGGATTTCTACGCGCCGCCGTTCACACTTATCGGCGCGGACGACGAAGATGTGGCGATGCTCGTGCGCCGTCTATATAAGAATGTGGACGCGCCCGTCTACGTCATAGGGGTACGCGCCGCAGAGATGGTCAAGTATGCGTGCAACTGCTTTCACGCGCTCAAGGTTTCCTTCGCCAACGAGATCGGCAACATCTGCAAGGCGCTCTCGATTGACAGCCACGAAGTGATGGACGTTTTCTCTAAAGACACGAAGCTCAATCTCTCGCCTTACTACCTGAAGCCCGGCTTCGCCTTCGGCGGGTCGTGCTTGCCGAAGGATTTGCGAGCCATCACCTACAAGGCGAAAGAGCTGGATGTAGAAGTGCCTGTGCTCTCAAGCGTCATGCAGAGCAATCGCTTGCAGGTAGAGCGTGCGGTCGAGATGGTCTTGAGCGCGGGAAGTCGCCGCGTTGGCCTGCTCGGCTTGAGCTTCAAAGCAGGCACGGACGACCTGCGCGAATCGCCTATGGTCACACTGGCCGAGACGCTCATAGGCAAAGGCGTGCAGCTTTCCATCTACGACCGCGACGTTTCGCTGGCGCGCCTCTTCGGCGCAAATAAAGAGTACATAGAGCGCGGCATTCCGCATATCTCCCAGTTGATGCGCTCAAGTCTAAAGGAAGTTCTGGACGCTTCGGATGTGCTGATTATAGGGAACAAGTCTGAAGAGTTTCGCGAGATAGAAGGCGAGCTTCGACCGGGGCAGATTGTAATTGATCTAGCCAGACTCTGGGCTGGACGCACTTCGGACGAACACTATCAGGGCATCTGCTGGTAAAGGGCTGAGGCTGATTGAAAAGTCCCGTAGGGACGATTGATAATAGCCCAGCACTTCAGTGCTGGGAACAGCAAGCCCAAAAGAGGTTGAGTCCCGTAGGGACGGCTGAATAAATCAAGAAGAGATTTCAGTCGTCCCTACGGGACTCAATCATTTTCTTCATAACGTATTCCCAGTGCTGAAGCACTGGGCTATTATCAATCGTCCCTGACGGGACTAAAGAATGACTCTGCATTTTCAAACATCTTCCAAGAACGACGAAGAAGTACCGGCGGTGCATCCGCATCAGTACGGGAAGAGTCGTGCGCGGCGATGGGCGCTCTTTTTAACAGTCGGCTTCTTGTTGTGGTTTCTCATCGCATGGATAGCGGCTCGCGCGCTTGTCACCAGCGCCGAGCTTGAAAGGGCGGATGCTCTGGTCATCTTTAGCGGCTCATCCACCTACAGGGAGCGAACGCGCCGCGCGGCGGAGTTGTTTCGCGCTGGGCGCGCACCCCTTATCATCTTAACTAACGACAATCAGCAGAGCGGCTGGTCTAGGCGCGAGCAGCGCAACCCGCTTTTCGTAGAGCGTGCGCGCGATGAGTTGGTTCACGCAGGCGTGCCAGCCGAAAGCATCCTTATCCTGCCTGAGACTGTGACGAGCACGTATGAAGAAGCTGTGCTCGTGCGAGACTACGCCAAGTCGCATGAGCTTCATTCAATTCTCTTCGTGACTTCGGCCTATCACTCGCGCCGCGCTCTGTGGACGGCGCGGCAGGTGTTCGCGGGAAGCGGCATCCAGTTAGGGCTTGACGCCCCACCGCCGGGCGAAGAGACCCCGCGTCCGCTCACATGGTGGCTGCACAGAAGCGGCTGGCGAATGGTCGCCGAAGAATATCCGAAGCTCGTCTATTACCGGCTGTGGTATCGTTGACCGAAGATGTGCCTGCAAGCGAAGGCACCTCGTAGTCGCATCAGGCTTGGCGGAAGATTACCGAACTCATGAATAGAAGATTACATTTCAGAAAACGCGCGCGCGTTTTTCATGGCGCGCTCTGCTCTGCGCTTATCCTGTCCTGTCTTGTGCTCGTAGAGATGAGCATGTCTTGCGCAGGGCAGGAGAGGCTGAGGCGCGTTGGAGGGAACGGGGCGACAATTGTCGTCAAAGCGGGCGATAGCTTGCAGGCGGCTCTGGACGGGGCGCGACCCGGCGACACCATCATGCTGGAAGCGGGCGCGACGTTTCGCGGCACGTTCCGTTTGCCGAAGAAGGCCGGAGCGGAGTTCGTCACCGTGCGATCAAGCGCGCCGGATTCTCAACTGCCTGCTGCGGGGCAGCGACTTGACCCTGCGCGCTACGCTACACAGCTTCCGAAGATAGTCTCAGGCTCAAACGATTCTCCGGCCATCATTGCGACCGAAGGCGCGCATCACTTCCGCTTCATAGCCGTAGAGTTCGGCCCCGTTCCAGGCGGCCAGGGAAATATAGTTCAACTCGGCACGGGCGAGGAAAAGACACTGGAAGAACTGCCGCATGATTTCGAGTTTGATAGGGTATGGGTTCACGGGCATCCGCTGGATGGACAACGGCGCGGCATCTCTCTGAACGCTCGCTCCGTGCGCGTTATCAATAGCTACTTTTCCGACATCAAGCGCAAGGGCGACGAGAGCCAGGCGCTTTGCGGCTGGGGAGGCGACGGCCCCTTCGAGATTACAAACAACTACATAGAGGCAGCCGCGGAAGGCGTGCTCTTCGGCGGAGCCGCGCCGCGTTTACGGATTGTTCCGGCGAACATCACCGTGCGCGGCAATCACTTCAACAAGCCTGCAAGCTGGCGCTCTGAAGGCTGGCTGGTAAAAAACCATTTTGAGTTGAAGAACGCGCGGAACGTCACCGTTGACAACAACCTGATGACGAACAACTGGGGCAGCGGTCAGGATGGAACCGCAGTCCTCTTTACAGTCCGCGCAGAAGAGGGCGCAGCGCCGCAGGCGACCATAGAAGATGTCACCTTTACCAACAACATAGTGCGCGGCGCTGGCGGAGTCTTTCAATTCTTAGGCGGCGAAGGGCAGGGTGGACGCCGCGCTCTCGTAAGAAATAATCTCTTTGAAGACATCAACGGCCAGAAGTGGAACGGCTCCGGGCAGTTCATGACCATAGCGGATTGGGACGGGTTGACAATCGAGCACAACACGATTCTCACGACGGGTAATATCACGAAGGCTTTCGGTGGGCCGACGACCGCGCTCATCTTTCGCAACAACGTCGTGCCGCAGAACGAGTACGGCTTTCACGGCGACGGTCGCAACGTCGGGCAGGACGCGCTCGATTTTTATTTTCCCAGAAGCATCATGACCAACAACGCCATCATCGGCGGCGACGCAAGCTTCTACAAAGGGCGCAACATGTTTCCGGCTTCGTTGAGGCAGCTCAAGTTCGTCAACCCTGATGGCGGCGACTACCGGCTGCAACCCGACAGCCCGCTCCGTCGCGCCGCCTCTGACGGCACAGACATAGGAGCCAGCATAGACCCGCAGAAGGTTGGAAGAGTTTAGAGAAGCCATTCAACGAGAGTTAGAGATAAGAGAAAGCTCCGTAGGAGCTACATGTCTATAGAATAAGAGCAGGAAAAAGTATCAAGCTCCGTAGGAGCTACATGTCATTTGTTGCAGAACATGTAGCTCCTACGGAGCTTGATATTTTCTTGCTCCGATGAACTATAAACATCTAGCTCCTACGGAGCTAAAAATAACTGCGCGTTCTTATCTCAAACTCACGTAAGTTTAGATTCTTCTTCGGATTGATTTCAGTCTTCTGACTTGGATTTAGCACGGCGGCGTCTCAGGCTGGCGGCGATTCCGGCGAGACCTGTGCCTAAGAGTACAAGAGTTGTGGGTTCGGGTGTCGCTGTTGCAGGCGCGAAGTTGTAGGAGATGCCGCGAATGCTGTAGAGCCGACCGCCTGCTCCGTCCAGGTAGCTGGTCAGGTGCAGCGTTGCCAGTCCCTGTCCGTTCAACAGGCTGCTGAAGACCCAGCCGCCCGGACACGGCCCCGCAACGGTGCTCTGTGTGCAGCCCTGTATAAAGGCTTCAAAGGTGAAAGGCACTGTGAGTGTTATGTCCGGCGCGTCGTCGTTCGGGACTGTAATCTGCCCGGTCGTGAATCGCACCTGACTTTCGTAGAAGAGATGATCGTAATTGATGCCGTTGATTGTTCCAGAGCCGCCGCGCACATCTCCGCCGCTTCTATAGAGTGAAGCGTTCGTCGTCTCGCCGCTACGGCACGGAGCGCAGACGGGCGGAGCGAAATCTATCCACCCGTTCAAGCTCACTCCCTGACCCTGAAATGTAAAATTGCCGCCGCCGCTGCCGGGCATGTTTAGAGAGCCGCTATTGATGACGATGCCGTCGGCGCGCGCTTCAGATGGAAAGATGAAGAGGGCGAAAAGGAAGAGCACGGGCAGCGCTTTTGCAAGGGATCGCATGAGACAGAAAAAGCCTTTGTGAAACGGTCGGGTAATAGGTACTTGAGAATGAAGCTTTAAAGACCGGCGTCAGACGCGCCTTCAAATTTCTACAGGCTCCAGCAGGCCGACAGTGGCCGCTCGCGCCGTGAGTAGATAATACACTGAATCAGGCCGGTTTTTCATAAAAGTTGCCCCGGCACGCGCATAAGAGCAGACTCTTCAAGACTTCTGTCCCGCAAAGGCGCTCAATCCACTGTGTCTAAGACTGCGCGTTGAGCTTGATGCCGGTACATACTCCGCTGTAGGTGTGCCGGGCAAGGCCATCTTCGACAATTTTCAGTTGATAGGAAGCGGAAGCCCGCCACCTCCGCCTCCCAATCAAGCGCCCATTGCCAGACCGGGCGGCCCGTACACGGGAACAACCGGGCAATCGATCCAGTTTAACGGCAGCACTTCTTCCGACCCGGAGGATGGCACGGTTGCCTCCTACCAGTGGAATTTCGGCGACGGCACGACCGGCACAGGCGCAACCCCTACACGCGCCTATACTGCTGCGGGCACATACACCGTCACGCTGACCGTTACAGACACCGGCGGCTTAACCAACAGCGCCACTACAACGGCCACAGTCAGCGCTCCGGCCACTACGCCCGCTACGCCCTCCAACCTGACGGCGACAAGCACAACCGCCAAGCGAGCTCAACTCAACTGGAGAGACAATTCAGATAACGAGCAGAATTTTCTTATAGAGCGCTCCACCTCCGCAACGAGCGGATTCACGCAGATAACGACCGTCGGCGTGAATGTGACCACCTACACAAACACGGGTCTGACGAGCGGTAGAACCTACTATTTCCGCGTCCGCGCCGGAAACGCGAGCGGGAATTCGGCCTACTCGAACACGGTCAGCATCGTGGTCAGGTAAGCTGCGCGGCTATAAGCTCTGCTATTTGGCAAGTTAGCGGAAGAAAGAGAAGCTCGGGCGACCGGCAGTTGATGCCGGTCGCCCTCTTTTATGTTCGCCACGAGAATGTAATAAAGAGGCCATTGACAAACATCGGTAAATATCGTTTAATTCAAACGTGCGCTGCTCCGGGCGGGCATGAGCCGCGAGCGGTGCTGATCTTTTGCAAACGACGATTGCACACGATAAGGGCAAACCTGCCGCGAGGCAGGGGCGCAAAGCCGTGAGTCTCTGGTGAGATAAGTAGAAACCCTTTCCACTATCTTCCCCTTAGAGATTGTCTGGTTGCCGAAGGCGATCCGAAGATAAACCGGAGCTTTGAATCTTCCGAGCTAATGTGGAACCTGTTTTTTTAGCTTTCCCGTTTGCCTCTTCTCTAGCCGATTCCTTTCGGTCACGGGATTCATGACTTCCGGTCGGAAACCATCTGTAGCGCTAATCCCTCGAATTGCAGTTGCTGGTTTCTTTCTTCGCGGCGCTTCCTTCATCCTTTCGCTTTAATCCAGACACAGGCTTTCCCAATTTATCCATTCCCAATCGTCTTCAATAAATGAGCTGAGCGTTAAGCCGCTGTACAGGCCATTGCCATCCACGCATCAGGCCGTGTGCAAGCTCACGTTTCAGTTAAACCGAAAACTCTTCTGCGCATAAACTCACTCTAAGAAGCGCACAGAAGAGCCATCACCGATTAAAGGCACCCCCGTAGCGATGCGGGTTCGCAAAGCCAGGAGTCTCCTTCTTTAGAGAGAGATCGTCCGGTTACCGAAGTGAGGTTCAATAGATGTCTAGCTCTCGCGCTGTCGCCTGTAAGCGGCAATCCCTCAGAATCTCTCGCACAGGATTTCAACTTCTCCTCCTCGTCATAGCGTTCGCGCTCTTCGGAGCACAGCACGCAACTCGCGCGGCGACCATTACGGTTCCTGCGGGCGCGAGTCTACAGGCGGCGATAAATTCTGCGCAGCCGGGCGATGAAATTGTGCTCGACGCGGGTGCAACCTACACGGGGCCGATTACGCTGCCCGTGAAATCCGGGTCAAGCTACGTCACTGTGCGCTCATCCGCGATTGCGAATCTTCCGCCCGACGGCACGCGCGTCACGCCCGCTTATGCGAGCGCGATGCCGAAAATTGTTTCGCTCGGCGCGGGCGACCCTGCGCTTCAGACGCAGCCCGGCGCACATCACTTTCGCTTCGTAGGCATAGAGTTCAAGCCCGCCAACAGCGCGGCGGTCGTCTTCGATCTCATTCGCTTAGGGGACACCGGCACGCAGCAGAATACGCTTTCACAGGTTCCACATCACTTCATCTTCGACCGCTGCTACATACACGGTGACGCGACGAGCGGCTTGAAGCGCGGCATCGCGCTCAACAGCGGTTCGACCGAGGTCATCAACTCTTATATCTCGGACGTTAAGGGCAAGGGGCAGGACACGCAGGCGCTTTGCGGGTGGAATGGGCCGGGGCCGTTTACCATCATCAACAACTATCTGGAAGCTGCGGGCGAAAATGTCATGTTCGGCGGAGCCGACCCGAGCATTCCGAATCTGGTTCCTTCCGATATAGAGATTCGCCGCAACTACATTTACAAACCCCTATCATGGCGCGGCGTCTGGTATGTCAAGAATCTTTTGGAACTCAAGAACGCGCAGCGCGTCACGATTGACGGCAACACGCTGGAGAACAACTGGGCAGACGCACAGGAAGGCATCGCGGTTCTTTTCACAGTACGCAATCAGGATGGGACTGCGCCCTGGAGCACTCTTCAGGACATTCAGTTCACCAACAACGTAGTGCGCCACGCTTCCGGGGCTATGAGCATCTACGGGCACGACGATAACTTTCAGAGCCAGCGCACAACCAACGTTACGGTTAAGAACAATCTATTTGAAGACATAAACGCCCAGACGTACGGCGGGCGCGGCATGTTCCTGCTCGTCACGGATGCACTCAACGCGGTCTTCGATCACAACACAGCTTTTCACACGGGCAACGTGACGATGGCATTCGGCAGTCCTTCGACCAACTTTATCTTTCGCAACAACCTGATGGCCGCCAACGCGTACGGCATCTTCGGCGACGCAATAGGTCAGGGCAATTCAGCCATCACCGCTTATTTCCCCGGCAGCACGTTCCAGAAGAACCTGATTGCAGGCGCGCCCGCCTCCCTTTATCCGGCGAACAATTTCTATCCCGCTTCGATTGATAACGCGGTCTTCGTTAATCGCGCGCAGGGAGATTACAGGCTCGCTTCTTCCAGCCCTTATAAGGGTGCTGGAACGGATGGCAAAGACCTCGGCTGCGACATAGACGCTCTCAACCTGGCTCTCAATAACTCGCAGCCCTCTCCGACGCCGACGCCTGCACCCGTTCCGACGCCGAATCCGACGCCGCAGCCGACACCTGCGCCGACTCCAGTTCCGACGCCGCTTCCTGTCATAGTGCCGCAGCCTACGCCTGCGCCCGTCCCTTCCAGCAGTCTCATGTCGGACGATTTCAACGACAACGCGCGCGATGGAGCTATGTGGAATCTGGGTACGTTGAACGACGATGCCTCTGCCTGGGATGTACAGGTCAGCGTGGCCGAGCAGACTCAGAGGTTGGAGATAGCTCCCTCTTCCGGTCTCGCTAACAAGCGCTACAACGGGTATGTCTCGGCCAACAGCTATAACCTGACAAACGCATCCACCAGTGCGGAAATCATCCAGACGGCAACCAGCGGAGCGGATACAGTCTTCGCCATCGGGATAGATTCAAATAACTGGTATCGCTTCGTCGTCGAAGATGGACAGCTATATTTTCAGGATGAAGTAAGCGGAGTCAAGAACTCTACTAACCTGACCTACAACTCTACGCAGCACAGATTCTGGAGATTCCGACACAATCCGACGGGAGATCAGATGGTGTTTGAGACCAGTGCTGATAATGCTAACTGGATAGTGCAGAGGACAATTGCGAGGCAGCTTAACATCACGGCTCTGCGCGTTGAGCTTGATGCCGGTACATTCTCTCCGGTCGGCACGCCGGGCAAGGCCATCTTCGATAACTTAAAGATGATGTCTAACAACGCCGCGCCTTCGCCGACACCGACTCCAACACCAGCGCCAACGCCTAATCCGACCCCTACTCCCGCACCTACGCCAGCGCCGACACCTGTACCGACTCCTGTTCCGACGCCGCAGCCCACTCCCGCGCCGACTCCGGCTCCTACACCAAAGCCCACACCTGCGCCTACACCAGTGCCGACTCCGGCACCGACACCGGCACCGACGCCTGCGCCGACTCCAACACCCGCGCCGACGCCAGTGCCTTCGCCCTCGCCGACGCCTTCGCCGCTTCCAGGCTCG
This sequence comes from Pyrinomonadaceae bacterium, assembly GCA_036403815.1. GTDB lineage: Bacteria > Acidobacteriota > Blastocatellia > Pyrinomonadales > Pyrinomonadaceae > JACVRN01. Next base: position 17,821 of record DASWQH010000054.1, on the reverse strand, counting down.
CCTGTGATTCTGACATCGAACGGCATAGGTGTGGTCTTCAATGCGGCCAGCATGAAGATGGGGCCGTTTGCTCTACAGAGTGAGGATAACTTGGGAACGGACAAGCGCACTCGCCTGATGCTTTTTGCCAACGGCATCAGCTCCTCTGTCAACAGTTCGCACGCCACTGGCTATATCAACGTTAATAGCCAGAGCATTGCCAATGTGGCCGAGATGGTGAAGGTTGAAGCGCGAGCTGCCGACGGGCGCACTTTCCAGCTTCCTGTAGAATATGCCGGAGCGCAGGGTGCAATCACCGGGCTGGATCAGGTCAATGTCGTGCTCATCCCGGAACTGCAAGGTATAGGCAACGTCGAGCTGACGCTCTTTATAGGCACGTTCCGCAGCAATAGCGTCACGATAACAGTCCGTTAACCAGGGGCTTTTAATTAACTGAAGCCAAAGGCGCTCTTTACGGCCACCCGCACAGGTTAAGGCTCGAAAGCATCTTTGGCTCTTTTTTTCGGCAGAGGCTATATGCTTTGCCGTTACAAGCGGGGGAAGAGGCGGCTTCGGGGGCGCACGAGGAGCCGTAGTGAAAAGTTTTTATTGTTCAGAACGCGATGATGCGATAAGCTTAAAGGGTCGTGCGTCCCCTTACGGGATGAGTCCCGCGACAAACAAGAGCGCTTACGGCTCAACTCGCCTGACATAAAGCTTTCGCGTGAGGAGAATTGCCCCTTCGCACGTGAAAGCATTTCTTCTCTTTTGTGGCTAAATGAGTGCCCCGTCAATTCGCAATCTCTGGAAACCTGCGGCTATCGTAGCGGCTATAAGTTTTCTTTACCTGCCGGTGCTACTGAAATTAGGGAGCGACTGGTGGACGGATGAAAACTATTCGCACGGGCTGCTGGTTCCCTTCATCATAGGCTTCATGCTCTGGACAGAGCGCGAGCGCCTTCAGCAAGTCGCGCGCGGCGGCAAAGCGTCGCTCTGGCTTGGGGGCGTGAGCTTGTTACTGGCCGTCTTTGCCCTGTGGGCTGGAACCGCTGGTGCAGAGCTTTACATACAGCGTATGTCGCTCGTACTGCTTCTGGCGGGCATCCTTCTATACTTCTGGGGCTTTCGCCTGCTGCGACTGACCGCTGTCTCTTTCGTCCTGCTCGTGCTGGCGATTCCTATCCCCGCCATCATTTTTAACCAGATTGCGTTTCCGCTACAGCTTTTCGCTTCACGCTTCGCCGTCTGGACGATGCGGGTTTTCGAGATTCCTGTTCTAAGACAGGGCAACGTCATAGAGCTATTGCCGCTCGGCGCACGTGAGACGAAGAAGCTGGAGGTCGTCGAAGCCTGTAGCGGCATTCGTTCATTGATGACGCTCGTCACGCTGGCGGTCGTCTTCGCATATTTCACTCGCCCGAAGAGCAATGATGGCGAGGGCGGTGATAATGGTCGCGGGCCTTTCCAATATCTCAAGCGCTGGACGTTCTGGCGCTCGCTTCTGATAGTCTTTTCTGCGATTCCGATTGCCGTCCTGACGAACGCTGCCAGGGTGAGCGGCACAGGTATCCTCGCACATCTCTATGGATTGAAAGTGGCCGAAGGCTTCTTTCATTCCTTCTCCGGCTGGGTCGTTTACGTAGTAGCCTTCCTGCTGCTCTTCGCCGTCGGTTGGATACTTGACCGTATAGGCGGGCGTGGGCGTGGCGACGATGGCGGCGCTGGCGCGGTTGGAACTGTTGAAGGGGAGAAGAAGTCTAAACGGGCTGTGCAGACGCCTGCATCTGCATCGCCGGTCAAGGCTGTATCGGTCAAAGAGGCGGAGTGATTTTCGATGACGCAAGGAAGAGATAAAAAATCAAGACGCTTTTTTGCCCTGCTCCTGCTGCTTGTAGCGAGCGGCGTGGTCATCAACCTCTGGCAGAGAGCCGGAGAGGCAAGCGCCCCTCGTAGACCGCTCAAAGAGTTTCCCACAGAGGTCAGCTCGTGGCGGCAGGTCGGCGCGGATTTTCGCTTTGACGAAGAGACCGAGCGGGTGCTTCGCGCAGACGATTACCTTTCCCGCAGCTACACTGGGGCGCAGGGACGTGTGGCGAATCTGTACGTGGGCTACTACGCCACGCAGCGCAACGGCGCGACCTATCATAGCCCGCTCAACTGTCTGCCCGGAACGGGCTGGACTATGAGTGAGCCGGGGAAGATAATCATCAATCCTTCCAACGGGGCGCGCCCCTTTGAAGCCAATCGTTATATCATCGAGCATGGGAGCGACCGCCAGCTTTTGGTCTACTGGTATCAGGGGCGCGGGCGGGCAGTTGCGAGCGAATACTGGGGGAAGTTTTATACGGTTGTAGACAGCATCACGCGGCGGCGCTCGGACGGCGCGATGGTGCGCGTGATGGTTCCTTTGCCCAGAGGACAGTCGGAGCAGGCTGCGCTTGAAGCGACCGTGAACCTTGCGGCAGAGATTGCGCCCGTGCTGAGCGGCTTCGTGCCGAATTAAAGCGTAGAGCGCCTTCGTTGGAGCGCAAGGCGAGTTGTTTGAGAGGGGATTGAAAGATTTAACGCCGACCCTGTTTCAGAGTGCCTGTTTTAGGAAACAGGTGGGCATTAAGCCTTTTAATCATTTTGACAGCCGTGGCTACAGAGCGCGGCGATTTTGTAAAAGGTCTCTGAAGAGCAGAATCTTTTTGCGGCATTGCCCGTCGCTTAAAATGCATGCTTTCGGCAGGCCGTTAACCGTAAAAAGAACCTGCTTCCCGCTCTCATGAGCCGTTTGCCCCGGCGAAAGAGATTGAGAAGCTCAGGTTCGGAGAGTGTCAATGATGATTCGAGAGTGCAAACCCCGCAAATACTTTCCTGTCTTTCTGCCCATCCTTTTCAGCATCTTCAGCATCGCTCTTATTCTTTCAGGCTGTTCTAATCCTGAAAAAGCGAAGCTAGCGCACGTCGAGCGCGGCGAACAATATCTCAAAGACAGGCGTTTTGAAGAGGCAGGGCTTGAGTTTCGTAGCGCCATGCAGATTGACGATGAGATGGCGGCGGCTCACTGGGGACTGGCTCGCGCCTTTGAAGGCCTGGGGCGCGTGCCCGAAGCTATTTCTGAGTTGCAGCGCACCGTTCAGCTAGACCCTAATAATCTGGATGCACGCATCAAGCTCGGCAACTTCTACGCCTTCTTCGGAAAGATGACCGAAGCCGAACAGCTCGCGCGCGAGGTGCTGGCGAAAAATCCGAATCACATAGAAGGCCACATCCTGATGGCGACCGTGCTGGCCGCACAGGATAAACCTGAAGAAGCGCTCGCCGAATTGAATCGTGCCATAGCGCTTGATACAAGGCGCGTCGAATCCTACGTTGCGCTCGCGCGCTTCTACATGAAGCGCAACGATCAGGCCAAAGTCGAAGAGACCTTGCTTCGCGCCATCAACGTTAACCCTGCGTCGGCCATGGCGCATACGGAGTACGGAAAGTATCTGGCGCAGACGAACCGGCTTGAGCAGGCCGAAGGCGAATTCAAACGCGCCGTCGAGCTTGAGCCTTCAAACCGCGACTCGCGTTTCGTCATCGCCAGCTTCTATCTAGTCAACAACCAGATTGAAAAGGCAGAGGCCGCCTACAAAGCTCTGGCCGATTTGGATAAAGACAGGCCGGACGGTCGAGCCGTGCTCGCGGACTTCTATTCGGCGGTCGGGCGCATGGACGATGCCGTCAATATCTACAGAGAAATAGTCGCGAAATCTCCTGACTACATGCGCGGGCATTATCGCCTTGGAGAAATCATGCTCCAGCGCGGCGACATCGCTGGCGCAACCGCGCAGGTCGAAGAAGTTCTCAAGCGTAATCAGTACGACATGCAGGGCAGACTGCTTCGCGCACGCATCAACTTGCAGCAGGGCAACGCCAAAGAGTCAATCGAAGATTTGAAAGAGGTCTTGAAGCAGGAGCCTAATTCGCGCCCTGGGCTTTACTACATGTCGCAGGCGAGCGTCAAAGCCAACCAGCTTGAGCAGGCGCGCGTCTTTGCCGGAGATTTAGAGAAGTATTACCCCGAATATCTTCCCGGCAAGCTTCTTCAGGTGCAGATTAATCTCGTGGCGGGCGATGCCAAGAACGCTCTCGCGCTCTCGAACGACCTGGTGAATCGTTTGAGCAAGGCTGCGCCTGACCGTGATACTTCGCCGCAGATGCTGTCGGAGCTGCGCTCACGCGCCTTTACAGTGCGCGGCACGGCGCAGATGCTCTTGAATAATATGCAGGGAGCACGCGCTGATTTCGACGCCGCGCGCCAGCAGCAGCCAAATTCGCCGGACTCTTACATCAACCTGGCCGCCGTCTCCGTCAAGGAGAATAAGCTGGACGAGGCCGAGCAGTTTTACAATCAGGCGCTGGCTATTGACAGCCTCAACTTTGATGGGCTATATGGTCTAATCAAACTGTACGCACAACAGAAGCGGCTCGATCAGGCACACGCGCGAATTGACCAGGCTCTCAACGGGCAACCACGAAACGCCCAGCTTCATTATCTGAAAGCTCAGGTTTACGGCTACGAACAGAACGCACAAGGGGCAGAGGCCGAGCTGCGTAAAACCATCGAGCTTGACGATAAATATATGGCCGCGTACACGGATTTGGCTGTGCTCTTTGTGAATCTCAAGCAGACGGATCAGGCCATCATAGAGTACCGCAGGATTCTTGAGCGCAAGCCCGACTCTGCTCCGACCTACACGCTGATTGGTCTTCTGGAAGACGGGCGTGGAAATCGTCAGGCGGCGGTCGAGAGCTACCGCAAGGCGCTTGAGTTCGATCCGAATTTGACGATTGCCGCCAACAATCTGGCGTGGAATTATGCCGCCTACAATCTGGGCAATCTGGACGAAGCGCTCCGGCTCGCGCAGAACGTCGTGCAAAGGTATCCGGACACCACCGGGTTCCGCGACACGCTCGCGTGGGTCTATTACAAGAAGGGCGCACATGCCACTGCCGTCGAGCAGTTGCAGAAAGTAGTCGCGCAGCAGGGGAACAATCCCGTCTATCGTTACCATCTGGGAATGGCGCTTGCGGGTAAGGGCGACCGGACGGGCGCTCGACGCGAGCTTGAAACAGCGCTCAAACTCGGCGAGAAAGGCGGATTCGCCGAAGCCGAGGATGCGCGCCGCGCGCTCTCAACGCTTTAACGTTTGAGAGCGATTGAGAGTCTTTGAACGGGTTCGAGTCTCTGACCCCGGTTTCGCCAAATGCCCGGCGAGGCGGTTTAGAGACCAGGCTCAAAGGAAGTGACCGAAGTAGTAGTAGTGATAACTTCAGGAGTGCCGTTATGAGTATTGAATTTCGCCATCGCACGCCGAGCGAATACGCCCAGATTTTCTGGAGGCGTAAGTGGTTGATCATGCTTCCGGCTATCGCCGTCGCAGCAGCCGTAGCGATTGTCGTCTGGCGCTTGCCCAACGTCTACGAGTCCACCACCCTTTTGATAGTTCGCCCGCCGACCATTGACACGAATCTCGCTACGACTATGTCCGAGGGCGATCTTTCCAATCGCATCAACAACATCAACCGTATAGCCCAGAGCCGTTCTTCGCTCGAACCGTTGATTTTGAAATACGACCTTTACAAGCGCGAGCGCGAGAACGGGCAGGCTATGGAACAGGTCGTGGAGAGGATGCAGAACGACATCAAGGTCGAGATAGAGCACGGGCGCAACGACAACATCCCGTCCTTCAGCATCACCTATCGTGAGCGCGACCCGCGCAAGACGCAGGGCGTCACGGCAGAGTTGGCCGCCAAGTACGTCAACGCGCAGGCGAGCGACATGACGGCCATCGGCACGCAGACCAAAGATTTCTTCGATCAGCAACTGGCGGAGGCCAAAGCGCAGCTAGACGAGATTGACCGGCGGAAGCTCGAATATATGTCGCAGCACCTCGACAGCCTGCCCAATCAGGGGGCTGCGATGGTGGCGCAATACACGGGCTTGCGTGAGCAGCAGAAAGCTTTGATGGCCGAGATCGGTCGTATCAATGACAGGCGCGCGGCATCCAGCACTCAGCTCAGCACTTTGAGACAGGTGGCTCAGCAGAATGATGAGGACATTGCGCGTCAGGTCGGCGACCCTAAAGCTACACCTGCATGGGGAGCGCTTGCCGCACGCAAGGCTGCGCTGGAAGCGGAAATACAGAACCTGCTCACCCAGTACAAAGCCGCGCACCCGGATGTCGTCGCCAAGAAGGCAGAGCTTGAAGCCGTCAAGCGCGAGATGAAGGACATGGATGACTCTGCTGCGGCCAAGATCGAGCAGCTCAAAAAGGATCGCGCAGGCCGCCCCAATCTTAGTGTCAAAGACGCTGAGATCAACATCCAGTTGGCCGAGGGCGAGATAGCGCGCCTGCAAAAACAGCTCGACATGACCAACGCTCAGATTGCCGACATAGAAGGTCGCATCAACTCTGTGCCCGGAAATGAAGTTGCGCTTCAGGCTTTAACACGCGAGTACGAGACGAAGAAGGTGGCCTACGACGACCTCTTGAAGCGTCAATCGACGGCCAACATAAGTTCGGCTGTGCAGGTTAACCAGCAGGGTGAAACCGTTCAGATCATAGACCCGGCCAACCTGCCGCAGGCGCACGTTGCGCCCAAGCGCCTGATGCTCACCCTGATGGGGCTGGGCTTAGGCTTAGGCGTCGGACTCTTCTTCGCCGCCGCCGTAGAAGTTCCGCGCCTGATGACGATTCAAACGGTGGACGACGCCGCGCATTACACGAATCTGCCGGTGCTCATCTCCGTGCCTGAGCTGAAGACGCCGCAGGAAGCGCTTGTTACTCCGCGCCGCCGCCTGATGCTGCTGGCTGCCGGAATCGCCATCACGATTATGAGCATCCCCGTGCTCGCTTTCGCCTTCAAGTTTTCAGGCGTCTTTAACCGCTTCGCTTCATAAGAGGAGAACGAGGACAAGTGTACAGAGAATTCTACGGATTGAAGGAACTGCCATTCGCCCTGACGCCCGACCCGCGCTACATCTATTTCACGCAGTCGCACCGTGAGGTAATGGCGAACCTGCATTACGGAATCGAAAGCGGGCGCGGCATGGTCGTCGTCACGGGCGAGGTCGGCACAGGCAAGACGACCATACTTCGCTGGATGATGCAGCGCATGGACAGGAACGTTCTGGTCGCCTACATCTTCAATCCGCGCCTGACCGTGTCGGAGTTCTACCAGCATGTCACCGCCCTGCTCAACGTGCAGAAATGGGAGACCAAATCAGAGCTTCTGATGGAGTTGGGCAAGACGCTTGAGTCGCGCCACTCAAGGGGCTTGCGCACGGTTCTCATAGTTGACGAAGCACAGGGGCTTTCGCCCGTAGTGCTTGAAGAGATACGGCTGCTTTCAAACTTTGAATCCGACACGGCCAAGCAGTTGCAGATAGTTTTGACCGGCCAGCCGGAATTGCGCGACGTGCTCAACAACCCGGAGCTTCGACAGTTGAAACAGCGCGTCGCTCTGCGTTGCAATATCAAGCCGCTGCCGAACGTAGAAGAGACGGAGCATTACATAACTTCGCGTCTGCTGGTGGCGGGCGCAGACCGCACGGACATCTTCTCGCCCGGCGCGGTCGATTACATCTTCCGCTGCTCCGAAGGCATCCCGCGCCAGATTAACAATCTCTGCGACAACGCTCTTTTGACGGGTTACGCCGAAAGCGAGCCGGTCATCGGGCGCGCAATTATAGAAGAGGTCGCGGAGACTTTCGACATGCTGCCGCGCGCAGACCGTGGCCGCCAGATGGGCGAAGAGCGCGAAGCCCCCGCTCGCATCTTCACCGCCGCAGGCCGCGCTGAACTCTGGGCTGCCGGGGCGGGCGAGCCGCAATCGCAGAGAGAAGCTGCGCCGGAAAATCCTAAATCAAGCTTTGAAGAATCCTCATCTTTCACTAGAAACAGACTGGAAGAGACCGAAAGCGAAGAATCGAGCGCGCCCGAGCCGGATGAAGTCGGCGCAGCTTTTCGTCAATCAGGTCTCTCGGGGGAAATCTAAATGGGTAGAGTTTACGATGCATTGAAGCGCTCTGCGGAAACAAATGGCACGCGAAGATTTGACGACGAGTTACCTCGTAACGATCAAAGCCAGGCCACCAACGGCAACGGCACTAATAAGGGGACGCATCCTTGGGATCGCTCGTCGCTCTTTGCCGTGCCTCCCGCAAGCCAGCCTTCTACGTTTTCAGCGCCCACTGCGCACACCGAAGTAGTCGTCGGGTCGGCACTCCCCGGCGAATTGTCTTCGCGTGCTGCTGGGGCAACTTTGGGCGCTGCCGGTTCGACGCGCGCGTTGGAGTGTGTCTCTTTAGACATCTCCCCGACGCGCGTCGAACCACACCTTGTAGCCATCACACAACCGCGCTCTGCTTACTGCGAGCAGTTCCGCTCGCTTCGTACGCGCGTGATTCACGCGGGCGAGCGCAAGCAGATGCAGGCCATCGTCATCACGAGCGCGGGTGTAGGCGAAGGCAAGACCCTGACGGCGCTGAATCTGGCATGGCTGCTGGCGCAGACGGACGGCGTGCGTGCGCTCCTTATTGACAGCGACCTGCGCAACCCCTGCGTGACCGATTATTTCGGCATACGGGAGGACGCCACAAAGGGTTTATCGGAAGTTCTGGCCGAAGAAACGACGCTCGAAGAGAGCCTCATTCGTCTTGAGCCTGCGGGACTTTATCTGTTGCCGGGCGGCGCGGCGCGCGACGATTGCGCGGAGATGTTGTCGGGGCCGAAGTTCGAGCGCGTGCTCAAGGATGCTCGCAATCTCTTCGATTACATCATCATCGACGCACCGCCTCTGGGCATCTTCACGGATGCCAACGTAATGATTAATCGCGCGGACGGCGCGATGCTGGTCGTTCGCTCCGGCAAGACGCGCTACGGCGCGCTCAATCGCCTGCTCGATACCCTGCCGCGTGGCCGCATGCTCGGCGTGGTGCTGAACAGGAGCGAGGAAGAGCTGGCGGAAAGCGCCAGTTATTACGGACGACGCTCTTATAAAAAGCAAGATGAGAGCATAGAAGTCTCAGAGGAATAAGGAGGTCTGTAGCCTAAAGAAGTGAAGCCTGCACGTCTCAATGCACGAACGGTTCTACTGATCATCGTCGAAGCGATGCTGCTCTTCGTCGGTATGATCGTCGCCGTGTATCTGAGGCTCGGAACGGGCGACGGCGACTTCGAGCTGATACAGCGCTACGGCTTCTACAAGGCAGCGCTCGCCACCTTCTTCTGTCTCGCGGCCTTCTATCTTTACGACCTTTACGACTTCGTAGTCATGCACGACAGGCGCGAGCTTGTCCTTCGTCTGATACAGGCGCTGGGGCTGGCATGGGTGGCGCTTGCCTTTGCTTCCTACGCGCTTCCGCAATTGATGATCGGGCGCGGCGTATGGCTCATAGCCCTGCCGCTTGCGCTCGGACTCACCGTGACGTGGCGCATTGCGATTCACTGGTTTCTGGGTCATCCGGGAATAGGCGAGCGCATCCTTATAGTCGGCTCCGGCACCCAGGCCATTGAGATTGCGCGCGAGGTCTTGGGAAGACGCGATGCGGGCTATCGCATCCTTGGGTTTGTTGACAGCGATCCGGAACTGGTCGGCAAGAGCTTGATTAACCCGCGCGTCGTCGGCCTGACCTCTGAGCTGGAAGAGATAGTCAAGCGTCAGGGAGTTGATCGCATCATAGTCTCTATGGGAGAGCGGCGCGGGCAGTTTCCGAGCGACCAGCTACTGCGACTGAGTTTATCGGGCAATGTCTCCATAGAAGAAGGCGCGTCCTTTTATGAGCGCCTGACGGGTCGCGTTCATCTGGACATGCTGCGCCCCTCATGGCTCATCTTTTCGAGCCGTGGACGACAGGCGCGCATGAATGCTTTTGTGCGCACGGCGTTTCATCGTCTGGTCGCGCTTGTGGGCGCAATCCTTTCGCTCCCGATTGCCATACTGACGGCGATTCTCATCAAGATTGATTCGCGTGGCCCCGTCCTTTACAAGCAGGAGCGCGTTGGCCGAAATGGTCGCCCCTTCACGGTCTTAAAGTTTCGCTCGATGCAGACGGATGCCGAAAAGAACGGGCCTGTCTGGGCGCAGAGCGCTGATGATCGTGCGACGCGTGTCGGGCGCATCATACGAAAGATTCGCGTGGACGAGATTCCGCAGTTCTGGAACATACTGAAAGGCGAGATGAGCTTTGTCGGCCCAAGGCCGGAGCGCCCGCACTTCGTCGCGCAGCTAGCGGAAGAGATTCCGTACTACGAGCAGCGCCACCTGATTGCGCCGGGGTTGACCGGCTGGGCGCAGATTAAATACCCGTACGGCTCTTCGATTGAAGACGCGCGCCAGAAACTTCAATACGATTTGTACTATATAAAGAATCAGAGCCTGACGCTCGACGCAGCCATTTTGTTCGAGACCGTCAAGACGATTCTTTTCGGTCGCGGCGCACGCTGAATGGTTAGCGCTTTGCATTGTTAACAGGAGCAGGGAAGAAGCTGTTCTTCAGGAGGTTGATGTGATGAGGATAAATGGAGTCTTGAAGCCAATCGCGCTCGCAATAGTTTTGGCAGCGTCGTCCGTCATGGCTTTCGCGCAACAGGGCACGGCGGAGCAGCAGCCGCTGCCACAGCAGGGCGAAAAAGAGAAGCCTTCAGGGACGACTGACAAAAACTTAGGGCAGGATGCGAAGGACAATAAGGACAAGGACGCGCAGAAAGGGGACGCGCAAGGCGCGCCGAAAACGACTACAGCGCCCGCTGCCGTACAGACTGATAAGCCCGCGCCCGCTGTCGGTGTGCCAGCCGAAGTGCAGGCAGGCCGAAGCGAGCAGTTGTCCGAAGAAGAGGCAGCGATAGTTCCTTATTACAACAACTATCTGAAGAGCTACAGGCTCGGCCCTGAAGATGTCATCTCGGTTGAAGTCTTCAACCAGCCGCGCTATTCAAAGACCGGCATCACGGTTCCGCCAGATGGCCGCATCAGCTTTTTTCTCATCCCTGAAGGCGTGCGCGTCGTAGGCAAGACCACTCAGCAGGTTCAGGAAGAGATTCAGAAAAAGCTGGACGAATACATCATCGACCCGCAGGTCACGGTCTATCTGGACAAGGCCATGTCGGCGCGCTACAGCGTGCTCGGCGACGTGGGCAAGCCGGGCGTTATGATTATGACGCGCCGCGTGAGCGTCATGGAGGCCATAGCGGAAGCGGGCGGCGTGCTCAATACCGGCGACAAAAAGAAGATAATTATTCTTCGCCGCAAGGCGGACGGCACGCTTTATCCGAAGCTCGTCAACCTCGCGGCAATCGAAAAGGGACAGGCCAAAGAGATGGATTATCTTAGCCCAGGCGATCAGGTCATCGTCCCCGGCAATCGTTTGAAGACGTTCCAGACCCTGATGAGCTTCACGTCTATCTTATCCTTCTCTCGCATCTTCGGCTTACCCTTTTAAGACAGAGGTCAGAGGCTAGAGGTCAGAGGCTAGTAGGAAAAGACTCAACTGCTAACCTCTAGCCTCTGACCTCTTCTTTTTCCTATTCCTCGCGCTCTTCAAGCTCTGCCTCAAGGCTCTAAACGAAAGGCGCACCCCTTATGGTAAAGAGAGATGTGCAGGCCGTGACGCCGCTATCGCAACTCATCACGAACAGATTAAGCGAGCTTGGGCTTAAGCAGGTGGATTTTTGTCGCCGCACAGGTTTCGATCAAGGGTTGCTCTCCAAATTGCAGAGCGGAGTCATCACGACAATCAATCTCGAAAGCGCCCTGCGCCTGGCGGACGGGCTACGGATTCCGCCCGAAGAGATTCTCTCTCTTCTGGACAAGCGGGACGCGCACGTGCTCCTGTTGAAGCTCTACGGCAACAACGTCTGCTCGCGCTGTAACGGGCGGGAAACCGCGCCCGAACCCGTCAATTCAATTATGACCGCCGCGCAGCAGGCTTACACACTGGGACGCGATGTCTCGCCCGCGCTGATGCTACTGCGCCACCTGAGCGCCACACGCCGCCGGACTGAGAAGTAAAAGCCTGTGGATGAAGACCGAGGATTAAAGGGCAGAGAAAAGGGGGACGCTCCGGATGCTAAAGGAAATAATCACACGAACAATTCTTCGAGCGGGCGGCGCGAAAAAAAATAGTCTCATCTTTCTTCTTAACCGCAACTCTTCTTCACGCGTCATTGCGTCTCTTTGCCTGCTTCTTCTATTTTCACACGCGGCGAGCGCCGTGTGGACGCAGCAGCCATCGGGCACTATGGCGTGGCTGCATGCTGTCTACTTTTTGAACGAGCGTCGTGGCTGGGTCGCCGGAAGCAACGGGACGCTGCTTGAGACAGTGGACGGCGGAGAGACGTGGCGGGCTGTGGCTCGTCGCCCGACCGAAGACTCTATACGCGACATCTATTTCTCGGATGAAAAAACGGGATGGATAGTATGCGAGCGCGACATCTACAAGCTCAGAACGAAAGACGAGCAGCGCACATACCTTATGAAGACTGCGGACGCAGGCGTTGCGTGGCAGCGTATAAATCTGGCCGAAGCGGACGCGCGCCTGGTGCGTGCCATCTTCACGGAGGGCGGGCGTGCATGGGCTTTCGGTGAAGGCGGCGCTTTGTACTCGACGCGAGACGGAGGCACCAGTTGGTCAAGGCGTCCTTCGCCTACGCGTTATCTGCTGCTGGGCGGAACATTCCTGGATAGAGACCACGGCTGGCTAGTGGGTGCGCGCTCGACTATCTTGCAGACCTACGACGGGGGTGAAACGTGGCGCGCCGGATTGGTGGACGCTCGCGATGTGCGCTTTACCGCCGTCTCGTTCGTAGAGCAGCGCATAGGCTGGGCTGTAGGCTCCGACGGGCGCATCTTCATGACCCTGGATGGCGGGCGCACCTGGCGCTCGCAAAAGTCTCCCGTGCAATCCGACCTGGCCGACGTGAAGTTCCTGAACGCATCCGAAGGCTGGGCTGTGGGAGCAGACGGCGTGCTGCTGTATACGAAAGACAGCGGCATTCACTGGACAGTCATGCCAAGCGGCACTACGCATCCTCTCGAACGCATCTTCTTCGTCGGACAGGACAGGGCATGGGCTGTAGGCTTCGGCGGCACAATCCTTTCCTACACGCGCAAAGACAGCGGCACGAAAGCGCCAACCCTCAAATAACGTGAACTCGGCATGAATCATCCTCTTAGCCCCTGAAAGGGGCGATAGACTGTAGCCCACGGCGTGAGCCGTGGGTATAGAACAGCAAATCAAAATGAGCAGCCCCTGTAAGGGGCGAAAGAAATTCTGTGTTAATAATCTTTCGCCCCTTACAGGGGCTACTATTTCTTATATGTGTTTGACTCCCACGGCTCACGCCGTGGGCTACATTCTTCCGCCCCTTTCAGGGGCTATCATTCCTTTTTCCTTTTGCCTTCCTTGCTGGTAAGATAGCGGCACTCCTTGGAATTTTTGTAAGCTTTATCACCCCCGCTCTTAAAGCCACAATTGAATCTTTATAGAGAGGTAACTACCTATGCGTCTCTTCAAATCAAGACTACTCTGGAGCACGGCCTTCGTGCTCATGGCTCTTGTGATGACTATACATTGGAGCGGCGAGGCTGCCACTCCATCTAAAGGGCTGGATGTGTCGAACATGGATACGTCCGTGCCCGCTTGCCAGGACTTTTACCGCTATGCCAGCGGCGGGTGGATGAAGAAGAACCCGATTCCCGCAGCCTATCCTTCGTGGGGTTCTGCCAATATAGTTGATGAGAAGAACCGCGAAACCCTGCGTGGGATTCTGGAAGCTGATGCGAAGAACACAAGCGCCGCGAAGGGGAGCAGCGCGCAGAAGCTCGGCAACTTCTACGCAAGCTGCATGGACGAACAGAAGATAGAAGCGGAAGGCACCAAGCCGCTGATGCCAGAGCTTGAGTTGATAAACAAGATGAGCGACGCGAAAGACCTGCAAGCTGAGATCGCGCGCCTGCACGGGTATGGCGTCAACGCGCTCTTCCGCTTCGGCTCGGATCAGGATTTCAAAGACAGCACGAAAGTCATAGGCTCAGCCGGGCAGGGTGGGCTTGGATTGCCTGATCGCGACTATTATTTGAAGGACGACGAGAAGTCTAAAACGCTGCGCGACCAGTACGTCAAGCACGTGGCGAAGATGTTTGAATTGATGGGCGATGATGCGCAAGCTGCACAGGCCGCAGCGCAGACCGTTCTGGGAATAGAGACCACGTTAGCCCGTGCCTCTATGACCAGAGTGGAGCGGCGCAAGCCTGAGAACGTCTATCACAAAATGACGCTCGCGCAGTTGAAAGAACTGACGCCGAATTTTTCCTGGGAAGACTATTTCAAGCGCATCGGTGCAACACAGATAACTGAGGTTAACGTAGGGCAACCGGATTTCTTCAAAGAGGCCGACAAACAGTTGACCGCTGTGCCGCTCGCGGACTGGAAGACATACCTGCGCTGGCATCTGATTAACTCTGCGGCCTCGGCTCTCTCAGCGAAGTTCGTTGACGAAGACTTCAACTTCAAGGGTCGCACGTTGACGGGCACACAGGAGAACCTGCCGCGTTGGAAGCGCTGCGTGTCCAGCACGGATCGAGCGATGGGCGAAGCGCTCGGCGAGGAGTACGTCAAGGTAGCCTTTACACCGCAATCGAAAGCGCGCATGGCGGAGCTGGTCGGCAACCTCATCGCTGCGCTGCGTGAAGATATAGGAACACTGAGCTGGATGAGCGAGGCGACGCGCAAGCAGGCCGTCACCAAACTCGCGGCGTTCGTGCGCAAGATTGGCTATCCTGACAAATGGCGCGACTATTCCGCGCTTGAAGTTGATCGCGGCTCGTTCCTGACGAACCGCTTCCGCGCCATCAACTTCGAGGCACGGCGAGACTTGAACAAAATCGGTAAGCCCGTTGACCGCACAGAGTGGGGCATGTCGCCTCCGACCGTCAACGCTTACTACAATCCTTCTATGAACGAGATTGTTTTCCCTGCGGGCATCCTTCAGCCGCCGTTCTTCAACGCCGAAGCCGACGACGCGATTAATTACGGCGCTATCGGCGCGGTCATAGGCCACGAAATGACGCACGGCTTCGACGATCAGGGCGCGAAGTTCGACGCCGAAGGAAACCTGAAGAACTGGTGGGCTGACACAGACCTCAAGAATTTCCAGGGACGCGCACAATGCGTCATTAACCAGTTCAGCTCCTTCGTCGTTGACGAAAAGGACAACCTGCATGAGAAAGGCGAGCTGGTCGCGGGCGAATCAATCGCAGACCTGGGCGGTCTGACCATTGCCTACGCCGCATTCCAGAAATCCTTAGAAGGCAAACCCAGACCGCCCGCCATTGACGGCTTCACGCCGGAGCAGCGTTTCTTCCTTGGCTATGCACAGGTCTGGGCTACGAACTCGCGCCCCGAATTCGAGCGTCTGCTGGTCAACATAGACCCGCACCCGCTCCCGCGCTTCCGCGTCAACGGGCCGCTCTCGAATATGCCCACCTTCCAGCAAGCCTTCCAGTGCAAGAAGGGCGACGCGATGGTGCGCGAAGACCGCTGCCAGATTTGGTAGAAGCGTGAGACTGGCATGAGCAGACCATCTTCTTAGCCCCTGAAAGGGGCGGAAGATTTTAGCCCACGGCGTAAGCCGTGGGCTAAAATCTTCCGCCCCTTTCAGGGGCTACCCTTCTTCCTGTATCTCTTCCTCGCTCTCCCGTACCTTGCGTTCGGGTCGCATGTGCGGGAAGAGAATCACCTCGCGTATGGTGTGCTTGTTGGTGAGAATCATGACGAGGCGGTCAATGCCGATGCCGATTCCGGCGGCAGGCGGCATCCCGTAGGAAAGCGCCCGTATGTAATCCTCGTCCAGCACCATAGCCTCTTCATCGCCGCGCTCCCTCTGCTGCATCTGTTCAAGAAACCGCTCGCGCTGCTCAACGGGGTCGTTCAACTCCGAGAAGCCGTTGGCTATCTCCATGCCGGAGACGTAAAGCTCGAAGCGCTCGGCGACGGTCGGGTCAAATGGCGAAGCTTTCGATAGAGGCGAGATGGGCTTGGGAAAGTCCGTGATGAAAGTCGGCTGGTTCAGTGAAGGCTCGACGAGTATCTCGAAAATCTCAGCAATCCTTTGGCCGACCAGATTGTCCACAGCCTCGCCCGCAGTTTCCATTATGCGCACGGCCTCTTCTTCGGCGCGCTGCCATAATTCTTCCATCGTATCGGCGTCGCGCTCCATCCCCGAAGTTTCCCCTTCAGAATCTTCCTCCGCTAGAGAATTTTCCGCCGATGCCTGACGCAGAAAAGAGGCTAGAGTAAGCGCGTTGACGGGGTCGTCCAGCCACTCTTCCGTTATCTCCTGATTCAGCAGCTCGCTGAAAGGGTTCTGCGTCCATGCTTCGGCAATCGCCTGTTTCATGGTAAGCCTTGCGAAGCCATGCAGAAACTCTATCAGTCCTGTGCCGCGCCGGACGAACATGTTGCCGCAGACTTTCTCCACTACGGTGCGCAGCATTTCCTCACAGAAATCCATCATCCCGTTCGAGTCCATGTAGGCGCAGTAGAATTCAAGCATGGTGAATTCTGGACTCCAGCGATAGCCTATGCCTTCATTGCGGAAGTTGCGGTTAAGCTCGTAGACTTTTTCAAAGCCGCCAACAAGCAGGCGCTTCAGGTAGAGTTCGGGCGCGATGCGGGCAAAGAGAGGGATGCCGAGCGCGTTGTGATAAGTTTCAAACGGTTTCGCGGCTGCGCCGGTTGCGAGCGGCGTGAGCATGGGCGTTTCGACCTCGATGTAGCCGTGGTCGTCAAGGAAGCGGCGCATTTCGCGTATCACCTTCGAGCGAAGCTCGAAGATTTCGCGGGGCGTCAGCTCATCCGATTCAGCATCATCGTCCGTCTTAACCTTGAGGCTTCCGGCAATCAGGTCTGCGTAGCGCTGGCGCTGGCGGATTTCGGGGTCTGCGATTCCGTGCAGCTTGTCGGGCATCGGCAGCAGGGCTTTGGATAGAAACTGCAACTCGCGCACGTGTATGGAAAGCTCGCCGGTTTTGGTGACGAAGAGAAAGCCCTCGACGCCTATGAAGTCGCCGTGATCTAAAAGATTAAATAGCTCCCAGCCCTTGCCTTCTTCATCAATCAAAGTGTCCGTGTCGTTATTAACCGCGCGCACGTCCGCCTTCTTCACGTAAATCTGTAGGCGCGAGACGCCGTCTGAAAGATGCACGAAGGCGGCCTTGCCCATGACGCGCGGCGGCGTGGCTATACGCCCGCTAGTGCGTACTGGAATCTGATTCAACTCTGCGTTGATGCGGTCGAGTTCTTCCTGCGAAGGACGAGTGCCTATCAACGGGTGCGGCTCTTTGTCTTTGAACTTCGCGGTGATGGCCGTGATGGTGTCCTCGGAGCCGGTCACCTTGCTGCGCTCGAACTTGTTCGGATAGACGTTGCCGACAATCCAGCGTATGGCTTCCAGGTGCTCGCGGCGCACGCGTGTTTGATCGTTGTCTTCTATGAAAGGGCTGCTCACTTTGTTTCCTATCTCCTCTTGAGGGAAAACCGAGATTATATGAAGCATTCGGCACCGGAGGCAAATCAGCCAACCACAGTCAGCAGTCGGGAGTCTAGAGTCTAGAGTCAAAAACAAGAAGCTCTTTCTTTTGACTCCAGACTCCAGACTTCAGACTCTGTTAGCGCCAAGTAGTAATGTCACCTTTCTCCCAAGTTGAAATGTCACCTTTTCGTGCTACTCAAGTATGATCTTCAGCACGAAAGGGGCCGCGAGAAAGTGAGCGACATTCTACCCATGAGCCAGAAAGAGTTGTCACG
>DASWQH010000053.1:0-155163 GCA_036403815.1 Pyrinomonadaceae bacterium | reverse complement strand
GGCGGCGGGCGCGCTCGGAGTTGAGCTTAGTGCGCGCAGTCCTTGAGTTGCTGACGCAGGATGGCAGCTTGTGGCAACTTCTCGATCATCAATGTCGGCTCAATCTGGAGGCCGATTTATAAATGTGTCCAGACTTCAGGTCCCAGCCATAAATGGCTGGGCTATTCTCAACAAGTCCCTACGGGACTTTTCATACAACTTCTTAAAGAAGTAGAGAGCCTGGATCAGCTAGCGCTCTGTGGAATTACCAGATGGAAGGAAGCTTTGATTCATCCGTCTCAAGGAGCTTTCCGTCCGGCAGTATATGAAGAATACGCGCGCCGCGAGAGCGCAGGGGGGGCGAGAGCAGGCTGACGCGGTGGCAGTTTGCGCGCGGGATGACGTGACCCGTGAGCGGTCTGGATTCGGAGCACATCAGCGCGATGCGCTCACCGGAAGCAAGCTCCATGATGCGGTCAAGCCCATGCGTCAAATCTTCGGTCGGCGCAACCACCTTCCCGCCGCACTCCGGCAGGTGCTCGTAGCCTATGCCGTTCTCTCTGAGCAACTCTTCCAGCACGCGCCCGTTATACTGCGGCCAGCGCGAACGCGCCACGCTCCGCACATCACACACAAGCGCAATCCCGTGCTCCCTTAAGAGCCACAGGAAATGCTCGAATGGATGACGACCATGACCTATGGTGTAGATTGTCGTAGACATCAATTTCGGAAGAAGCTGCGGACGAGATAACTTCCTGTGACGCTCGGCTGAAGACAAAAGCCTTCGCTCACCAAGGCAGGCCGTTGAGCTTTACACTACCGGCAGGCCATTCATCTGTTCTACAGGGCAGCACCATAACATTCAACGGGAACGGAATCGCACCGGAAGGCTGTTCTATCTCGACAGGCTCTTTCAACTTTTGCCAGCCGAGGCGCTCGTAAAATGGCACTAACGGGTCACGACAGAAGAGCAGTCCGAAATCGACTCCCCACTCTTCACACATTAGAGTCTTCGCGTACCGCATGGCATGGCTGGCATATCCTTTACCATGCGCTTTGAGCGCAGTCACGACCGCGCCGACCCCGCAAACTTTCACAGGTCGCTCATTAACGCTAATGGTGTGCTGCAACAACCCGACGTGAGTAACCGGGGAGGCGTCAACATCAACGAAGAGATGCAGGTCTTTCGGCTTCCATTTCAGGTTCAGATGCTCTACGACGAAAATATCTTCGCCCCAGCCGAACAACTCCCGCCGCTCTTCATCAGAGACCTTATCCTCAACACGTATTTTCATAAGCTCAAAATAGCAAACTTGTAGGGGCAGGGCTTGTCCCTGCCCGTATCGCTCGCAAGAGCGATTATCAATAAACGCATTCGCTCAACCTTGAATTAATGCGAAACGTTTTCGCCCCTTGCGGTGCGACGGGCAGACGACTTGTCCCTGCCCCTACGGTTTTGTTAGACGCGCCCTTTAAGCTCTTCCCTGATTTCGTCAGCCGTCAGCTCCACCAGCCGCCCGCCCGTGAACATAGGGTCGTTCGTCACGTCCATGTGGGCGAACGACGGCAGTTGAAAATTATCCAGTTCCGCGTCCGAGTCGAATTCTATTTCGGCGAGGATGAGTCCGTGCAGTTGGCCTAAGAAAACATCTACGGAGAATTTTCGCCCTTCGTGCTCGTAAGGATAACGATTCTTGCGTATCTCGTTTCCCTCGAATATCTGAAACATCTCGTACTCGGCTTGCGTCAGATAGATGTTGGTAATCAGCGTGCGCGAGAAGTCTTCCCGGTCTGGAGCGAACTTTTGCGTGAGCTTCCAAGTCCACTCGCGCTTGTATGGCTCACGAATTTTTCTAAGGCGCAGGCGCGTGTTCGTGATGTAGTTGTCGAAAATCTGCGTGTGATAGTGCTTAGGCTCAAGCTCAGGCGGATATCCTCTAAGCAGGAACCTTCGCTCGCGCTCGACGTGCGCGTACTTCTCCACTTTTACACTTACATCCGCCGCCGCGCCCAGATATGTTTGTACCATCAAGCACCTACCAGTTCTTCTACGCGCTCTTTCAGAAACTCTTCCGGCTCGACGATGTGACCGGCGATGGCCGAAGCGGCGACCACATAGGGCGAAGCCAGATAAACTTTGCCCGGCCCGCTGCGGCCTGGAAAGTTTCGGTTCTGCGCGCTGATGGTCACCTGATCCGGCGAGCGTGAAGCGCCCGGCCCTGCGTTGATGCAAGCGCCGCAGCTAGGGTCTATCATCTCGGCTCCGGCGCGCTCGAAGATTTCCATGTAGCCACGCTCTTTCGCGTAGCGCTTGATCTTCTGCGAGCCGAATTGCAGGTAGAGGTGCACGCCGGGAGCAACGCGCTTGCCCTGTTCGACTGCGCGCTTCAGGATAGCCGCGTACATGTCCATGTCAGCCATCTTGCCGCCGGTGCATGAGCCGCCATAGGCCGTATCAATCTTCACTACCTCTTGAAGCTCTGTAATGTTGATGCCGTTTCTGGGGTCGCCCGGCAGAGCAACCATTGGCCGAATCTCGCTCAAATCAATTTCAAATCTGGCAGCATATTCCGCATCCTCATCGCTCTTCAGAAATCCTTTGCGCACCTCTTCCGGGTCAAGGCCGCGCGAGCGTGTCAGATATTCAAGCACCACTTCGTCCGGCTCGATGATGCCCGTGAAGCCTCCGGCCTCTACGGCCATGTTGGTCAGGGTCGCGCGCTCGTCAATCGGCCAATCACGCAAGCCGCTCCCGGCGAACTCCAGTACTTGCCCGATGCCCTTACCTTCTTTCATGTAATCGGTCGCAAGGATTTTGAGCATCACGTCTTTGGCCGAAACGTCTGCGCGCTTCTGGCCTTTAAGAATAAACTTGACGGTTTCTGGAACGCGTATGCGAATGTCTTTGGTGTACCAGGCGTTCGCCATGTCGGTCGAGCCGACGCCGAAAGCAAAGCAGCCGAGCACGCCCGCCATGCAGGTGTGAGAGTCTGTGCCGATGACTAGCTGCCCCGGCAGCGCTAGGTCTTCGACCACAGCGTTGTGACAGATGGCCTCCGAGCCGCCCTCTTCATTCTCGCCGTAGAGTCGTATGCCCTGCTCGTCTGTGAAATTCTCCTGCGTGACGGCGAGGCCGTTGGCTCTATCAAGCAAGCCCATCTTGCGCTTGTCTTCCGACATCACGCGGCCAAGAAAGGTCAGATGGTCGCGGAAAGCATAGACCGATTCGGGTTGTGTGACGCGCGCATCACGACCCAGCGCCTGCTTGAAAAGCGATTCGGCCATAGGCGTGACATACTCGTGCGAGAAGCGAACGTCTGCGACTGCGAAGAGAGCATCATTGGGCTTCACAGCCTCGACGCCTATCTCGCCCGCGCGCACAAAAGCGTGGCGCGCTATAATCTTCTCTACGATGTTCATAGGGCGCTTTGCGGTCTCAAGCTGCGGCGGCACCGTCTCGCCCGCAAGCCGCGCCTTGTTGTAGTTGAACAGCCCGCCGTATTCGACAATCGCCTTCGAGATGGGATCAAGCCCGCGCGTGAACTCTTCCAAAGGAACCTCTTCGCCACGCTTGATGCGCTCTATGAGACCGAAGTCGGTCGAAGTCAGCAAGCCTATGTTCTGCGCATTCTGCCCGTAAATCTTCTCAATGGTTTTGGCTATGACAAGCTCTATGCCTGCGGACTTCTCCGCGTATGGCGCTGTCTCGCGCGACGAGCCGCAGCCTTTCGACAGCCCCGAAACGACCACAGAGAAGCCGCCCCGTTTGACTTCATCTTTCTCTACGGCCTGCTCGCGCATGCCCACGTAGACGTATTCGCCCAGCGTCTCGTCATAATAGAAACAGACCCAGCCGGGCGTAATCTCGTCCGTAGAGATGTTGTTCATGAGCGCGACCTCTGGGTCGTACTGTAAATCTTCCCGCTCTGCCAGTTGCCTGCGAATGAGCGATACATCTTCGGTTAAAAACAGTGTGCGGCCACCGAAGCGAATCCGGTCGGGGCGCTTTTGTATCTTCTCTGATGTCACTTCCAGTTTCTCCGGTAGAAAAATTATTGCGTCTTTGAAAGAAACATTATAAACCGAATAGGGAAAAGGACTGAAACCGTGAGACAAGTCTAAGCAGGTGCCGGGTGTCAGGTGCCGGTAAAGAAAGATAGCATGACTTCCTCTTTCTTTACCGGCACCTGACACCCGGCACCTGATACCTTCAGGAGAATATGACATGCTTCAGTTGAAGAAGCGGCTGTTTGCGCTGATGCTCATAGCGGTCTCTGCCGGTCTCCTTTACTACGAGTGGTACAGGGTAGAGCAGGAAGGCCGCTATTCAATGAAGGCGGTGACGTTCGCCCCTCTGGGGATAGTGGGCGGACTCTTTCTACTTCTATTTCCTAACAAATTCGGAAAGCCGGAGACCGCCCTGGATAAGCTCATAGTGTTTCTGGTTTTCATAATTGGGCTGGCAGCGGGACTCGTCAACTGGTACTTGATAGACCCTGGCTTTTTTCCTTTTCATTGATATGAGAATGGGTGAAGAAGAGCTTGCTCGTCGCGCCTGAGCTTAAGGCTTCACTTACAGCCTCGCATGAATATTTATCATGGCTGACCAAACGTCCATCATCCGTGCGGAATTTGATCGCATAGCGTCGCTTGCGGACGACGAGCGCTGGAATCAGAACAGCCACTATCACGATTTCCTGTTGCGGCACGTCCCCTTGAATTGTCGCAATGCGCTTGAGATAGGCTGCGGCAAGGGCGCGTTCTCGCGTCGTCTGGCCTCCCGCTCGGAGCATGTGCTCGCCCTAGACCTTTCGCCGGAGATGATACGCATCGCACGCGAGCGCTCCCGCCAGTTTGCGAATATTGACTTTCAGGTGGCGGACGTTGTGGCGCGGGACTTTCCCGACGAGGAGTTCGACTGCATCGCTACGATTGCCACTATGCATCACCTGCCTATGAAGTTGATGCTCTCTAAATGTAAGCGCGCCCTGAAGCCGGGCGGCGTGATTCTCATTCTCGATCTGGACGAGCCGGAAGGCATCTACGGTGCATTGACGTACGTGATGGCTATGCCAGTGAGCGTAGGGTTTAGACTGCTCAAGCAAAGACGGCTCAGGGCACCCGCCGCAGTGCGCGCCGCATGGGCAGAGCACGCGCAGTATGATTCATATCCGACGCTTTCCGAGGTGCGCGCCACTTGCGCAGGGATTCTGCCCGGAGCGCGCGTCAGGAAACATCTGCTGTGGCGCTACTCCGTCGTTTGGAAGAAGGTTGTGATATAAATATATGCATCCTTTGTGAGCTGATAATTTCATACGGGTCTGAGGTGACATGATAGCAAAGCTGAAGTTCATCCTGTTTGTCTCGATTCTGCTGGCTTCGAGCGCTGCTGCGGCTGCTCAGAAGACTACGGAAAAGCCGCAGATTAAGCTGCGTGGTAAAGGGCAGCGCATCATCCTGACGAGCGTAGGGTTGCGTCGCACGCTGAACGTGCAGGAACAAATTTCCGCAGCCCGCCTCGACGAAGTAAACCTACTGCTTGTGACCCGAAGACAATCTTTCACTTACCTGCTGGTTAATGCCTGTGGCCCGTCCAAGGCCATACCGGACGCTCGCCGGTGCGGGGCTGCGGAAGAGTGTAGTCTTCTCTGGATCAAGCTTGACACGGCATGGAAGATAAGCGACATCAAGTCAGCCCGCTACGAATCATGCATGGAATCCAGCACTTCTTCCGACGGCTACAAAATCAGCGGCCAGAAGTTGCGTATGGAATACGATGACTTTACCGAGCGCAAGCACTACAAGCTCTCCTACGATGCGGAGCAGCCGGAGCAAGGCTTCACGCTCGAAGCATCGCCGCTCGAAGACAGGGCAACGAACTAGAGTTTCATTTCCACGCTGATAATCTCTAAAGAACAGGAATCATGAGAAAGCTAAAGCATTTGTTTGATAAAAACCGTGCGTGGGCTGAACGCGTCCGGGCTGATAACCCCGACTTCTTCGAGAACCTTTCCCGCCAGCAGTCTCCTAACTACCTCTGGATAGGTTGCGCAGACAGTCGTGTGCCTTCCAACGAGATTACGGGCTTATTGCCGGGCGAGATGTTCGTGCATCGCAACGTCGCCAACCTGGTCGTGCATACAGACCTCAACTGCCTCTCCGTCATCCAGTACGCCGTAGAGGTCTTAAAGGTCAAGCACATCATCGTCTGCGGGCATTACGGCTGCGGCGGAGTCTTGGCGGCGATGGAGAATAAAAAGCACGGCCTGATTGATAACTGGCTGCGACACATACAGGACGTAGCGCAAAAGCATGAAGGACAGCTTGCAGAGATTGATGCCTCGCAAAAATTCCGGAGGCTCTGCGAGCTGAACGTCATCGAGCAGGTCTCAAACGTCTGCCAGACCACAGTGGTCGAGACCGCATGGGAACACGGGCAAGACCTCACGGTACACGGCTGGATTTACGGTCTCGACAACGGGCTGCTCCATGATCTGAACATCTGCGTCACCAGCAAGGACGATCTTCGCACGAATTACTCCACAGCCATCTCAAGCCCTGCCTCTGTGTGAAGTCATAAGGGAAATAGCCTCTTAGCCCCTGAAAGGGACGACAGAATATAGCCCATGGCGCTAGCCGTGGGAATTAAGCCGCCGTTTCAAAGTTAAAGCCCCTGTAAGGGGCGAAAGATTCTCAAGACTGCGTTTCTTTCGCCCCTTTCAGGGGCTTCTCATCTTTGTTAGCATGGTATCCCCACGGCTTGCGCCGTGGGCTAAATTCTTTCGCCCCTGACGGGGCTATCATTCTTCCTCCTTATGTCGCGCCTCACGTTAACTTTAACCAATGCCCTTCGCACACGTGCGCCGATTCTTCTGCGAGCGTGCTAGTATCTACGCTCAAAAAAAATCTTAGTAGCCAGGCTCTACAGAAACCAGCGACGAAGGCGAGTTGCTGAAAAACCGCTTAATGATTACGGGAAAATCCATTGTGTGCTTCGGGGGCGAGGACTGGTGGTATCACCACCCGCACTCGAAGAACCATCTGATGAAGCGGTTTGCGCTCGCCTGTAACTGAGTTAATTTTTAATAGCTTACAAGCAGCTTGCATAGATTGACCCCAAATATTCTGTTACCTCGGACAGTTCTGGATAATCTTTTTGTGTACCTCTTGTGTACCTCTGACCATGTTCTTCTCATGCGGCTAGTGACACCACCAGTCCTCTAAATTATTTAATCAAAGATATTTAGAACGGACGTTGCACTTGGTCTTCGTTCATCGTCAAATCAACAATAGGCGTCTGTTCTGAATCATCTTTGCTCTTTTCCTCAGGCGGATTCGAGTAAGCGATTGCGCCCAAAGTTTCGACTGCTTCCATCTGCATACTCGGCAGTACATGAGTATATGTCTCAAGCGTGCGCGAGATGTTGGCGTGGCCTAAGCGCTCACTAACGGCTTTGATGTTCACCTTACGAGCTATGGCATGCGTAGCCATAGTGTGTCTAAGCGTGTATAGCCGATAGTCAGTAGGCTCAAGCCATATCCGATTAACGACCTCCCGAAATAGGTCAGAGAGTAGATACTGGTAAAGCGGTTCACCTGTCTGGTTAGGAAATACCAAGTCATTCTCGCGCCATCTGTCGCCGCGCTTCCGCCTGTATTGTTCGATGTTGATTTTATGCTGGCGCAGTCTTTCAGCGAGTTCGCCACTGATAGGAATGTTCCGAACGCTTTGGGCTGTCTTAGGCTCATCGAACCACCAACCGCCCAGTGCTATATCACGAATGGCTACACGCTGAACGCTAATGCAAGGCACCTCTGCTGTCAGGTTCAAATCTGACCACTGCAAGCCCAAATACTCCTCAGGGCGCATACCCGTCTCGTATGCAAGGTTAAAGATGGGGCCGTACTGGATTCGTAGTATGTCTTCCGCTTGGTACTTGTCCCACTCGCGCAGTAATAGCCGTATCTCCTCTTCGGTAAATACCACCATCTTTTGACGCACAGGCTTACGGACTTGCACGGCTTCCATAGGATGCCTGCTCAACTGCCCTGTCCTTACGCCCCAGTTAAAAACCATTCTCAGGTGAACATGAACCCGCTGAATTGTCGCCTGTGAAAGTTTCTCGCCAGTACGCTCAGACACTTTTTCTCTTAACGTGGCGTACAAATCATGTATGTCAGTAGCCTGAATCTTTCTCACCTTCTTATAGCCAATAAACGGATAAACCCAATACTTAAATGCTCCTGCCACTTTCCGATGGACGTAGGGCTTGACTCTAGGCTCATGCGCCTCAACCAAGAATCGCTCGATGAATGAGCGCAAGTTTTCGTTAGTATCAATAATGCCGTTACCACGATTTCTCTGTGCTACAACTCGCGCCAAGTCCGCGTCAGCCTCTTTTAATGTTCTCCAAGTTTTGGTGTAGCGCTTTTTGCCATTGTTCTCGATGGTGTGAGAATGCACCCAGACCATATACTGATTAGGAGCGCGTTCAATAATCTGACCTGTTGGGCGCTTATGCTTTATCGGATATTTCTTGCTTAAATTACGTCTTGCCATTGCCTTCTCTGAGCCTCTAGGTAAAAAGGAAAGGGGCGAGTTTGCCTCGCCCCATCAGCCGCCTTTTAGTATTCGCTTGGCAGGAGGATTGTCGTTGCGCTCCTGTCCGCTTCTGTTATTACCCAGAGCTTTATCCCTCGCTCTGTCTTGAGCGCGCTGAAGATTCGTAAAAGCTTATCAACACTGAACAGGTTCTCTCGGTGGTCTTCATCGCATAATTCCCCTTGCTCAAGTCTAGCGTGACGACTCAAAAATTCCTGCGGCATCTGTCCTGCCTCTTCCAAGGCTTCGATTGCCCCCGGCGTGAGCAGCACCTGCCCCAACGAGAATCGTGGAGTACCCCTGTCGGAGAGTTCACTTTTCGTTTGTTCACATGTTAGATTTTCCATCAGACAATCCTTTCTTGACCGTTTGGGTTGTTAAAGAGGGCTGACCCAAGTTGCTGCTTAGGTCAGCCTTCGCGTTTATGCCGCTATCGGTGACTGTGCAGCCTGCATAGCTGCATCTCTCACAGTCTTGTCATACATAGCCAAGCAAATCGCCACGGAAATGTGTTTACAGGGTCTTGGCTCATACATCGGCACCCCATCTTTATCAGCGGGCGGATTTCCTGCCTTGCATGTGCAATGAGCGAATTTCGCGCCGTCAGACTTCCGCACGAAAAAATTGCAAACATAGACCTGACCGTTTTCCATATTTTCGACCTTGTACATTCTGGTGATGGATGTACGTCGAACGACTAGCCTGCCCTGTCGCGCTCTTTCGATTGCTCGCTCAAGCTGTTTCGCGTCTCTAAGCTGAATCACTGTTGGTAATCCTTTCTGGTGGGTTGATTCTATAACTCTATAGACGTTATTTTACGGGATTCCGTAACTTTCCTCAAGCTAAAAGTTACTGTTTTCAGTAACTTTATTTCACAGGAATCAGTTGACGCTAATTACGGAATCCCGTTACGATTACCTGCATGAAAATTAAATCGAACGTCAGAAAGATGGCGGAGATACGCGGACTTGAAAATGCATTCCAACTGTGGAAGTTGATAGGCGGTTCTAAAGAAAAATCCGCCCAGTTATGGAGCGGTGAATTCAAGATGTTGGGTATGAGCACGCTGGCGAAGCTGTGCGAGGAGTTGGATTGCGAAGTTGGGGACTTACTTATATTAGAGCGCAGAGAAGAAAAGAAGAAGCGAAAGTAGCAAAGGCTAGTAAATTTAAGGTTTACAATATGGCTGATATAACTAGTAGAAGACCAAACCCAATATAAGATGTATGGATTCTGTTAGGTAAAATCTTATTGACTTGCTTTTATATACACTATATCGTAATAACGATTCATTGCTCTGCGACCTACTAATGACAGTCTTACCTCATTAGTCCCGACTCTCGCGCTAAATCGGTACTTTCTATAGAGACTTTTTCTAACAACGTCTCTTTGGCCTTTGAGCAATCTCAAACCTGATAGTTTCTTTAATAATGTCAGCCCGTCACATAAACATTAAAATACAAGCTGGCGATTTCCTAATTGCCCTATTAATTACTTTTATAGCAGCCTTAATACTATTATCGACAAAGCAATCTTGGGAGACATGGAAACCTGCTACGTGCATGCCCGACTTCTGTTTCTGTGAACATATACGTAGTGGAACTATTAGGCAGCCAGCAAACACATGGTCTTCTTTTGGGTTTATTTTTCTGGGTGTTTGGGTTATTAGGCAGTCTAGGCGTGACGTAAAGAACGACAATCAGTTCGCTGGCAGTAATCTGATAACAACTAAGTTTGTCTACGGAGCAATTTATGGATTGGCGCTTATCTTAATTGGTCTCGGAAGCGGTTTTTACCATGCATCCTTAACTTTCTATGGACAGTTTGCGGATGTAATGGGTATGTACTTACTAGCTTGTTTTATACTCTTGTATAACTTATCCCGGCGATATAATCCTAACAATATAATCATTACTATTTCATACGTGCTTCTTAATACTGTCCTTGCCGTCCTTTTACTAAACTTACCATTCCTACGACGCTATCTTTTTGCATTATTGTTAATTGCCGCGCTAATTCCAGAATATGTAGTTCTTAGAGCAAACAAAGCTATTAACAAGAGCCACTTTATAAAAGCGGCTTTAGCAGTTTTGTTATTTGCATTTGGTATTTGGATTCTTGATACTACGAAAATTTTATGTATGCCAGATAGCTGGGTTCAAGGCCATGCAATCTGGCATATTTTGTGCGCTATTTCAGCGGGGCTTTTATACCTTCACTATAGGTCAGAAACTAATATAGCAAGAGCTTAATTCATAATTGAACTACTCAGTCATTAACCTTAGTAAACCTACAGAAAGCAAGGGCAGGTTAAAGCAATAAACTTTCAACTCTACTTATCTTGTTAATTTGATGCTTGAGCTTAAGGATAGCAGGAAAAGCAAAATGTTCTGGGTCGTGTCCTGTACAATTATTGCGTTCATCATTATGAACCTTCCTTTTATATACGTCTTGTTAGTTGTACATGGAAGAAAAGGGCTTTCCTATCTGTGGGGATATGCACCCAATCAGTTTCTTTTCCCTATGCTTGTCTTCCCCTTTGCAAGCTTCTCTACTTTTGTTTGCATTTATACGTTGATAAATCGAGTCGGGCCTAAGATGCCAGTTGGGACACTAGGTAGGTGGTTCGCTGATAATTGGATTGCATCCATGCTGTTAGGAATAAGCATTGTTTCTCTTGTTTGTATAGCTGTTTACTTTCGCTCAGCAATGAGCCTAGATAAACTTGAACCTAAATATGCTAATAGGGCACTAGACGCGATAAAGCAGATTAACACTGAAACTGCGAGGCTTAGTGATAAAGAGAGAAAAGAATTTCTCGACAAGATGATTAAGAACGCAAAGAGTGATGCAGCTATCCTTCAACCGCCCCCCTTAGATGATACTAATGCATTTGATACTTGGATTTTTGGTCTTCCGCCCGATGTTTATTTACAAATAGTACAGAACCCTGACCTAACACTTCGACTTAAATTGATGAATCCACCGATTCATGCTCTAAACATGCTTCAGATTTTAATCGGATTGTTCATATCATTTGGTGCTCTTTTTTCAATTTTCTTATGTTACTTGGCCACTAAGCAACTGCAATTCAACGGAGATAACATTCCAGAACTCAGAGAAGCAATAAACGCCGCATTTTTTGCCCTGTTTTTCTTTGGGTTTTATCCAGTGTTTTATCATCAACAGAGAATAGATATAGAGATGTATGTCGGGGGAGATAATACAGTTCTTCAGGGCTTTTTTTCTGGAGTCACCATAACATTGCTACTTGTTATTTTGAGGTATCTCGACCCCCAAAATCGTGATTTCTCAGCAGGACTTTTAACATTGATTCGATTTTCGCCTGCAGCGATTGTAGTTGTAGGAGTTTTAATGCAGACTTTCTTTCCTCAACTCACGCGTCGGTTAATAGGCAGTGGAACGGACTGGGGCGTTCAAATGATATTTGTGCTGTTATTTATTCCTCTTTCGTCTTTCTGGGCTTATTCAATATGGCCTCGGCATTAAAGCTGAGTAAAGAGGGCAAAGTACAGTAACGAAGAAAGAAAAACCAATTATGAGTTCACCAAAAGTTTTTGTTAGCCATGCAAGCGAAGATAAGGAACGGTTTGTTCTGGATTTCGCTAAAAAACTTCGTGACAACGGAATAGATGCTTGGGTGGACAGATGGGGAATGGTTCCCGGGGATAGTCTTGTAGATAAAATTTTTGAAGAAGGCATCAAGGAAGCGCAGGCTGTCATTGTCGTTCTATCAAATAACAGTGTGAATAAACCTTGGGTTAGAGAAGAATTAAATGCAGCTGTAGTTAATAGGATTAACAAAGGTAGTAAACTTATCCCTGTGGTCATTGATGACTGCCCTGTACCTCAAGCATTGCAATCTACTTTATGGCAAAAGATAAATGACATTAACAACTACGATGAAGAATTAAAACGCATCCTCATGGCTATCTTTGGGTATAGCGACAGGCCACCAATCGGGGAAGCACCTGCCTACACCCGTACAGTAGTTGATACTGTGCCCGGACTCACGCCAGTAGATAGTCTAGTTCTGAAGCTTTCCGTGGAAATGGCTATTGAAGAAGAACAAGCACAGCATGTTAATGTTGATAAGTTGATTGAAAAGGCAAGTTCTTTTGATGTCCCCGAAGATGAAGTAATAGAAGCCTTAGAAATTCTCGACCAGAGAGGCTATCACGAACAAGCCAGAATTATTGGTGGAGGGCGTAAATACTCTTACTTTAAGATAACTACCTATGGCTTTGATGAATACGCGAGGGTCTATATTCCTGATTATGATTCATTGATAATGTCTGTTGCATCACAGATTCTGAACCATGGTAAAGATAATAATAAGGAGATAAATCAAGTGTTGAATCATCCTCAACTCATCATTGATTTTATACTTGATGTGATGCACAACAGAGGCTGGATTAGAGTTTCAAAACGTGTTGGAGGATGGAGTATTATCAGCGAGATTTATTCTGAAATGAAAAGGGCTTTAAGAGAGGATAGGTCTTGATATTTTAACATCGTAGCTATCTTCTTCTAAGCTATCCCTCACACATTTAGCTAAAGCATTTTCTTAGCTACCACTATATCTAGTGCTGTCAAGAGAAATTTCCCAAAGGGGTAAAATACAATATCTTGCGCTTTTCACTATTTCCGTAAGCCTTGCATTTACAGCACTTACGAGAGAAAGTTCTTGCCAAAGCAGTTTCCACTTGTTATAGTGCGCCCATGATGATTGAGGCACACAACAAGAAACGGCGGCACGCAACACACTCCCCGACCGTGCAGCATGGAGCGGCAGGCTCATACCACGCCACCCGCTACCGATTCAGGTAGCAGATAAGCACACACAACTTATCCGAGCGTAATTCTCGGACTCTGAGCTGTGAGCTAATCACGGAAGGCAGAGCTGTGTCTTGAGATAGGTCTTTGAAAATTGAGATGAATTGGTGAGGCTGCGGTACGCGCTGCGTAAGCCCTCCAAAAGAGTTGAAGCCGTGGATGCGTCAACATTCACGGCTTCGGTAATTGTTCCCTACCGCCGACTCTGATTCGGCAGAAAGAAGAATTCAACGATGGATAGTTTAGCACAATTCGAGGAGATAGCTAACGCACTGGATATTCCGTCCAATGCTGATTCTAAAGGACAACTCTCGCCTGTCTTTGAGTTGACGCAGGATGCAGAGTTTTTTCACACGCCTGACGGTGATGCTTATGCATCTATTCCTGTCAAAGGTCACATTGAGACATGGGCATTAAAGTCTCGCGGCTTTAAGGAATGGCTTTCCCGCCGCTTCTTCCTGAGCGAGGGCAAGATTCCAAGCCGCCAGAAGATTAGAGACGCACTAGGCGTGCTCTCAGGCAAGGCGAAATTTGAGGGCGTAGAGCGCGAAGTCCACATCCGTCTGGTGGAGCACGCTGGTGACATCTATTTAGACTTAACAGATTCGACATGGCGCGTCGTTCATATTTCACGCGACGGGTGGAACGTCATCTCAGCAAGTGAGGCTCCAGTGCGATTCCATCGCAGACACGGGATGCTCGCCTTACCGGAGCCGGTAAGCGGCGGCTCCTTAGATGAGCTGCGTCAGTTCGTCAACTTAGGAAGCGAGGAGGACTGGGTGCTGCTCGCGTCGTGGGTGGTCGCTGCCCTTCGTCCCCGTGGCCCCTTTCCAATTCTCGCTCTGCACGGTGAGCAAGGGAGCGCAAAGAGCACGACTGCGCGGCTTCTCTGCTCTCTGATTGACCCGAATGCGGCAATGCTGAGGAGTGAGCCTCGCGGTGAGCGTGACTTGATGATTGCTGCCACTAACAAGTGGCTGGTGACGCTCGACAACTTATCGAAGATAACAGATAGGCTCAGTGATTCGCTCTGCCGGTTGGCTACTGGCGCAGGCTTCGCTACGAGAGAGCTGCGGACGGATACGGAAGAGATAATCTTCAACGCTCAGCGTCCTATCATCCTGAACGGTATCGAAGAGGTCGCCACACGCAATGACCTTTTAGACCGTGCGCTAGTTCTCTATCTGCCATCTATTCCTGAAGAGAAGAGGCGAGTTGAAGAGGAGCACAAGAGGGCTTTCGAGCAGGCGCGACCCCGCATCCTCGGGGCGTTGATGGAGGCTTTGAGCACAGCTCTCAGCAACATTGATTCAGTGCAGTTGGACAGGCTGCCGCGCCTCGCGGACTTCGCAAAGTGGGGCACAGCCGCCGAGCCTGCGCTTGGTCTTGGCGTGGGCGCGTTCATGGCTGCTTATAACAGCAATCGTGCAGATGCAAACGAGATGGTGCTGGACTCCTCGTCTATCGGAAAATCAGTTCTTGCACTCATGGACAGTTACGACAAGCTGAGCGTTACATCTGGCGAGTTGCTGCGAGAACTCAACACAGTCGCTAACACTGATACGCGCAAGCGCAAGGACTGGCCGGGCACACCCAAAGGTATGAGCGACGCCCTGCGGCGAATTACGACCACGTTGCGAGCGTATGGGGTGCAAGTGCAATTCGGAAGACGCGAAGCTGGGACGGGGCGACGCCTCATTCATTTGGAAAAAGTCTGCTAAGACCGTCACTAACGTCACGACCGTCACTAGGCACTAAGGGGCTTTGTGACAGTCGTGACAGTTGTGACAGTGCGATGCGGACTTGGAAAGGAGATGAAGTTATGGAAAAAGTTTCTGAACATACGATGAAGCAAAAGCGCAGGGGTGGTCGTCCCAGACTTAAACTGTTCGAGCCTAAGATTGAGGAAACATTCGAGGGACTTGGTGTTTATGACGGGTCAGGTACTGAACGTAATCGCCAAAATTGGATGTATAGACAGAGGGCGATTTGTCTCTTAAATGTCATCAAAGACAAGCGGTACAAATGGCTTTTCGATACTGCCAAAGTACAGGCAGGTGCGCCCAGAGCAGAGAAAATGTCCATTCTCGCGGAGTTGGGGAGAATTCAAGACCCAGACATAATGCGCGCTGTAGCATTATGTCTCTGCGAAGAGAAGCCTACGACACGCGATGCTGTGCATAGGATTAGGCGATTCCGTACTGGCAAGAGGTCGGAAGGAAATGTTCGGCAACTAGAATACGAGATACGCAATCTGGTCGCTGATTATCTCAATCGCCATCCAGAGATGCTATTCAGCAGAGCGTGTGATGCACTGGCATCCGCCCTTAACCATGTGGCAGAACTGGCGCAGAAACAGGAGTGACAGGATTACAAATCAGCACTCAAATTACGTGTTTGTGTTGGCTAGAAACGCCTGTGAAAAATTCTTTGGGAGAATTTCGTAAGGGGCATTGACAACAGCTTTGCCCCTCTGGTAGGTATAGTAACTGAAGTTGAAAGGAGCATGGCGACACTCTTGAGTGTCGAGCGTGCTCCTTTTTCTTTGAAGTTCAGGACGTTGCACAGCTTGTACTTTTGTACACCTGTTAGTACCTGCGTCGAGGTAGCGGGTTGACTGGATGCCTGATAGTCGAATCGTTCTGCTTATCTAATCGCCTGAGGCTCGTAATCAAGCCAGAAGAAGGCGCGTAACAGACGACATACAGGATATAGCCCGGTAGTGAACGACGTTAATCTATGACCTGCTGGCAGCAACAGCCAGTACCTACACTGAGAATGCAACACTCAGGAGTAGTGAACCATTTACACTACCTAACCAGTCCGGCTCATCTCAACTCGTCCCATGTTCCCGTGAACGTGCGAAGACAAGACAGGGATGACCGATAGTTGGCGTGAATTCGTCGAGGATTATACGGGTAACTATCGGTCTATCTAACTGAACCCTGTTCCCGATGATTAACCTCTTAGGGAACAGTAACTTTACCCCCAAGCTAGGGGTTAAAGAAAAAAAAAGAAACTAAGGAAGCTACCTTGAGGGGGAAGGGGCTGAATAAAACTTTAGATAATAGTTCCCTGAAATTTTTGCGCCGCGATTTTTTGAAAAATTTGGAGAGATTCGCGCTTCGCGTGGCGCGAAAGAGCTGGACAGGAGAATAAGACTCTAAGCGCGGTGGTCTGGATTTCTCCTCCTGCGCGTGTCCAGCTCGAAAGATTGAAAAGTTAAAGGCGCAATGAAAGCTGCGCTTTTGAATGGGGCGTATCTAGAGCTGACTAGATTCAGTAGTTTTACCTTCCGGTTCCTACTGCTTCTTGTTGAGGCTAAGGATATGCCCCTATGAATTTTAAGGAGTCAAAGATGGAAGCAACAGTAACAGAATTACTTGACGAGTTGGCAGCTAGGCTTGATTGCGATGTGCTTGAAGATAAGCGTGAGCAAAAGTTGGATGAGCAGTTTTCTAGAATTCCAGATAAAGCCTCTCTGGTGGCTCAAGAGATTAGACAGCTTGCCACTGCGGACGATGCTTTTAACTTCACCAGTGACCTAACAGCATTTCTCGATAATGCTAGAAGGAGAACATTAGAGTCTCAGAGATTAAAAGACGCGATTCAGGAAAGGCAGAGTCAGGTTTCAGAAGCGCAGGAAGAATTTCAATACTTATCTACGGGACGGGGCGCATTAGCTGCTCAGGTGCGACAGGCTATGGAAGACCTAGAACAGGCGAGAAGCCAGTACGACGAGAACGAACTAAAGCTAGGCATTCTCGAACGTCGGATGGAAATTGACAGGCATGAAATAACGTCACTACGAAATCAGTTAGCAGAGCTATCAAAGAGTCAGGAGGTAAACTAATGATGGTGACAACACCAGAAAATATTCTTGAAGCCAAACGCGCTCTAAAAGAGTTTATGACGCATGGCAGGGATGTTGCCCCAGTGCGCCCCCTTGACCCCCAGCGAGTTTTTCTCTCAGAGGGCGACCTGAGTATTGCCCCTAACTCAGAAGATGAACCGGGGCGAACAATCGCTGAGGCGAAAGAATCTGCCCGTAGATACTGCCAGAGCAGGAATCGCGGCTCTCAGCCGCATGCGATTGTCGAAAAATCCTTGTCAGATGAACAGCGCGAAGCTATTGAACAGGCGCGGGCTTATGCGGCTAAAGTAAATGCCAGATACAGGCGCACACATCAAAAAGAGCGTTAAAGATATGATGGCGGCATCACCAGTATTACAGGTAGGTGCAATCTCTTAATCCGACAGCTTTACTGAAGCAGTACAGCTTAAATGCAATTCGGGTAACTCTTTTCCTGACTGAAAGCTAAGGATATAGGATTTCGTAGGAGCAATTTTAAGCCGCTTTATGCTGGCTTCACTCTCTCGCTCGTTAGGATTTCGCGGCGGGAATAATATGTAGGTATCAGCGATGTTCATAAAGTGGAAAAAGGATAAACTTAGGAATAAGGAGCGGAGCATATCTTGGCGTGCGCAGGTCGCACATTCTTACAGAGATAAAGTTAGCCAACGTGTTAGGACAAAGTTCATTTGTTATTTGGCAACTATCAAAGAAGCCCATCGGGATTTGCCAGTAGCTCAAGAGCGTTTCTGGCGGGAAGTGAATTCAAAGCTGGCTCGGCTCTCGCTTTCGCCAGAAGAGGAGCAGCAGATTAGGGAAAAGCTGTTGGAGCGTGTGCCCCGGCCTCCTTCATGGAAGGCGATTATCGCCCCATACGTTAACTTCTCGGCTAAAAAGACGAGACACTTCAGATGATGGTTAATGCTGAACTCTAAGGCTTAAAGTTATCCAATGATTTATTTTGTCGCTCCTGTTCTTCGCGCTGCTTTTTACGTTCATTCAAAATTTCCGAGGCAGCCGTATCCCGGAGTTCAATGCTTGGATACTGCTTCAAATACAAACCTGCTTTAATAGAGAATCCATTGCATTCAAGCCTTTTACCTTTATATTTGATTATTTTGGGAATTTTATCGCTCGTCAAGTGAGCCAATTCTATATCCTGCCACTCTCCGGTAAGTCCCATCACTTTGGACAGTCGTGCTACAAACTCTTCATTACTTTTTGCTTCAGAAATCGAATTGTAATCCATAGCAATGTATATCACTCGCTTGTCCCAGAAAAACAGATAAACGTCCGAAATGTCTTTGAACTCGGGCAGGGGCGATGAGAAACTTACAGCATTAGCCCAAGCTGGCTGCACCTTATCTGGCATAGGAATCCCAAAAGTTAAGCTCGGAAGAAATGTTTTGACAGTATCAGAGGTCATGCCAAGTCGAAGACCGCGCAGGGTCGGTGATTCTGCAAGCGTCTTGGTGCATTGTAAGCCGCTTGTTTTGGTGGCTGGCGTATCTTGGCGTGCAGTTTCCTGCGCTGATACGTCTGCACATACCAAGATAAGACAAATGAGTAGTTGACTGGACTTTCGATATGCTACTTTCATAGCGGTTATTTCCTATATGGAATGATGCTGGGGCTATTTGCTATTCTTACAATCCTGTAACTTTGACAAGCTAATTAAACGGCAGATGCCTAGAACGGTTCAGAACGGATAATGTTCGCTGTCGTGCGGCCATGGTATAGGCGCACGGCGACACTGAACTGCGAAGAGATACTAAAGCCATTTGGCTTTCCCCTCAAGCCGGGGGATGGTGGTGCTGGCTCATCAGGAGGAATTTTCTGATGGGCACAGCTTCACGACCTAAGCCAAAGAGATTGGCTCAAAAGCTGCTTCAGATTCGGGAGGCTTTAGGTTTATCTCAAAATGAAATGATTAGGCGTTTAGGATTTTAGGATAAAATCTTTCAGGGAACTCTATCAGCTTATGAGCGCGGTTTGAGAGAGCCAGCTTTGCCAATCCTATTGAACTACGCGAGAGCAGCAGGCGTCTGCGTAGATGTGCTGATTGATGACAAATTAGAATTGCCTGTAAAATTGCCTAGCAAACCAAAACACAAAATATAAGATTCTGGAATCTATGCCTAAGCCTAACGACAGAATTGGCCATTATACTCTCATCAGCAAGTTAGGACGTGGGGCATTCGGCGTCGTCTGGTTAGCTGAGAAGCGTAGCCTACTTCTCACAACAAGGGTGGCTCTCAAGCTACCTCACGATGAAGACATTGACCTCGATGCAGTCAGAAAAGAAGCGTCTGTCTGGGCGCAGGCAGGCGGGCACCCAAACATTCTCCCTATTATTGATGCTGATGTTTATGATGAGCAGATTGTAATTGTCAGCGAGTACGCCCCAGATGGTTCTCTAACTGCTTGGCTTTCGCGTCACGGGGGCAAAGCGCCTTCTGTTGAGTCAGCAATTAAAATGATTGATGGAGTGCTCGCAGGCTTAGAGCATCTGCACTCTAAAAATATTATTCACCGTGACCTTAAGCCTGACAATATTCTTTTACAGGGAGAGATGCCGCGACTTGCAGACTTCGGAATAGCACGGATATTGAAGACGACCAGCCCCTATACTACGATGGTTTCTGGAACTCCGAAATACATGGCCCCCGAAGCCTATAAAGGTAGGCGTTCTGAGCAAACAGATTTATGGTCTGTCGGAATAATCCTTCATCAGTTACTGACTGGGGATTATCCTTTTCCGCAGGATGACCCACCCTCGCTTATGTACGCAGTTCTTACCGAAGAACCTGCTGCTCTGCCGCCGACAACTTCTCATCAGTTGCGTCAAATAGTAGCCAAGTCTCTTGAGAAAGCCCCAGAGCGACGTTACCGCTCCGCTAGAGAGATGAGAGATGCAATTCAGGGCTTCATGCATGGCCAACTCTCGTCAAGGATTAGCACATACGATTCTCAATCTCCGACAGTTAAGGACTTCTCTCAAGTACAGTCTTCCGAACAGCGTAGAAGCGCGGGTCTTTCCACTCCTATTAAAGTGTCAACTAATGATGAAGAGACACGCATACAAGAGCGCGGAAGAGTTTTTGATTTAAGAAGGGCAGGTGTTAAGTCAGAAGATACTGTAACTATTGATGAGCCTGTGATAGCAATTAACATCAATAAGCAGTTCCCGTATGTGCGAAGCGATGAAGATTTATATAATTTCACGCGGAGTATGTGGCGAGTAGATATAGAGCATGCGAATAGAGCAAAATATGCTTTCGCTGTCTATCAGGGCATTATCAGGGAGGTTTTCGAGATTGATAGGTGGATTCCTGTAAGCCCGGCGACAAAAAAATATTGGGAGGAAAGAGAGGAGGCTCAAGGCAGGGAGTATCCTCCAGAAGTACACCAAGGGCGTTCTGAATTTATCGGGAAATTAGCACCAGAGCATATACGAAAGAAATATGTGGGCAAGCGCATGCCTGTAAAGCATTCTCAGAATCCCATTCGCTATATTAATTGCTAATGGAAATATTCGACTTTCTAAAAGGGCTTCGAAGCCCTGACTGAATAGTACTCCGTAACAAAGAATTAAATGAATCGCCACCAAGTAGAGGTTTCAGGAGACTTTGGCTTAGTTAAAGAAGTAGTAGGAGGAGACATAGTTCTCCCTCGTTCCAAGGCAGCCATAATCGGCCTTCCTAATGATGAGGCTGCATCGAATGCTTGATATATAATGCCGCTAGATGTTCGCTCTAATCGGATGACGGGGTCAGAGAAGGTTCGCATTTCCGGTATCTCAAGTTTCAGAGTATTAACAATGCCTCTGGCTTTTGCTTCATGCAATTCGTGGCTTCTTCCGTCATGAGCACTTGTTATTGCCGTTACTCCTGAAAAGAATTGGTCATTATACAAGGTCTTTGGGAGTTGTGTTTGTGTCGGTCTATCTGTCTCCGATGCCTTCCTTACACGCATAAGCAGAACCCTACCAACGCTGGAAGAGCTAGATGCTGTAGCACTCGTAGCAACAGCATGAGCACTGCTAGATGGCGTACCGCCAGCCGTCGCTCCGCGTATTGGGCTACGACCAGCCTTTGCACTAGTGCCCGTTCTAGCACTTGCAGAAGTTGATGCGGAAGGCGGTGCTGGAGGACGAGAAACTTTTGTTCGGCCAAATAAAACTCTTGAGGCCTTTGCCCCACCAGCAACAGTTTTAGAGCTACGTCTTGGCCTAGAAAGGCTGGTTTCAGGAAGTACATAACCTTGTAGCACCAAATCACTGAGCAGCGTATTATCTAGAGGTAGGGATAATCGTTCAGAGGGGTCACGCCAAGCAGCCAAACCTGCAAGGGCATCTTGTATTGCAGGCTCTGTTAGTGGAGCATTTATTTCCAATCCAGCTTCAGTATTAACGAATAAGCCGGACTCAGTTATGTTATTGGAGCCGACAATCAGCTTTGCCATAGTCCCATCATGAAGCAGATATACTTTAGGATGAAATGTCGTATCGGCCTCATCATGGTAGACAAATATTTCGGCCCCGCCCAAACTCAATAAATCTTCAAGGCCTTCTTTTGAAGTGTTGTGTATGTCAATTCCTACTGTGATGCGAAAGATTCCGCCACTATGAAGGAACGCTCTTAGCGCGGGTAGGATATGTTTCATCCCTGAACGCCTAACCCAAGCCACTCCAACTTCAAACACATTCCAAGAGCCACTTTCTAGCTCTTTTATAACTTCGACTCCGAACCGGTGGGCAGATGGCTGATTGTAGAAAAGCGCCATAGCAGGCTCCTTCCTTTGCGAGAGATTAGAGTGAGAGTTTAATTGACAGTATCGCTACCTTCAGTACTCATTAAGGTTTCGTAGGATATAACTTTGGGGCCGCGCACAGGTTTCGCTGAAGGCTTGGCGAAAATAAGAATGTACTCATGAACATTCTTGAATAGAAAGTTCGGTGGATATGGATAGCTACCGAAGATAGGTCGCTGTTTACCATATGAGCCCCACTTTCCACCAGTACCATCCTTAGACCAAATAATTTCATTTACCATTACAAAGCCCACTTCACGCAGCAGGTTTGTAAAATCTGTAGCAAGAGGGAAAGTTAGCAACCCATGGTCAGTATGTTGATTAACATTTGCGGTGACTATGCAAATCTTCCTTCCAGCCTGAAGGACACGGTAGCACTCCTCTATTACAGGCTTCATCTCTTTGAAAAATTCCTTGTAATTCTTAATCTTACCTAGATTAGAACTATCATCCCCATAGTTAGCTTTATCCCAATATGGCGGACTCGTAACGACCAGAGAAACACTTTCGTCCTTAACGAATTTTAGGTTCCTTGAGTCTGCCTTTTTAATCATCGCATGATGACGGGTACCGTTAAATTTCTCCAGCCCTTCATTCATCATGCTTATATATCTTTCGTTTTGGTCAACACATATAGCTTTTCGCCCATATTTGAGTGCTGTGTAAGCAGTAGTACCGCTACCAGCAAAGGGGTCTAGAACGGTTTCACCGTAAAAGGTAAACAGTTTAATAAGGCGCATCGGGATTTCTTCTGGGAATACAGCAGGATGTTCGGCATTAGATACATTAGCAATATGCCAAACCGTTTTGGTGTATTCTCGCCACTCTTCTTTGGTTACTTTACTTTTTTCTTTAATTTCCGCTGAGATGTTGCCCATTGATTGTCTCCTTAACCATCCATTTACGGAGAGCAGGATTTGCTGATATTTCATCATCCCGCCCAGCTACTATAGTTCGTCTTACGAAATCTTTTAGGTAACTACTACTTGCAGCAGGCAGATGGTATTCAGTTACTACTATTCCATCTATCTGGTCTAAAAGGTCGTCACTAACGTAGGGACAATAAGAAATACTGTGTAAGCCTGCGTTAGAACTCTCTACTTTGTTGCACAACATTTCATGCCACAGTTTGCTACCAAGTTCCTTTAATTCTTCTCGTGCTTTAGCCGATATAATCAAAGGGGATAAAGGCAGAGATTTGATGAACTGGTCAGTCAGGTGGAATCCATCACCCCATACCCGCCAGAGCCAGTAGGAAAGCCGACTTTGGACAATGGCAAAAATCACCTTACTATCATCCTCTGTATGAGCTAGCCAATACCGATATTTCATATTAGCTGCCGCTGAGGGCTTCCTTGCTTCTTCTGTAAGCAATTCAAAAGGCAACCAATTATATGCGGTGCCTGAATTGCGTAGTCCTCTATCCACATCTATTAAAGAATTAGTAGCTCGTGCCAGAACTTTACCTAGCGGCCTATAGCTGTGATGCTGCAATGCCCTAAGAATTTTCTGACCAAGTTCTGAGCCAATCTTTGGGATTGTGTTGGAGTACAGCGCAGGGTCTAATTTGGAAACTGGAATATCGCTAAATAGCTGTAGCCTAGACCGGCTGCTCCATCTGATGAGGTCACTTGAGTATAATCCTTTTTCATTTGCGGTTCTATTAAAAAAGATAATTGTATTTCTAGTCTTTACATCATCTCCAAACAATGAATCAGGAGTACGGTCAAAGTTAATAAACCGCCAATTATTGCTCCCCTGCATATATTGTCGCAGCTTAATAAATTCCTGTCGCGTGTTATAAGTAAGGGATAAGGGAACTACCATCCCGCCAACACCAGTACGAGAGTGAGACAGTTGCGACATCATCCTTATAAATGTAAGGAAGACGCTTTGCTCTCGAATTTCATTAAGTGGCTCATCAGCAAAAAGCCAATTAACTGTCTTAACACCCTTTTTAGAACGCCTTATATAAGGTGGATTAGAAACTACGAAATCGGCCCCAAACTGTAAATTAGGGAAAGACTGAGCGAGTTCTTTAGCGTCAACAACTTTGGTTGCATCTTTAATCAATAAATTGCTGCCAATTCTATAAAGATGCTGCTGTAAAGTTTTACTTCCGACAGATAGTCGCTCTTGCATTGAAGCGAGTACTAGAATGTAAGCAGCAGATTGAAGGGCAATCGGACTAACATCTATGCCGAATAGACATCGTGCTGCATATTCTATCGTCTCTTCGCCAATCTGCATTCTTTCTTCTTCACCAACTTTGTATAGAGCAGAGAGTAAAAAACTTCCTGAACCACATGCGGGGTCAAGCCAAACACTATCTGCAAGGTTACGTGTTCGCTCGGTCAATCTTATGGCATTATCTACTATGTAATCCGAGACATCAGACGGTGTGTAAAAAACACCAGTTGCCTTTTTCGTCTTACGACGCACACCAAAAGCGCTTAAAATTTCGTCTGATGTCTCAAATACTTCGGCGGCATAAGGTATTATGTCTAGGAATGCGGGCCCCACATCTAATGTATCCAGAATCGTTATGATGTCCGATTGTATATGCTGGGGAATCTCTTTAGAGAGGCAGATTTTGTTATCGGAGTCTCCCTGAAACCAAG
This sequence comes from Pyrinomonadaceae bacterium, assembly GCA_036403815.1. GTDB lineage: Bacteria > Acidobacteriota > Blastocatellia > Pyrinomonadales > Pyrinomonadaceae > JACVRN01. Next base: position 130,439 of record DASWQH010000053.1, on the reverse strand, counting down.
TTTCAGCATCCACGAGAGAACTTTTATTAGGCAAGGAGCCAGAGGCTCTACCTACTAACCAATTAAGAATCAGAGCGGCGGAGCTTAAAGTAATGGGGACCGCCCCTTTTGTAGTTTGCTCATCCTCATATTGTAAAAAGGCGTAGTTACTTCTATATAGAGATACACAAGCCTCTTCTCGCTTCTGCAAGACAGAGATAAGTTGTTGATGTGCGGTCAAAAGAGGTTCTGCCCAGCGCCTTGTATTCGACAATAATGTTTGTCGCGCCAAGGGGATTGATAAGCGTTTAGACTTGGCAAGTCTTTGAGCAGTTACAGCCATTTTTAATGTTGGAGGTAGTGTTAAGGGTTGCTTGCTATAGAATTGTATTAACCGTGCACCAATTTACTACCAACGACACGACATGTCTAGAACAAATAAAAGACCTAGATATATACCTTTAAATTCTGTAGAACACAAGATGTTGTACGGCAGCTTTAGCCGTATTATTTTTTTAGGGTATCTTGGCTGGTGCTATCTATTATTCAGCTAATTACTTGCTTCTCCAAGACAAGTCCATATACGGTCTAAAATCTCCTCATCCTCATCTGTAAGTTTAGGCGGCTCATCACCAGTTATTTCCGCCCTATGGTATTCGTCTTCTAGACAGGTTCCCCTTGGAATATTTTTATATGCGTTGAGTAAGCGCAGTAGTTGCTCAAGGTCACTGGTGCTGCTGCGCTCAAGTTCGCCCGGATGAAACTCTGAAAGAGGATGCGCGTAAAGTCTCTTTATCAATTCTGTTCTGTCCATTTTTCTTGTCACCCCGCAATGATTTTTTAAGTTTATAGCTGCTTGTGCATTCAATGGTTCTCGCGTGATAGTATTCAAGATTAAATCTTGTGTACCTCTTGTGTACCTCTGTGCATCTTGAGCCGATAAAATCGGCCTAAAATGGTCTAGGAAGCATCAAAACTTGCCAATTTTCTCAGGTAAATCCATTGTGTGCTTCGGGGGCGAGGACTGGTGGTATCACCACCCGCACTCTAAGAACCATCTGATGAAGAGGTTTGCCCTCGCAGGCAATAAGGTCATCTTCGTCAACTCGATTTCGATGGGGCTGGCCCCGCTCAAGAACAAAGACCTCTTGCCGCGCGTGGTGCGAAAACTTCGCAGTTATTCTAAGCTGGCGCGCACAACTGAGGAAGGCATCACGGTGGTTTCACCTCCGACGCTGCCCTTCTTCGGAAGCCGCGCGGCGCGTGCAGCTAATCAAAGATTGTTGCGTGCGCAGATTGGAAGGCTCATGCGGCAACGTGGGTTGTTGCGCCCCGTTCTATGGATTGCCATCCCGACCGCTGTTGACATGATCGATCATCTGGACGAGCAGTTAGTCATCTATCAAGTCTCGGACAAATATGACGCGAACACTATGGATCATGCGACCGACCCGCGCTTGATTCGAGAGCTTCACGAGCGCGCTATAGACTCTGCCGACATCATCTTTTATTCGGGACGCAAGCTCCTTGAGGAAGCAACCGTTGGGCGCGAGCGCTCCTTCCTGCTTGAACAGGCCGTGGACTTCGCGCACTGGTCTAGGGTCGGCACAGGAGAGCTACAGGTTGCGCCTGAGATAGAAAGAATCCCGCGCCCTCGGCTAGGCTACTTCGGAGCCATAGAGCCGTGGCTAGTGGATCAGGAGCTGATACGTAAAGCTGCACGCGAGCGCCCCACGTGGCAGTGGGTCTTCATAGGAAACCGCTCGCGCGGGATGGAGATAGAGGCGCTGCCGAACGTGCATTTCATCCCGCCCATCCCTTACGCGCTTCTTCCCACATACGCCGCGGGCTTCGATGTCTGCGTGTTGCCGTGGGAGACCGAGCAGGCTTTCACAAGCTACGGCTCTGCCATCAAGGTGCGCGAGTATCTGGCAACGGGCAAGCCGGTCGTCATCGCTCCTCTTCCGGAATACGAGCCGATGCGCGATGTCCTGCGCATCGCTCGAAGCCGCGACCAGTTCCTGCAACTCGTCAACGATGCGCTTGAAGAACACGACCCCGAAGCCGCACGCCGACGCCAATCCTCTGTCATGAGCGGCACATGGGATGCCCGCGCCGAATGGGTCAGCGGGATTATAGAGAAAGCCCTCGCCGCTAAGAAAAACGATTAAGCAGACTCTCTATCAAATCGTCTTCGATGTTTCTACACATAACGACCTCTTGCAGCTTCCATAATAACTTTGCTCTCACTAGTGCGTATGTGATACATCCTTGCTCATTGCTATCGCCTGCGGGCGACTGAAGCGAGTTATTCAGCAGAATCAATAGCCGGAAAGCTCATACGGTCTCACACAGCTACAACGCCTCTGGAGACACTTTTATTGCTAACCTAGCGCGCTGTTGAGAAATTGACGCCAGTTCAAATAGAAGTCGCGGAGCATCGTAATAAAAGCACCGCGCGAGGTAGATGATGGAGAAACTACGAATCTTTGTCGTGTCGCCGTCAGACATGACAGCCGAACGCGCTAAAGTCGAAACAGCCGCCTCATCCTTAGAGCCGCTTGCGGAATATCTGGGCATTGTGCTCAGGGTGGATGACTGGAGCGAGGTCGTGCCAAATATGGGACGCCCCGAGCAGGTTATCCTTGACCAGATAGAGCCGGACTCATGGGACATCCTCATAGGAATCCTGTGGCATCGCTTCGGCACTCCGCCCAAAGCGCGCGACCCGCAGACACAAAAAGCGTATCAGTCAGGTACGGAAGAAGAATTCAAGACCGCGTATCGCCTGTGGCAGCAATACGGTAGACCGCGCATTGTGATGTACCGATGCACGCGCAACGTTCCGCTCGATGCGCTCGACCCAGACCAATTCAAGCGCGTCAAAGATTTCTTCGCACAATTCGAGGCGAGTAAGGGAGAGCATCCGGGGATATACCAATCTTTTGAGACCGTCGAAGCGTTTGAGAAATTGCTGTACGACAATCTGCAAAAACTTCTGATTGACTATGGTGAAAAGCTCAAGGGCGAGCCGGTCGAGCCTGAAGTTATTCAAAGCTTCGCACCCAAGATTCCAGACAATCTACCGCGCCGCGCTCCCTTCTTCGGGCGCGACAAAGAGATGGACGTAGTGATGCGGGCGCTTAGCCCGGACGACCGAACGTGGGGCGTGCTCGTGGATGGCATTGGCGGCATAGGTAAATCTGCGCTCGCAGTCGAGGCTGCATATCGTTGCAAAGAGAAAGTCCTGTTCGACGCGTTCATATTTGTCAGCGCTAAAGAGAATATCCTTGACCCGAAAGGCATACGCGATTTGAAACCCGCCGCGCGCACGCTCGACGAATTCTTAAACGAGACGGCGCGCGTGTTGGGAGAAGCTGGCATCACGAAGCTGGCGGGTGATGCCAAACGACGCGCCCTGCTCGACGCGCTTCGAGGAATACGCTCTCTGCTTATCTACGACAACTTGGAAACGCTGGCAAAGGAAGAGCAGGAAGCGCTAGCTGATTTCCTGCGCGAGTTGCCGAGCGAATGTAAAGCGATCACCACAAGTCGTCGTCGCGGCGGCGAAGGCGCTGTCTGGCTGCGACTGGAAAAACTGGAGTGGGAAGCCGCCCGCTCCATCATCGAAAGCGAAATGGGGCGCGACCCGCAACTGGCGAAGAAATTACAACGCGCGGGAGAAGTGCGCTGGCAGCAGCTCTACGACGAGACCAAGGGTTCACCGCTGGCGCTGGTTCACACACTGGGACTGATGCGCGTGCGCGCGTCATTGACCTTTGACGGTGCGCTCGACTTGCTGCGCGGTAATCGCAACCCCGACTTGCAGAGATTCATCTTTCAGGAGGCACGCCGGGAGTTGACCGTTAATGACGACAGCGCTCTACGCGCCCTCTCATTCTTCGCCCCGTCCGCTACGTTCGAGGCGTGTATGAATGTTTCAGAGCTATCTCGCAACGCCCTTGAAACAACGATTGATCGCCTGAGCGCGCTTTCGCTTGTAGATATAAGCGCGGGCGAAGAGCGCTACGCCCTGCACCCCCTGACGCGCAATTTCGTTAGAGAGGAGTTGCTGTCCGATGTGCAAATAGCGCGTGACACCGGGATGAGTTTTGCTAACTATTGGCTGGCTTATGCGCAGCAATACGGTGGCGATAGCCAAGAGAGTTATAAGACCTATGACCGCCTCGAAGCCGAGTGGTCGAATCTGGAGGAGGCAGCGGAATGGTTATGGCAAACCACAGCTATACAAGGTGAAGAGATTGGCGATGAAGTTGCAGCACAAATGTCGAATGATCTGGCAGGCGCTCTGTCGCAATTCCTCTCGTTTAGCACTCGCTGGGATGAGCGCATAAAATTGAGTACACAAGCTTATGAGACGATGCGCAAGCTAAATTTGAGTAACGCAGGTTGGCGCGCATATGATGTTGCCTGGATATACTACTACCGCGGTGATGATAAAGAGTCTACACACTGGGCTGACCGTAGCGCTGAAGCATGGGCGATGGGCGGGAGCAAGCTTGAACAGTCTGTTGGCAAGCAAATGCACGGATTATTGGCTACAGAGCGCGAAGATTATGATGCCGCAGAGAAATTATATCAGGATGCATTGGCAATTTGTCGTGAATTGAAGATGGAGAAGGATATTGGCAGTGTGCTTAATTCTCTGGGCGAACTGGAACTTAAACGCCGCTGCGATGATAAAGCAGAGAGTTATTTTCGAGAGGCTTTAGATATACACCAACGAAGAAATGATACGGATATGATTCCGACCGTGCTTAGCAGCCTTGGCTTGCTGGAGCTTCAGCGCGAGCGCTGGATGAAGGCGCGTGAGTGGTATGAGCAGGCATTACCGCTAAGCCGTGAACTTGGTCGCCAGGAAGTAGTTGCCTTCGACCTTTACGGTCTTGCGCTCGTCTATGAGCAAGAGGGGCAAACCGGTCTCTCACTCTCGATGGCTCGCGAGGCACTGGCGATTTATGAACGATTGCAACATGCTAATCTGGCAGCAGCACAAAATCTGGTGGAGAGGCTTATAAAGAAAGCTGGAAGCGAAAAATGATATGAGCAAAATTCTTTTCGCATCGGTGTTTCTATGATGTGGGAGAAAAACGGCGTAGGAGCGGGGCTTTCCGCAGGCTGTGCCACATCAGCAAACTTAGCCGGTAAATGATTAGGGCTGCCAGAGCGAAGAGGAAGTAATGGATGATTAAGATGTAGCGGTATTCGGTGTGGGTGGCGGATTGGATGGAGAGGTAGTAGGCGGGGACGATGAGGAGGATGACGAGGGGGCGGAAGGCGCGTGCATGTGCGAGGAGGATGAGGCCGAGGATGGCGAGGGGGAGCATGATGACGGTGAGGTAGAGTTTTTGAAGGGTGTGGACGAAGGCGCGCGGGATTCTAGTCCAGGTGTTTGAGGCTGCGCCCAGGGCGTAGAGGTTGACGGTGCCGGTGCGTATCAGGGGGTTTGCGTCCTGTGGGGCGGCGTTGGCGATTACCAGTTGAACAGGCTCGTCCGTCCCGCTGACGAAGGGGAGCCGGATTAATCTTTCGGGTTGTTCTTCGGGGGTCTTCATCTCGACGGTTTCGACGATTGTGGAGGCGTGCGTGGCGCTGGCGCTTTTGACGCTGATGCTCATGCGGCCTCGAAGGATTTTGACGGGGAGCGTGAGGACGTAATCGGTATTGCGACGAATCTGGAAGGGGGTGGAGACGAGTTGGTCTCCGTATTTAGAATCGTCGCCGGTTAGTTCCATCACCTGATTATCTTGTGCTAGAGAAGCCCTGGCCTGTGGAGCGATGGCGCTTGAAGTCTTAAGCTCCGCAGGAGAGTTAGCCCAGACGGGCGCGGCATCGCTTGCGGCATCAAGCGGGTGCGACACAGGAGGCTCAGAGGAGATAAGGCGCGCACGTTCCAGTCTCAGCATGGAAGCGGCGCGCTTCGCCATCACGCCCGCGAACCAGATTGGATGAGAGCGGACGATTGCAAAGCCCTGCTTGAGGCGCATGCGCTCCCGCCATACTCCGTCCGGGTTAAAGAGCGTCCCGTAATAGTCAGGCCGGTTAAAGTTTTCGGCCTCCCACTTCATGATGCCCATGTCCGTCGCAGGCACGCCGAATCTTCCCTCGCGGTCGTAGTCGGCTATGCCTTCCAAAAATGTCTGGCCTGCGCCCAGAGATAGCGGGATGAAATGATGAAAGACTATGGCGTTGCGTATGGTCAGAGGCGCGATGACTAGAATCGTTCCCGCCAAAAGCGCCGAAGCATAGCGCACACGCCGCCCGCGCTCGAAAATCAGTAAGCATGCGAAGGCCAGAAAGGGTGCGAGCAGTAGAGCGTTCGCCCTCAGCCAGCAAGATATGCCTATCAGTGCGCCAGCCGCTATGACTGCTGCAAGCCGTGGCCGTTTGAACGCACGCGCCAGAAGATAGACCGCGAGCAGGATGGGAAAGACCGCGAGCGAATCCGGCAGAAGCAGGACTGAATTCCAGGCGAACTGCGGTGAGAGTGCAGCCAAGCTTCCTGCAATGAAGCCTGCGGCTGCGGGCAACAGCTCTGCGACGATGAGAAAGATTAGAACTGCGCAAAGCGCATCGAAGGTTATTTGAATGAGCTGTACAGCGGCATCTCTCTCGCCAGCCACGCTGTAGATGAATGCCAGCAGGATGGAATAGCCGGGCGGGTGTCCCAGGTTATTCGCATCGCCCAGAGGCGAAGAGGAATCGAAGAACGAGGTGACGCCGCCTTCGAGCAAAAGCTTTGCGACGCGTTTGTAATCACCTGCGACAACCGTTTGTATTTTTTCTATCTCCCGGCCAGTGTCCTGCCATGACAGGAGCCGCACGCCAAAAGCAGCAAGGAAGATAATCAGAGACGCGATAATGATGCGCCTTCTGCCTGCTCCTGGCTTGCTCATATCTGCCTGCACGCGTTGAGAAGATTCTTTTCTCATCTGTGTGATGGCCGCTTCGTGTCGCACAAGGTGATTTAGCGGCTCATTCTGAGAAGTCGTATGAACAGTCCCGTAGGGACGACGCGATAATAGCCCAGTGCTTCAGCACTGGGAATAAGTTATGGAAAAAAGAGTAGAGTCCCGTAGGGACGATTGAAAGAAATATTCAGTCGTCCCTACGGGACTCTACTTTCATTACCCGGCTTTGACCCAGCCATAAATGGCTGGGCTATTATCGCGTCGTCCCTGACGGGACAACTGGCGAAGCTGATTATTCAAACTGCTTCTAAGCGCCTACGGAGCTGTCTCCGGTTTATATAGAATCTACTTTATATTACTCTCTACCAATCATGTGCGGAATCGCCGGTCTCATCAGTATGAATCCGACTGCGAGCATCAGTGAGATGCTGGCAAGTATCGAGCATCGTGGGCGCGATGACGAGGGCGTGTGGACTTCGGAAGCCATAGATGATGTGGGACGGCGAGCCTGTCTGGGACACAGGCGGCTGTCAATCATCGATCCGAGTCCAGCCGGACACCAGCCCATGCTCTCTGCCGACGGGCGGCTGTCGCTTACCTTCAACGGCGAAATCTACAATTACAGAGAGTTGCGCGCAGAGCTTCAGGCGAAGGGCCATCAGTTTCGCACGGACACGGACACGGAGGTTCTGCTTGCGGCCTTTGCGGAGTGGGGCGCGGAGTGCCTGCCGCGCTTAAACGGCATGTTTGCCTTCGCCATATGGGACGAGAAGCAGCGCACGATGACGCTGGCGCGCGACCGCCTGGGGATAAAGCCGCTCTATTATGCAGAGGCTCAGGGCGAGAATGGCACGAGCGGGTCTTTCATCTTCGCTTCGGAGATAAAAGCTATCTTAGCGAGCGGGCTGGTCGAGCGTGTACTTGATGTGGAAGCGCTCAACCAGTATTTAACCTTTCTCTGGACACCAGACCCGCACACGCTCTTTCGCGGTATACGCTCTTTGCCGCCCGCGCATGTGCTTACCCTGCGCGATGGTGATTTGAGCGTGCGCGAGTGGTGGGATGTTTCTTTTGACGAGATAGAGGAAGGCAGAAGCGAAGAGTGGTGGCGGGAGAGGGTGCTGGAAACGCTCTCGCGCGTGGTAGGTATGGAGATGGTGGCGGACGTTCCGCTCGGCTCGTTTCTATCGGGCGGCGTCGATTCATCCTCAATCGTCGCGCTCATGAAAGAGCATGCAAGCCCGCGTCGCGTCTCGACCTACACCATCGGCATCGAATCGAAAGACCTGCGCTACGACATCATCCCGGATGATGTAGAGTGGGCGCGCAAGGTCAACCAGACGCTCGATACTGATTATCACGAGGCGATGCTTCAGCCGGACGTGATAGACCTTCTGCCGAAGCTCGTCTATCACATGGACGTGCCGCCGATTGACATGGCTATCCCAAGCTACCTGGTCTCAAGCGCAGCGCGCTCTACCCTGAAGGTGATGCTTTCGGGGATGGGGGGCGATGAGGTCTTCGCGGGCTATCCACGTCAACTGGCTATGAAGATTGCAGGCGCGCTTGATCCGGTGCCGAGCTTACTTCGCCGCCCGTTGATGCGTGCGGTCGCGGGCGCTCTGCCCGGCGGCCTGCCGGGAAGATTGACCGCGCCTTTGCGCAACATGAAGAAGTTTGCCAGAAGCGCTGCGCTCGATTTCGAGAACCGTTACCTGGGGTACGGAACCTACTTCACAGACCAGGCGAAAGAAGAGCTTTACACGGACGAGATGAGAGAGAGTGTGCGCGGGCTTGATGCTTATTACCTGCATCGCCGCTACTTCGAGCGCGTGCAGAACGCCGCGCCGCTCAACCGGCTTCTATACGTTGACATGAAGACGTTTCTGCCCTGCCTGAATCTGGACACGACGGATAAGACTTCCATGGCTGCGAACCTGGAGGTACGTGTTCCCTTTCTCAATTATGAGTTGGTGGAGCTGGCCGCGCGCATGCCGCCTCACTTAAAGCTCAACGGGTTCAAGCGCAAGTACATTTTGAAGCGCGCCGCCGAAAGGCTTTTGCCGAAAGAAGTGGTGTGGAGAAAGAAGGCAGGGTTCGGCGCTCCTGTGCGCTCATGGCTGCGTGGGCCTTTGCGCGAGATGACGAATGACCTGCTCTCCGAAGAGAGGCTCAAACGGCGCGGACTCTTCCGCCCGGACGTGGTCCAGAGGATTGTCAGAGAGAATTTACAGGGGCGGGAGGACTACAATTTACAGGTCTTTCAGCTTCTGACGCTCGAATTGTGGCAGCAAATCTTCATGGACGGCCAAGGCGTCCGTGCCTCTCGAATTTAGGCGCAATTCACCTTTTCCGTCCCCGCCTGATTAATAATCGTTGACAAAGCGGAAGCGCGTTTGTAAGTTATGCAGCCTGAGTGCGAAAAAGTTGTGTGTGGTCGCCCCCGCCCAAGGCACTACGCGCGCCTGCGGGCGTCAGTATCTTTCAGGTTGCCCCAGGATTTACTAACCCATGCGCCCGACGGGCGTATAAATCTAGTAAGGCTGAAAATTTACTTCTAAATAAAAGAGGAGATACGCAATGTCACAAAACTGGACGCCGCCACCTGCGGGAGGCGCAGCAGGCCCCGGAGGGGCTCCCCCGCCTAATTATCTTGTTCCGGCCATTCTGGTCACGCTCTTCTGCTGTCTGCCGGGCGGAATCGTAGCTATCATCAATGCTACGAAGGTCAACAGCGCCTATGCCGCAGGTGATGTACAGGGCGCGGCGACGGCCTCCGCTAATGCGCTGAAGTGGGTGAAGATTTCCGTCGGTATAGGAATAGCCGTTTGGGTCATTGTCGTCCTCCTAAATGTAACTGGAGCGTTGTTATCACGCTGACAGCCCAGACCGAAGGCGCTCTTTAGATCGAGCGGCGAACAGGTTAAGGAGATGTTGTAAATCCCCGCCTTCGATGCTTAGAGCTATTGTCGTCGGTCTCAAACAGTCTTGAAGACGACGAACAAGGCTCGAAGCACGATTCGACTATTCACGCGCGCCGAGTGCGAAAGCACACTTACTTTCGCACTCGGCGCGCGTGGGTTATTGTAGTAGCTGAAAAATCTATTATCCCCTAAGGAGTAAACCGGGATGGCTATCTATTGTCCCAGATGTAATGCGCCGAACGCGGACACGGCGCAGGTTTGTTACTCTTGCCAGTCGCCGCTCACAAGCAGCGGCGGTTATCAGCCAGTGCAGCAGGGCTACGGCGGCGGCCCGCCCGTGCAGCAGCAGATACCCGGCGCGGAGAAAAAGGTCATGGCGGGAATCCTGGGCATCGTGCTCGGAGGCTTCGGCGTACACAAGTTCGTCCTGGGCTATACCACAGAAGGACTCCTTCAAATCGCCCTCACCTTTATCACCTGCGGCATTGGTAGCATCATCGGCACAGTCGAAGGAATCATCTACCTGACTAAATCCGACGAAGAGTTCGTGCGCACCTACATACAGAACAAGAAAGGCTGGTTCTAAGACAATGCAGAAGGCAGAGTGCAGAATGATGAATTAAGAAGATTGATTCATTGATTCATCGGTTCATTTATTCAATGAAGAAATGAACCGATGAATCAATTCTTTTCATTCATCATTCTGCATTCTGATTTCTGCATTAGCTTTACTGATGGCGATGAGACGAAAGGTTGGAACGTTTCTGATTGCGGCTTTAGTCGCGGCGCTTATAGCATCATCGCTGGCGCGAGCCGGAGCGTTAAGAGAATCAATGCAGGAAGGTAAAGAGCGCGTGCCGCTTCGTCCTGTTCATACCTTTTCGATTGTGGCGCGCGATCCTCAGACGGGCGAGCTGGGCGTGGCCGTGCAGTCTCACTGGTTTTCGGTCGGCGCGATTGTCCCCTGGGCAGAAGCGGGCGTCGGCGCTGTCGCCACGCAATCCTTCGTCGATCCTTCATACGGCAGGAACGGTCTGGATTTGATGCGCGCAGGTAAGAGCGCCCCGGACGCTCTTAAAGAACTTCTTGCAAAGGATGCGGCGCGCGATGTTCGGCAGGTCGCCATGATTGACGCGAGCGGGCGCGTGGATGCATGGACTGGCGCGAAAGACATTCCGGCAGCCGGTCAGATAGTGGGCACAGACTTTTCCGTACAGGCCAACCTGATGGCGAACGAACGCGTGTGGCCTGCTATGGCCGATGCGTTCCGTAAGACCAAAGGCGATCTGGCCGAGCGCATGATGGCCGCGCTCGAAGCTGCGCAAGCCGCAGGCGGCGACATACGCGGTCGTCAATCGGCTGCCATAATCGTCGTCAACGGCAAACCGACCGGCAAGCCCTGGATTGACCGCACCTTCGATTTAAGAGTTGACGACAGCCCGGAACCCTTGAAAGAGCTGCGCCGCCTAATCACCTTGCAGCGCGCCTACAATCACATGAATGCGGGTGACCTGGCCGTCGAGCGCAAAGACAACGAAGCGGCTCTAAGGGAATACAGCGCTGCGGAACGCCTTGTCCCGGACAACGCCGAGATGATTTACTGGCATGCCGTCGCCCTCGTCAACATGAATCGCGTAGAAGAATCTCTACCACTCTTCCGCAAGGTCTTCCGCATGGACAAAAACTGGATGGAGCTGACTCCGCGCCTGGCAAAAGTCGGACTCCTGCCCAATGACCCCAAACTAATCGAGCGCATCGTCTCCGTCGGCAGAACGCCATAAAGGGATGGCAATCAAACTCGAAAGCACCTCCTTTGAGCAGGGCGGGATGATTCCGCGCTCATTTACCTGCTATGCGGAAAACCGCAAAGGCATCTCGCCAGAGCTTCACTGGGAAAACATTCCCGAAGAAACCCAAAGCTTAGCCATCATCTGCGACGACCCCGACGCCGTGAGCGGCACAAACATACACTGGCTCATTTACGATCTTCCGCCTGAGACCCGCCGCCTCCCCGAAGGCATACGCAGACTCCCCAGAGGAGCGCGCTCCCTTAAGAACAGCCGCCGCACCACAGGCTACTACGGCCCCTGCCCGCCCGAAGGCACAGGTACACACCACTACTTCTTCAAGCTCTACGCCCTCGATTGCACAATCGGCGAAACAACCACGGAAGAATTAATCGCCGCCATGAAAGACCACATACTGGATCAGGGTGTGCTGGTAGGCCACTATCGCTGGGATTATCTTTGAGTTCGTGAAAGAAGGTTTCGTTCGTATGATAATCAAAGCTTCTCTCTTTCTTATCGCTTCCATTCTTCTTTGCGGCTGTGCAAGCAAGAATCAAAGCGCTGAGGCCAACGCAAACCAGTCCAACACCGTCAATCCAAATGTGAATCAGTCCAACACCGGAACAGGCACCCCACAGCAAAAGGCTGAACTTAAAGTCAGCAGCACGGCCTTTCAGGAAGGGGGCTTGATTCCGAAAGGTTATACGTGTGATGGCGCGAACATTTCGCCGCCGATTATGTGGGAGGGAGTTCCAGAAAAGGCAAAGACGCTGGCGCTCATTGCCGATGATCCGGATGCGCCCGCGAAGACCTGGGTGCATTGGGTCGTCTTCAATCTTCCGGCAGGCGTGAGAGAGCTGCGGGAAAATGTTGCGCCGCAGAAGAGCATCATGGGCGGGGGCGTGCAGGGCACGAATGATTTTCCGAAAGTCGGCTACGGCGGCCCGTGCCCGCCAAATGGCACGCACAGATATTTCTTTAAGCTCTACGCGCTCGATACCGAATTAAGTCTTGAGGCTGCGACGACGAAAGAACAATTATTGAAGGCTATGGAAGGCCACATCATTGCAGAAGGTCAGTTGATGGGAAAATACAGCAGGTAGGTTTCCGGCTCCGGCAAGTCAAAAGCTTTACCAGTTATAGATTAATGTGAGGCGCGAGATAAGAATGTCGGCAATGCTCCTGGCTCCGTAGGAGCCGTATGTTTATAGCCCATCGGGACAATCAAGTATCAAGCTCCGTAGGAGCTTTATGTAATAGAGGCCAAACATGTCGCCCCTAGCGGAGTTTATCTCATCCAATACTATAAACATCCGGCTCTTACGAAGCTTCCCTTATTTTATTTCGGACTCACGTTAGATTACTTCTTCGCCGTGATGATAACGTTCCAGCCGATGCTGCGTCTTAAGCGCAGGAAGAGGCTTTCGGGAATGTGCTTGAGAAAGCGTAGCTCAGGCCGTGTTATCTGCTCAATCTCCGTTCTGACCTCAGAGAACATTTTGAAAAGCGCGTTCGCCTCTCGACGGCTGTAGACTTTGACGAGCGGGCGTGCATCCCGGTTGGAAATCTCCACCCACTTGCTCATCACTTCATCCATAGAGCGACCGCGCAGTAATTCTCCGCCTAGAAGCCCGCGCCTGAAGAACAACTCGCCCCAGTAGGCCAGTGAGTTGCGATGATAGAGCATGACTTTGGCCGTGCCACCGGGCTTGAGCACGCGATGAGCCTCGGCTATAGCCACATCAGTTCCGGGCGTGTGATGCAGCACGCCGTTCGAGTAGACGACATCGAATGATTCGTCCGCGAAAGGCAGCCGCTCGCCATCTGTGATAACGAAGCTCGCAGGCATGTCGTAAAGACGAAAGCGCGCATGGGAAATCTCAACCGAGCGGGGGGTCAAATCCGCGCCCGTCACATGTGCGCCGCCGCGCGCAAACTGCAAGAGGTCTGTGCCCATCCCACAGCCTATCTCTAAAAGTCGCGCGCCCTTGAACTGGTTGAAGCCCATTACTTCAGGCATCCACGGCGCATACTCCTGATAGCGATGGCGCTCGACTTCATCGAAAAATTCCCGCGTGCCGAACTCGTGCTCGCGCCCGTAGACTTCGCCGCAGGGGTCTTGCCCCCACTGCTCGCGCGCACGCTGCTTCTCCTCTTTTAACGCAACGTCGCTCATTCCGGTTTCCCCTCGCGCTCGCACAAGATAGCCAGACATTCTCTTGTCTCATTCAATAACAGGAACGCCATGAATTGAACGGGGCGGCGAACGAGCATCTTGATGTCGGGCATGCTTCCGGGCGTGTAGTTATAGAAATCTTCTGCCAGCACCTTCATGCCGCTCAAGCGCGCCAGTTCTCTTAACTCCGCAATAGTAAACTCATGATGATGCCCTATGAATGGAACGTCGGAGCGATAAACGTCCGCAAGCTGCGCGAGCGGTGTTCTGCCCATCAGCAAACCCGTGCGCTTCGGCCAGTAGGCTATATTCGGAACTTCTATATAGAGCTTTCCATCCGGCCTCATAAGCCTAGAGACATTCTTCATCAAGGTCTTGTGCGAATGCGGATAGTGTTCCAGCACGGCCATCAGCGTCACCACGTCAAACTGTTTATCAAGGGCAGCATCCACCTCGAACGGATCATAATCGAAAATCAACACGCCGCGCCCCGAAATGAAATCAAACAAGGCATTGAACGAATCATTATAGTATTTGAGCGACTCTGTCATAGCCACGCTGTAGCCCAGCTCTTTCAAGGTCAAAGGCAGCACGCCCCAGAAGCCCCCTACATCGCACACGGAAAGATTCTCGCCCTGCGAGGCGATATGATGATAAGCCTTGTAGAAGCGTATGGACGAAGCCTCAAGATAATTTTTGAAGTCGAAGAGGCCGGGACTCCAGCCATGACAATGCAATGCGATAGTCTTCTGCATCGCGGTCGTCCAATGCTCGAAGACGGCGCGCACCGAAGCCTGATAAATCCTATCGAATTCCTGAAACGAGATCAGACTCATTATCCTTTGCCTTCAGGCGTGGGCGGCATTTGCTGCCCAAGAGCGGTAAGCATCCAGAACCATTCGGGCGTTGTGCGTCCAGGTATGATGTTTGACGGCTCGCTCGCGCGCAGCCTTGCCCAGACGTTCGCGCAGTTCGCTTGAGCGCGCCAGCCGCAGGACAGCCTCGCTTAATTGCTTCACATCGCCCGGCTCAACCAGCAGCGCAGACTCTTCATCCGCGAGCACATCGCCTATCTGTCCCAGACGACTCGCCACGATTCCCTTCCCCATAGCCATGTACTCGAAGAGCTTGGTCGGCGAGCCGAAGAACTCGCTTCCGTCGCCCAGGGGGATGTGCGGAGAGACAAGCACATCGCAGGCATCAAGGTAAGCGGGAACGCGCTCGTGCTCGACTACTCCGGCGAAGATGATGCGATCCATCATGCCTGCCTCGCGCACTACTCGCTCCACCTCTTCGCGCAGCTTCCCCGCTCCTATAAGAAGAAACCGAACGCGCGCATCCAACGGCAGGAGCGTGACGGCGTGCGCCAGTTCCAGTACCCCATGCCAGGGGCCGAACGTGCCCACGAAGCCTGCAAGGGTTTCGTCTTCTGTGATGCCAAGCTCCTGGCGTAGCAACTGGCCGCCCACGCCGGGACGAAATTTTTCGACATCGACGCCGTTCGGATTGACCACTATCTTTTCGTCTGCGACGCGAGCGCGTAAGAGGTTACGGCGTTCGACCTCGGAGACGACGAAGATACGCGCCGCTGCTTTCAAGTTCAAACGCTCTACGCGCTCAAGCAAGGGGAACATGCCTGCGGCATCCCAGTGTCGTCCAACCCAGACCTCGGAGCCGTTGTATTCAAGAAAGAGAGGACGACCGGTAAGCAGGCTCGCTTCGATGCCCGCCCAGGTAAAGCGGCTGTAGCGCTGGTATATGAAGTCCGGCGGCGTGAGTGACATCTCGCGCACAGCGCCACGCGTGAAGACCAGATTGTTGTGCAGGTCAAAAGCAGCGCGCGTTGTCCCCAGAGGCTCCGGCTCTATGATGGTCAAAGAAGTCTCGCTCTCGTCCAGCCCCGCTATCCTGTCGTTGCTGATGAGACGAACTTTAGCTCCCTGCCCTGAAGCGGCGTTGATGAAGCCGTTGATGTGGCTGCTTGCTCCGCCGAACTGTGTGCCAGCGCCAGGCGTAGCACGCAGATAGGTAATCGAGAGCGATTCACGTGCAGCGTTACCCTGCACCACCGATGCGTGCGCCTGTCCCACCAAACTCTTTTCAACAGCGCGTTCAAGCTGGCGCAGCAGCCGCCATGAGCGAGCGATAGCCGTAGCGCTCAAACCCGCCTCGTGTGCCATTCGCGCAGGCGCACTGAGCAGCACCTTTGCGCGCGATTCTTCTTTCATGGTGCCGTGCGAATCAAACAGGAGGATGGTTTTCGCACCCGCGAGCGCGCCGTATAAAGCGAGTGCAGTCTGCCCGCGCTGCCATGCAAGGCGTTCTGTAAAGACTGCGAAAACATCCGGCTTCAGAGCGCGTAATCGTTCGAGCCTTGTCTTAGAGCTTGCGCCCTCGACTTCCGCGCGTCTTATCTCCGACAGTTCCTCTCCCGGATAATGCTTGCGAAGCGCACGGCGCGCGTAATCCAGATCGCCGCTCAAGCTGAGCAGAACCACTTTCATGCGGCGACCCCGCCCGTCTCAGGGCTATCCACACGGGAACGCCGCAAGGCAAAGTACCAGCCGCTCGCCAACGCAAAGGGCAAGCGGTCTGTGACGCGCGCGTTCCAGTCTATAAAGCCAGGAAATCGCGCCAGAGCATGTCCGGCTATTGGCCCCGCCAGAAAGCTTGCAGCCCCTTCACGAAAAGGCGTAAGGCCGCAAGCGTTGAAGAGGCTTTGGAGACGGCGGCGTGTGAAGAACTGTATGTGCCCGCATTCCATATTATCGGTTGAGCCGAGCACCTTATGATTGTTCTTGGCTAAAGCGTCCACGATGCGTTGCAGTCGCAGCTTGCGAAAGACCCACGAATCAATCTCGAACTCTCCGAAGCCGTTCGGCACGGTGACAATCAGAATGCCGTCTCTAGTCAATCGCTTCACGCCCGCAGCCAGAAGCCCTTGCGGGTTTTCCAGATGCTCCAGCACTTCAGAGAGAATCACCACCTCGAACAGTTCTTCGGGCGGCAGGTCTTCCACACGCACGCAAAGAAACTGTGCCCCGGCTAATCCATTCGACAGATGCAACGCGTGTTCTATGGAGGAAGCATCCGTGTCCACGCCCAAAAGTCGGAAACCATTGCGTGCAAGCGGCAGCGCCAGTTGCGAACCGTTGCCGCAGCCCACGTCCAGAACGCGCAACTCTTCCGGCTGACAATCAGGAAAGGCTTCCTTCACGGCCTCGCGCACGAAGCGCAGGCGCTTGGCATATCCCCACAGGTCTTCCTGTTCCGGCTCGCTCATGATTCCTGTCCCGCAGAGCTTTTTCCAAGGGTGAGCAATTCACGCAGCTCAACTCTTCCCAGCATAAAAGTCTGAGAGAAGCTGTTGCCCGTCTTCCTGCGAAAATAGGAGGCCACGAGCAGGAAGATTAAAGCGTAGCTCGCGGTCGAAGCGGCAGCCGCAGCACGCGCGCCTATGGTCGGAACAAACAGCAGGTTAAGCCCGACGTTCAACAGCAACGTCACCAGCCAGAAGAGAGGGATTGCCAAGGGCAGCCCTGTTCCGCTGAAGTACTGCACGAGGACGGATTCCACTCCCACCAGATAAACGCCCGGCAGCAGTATCAATAGCTGCACAGGCACATCCGCGAATGCGGAGCCGTACAGGAGCGGCAGTAGAAACGCTGCGGGCACAGCCATCAGGCAGATGACGAGCATAATAAAGGCCGTGTGCCGCGTGGCGCGCATAATCAACTGGCCTCGCGCATCGCCTGCGGCAGTGACTCGCGGAAAAACAAGCGTCGCAATCACACCCGGCAACATCATCAGCAGCATAGCCATTTGCGAGGCAACACTGTAGCTTCCAGCCTCCGCCTCTCCGCGAAAGTGATTGACGATAAGCAGGTCTGCGCGAAAGATGAGCAGGGAAGCGACGACCGCAACGTGAAACTTAATGCCGTAGCGCGCCATGCGCTTCAAGAGTTCCATATCCGTGCGAAAGGCTAGCCCGTCCTTCTGCCCGGCTATGATGCGACCGATCATCCATATCACCACCGCGCAGATTAAAATACTGGCCGCAGTGTTGAGCGCAACCAGCACCGTCAAGCCTGCGGCGAGCACTATGAGCGCCAAGACCGCGTTGAGGAGCACAAGGATTTGAGAGAGCGCATCGAGCAGGTTGAATTGAGCTATGCGCTCGATGCCAAGAAAGACATTGAGTCCCATCAACGTGACGAGTTGAAACGGAATGGAGATGGCGGCTATCAGAATCAACTGAAGTGGCACGCTGCCGAAGAGGGTTGGCCGCGAGTAAGCAAGGCTTGTAACCAGGACAGCTAGAAAGGTGCCTGCCGCCGCTGCGAACAGGAGCGCGTTTGCCCAGACGGGTGCCATCGAGCGGCGATCCTGAGCTATGAAGTAAGTATTGGCCGAAGGCAGCCCGGCGCATCCCAGTTGCAAAGCGACCGCGACCGTCACGTTAATCACAGCGAGCGCTCCCAACCCACCAGCGCCCAGCACGCGCGCCACTATGATGCTACTGATGAGGCCGCCCCCCATCATCAAAAATCTTGCGATGACAGTCCAGGCAACATGCGTCGAGAAGCGTCGGCGCGTAGCTATGTTCTCATCGCCGGGAAGCGCCGGAGGCTCAGACACATCGCCGGGATGCGCAGAAGTAGAGACGTGCGGCAAACGAGGTGAACCCTCGGCGGCTGTTGTCATCTTCTCCGTATGATTCACTCAGTCCTTTTCGTTGTCTAAAAGCTGTTTGAAAAGTCCCGTCAGGGACGATTGAAAATAGCCCGGCGAGTTATCGCTGGGAACAGGTTGCGAAAAAACTCTTCTGAGTCCCGTAGGGACGACTGAACCGCTAAAGTTTATTCAGTCGTCCCTACGGGACTTAACTCCCTTTCCCGCTAATTCCCAGCGATAAATCGCTGGCCTATTTTCAACTGTCCCTAACGGGACAGGGGGGTGTTTGCGCTTTTCCGTATTGCTTCTAAGCATTGATGTCTCTTTCTCAAATCGAGCGCTCGATCCAGCGCTCGTACCAGAGGCTCAGGTTGAGTATGCCCCAGAGATGAAAGCTCCAGTCGCGCACGTGCCTGCGGTGCTCGTCCAACATACGCGAGATGAACTTGTAATCGAAGAAGTCCCGGCGGCGCATAGTGGAGTTCAACAGATGATCGTCGAACCATTCGCCCAGATCGTTGCGGAACCAGCCGTTGATGGGCGCTCCGAAGCCGCGCTTGGGGCTGTAGAGCAGATCGTGCGGCAGCACATCTTCGAGCGCACGCTTCAAGATATGCTTGCCCGTAGTGCCTTCGACCTTCAAGGAGCGCGGCACGCCCATAGCGTATTCGACCAGATGATGATCCAGAAAGGGCACGCGCGCCTCGACCGATGTCGCCATCGTAATCTTATCCACACGCATCAGCAGCAGCTCCGGCAACCGTAGCTTCAGTTCCAGATAGATCATGCGCGCCAGAAAATCGGATTGCGGGCGCTCCGTTTCAATTCTTTCAAGATAAGGCTTGATGGCTTCGAGCGACGAGAGAGCGTTCCATCTTTCCCGCATCATAGGGGAAAGCACGCGCGGCTTGGATGTCTCGTCATAAACGACCGCGCCGCCCCAGAACATAGGCTCATTCCGCCCAAGCCTGCGCAGCATCTCGATCATCGTCTTCATCCTGCCGGTCGCGGAAAGCGCAGGGCGTGCAACAGCGCTTGCGGCGCGCCGTGCTGCAAGCGGCAGCCTTTCGGCGTGCTGCCAGAAACGCTCGTAGACGCGCAGGTTTTTGACATACTTGTCGTAGCCGCTGAAGATTTCATCCGCGCCTTCGCCGACCTGCACGACGATAGTTCCCGTCTCGCGCGCTAACTTCGAGACGTAGTAGAGCGGCACGCAGACGGGGTCTGCAATCGGCTCGTCCTGATGAAAAATCAGGTCTGGCAGGAAGCGCTTCATATCTTCTTCGCCGATGATGACTTCGTGATGCTCCGTCTGAAAAAGCTCTGCGACGCGACGCGCCGAATCAAGCTCGTTCAATTCCTCGTGATCGCGGAAGCCCACCGTGAAGGTGCGCACCGGGCGCGACATCAGTTCGGACATCAGGGCGACGTTGGCAGAGGAATCCACGCCGCCCGATAAAAAGACTCCGAACGGCACGTCGGCCATCATGCGCTTTTCTATTGAAGCGCGCAGCAGTCTAAGAATTTCCGCCCGGTGCTCTTCCTCGCTTCGCTCCGTGTCTATGTGTTCAGGCGGCAGCGCGTCCCAGTACTGCCGTATATTCAACACACCGTCGCGCCCAAGGTTAAGCATGTGACCGGCGGGCAGCTTTCTCACGTCGCGGAAGAGCGTCAAAGGGGCAGGCGTCGTCATGAAAGTCAGGTAATGATAGAGCGCCTCTTCGTCAACTTCGGGCGTGACCGCGGGATGTTGAAGGATGGCCTTGATTTCTGAGGCGAAGATGAAGCGCCCGTCCTTGTGATAAAAGTAGAGCGGCTTGACGCCTATGCGGTCGCGCACGAGAACGAGTTGCTCGCGTGCCTCATCCCACAGGGCGATGCCGAAATCACCTTCAATCTCATGCACGAAATCAAGGCCGCGCTCTTCGTAAAGATGAAGTATGGTTTCCGTATCGGTCTGCGAACGGTATGTGTGCCCGCGCTTCTCTAAGCCTTCGCGCAAAGCGGTGTGGTTGTAAATCTCGCCGTTGAACGTAGTCCAGACCTGTGGTGTACAGCCGCGCATGGGCTGATGCCCGGCCTCCGACAAATCTACGATTGAAAGACGGCGATGGCCGAAGCCGCCGCGCCCCTCGTCAAACAGCAGCGCGCCCGTATCATCCGGCCCGCGATGCGACATCACATCACGCATACGCTCAATAAGCGCCAGAGAAACACGCTCTGACGCCGCCGCACCGTACTCCCAAATTCCGCAAATACCACACATAAAAACTCTTCAATTCAAGTTTTCAAATCTGAAACTTCAAATGATGACAAAAGCAGTGACGGGTGACAAGCGACGAGTGACAAGAACAGTTTTCAGTTTTCAGTGTTCAGTCAATTAAGCGTAGGCAGAAGCGACAGGTCAGTACCGCCTGCGTGAGCGGGCGGGTTTCTTGAGTCGCAACCACCCGCCCGCTACCGCAGGCGGTACTTACAAATCAACCGATGCAGGCGGTACTGACCGACTTCCATCAGCTCGACGTAAATTTGCCCCACTACTTAGCTACTTAGCTCTTCACGTTCTCTCGCAGCTCCTTAATCAAGTCGAGCCGTTCCGCTTCCGCTTCATCCCTGCAAGCCGGAATAATCGCCCAGTGTACTTTCAGTGGAACACGCGCTCGCGCAGTCCAGCAAGCCGAGAGACTTGGACTCTTCGCGCCATAATCGTTCGAGATGAAAAGCTCCTCAAGCAACGGCTTCAGGCTTACATCAAGCGGCGTGATGAAGAGCCGAGCGCCGCAACGCTCATCCAGAGCTTCTACCATTTCATCAAGCACGCGCACTTCAAGCCCGGATGCGAAGTGGAAGCGAAAATGAAAATCATGCTCGCCCATGCCGTCGAACGTGTCCTCGACGAGCCAGAATCTTTTATGCTTATCGAAACGGACGCTGCGCCTGCAAGTGACAGGCTCTGAAAGCCGCGCATAGCCGCTATGCTCGGCGCTGATGACATCAGTGGCCTGTGCCGTCTCCCACTGTAGAACGCGCGGGTGCGCTTCGTCGCCGAGCACAAACGGCGTGCTCGCATCTGTAGTGTTCTGCTCCTCGCCGTCAACCTCTACGGTCGAATGATACCGGGTGGAGCGAAACAGATTTCTCTCTTCAAGATCAGCCGTGTAAACGTAAGTGCCGGGGTCAACTATAAAGCTCACACCGCACGCGCTCACTTCCAGACTCAAGGCATCGTTGTGGCCGTGAGAGCCTCGTCCATTCGCGCCCACGCCGCTCGCATTGAAGAGAAGATATAGATCGCAGTCGCGCATAATGTAAGTGCCCGCGTGCTCGAAGCCGCGCGATTGTTCCTGCTCTTCCATGCAGGCCAGACTTTCAAAGGCATGCACTCCATCACTGCCTAAAACCCACGGCAACTCTTCGGGCAACTTCCCTTTCAACTTGAAGCGCGGCTCTCTAAAGAGCACAGCGCCGAGCGCGAGCAGAAAGGCGTGATCGTCTGCGGCGCGGTGGCTGATAGGCAGGACTCGACCGCTGTCCGTATCGCCTATGAGCGGCGCGCGGCCATCCGGCCTGAGAATGGCTCGCAGGTAATCGAACATCTGTCGAAGCTTCTGCCAGTGGCGCTCTTCAATCTCCATATTATTCTCGCGGCAGAGCAGGAAAGAGTAAAGAAATAGCTCAAGGACGAGACGATGATAGCCCGTTGAGGCTTCAAAATCCGCGCCGTCCGGCAGCACCTGCTTGTCCATCTCGCGCATCATCTCTGTGAAGCCGAACCTGCGCCAGGCGCTCGCATGATGAAGCTCCGGCAGCATCACTCCGAGCCACAGCAGCCCCACTACATCCGAGAGATAATGATTGCTCGTGGCGATGTAGGAGAACTCAAGGTTGCGTCGTATGTGCGCGCCGTGCTGATCCAGCATGGTGAGCAGCATCGAGAGTCGCCGAGCGGTTAACTCCTGTGAATGGCGGAAAATCTCAAAGGCCGCGAGAAGATTCATAGCTCGTAGCGCAACTTCCATAGCGCACGACCAGTTGGCACCGCGCGCGACCGCGTTCTGCTCGCGCCAGCTTTCGAGCTGCCGGAAAAACTCTCGGCTGAAATCTTCGTCGCCTGTGAAAGCGTAAGCGCGTGCCAGCGTGATGAAGTGATTGAAGCGATTCAGCTCCCATAGAACTCGCACGTCCGAGCCATCGCCGCGCGAGAATACTATGTCTGCATGAAACGTGAGCGGCCACACATAGCCCGAAAGCGGATCGCGCCGCCACTCTATCTCATCACCGAAGCGTTTCTCGCCGAAACCCAGCAGCGGCCAGGAGTGTTCATCAGTGATGCGCGACGCATCTTTGATTAATTGCTTTGTCTCTTCACTGAAACTCTCCTGCATGTCAACGCCAATCTTCTCTCTGGCTTCGTTGAAGCCTGGAAGAAAGCGTGGCTGAGAGCGCTGGCGAAAATGCTCAAGCAGCGCTTCCCCATCCATGCTCTTGAAGGAAGGCAGAAGACGCGCTTGCTCTTTATCAAGCTGTTCGAGCCGGGCGCGCTCGCGGTCTCTTCGGATAGCCGCGCGGCTTCTCCTGATAGCTTCACGCGCAACCGTGACGGCATCAACTTCTCCACGCAGAGCACGCTTGAGACGAGGGATTAGAGATGAAGGAGAAGGGATGAAGGAAGAGTTCTTTTTTTCTTCGCTCATCGCTTAAGCCTTTTCAAGAAGGGCGTCAAGAATGCGGGGCGCTGTGTGGCCGTCCCAGAGAGGAGGCAAGCGTTTCTCATGACCTGAAGGCGAGCGCGGCTCGTTCAGAGTTTCAAATGCGGCGCGGGTGATTCTTTCGGCGCTTGTCCCGACGATGCGATTCGTACCCATCTCGACCGTGATGGGTCGCTCTGTGTTTTCGCGAAGCGTCAGACAGGGAATGCCAAGCGCCGTCGTCTCTTCCTGTATGCCGCCGGAATCCGTGAGCACAAGCCGCGCGCCGCTGTAGAGGCGCAGGAAATCCAGATAGCCGAGCGGTTCTACTAAGCGCAATGCGGGATTGCTCTCGACCCGCTCGTCAAATCCGAATTCATGAAGCGCCGTGCGCGTGCGCGGGTGTACGGGAAAGATGATGGGAAGCCGCAACGCTATCTCTTCCAGCGCGTCCAGTATGCGCCTGAATGTTTCGCGCTCGTCTACATTCGAGGGACGATGAAGCGTGAGCACAGCGTAATCCGAACCCGCGACTTCCAGCTCTTCACGCACGCGAGAGGTTTCGGCGCGCTTCAGTTGAGCGAAGAGCGAATCAATCATGATGTTGCCGACAAATCGTATGCGCTCTTTCGGTATTCCTTCCGCCAGAAGATTGCGGTCGGCGTCCTTTGATGGCGTCAGGAGCAGGTCAGCGAGTTGGTCTGTCAGGATGCGGTTAATCTCTTCGGGCATGGTGCGGTCGCGGCTGCGAAGTCCTGCCTCTACGTGTGCAACTCTGATACCGAGCTTCACGGCAACGAGCGCGCAGGCCAGTGTGGAATTAACATCGCCGACGACCAAGACCCAATCGGGTCGCTCGCGCTCCAGGACAGGCTCAAAGCTCGTCATGACCGAGGCGGTCTGCTGCGCGTGAGAGCCTGAGCCGACGCCCAGATAAACGTCAGGCTCCGGCAAAGAGAGGTCTTGGAAGAAAGCTTCCGACATCTCGCGGTCATAATGCTGCCCCGTATGCACCAGAAGCGGCGCAAACTCTACGGCGCGCCGCTTCATCTCTTCCACCACGGGCGCGGCCTTCATAAAGTTCGGGCGCGCCCCTACAATATTGATGACTTTTAGCATGAAAAAGCATTCAGCGTTCAGCAGTCAGCTATCAGCATTCAGCAATCTGTACGGCTGACCGCTGAATGCTGACTGCTGAGTGCTTATAAACGAATGATTCTGGCTTGCGCCTTGCGCCGCAACTCCCCGTTGAGAGCGTTTCGGGTATCAACGATGAGGGCGGCGCGTGAAGTGACGCGCTCGTAATCTATCTGGCTGTGGTCTGTGACGATGATGATGCAATCGGCGCTAGAGAGTTCGTCGTCTGTCAGCTCTACGGATTGAAGCGGAGCGCCGCCGCCCTGTGTGTGTGCGTCGTCGAAGCGCACCTCCGCGACGAACGGGTCGTGATAGCTGACATCTGCGCGCTTCGCACGCAGCCGGTCGATGATGGAAAGCGCGGGGCTTTCCCTTACATCGTTGACATCCTTTTTGTACGCCACTCCGAGCAGCAGCACGCGAGCGCCGTTTAATGCTTTGCGGTCGTCGTTAAGACCGTCTGCGACGAGCGTAACGACATGCTCTGGCATTCTTGAATTTACTTCTTCGGCCAACCCTATAAATCTGGAATCGAAGCCGTGCTGGCGCGCTTTCCACGAAAGATAGTGCGGGTCGAGCGGGATGCAGTGGCCGCCAATGCCCGGCCCCGGATAAAAGGGCATGAAGCCGAAGGGCTTGGTGGCGGCGGCGCGAATTACTTCCCAGGTATCTATGCCCAGAGCGTAACAGAGACGCGCCATCTCGTTAGCCATGCCGATGTTGACGGCGCGGAAGGTGTTCTCTAAAAGCTTTGCCGCTTCGGCCACGCGCGCAGAGGTGACTGAATGCACATCAGAGACAATCTGCGAGTATAGATAAGCTGCCGACTCTGTTGAATCATCCGTGCAGCCGCCGACGACCTTCGGAATATTGTGCGTCTGAAACTGCGGGTTGCCGGGATCAACGCGTTCCGGCGAGAAGGCCAGTAGAAAATCCTCGTCCAGCTTCAAGCCTGCTTCTTCAAACATAGGCAGCAGCACTTCGTCTGTCGTCCCCGGATAAGTGGTGGATTCGAGTATGATGAGCTGGCCTCGACGTAAATTCTTCTGTATCTCTTCGGCGGCAGCCAGTATGTATGTAATGTCCGGCTCTTTCGTCTTCCTCAGCGGCGTAGGCACGCAGATGATGATGGCGTCGCACTTGTTCAGGCGACTGAAATCCGTGGTCGCATGAAGGCGGGAAGCTGAGACCATCTCGCCTATGGCCGAAGATGAAACGTCTCCGATGTAGGAGCGTCCCTGATTAATAGCTTCGGCTTTCGTCTCGTCAACTTCAAATCCCGTGGCAGAAAAGCCTGTGTGCGCGAATTCTACGGCCAATGGCAGGCCGACATAGCCCAAGCCTATGATGCCTATGCGCGCACGCTTGTCTCTAATCAGGTTTATTATCTCGTCTTTAATCATCTGCTTCTTTTCTTTCGGTTGGGCTTCTTTCATCAGGCGGGAATCCCCGGCTTGTCCAAGCAGATAAGACTAGGGGAGTGCGTTGCGGACTGTCAAGCGTAGAGGTCAGAGGCCAGAGGTTAGAGGTCAGAGGTTAGTGAAATGCTGTTATGCAGGGAAAGATGTTTGAGAAGGACGCGACAACCAGTCTGCGATAGCAGACGACAGAATAAAGCCCCAGTCGTGAGACTGGGGTCACAGTCCGCCCTTGGATTCCAAGCCCGCGTCAGCGTGCGACAGATATTCAGACATAACCGGCATGAGCCTTCTGTCGTCTGCTCACGCAGACTCTGATAATTATGCTGCTGATTTCCCCGGACTCCGCCTGCGGCTTCGTCAGGGGCTAGATTCTATCGTCTGCTTTTGCAGACTGGCAGAATCATTACTGTACCCTCGTGCTGCCGCGTAACATGAGTTGGTAGACCTTAACTAACCTCCGACCTCTAACCTTTAACCTCTGCACTTTATCCTTGACAGGTTTCTGTAGAAAAGAGAATATCCACGCTGCCCATGCCAGATTAATCCGTGGCCGCCCGGACTGAAAGCGTCGCCCTCGTGGGCGGCCACCGATATAAGCTTTCCGCCGGGATCATACGCCAGAGACACGATTTGCTATCAAACAAAACTTGAAAGGAATCCGAATATCATGATTGATAAGAGAGGGCAAGTTAGCGCAGCGCTGGCGCTCGTCATGCTGGCGGCGGTTACTCTTGCCTGCGCTTCATTAAAAAATCTGGGGAAGAACCCGACAGATGAAGCCAACAAGCTTGTAAATCAGGCCAAAGACGATCTGGACGAAATTGACAAAATTGACGACGAAGCTTCCAAGAAACAGTCTGACCTGAGCAAGGCCATGAACGACAAGAACGTTGACGAGGCGAAACGTCTTCTTGGCGAGCTGGTTAAGGATATTGAAAGAGGATTGGAAAAGGGCAAGGACGCCGCAGACAAGGTAGAGCAAGCCTCCAAGCTTGATGTTGACGCGACCTACAAAGAGTATCTTTCGGTCAAGGCTCAGGCTTTCCGCAAAGAGATAGAAGCATGGACGGCTATGCGCGATGCCGCCGTCATTGCGCGCGACAACTACACCGCGTCAGGTCTGCCAGAAGCTAAGCGCACCGAGTACGTCAACAAGGTAAACGAATTCAAAAAGCTGCGACAGGATGCCAAAGACCTACACAAGAAGGCTTCCGATATTGCGCGCGCCAATCCGAACATAGGCAAGAAGTAGCAGAATAGGTGTCGGGTGTCAGGTGCCAGATGCCGGTAAAAGAAAATCCAGTTGACTTTCTCTTTACCGGCATCTGGCACCTGACACCCGATACCTGCTTTCCCCCATGAGCGAGAAGAAGAGCGATACGAATTCTGGAAGCCTCGTGCGCGGGCTGGGGCTTTTGGACGCGACGATGATCGTCGTCGGCTCTATGATCGGCTCCGGGATTTTCCTCACCTCCGCGGCTTCCGCACGCTTCGTAGGCTCGCCCGGCTGGCTCCTGGCCGCTTGGGCTGTGGCCGGAATCTTAACCATCACGGGCGCGCTCTGCTGCGCGGAGCTGGCGACGATGATGCCGCGCGCGGGCGGCCAGTATGTCTTCCTGCGCGAAGCCTACAGCCCCGCCATAGGTTTTCTCTTCGGCTGGTCGCTCTTTCTGGTGATACAGACCGGAACCATCGCGGCGGTCGCCATAGGCTTCGCCAAGTTCATGGGCGTGCTTGCCCCGCAAATCTCTTCGACCAACTATCTCATAGAGCCAATCGTCTACGGTCGCTACGCGCTCAGTCTCTCGACGCAACAACTCGTCGCCATCATCGTCATACTCATTCTCACCGCTACCAACACGTTCGGCCTGCGCGCAGGCAAAGCCATCCAGAACACTTTCACTTTCACGAAGACGGCGGCGCTCATCGTGCTCATTCTTGTGGGGCTGACGCTCGGCTGGAAAGCAGGACTTCAGAACGGCAGCGCTGCTTTCACATCCAGTTGGTGGAACCCTTCGGCTAACGGCTGGACTCCGCAAGCTGCGCTGCCGGACATAGGCGTCATAGGGCCACTGGCGCTCGTGATGCTTCTGGGGCGGGCGATGGTCGGCCCTCTCTTCGCTCAATCGGCATGGAACAACGTGACGTTTACCGGGAGCGAAGTCAGAGAGCCGGGGCGGAATCTTCCGCGCGCTCTGCTTATAGGCTGTGGTCTAGTCGTGGGGCTTTACCTGCTGGCGAATCTGGCCTACGTGGTCACGCTCCCGCTCGCTTCGATTCAGAAAGCGCCGCAGGACAGGGTCGCCACCGCCACCATGCAGGCCGTCTTAGGCAACACCGGCAACATATTGATGGCCGTTGCCATCATGATCTCAACCTTCGGCTGCAACAACGGACTTATCCTGGCCGGTGCGCGCGTCTATTACGCTATGGCGCGTGACCGCTTGTTCTTCAAGAGCGTTGGACGCGTCAATAGTTTCCACGTTCCGGCAATCGCGCTCATCACGCAGGGTATCTGGGCAAGCATCTTGACTCTGCCGCGCACGATCAAGGTAATTTCGCTTCCCGGTGAAGACCCCTACGGCGATGTCTACCTGCAACTGCTGGATTACATAGTCTCCGCCGATCTGGTCTTCTATATGCTGATGGTCGGAGCCGTCTTTATACTGCGCCGCAAAGCGCCCGCCGCCGCACGCCCCTATCGCACATGGGGCTACCCGGTTGTCCCTACGCTCTACCTACTGATAGCCGCGCTGCTCGTCATTGATCTGGCTTACCTGACTCCGTACACGGCAGGCATAGGCTACCTTCTGGTCTTCACAGGTCTCCCGGTCTATCTCATCTGGCGCAAGCGCGCCGCGCCGCGCACGGCAATAGAGGCGACGCCAGGTAAACCGGACGATTAGAGATTTTGAAATGGATAGCGCTTAAGGAATTGACGACGCACAAAGATAGTCAGGCGATGCGTCAACAAAAGAATGTAGGAGATGTATGGCAATAAATCCAGATATTCACCGCAGTGGTAAAGACCGCCGCCTGTACGCCCTGGTTGCAGTTTTCATCCCCCTTATCGTCCTCGCCGGATTCGCCCGGACTTACTATCTTAAGGGCTTGTTCGGCTCTCAGGCGCTGCCCGGTCTGCTCGTACATCTGCACGGAATTGTGATGACCTCATGGGTCGTCCTTTTTGTAGTGCAGGTTTGGCTGGTTGCAGCCCGCCGTACCAGAGTGCATCAACGCCTGGGTCTGCTGGGAGCCGTGCTGGCCGCACTGGTTCTCTTTGTAGGCGTGGTTACGGCAATTAGCGCAGCCGCACGCGGCTCGTCCCCAGGCCCGCCACCACTTCAATTCCTGGTCATACCTCTGGGCGATATGCTGGTCTTCGCTATCCTTGTCGGGACGGCACTCTATTTCCGCCGACGCATAAATATACACAAGCGACTGATGCTGCTCGCCGCTGTGAATTTACTGACCCCGGCCATCGCACGCATCCCGCTTCAGTTCATAGATACGGGCGGGCCATTGGTATTCTTCGGCTTGACCGACTTATGTTTACTCGCCTGTGTGGTCTTCGACACCTTCAAGCATCGCAGGCTCCACCCGGTATTGGTCTGGGGTACGCTGTTTATAGTCGCGTCGCAGCCACTGCGTTTGATGCTGGCAGGTACGGATGCCTGGATGCGTTTCGCCACATGGCTGGTGAGGTGAGCGGTTTACTTGACCCACGCGTCGGCTATTTCCGTCTCCACCTTGACCGGAACTTTTTTGACGTACTCCTCGCCAGCCCTGCACATCGCGTCCTCAACCACTTTGCCAATCTCCTCGGCCTGCGCCGCATCGGCTTCAACCACAATCTCGTCATGAATCATGTTGACTATACACGCGCTCGTCCCGCGCAATTTGTCATGCAGAAGCCGCAAAGCACGCTTGAGAATGTCAGCGGACGAGTTATGTACGACGAGTCCGTTAGCCATAAACCGGCCTGTCTCGCTGTTTATAACATCGTACATATCAACCCACTCGTCTGTAACTTCTATTGATTTGATTCTCGCAGCCCGTCCGTAAATTCTGTTCTTGTGGCCGGTTCCATCCTTAATGTCGAGCGCTTTTTTCTGTTTGACAGAATTTATGAAACCTATATGCTCGGAAAACAGAGGCATATCTCGCTTAAGGACGCAAACGTTGATTCTTCCGCTGGCGCATTGATTGATGCGGCTACGAATGCCGAAAAGTAGAAGTGCTTGCTGAATCTCAAGCGCCCACTGTAGATGAAAGTCCGGCCCTTTGCCGAAGGTCAAGACCGCTCCATCACGGTTCACAGTACCATCTCCATCGAACATGCCGCGCAGATAACCTGCTAGAACTCTTCTATCCCTCCATGCGACATCAGGGATACGATCTTTAATTCCGATTTGGAGAAGTTGGCGGGCGACTCCCAGAGAAGAATTTGCCAATTGATAAAGTGGCTTTCGCCCTTGCTCTCTTTTCGCCGGTCGGACTGTAACATGGCCTAACTGACCAGCGATGCCTTGTAGGTAAGGCAATATCTCTCGCTCATGCTCGGCGACAAGGTTGGTCACCTGTCTTTCAGACACAGAGCCGTCGGAAGCGGTTCGTCCAAGAAAGACACCAAGCTCAAGCTTATCACTTATGTCTGCAAGAGAAGCTTTGCTTGCGTTCCAGGCGCTGCCTGATTTGGGCTTGGGAATGAGCAAGTTGCTGCTCCACTCCTTAATCCCTTCAGTAAGAACTACCCAGTTGAGTTTCTTAAATTCAGTTGGAGTCCGCCAGTACTGACGTCCATTAGCATCAATCACTAGAAATTTATGGTCGGGGCTGCATTCAATATAATGACCGCCCCATAAAGTTACCTTGACCTTCTGCTTTTTCCCGCTATAGGCCACCAAGGCATTAGAGAATCTCATTCCATCCCAGACAGAAACCGCTTGCCCGTCCATTTCTCGAATTGGAACGTAGCCTCGTCCCACTTCAAAGATTCGTGTATCTCCATGTACGCATCCCTGAATTGGCGTATTCTTGCCGTTGCGTTGTGCTGATGATGCGGCCTGCTTGTCTGCGGGGTCGAAGTTGAAGCGTGCCAGGCGGCCAGATGCTGTGCGCGCGCAACGCTCGCGCAGGGCACGCAGGGCAGCATCGCGCAACCATGTATCGAGCGCGCGGTAGGTGGCGAAGTAGCGGCGCAAGAGGTCTTCGGCTTCCGTCTGCGACAGCCCCGTCATCATAGAGAAACGCTGCGCGCCGATGCCGTAGACCACTCCGAAGTTCAGGCGCTTGGCGAAAGAGCGCTGGTCAGCCGTGACCTCTTCGAGCGGAACATTGAAGACCTGCGCAGCCGTGACCTTGTGCAGGTCTGCACCGGAATTGAACGCATTGATGAACCCTTCGTCGCCCGTGAAGTCCGCGAGAATACGCAATTCTATCTGTGAATTGTGACTGACGAAGCCATCGCTGAGGTAAGTCATTGGCCCCGGCACAGACAAGTCGAATACCTCAATCTCTCCCGCAGGCTCTATCTTCGCCACTGGGAGGAACAACTGTTTGAAGCCGGTAATATGCCCAAGTCCAAGCGAGAGCGAAATCTCAGGGTAGTCCCTCTCAAGCGTGCGCGCGAGTTGAGGACTGACCGGTCGCCCTAAAGACGCTGTGTTATTCAACAAACGACGAACTTCGCCTGAAAGATGCAGCCCACGGGTTTTCTTTTGCAGGTTCGGCATACTACCGACAACGATCTTACCTGTCTGTCTTGCTACCAGAGAGCGCAACTTTGCCTGCTTACGCTCCGATATGAAACCGACTTGTTCAAAGAAATTACTCAATCCGGCGGCCACTACTGAAACATGCCAGCATGTAAATTTCTTATTGGGGCCGGTGTTTTGCTGCTCGCGCAAAGTTGCAGGGATGCCCAGAGCAAGTAGCAGTTGGTGAACCTCTGTCGCCAATGTCTTACGTGAGGAGGAGAAGCTGACTTTTCCCGTGTCGCTATTTGTCACCGATCCGTCGGCTTCAAATAATCCACGCAGATATGAAGCGACGACGGAAGGGTTGCTCCTCCAGAGGAATTCCGGAACACGGCTCTTTGAAAGCCCCACCGCGAGACACCACTTGGCGAGTGGCACGCTGTAAAGCCCTGCTTCGCAGACTCCTCTATACTCTCCACGATTATGCACTGGAATGCCGAAAAGCTCCGATGCCAGATCATTGATCGTCCTGAACAAGCTTCGGTCCTGGCTGTTAGCGACCCATACGATTACGTTCCTTCTGAGAGTGCCATCGCCTGAAATGTAGCCCATGAAAGTGGCGAGCCGTTCGTCTGCATAAAAGGGTGTCCGCAGACTTTTATGGTTATTGAAATGCTGGCTCGCCGCTTGGGGCAGCTCTACATAGGGTAAATCGTCGTGCAGGCCGCGCCCTGGCTGAATTGCGACGAAATCCGTGTCTTTCAACTCTCCAATGCGCCGCCAGACATATCTCCCTTCCACATCAATTACCCGAATACGGTGCAGAGAGGTTGCAGTCAGCGAATAACCATTCTTCAATGTTAAGGTAACGGCGGAGAGCTTTCCTCGCTTGATAATCGCTGAGACATGAGCAAAGCTTCCATCTTCAAGAAATACTTTGTCGTCTGCTTGAACTTCTTCAATCGGCAGCAGTCCACGTTTTGTCGCAACACGGGTTCCCGCCGCCACGCAGTAATCCGAAATCACAAGCTTCCTGCCTTCGGGCGCGCGGAAGCAGCGGCGATACTCTATGGCATGCGGCACCTGCTGTACGTTGGGATTCGTACACGCCATGCGTCCGGTGGGCGCGCCTATCTGGTGAAAGTTGGCGTGTATGCGTCCCGTCTTCGGGTTGATTTCGTTGATGATGTTTTCGCCGTAGCTCGTCAGGGACTTCTGCACCGTGCGGTATTCTAGGAGCTTGGCTATCTGTTCATATTTCGCGGCGAGAGGTTGCAGCTTCCAGTTGCGCGTCGAATCCGGCAGCTCTATGCCCAGACGCTTGAGCGCCGCCATGACCTGAGTATGCGAATCAAGGTTTATATCGGCGCGGGCGTTTGCGAAGAGCAGTCCCTGTGTAGCGCCTACGGCAAGCATCCCTTGCAGCTCTTCTGCCAGAATCGTGCGTTTCTTCTGCACCACCGCAATCTGCTCGCGCCAGCACGCGACATCCAGAAAGACTCCCGCCAGCTCTACCTCTGCGATTGGAACGGCGCATTCAAATTCCAGTTGAGCGACGCGCCCGAGGCTGTCCGCCTTGATGCGCTCGACCAGCTTTTCGCGAAGGGGAAGGAGGATGGCGGCATCGCGCGCTGCATATTCAAGCTGGGAGGCGGACAACTCGCCGCTCCAATCAGAAAGCTGCGCAGACTTGTCCATCGGCTCGTTCAGATAGCGCTCGACGACCATTTGCAGGCTGTGTCGGTCTTCCGTGTCTCCGGCGGATACTATCTGGCTCGCCAGCAGCGTATCGAAGAGACCGCCGCGCTCGACCTCTTTCTTAGTGCAACTCCAGGAGTCGTACTCGCCGCCAAGCTCAACATCCAGATAATGACTGATCCACTTGGCATCGAATTTGACGTTTTGCGCGACTTTGACGGGGCGCTGCGCGGCCAGAAGCTTTCGGAGCGGCTCAAGGGATTCTACCTTGCGCATGTCACCGGACGCGAAGCGATCAAGGTCGAAGATGTAGACGAAGCCTTCGGGCGTGCCGAGCTGCACGAGCCGCATGCGGCCTTTGTATGGGTCTAGGTCTGTGGTCTCTGTATCGAAACCTATGACCGGATACTTTGAAAGCTCCGAGACCGCATCGCGCAGCTCGTCTGCCGTGGTGATTATTTTATAAGGAGTTTCCATTATCGCCTTGCGCCTATGAGATAACGTACCGGCTCGGAGCCGGGGACGAATGCAGAGTGAACCGTATTGGCCGGAAGAAAGTCTCGGTCGCCAGCGCGCAGGGTGTACGTCTCGCCCTGAATGCGCAGCTCAAGCTCGCCGCTGATTATCCAGTGGGATTGATCTTCCGGGTGCCGGTGCGCGCCGTAATGCGTTCCGGGCGCATCGCTCCACTCGAAGACGCTGTATCCCTCTTCCTCAAGCCTGCTGCGCAACTCGCGCTCGCGAGGCTCTTCCTGTTTGCTCCAACGTTCTACTCGTAAGCTCAAAAAAATATTCTCCATAAGGAAGCGTGATTTATTGACTGCAACTATGCAATGCTTGTTCGCTTCACCTGTACGAATATCAAAAGCAGTAGCACTGAGATTGCGCCCAGGCTAGCGCTGACTAGAAAGGCCGTCTGCGCGCCGCGCAAACTCCACAGC
Source organism: Pyrinomonadaceae bacterium (assembly GCA_036403815.1). GTDB lineage: Bacteria > Acidobacteriota > Blastocatellia > Pyrinomonadales > Pyrinomonadaceae > JACVRN01. The sequence continues at coordinate 96,383 of DASWQH010000053.1, read as the reverse complement.
CCTCCCATCAGAAGCGAAGCGGGAAAGACCGTAATGCCGAAGGCCAGATTATACAACCCGTAAGCCGTGCCGCGCTGCTCCGGGCGCACAAGGTCTGCGACCAGGGCTTTCTCCGCGCCTTCCGCAAGGCCGAAGTAGATGCCGTAGATTAAAAAGAGCGCCCACGCTGCACCGTGAGATGAGACGAACGCAAAGCCCATGTAAACGAGCGCGTAGAGCAGCCACCCCGATGCTATAAGGCGCTTTCTTCCAACGCGGTCGGAGAGGTCTCCGCCAAAGAGCGAGCTTAAGACCTTGCTCACATGAAGCGCCGCCCAGAGCAGCGGAATCGTAGCCACAGAGATTCCGGCTTCGCGTGCGCGCAGGAGCAGGAATGCGTCAGAAGAATTCGAGAGCGTAAAGAGCGCCAGGATGACTAAAAAGCGTTTGAAGTTTCCATCAAAGCCCCTGAGCGACAACTGCGCAGGCGTCACCACTCCGTTAATCTTCGCAGCTTTGGCCGCGTGCGTTTCGCGCACGAAGAAGGCTGCGACCATGACAGCGCAGAAGGCCGGAATGGAGGCTATGAGAAAGACTCGCGTGTAATCGCCCGCAGTCGGAGCGTTCTTATCGTGCGCGAACAGTAGGAGGAGCATGTAGCCAAGGAGCGGCCCTATGACTGCGCCTGCGTGATCCATCGCGCGATGAAATCCGAACGCAAGCCCGCGCTCTTCCACGCGCACTGCATCTGCAATCATAGCGTCGCGCGGCGCGCTTCTGATTCCCTTGCCGACCCTGTCCGTCAGGCGAATCGCCAGCACCTGAAACCAGTTGGTCGCAAAGGCCAGCAGCGGGCGCACGAAATTCGCCAGCGCGTAACCGAAGACGACCATTCCCTTGCGTCGTCCACGCTTATCGCTGAAATATCCGGCGAACAGTTTTAAGAGGCTTGAGACGGATTCCGCAGCGCCTTCGATGAGGCCGATGGCGAGCGGTGACGCGCCCAGCGTCATCGCCAGAAAGAGCGGCAGCAACGGATAGATTATCTCGCTCGATGCATCATTGAGCAGGCTGACCAGACTGATAGCAAAGACGTTTCTGGGAAGGCGGCGATAACGCTGCCACAATCCGGGCGATGCCTCGTCCAATTTCTCAGGGCTTATGCTTGCGTTGAATTGATCGGCGGCGTCTGTGTTTGTTTCCCCCATGTTGATTCCAGGCCACCGATTTAACGAGCGTTAGAAGTGCGACGTGCAGGCGTCGCCGAACGATTCACATTCTGCTGTGAAGAGCCACCCGAACCAGACCACCACCAGAAAAGCCCGCCCGCCACCAGAATGATAACGAGGAGACTGGCTAGAAAGAGTCGCACGGCGAGCCGCAGCATGCGCCGCGCCAGAAAGAACAGAACCGCGAGCGCCGCAACGCCGAAAACAGCAACAATGATGGCGATGTCCATAATAATGAAGTAAGCAGTGAGCGGTAAGCAGTAAGCAGTCGAACGAAACGCTTTTTACTGCTTACTGCTTACCGCTCACTGCTCACTCTTCCTGTAGCTTGCTTTGACGACCGTTTTGATATTGCCGCGCACGTTGAAGTCGCCTTCTATCCAGACGCTCAGGGGGTCGCAGGCGGTGACGAAATCTTCGAGCATGATGTTGATGACGTGCTCGTGGAAAACCTTTACCGCGCGGAAGGAGTTGATGTAGAGCTTCAGGCTCTTCAATTCGATGCAGCGCTCGTTGGGGACGTAATCAAGGCGAATGGTCGCGAAGTCCGGGAAGTCTGAGAAGGGACAGACGCAGGTGAATTCGGGAATCTCGAACTGAATGTGAATCTCTCGGCCTGCATACTCATAAGGGAATGTGTCGAGCGTGTAAAGATTCATCTCCTCGCGCGGCGTCGAGCGTATATCAAGCCCCTGTTGATTGACGGGCGGCAACTCTGCATTGGTCGTTGACATGAAAACTGCTCCTCGTAAGCCAAAAAGAAATCTTACCTGAGCCGCGACGATAAAGGCAAAAGCAAAAAGAAAGAAGAGCGTGCTCTTCTTTCTTACTTTTGCCTTTTGCCTTATTTATGTTTGCCTTAAATCCAGTGGCTCAGGTTGTAATCTGCGTGCGTGTGCCGCGTAAGATAAAAGCCATCACAAGCCCTGCGAGAAAACCGCCAATGTGTGCCATGTAAGCCACGCCGCCGGTGTCCGCAGTTGAGGTGATTGAACCTATGCCGCTGACAAATTGCAGGACTATCCAGAGACCTATCACGATCAGGGCAGGCATTGGTATTATGCCTCTGCCCATGAGCACCCTGACCTGCCCGCGCGGGAACAGGACGAGGTATGCGGCGAGCACGCCCGCGATTGCCCCTGACGCTCCTAGGTTCGGAATGTTTGAGTTCGGCCCCACAAGTATCTGCGCAAAGTCGGCGGCCAACCCGCATATCACATAGAAGACAAGATACTTCACATGCCCCAGAGCGTCCTCTACGTTATCGCCGAAAATCCACAGGTAAAGCATGTTGCCGCCGAGGTGCAGCCAGCCCGCGTGCATAAACATGGACGAGAAGAGAGTCGGAAAATCTGATGCCGGATTTGCTAAAAGACGACGCGGCACGACCGACCACTGCACTATGAACGGCTCGCCCGCTGTCAGCTCAAGCAGAAAGACAAGCACGTTGAGCAGAATCAACGCATAGGTCACGACAGGTACTGTTCTCCTGTCAGAATTATTATCTCCAATCGGAAACATTTCGGTCTTCCTCCAAAGTGCGTAACGATACTTTGAACTCCGGCGAGGGTGGCGTGAGCCGCACCAGCATAGACACAAAATAAAAGCGGCACAGGCAGCATGCATTATGCATCTACCGTTCCGCTTTATCTGCCAATTCAGAGTCGTGACTAAAAGGCTCTCATTCTCAAGACCTTTGAGCTATTGTGAGTTTTAGAGGCGGGGCTGGCTGAGTAACATCCCAGAATTATTTCGATACACTACTATCCACAATAACGCCGCTTTTGTTTCGATTTCTCTCTCCCTGTAATCTCATTTGGAAAGCCCTACGAGGCATAGCCGTTTCTAGTCGCCCTGAGCGGCGGCCTCTGCAAAGGCTGGCTCACCCCTCTGTAAATCAAGCTCTGCCTCTTTCGGCGTGCCGAAGACCTTCGCTCGTTTGTCATCAAACTCGCCCTCCCAGCGCGCCACGACCACCGTCGCCAGGCAGTTGCCTACGACGTTGATGCTGGTGCGCCCCATGTCCATCAACTCGTCCACGCCGAAGATTATGGCTACGCCGATAGGCCCCAGCCCCTGCGGTAGAAAACTGTTGAGCGTTGCCAGCAGAATAACAAGCGCGGCGCGCGGCACGGCGGCCACGCCTTTTGAAGTCAGCATCAAGGTCAGCATCATGACAATCTGCTGGCCGAAGCCCATGTGATACCCGGTCGTAGCTTCTGCCGCCTGCGCTACAAAAACGGAAGCCATCGCCAGATAGAGCGTCGTGCCGTCGAGGTTGAAGCTATAGCCTGTGGGCATGACGAAGCCCACTATGCGCGGCGGCACGCCGAGGCGCTCCATCACCTCCATAGCCTTCGGGAGCGCCGATTCGCTGCTCGTCGTCGCAAAGGCAATCGTCGCAGGCTCGCGCACCGCCTTCAAAAATTGTTTGATGGGCACGCGCGCAATCAGCATCACAGCCCCGAACACAACGACCACAAGGATGAGAAGCGCCAGATAAAGCGAGCCTATGAGTAGAGCAAGATTTCTGAGAACGCCCAAGCCTTGAGTGCCTACGGTGTGTGCCATCGCCGCGCCGACGCCGAAGGGCGCAAACATCATCACGTAGCTGGTAAACCTGAACATGACCTGCGAGAGACTTTCCATCGCCCGCAGGATGGGCTTGCCCTTCTCGCCTATGGCCGTAATCGCCATCGCGAAGAGCACAGAGAAGGCTACTATCTGAAGCACATCGCCGCGCACCATCGAATCAATGATGCTCGAAGGAAAGATGTGTACGAGAGTTTCTACCAGCGTCTTCGGATGATTCTCGCCTATCTTGCTGGCTACCTCCGTGCTGGTGGCTACAAGCTGCACGCCCCTGCCCGGCTGCACAAGGTTGACGACGCCGAGACCTATGAAGAGCGCTGCGGTCGTCACTATCTCAAAGTAGAGGAGCGCCTTGGCTCCCATCCGCCCGACCTTCTTCAAATCCCCGCCGCCCGCTATACCGACTACAAGGGTTGAAAAGACAAGAGGCGCGATGATGGACTTAATCAGATTGAGAAAGATGTCCCGCAGGAAATAGACCGCGTTACCCCAGTCCGGCCTGAGCCACCCTATGAAGCCGCCAACCACCAGACCTATCATGATCTGTGTCGTCAGAGACGGGAGATACCAGGGTCTCTTCCTGCGTATTCTCTGCCTTACCGCTTCGTCGCTGCCTTTTGTTTGATCTTTATCCACCATGTGAAAAAGTAGTAGCGAGAATTGCAAAATTAATAGAGCGTGTTTCCAGTCCTTATCACCCCGGCGCTCATGCGTAGCTCTTCATCTTCCCCAGCGCAGTTTGTCGCGCAGTACGTCAAAGTAGTTACGGTTCATGGGCTGGACTAGATGAAAAGCCGTGCGGCTTTTCTTAATCACGATGCGGTCTTCGAGTTCCAAAGGGAAACCTACCTGTCCATCGAGCGTTAGCGCGACCTCTTCTTTAGGCGTCTTCAGACGCAGTTCAATTACCGCATCGTCGGGCACAACTATTGGACGATTCGAGAGCGTGAAGGGACAGATAGGCGTAATCACCACGGCGTTCATGGAAGGATAGATGACAGGGCCGCCAGCCGAAAGATTGTAGGCGGTTGAACCCGTCGGAGTTGAAACAATCAGCCCGTCGGCGCGGAAAGAATTGACGAACTGATTGTTGAGACTGGCCTCTATCTCTATGATACGCGCCAGAGCCGACTTGTTGATGACCACGTCGTTGAGCACGCGCATGTGCATCAACTGCTCGCCTTCGCGAAAAAGCTCCGCCGCCAGCATGACGCGCGAATCAATCTGATAATTGCCTTCAAGAATGGCTTCAAGCGCCGGGAACATCTCCTCCATGCGGAACTCCGCCAGATAGCCCAGACTCCCGTAGTTGATGCCGAGCACAGGGACTTCGCGGTCGCCCAGCATACGCGCCGTAGAGATCATAGTCCCGTCGCCGCCGAGCACTATGATTAAATCAACCTGCGCGGCCAGTTCTTCTACCGCAACCGATTCAATAGCGCAACCCGTCTCGTGCTCGACCCGTTCCTTTTCAAGATCAGGCGTGCCGACGAGCGTGATTGAATGTTTGTCGAGCCATTCGACGAGACGGCAAATAGTCTGCAACGCATCCGGTTGATGCGGCTTGACGACAACACCGACGCGCCCGATTACAGACTTCGCCATCAGATTCTCTTCTGTTCAGGACAAGGAAAGTTTGGAATTCAGTTTAGAGACGGCTCGGATGATAACCGTCAGCGCTTTTGGGTGTCAACGAAAAGAAAAAATTGGGCGGGCTATCTGTAAGCCTAAAAATGAAACTGCGCTGCTCTCAACCGAAGCTGAAAGCAGCGCAATCTCTGATTTCCGATAAATCGCCTTGCGGCAACCTAGGGGAAATGGCAACGAGCGCTTGTACACGCAGCTTGCTGCCTATTTATATTCCGGACTCGGAAGACTGGCGGTCAGCTCTCGTCCGGTCAGCACCCCGTTCATCTCCGAAGAGATAAACCGTTGCGCCTCGTAAGCGCAGTGCCTATAGGTTTTTGTTGTGGTGGCTGTCCTCCACCGCCGGTTACGAATCCCGGCAACGAGGCTTGAAAAGCTCGAAAGCCCTCAAGCGACTTCTGCACTCCTTCGGCTGTTCCTTTCCAAAAGAGCGCCACCTGTTTCCAGGTAGCTCCGAGGGAAAATTTTTCAACCCTCCCTCTAGCCAAGCCTTTCGGCTTCGATGCGAGGCGTCAATAGAAGCAACTAGATCCGCCTGTCGCTTCTCTCAAATGGCGCGTCGCCACGCCATCCGCCGATCCTCACATCGGTCGCAAAGCCCTTGAGCCTTGCAACGTGGGAGCGGTTATACCTTTCGCTTTTATTTGAGTCAAGCAGAAAATACTTTAACTACCGCGCTTTTTTTCCACAACGCCTGTGGAAAAAGTTGTGGAAAAGTCTCTAATTGATGACAGGCAAGCTTCTAACTTTTTTGTTGCGTAAAGAAAAAAATTTTCGACTAGCATGATGATTTGAGTTGCCTTCGGATTTCACTACGCGCACGCTCCACTCGCGCATTAAAGTTTGAAGTGCCAGGCCATCAGAATGCGGATCAACGAGCGTCAACCAGAGCGGCAAGGGCAGCCAAGCCCACTCCTTGCCATAAACTTCCGCGTTCAATTCTTCCACGCGATGCTCTACGCGCTGCTGCAAAGCGTCTGGCGGCAGGTCTTCCCAATTTTTGTAGCAGGCATGTTGGATGCAGGGCGCTGGTTTCGCACGGCGATGTACCAGACACCCCAGGCGTGGGACATATAGAGGGCACGAGAAGGTCTGCGCAAAGGTATCGCCAGAAGCGCGCAAGTCATAGCGCCTGACCGCCTCCCGTGCGCGTGCGTAGACCTCTCGCTTCTCTTCTTCAGAGAGTCTGGGCGTGCGCTCAAGGGTTTCCCGAATTGCTACGGCTTCGAGTCTGGTGATGTGTACGTTGACGAAATGCGCGTCCATGCAGCACGCGCCGGGTGTCAGACAGGTACTGCAATCTTCAGCCGCCTGCTCGTAATTGCGCTTGATGCCGGTTTGATAAGAGGTCTTGAGACGCTGCAATGTTGCGAGCGCTGTCCGTTCTGAACGACTGCTCATGATTGCTTTTCGTAGAGCGCCAGGAATTCCACGTTCCCGTCCGCGCCTGTTATAGGCGAAGGAATTACGCCGCGCGCTTCAAGCCCGAGGCTTTCAGCAGCATGATTTACTTCCTCTATCACTCGCCTGTGTTTCGCAGGGTCGTTGACGATGCCGCCCCTGCCCACTTCGCCCCGTCCAACTTCAAACTGCGGTTTGATGAGCGTAATGAATCGCCCGCCGGGCGCGAGCAGAGGCACAATCGCCGGAATCACTTTGGTCGCAGAGATGAAGGAAACATCCATCACTATTAGATCAAACTTTTCGGAAAAATCCTCCGGCTTGAGATAACGCGCGTTGACGCCCTCTCTGGCGTCAACTCTCTCATCCTGTCGAACGCGCCAGTCGAGCTGGTTGTGGCCTACGTCAACCGCGACCACGCGCCGTGCGCCGTGCTGCAAGAGACAATCCGTAAAGCCTCCTGTAGACGCTCCTACATCCAGACACAAGAGGCCGGATGCGTCCACATCGAATTCGCGCAACGCCGCTTCAAGCTTGAGACCGCCGCGCCCTACGTAACGCGCCGCCGCGTTGTCCGCCCCCTTAACGCGAATCGACACTTCCGGCGGAAAGCTTTCCGAAGGCTTCTCAACGCGCTGTTCATTAGCCAGCACCACGCCAGCCATGACAAGCGCCTGCGCCTTTGTACGCGATTCCGCAAGTCCGCGCTCGACCAGCAGCTTGTCTATACGCTCGCGTTTCATATTCAAGGACACTTTACAGCAAAGCGCAGGCGTATGCGCTCTATTCATAGCTCCTGAAAGGGGTAAAAGAATATGAGTTCTGAAGTAATCGCACTTAAGAAGCTGTTTGAAAAATCAGACTCACCAGTTGTCCCGTAGGGACATTTGAAAATAGCCCAGCCATTTATGGCTGGGTCAAAGGGTAAGAAATAAAGTAGAGTCCCGTAGGGACGGCTGAATATTTGATTCAGTCGTCCCTACGGGACTCAATACTTTCTTTGCCTCTTATTCCCAGCCATAAATGGCTGGGCTATTCTCAATCGTCCCTGACGGGACTTTGAACCAGAGCTAAGGGCGCTGTGTGCCTTCAAAGATTTCGCGTATGCGATTGATCTGTTCGCCTGCACGCTCTATGCGGCGCGGGATATTAACCGTGTCTTCATCGCGGTTGCGTACTCGACGATCACGCCTCTGTGCGCGAGGAGCGGAGGCGTCTATCTCTTCATCATCATTCGTGCGCTTTTTGTCGCGTGGCGCAGGCGGCGGCGTCTTAACCTTGTCATCATTGTCGTCTACGCCTTTTTCCTTAGAGTTGTCCGGCGCTTTAGTCGCGGTCTTCGCAGGTTCCGCCGCGTCGGTCTTAGCGTTATCTTCCGTCCTGGTATCGCTGACTGTCGTCGTCTCCTCAATCTTTACTTCGGGCAGCGCCGGAGCCTGCGTCTGCTGATCCTTCGGGGTCTGGACGGTAGCCGTGCGCGTATCGCTTGCGGCTGGCGCTGGTGCAGGCTGCGCGGTTGCCGTAGAAGCGTCTTCCGGTTGATAACGGTAACGGGCAATGCTCAAGCCAGCCGCCAAGCCTACGCCTACGGCGGCGACGACCACGAGCGCCAGAAAGGCTGAGCGCCTGTAGAAAGGAGCATGTACGCCCGTTCGAGTGCCGTGAAAATTCTGTGCGTTGACAGAGGGCGCAATCGGCACTACGGGACGCGCCGAAAGCAGCGTTTCCTCTGCGTCGAAGTGAGGCGTCTCCGGCTCGGAGCCAAAGGGGATTACGATTTTTCTTCTATCTTCCATCTTCCTCTAATTCTCTTTTCAATAACTGGCGTGCGCTTGGTTTCGTAAGGCGACCCGTTATTATAAATCTGTTGTGAATATTGTTTGCAATCCAGAGGCCACTCGGTCTGAAACACTTTCGATCAAAGCTGCTTTCCCTGTAAACATGCCCTCGCAGCCGTGGATTTAGATGCCCGCTGCCGCCTGAAAGTATCCTGCGCCGGGCTGAGAATAGAACGATCTCGTATACCAAACTTACATTCTCGCACGCCCTAAACAGGTGCGCTTTCTGTTATTTCCAGATGATGGTTCCATTTTGCCTTGGAGACAAGTCGCCGTCTGAAAATCGAGAGGAGCTTATGATTCTTCGCACGCTTGATGCTGAGAGGGCTGAGCGCGTCGCCAAAGTCATGGAGAATCGAAGAGGCAGAGGCCAGCGAGGCGAGCCATAATCGTGAGACTTTCAATTTCGCGCTAAAGCAGCAAGGCCGGTGTTGAAGTACTTCAACACCGGCCTTGCTGCTTTTAGCCTCTGACCTTCTGCCGCTTGGCGCGCCGGTCGTCTAAGACTTCCACGCTCTCTTTAACGCGCGTAGAGCAAAGTACCCGTTTTCTATGCTTGCGGCGGGAATACTCTTTTAGTTTAAGACGGGGTAAAGTCCCGATTTAGCCTATCAAAGTAGAGAGTTCAGTTTAGACGTTTCCTTGACAGCCGTCTTGATTATTCAATACAGTTCTCTCAGATGATGGCGAAGCGGTGCATAGTTCTGATTTTGGTATTGGTGCTAGCCAATAGCGCGTTAGCCAGCGGCTCTATGCATGCAGGCGAGCAGAACTGCCCCATGATGGGCATGCCCGATTGTTGCGCGACCGCACAGTCTCAGAACACAACGCCGGAAGCTTACGCCGCGCGGCTCTGCTGCTCTTTAAATTGTACGATGCCGGGCACTACGATTCCGTCGGGTACGACCAAACTCTCGCCGCCCATCGTCCTTGCTCTACACAATGCTATTGTTCCTCTTTCCGCTTACATAGAGAATACGCTCCTTCTACGTGCAGGCCCTCAACCGGAGCGCAATCAGCATTCCCCCCCTATTTACATTCAACATCTAGCGCTCCTTATCTGAAACAAATAGGGCCGTAGTGTGTCTACCGTTCGGTAGCAAGTAACCATGCAGGTCTTCGTGTGCCTTTCGCCGCGTTCTATTCGGACGCGCGCATGGTTATCCCTGAAGTTTCAGATTCTAAGGAGAACGTAAGATGAAAAGAAGCATTACTCTTGCATTGTTAGGGCTGGTGCTGCTGATGGGCAGCGCGACTGGTTCACGTGCCGAAGTCAAGCGAGTTAGGATGCACATTGCAGGCTACCTGTGCGGCAATTGAGTGTACAACATTCAGAAGGCCGTGAGCCGTCTAGACTTCGCACCGAAACTAAAAGAGATTCAGGTTACAGACATAAAAAAAGGTTTGGGAGAGTTTACGCCCAAGCCCGATAAATCAGTCTCCTACGCCGAACTTAAAGCCTCGCTAAAAAAGGCGGGCTACATGCTTGACTCAGCGGACATCATCGTCACAGGAACGCTTGTGCTCGACGGGCAGAACTGGATTTTGACTGTTGACCCTACGGGTCAGCGTTTTCTCTTAGAAGGGGAAGCTTTAACCAAGATAATGCCTCAAGCGAACCCGGCAATGCGCGTTATAGTCACCGGCAAATGGAGGACTGAAGGCGAAGGTGCGTCTGCGCGAGAGGTAATCTCTGTACAAAATTTAGAGAAAGCAGAGGTCGCTCCGAAGGCAGCAAGGAGCGGCACGAAGGGCGCAGAGATGACTTTTGAGGGTCTCTCACATGCTCCTTCTGATGGCGCGCGGTCGCTCTTATCTAATGCGAATTTGGGAGTGACAAAGCCTTTAGCGCCTATTCGCACGACCTCGCCCGGCCTAACGGTCTACAGAGGAGGCGCAGTAACTCCGCGCCTCTACTTGATAAAGCAACAGCTCGGCAATCTGGATGTGAGCCGTCAGGTTTTAGACGTGAGCCTTTCCTATACGCCTTCGCCTCGTTTACAGGTAGAGGCTGAAGTGCCTGTCTCACGAACGGCTTTCGAGGACGGAGTAAAGTCAGGCTCAGGTACGGGACTCGGTAACATCGTGCTCTGGAGCAAGTATAGGTTTTATCGAACCGTCAAGACCTACGGAGACCGGCAAGCGGCAGTACGCTTAGGATTAGAATTGCCGACGGGCAAAAAGAGAGCGCCGAGCGCAAGAGAAATTAATGCGCCTGTCTTCGTCAGGCAACAGCTTAGCTCGATAAACGGTGGCTTCTCCCCGCACTTTGACTTGGCGTTCTCGCAGGCCGGGGGAAGGTTCATCTTTGGCGGCAATGTTGAAGCTATCTTGCGGTCGGAGCGAGATGGTTTCCGCATTGGGCAGGAAGTGCGCGTTAATACAGATTTAGAGTACGTGCTGTTGCCGCGCAACTATAAAGCTCCGGGGAAAGAGTTGTTCGTTATTCTTGAATCCACGTTCGTGCAGCGCGGACGCGGTAGGACTGACGGCGCTGTGGTTGAAGGCAGCAAGTCCACAGAGTTTTATCTGGCACCGGGGCTACAGTACGCAGCCGCGCCCAGATTCGTGGTCGAAGGGAGCATACAATTTCCCATCATTCGTAACACGGGGCCGCTCGGTCTGCGCACGGACGTGAATCTGCTGCTGGGCGTGAAGTATCTTTTTTGAGGATAGAAGATGGTTAGAGCAATTGTTTTGGCGACATTTCTTGTCATACTGCCGCAGGCGACGCATGGTCAAGACTTTAAAGCTCCGACTTTAGTGCTCAAAGACCTGCGAGGCCGCACGGTTCGCTTGAGCGACTACAAAGGCAAAGTAGTGCTCCTCAATTTCTGGGCGACGTGGTGTCCACCGTGCCGCGCAGAGATGCCTGATTTAATCAAGTGGCAGCGGCAGTACAGGAGCCTAGGATTACAGGTAATAGGCGTTACCTATCCGCCGACGGGAACTTCCGAAGCGCGTCGTTTTACTCATGGCATCGGGGTTAATTATCCAATCTTGCTCGGCTCTAAAGAGACCAAAGCTCTTTTCGATTCGGGAGAGACGCTGCCTTTCACGGTCGTTATAGATCGTGAAGGCAACGTCCGAGTACTTATCGAGGGTATTCTCCTTGATGAAGAGTTCGAGCAGAAAGTTAAACCGCTGCTTAAGTAAAAGAAGCAGCACAGGGCGCCATTTGTGCATCTTTAACTAAGTATCCTTTTCGGGTACGATAACTGAGTGAGGGAATAGATAATGCAAAAGAAACAGATTACCGCTCTTTTAGTATTTGTAGTCGTGCTGGCGCTTGCCAGCCTTGGTGTGTCAGCCGCTACTAAGACTGTCTCTCTTCGCGTCGAAGGGATGCACTGTGGAGGGTGTGCCACTTCCATTGAAAAGAAGCTAAAGGCTACTCCCGGTGTTGAAGAGGTGCGCGTCAGCTTCGAGAAGAAAGAGGCGTGGATTAAGTTCGACGACCAAAAAGTCACCGAAGCGCAACTCCGTGAGGTCATCACCAGCACGGGATACAAGGTTGTTGATGCTTCTGCGAAGAATTGACGAACCTAAGCATCCTCCGCATACAATTCGAGCGTTATGATTAATCGGGAGAGTTCTGCGTTTTATTAAACGCAAGCTCAATACAAGAAATCATTGCCGCGTTAAATAAGTATGGCCGGTGTCGAGATTCGACACCGGCCATACTTATTTAACCTCTGACCTTCTGCCGCTTGGCGCGCCGGTCGTCTAAGACTTCCACGCACTCCTTAACGCGCCTGTAGATGCCGTCCGGGTCGAGGCCGTATTTCGCCAGGAGTAGTTTCGCGTCGCCGTGTGTGACGAGCGTGTCGGGCACGCCCATGCGCTCGACGTGAACGTTGTCCAGCAGGCCGTTCTCTTCCAGAAACTCAAGCACGGCAGAGCCGAAGCCGCCCGCAAGATATGCTTCTTCGACCGTGACGATGAGGCGCTTGGTGCGCGCCAGCGCCAGCAAAAGTTGTGCGTCGAGCGGCTTGACGAAACGCGCGTTGACGACGGTCGTCTCTATTCCATCGCTCGCCAGATTCTCTGCCGCCTTCAGTGACGGGTAGACCATAGAGCCGTAGGCGAGGATTGCTACTTCGCCGCCGTCGCGCAGGATTTCGCCCTTGCCGATTTCCATCAAGGAAGGCTCGCGGTCAATCGGGACGCCCTGAGCGTTGCCGCGTGGGTAGCGTAAGGCAGCAGGCCCCGGATGCTCAATCGCCGTCAACATCATGTCGCGCATCTCTGCTTCGTCCTTCGGAGCCATGACGATCATGTTCGGCATGGGGCGCAGGTAAGCTATGTCCAGCAGGCCGTGATGCGTGGGGCCGTCAGGGCCTGCCATGCCTCCGCGATCCAGTGCGAACGTGACGTTCAGCTTCTGTATGCAGATGTCGTGCATGACCTGATCGAAGGCGCGCTGCAAGAAGGTGGAATAAATAGCGGCGACGGGTTTCAATCCTTCACAGGCCATGCCGCCCGCAAAGGTGACGCAGTGCTGTTCGGCTATGCCTACATCGAAAGCTCTGTCGGGAAACTTCTCAAGCACCTTGCTGATGCCTGTCCCGTCCGGCATCGCAGCCGTCAGCGCTATGATCTTGTCATCCTTCGCCATCAACTCGCACATGGTCTCGCCGAAGACGGCTGTGTATGTAGGCGCGCTGGATTTAGATTTGACGGGCGCGCCCGTCTGTAAGTCGAACGGGCCTGTAGCGTGCCACGCGTAATAATCCTTCTCTTTCGACGGATAGCCTTTGCCCTTGACCGTCAGGGCATGAACAATGACGGGGCCGTCCTTGACCTGCTTGGCCTCTTCCAGAGCGCGCACCAGCGCCAGAGGATTATGGCCGTCTACATAACCTATGTACTTGAAGCCCAGCTCGCTGACCAGAGCGCCGGGCAAGACCGCCGCCGCCAGCGCATCCTTGACCGTCTTGGCAGCGTGATGCAGGCGCTCGCCCAGACCCGGAATTGAAAGCAGCGACGCGCCGACTTCGTCTTTGAAGCGGTGATAGCCCTGTGCTTCGCGTATGCGATTCAGGTAGCCCGTGAGCGCGCCGACCGCAGGCGCAATCGACATCTCGTTGTCGTTCAGGAGCACTATCAGGCGCGTCTTCAGATGCCCGGCCTGATTGATAGCCTCCATAGCCATCCCGCCCGGAAGACTTGCATCACCGATGATGGCGCAGACGTGGTGCTGCTCTCCCTTTGTGTCACGCGCAATCGCCATCCCTAAGGCGGCGGAGATGGAGGTCGAAGCATGACCCGCGCCGAACGTGTCGTAAGGCGACTCATCGCGCTTTAGAAAACCGCTGATGCCGCCATATTGCTTGATGCCGGGCAGGTCGTCGCGCCGCCCCGTCAGGATTTTGTGCGCGTAGGCTTGATGGCCTACGTCCCAGACGACGCGGTCATCGGGCGTGTCGAAAGCGTAATGAAGCGCGACGGCCAGTTCCACAGCGCCAAGGCTTGCGCCTGTGTGGCCGCCTATGCGCGCCATGGTTTCGAGTATGTACTGGCGTATGTCGTCTGCGACCGTCTGTAGCTGTTCGGGTCGCAGGCGTCGCAGGTCTGCTGGCGAGTTAATGTCTTGTAAGAGTTCCATGCTGGCCGCGTATTGTAGCGCGACTAAGAGCGTTTTGCCATCTCACAAAAGGAGAATCATAAACATAAATTGCTCCGCCCGATTTTCAGACCAAACCTTAGGCGCGCACGTCTAAAGGTGCGAGGCAAGTGAATCCGCTGCCTCTTTAAGCTTAAAAACCATTCCCCGAAATCATTAACAGACCACTCTTACAGGTATCTTGTTCTAAGGAGCATTAAAGTAATGGCATTACGAAAAACCTTGACCTTCGGCGCGCTGACGCTCGGTCTCACACTCGCTTTCGGCGCACACGCCTTCGCACAGCAGCAGCCCCAGAGCGGGGATTCAAATCCACAGCAACGGGAACGCGGTGGACGACGCAGAGGCGGGCCGCGTGGAGAAGAGTTCGGCATGATGCGCGGCCTGCGCGAGCTTAATCTGACGGAAGCGCAGCAACAACAGGTACGCGCCGTCTTCGAGCGCTTTAACACGAATATCAAACCGCAGCGTGAGCAGTTAATGGCACTGCGCGAACAGTTTGAAGCGGGCAATGCCCCGGCTGATGCGCAGGAGCGAGCCAAGGCATTGCGCGCACAGATTCATGAGTCTGCCAAGGCCATGAACGCGGAAATCCAAGGCATATTAACGCAGGAGCAACGCGCAAAGCTCGAACAGATAAAGCAGGAACGAAAGTCGCGCCGCGACCAGATGCGCCAGCGACGCGAAGGCGCTCAGCCGGAAATACAGTAAGAGTTTGAAACAGCGTCAAGAAGCTGTTTGAAAAAGCAGCTTCCGCTTGAGTCCCGTAGGGACGATTGATAATAGCCCAGCCATAAATGGCTGGGCACAGCAGGCTAAAAGAATTGAGTCCCGTAGGGACGACTGAACATCTTTTTACGATTTATTCAGTCGTCCCTACGGGACTCAATATTTATTTCTCAACTTATTCCCAGTGCTAAAGCACTGGGATATTTTCATCCAGTCCCTACGGGACTAATAAACGCGGCGTCGATTAATCTTCGCCGTCAAATTTCATCCTCAACGCCCTAACTGAACCGGCTCGCTTGCTGCGGGCGTGCAGCAACCGGACGCTTCGGTGCTCGAAAGTTTCTCGGTCGAGCATGCGTGTGCTGCTTCTGCTCCAGGCTGATCGGTCGCAGCCGTCGTGCAGCACGCGCTCGATTCAGCCAGATTGTCTTCCAGCACGACGAAGACCTCCCACTCGTTGCCGTCCGGGTCATGTACCCATGTCTTGTCCTGGATGGCGTAACAGCAGTTGGTCTGCATTTCATCACGCGTCAAAAGCCCAGACTGGTGCCATCTTTCGCGCACCGCCAGCACGTCTTCGGTCGAAGCGACCTGCAACCCCATGTGCGAAAGCGCGCCGCGCTCTTTGAACGGCGACTGGTTCAAGGTCAGGTTGAGCGGCGGGTTCTCAACATTGAATTTTGCGTAGCCCGTACGCACCTTGCTCGGCTCTATGCCCAGCATTTTTTGATAAAATCCTGTGCTCTCCGTTACATTCCTGACGTTCAAGGCCACGTGTACCTTCAGCACTTCGACCCGTTTCGCTTCCTCTTTTTCCATCTCTTTAGCTCCTTCGCAATCCTGAGTTTCACATTCGCCTTGGCGAATATGTCGCAGCATACGCCCGCCCACTCATATCTGTCAAGACAAATATGTCCCCTCGTGCTAAAATATTTCCCATGAGCAAAAAGGAGAAGGGATTCGACATGGAGTTGCTGTTTCGGGCGCTGGCCGACAGGACGCGGCTCAGGCTTTTGAACCTGATGGGCGGGGACGAGATTTGCGTCTGCTTTCTGGTCGAGGGCTTGAAGATGAACCAGCCGAAGATTTCCAGACACCTGGCTTATCTAAGGCGTGCGGGCGTGGTCGCGGCGCGTCGTGAAGGCAAGTGGATGCATTATCGTGTGGCTGAGCCGCCGGACGAGCACGCCGCTCGCATCTTCGGAGAAGTGCGTGAGTGGCTGGCGCAGGACCTTGAGATGCAGCGCGACCGCGCACGTCTTATCAAGCTCTGCTGTGCGCCGCAGGTGCCAGTGCAGTTGAAGGGAGCGCCTAGACCTGTGAGTCTCATGGCGAGTTAAGTAATACAAAGAGAGGTCTGAGAGGTTTGAGAGATGAAACGATTAGAAGGAAAGCATGTGTTGATAACCGGAGCGTCGCAAGGCTTGGGACGCCAACTGGCGATTGAATCGGCGCGCGAAGGAGCCGCAGGCGTTGCCATTGTAGCGCGGCGCGAGGATGCGCTCGAAGAGGTAAAGGAGCGTGTGCGCGAGGCTGCGCCCGGTGCGCGCGTGCTGGTCATAGGCGCAGACCTTGGGCTACAGGAGGAGATTGAGCGAGTGGTCGCCACGGCGCTCAACGAATTCGGCGGACGCCTTGATGTGCTGGTCAATAACGCTTCCGCGCTGGGGCCTACGCCGATGCCCTATCTTCTGGATTACCCGCTCGAAGATTTTCGCAACGTGCTCAACGTGAATCTGCTCGCGCCGTTTCTGCTCATTAAAAAAGTGCTGCCTGCGATGATAGAGCACGGCGGCTCCATCATTAACGTGACGAGCGATGCCGGAGTGGTTGGCTATCCGGGTTGGGGAGCTTACGGCATCTCCAAGTTCGGACTCGAAGGCATGTCGCAGACGTGGGCAGCGGAGTTGGAAGAGAGCGGAGTGCGCGTTAACTGGGTTGACCCCGGCGAGATGAACACGGAGATGCATCGCATGGCCGAGCCGGAAGAAGACCCTACGCAGTGGGCTGACCCTGCAACCGTCACAGATGTCTTCATCTACCTGGCCTCGGACGAATCAAGCGCCGTCAACGGCAAGAGATTCCAGGCGCAGGAAGATAACTGGGGACAACAAGAGCAAGTCAGAAGTCAGAATGCAGAATGATGAATGTGTGCTGATTCAAGTTGAATAATCTTTTCGTTCATCATTCTGCATTCTGACTTCTGCATTATTTTTCATGCCTTCTCCGTTTACTTTCATATTGCCGCCGGAGTTGTCGGCGAAAGAGCCGCCGGAGCGGCGAGGGCTGTCGCGTGATGAAGTTCGCCTGATGGTGATTGATCGCGGGAGTTTTGATGTGACGCATACGCGTTTCAATCATCTGGGCGAATTCTTACGCGCGGGCGATCTGCTGGTCTTCAATTCGAGCCGCACGCTGCCCGCTGCCCTCGAAGGCTGTGCCGCACCCGAAGGCCCTTGCATAGAGTTGCGGCTGGCAGAGCACTTGCCGGACGATTCGTGGCTTGCGCTTCTGCTCTGTCAGGCGGGCGATCCTTTCTCCTGCGGCCTGCGTGCAGGCATGCAGATAGTTTTCAATGAAGGACTCGCAGGTACTGTTGAGGAGCGCGACGAGAGGATTCCGCGTCTCTGGCGTATTCGATTTTCAAAATCGGGCACAGAGTTAATCAATCTCTTTTACAGGCTGGGTCGTCCGATTCGCTACGAGTATGTTTCTGCGCCCTGGGATTTAGATTACTACCAGACCGTCTACGCGCGCGAACCCGGCTCGGCGGAGATGCCTTCGGCAGGCCGCGCCTTCACATGGCGGCTCCTGCTAGACCTCAGGCGGCGCGGCGTAGAGGCTGCTTACCTTGTGCTTCACACTGGACTCTCTTCCTACATGGACGACGAGTTGGACGCACAGCATCCAGCTTCCGAAGAGGAGTATTTCATCTCGGCGAGCGCGGCGGAGAAGATAGCACGCACGCGAGCGGCGGGCGGGCGCGTGATTGCCGTCGGCACCACAGTCGTGCGCGCGCTGGAATCGGTCGCGGATGAAGAGGGAAACGTCTCGGCAGGTCACGGCTACACGCGGCTTCACATCGCCGCAGGCCACAAGCTCAAAACCGTCGATGGCCTCCTGACCGGCATGCACGAGCCTGAAGCAAGCCACCTTGATCTGCTAACAGCATTTCTTCCCCCGGAAAAGATACGCGACGCCTACGAAGAGGCCGTGCGCCTGGGCTACCTCTGGCACGAGTTCGGCGACTTGAACCTGATAGCATGAAAGCAGAGGCCGGGGGTTTAGGGGTTGGGGGCTGGTAAGAAGAAAATACAGTTCTCTTTCTTTGCCTATCCCCCAACCCCTAACCCCCATCCCCTGCTTTACGGAGTTTCAGGATGGAGATTTCGGGGCGGACGCCGAAGCGCAGGGGCAGTCCTATGACGCCCGTGCCCGGAGAGACATAGAGCTGTGTTCCGTTCTTCTCGTAAAGCCCGCGCACGTACTTGAAGTCTCTGCCAAAGCGCAGTGGCGCACCGACCAGCGGCAGACTCACCTGCCCGCCGTGCGTGTGCCCGCTCAGTATGAGCGAGATGCCTGCAATCTCCGGCAAGTCAATCACCACCGGCTGGTGCGAGAGCATCACCGTCGGCCTTCGCTTATCAATGCCGTACAGCGACCGCGCCCAATCAGCTCTGTTCCAAGTCCAATCGCCAACACCTGCAAGCTGAAGCGTATCGCTCCCGCGCTCAATTACAGTATTCCTATTCTCCAGCACGCTGATGCGATGTCGTTTCAAAGCGCGCACCGTCAACAGCGGGTCTGTGTAATGATCGTGATTGCCCAGCACAGCCCACACCCCCTCCGGCGCACTCAACCCACCCAGAGCCTCCGCGCAAGGCTCTATGTAACGGCGATAAGAGGTCGTGTAATCCCCCGTCAATGCTATGAGGTCGGGCTTCGCACCCATCGCCAATTCGACAACCCGCCTAACCTCTCCGATAGTCACAATCCGGCTGTGATGCACATCCGTAATCTGCGCAATCCTAAACCCCTCGAACGCCTCCGGCAGCTCCCGCACAAAGATGTCCGTCTCCCTCACTACATAACTACGCGGCTCCAACAGACTCGCATAAGCCGAAACCGCCGACACCCCAAAGAGCGGCACAGCCGCCACCCCACGCAAGAACTGCCTTCGTGTTAGATTAACTTTCGCCACTGTGCTCAAATCTTACTGCCGGATTGCAGAATGAAAGAAGGAACTAACAAACCACTCACATCGCATGGAGCAACTACGCACGCAGGAACTTTCAATCACTTCCCGCCTGCTCCGACCCTTCCCCGAACTCATCCGCCGGATCAATCTCCACCTCCGGCATCGGCTCAAACTTCGCCGCATCAAACGGCTCCATCCAAGGCTCCTCCGCCCCCAACTCCGCCAGAATCTTCCGCGCCTTCTCCAACCCCCAATGATAAGCAAACGGCGGCCCATCACACCACGCCAGCCTGTATGCTTTTGTCGCCGCTTCAACCGCCGCCACTTCATTACCCATATCCCGCTCAATCTGCGCCAGCACGTTGTAAGCATCTGAGTGAATCAGCGGGTACGGCCCACGCTCCGCCGCCTCCCAGACATCGTCCAGAAATTCGCGTGCCCCTTTTATATCTCCCTGTCGCCTTCGCAACTCGGCCAGCGCAACCAGCGCGGAGAGTTCTTCTTCAGCAAAGCTCACCATCCGCGCGCGGGTGAGGGCATGAGACAATCGTTCGTCGGCTGTGGCGAAGTCATTCAATCCCAATGATGCTTCGCCTTGTCGTCGCGCTGCACGGATGAAATCCCCCTCGTAATTATGAAAGTGCGCCAGCTCCCATGCGCGCCTTGCAAACGATAGCGCAACCGCAAACTCACCAAACCATAGCGACGTCTGCGCAAGATCAGAATTTTCATAGCCTTCGGCCTGGCTATGGGACTGCGCTACAGACAGTCGCAATGATCGTAGTAGGGCAGGATTGGATGCATTCGCACCCCGCGCCGCCAGCGTCAATCCAAGCCAACGCAGAACGGGTGCTTCAGCATAACGATTGTTCATCTCGCGTGCTATGACCAATGCCTGACGCGCAGCAATCTCCGACTCACAGAGCGCGCCTAACAGCCTCAACATGTAGGATAAGTTAGCTAAGGTAGTCCTGAGATTATCATTATCATTTATCTTCGAAACAATCATGCTGGCGCGGCGAGCCAGTAGGGATGCGCGTCCCGGTTGTCCGCTGAATTGATATCCTAACGCCAAGACAGCGAGCGTATAGGCTGGATAGCCTGGATTGGTCAAACGTGGTAGCTGATCCAAGCCATCAGGAAAGAGCATCTCCAGAAGCTCAACCCGCTGACGGCTGGCGCTCAGACGATAGAGGGTGGCATTGTCCAATCGCTCGTAAAAGAGTTTTCCGGCATCATCAAATCGTCCTAATCCGATCAGAGTATTGTACAATTCAATGGCAGGCGTGAGGTCTTCAAGGCTATTGATGTTTTGTAAGTCATCAACCTTAGGTAATGCTTCAAAGTGCGCGCGCAGGCTCGTATAGAGGTTGCGCCGTGTGTCTTCATCCAAGCTACTCCACACCACGCCGCGCACAATTGGATGCAGGTCATATCGATTGGCTCGCTTGTCCCAGCCGACAAGCCCACGATCTTCCAATTCCGTTAGCACGGCGACTAGATTTGTTTCTTCATCAAAAAGTTTTCCTTCTTTAGTAACAGGCTTATCGGTGAGAAGTTCAAAGCCGGTCTTACGCTTGCTAACCAAAAGAGCGGTGAGCGTGTCGTAGGTGGCGGGCATGCGGAAGGCAGCGATGGTTTGAAGAACTTTGCGGACGGATTCATCCAAACCTCGTAAGGCATATTCCAAAACATGCGCTTGCGTTTCCGCTAGCGCGGGAAAGCGCGAGGGGTTGAATTTCGGATTATCTTGACGCCACTTCTCAAAATTACCGGGGGCGCGTTTGTAGCGTTTGATATCGCCTGCGAGGGCTTTGATTAGGAGCGGGTGATTATCGAAGGTATTGAAGAGAGGCAGCAGGTCTTCGCGCGAGCCGCCGACTTCGAAGGTGCGCCAGAGGTCAACAGCGTCTTTGTCGTTCAATCTTGGTAGAAAGCGTGCCTTGCTGCCTAGAATGGGGTCGCCTGTTTGTTTGTCTTGTAAGTCTCTAGGATAAAGGCGCGTAGTGACGAGGACACGGGTGGCGCGGGTGCGGGTGAGTTTTCTGAGGAATGAGCCGATGCGGGGGTCTGCGGTCTTGCGCAGTTGTTGCTGCTGGCTGGTGAGGGACTGTGCAGCGCTTGCGGGGAGGCCACGTTCGCTTGCGAGGTAGTTGGCGGTCTTTTCGTCAAGGTCGCTGTCGGTGAGGCGCGCGGCGTCCATGCGGGCGTAGGCGAGGAGGAGGCGTTCGAGGCCGTCAAGGACTAGAAGGAATGGCTCGCGGTCTAGGATGGCGAGGAGTTTTTCTTCGGCTTCGGGCAGAGGGATTTTCTGAATTTCTTCTCTGGGTTGGCCTGTGATGTAGGCAAGTGCGCGAGGGATGAAATTCTCAAAGCGTGCGTCGGACTCGTAAAAGCTCCACCACATGCGGCCTGCAAGCGGCTTCATCTCAATGGGTGCGATGTCGTTGAACCATTTCCATGTGAGCGCGCTCTTGCCCATGCCGCCGATGGCGACGATGTTGAGAATATGGGCTTGGTAGATTTCCTCCTCCTGTTTCGTGACCCAGTCGGTGAGCAGGTTAAGCTCTTCCTGTCGCCCGATGAGTCCTCTGGCTTGCAGGAGTGTGTAGGGGTGCGCGATGTAAACTTCGGGTGGTTTGGGGATATCGCTGATGTAGTGAAATTCCGTGAGGTCTCGCTTGTCGTGCTGTGTGCGGTATTGCGATAAGCTATTGATGGCATGGGCACGTAGGTCTTCGGGCGACTTGAAAAAGTTGACGACGTTTTCGGTTTTGAGCCGTTCTTTGAATCGCTTTAGTTTCTCCGCGCCTTCGCCGGTTTCTACGTCCGACTGCTTAACGGGATGTTCGTCGTGCATGAGAAAGATAAGGCGCGTGATGCCGCGTTCGACGGCACGGTCGTACTCCATTTCGGTGATGGAGATGTCGTGTCCGGCGGGCACGTAGCCGTAGCGGCTGGCAAAGATGCCTAAATAGATTTCGGCTTCGTCTACCATTGAGAGCGAGACGCGGATTGCTTCAGTGCCGCTCTCTACGTCCGAGCCGCTTGCGGGCAAGTGCTCCTGCATCTTAGGGACGGTGCTTTGGCGCAGGCAGGCGTCCAGAACCTCCTTGCGATGAACGGGCAGGTCGAGCGCGGTGCTGCTGACCATTACGACGGGACGGGTGTTTGAATTATCCGGCACGTGAGGGAATCTCCTATCAACTTGGAATAGGCTCGCGCATCCTGATTCTACCATTGCAGGGCGGAAAGAGATTCGCGTTTTTCGTGAGTGGCAACGGGAGGGTTGCGCCTTGACAATCTCGTCTGGCGGGTTAGAATAATTTCCGCGCCCGGTGTGTTGAGGGCAAGGTGGGGAGATGTGGCCGAGTGGCTGAAGGCGGCGGTTTGCTAAACCGTTAAGGGTCAAAAGCCCTTCACAGGTTCGAATCCTGTCATCTCCGCCAGCAATTTTGAAGACAGAGGCTAGAGGTTAGAGGTTAGAGGTTAGTAAAAGACAGTTACTAACTTCTAACCTTTGACCTCTAGCCTCTGTCTTTTGCCTTTTTCGGGTTAGGGTTTATATTCGTGCTCCTCCTCGACAAATGATTTCTCTATTCCCTACGGAGGAGGATAATCTGGATGCTGCCTGTTCTTTGGAGTGACGATGGGGTGCAGAACATGTTCCGGCTCACGGTTCCCGTGGCGGAGAAGATGCTGCGGCCTGTGTTGGTCTATCTCTTTCTGGTGATAGTGCTGCGTATCTTCGGCAAGCGCGAGCTGGCGCAGCTTAATCCCTTCGATCTGGTCGTGCTGCTGTCGCTCTCGAACACGGTGCAGAACGCCATCATCGGAGACGACAACACGATCACGGGCGGGCTTCTGGGCGCGTTCACCTTGCTCTTAGTCAACTACCTTGTGGTACGCTTTCTTTTTAAGCACAAGCGGCTTGACCAGATGATAGAAGGCAAGAAGACGACTTTGATGGAGAACGGTCGGGTGCGCAAGCAAGAGATGGCGAAAGAGCTTTTGACGGAATCGGAGCTGTTGATGGTGGCGCATCGTCAGGGCTTCAGTAGCCTCAAGGAAGTTGAGACCTGCGTGCTCGAACCCGGCGGCACATTCTACCTTCAGGGCAAGACGCCGCCGCAGGATGAGCGCTGGCATAACGAAATCCTGGCGCGCCTGGACGACCTGAGCCGCCAGATAGCAGAGTTACAGAAAGGAAGGCAAAATTAAAAATGTGAAATTCAAAATTGAGGACAAAGCTTACAGCTTTGATTCTTTTATCTGATTCACGCGAAGCGTGTCCACACTTTTGCATTTTTACTTTTGCCTTTTTAATTTTTATGTCTGTTCGCGTTCGTTTCGCACCCAGCCCGACGGGCTATCTACACATAGGCGCAGCGCGCACGGCGCTCTTTAACTGGCTCTACGCGCGCAATACGGGCGGAAAATTTCTGCTGCGCATAGAAGACACAGACCTTCAGCGCTCTACAGAGGCTTCGACGCGCTCAATCATAGAGGGCTTGCAGTGGTTGGGGCTTGATTATAATGAAGAGCTGGTCTTTCAATCCGACAATGCAGACAAGCATCGCAGTGCGGCTCATAGCCTTGTCGAAGAAGGTCGCGCGTACCGCGATTTCACGCCGAAAGAGGAGCGCTCGGATGCAAACATTAAGCAGGGCATAGCGGATAGAGCGCGTGCCGCTGCCACAGAGGGCGTGAATCACCGCAGCAATCCTTACCGAGACCTCTCTAAAGAAGAATCGGACGCACGCGCTCACGCAGGCGAGCCGTTTGCCATTCGCCTGAAGGTGCCACACGAGGGCAAAACCTTTTTCGCGGATGTAGTCTACGGCGAACAGACGCGCGATTATGCGGAGATTGAAGACCTTGTGCTGCTTCGCTCCGATGGTCATCCTCTTTACAATCTTGCGGTCGTGATTGACGACATAGATATGCGTGTGACGGATGTCATACGCGGGCAGGATCACCTGACGAACACGCACAAGCAGATTCTAATCTACGAAGCGCTCGGCATAGCGCCACCGCGCTTTGCTCACCTGCCGCTAATCTTAGCGCCGAACAAGGGCAAGCTCTCCAAGCGCAAGCACGGAGAGGTCGTATCATTGACGACCTATCGTGACAAAGGTTTTGTGGCCGCGGCCTTTCGCAACTTTCTGGTGCTGCTGGGCTGGTCGCCCGAAGAGGCAGAGAAAGAGATGATGACTCTGGATGAGATGATCACAGGCTTTTCTCTGGAAGGCATACACAGGTCGAACGCCGTCTTCAATTTCAACGAGACAGACCCGCGACACTGGACTGACGATAAAGCTCTCTGGATGAACGCGGAATACATTCGCACGATGCCGCTTGGTGAACTCGTTCCGCTCGTCAAGGAAGAGTTGCGCGCCCAAAAACTCTGGCGCGAAGAGTATGAGGACGTGGAGCGCGTCTGGTTCGAGCGTGCGGTTGACCTGATACGCCAGCGCTTCTTCACGCTCAAGGATTTCTCTGCACAGGGACGCGCCTACTTTTCTGATGACTTCGATTTCGAGCCTGCGGCGGTGAAGAAGAATCTTGCAAAAGAGCCGCGCCTGAAGGAACTGCTGCCCCAACTCGCAGACCGCATGGAAATGGTCGAGCCTTGGAATGCCGCGACCAGCGAGCAGGCTTTGCGTGCATTCTCGGACGAAGCAGGTGTGAAAGCGGGACTTCTGATTAACGCCTCGCGCACGATGCTCACAGGCCAGGCGGTCGGCCCCTCCATGTTCGAGGTTTTTGAAATCATAGGACGCGAGCGCTCCGCACAGCGCCTCAGAAGCGGCGTGCCGTGGTTCTACGACGAGCTTGAGAATGTATAAGAATGACTGTATAAGTCCCAAGTTCCAAGTCCCAAGACTCAAGTCAAAAGAAAGAGTTTTTCGACTTGAGACTTGGAACTTGGGACTTGGAACTTGGGACTTGGAACTTATTTGAGGAGTACGCCATGCTTCAAAGATTGCTGGTCATCATTACTATAGTCTTCGCGTTTGCAGTTGTATGCGCGGGGCAGAATACGAATACATCTTCACAACAATCGCGACCGCGCACGCAGAGTAAACCGGCTCCGACACCGCAGGGCAACGCCAACACGCAGACACCCGATGGGGGCACGCAAGCGCGCAACCGCCGCAACACGGGCAAAGCCGCAGACACGACCTCCAAAGGCGTAGTAGATGCGTTCGATTCTCTTATCGCCGGTATAGAAAAAGCTGATGTCGCGCTGGTGACAAACGTTTACTGGAACTCTCCGCAGCTTACACTCTTCAATAACAATGGAACGGTTACGCGCGGGTGGGAGCAGATGCGCAAGAATCGTGAAAGCTCCTATCCGAATATGAAAGACGTGAAGCTCACGGTACGCGACCGGCGTATTCTGATGCTGGGGCGTGATGCTGCGCTCGTCACCTGTCTCTGGACTCAAACGCAAACCTACAAGGGCGCGCCCGAAACCGCTTCGGGACGCATGACGCTCGTCTTCCAGCGCATCAACGGTATGTGGAAGGCAGTTCACCTGCACACCTCGCCCGACGCACCCGACCCGTCGCGCCTGCCTGCTTCGGAACAGACGACGGCACCATCAAAGCCTTGAGCCGGAAATGAGAAAGGGATAGCTTGAAAGTAACGTGAGGCGCGACATAAGAAGCAGATTGAACAGTCCCGTCAGGGACGACTGATAATAGCCCAGTGCTTCAGCGCTGGGAATACGTGGTGTAGAAAAGCATTGAGTCCCGTAGGGACGACTGGATATTTGATTCAGTCGTCCCTACGGGACTTAACTTTCATTACCCGCTTTGACCCAGCGATAAATCGCTGGGCTATTTTCAAATGTCCCTACGGGACAGAAGCTGAAGCTGATTTTTCAAACAGATTCTAAGAGAATCTCACGTTAAAAGTGAAAGAGAGACGCCCACGCGAAGTAGAGCGTCTCTCTCGGTGTAACTGTTGGGATTAGCCTGTGTGCCTTTGTCTGCCGCTTGAACCGCTAAAGGGCAATCAAACCAGACAACGAACCGACCAAACACCCAAACAAAAAAAGAAGGGCTGCCGTGTTCTAGGCTTCAGCCACCTCACTGTGATAAGAACTCATATATTTTAGAATCACCTCCTTCCTCAGTGTTGACCCTGATAATAAATGACTATGAATTGTGCGTCAACCGTTATTTTCAAACACTATCTTGTGGACTCCCCATTGATGCACGCTTGAATACTCTGCGGCCTTTGATGAAGACTTCGCCCGCGTGCTCTATGCCGAAGAAGTAAGCTACTTCGCGGTAGTCCGCAGCATCGTGTATACAGAAATCCGCACGCTTGCCCTCTTCGATTGATCCAATCATAGCCCCGCGCCCAAGGCTGTAAGCAGCGTTGATGGTCGCGGCGGTCAGGCTTTCGGCAGGCGTCATCTTCATGTGCGTGGAGGCGAGCGACAGAACCATTGGCATAGAAGGCGTGGGGCTGGAGCCGGGATTGAAATCGGTCGCCAGCACAACCGCCAGCCCCGCTTCTATCATCTCGCGCGCCGCAGGATACCGCGATGAGCCGAGCGCATAAACGGAGCCGGGCAAAAGTACAGGCTGGACTCCGCCTGCTTTCAGAGCCTTGATGCCCGAAGCGTCCGTATGCTCAAGATGGTCTGCCGTCGCAGCGCGTAGTTCCGCCGCCAGATGCGCGCCGCCTGAAAGTGTCAACTGGTCTGCATGAAAACGAAGCCCCAGCCCCATTCGGCGCGCAGCCTCCAAAATTCGACGCGATTCTTCAAGCGTAAAAACTTTCTCCTCGCAGAACACATCGCAGTATTCTGCCAGCCGCTCCTCTGTCACACGCGGCAGCATCTCTTCAATGACCAGCCTGACATATTCTTCGCGACGCTCGCGGTATTCAGTTGGGATGTCGTGTGCGCCCAGGAAGGTCGGCACAAGCTCAAGCGGCGTCTCCTCGTTCAAACGACGAACGGCGCGCAGTATCTTTAGCTCGTCTTCAACCGTTAAGCCGTAGCCGGATTTGGCTTCAACTGTGGTTGTGCCTGTGCGCAGAAACCACTCTGCATAACGCTTCCCCGCCGCGACCAATTCATCAAGGCTTGCCTCACGCGTTCGTCTCACGGTCGAGCGAATGCCGCCGCCACGCGCGGCTATCTCCTGATACGTAGCTCCCCGCGCCCGCTCTTCATATTCGTCTGCGCGCGTTCCTGCAAACACAGGATGCGCGTGCGCGTCAACGAAGCCCGGCAACACCACGCGCCCGCCTGCATCGACAACTTCACAATCCGAATCAATCAGCGGCTCTATCTCCTGACGAGTGCCGACCTTTTCAAAACGCCCGTCGCGCACCACAAGAGCGCCGTCCGCGATGATGGAAATCTCGCTCATCAACGCACCCGTGCGCGGGCGCTTTACGCCTTGGAGCGTGACTAGCTGCGAGCAGTTAGTGATAGCCAGTGTTTTAGACACGAAATAATTTGTAGGGGCAGGGACAAGTCCTCTGCCCGTATCGTGCGATAGCACGATTATCAACAAACGCATTTATTCAACGCAGAATGAATGCGAAACGGTTTCGCGCCTTTGGGCGCGACGGGCAGGGACAAGCCCTGCCCCTACAGCTAAGGTCTTTGCACCATATAACGATCAAGGAAGTTTGCGACCATCGGGTAGACTATCAGGCGATTGGAGAGCTTGCCTATGCCGTGGCCTTCGTCGTCGAAGAGTTTGTATTCGACGGGCGCGTTTCGTTTGCGCAGGGCTTCCACTATCTGCTCTGCTTCGGTGTAGGGCACGCGCGGGTCATTCTTGCCCTGAATGACGAAGAGAGGGGTGCGTATCCTGTCCACCTTGTAGAGCGGCGAAATCGAGCGCAGGTATTCCAGGTCGCGTTCGAGCGAGCCATATTCAACCTCGCGCAGCTTGCGGCGATAGCCGGAAGTATTCTTGAGAAAGCTCTCGAAGTTGGCTATGCCGACCGTATCAACGGCTGCCGCCCAAAGCTCCGGATAGAGCGTGATGGCGGCGAGCGTCATGTAGCCGCCATAAGAGCCGCCCATCACGGCTACGCGTCGCGGGTCTGCCCCGCCCTGCGTTTTTAACCAGTCAACTGCCGCCGCCAAATCCTTGACCGAATCCTCCCGGTTCCGCACGTCGTCCAGGTGCGTAAAGGTCTTGCCGTAGCCCGTCGAGCCGCGCACGTTCGGCGCAAGTATCCCGTAGCCGCGAGAAAGAAAATATTGATAGATGCCGCTGAAGCCGGGGCGCTCCTGGCCTTCGGGGCCACCGTGTACGCTGACTATGACGGGGACAGCCCCGCCTGCTCCAATAGTCACGCTGCCTATGCTTGTATTCCCGGCGGTCACGTTGATGGTCGAAGTATTGCTGTTGCCGGGAGTGACGCTAATCTGCATGCCTGGGTTCGCGCTCGTCGTCATTGCGACTTGCGGGCGAAAGTACCATGCGGGAATTTCACGACCGTCGAAGCTCTTGAAGCGAACCAGCTCAGGCTCTACGAAGGTGGACTGCGGGATGCCTGCGCGAGAGCTGTGCGTGAGCTGCGTGAGCGCGCGACTGCCGGTGTCATAGAGCCACACGTCCGGGTTGTAGCGTGCGCCGTTGAAGCTGAATCCGAGCCTGCGATTGTCGCGCGAGAACTCAAGCGCTCCGACGAGACCTTTACCCGGAAGAGCTACGGGCGCGCCCTTTGGTGCAAGCGTTCCATCCGGCGCAACCTCTCGCACGTAAAGCTCGCTGTAGCCGTCGCGGTTCAAAGTGTAAGCGAACATGCGACCGTCATCCGAGATCGCGCTCGCATCCAAATCCCAAGGTGCATCGTCCAGGGTCTCCATGCGCTTTGTCTGCAAGTCCATGCGCGCAAGCTGGTAGAACTCTCGATTGTCGTTCGTGCCGAAGATGAGGTAGCGACCGTCGCGCGTGAAATGAACATCGCCGAACTGTGCCGAGCCTTGATGCTGCGTCAGAAGCGTGGCAGCACGGGTCTGCGTATCAACCAGAAAGAGGTCGTTGTCCAGGCTCAACTGCTCGTTGTTATGAGAGACAACCAGATAGCGGCCATCGTCTGACCATGCGGCCACGCCGTTCGAGCCATCCTGCTGGTAAACCATGTCCTCGCGCCCCGTTGCTACATCCATCACGTAGATGTCGAAAAAGTTCGGGTCGCGTTTATTGGAAGCGTAGCTGATGCGCCGCCCGTCGTGAGACCACTCTCCGAAGTTATGACGAACTTTCGGCGCGTCGGTCAGAGCGCGAATGTCTGAGCCGTCTGGGGCGAGCCAGAAGAGCTGCGAGTTTTCGTCGCCGCCGCGCGCTTTGCCGAAGACCAGTCCTGTACCGTCCGGCGACCACTGGACGAAATCAACGCGGTCTGTGTAGTACGTCAACTGGTCAGGCCAGCCGCCACCTGCGCCAACCATCCAGACCTGCGGCGTGCCCGTGATGTTCGTCAAAAACGCCACGCGGTCGCCGTTCGCAGAAAAGGTAGGCGAGCCTGCGGCTCGTATATTCAAATAGCGCTCGATGCCGAAGCGCTCGCGCACCTGAGCGCTAGCGCTGACCTGTATGCCCTGTGCATGAGTGCGCGCAACCGGAAATGAGAGAAGCAAGAGAGCGAGCGTCAATGTCGTGCCGAGTAGTTTTCGCATTAATTAGGAACCTCCCTAAAATTTTGATGACACACGCAAACCCATACCCGAAGCGTGTGCGTGCGAAGCAGATGAAGTACTAGCTTTCAGTAAACCAGAGCTTTATTATCGAGCGTACGAGAGCAGTGCCAGGAAGTCAAAATACATGTGCGCCAGTATAACCGGCAAGATTTTTCTACGCATCAGGAAATAGACGGAGAAAATCGTGAACAGCACGGACAGCATAGAAGCAGAGGCTACCCCCTGATAAAGATGATAAGCGCTTTGAAGCGCGACGCTCGCACAGAGCGCAAGTAACCTGCTTCCCGTCAGGAACTGCACTTCCGTCATGATGTAGGCGCGTGCAATCAGCTCTTCGTAAAAAGGATTGACCAGCATCAGCAGGACTGCGGCCAGCGTGATTTTCGTCCTCAGAAATTCGACGTTCTGCGGTGCAGCATTAAGGGTGCGCCCCGTCACAAAGTAATAGATGTAAAAGAACAAAGCATAAGACAGCGCGAAAACAATGTATGCTCCGATGGCTAACGCAAGCGACTCCGGCAGGTCTTTCCATGAGCAGGAGAGAGTAAGATGGCGCAGTGACCTTCCCTGTCGCCGCAGGATATAGACCAGCAACAGAAGCGAAACAAGCTCAATAATTATTGCTAAGTAGAACCAGAAGCTAACTTCTCCGGGCGCGAATGAGCGCGGACGCACACCCTTATCAAATAAGAAAAAGAGCGTCGAGTTTAATAAGGGATAGGTGAAAGCAACTATGCAGACAACGAGCAATCCCGCCAGGCGACGCCCCTTTGAAATCCTGCTATGGGTCTGATTGTAGCTGGCTTTTATAGTTGCCCTTATCGTCTCTGCGCTCCAGAAGCCAAAACGCTCGTCAGAGAGTAATTATAACAGCAGCTACAGTATTAACTACAACAGCAATTACAACAGGCCCTCCAGCACCGAATCGAATAAGAATGCTGGCTCAAATACATATCCTGCTTATGAAGGTATTTATAGAAAGTGCGCTGAAAACCCTATGTTCCCAGAGTTGGCGGTCTTTTTGTGCTCGTACTAGA
Organism: Pyrinomonadaceae bacterium; assembly: GCA_036403815.1. Classification (GTDB taxonomy): domain Bacteria; phylum Acidobacteriota; class Blastocatellia; order Pyrinomonadales; family Pyrinomonadaceae; genus JACVRN01. The sequence continues at coordinate 65,417 of DASWQH010000053.1, read as the reverse complement.
TAATAGAATTTAAGAGAGGATTAAGGTAGTAATCCTGATGCTTCTATTGACTTAATGAACTGTCAAAATCCGCTTTGATTATCCGGTAGCATTCCCAACTGAAATCTTCCAGCGCCTCTTTGTCTGTGATAGTAATGTGTCCGCGCCTATATTGTATGAACCCTTCAGCCTGCAAATGAACGGCAGCCGAAGTCACTCCTGCACGACGCACGCCGAGCATCATGCTGAGGAATTCTTGCGTCAACGGTAACTCCTCACAGACGCAGCGGTCGTAACTCATCAAGAGCCACCGTGCAAGGCGTTCTTCGATTAAATGAATGCGGTTACATGCGGCCACTTGCGAAGACTGCAACATCAAAGACTGTGTGTAGCGCAACAACATGTCTTGCAGTTTCCCGCCGCGCTTGAACTCCTGCTTTATCACTTCCGCCTTCACCCGCGTCGCACCGTCTTGAATCTGCACCATGCATTCGTGCGGAGATTTATCAACTCCTAAGATAAAGGGAAGCCCCGCCATCCCTTCAAAGCCGACTACGCCGACTTCGACGCTTGAACCGTCACTTAGTTGAGAGACTAAGGAAATCATCGCTTTGGTCGGGAAATAGACATGCTCGATTGTGTCTTGAGTGTTGTAGAGAATTTTACCGTGAGGCATTTGGACTTCTTCTAAATGCGGGGACAGCCGTTCGTATTCTTCTGTTGGAAGGGCTGCAAGAATGCGGTTCTGTGTTGGGGGACGTGCTTCTTGATTTAAGGACATCAGGTTTCTCCTTTTTCCGGTCGCGTGTGTGAACACAGCAGACGGCACAAGGAGAAGGCTCTATAGGCTCATCCCGATGTCGAGGGTTGAATTCTCAAAAGAACTATGTAATGTACAAAAGGAGGGTATCACGCCCCCCTCGCAAACCTAATGCCATATTGTCCACTTCCGTACAGACTACCTATTAAATACCGTCTAAGATTCAACACATTCACAGGACAAGCAGGGTGGCTGACAGCAAGGGAGTCTTGTGAAGGACTTAAGGGACTTGCTGTCAGCCTTATTAGCCCCCGACACCTTAAACTCACGAACAACGTCTGAGATATTTGCTCTGACGTTCGTTCATTGCCAGGGATAGGCTAAATGCAGAATAAAACTTCACTAACGATGCTTCCTTTGGGTTTGCTGGAATTAGATGCAGACGGCACGGTTCTTTACTTCAATCCAGATAAAGAAAACAGTTCTGATGGTTCAGCAGCAGGGGTGGTCGGACGCAATATATTTACGGACATAATACCTATTGCTGAAGCTAGAGAGTTTCAAGACAGAATCAAAACCTTCAAGCGTAGCCCTGCGCCAGCCGACAGCTTTCATTTCACCTTCAACTGTAATCAGAACTACTTACCTGTAAAAGTCCTGCTCGCACGTATTCACGAGCAATCTATGGTCGGCAGCACGGAATCTATACTCGTTCACATTAGGCGATTGGCGGACAGGATTGCAGCATAATAGCTTTACCAGAAATGCGATGCCGCTAATAAATTTGAAGGAGCGCGGTATCTATACCCTTCCTGACGGGAGAGAACTAATTGTAGGTAGGATAAGCAAGAAAGGTTGTAGTCTCTACTCCCCGCAAACGTGGAAGAGTTATGGGATTGCCGAATATCGTATACATGCAGACGGGAGGCTTTTGAGTAAGGGCATTCCGACACGCTGGCGGATTGGAGATTTGAAGGAGACAGGACGAACAGTTAAGTAATAGGCAATTGCAAACCTATGCTAAAGAGCCTGCCTTGGAAAATAGAGCAGGCTCGCTTCGCTTCGCACAATTGGTATACAAATCGCTCTCCAGATATTTTTCCTGCCAGCTTCAAAAAAGAGAGGCTTTATTACGCTGACGATGTATGGTCGTGAACGATACGCCAGCCAGCACGCGTGCGGCGAAAGATAAGGGTGAAACGCCCGTGTGGTGTGTCGCCTGCTCGCTGCAACTGCCAGCGCCCCAGCACCACAGCCGCGTCTTTTCCCACGGGCATTATCTCAAGCTCGGAAAAGGTGAGCTGCCCCATCTTCTCGCGCGAATCGTAGCCCTTTTTGTAGCGATCTAAAACCGTCTGCCAGCCGCGCGTCACCGTGTCGCCGGAAACGAAGATGGTGTCAGGAGATTGCGCGTAGCCGCGCATGAATCCTTCTATGTCGCCGCGATTCCATGCTGCGACCTGAGCATCCATCACCGCGCGTATTTCACTCATCAACTGCTGCTCACGCTTGTTTGGCTTTGCCGCGTTGCTTTGCTGCGCCGAAACCGCCGGGGCAAAGATTCCGGCGCAAAGGACGAAGAGGATAATAGCTTTCATAGAATTCTTCCCTGTTGAAGATAGGAGCGCGCTTGCGGCACGCGCGGCACGTTCTCTTAAAAGTAGCGATAGTGTCCGGTGATGCGCCAGTTGAAAAGCACGTTTTCAACCCTCACACCGCCGCCTATGTTATGAGCGATCAGATAATTCGCGCTTGCATCAGACCAGACGTTGGTGATGATGCCGATGTGCGTCTGCCCGCCGCCCAAGTCCCATGTGACTACGTCTCCGGGCTGGTAATCCTCGCCTGCGTTTGTCACATTCAGCGCTTTGCCCTTGCGCTCGAAGAAGGTCATCAGGTTCGGGACGCGTCGATGGTCTATATTCGCATCTGGACGGCTGAGTCCCCACTTCTTAGGGTAATCTGCGAAAGCGCGCGTCATGTCTTCGTGAACTTCTTGCTGAAGATCAACGCCGACTTTGCGAAAGGAGCGCACGACTACGTCCGAGCAGACTCCGCGATCCAGCGGCACATCGCCTCCAGGATAACTGAGCTTCTGATAAGACGGGTCATACGCGAGAGTATACTTAGTCTGCTCAATCGCATCCTCGACCACACGCCTTGCTGTCGGCGAGATGTTCGCCGCGAAGGGACGCGCATGCGCTTCCCCGCTCGCCTGCCGCGTTCGATTGCAGGCGACCGCCGCGCAGACCAGACACGAAAGGATAAGAAAATATAGCGCCCTTTTCATCAACACACAGCTTAACAATCCGGCGATTACAGAGTAGAGAAATCTTTTTCCGCAAGCATTATACTCGCCCTGCGCGAGCCTGTAACCACTCTCTCACATCTTCGCGCATGGCTGGCACAATCTCGTGCCCTGCATCATAAGCCTTCATCAACACATCGGCGGCGCGCTTTTTCAAATGCTCACTGTAATCCTGAACGCGCGCGGGCGGATAGAACTCGTCGCGCGTACCCGATAGATGAAGGACTGAAGCCGCAGTCTCTTTGTAGAGCTTGCTCGTGTCCCAGTCTCTAGGAATGCCGCCGCAAATGCCTATGATACCGCGCAGGCGATCCGGAAAAGTAAAAGCGTAACGATAGTTGAGCGCGCATGATTGCGAAAAGCCCATGAGAAAGACGCGCTCGCGGTCGCAGGTTTCTTCCCTGATGAGAGAATCCAGCAGGCTATTAATAGCCTCGTGCTGAAGCGCGTGGGATTCTTCCGGGTGAAAGTTTGTCACCCAGCCGAAGCCGAAGCGTAGCGGCCCGCCTTCCTCCTTCGGATCGCGTATGTGTTGATGAAACCCCTGAATGGAAGCAATAGCGAAATCGTCAGGCACTGCGGCACGCGCCTCTCTCATCATCTGTCGCTTGTTCGCCCCGTACCCGTGAAGCGCAACCAGCAAGGGTCGCGCCGTATGCTTCCCATCTTCAGGAACATAAAGATCGTAGTAGATTTTAATCTCCGCCCGCAAAGAGCGCTCCTCAGTGCGTGATAGAGTGTTCTCGTTTTCCATAGATTCAATTCAGATACTTTTGCGTGTCCTCTTCGGGCAGAAGCGGGATGTTCTCTTCTTCCAGCGTCCAGATGTCGTAAAGCTCCGGCGGCACTTCCGTGACGAAGCGCGACGGCTTCTGTAAGACCGTCTGCCGGTTGTAATCCGTGACCATCAGCGGATACGTAACGTAAAGCTGTTCGGCGGCGCGCGTCAGCGCTACGTACCATAGACGACGCTCCTCTTCTTCACCCTCTGCGTCGCGCAATGATCTAGGACTTGGAAATTTACCGTCCGCCGCCCAGATGATGAAGACTACACGCCACTCTAACCCTTTAGCCTGATGCACGCTCGTCAGGGTGAGCAATTCGTCCTCTTCGCTTCCCATGACGACATCCTCGCCCGTAACAGGTTGCGGCGCGCCGTAGCGCTCCGTGGCAAGCAGAGCAAGCTCGCCTAAAAACTCTTCAGTCGAAGTAAAACGTGCGCTGTAATGTGCAAGCTGTCGCAAATCTTCAAGGCGCGCCTCTGCGTTCTCGTACGTGTGCGCCAGATACGCTTCATAACCGCGCGCCAGGATAAGCTCTATCTGCCGCGCCGGGTTCTGTCGATTCTCATTATCGACCAAGGCTTCTACGAGCGATAGAAATTCCGTCCAACCGCTCCCGCGCGTGCGCGGCGCGGCCTGAAAATCTTCGCGGCGCATGAGCGCGAGCGGGTCTGGGGCGTAAGCCAATTGCTCCCAGATTCTATTCGCCGTTGCGGGGCCTACCTGCGGGATAAGCCGCAGGATGCGCTTCCACGCCAGTTCGTCGCGCGGGTTCGTGATGACGCGCAGGTATGCGACCACGTCCTTGATGTGTGCCTGCTCGAAGAAGCGCACGCCGCTGCGTATGCGATAAGGGATGCCGCGCCGAGTCAGCTCCAATTGCAATTCGAGCGAGTGATAATGCGAGCGATAAAGCACGGCTATGTCTTCAAGCGCGATGCCTTCGTCTCTTAATTCAAGAATGCGTGCGGCTATGAATGCAGCCTGCTGGTCTGCGTCGCGGCAGGGCAGAAGCGCTGGCATCAGCCCCCTGGATTCACGCGCCGCGCGCAAGGTTTTGGGAAACTGCTTGCGGTTCGATGCAATCGAGACGTTGGCGAGCGCAAGAATTTCCGGCGTCGAGCGGTAATTAGTCTCAAGACGAAAGACTTGCGCTTCCGGGTAGCGTACCGGAAATTCGTAAATGTTCGTGAACTCCGCTCCGCGCCAAGCAAAGATGCTCTGCGCGTCGTCGCCCACGACCATCACGTTGCGATGGCGCACGGCTAGCAGATCGATTATCTCCGCCTGCAACTTGTTCGTGTCCTGATACTCGTCAACCAGTATGTGCTCGAACTGTTCCGCATAGAGGTTGGCGATTGCGGATTTCTCTATCAGCAGGCGCTTCCAGTTAAGCAGCAGGTCGTCGTAGTCCATCACGTTCGTCTCGCGCTTGCGCTCCATGTAGACCGCATCAACGCGCTTGACTGCTTCGGTCAACGGCTCGAAATGCGGGTAGCGCTGCGCGATTACATCTTCGATAGGACGGTCTGTGTTGTTCGCAAAGCTGATGATGTCCTGCAAGACTTCCGCTTTGGGAAAGCGGCGGGCGCGCGTGTCCACGCCCGCCAGGTCTACTGAGGCCGCTACAAAATCTTTCGCGTCTTCTGAATCTAAGATAGTGTAGTTCGACGTGTAGCCGATTGATTCCGCATGACGACGCAGGATTAGATTGGCTATGCGGTGAAAGGTTCCGCCCCAGACTCGCTGCGTTCGACCTCCGCCCGTCAGCATCTCCACGCGGCGCAGCATCTCTCGCGCCGCGCGGTTCGTAAACGTCGCCAGCATGATGCGCGCGGGCGCAACTCCCTGCTCTATCAGATAAGCAACGCGATAGGTAATCACGCGCGTCTTGCCTGAGCCTGCGCCCGCGACGACCAGCGCCGCGCCCGGTGCGGCAAGCGCCACGCGGTACTGCTCCTCGTTCAAGTCCGCACGGTAGCGCGCCAGCTTATCCGGCTCGGCTGCACTTGCGGGTCGCTTGATGACATAGCGCGTCATAACTTACGGCTTATAGCACGCAAATGCGCCGGGACGAAAGGGACGGATTAAAAATGTCTCATGCAACGCAGCGAGAGATGTTTGAGAAGACAGCGCAACGAGTCTGCGAAAGCAAACGGTAGAATAAAGCCCCGGACGAACGCCGTGAGGCGGAGTCCGGGGAATCAGCAGCACAATTATCCGAGTCTGCGTCAGCAGACGATAGAAGTTTTGCGCTGCTTATCTTTCTCATCTGTCGCCCGCTAACGCGGGCTGAGAATCTAGGGGCGGCTCGGTTCCACAGGCTGACGCCTGTGGCTTTATTCTTCCGTCTGCTCGCGCAGACTGGTTGAGTTGTCTCTTTATAGCCATGCAGCTCGCATAACACCTGTCAATGAATCAATTCCTCAGATTTGCATTCATTCCTGATGAACGCTAGGATGTTGTCGAATACGAAACTCTTTAACTTTTAGAAATCTTGTGAGGTATTCGAGATGAAATTTCCCGGTGGGATGAACATACAGCAGATGATGAAGCAGGCGCAGCAGATGCAGGAGCGCATGGCTAAGGAGATGGAAGAGATGCGCGTCGAAGCTTCTGCCGGAGGCGGCGTCGTGACCGTTCAGATGAAGGGTACGCACGAGGTCGAGGCCATTAAGATTGACCCGGAAGCCGTCAAGGAAGGCGACGTGGAGATGCTGCAAGACATGATCGTCGCCGCCGTCAACGAGGCCAACCGCAAGATTGACGAAGCCATGAAGGGCAAGCTCGGCAACATGCTGCCGCCGGGACTACTTTAATTTTGGATTTTAGATTTTGGATTGGAGTGGCCGCAGAGCTTGCGCATCCTCAATCCTGTTCCTTTAATCCAAAATCTAAAATCCAAAATCCAAAATCGAACGATGCTTGAATACGCCGAGCCGGTCACAAAATTAATTGACGAGTTTAAGCGCTTGCCGGGTGTGGGCAACAAGTCTGCACAGCGGCTGGCCTTTCATGTGCTGCGGATGCCTGAAGCTGACGTAGAGCGCTTCATAGAGGCTTTGCAGGAGGTGAAGCGCCGCATTATCTTTTGCACAGTCTGCAACAACCTGACGGACGTTGACCCGTGCCGCTTCTGTGCCTCTACGAACCGCGACCGCTCTATAATCTGCATTGTCGAAGAGCCTTACAATCTGGTAGCGATTGAAAAAACGCGCAGCTATCGGGGGCTTTATCATGTGCTTCACGGGAGCCTCTCGCCTATACGTGGCCTGGGGCCGGACGATCTTCATCTGGCTAACCTGCTGCCGCGCTTTCGTCCCGAAAACAACGACGGCGTGGAAGTGCGTGAAGTCATACTTGCCACCAACCCCAACACCGAGGGCGAAGCAACAGCCAACTATATCAGCCGCCTGATTAAACCTCTGGGCATACTGGTCACGCGCATCGCCATGGGCATGCCCGTCGGCTCTGATCTGGAATACGTTGACGAAGTGACGATGGACAAGGCGCTCACCAACCGGCACGAGATATAAAGAGTCCCAAATTCCAAGTCCCAAGACCCAGGTCAAGAATTAGTCTTTGACCTGGGACATGGGACTTGGAATTTGGGACTTAGAATCTTACCTTCTCGACGGGCGTTTCATGCTTGCAGTCAGAGCAGTCGTCCGCTGTGTCGTAGATTTTGGCGTCGAATTCGACGAGGGATTTAATCTTCACATCGCCGATTGAAGCGGGGGCGGAAGTAAAGCGTACGATGGAGCCACAGCCTATGACCGTCGCGCCCAGGGATTGCACAAGCTCGGCTGCCTCTTCGATTGCCTTGCCGGAGCGTATGATGTCGTCAACGATGATGCAGGGATTAATCTCTCCCTGATTGACGTACTGGCGGAACATACGCTTGCCCTCTTCCTGCTCTGCCCAGTAAATCTGCTCGGCGCTGAGGGCTTCGCGCACGCCGAAGGCTACGGGGATGCCGCCCGCGCCCGGACTGATGATGGCGACCTTTGGCAACTGCGATGAGATGTCGCGGTCTATACGAAACATTCTACTCAGGGCGACCGCAAGCACGCGCGCCGTGTCGTAGTAGCGAAAGGCGAGCGGCATCTGGAAATAATGCGGCGAGTGCTTGCCCGACGGATAAACGAAATGGCCTTCACGGTAAGCCGCTGTGCGCTTCAAGATTTGCATCACCGTCTCTGAAGACGGAATCAGTTGTACCATTCTATACTCTCCTGTGGACGCTACAGTGATAAGTGCCGAGTGATAAGTGACGAGCAGGAAGATTTTAACTTGTCACCCGTCACTTGTCACTTGTCACTGCTTTGATGGTTAAGTGTGCTACGGATTATCAATCGCTGATCCTGGCTCAAGTCCGAAGGCAGTTGATCGGGCGGAAACCAATGGCCGCTCTTAATCTCGTAGCCCTCAAGCTTAACCTCTCCGTGCGCGCGACAGCGATAAATAATCTCTATGCGAGATGGTTTCCTGTGCGTGCGTATGAAAACCATCTCGGCGCTCGACAGTTCCAATCCGGTCTCTTCGCGCAGTTCGCGGCGAATGGCCTCATCCGGCTGTTCGCCCTTCTCTAAAAATCCGCCGGGTATGCCCCAGCCGCTTCCGGGGCGAAACACGTGGTTGAGCAGAAGCACGTGCCCCTCTTCATTGACTACGACCGCGCCCGCTGTGACTTGAAAGCGTGGCTGTGTGAAGCGCACGCCCCAGCGCCTTACTGCCTTCGGCGCTTTGCGCCACAAAAACCCAAGCAGCCTTTTCAACATGCGCCGCACACTATAAATGAAAAAGGGGATAGGGGATAGGGGTCAGGGGTTGGGAAAAGAAAGATTTCCTATCCCCAACCCCTAATACCCAACCCCTAATCTTTTGCTTTTTACCTTTTGCCTTTATAAGATTGTGGCGCTTTCCATTTACGCAGGGCTTAAGCAAGCGAAAAGCCTGAAATCATTCTGACATCGAGAGGAAACTAGAATGCCAGCCGACGCCGCGAACCAGAACGCTCTTGCGCCAACAGAAGCCGCAGGAGGAGTGCCTGTAGCCAAAGAAGCTCCGACCGAGCAGCAGCTACCCCAAGCAGGTGTTCCAAAGAAGATTACCAACGCGCAGACCGTCTGCAACGAGAAGAATGCCAAGGGCAAGCTCTGCAACGGCCACTTGAAGCAGATGAAGACGGGTGGCGAAGAAGCGTTGAAGCATCTACGCGGCGACGATGCGCTCTTTCAATGCCAGACCTGCGGCACGCTCTACATGGGGCCGCCGCTTGGTCACGTGCGCGATCCCGAAAAGCAATCGCGCTTTGTCGAAAAAGAGTTGACGGCAATCCTGCGCGCGGCGGGCGGCACGCTTCCGGCCTTCAAGAAGTCGGAGCGAGGCACGCTCGTGCCCCTTGAAGAAGACACAAGCCATCACGCACCGGCTGCGGCTTCGACTGCGGCTAAGCCTGCGACACCTGCGAAAGCTGTGCCCGCAACGCCCGCTACGAAACCGGCTTCAGCCGCCGGAGGAAGCGCGAGCACGCCTTCCGCTCCTGCCCCTTCTACAGCGCCCTCTGCGTCCACTTCCGGCACGGATTCGTCATCGGAGGCTGATCGTCATCGCCCCGCAGCCGAAGCTCAGGCCGCAACCGGACAGGCTTCAGCCGCGCCGATGAGTTCGGCTGCATCCACGGCCTCGCCCGCCGCAGGCGCAGAAACGGTCTCCGATCTTGCGCCCGAAGCTTCGACCGAGCTGACACCCAGCGCGCCGAAGGACGAGAGAAAGCCGGACAGTCAGCCAGCTTCGGATTCACAGCCAGCCGTTGAAGACAACAAGACATAGGAAGGATGAAGCTTCCTTCTTAACGCTGGCTCTTCGTAAAGGAAAATTTATGTGCGCCGTCTTGCCGTCTGCCTGAGCATCGCTTTTATCCTGGCCGCTCTATCTGTTGGAGTCTGGTATGCGCGTAGAAAACAGCTGAGCGCTGCCACGACTACTCCTCAGAGCATTGTCTCGCCTGCGCCTCTAATCATCCCACTCTCTGATGGGTTCGACTATCCGGTCGGCAATTCCAAACGTGTGTCGGAAGCAAATGACGGGGACGGCTGGTACGTTGCGCGAGCTTTCGGCGAAATCAACCACCTTGGCGAAGACTGGAATAAGGAGTCGGGTGGAAACACCGATTGCGGATTGCCGGTCTATGCAGTTTCAAAAGGCACGATAATCTTCGCGGGCGAAGCCGGGGCGGGCTGGGGGAAAGTCATAATTATCCGTCACAAGCTTCCGGACGGCACACTCGTAGAGACTCTTTACGGACATCTCAACTCGATAGCACGCGCGAGCGGTGATGTTGAACGCCGGGAGAGCATAGGCCAGATAGGAAATGCAGACGGCGCGTATCCATGCCACCTGCATTTTGAATTGAGGCTTTCCGATTGTCCGTCCTGGGGATTGACGGGGCCGGGATATAGCTCAGACAGGACAGGCTGGACAGACCCATCAGACTTTATTGACGCTCGACGCAAGCTACGGGGCAGCTAAATTTTCAGCTAAGGCGTACGGTCAAGCCTTCGCGCGCCAGCTTCCATGCGAGGACTTCAACGCCCTGTTCTGCTGTGAGGGCGCGTTCGACATCTGCGCGTCGGCCTTCCTCGCAGAAGAAGGCTATGCAGCCGCCGCCGCCCGCGCCGCAGACCTTCGCGCCCAGTGCTCCATGAGCGAGCGCCTTTTCTACAAGCATGTCCATCTGCGGCGTGGTGACGTTGGGCGCAAGCCGCTTGCGATTCGGATAGGCTTCTCGCATCGTCTCAGAGACCGCCTGCCAGTCGTTTTCCAGAAGTGCGTGGCGCATACGCAGCGATGAATCGCGTATGCCGTCGAAAAGCTCGAAGAGCATGGGGTCGCCGTCGATGTGGTTCTTGGTAATCTCCCAATTATTAGTCCCGGACATGCGCGGCTCGCCCGTGTAGCAGATGACAATGCGACGCTCCAGCGTCTCTTCGTCAACCGTCAATGCCTCGCGCTCTATGCCGTCTGGGCGGAAGTGTATGCAGCTTGTGCCGCCATACTGCGCCGCGTAGTAATCCTGAAAGCCTGCCGGAACGCGTAACACTGTGGTCTCTATGTTGGCCGCGATGGTGATGAACTTGCGCTCATCATAACGATTGCCGACGAGTTGGTTGAGCGCGCCGATGCAGGCTATGGTCAGAGCGCTTGAGCCTGCCAGACCTGCGCCCGCCGGAGCTTCGCCGTGCGCGATGAGACGAAAGCCGGTCGTAGGCTTGAAGAAGTGTACGAGCTTGGCAATCAGCTCAAGGCGCTCTTCGCTGATAAGGTCTTCGATGGCCGCAAGCTCCGTCTCGAAGGTAACCTTGCGGTCGCGTGATTCGAGCACGATGCGCCCGTCATCGCGCGTCTCAATCCAGCAATGCGCGCGTAAAGAGATGGCGAAGTTAACGGTAGCTGCCCCCGGATGGAAAAGATAGAGCGGCCAGATATCAATGGTGCCGCCCGCCAGATCAACACGGGTCGGCGCGCTCGATTCAATAATCACGTAGTAACCTTTCGATTTTGGATTTTAGATTTTGGATTTTGGATTAGCGGGTGCGGGATTGAAGCTATTCAAACTACATTGCCACTCCAATCCAAAATCCAAAATCTAAAATCCAAAATAGTCTTAATCACCCTCTGCGCCGCGCTGCTTGTGCGTAGTGCTCTTCTGTTGCGCTGAGTCCTTGCGGCGCGGCAGGTGTATGCGCTCCTGAATCTCTTCCTTGAATTCGCTGAATTTCTCTTCTGCTGCGCGCTCCAGGTTCTGTATGCGTTCGGGGTCGGCCTCCTCTACCTTCTTAGAGAGCCAGTAGCGTTCCAGCAGATAGAAGCCCACGACGCCAGAGACTACTATCACGAGCAGCACTTTGCCGAGACGGTGAAAGTCGCCGATGATATTCGTAATCGCGCCGCTGAAGAAGTAGCCCGCGCCGCTCAGTATAAAGACCCACGCGAAACAGCTACAGAGCGTGTAGGGCAGAAAGCGCCCGAATGGCATACGGCCAACGCCGTAGAAGACGCAGCAGGCCGTGCGCAACCCGTAAATATATTTTGAGAGAAAGATCGAAAGCCCGCCGAACTTGTTCGTCAATCTTTCTATGCGGGGCTTGGCCGCACGGTAAAAGCGAAAGTCGCGCACGCTCTTGCCAAAACCTCTTCCGGTCGCATAAGCCAGATTGTCGCCTGCGACCGCGCCAGCCGTCGCCGTCAGTAGAACCAGAAGGAAGCTGTACTCGCCAAAGAAACCGCTATGCGCCAGCACGCCCGCCAGCAGGAGCGAGATGTCCCCCTCGATCATCACGAGGAAGAAGACCGCAATCAGCCCGTACGTCCCTATGATCTCGTATAAATGGTTATCCATTAAAAATAATGCAGAAGGCTGAATGCAGAATGATGAATTAAAGAATCCTCTTCATTCATCATTCTGCATTCAGCCTTCATCATTTTCCTGTGGGGGTTTGACGACCAGAACGGGGCACGGGGCGTGGCGCACGACCGATTCGGCGGTCGAGCCGAAGAGTAGGCGTCCCAATCCTGTGCGACCGTGGGTTGAAATCACAATCAAATCCACCTGGCGCTCGCCCGCCACGCGTACAATCTCGGAAGCCGCATCGCCGTGTACTATCACTTCTTCGACTTCGATTCCTTCGCACTCATCGCACTCGGAGATTTTTGGAAGCTCGCGCTCGGCGCTATCTTCCAACTGCTCGCTGATGTCCGCAATCGGCAGCGGCTCGGTCATACCCGTGTAACCTACTGTCGGCACTATGGGTTCGATGACATGCACGCAGATAATCTTTGCCCCGGCCTGACGCGCAAAAGAGGCCGCGAACGAGAGCGCATAGTTGGCGCACTCGCTGAAATCCGTCGGCAGTAATATGGAGCGAATCAACATGACGATTTTGGATTTTGGATTTTAGATTTTGGATTAACAAACTAGATTGAAGCCCGGCAAGTCTGTTGCCGTTCCAATCCAAAATCCAAAATCTAAAATCCAAAATCGCCGCGCTCATTCTACACGAGAGGAGCAGTTGTTTGACAGTCCCTCAAGCCCTTTATTACAATCCGGCATGCTTCCCGCCCGAATGTTTTGTTCTAATCTGTTTCGGAAGCCTGAGATACAAGAATGACAAACTCGGCTCAAACATCACCCGACTATATAGGGGTTGACCTTTCCGGCTCGACGCTTCGGGCTGCGCTAGTGGCTACGGACGGAAGCGTCAGAGAAAGGCGCGAGGCTGCGCTTGACCGCGATAATGTGGCCGAGCAGATAGCCGCCATCGTGGCGGAGCTGCGCGATGCAGCCCCCAACATCGCAAGCATAGGCATAGGCATTCCCGGTCTGGTCAACCCGCAAACCGACCGCGTCCTTGTCTCGCCGGACTTCCCTTCGGCTGTACGCGGCGATATTCATACTGAATTAACGAGGATTACGGGGCTGAGGGTCGAGATTGAGAACGATGCCAACGCAGCGGCTTATGGAGAGTACAAGGCGGGAGCCGGTCAGGGCGCGCGCGATATGTTCTACGTCACCATAGGGGCAGGCATCGGCGGCGCAATCATTCTGGACGGCAAGCTGTGGCTCGGCGCAACGGGCTTCGCGGGCGAGTTCGGCCACATCACGATTGATGCGGAGAATGGAGCGGAGTGTGTCTGCGGCAACATAGGCTGCCTGGAGACGGTCGCCTCAGCGCCGAACATAGTGCGCCGCGCCAACGAACGGCTCTACCGCGACAACACCTCTTCGCTCTCAAGGCTAGCCATGTCCAAGGACTTCACCGCCGCGGACATCGCGCGCGAAGCCAAGAATGGCGACGACTTCTCGCTGTTGATGATCGAGCGTACGGGCAAATACATTGGCGCGGCTGTGGCTTCAGTTATCAATCTATTGAACATAGAGCGCATAGTCCTGGGCGGCGGCGTGATGGAAGCGGGCGAGTTAATCTTGAATCCCATCATACGCGAAGCCGGACGCCGCGCCTTCCAACCCTGCTTCGAGGCAACGCAGATAGTCGCCGCAGCCCTGGGCACGGACGCCGTCTCTATCGGCGCAGCCCTGCTCGCGCGCGATACTACTACGGCGCATAACGCGGCGGGCTGAATCTTCATCTCTTCCTGTAGCTTCATCGAAAGGCAAAAACCAGTTATGAAACTCCTCTCGCGGCTCTGGCTCACGCTCGCCCTAGTCATCATTTGCGCTTCGCTCTCACAGGCGCAGACAGGACAATCCGAGACGGGCAAACAGCAGTCGCGCCCGCCCGAAGACAAGCCGATTCAAGTTAAGAGCGAAGAGCTTCTGCGATATGAAGAAGCGATTAAGCCGTACGTCGAAAAGGCTCGAAAGACCTACCCCCAGGCAAAGAAGAGATTTCTTGCAGGACTTCCACGCGGCCACACCTTTTACCTGACGACGCAACTGCGCGATAAGGCCGGGCGACACGAGCAGACCTTCATCGAAGTCAGAGAGATAAAGGACGGAATCATCAAAGGCATCATCGCCAACGACATTACTCTGATCTCAGGCTATGAGGTTGGAGACACCTACAGCTTTCCCGAATCCGAAATCCTGGACTGGACGATTACATCACCGGACGGCACGGAAGAAGGCAATGTCGTCGGCAAATTTTTAGACGAGTACCAGAAAAAGAAGCCATGAAAGCCTTGAATCGAAAACGCGTGAATCGTTAATAGAGAAAACTGATTTCTTCTATTTAACATGGATTCGACATCATTAGCGACAGTGTTACGTCTTCAGCCCCGTAGGGGCGGAATATTTATAGCCCACGGCGTCAGCCGTGGGGATGATGCGGTAATAAAAATCGGAAGCCCCTGAAAGGGGCGAAAGAAATCCTCAACTTGAGAATCTTTCGCCCCTTTCAGGGGCTTTAAACTTTTATGGCTGCTCAATACCCACGGCTCGCGCCGTGGGCTACAATCTTTCGCCCCTTTCAGGGGCTACATTCTTCCTTCTTGCGTCGAACTTATCTTTTCACTTTCTTTGTTTTTCTGATATGAATTTTTCTGCGAACCGTTCGTTAGTCGCGCTTATAACTCAGCTTGCTCAGTCACCAGGCAAACTCAAAATCTCACCGAAAACTGAAGCCTCTCGCTTAGGCAGCTCGCCTGTCGCAATCGCGCCTTCAACCAATCTTCATTAACTTCGCTACATTTTCGTAGCAAGTTGAGTTGACAGTGTTTATGGAATTGGTAGAATCGCACCTACTGCACTGACAGAATGAACCCACCGAGATGACCGTGAGCCGGGAGGCGTATTTTTCTTCCGGGCTGGCGAGCCACAGGTGCTCCGAAGAGAAGCGGACAGCAGTTCCCGTGTGGGTGTATAAACCGCCGCGAGCGACGCTGAAGTTGAGGGGTAGTCTTGTGTCTCCCTGCGGTCGCTTCAATGGCGGCAGTGGTCGGCTGAGGGTAAGTGAAAGATTTCCCTCGCTCGAAATTCCTTGAGACGGAGACTGTCCGCGCCGTGCCCCAAATATTTCATCAGAGCACTAACACCATCGCCAAGGTGAGCATCTTCGGTGCCGTCTTTATAGGGGCCGCATTGCTCTTTCTGATTGCGGAATTCAATCGCTCCAGCTACTACACGCAGGCATACATAGCGCGCCCGCAGCCAGTACAGTTCAGCCACAAGCATCACGTCGGCGACGACGGCATTGATTGCCGCTACTGTCACACGACGGTCGAGACTGCGGCTTCAGCCGGGATGCCCTCGACCAAGACGTGTATGAACTGCCACTCGCAAATCTGGGCTAACAGTCCTTACCTTGAGCCTGTGCGCGCATCATTCCGCGACGACACACCCATAGAGTGGGTTAGAGTCCACGACCTGCCGGACTTCGTCTATTTCAATCACAGTATTCACGTCAACAAGGGCGTCGGCTGCTCCACGTGCCACGGGGCTGTGGACTACATGCCGCTAATGTATCAGGTCGCGTCCCTTCAGATGGAGTGGTGCTTGCAGTGTCATAGAAACCCGGAGGCCGTCCTTCGACCTAAAGATCAGATTTTCAATATGCAGTGGCAGGCTCCCGTCAATCAGGCGGAAGCCGGAGCGCAGCTCGCAAAAACTTATAACATCAAGAGCACAGCCGTCTTGACCAGTTGCTCTACGTGCCACAGATAGAATCAGGAAAACGTTGATGTCCACTGAAGACAGGCAAAAAAGTTTCGCTTTGCTACGCGACCGCTTGCTGAAGACACGCGGCAGAGAGTACTGGCGGAATCTGGATGAGTTGGCCGATTCCGACGAGTTTCAGGAGTTGGTCGAGCGCGAATACCCGCACGCTGCCGAAGACTGGGACGACTCGGTTAATCGCCGCACCTTCATCAAGCTCATGGGCGCGAGTTTCGCGCTCGCGGGGCTTTCGGCCTGCGCTTACCAGCCGACCGAGACGATAGTCCCCTTTGTACGCCAGCCCGAAGGCTACACGCCGGGCAAGCCCTCCTTCTACGCGACAGCCATGTCCTTGGGCGGCGCTGCGACGGGGCTTCTGGTACGCAGCAACGAAGGCCGCCCGACCAAGATAGAAGGCAACGACCTGCACCCGGCCAGCCTCGGCGCATCGGATGCCTATTCTCAAGCCTCTATACTCGGTCTTTATGATCCGGATCGCTCGCAGGTTTTGAACTTTCGCGGAGAGATTCGCACGTGGTCTGCTTTCCTTGGAGCAGTCAGAGAGGTACTCGATAATCAACGCCCGAAGCAGGGAGCAGGTCTAAGGTTTCTGACGGAAGCCATCACGTCGCCCACGCTCGCCGCGCAGATAATGGACATCCTCAAAGATTTTCCGCAGGCGCGATGGTATCAATACGAGCCTGTCGGTCGCGCTCAGGCGAACACGGGCGCGTTTCAAGCCTTCGGCCAGCCGGTCAACGTCATCTACAACTTCGAGAAAGCCTCCCGCATTCTGGGACTCGACGCTGATTTTCTGGCGTGCGGCCCTGCTAGCTTGCGCTATGCGCGGCAGTTTGCTGCGCGTCGGCGCGCGGAAGGCGAAGGCGGCGCAGGCTCCATGAACCGCTTCTACGCCGTCGAATCCACGCCTACAAACACGGGCGCGTCCGCAGATCATCGCTGGCCTCTGCGTCCCTCGGAGCTTGAAGGCTTCGCGCGTGCTGTCGCAGCAAAGCTAGGCGTGACTATGGCTGGAAGCGCTGCGGCACCCGCTTCGATTTCTGCAAGTATAATCGACGCCATCGCGCGCGACCTTCAACAGGCCGGAAGCGCGGCGCTCGTTATTCCGGGAGATGAGCAAGCGCTCGTCATACATGCGCTCGCGCACGCCATGAATCAGAAGCTGGGCAGTGTGGGCAACACGGTCGTCTACACGGAGCCGCTCGAATTTCGTCCGCCGGGACAGGAGGCGACTGCGCTCGATTCCATCAACGATTTGCGCACGCTGGTTCAGGAGATGAATAACAGCCAGGTGGACATGCTCGTCATGGTTGGCGGCAATCCAGTCTATAACGCACCGGCTGACCTACAATTCCGTGCGAGCATGGAGAAGGCAAAGCTCCGCATTCACCTGAGCCTTTATGATGATGAAACGTCTGCGCTCTGCCACTGGCACGTGCCTGAATCGCATTACCTGGAATCGTGGGGCGACGCACGAGCGTTTGACGGCACGGTTTCTATAGTTCAACCGCTCATCGCTCCGCTGTATCGCGGCACGAAATCGCCCATAGAGTTTCTGGCCGCTTTCACACAGCAACCGGAGCGCACCGGCTATGAGATTGTGCGCGCTTTCTGGCAGGGAAAGATTGGCGCGGGCGGTGGGGCTTTGCGCACAACCACTGCGCTCGGCACCGGACAGCGCACGGCTTCGGCTCAACAAGCGGCAACAGTAAATCAGAACACGACGCCCGCCGCGCAGAACACAGGGCAGGGCGGACAGGCCGCAGCCGCGAACAATCAGACGACAAACAGCCGTGCGACAAATACTCAAGCCACAGGCAATCGAGCGACAGGCAATCAGACAACAAACAATCAAGCAATGCCCGCCGCTTCGTCGAACACAACGCAGGGCGTTGCATCGTCGCAAACTACAACTACGGCGCAGGGCGCGGCCACAGCCGCCGCAGGCGATTTCGAGCAGCAGTGGCGCAAGGCGCTTCACGACGGCTTGATTGCGAACACCACGCTTCCTGTCAAAACGGTTTCGCTCGCGGGCAACTGGGACAATGTGCCGCCGCAACCTTCCGCCAATCCGAATGACCTGGAGATAGTGTTTCGCGCAGACCCCAGCATCTACGACGGGCGCTTTGCCAACAACGGCTGGCTTCAGGAATTGCCGAAGCCAATCACGAAAATCACCTGGGATGCGGCGGCTTTGATAAGTCCGGCCACAGCCAGACGGCTTGGCCTTGAGAATGATCTGGGCTGGAAGGGCGGCGAGTGGCACCAAACGGTAGTTAATCTTACTTTCCAGAATCGCACAGTGCCTTTTCCCGTCTGGGTGCTGCCGGGACAGCCCGATAACACCGTCACGGTTCATCTAGGCTATGGTCGCTGGCGCGCAGGCCGCGCGGGAACAACGGAAAAGAGTGCCGCACAGAACTTCGAGAATGCCTATGCGCTTCGTACTTCAAATGCGCTCTGGTCTGGTGTGGGATTAAGGCTCGACAAGACCGCCGACACATATCAGGTTGCCACCACACAGCTTCATCACCTGATGGAGAACCGCGATATTGTGCGCGCCGGGACGCTCGAAGATTACAAGAAAGACCCCAGCCTCGCGCCGGAAGATGAGCAGGAACCCAAACGCGATAACACAATGTATGAGAACTACGATTACTCGAAGGGTTACGCTTGGGGCATGGCGATTGATATTTCGACCTGCATCGGCTGTAACGCCTGCGTGGTCGCCTGCCAGTCTGAAAACAACATCCCAGTAGTAGGCAAAGAGCAGGTCTTGCGCAGCCGAGAGATGCACTGGCTCCGTGTGGACAGCTACTACAAGGGCGAAGAAGCGAACCCGCGCACCTTCTTCCAGCCCGTCCCCTGTATGCACTGCGAGAACGCGCCGTGCGAGCCTGTCTGTCCGGTGGCCGCCACCGTTCATAGCGCCGAAGGCTTGAACGACATGGTTTATAACCGCTGTGTCGGCACGCGCTATTGCTCTAACAACTGTCCCTACAAGGTACGCCGCTTCAACTTCCTGCTCTTCCAGGATTTCAACACGCCGACTTACAAACTGATGCGTAACCCGGAAGTCTCTATACGCTCGCGCGGCGTGATGGAGAAATGCACCTACTGCGTGCAGCGCATACAGTCGGCCAAGATTGAATCCGAGAAAGAGAACCGCACGGTGCGCGACGGCGAAATCGTCACGGCCTGTCAGGGAGCATGTCCGGCGGAGGCCATCGTCTTCGGCAATATCAACGACCCCGCAAGTCGCGTGTCGAAGCTGAAAGCGCAGGAGCGCGAATACGGCTTGCTCGCTGATTTGAACACGCGCCCGCGCACCACTTACCTTGCAGCCATACGCAACATAAACCCGGAGATTGGGCCGAAGACGTTGATGGGCGAAACGAAGGGCGAGGGAGAGCACTGAGATTATGTCTCAAAGAGTAGACGAGCCGCATGACGACATGCGCATGCACATCACCGCTCCTGTCATCGAGCCGGGTCACGATTTCGGCACGGTCACAGACAAGATCAGCGCGATTGTCCTCAAGCGGCGAACGCCGCCCGCATGGTTCTTCGGCTTCTCCATAGCGTTTCTCGTCACGATGGTCTTGATGGTCACCATCACCCATCTGGTCTTAACCGGCATAGGCATCTGGGGAAACAATCAGCCCGTCGGCTGGTCATTCGACATCATCAATTTCGTCTGGTGGATCGGCATAGGCCACGCCGGAACCCTGATTTCGGCCATCCTGCTCCTGCTACGCCAAACGTGGCGCACCTCTATCAACCGCTTCGCGGAAGCGATGACGCTCTTTGCAGTAGCCTGCGCCGGACTTTATCCATTGCTGCACACAGGAAGACCGTGGCTCGCCTACTGGCTCTTCCCTTACCCGAACACGATGGGCATTCAGCCGCAGTTTCGCAGCCCCTTAATGTGGGACGTGTTCGCGGTCTCGACCTACGGCACGGTCTCGGCTCTCTTCTGGTTCATAGGCTTGATTCCTGACTTCGCAACCTTGCGCGACCGCGCCAAGAGCCGCTTCTTTCAGGTCGTCTACGGCGGTCTCGCGCTGGGCTGGAGAGGAAGTGCGCGCCACTGGTTCAGGTACGAGACGACCTATCTGCTGCTGGCCGGACTCGCTACGCCCTTAGTGCTATCTGTTCACACCATCGTCAGCTTCGACTTCGCAGTCTCTTTGATTCCCGGCTGGCACGCGACCATCTTCCCGCCCTACTTCGTTGCGGGCGCAATCTACGCGGGCTTCGCTATGGTCTTGTTGCTGACCATCCCAATCAGAAAATTATACAACCTTGAGGATTTCATCACGGGTCGCCACCTGCGCAATATGTCTAAGGTCATGCTGGCGACCGGCCTCATCGTCGCATACGGCTACATGATGGAGACCTTTATAGCGTGGTACAGCGGCAACGTTTTCGACCAGTATATGGTTTACAACCGCTTCTGGGGGCCGTACAAGTGGACTTACTACGCGCTGCTTTTCTGCAACGTAATCGCGCCGCAGCTTCTCTGGTCTAGAAAGATTCGCCACAACAATATGGCTATCTGGATTATCTCGTTCATCGTCAGCATAGGCATGTGGCTGGAGCGCTTCATCATTATCCCAATCAGCCTGCATAGAGATTTTCTGCCCTCGTCGTGGGGCATGTACGCGCCTACCGTTTGGGATTGGGCGATGTTCATAGGAACTATCGGACTGTTCTTCACGCTCCTGCTCCTCTTCATACGCTTCCTGCCCATGATCTCCATCTTCGAGATGCGCACGATCCTGCCGCAGGCCGAAGTGAGGGAGGAAGAAGCATGAGGGAAAGGATAAATGCAGAATGATGAATTAAAGAAAGAGCATTCAACTTGAATCTTCTTTTCATTCATCATTCTGCATTCTGACTTCTGCATTTATGAAGAGACCAAAGATACCGCAGCTATATGGCTTGATGGCCGAGTTTGAAGACCCTACGGATGTGGTGGCGGCGGCGCGCCGCACTTACGAAGAAGGGTACAGGCGCATCAATGCTTATTCGCCGTACCCGATTGAAGAGCTGTCGGAGGCAATAGGCTTTCATAGAACGATACTGCCTTTGATTGTGCTCATCGGAGGCATCCTGGGCGGGCTGGGCGGCTATTTCTTGCAGTACTTCGTTCACGTCTTTTATTACCCGCTCAACATCGGCGGGAAGCCCCTGCATAGCTGGCCTGCTTTTATTCCGATTACCTTTGAATGCACTATCCTGGCCGCAGCCTTTGCGGCAGTCTTCGGCATGCTCGCTCTGAACAAGCTGCCGCAGCCGTATCATCCGGTCTTCAACAATCCGCGCTTTGCGCTGGCGACGCGTGACCGCTTCTTTCTGGTCATAGAAGCCCACGACCCCAAGTTCAATCATGATGAGACCATGCGCTTTTTGCAGAGCTTGAACCCATACGAGGTGACCGATGTTGAGACTTAAGAATGCAAATTTAAAAAGGCAAAAGGCAAAAGTAAAGACGGCTGAAGCGGGGCGTATTTCAATCCTCAGCATGTCTATTTTTTGCATTTTGACTTTTGCATTTTTAATTTCCTCCGGTTGCCGTCAAGACATGCAGGATCAGCCGCGCTACGAGGCTTACGAGAAGAGCGAGTTATTCGATAACAAGATGGCGTCGCGCCCGCCCGTCGAAGGGACGGTAGCGCGCGGGGGGCTTCGCGAGAACTCGGCACTCTACACTGGAAAGACAGGCACGGGCGCGCAGGCACCGCTTATAGACACGATGCCCATAGAGGTCAACGAACAGGTCTTGCGTCGCGGGCAGGATCGCTTCAATGCTTTCTGCGCGGCGTGTCACGGCATGACTGGAAAGGGCGACGGCATGATTGTGCGCAGAGGTTTCCGTGCGCCGCCGCCTCTGACGAACGAGCGACTGTTGGAAGCTCCCGTCGGGCACTTCTTTGACGTGATGACGAACGGCTTCGGCGCGATGCCGGACTATGCAGCGCAAGTTTCGGTGGAAGACCGCTGGGCAATTGTCGCTTACATACGCGCGTTGCAGCTCAGCCAGCGAGCGCCGATTGCAGATATACCAGCGGACGCGCGCCAGAAGCTCGAAGCCGGAGGGCAAAAGTAAAAGTCATGGATGCTTCGTACACGACTCCGGTAGACACCAGTCGTCTTCAGATGCGAGCGCTCGTCGTCGGCATCGTAGCCATTCTTTTATGCCTCGTCGGCGCATTCGCTCTGGAAAGCTATAATGGCACTGGCCTTCAGCAATTCTTTCATTCCTACCTGATGGCTTACGTCTTCTGGACGGGAGTATCGGTCGGAAGCCTTTCCATACTGATGCTGCATCATCTTTCGGGCGGAGGATGGGGACTCGTCATACGCCGCATCCTGGAAGCCTCGACGCGAGTCATCCCCCTCATGCTAGTGCTCTTCATTCCGATTATCTTAGGGATGAAAACTCTATACGAGTGGGCGCACCCTCTATCGGAGATTCCGGAAGCGCATCGCGAATTAATCGCGCACAAAGCGCCCTATCTGAACGTCCCCTTCTTCCTGGGGCGCACCATCTTCTACTTTCTGGTCTGGGGAGTGCTCGCGCTCCTTTTGAACAGGTGGTCGCTTGAGCAGGACAGAACCGCCGATCCTAATTTAAGGAAAAGGATGCAGGGCATCAGCGGCCCCGGCATCTTGCTCTTCGGATTGACGGTCACGTTTGCCGCGGTCGATTGGATAATGTCGCTTGAGCCGGAATGGTTCTCAACAATCTTCGGTCTGCTGATTATGGTCGGATGGGGATTGAGCGCCTTTGCGTTCGTCATCATCACGGCTTCCGTTTTGTCGAACAGGAAGCCGCTCGCAGGCGTCATCGCGCCGCTGCATTTTCATGATCTTGGCAAGCTCCTTCTGGCCTTCGTCATGATCTGGGCTTACTTCGGCTTCTCGCAATTCATGCTTATCTGGTACGGCAACCTGCCGGAAGAGATTCCGTGGTATTTGCGTAGACTGCGCGGCGGCTGGCAGTACGTAGGTCTCGTGCTCGTCATCTTCCATTTCGCGGTGCCCTTCTTCCTGCTGCTCTCAAGAAATTTGAAGCGGCACGCGCGCACGCTCTCTATCATTGCAGGGCTGCTGATAGTTACGCGGCTGGTTGATCTCTTCTGGATGATTGCGCCCGTATCGGAAGTCCATCCGGGCGGCGTGCTCGGCGTCATTCTTAATTACTGGATGTATGCCCTCGCGCCCGTTGGTCTTGGGGGCTTGTGGCTCGCGTACTTCGCTTATCAACTAAGGCAACGCACGCTCTTGCCGTTCAATGACAGTGGAATGGAGAACCTGCTTGAGCAAGGGCGTCATCACGAGCCTAAGCTTCAGGGGATTGATCAACCGGAGCAAATCTAGGAGGTATTCAAGTTTTGGCTAGAGGACACGACGAGCGCATACACGAAACGCCGGATGCTTCCGACATACGGAATCCTGACATCACGCATGAGGTGAGCGATGTCAACACGCGCGCCATCCTGTGGTTCGTGCTGTTTCTGGCTGGCCTCATCGTCGTCTCGCTGCTGCTTTTAAGAGGCATGTTCAATCTCTTCGAATCGTGGGCGAAGACAGCCGAAGGCGATAGACCCGTGATGGCGCGCACCGAACAGGAGCGCCTTCCGCCTGACCCCAAGTTGCAGGGCGCGCCCGGCTTTAAGATCAAGGATGAATCGCCTGTCTTAACAGAGGAAGACAAGGAGCTTGAGCTGAAAGGGCCGCAGGCGGAGAGGAAGGCTGTGAACAAAGTCTGGGATTACCAGCTTAAAAATTACGGCTGGGTTGATCGTGAGAATGGGTTGGTCAGCATTCCGATTGAAGAGGCGATCAAGAAAATCGCGCGAGATGGCATAAAGCCCGTCAAGCCGCAGAGCAGTAATCAACAGCAGCAACAGCAAGCGGGTCAAACGCCGGGCGCTCAGGTGCCTTCGGATTCAAGCTCCGGGCGGCAGACCGAACGTAAACAACCATGAAAGCTGAAGCAGTACCAGTTACGAACAGACCTGAAAGGAAAGGGACGCAGGCAGCAGCAAGAGCGCACGCGCGAAGCGTTGTGCTCTGCTCACTGCTTATTGCTCTCTGCTCACTTATTTTCTGCACGATTGGAAGAGGGCAAGGCGCGCTTTCGCCAGACCCGCTCCCGAAGAACTCTGAGCCGAAGATAGTACAGCCCGCGAGCGCGCCCAAAGGCAATCTGCCTGCGCCGCTTCGACAGGTAGGCATCGACCAGAAGCTCAACAGCCAGGTGCCGCTCGACTTAGTTTTCACGGACGAGTACGGACAAGCGGTTCGGCTCGGCCAGTATTTCGGCAAGAAGCCGGTCATCTTGTCGCTGGTTTATTACGATTGCCCTATGCTCTGCACGCAGGTGCTGAACGGATTAACGGGAAGCCTCAAGGCTTTGAAGTTCGACGTGGGCAGAGATTTTGAAGTGGTCACGGTCAGCTTCGACCCGCGCGAAAAGCCTGAGCTGGCACGACAGAAAAAAGAGGGCTACATGGTGCGCTATGGCCGGGAAGGAGCGAGCGCGGGCTGGCATTTCTTAACGGGCGACGAGGCTTCGATTACGGCTCTGGCGGACGCGGTTGGATTTCATTTCGTGTGGGATGAAGAGACCAAACAGTTCGCGCACGCTTCGGGCATCATGATTCTGACGCCAGAGGGAAAGCTGTCGCGCTACTTCTACGGCATAGAGTACGCGCCAAGGGACATGCAGCTAGGACTCGTCGAAGCTTCTAATAATAAGATCGGCTCGCCCGTGGATCAGATTCTTCTATACTGTTTTCATTACGACCCGCAGACCGGGAAATACGGCTTTGTCATCATGAACGCACTGCGCGTTACGGGCTTCGCCACCTTCTTCGGTCTGGCTCTACTAATCTTCTTGATGAAGCGCCGCGAGGCGGGGCGGCGTGAGGTAGAAGCTCTGAGGGAGGCATAAGTTTTTACAGTGAACGCATTATTCCTATTACGTGATTTTCCGCTCTTCCCGGATCAAGGTTCGACAGTTGCCGGAGGCGTTGATGCGCTCTTCTTCTTTATCACAGCCGTCAGCGTTTTTTTCTCCGTCCTCATCGTTGCAGTTATCTTCTACTTCTTCATCAAGTATCGCCGTCGCTCGCCGGATGAAATGCCCCGTCCCATAGAAGGCTCGACCAAGCTGGAGCTTACCTGGACGATAGTGCCTTTAGGCATCGCTATGGTGATGTTCTTAGGGGGCGCGTACGTCTATTTCACTATGGCGCGCCCCCCACGCGACACTATGGACATCTACGTCGTCGGCAAACAGTGGATGTGGAAGATTCAGCACCCGGAAGGCAACCGCGAGATTAACGAGCTGCATGTGCCGGTCAACACCAGCATCCGCTTGACGATGACGACCGAGGACGTGATTCACAGCTTTTATATTCCTGACTTTCGCATCAAGCAGGACGTTGTGCCGGGACGCTACACGACCCTGTGGTTCAAGGCGACGAAGCCCGGCAAGTATCATCTCTTCTGCGCTGAATACTGCGGGACGAACCATTCCGGGATGATCGGCACAATCTATGTGATGGAGCCTTCGGAATACGAGGCGTGGCTTTCGGGCGGCAATGCCGAAGGCTCTTTGGCTTCTCAAGGCCAGAAGCTCTTTCAGGACTTGGCCTGCAATACCTGCCATCGCTCGGACGCGCAGGGACGCGGGCCTGTTCTGGACGGTCTCTTCGGCAAGAGCGTACAGCTTCAGGGCGGGCAGACTCTTATAGCCGATGAAGCGTACTTGAGAGAGTCAATCTTAAACCCGCGCGCCAAGACGGTCGCAGGCTTTGAACCCATCATGCCGACTTTTCAGGGACAGGTCAGCGAAGAGCAGCTTCTGCAATTAATAGCTTATATCAAATCGCTCGGAGCGCCGGGTGAGCAGCAGCAACAGGGCACAATCAGTACTCCTCAACAGAGCAATCAGCGTCCGACCAGTGTGCCTACGACTGCCTCGAACGCGAATCGTGGAGGAGCGCCGAACACGAACGCGAGCGGCGCTGGAGCAGCGAATAGAACAGGAACACCGGCCCGACAGGGGAACAGACAGCAATGATAGACGCAGCAAGAATAGACGACCCATTGGTCGTACCGCCAAAAGACAACTATATCAACCGCGCTTACTCGATTAAGTCATGGCTCCTGACCAAAGACCACAAGCGCATTGGCCTGCTGTATCTGATGACCATCACGGCCTTCTTCTTTCTGGGCGG
The DNA here is from genome assembly GCA_036403815.1 of Pyrinomonadaceae bacterium. Taxonomy (GTDB): domain Bacteria; phylum Acidobacteriota; class Blastocatellia; order Pyrinomonadales; family Pyrinomonadaceae; genus JACVRN01. The sequence continues at coordinate 39,136 of DASWQH010000053.1, read as the reverse complement.
CGCGTTTGCGGTCATGATCCGGTTGGAGCTTCTGACACCGGCCAGCGACATGGTTCAGCCGGAGACCTATAATAAATTTTTCACGATGCACGGCATCATCATGGTCTTTCTTTTCCTGATTCCGAGCATCCCCGCAACCCTTGGAAACTTTCTCATCCCGATTATGATCGGGGCTAAAGACCTGGCTTTTCCGAAAATCAATCTTTTGAGCTGGTATATCCTGGTCGTCGGCGGCATCTTCATTCTCTATGCCGTCATAGCCGGAGGGGTTGACACTGGCTGGACATTTTACACGCCTTACAGCTCGACATATTCGAACACATATGTGATGGCGGCGGCGGTCGGCATCTTCATCACGGGCTTTTCTTCAATCCTGACGGGTTTGAATTTCATCGTCACGATTCACACTATGCGTGCGCCCGGGATGACCTGGTATCGCATGCCGCTTTTCGTCTGGGCACACTATGCGACGAGCCTCATCATGGTGTTGGGCACGCCGGTCATAGCCGTCACGATTCTGCTCGTAGGGCTTGAGCGCATCTTTCACGTAGGCATCTTTGATCCGGCGCTGGGCGGCGACCCGATTCTCTTCCAGCACCTTTTCTGGTTCTACTCGCACCCTGCCGTTTACATCATGGTGCTTCCGGGGATGGGCGTTATCTCGGAATTGATCGCGGCCTTTTCACGAAAGAATATCTTCGGCTACAAGTTCGTGGCCTTCGCTTCCTTAGGCATAGCCATCTACGGCTTTCTGGTCTGGGGACACCACATGTTCGTGAGCGGCCAGAGTATCTACGGCTCGCTTGTCTTCTCGTTCATGTCTTACTTCGTGGCGATTCCATCGGCCATCAAGGTCTTCAACTGGACGGCGACGCTTTACAAAGGCTCTATCTCTTATGATACGCCGATGCTTTATGCGCTGGGCTTCATAGGATTCTTCCTGATTGGCGGAACGACGGGGCTTTTCCTTGCGGCCATCGGCCTTGACGTTCACGTGCATGACACCTACTTCGTCGTCGCGCACTTCCACTACATTATGGTCGGCGGAACTGTGATGGCCTACATGGGCGGCATTCATTACTGGTGGCCTAAGATAACGGGTCGCATGTACCCGGAAGGGTGGGCGAAACTGGGCGCGCTGATTATCTTCGTCGGTTTTAACCTGACCTTCTTTCCGCAGTTCATAGTCGGCTATATGGGGATGCCGCGCCGCTATGCTGCGTACCCGGACGATCCTATCTGGCAGGTCTTGAACGTCATGAGCACGGCGGGCGCTTCTATCCTCGGCATAGGATACCTGCTGCCTATGACGTATCTCATCTGGTCTATGCGCTACGGCAAATATGCGCCGCCGAATCCGTGGGGCGCAACCGGCCTTGAATGGCAGACCAGCAGTCCTCCGCCGACAGAGAACTTTGAAGAGACGCCCATCGTCACCTGGGAGCCATACGAGTACAGACCCAGAGACGAGAAAGTAGTTGTGAACAAGATTTTACCTGTGGACTAAAAGTGCAGTGACAAGTGATAAGTGACGAGTGACAAGATTTTCTTGCTCGTCACTTGTCACTCGTCACTCATCACTGTTTTTAAGGGGAGAAGAAAATTGGCTGAAGCAGTGCATACAACGATGGAGCATCCGGCATCGGCTCACGCGGCGTTGCAGCATCACTTCGAGAACATGGAGCAGCAGCGCGAGGCCGGGACTCTGGGCATGTGGGTCTTTCTCGTCACCGAAATCATGTTCTTCGGCGGGATGTTCATGGCCTATATCCTTTATCGCACTTATAACGCGGAAGCATTCGCCGCCGCCAGCAACCGGCTCAACGTGACGATGGGTTTCGCTAACACGATTGTGCTGATTTGCAGCAGTCTGACAATGGCGCTCGCTGTCTACTTCTCGCAAATAGGCAAGCGCAAGATGATCGTCATCATGCTCATCCTGACGATGATTCTAGGCACGACCTTTCTAGTCGTCAAAGCCTTCGAGTACAACGACAAGTATGTGAAGCACGAGATTCCCGGAAGGCTCTTTCCGAACAATCCATTCAAGTGGGAAGAGGAACATGGAGGGGCAGCGGGCGAGGCTAGAAATCCGCAGGCTGTCCCGACGGGTCAGGAAGTTAAGCCCGATCCGAATTTCGTAGGTAGTGTCGAGATGTTCTTCTTCATCTACTTCGCCATGACGGGACTCCACGCTCTGCACATGATTATAGGTCTGGGGATGCTGATTGTTCTGACGTTTCAGGCATGGCGAGGCAAATATTCGCCAGCATACCATGCGCCGGTCGAGCTGGGGGGGCTTTACTGGCACTTCGTGGACATCGTCTGGATATTTCTTTTCCCGCTCCTTTACCTGCTCGGCGCGCATCAGGGCGGAGGACACTAAAGTGGGAGCGAGCGAGTGAATCATGTCTGAACACATAGTTCCAAAGACAATCTACTTTCTAATCTTCGGCGCTCTCATGGTGCTGACGGTACTTACTTATGAGGTCGCCCTCTATGATTTCGGTCGAATGAATGTCGTCATAGCGCTCGCCGTCGCCGTGACCAAAGCCGTGCTCGTAGTCCTCTACTTCATGCACGTTCGCTACAGCACGCGGCTGACGAAGATAGTCGTTATCGCAGGCTTCTTCTGGCTGGCGCTTCTGATTGTCCTGACGTTGGCCGACTATTTCACGCGCCCCGGCACAAGCGGCGTCGGCGGCGTGCCAGCCGCAAGGAGTGCGCGGTAGCAGGAAGAATAATAGCCCCTGAAAGGGGCGATAGACTGTAGCCCACGGCGTGAGCCGTGGGAATAGAAGCCTCCTTCGAAGTTTAAAGCCCCTGTAAGGGGCGAAAGAAAGCAGAATCTTTCGCCCCTTACAGGGGCTTTGAAATGTTCTCTGTATCTTCTATTCCCACGGCTCACGCCGTGGGCTATAACCTTTCGCCCCTTTCAAGGGCTAGCGGCTTTAGCCTTCTTTCCACCTTTCCCCTGTGTGCTGGCGGTTTGAAGCTCAGGCCGGATGCTGGTAAAGTGTCTGATTTCGATTACGACGAATTCTTTAACCAGAGGTATACATGAGCACAAAGGTCGAAACTCGTACTTCTTTCGAGACCTTTCTACACAACTATGATGAAAGCGACTGGGCTGAGGCTCTCATCAGTCTCTTGCCAGACATACACGAAGTTGACAGGGCTGCGACCCAAATCTGGTTCGCCTTTTACCCGCTGGTTCTGCTGCGCACGCTTGAGCGTGCCGAAGACCGCGAGGAGCTGGCGCACAAGTTTCTTCTACAGGGCAACTATCTTCTCAAAGACCAGATTGATTCATCGCACACCTTTCTATACGGCCACCGCTTCTGGGCGGAAGCCAAGCGTGCGGTCGAAGATTACGCAACGAAGTTTCAATCCTCGCCTGAATTGAAGCTGGCGGACGCCGTGCGCGATGCGGCACGCGAGGGCGCTCGGCTGGCGAATGCGGACGAGTCTCTGCTGGCAGGCATCACGGCGGTCGCCTTCATGACCGTAGAGCAGGCCGGACTTGAAGCCTTCAGGCAAGCACCGGGTCGCGTTCACATTGATGTCAAGCACGCACGGCTTTCGCCGGAGCAGGTCTTGAAGGCGCGTGCCAAGGATGACAGTCAGGGGCTATTCGGTTTCCTGCGCACGGTTGATAAAGAGTGGACTGTGACCTTTGACGAGAACAAAGAGGGCGCGTGCTTCAAGCTCATCAACGGGCAGGACATGGCGTGGGCGGCTGCGGCAGACAAGCGCGATTATAAGCAAGAGGACGCGCGACGAATCGAAGGGCCGATTCCGGTCGAATGCCGTAATGCTTCGTGCGGAACGTGCTGGGTAGGCGTGCTCGGCGGAGCGGAAAAGCTTGCGCCCGTATCGACACGCGAGCGCCGCATGATGCGCGAGTTCGGTTATCTGGACACGGACGAGGAGCGCCCAGTCATACGTCTCTCCTGCATCACGCCTGCTTCAGGCGCGGTGTCAATAGTCATTCCACCCTGGAACGGCTTCTTCGGCAAACGTCTTAAGACAACCGCCGACAGTAGTGAAGAAGAAGCGACACAAGACTGAAGCAGGCGCTTGAGCTGAAAGAGTTGCCCGACCGTTCCCCCGAAAAGTCTAAAGGTAAGAGCCGTCCCTTTGTGGCCGCGCCCATCCTGCTGGTCGTGGCGGCGGCTCTCTTGTGGAGCACGGGCGGGCTTTTCATCAAGTGGACGCAGCTTTCCGCATTCGAGCTTTCGTTCGGTCGCTCGCTCCTGGCAGCAATCACGGTCGCGCTCTTCACGTACCGCGAAGGCTTCCGTCTCAATCGCCTGACCGTCTTAACTTCAATCCTCTACGCCGCGCTGCTTCTGCTTTTCGTCGTCGCCACCAAATTAACGACCGCCGCCAACGCCATCTTTCTTCAATACACAGCGCCTATATACGTGCTGCTGCTTGAGCCTATCTTTTATAAAGAGAAGTTCAGGACTACGGACTTGATAACGGTCGTGGCCTGCATAGCCGGGATGTCGCTCTTTTTCGTGGGGAAGCTTCGGCCTCAGGACGTGGAAGGAAACATCGCGGCGCTCGCTTCCGGCGTCTGCTTCGCCTTCTACATACTGCTGCTGCGTCACCCGCAGTCGCAAAGGGTGAACCGCGCATCATCCGTCATCTACGGAAACCTGCTGCTGGTTTTAATCACAGCGCCCGCAGGGCTGGCGGCTCTATCGAAATTTTCATGGCAGGACGGCGTGAGCGTCGCTTACTTGGGCGTGATTCAGATAGGCGTAGCTTACACTTTCTTTACGCTGGGGATGGCGCGCGGCGTACGCTCTCTGGATGCAGGAATCGTAGGTTACATAGAGCCTGTGCTCAATCCCGTCTGGGTCTTTCTATTCTTAGGCGAGCGCCCGTCCAAATGGGCAATCATAGGGGGCGCAATCATCATCTCGGCGGTCGTAGCGCACACAATTCTTGGCGCACGACGCGCTCGTGCTATTAACCTGCCTTGAAAACTCTGGAGTAAATTTCGATTTGGGTTAAACGTGAGGAGCGACATAAGAGAATGGCGTGCTTCGCAAGCCCCTGAAAGGGGCGGAATAATGTAGCCCACGGCGCTGGGCCGTGGGGCAAGCCGCATTGAAAAGCTAAAAGCCCCTGAAAGGGGCGAAAGAAATTCTGCGTTGAGAATCTTTCGCCCCCTTCAGGGGCTTTAACTTCTTTCCCGTATCAGTTCCCAAGGCCCAGCGCCGTGGGCTACATTCTATCGCCCCTTTCAGGGGCTGAAGATGCAACTGCGCGCGTGGTTTATGTCGCGCTTCACGTTAGTTTAGAGAAGGACGTTCTCTGCGCTGTTGATTTCCTATTAAAGCTTTTTCAGGTAGCCATGCCATTTCTGATACCTGTCGCGGTTGGTAATCAGCCACGCTCGTAGACCCTCTTTATCCTCTCCGGCGTCCTGCTTTACTCTGAACCGGTCAATCACTTTGAGGGCATCCTTCTTTAATTCGAACATGACGGCTTCAACTACGTCTTTCAAGAAAGCTCTATCGACGACGCCGTTGAAATCGCTCAACAGCTTATTGAGGACGAGCGGGTCTGCTTCGGTGCCGAGCGCATTGACCTGTTCCCGCAGGCTCTCCAGAGCAAGCCTCACGTCCGACTCCGTGGATTGAAGAGCCTGATTGTAGCGGGCGACGAGCTGTGCAAGCTGTGTGCGGTTGCCCAGAGCGAAGGCCCTGTATTGTGCTGCGGATTTCGCGTCTCCTTCGTACGTGCCGTCGTCGAAGACCGCTGTCTTGATGACGAGCGTTTGATTCGGAGCCGTTTCGGGCGCGAAGCCTCCACCTGATTGTCGCGCATCTTTATTCAATTCCCGCTTCAACTCAAAAGTCTCCCCGGCAACTATCAAAGGCGCTGCGTCCTGGTTATGCGGCATGGCAGAGGTGCGCAGGCGGCCACCGGCAAACATCTCTAAGAAAAGAGCGCTGATGTTCTTACTGGAAGTATTCCGCAGCGTGAGCTTGAACATGGGAAACGTAGAGTCAACCGCTTGAACATCAGTCACCTCTACGGAGGGCGCATTACTTGTCACCGCTGGCACGGAAGCGCTCTTACGCTCAACACGCAGCACGGCCACTTCAAAAGGCTCAAGCCCGTAGGTGGTCATGTCGTTGACGGTCAATCTCTCATTCTCCTGCAAGAGATAGCTTCCGACTCCTTCCTGCTTCTCGAATAACTTCTTGCCAAGGTGAAGGGAGACAACTACACGCACGGCTGTGCCTTCCATCCTCGAAGCGATGTTGACGGCCTGCACTGGCAAGGCATCGCCCGCGGGTTTCCATCCTTCAATCCGGCGAAAGCTCGCATACCATGCGGTATTCGGCACAGTCTGATAGGCCGGACGGTTTCCCTTAAAGTAGGTGATTTCCAGAGCAAGTCCTGTAGGAGCCTGCGCGGCCTGCTTAGCCTGTTGCGCGCCCGCGTTTATTTGTAGAAAGCAAGAGGCCAGTACAAGCAGAAGGACGACTCTCAAGGTTTTCATCTCAAACCTTACCTTTCCTGTCGGGTTGGAAGACAATTTCAGGCTTTCGCGTTAACGCCCAAAGGGAGACGGCTTATTCTAATCTCAAAAAGATTCAGAGTCATTAAAAGCAATGCAGAAGGCAGAGTGCAGAATGCGGAATGAAAAGAAGACCCTCTTTAATTCATCATTCTGCACTCTGCCTTCTGCATTGCTTTTCATATCATCCAGTGCGGGCGGCTCGCGTAATCGGTCAGGTGAGCGGTCGGATTACGTTTGCGGAACTCCTTGTAGCGCGCCAGCAACCGCTCGTATCTATGGTCGGAAGAAGGAAGGGCTTTGTGCGGTATCTCGCGCAGGTGATTCTCCACCTTCCACATGTTGCGGGGCGAAAACCTCCAGTCGTAGCCGCCAAGCTCATACAGGTTCGTTACACCATACGCCAGAATGCGCCCGGTATAATCGACGTAGGTATCGAAGTAGCTCCATGCCAGATCGCGTAAACTACGAAAGCGCGGCTTTCGACCGTGCAGCCCCAGATCGCGCGAGCGCCCGATTGCGCCCCAGCGCCCGCGTTCCTGAAAAACGAAGATGACGTGATCGAGCAGGTCTTTTGATTCAAAGCTCAGGAGCAGCGGCGGATACCCGTACTGTTCGAGTATAACGGCTGCCGCGAGCGCCGCCTCCAGACAGTGCGCCGTGTTCAGGCGCACCACTTCACGAAACGAGCGCAGCGTTCCTCCTTCCGGTTCCCAGTTATAGGGGACTGCGCGCAGGTAACGCTGCACCCGTAAGGGTGTGCGGTGCGCCTCAATCAGTTTCCACTCTCGGCTTGTAAACGCCTCACGTCCCGGCTTGTTCCACATAATGATAGAAATAATAGAAGGCAAAAGGGAAAAGGCAAAAGGGGAAAAAGTTGTTAGAGGTCAGAGGTCGGAGGTCAGTAAAAAGAAATTCAACTACTGGCCTCTAACCTCTAGCCTCTGACCTCTCTTTCGGCGCTTGATAAAGTCCTCTCAATAATGTAAGACTCTATTTTACACGTGACACTACTTTAAGGCTTATGCGCGCGTACGGGTTTCAAGCTGGTTCGGTCTCGCGCGAACACCAAAATAGTTTCGGGGGTCGGCTCGATTCTCTTTTAATACTCCCGACCCGGATTTCATACTTCTATATAAAGATGAGCACAAGGGAAAACTTTTATTCTTCCGTTCAATTGACGCGCGCCGAGCAGGAAACGCAAACAGAGGCCACGCGATTAACCGAACAGATAGAGGCCGCGCTCGCGGCAGTTGCGATTCGCACGCGTGATGATCCGGAAGAACTTGAAGCACGCGCAGACCGGCTGGAACGCGCCGCGCGCGATCTCTCCGTCGCACTCAGAGAGCTGGCGCACGAGCGCAGACGAAAGCGCGAAGAGAAGGATTAAAAGTCCCAAATTCCAAGCCCCATGTCCCAAGTCTTAAATCCAAAGCTCAAGTTCTTCCCTTGGGACTTTGGACTTGGAACTTGGGACTTGAAACCCGGAACTCGTTTTTAATTTTGTGAGGAGAAAGTGATGGAGGATAAGGGACGCAAGCACACAGACTACGGGTTGGAGAACTACGGCATAAAGGATGCCGGTGCGGTCTACTGGAATCTGAACACGCCGGAGCTTTACGAAGAGATAGCGCGTCGAGGCGAAGGAATTCTTTCCAACCACGGCGCGCTCATCGTCGATACGGGCGAGCACACGGGTCGTGCCGCCAAAGATAAAGCTATCGTGCGCGAGCCGTCGAGCGAAGACAAGGTCTGGTGGGGCGAAGTCAACAAGGAATTCTCGCAGGAGAAATTCAACGCGCTGAGGGATCGCATGATGGCGCACACGGCTGGCCTGGACATCTTCGTGCAGGACACCTTTGCCGGAGCAGACCCCAGATACCGCCTGCCCGTTCGCATCATCACGGAGCTTGCCTGGCATTCGCTCTTTGCGCGCACCATGTTCATAGACGACGTGGAAGAGGGCGCCGAGCACAGCCCCGAATTCACCGTCATCAATATTCCAAGCTTTACAGCCGACCCTGAGCGCGACGGGACGCGCGCTCCCACTTTCATCCTGATGGATTTCAACCAGCGGCTTGTGCTCATAGGCGGAACATATTACGCGGGCGAAACCAAGAAGAGCATCTTTACCATCCTCAATTATCTTCTGCCCCAGCGCGGCGTGATGAGCATGCACTGCTCCGCGAACGTGGGCGATGCGAGCGACGTTGCCATCTTCTTCGGCCTTTCTGGAACGGGCAAGACGACCTTGAGCGCAGACCCTGAGCGCCGCCTTGTAGGCGATGACGAGCACGGCTGGTCGAACGACGGCGTCTTCAACTTCGAGGGCGGCTGCTATGCCAAAGTCATACGGCTTTCGCCCACAGCCGAGCCGGACATCTATCGCACCACAGGCATGTTCGGCACCATCCTTGAGAACGTAGTCTACGATGAGAAGACGCGCGAGATTGATTTAGACAGCGCGGCCAAGACCGAAAACACGCGCGCCTCTTATCCGCTGGAAAGCATTCCGAACATCGTGCCCGAAGGCTATGCAGGACACCCGCGCAACATCATCATGCTGACGGCTGATGCATTCGGCGTGCTGCCGCCCGTTTCGCGTCTCTCGCCGGAGCAGGCCATGTATCACTTCATCTCCGGCTACACGGCGAAGGTTGCGGGTACGGAGCGCGGAGTGACGGAACCGCAGGCGACCTTCTCGGCCTGCTTCGGCGCACCCTTCATGGTCTTGCATCCGGGCGTCTATGCAGACCTGCTGGCGCAGAAGATAACAGACCACAACGCCAACTGCTGGCTCATCAACACGGGCTGGTCTGGCGGCCCTTACGGCGAAGGCAAGCGCATGGAGATTAAGTACACGCGCGCCATGATTCGCGCGATTCTGTCTGGCGCATTAGCCCGCGTCGAAACCCGCCCCGACCCCATCTTCGGCGTAGGCGTCCCGGTCTCCTGCCCAGACGTTCCGCCCGAAGTTCTCATCCCGCGCAACACCTGGAAGGACAAGGACGCCTACGATCAGAAGGCACGTCACCTTGCGCGACTCTTCAACGAGAACTTCAAAAAGTTTAGCGACGGAGTCTCTGAACAGGTGCGCGCCGTCGCGCCCGTCGCGGATTAAGAACAGTCTTATTAAAAAGAATGAGAGAGGCGGCGCTACATTAAGTGCCGCCTCTCTTGTTTTCTGCTTCCAGCCGGATTAGAAAGTTCCCTTAGAAGCTTTTAGAAAAGTCCCGTAGGGACGATGTGACAATAGCCCAGTGCTTTAGCGCTGGGAATACTTGATGAAGAAAAATAGTAGAGTCCCGTAGGGACGACTGAACATATCTTCAATCGTCCCTACGGGACTTTACTTTCATTACCCGCTATGACCCAGCCATAAATGGCTGGGCTAGTTTCAAATGTCCCTACGGGACAACACGCCAATCTGATTTTTCAAAATAGCGTCTTAAACTAATCACTGATGTAGGCAGTGAGTATCCTGAGCTTCCCATCAACTCTGACAAGGTCTACATGAAACAGCATGACTTTCAGGCAGATGAGGCGTGTCCCTTTCGGGCAGCCAAAGAAATCCTCGCTCAGAATGGTCACACGCGGGCACATCCCTTCACAGGTATCGTTGTCTGAGCTTTCCCGTTTCTCTTCCGGCTGCTCAAGTGCGCTTATCAACTCCGCCCAGGTCTGTGGCGCTTGAAGAGTTTTCAGATGCGCTCTGATAAGCGCATTGGCTTTCTCCAGCGTGGAAACATAGTGGCGCAGGCTTTCCACGCTCTTGATTTCGTTGCTTATGGCTCTAATCCTATCTTCCGAACCCGCGTCGGCTCTCTGCTGCGTTTCATCACTTTGTTCGGAGTTCTTACGCCTTTCCTCTTCCTCACCTTCGGCAATAATCTCGGCCAGAATAGGGTCTGTCTTAAAAACTTCTATCACGTTCGGCGGCATCAATTCACTAATCGCAGGGTCGTTATCGCGCGGCTCGTCGCCCTTCAGCTTTCTGTTGTACTGGTTAACGCCGTAAAGGAACCCGCCCGCATAAGTGAAATCGAGCACCGCAACATAAAAGCGGCGCAGGTCTTCGCCGTTCGCTCTCTCCAGAACTTCCGCTTTGACGGAGGCTATATAAGAGTAGTCGCTAAAGCTCGGTCGCAAGCGAGCATCGAAATCCTTGACGTAAAGCTCGTCTATCAACGCTAATAGATTGTTCTTCTCCTCGAAGCCCTTCACGAACTGTCCAGCAAGCTGTAGCGCCTCGCGCTCTTCTTCAGGAGTAATCTTCTCTTTACCCGCTTGCACGTCTGCCTGCTGACTGCACACAGGCGCGGCGCTTCCCAGCAATAGCATCAAGACGAGCAACGCTGCCGACAGAGATTTTTTAGTCATAAACGCCTCAATAAACCGAAGTCTCGCAAGGCGGGATGGCAAACCTTATGCCTTTATGAAAGTATCTGGAAAATCGAACGGGGAGTCGCAAACGCTCTCTACGTTGAGCGCCAGCCCTGAGTACCATCTGAAAGATTATTGCGGCGTCTTTTATTTCCGGGCTGAATCTTTTATCCTCCAGGGCGGCTCTTGCATCTTCTCTCGAAGGACTATTCAAAAGTGATGGGTTCGGAATTGCCCAGATTCAAATGGCGTAGCCTTTGAATGGACAAGATTGACCGCCTCGGGTGGGCGGCTGGAATTGCCATCAAGTCTTACGGTGTCAGCGTAGGGATTCGCACGAACGATGCGAGCAGGCTGGACAGTCTCATCGCGCGCCTTCCGCCGGGATGGCAGGCTGCGCGCTCCCCTGTGGTCGAGCGGCTCTACTCCGTCTTCATCAACGGGCGTTCGGCGCGTTCAAACGTACGCCGCTTCAACCTGCTTTATGGAAATTTAGAAAGGCTGGCGCGCTCCCTTGACGAAGAGCAGTTGTATGACGTGCTTGAATCCGACATGCACCTGTATGTAGCGGAGCGAGCGCAGAGACGCGCCTTCATACATGCGGGCGTGGTTGGCTGGCAGGGTAAGGCCGTCATCATTCCCGGTAGCAGCTTCAGCGGCAAGACGACGCTCACGGCAGAGTTGATACGCGCGGGCGCAACCTTTTATTCCGATGAATACGCGGTGCTGGACTCGCGCGGGCGGGTTCATCCATACCCCAGGCCGTTGCAGATACGTGAAAACGGGGCGGCCAGGCAGACGAAGTACACGATTGAATCGCTGGGCGGCGCGCCGGGGAAGAAGCCTTTGCCGGTCGGACTGGTTATACTGAGCTACTACAAAACGGGCGCACGCTGGCGACCTCATAAGCTTTCAGCAGGACAGGGAGTCTTAGCCGTCATGGCGCACTCTATATCTGCAAGGCGGAAACCAGAAGCTGTGCTGGAAGCGCTTCAGCAGGTGGTCACTCGCGCGACGGTGCTCAAGGGCGTAAGGGGCGAGGCGAGCGAGGTAGCTGATAAGATATTGAAGCTCTTAAGCGCTTGAACTCACAAGAGCTAGAGCTTTGGTGCGCTTTATGGCAGGCATTTATTGTTGGCGCTGGCGCACCTGTTGGAACAACACTGTGCATCCGTAGTGCAGGGGAAATTCTGGCCTAAGCAGGCGCACGTGCCGCTGATGCAAAGCCCTGAGCAGCACTGCGCATTAACCGCGCAGGAGTTTCCCGTCGCGCGACACGAAGCTGCGGACGCCTCCTCCGGCGCGACGATTGTGAGGATGAAGGGCAGCGCCGTTATAGTTGCAAGGCCGAGTCTTCGCCCAAGCTCGCGTCTGGACAAGAGGGCAATTTCACCGGGCACTTCGATGCGCTCTTCCAGAAGCGAGAAGCGCTCTAGTTGAGCGAGCGCGTGCCAGACCACTTCCTCCGTGAATATCCCTTCGGCTTCCGCTTCCACCAGCCCTGCTATCTCTTCAACGCTGTTTCGCCCGTCACAGTGGCTCCAGACCAGGGCGGCTGCCTGGTTCAGGCAATGAGCCTGATTGTTTTCAAGATCATAGACGAGCACCTCGTCCGGTAGCTTCTTTATCACCAGACCATCGCTTCTGGCCTTGGGAGTTCGCACTCGCCCTGCTTTTCTCATAGAAAATTTCGGCTACTAAGTCTTCGTCGAGTTACGAAACTTTTCAAACTCCTGCTCAAGCTGGTTGGTAGTAATGTCCAGTGATTGGGAAGTCGAAGCGGGAGGCTTCTTTAACAGAGTGCGCGGCGTGCTTCCTTCGCTCTGATAGTTGTAGTAGTAGCTGTTGTAGTAATAGTCATAGGGCTGCGGCTTGACGTTGTTGAGCACCGTGCCGCAGATGCGCGCCCCTACGCCCGTTAATCTGTGAATGAGATGGCGCACGACGGCGCGCGAGCTTTTTCCTCCATGAACGACTATGACGACGCCGTCAACGAGCGTAGAGATAATCGCTCCATCGGCGAAGGAGATGGAGGGCGGCGAATCTATGATGATGTGCGTGAAGCGCTCTCTGGCACAATTCAGGAAGGCCAGCATCTCTTCCGAGCCGAGCAGCTCCGCCGGATTCGACGGCAGGTAGCCCGCAGTCATAATCTTCAAATTCGGCAGCGCCGGATAGTTTCTGAGAGCTTCGTCCAGCTTAATCTCTCCGGCAAGGTAATCGGTCAGACCCGGCTCTATGGAAGCGTTGATATACTTTTGCAAGCTCGGGCGGCGAAGGTCGCAATCCACAAGGAGCACGCTCGCGCCCGTTTGCGCCAGAGCAATTGCCGTGTTGAAGGCAACGGTCGTCTTGCCCTCCAACGCCTGACCTGAAGTTACAAGTATACTTCCGGGCGTGGGCACACCTGACGAGAACAGGAGCGAGGTTCTTAAATGCCTGAAGGCTTCGGCCACAGGCGAACGCACGTTTTCCAGCAACTCTGCGGAAAGAAGCTCTTTATTCTTTCGCCCAAACGATGCCAGACCGCCCTTGCCCGCGAGTTTGCTTTTGCTTATGCAGGGAATAAGCGCCAGGTTCGGCAGGCTAGTATAAGCGACCAGCTCGTCCACACTCTTGATGGAATCATCCAGTTGCTGAAGCAGAAGGGCCAGCGCCGTTCCGGCAAAGAGCGAGAGGAAGAAAGCGATTACGACGTTGCGCGTGCGCTCTGGCCCGACCGGCTCAGTAGGCTTTTCGCTGCGGTTGGAGATGACGACATTGCCCTTTTTATCGCTCGTATCTATTTGCAACTCTTTCTGTCTCTGAAAAAGAGCCGTGTAGAGCTGCTTGTTCGTCTCAATCTGTTGATTGAGGCTGGTCAACTCGATTTCCGACTGGCTCTGGCGATTGGCCGTGCCCAGCTCGCCGTAGTAAGACTCGCGTAGCTCCTGCTCCCGCATCAGCGCAGCCTCATAGCGTGACTTCATGGAAGCAACCACGTCATTTGAAGTCTTATCAAGGTCGCTCTTGAGTTGATTAATCTCCTGCTCTATCTCTCGTAGCTCAGGCCACTCAGATGTGTACTTGACGGACAGGACTGCGCGTCGCTGCTCCAACACCCTGAGTCGTCCTTTAATCTCCTGAACGGCCTTGTCCGACTGAGCCTCCGGAATCGCCTCTCTACTCGGGCTGCGTTGCGCCGCCTCGTAAGCGGCCTGCAAAACTTTCCGGTCGTTTTCGGCTGCGAGCAGTTGGCCGCTTAAAGTATCAAGGCGTGCGCTCGTCAGATTCTCTCCCTTCATCTGTCCGAGCGGCAGCCCGTGATTCTTGATATAGTTAATGCGCTCTTCTTCCTGCTGCTTGATTGCCATCTGAAGGTCTGCCATCTGCATGGCAAGCTGCGTCGTAGCATTATTCAGCCCTTCATTCTCCCACTTGATGTCGTCATGCATAAAAAGCTCGGCCAACGTATTTGTGACCTTCATGGTGATTTCCGGGTCTGTGTGCGTGAAACGGATTACTACCAGATTCGTGTCCCGCGTCGGCTCAATCACCAGATTAGCCAGCAGGGTATCAACATAGGGCGCAAGCTCTTCACGCTGCTCTGCGGTCAACTCGTATGCGTCTGCGCCTGCGGGGATTGCAGATTGACCGCTATCCGCAGACGCTACAAGGGGCTTCTCGCGCCTGAGCAGTTTCTTAAAGGAAGTGAAAAGACCGGCTCGTCCGGGCGAGACTAAAAAGGCAGCGTTGTGATGCAGGTCGAGCGTAAGGATGACGCGACGCGCGAGCATGGGGTTTTCCAGCAGCTTGAGTTGCGTGCGCCAGTACGCCGGATCATTCGCGGTATTGATAACTATATCCCTGGCGCGCAGAAAACTCTCCGGCTTCTGTTCGATGCGAATCGTCGTCTCCGCTATATAAACGGGGGGCAGGCGGTACATGTAAAGCGCTACGAGCGTAGTGACGATGATGGCGATGCTGATAATCATCCACTTGCGCCTGTAAACGAGCGCAAGGTAGCTGCGCAGGTCTGTCGGCTCGCTCAGCATAGCCTCGCCCGCGGCAGGCGGCTGAGACTGCGGCTGTTCCAGTAGGGCTTTATTCGAGTCGCCCTGTGCTAAGGCGGAAAGGCGGTTGTCGTCAAGCATCAATTATCCTCAACAGTCCGGGCACACCTTTGAGCAGTCCTGTGCGTAAGAGGCTTCCAAGACCCTTTACGAAAGACCGCTTCCGATTTATTCGAGCTGGCCGCCCGTGAATGAGAATCGATGCGAATGTGTGAGATGGTCTTCGCCGGGAGATAAGATGAAAAGGCTCTCTTGCTGCCAAGCGTATGGCGCAAAACCTGACCGAAGCGGCCATCTATCAGGTTACACCTCTTCATTTCGTTGCGTGACATACATCCATTGTCCGCATCACGAATATGTCTTTCAGCTTTGGGCTGACAACTGGAAGCACATAATTCGAGCAGGGCTAACGGACAATCACCCAAAGGTTGGAAAAGGATTATATTGTAAGGGCGCGACTATTGCTATATAAAAATTTTCCGGGGTCTACTGGGCACTATCCCGGAGCGAAAATATTTCTCAACGTTTCCACTCCGACCGGAGTATTTATAAGTGGCAGGAGCAGACGAGCTTGTAGAGATGACGAACGGGGTCGCTGAAATCGCTCTCATGACGGAAAAGCTAAATCCGGGCACACACGCGCCGGAGGGGAAAGAGCCGTATTTAGCACCGCTCGTCGAAAGGGCGCGCACGGGTGACGCTGCCGCATTCGAGCAGATAATGATCTGCACAGAGCGGCGCGTGGTCGCAACCGCATGGCGAATTCTGGGCGACCGCGAAGACGCGCGCGACGCCGCACAGGAAGTTTTCCTGCGCGCTTACAAGTACATGTGTACATTCAAGGAAGACCAGAATTTTTCCGGCTGGCTCTACAGAATCACCGTCAACGTCTGCCGCGACATTGCGCGCAAGCGCTCTCACGGAGGCCGTGAGCGCTTCATCACCTACGAAGCCGAGTTGGAAGAAGGCTTGCTGGAGACAATCGCTGCTCCGGACAACACGGAATCGCAGGCCATAGAAGCTCAGGAGCGCTTTATTGTCGCACGCGCCATCGGGGCACTTTCCGAAAAGGAGCGCAGTGCCATTGTCCTGCGCGACATGGAAGGATTTTCCACGGAAGAGGTCGCACAGATTCTGGGCACACGAGCCGCCACCGTGCGCTCGCAAATTTCTTCCGGACGCACGAAGATCAAGCGCTACTGCGACCGCTTCCTGAAACGCGGGCGAAGGATTTAAGAAGATGAACTGCACAACCGTTGAAAAGCTTTTACCGCTCTACGTCGAAGGCGACGTGGCCGTGCCGTTGATGACGAAGGTGCGCGCACATCTCTCTTCCTGCGGCCACTGCCGTAGTCTTGAGGAAGAGTTTCGCGCAAGCCAGTCGAGGCTTCACAACCTGGCCGTGCCGGAATTCGGCGCAGACTTCTATGAGCAGATAAGGGGCGCTGTGCTGACAGAGATTAACTCCAGCCCCCTTGCGCGGCCTTCTGTTTTCCATACGCTTCGCACGCTCTTTATGTGGCGGCCAGCCTTGGCCTTTTCCTTTGCGCTTCTAGTCCTCTTCGGCGCGCTCTCCTTCGGCCTCTATCGCTCTCTGATAAAGCCAGATGCGCCGCTCTTGGTAATTGAGCAGAGCATGGGAGAATTTAATCCGGTTGAGATGGCCGAAGCCGCAGTGCAAAACGTGAAGGACGATTCAATCAAAGAGAGCGGCGGCGTTCGCCAGCAAGATATTACTGAGCGCAATAATATCTTGCAGCAAAAATCTCAGATTAGCGGTCAACGAATCGTGCGCCCTGAAAGCTCTATTCCTCTAAGCATTGTTGCACACGTTTCTTCTGTGGCAGAGAACACGCAGGCAAACGGCAGGACAGTGGAGGCGAGTGCTACGCAGGCGGTTGCGCGTATGGATATTCAGACGAGCGACCCCAACATACGCATCATCTGGCTCGGACGTAAGCCGAGCGAACAGTAAAAAAAGTTATCAGGAGGTCATAATGTTTTCCATCAAACAGATTAAACTGGCGGTGATTGTTCTCTGCCTGGCGTTCAGTTCGACGGCGCTGGGTCAACAGACGACGCCTACGCCTCAACCGGCACAATCATCCGTCGAGTCAAAAATTGGACTCAAGAACCGTGTTTTTGAGATTAAGTATCGTGACCCGGAGAGCTTGATTGCAGTAATCAAGCTTTTGGGCAGCGGCGTGGGTGGGATGGCCGTAAGCAGTGAATACAACACCATCACCGTGCGCGATTATGCGGAAAATCTAGCCACCATCGAAGAGGCAATTAAACGGCTGGACACGCCGTCCCCGCCCGCACCCGGCATAGAGTTTCACATTCACATTCTGATTGCCACAGCTATCGCCCCGTCATCTTCCAACCCGTTCCCGTCCGAGCTGAACGATGTCGTCAAGCAGTTACAGAACACGCTCAGTTATAAGAACTATTACGTGATGACCTCCGCCGTGCTGCGCACCAAAGAAGGGCCGACGGGAGTCGAAAACAAGGGCGTGGCCGATTTCAAATTAGTGACGGAAGGAGCGGCGCGCAATAGTCCCATTATCTATTCTTATTCCGCGCGCCAGGTCAAGATTGAAGGAACGCCGTCGAACGCCTCTGCCATACAAATCGGGAGATTCAGTTTCGACATGCGAATTCCTATAGAAACCAGTCCCGGCGTGATCAACTATGAAGGCGTAGGCTTTAATACTCCCGTCAACATGCGCGAAGGCGAAAAGGTAGTGGTCGGCACAACCACCATGCAGGAAAAAGGCGTCATCGTCGTCCTCTCCGCTAGAATCATCAAATAAAATGCAGAAGTCAGAATGCAGAATGATGAATTAAAGGCAGTCCTTTTTATTCATCATTTTGCATTCTGACTTCTGACTTGCTTTTATGCGTGGTGTTATAGTTAACATTACGCATGGACAAGGGAGAATCAAGGCGGTTAAGCGATCTCACGCTTGAGGATGCCAAGCGGATACTGGTTTACGGGATAGTTATCGCGCTGGCGCTAGGACTTTTTGTATTGCTGGTCGGACAGGTGCTCGTGGCGCTTCTTCTGGGAGTGGTCGCGGGCATTTATCTTTTGCCGGTGCAGGAATGGCTTGAGAGACACCTGCGGGCGCGTGCCGGAAGCGCTATCATCACAATCGCGCTCATCGTCGTTCCGCTTGTAGCCCTGACCGGCTACGCATGGTACGAGCTTTCCAGCTACTCGAATCTGGTCAACCAAAAGCATGACTCGATTATAGAAGCCATCAGCCGCGCCGTTTCGCGCTACATACCTGTCGGGCGCGAGAGCACGCGCGCAGGGCTTCAGGCGGCTTTCGCTGAAGCCGTCACCCGCTCGGCTGAAGTGACGCAGGAGTTGCGCAAGCGCGCCGCGCTTCTCTTAGCATCGCTCGCGCTCTTTTTCTTCACGGTCTTCTACATTCTCACGCAGCGCATACGCATCGCAGCCTACATCAAGGTGAGGATTCCGGGCGACTACATGCCTCTGTACGAGAAGCTGGTCGAGAACGTAGGGGCAGCCCTGCGCGGGGCGCTGCGCGCAGTCTTCATAGATCAAACCATTAAGGCGGCTGTCATCTTCATTCTCAACGTCATCTTCGACGTTCCGCTCGCCTTGGTGCTATCAATCGTCACGTTTCTCGCAGGGTTCTTTCCGCTCGTGGGCGAGTGGGCTATCTACGTGCCCATCTCCGTCTACCTCTTCGTCTTTCGTCACGAGCCGACAAGCGCAATCATTTATCTGAGTGTTGGAATCACGTTGACCATCTGCTCATCGCTGCTGCTTAGGCCGAAGCTGGCGAGCGCTGGCACTGGACGCTTCAGCTTCTACTGGATGCTGCTCTCGCTCGTCTCAGGCGTTTATGTTTTCGGCATTCCCGGCATCGTGCTCGGCCCCGCCATCTTAGGATTCGTCAAAGCAGTCTCCGACACCATCTTCGGCGACGTTCGCTACGAAACCTCTCTATTGAAAACGGAAGATGAGCAGCAGGGACAGAAGCTAATTGAACAGGCGCAAAATGCTGCGGACTAATTCAAATTTAAAAAGGTAAAATGCAAAAAACAGGCTGAAACCACTTTTACAGAAAGAGAAATCTGTAATGGTCACAGCCCTTAATTACTTTGCATTTTACCTTTTTAATTTTTCCTTGCTTTATCCCGGAGGCCAGTTCATCTGGCGACCGCCGAGGACGTGCAGGTGTAGATGAAAGACGGATTGGCCTGCGCCCGCGCCTGTGTTGATGACGGTGCGATAGCCGCTCTCGGAAAGTCCCTCCTGGTTAGCGACGCGGGCGGCGACGCGCAGAAGGTGGCCGAGCGTCGGCTCATCACGCTGCGAAGCTTCGTCCAGCGATTCTATGTGCTCACGCGGGATGACCAGAATATGCGTGGGCGCTTGCGGGTTGATGTCGCGAATAGCTACGGAGCGGTCATCCGTGTGGACAATATCTGCGGGAATCTCGCCCGCAATCATTCGACAAAAGAGACAATCCATAAGACGAGTGACGGGTGACAGGTAACAGGTGACAAGTTAAAAGCAAGAGCGGAGTTAATGTAACTCTTTTCTCGTCACTTGTCACTCGTCACTTGTCACTGTCTTTAAGCTACTTCGGCGGCCATGCCTTCGACTTCCTGCGGCATCTGAAGCGGGGCGGTCACGGAATCGCGCAGGCGCTCTATAGAAGCGCCGACGCTTATAAGCTTGGCCTCTATCTTCTCGTAGCCGCGATCAATGTGGTAGACGCGGTCAATCAGGGTCTCGCCCTGCGCGGCCAATCCGGCCAGCACGAGCGAGGCGGAGGCGCGCAGGTCGGAAGCCTGCACGCGCGCTCCCGTCAAGGTGCTAGCACCTTCGATGATTGCCACGCGGCCTTCTATCTGTATATGCGCGCCCATGCGCTGCAACTCCGAGGCGTGCATGAAGCGGTTCTCGAAGATGGTTTCGGTAATCACGGCTCGGCCTTCCGCCTGCGTCATCAAGGCCATGTACTGCGCCTGCATGTCCGTCGGAAAGCTGGGATAAGGCTCCGTCACCACATCTCGCGCCTTTAAGCCCTTAAGGCAGCAGCGCACATGAACCGTGCTCTGGTTAACCTCTTCAATCTCTACGCCGACTTCGCGCAGCTTGGCAATCAGCGCGGCAGAATGCTCCGGGTGACAACCCTTGATTTCAAGGTCGCCCTTGGTGATGGCAGCAGCGACTATGAACGTGCCGGTCTCTATGCGGTCGGAGATGATGGTGTGCTCTGCGCCGCCTAGGGCTTCCACGCCTTCGATTGTGATAATGGGTGTGCCCGCTCCGCGCACACGCGCGCCCATGCTGTTTAAGAGTTCCGCCAAATCTGCTATTTCAGGCTCGCACGCGGCGTTGTGAATCGTGGTCGTGCCCCTGGCAAGCGTGGCGGCCATCATCAAATTTTCCGTGCCCGTGACCGTCACCTTATCAAAACGAATTTCGCCGCCACGCAGGCGGCCTCCGCGAGGCGCACGCGCCACCACATCGCCCGATTCCAGCTTCACGGTCGCGCCTAAGAGCTGAAAGCCGGATAGGTGCAGGTCAATCGGTCGCGTGCCTATGGCGCAGCCGCCCGGCAGAGAAACCCTGGCCTTGCCGAAGCGAGCCAAGAGCGGCCCCAGCGCAAGGACGCTCGCGCGCATGGTCTTCACCAGCTCGTAGGGCGCTTCAAAAAGCTCTATGTGAGAGGCCGTTATCTTGTGCGTGCGCAGTTCTGGCATCAGCACGGTTGCGCCAAGGTCTTCCAAGAGCCGCCGCTGCGTGATGATGTCGCGCACATAGGGGATGTTGTGCAGGATGACCGTCTCCGGCGTCAGGAGCGCCGCAGCCATGCAGGGCAGCGCAGAATTCTTAGCGCCGCTAATCTGCACACGACCTTTGAGTGGGCGTCCGCCCTTGATACGGAATTTGTCCATTGAGGAAATCTCCTTCATTACGACCCGGCTCGCCTTATCCAGAATTACTGACAGATGCGCTAAAGCGGGCAAATCCGGCAAAAAGAGAGAAGCGCCCGCTTCTCCACCGACACCGAAACTTTCCCTCTGAGAGCAAGCAGAGACGAAGACTGGAAATCCGGTTAACTGGGACGGGAAAACTTGCGAATTTTACCACGCCAGCCGGGAAAGGATAAAGTGAAAAGCAAAGGGCTAAAGTGGAGACGCCCCGTCCAGGAGAATGCTTTGAAAGCCCCGTAGGGGCTGGAATGTTTATAGCCTCAATGACGTTCACCTTTGTTCCTTAGCTCCGTCGGGAGCGAAATGTGAACTGCCGCACCTCGCGGAGCTAAGAAGCCGATTGAGAAATCAATGGTTTGCGCCGAAGGCACATCTAGCGTTTGCGCCGAAGGCGCAGCCAGAAGGTAGCCAGAGGCTGAGGCGGACGCGAGGCCGACCTCTGCCTCTGGTAACGATGTAGCTATCATTCGCGCCCTGAAGGGGCGCATAGAATCTACGCGCTCCCTTCAGGGCGCGTGTCCTCAAACTCGCTTCAGTTCCAGACGTTGCACCTCTGGCTACCTTCTCAAGCGCCGCTCGCGCGGCGGTAAAGGTTTCAAACAGCTTCTAAGGAACAAATGCAGGCGCTGTTGAAGCTATAAACATCCTCGCTCCTACGTAGCTTTCTGAAAGAGGCTCTTATCAAACGCTTTCTTAACTTTTGCCTTCTCCGATTGCCTTTTTACTTTTTCCTTAATGCTACTGTTCTTGGAATGCCTTGCAGGTCTTTGTGGATGTCGAGAAGCTCCCAGATTTGAGAATCAACCAGCCGTCCGACTGCCTCGTGCTGGTCGAAGCCTATTTCCATGAGCAGGTGGCCGCCCGTTTGCAGAAAAGCGGGAGCGTCATGTAGCAAGCGGCGTATGATGCGCAGGCCGTCGCCGCCCGGCGTCAAGGCCACTCGCGGCTCGAAATCGCGCACCTCTCGTTGCAGCCCTTCGAGCGCATTTTCCGCCACGTACGGCGGATTGGAGACGATCATGTTAAAGCGAGGCAAGGTCGCAGGGACAGCCTCGAAGCAATCGGAGAGAATTAGCGAAAGTCGCCCTTCAACCTTGTGACGCAGGGCATTGCGACCCGCCAGCCTGAGCGCAGGCTGAGAGATGTCAAGCCCGACGCCGGTGGCTCGCTCCCTCTCGTGAAGAATCGAGATGATGATGCAGCCGGAGCCTGTGCCTACGTCGCAGACGAAGGGTTCATCTGTTCCCTGAAGTAAATCAAGCGCGGTTTCTACCAGCAGCTCCGTTTCCGGGCGCGGTATCAGCACGTCCGGCGTGACTTCAAAATCGAGCTTGAAGAATTCTGTGCGCCCTGTGATGTACTGTAAAGGCTCGCCCCGCGCCCGGCGCTCGACCAGCGAACGAAACGCGTTAAGCCTTTCGGGGGAAACCTCCTCTTCGGCGTGCGTGATTAGAAACGTACGGTCGCGCGAGAGCGCGTGCGCCAGAAGCTGTGCGGCTTCGCGCCTTGATTCCGGCACGCCCGCGCGCCTTAAGATTTGCGTCGCCTCAAGCGTCGCCGCAGCTATGGAAACCTCACTCATGATAATTGTTTCATTTAATCATTGCTTCATTGAATCAATGAACCGATGTATCAATGAATCAATCCTTTTGCCTTTGCCTTTTACCTTTTGCCTCTTATAATACGCTGCAATCGTCACCTGCGAACAGAACAGGCCGGGCGCTTCCAGCAAGAGAGACTCCGGTCTTACCTCTTGCTTGACTGGCGCGCTCTAGGCCACGCAGCGTGGACTTTCCGGAACAAGGAGGCAAAAGGGAAGTGAAGAAAGAGTTTAATATAGAAGGTATGCACTGTGACTCTTGCGCCGTACTCATCAAAGAGACGCTGGAAGAGACGGCGGGCGTGAATGAAGTGGACGTGACCTTTAAGCGCAAGACCGCCATAGTGGATTTTGACGAAGAGACCGTGCAGCAGAGCACGATTGCCAAGAAGATTCAAGACCTTGGATACACCGCAACTATTTCGGGTGAACCGCAAAGCGAGGTGGGAGCATGAGCGAACAGGGCGAGACAAAGGCTAAAGAGGGCGGGGTGGTGGACGACCGCGGCACGGATCAGACGGAAGCGCGAGCTATCCTGAAGCGCCTGCGCGACAACGGCTTTGATGGAAGCGACGAAACACTGGCCGTCGCCCTCGGTCGCCCCATCGAGGAAGTGACCGGATGGATGAACGGCGTCGAGCCCGTTGACGACGATGTCATCATGAAGGCGCGCGGCATCGCAACGGACAGGAACATACAAATAGAATAGAAGCATTCAGCTATCAGCAGTCAGCGTTCAGCTTTTGAGATTTCTTTCGCTACCGATTTCAATCTCGAAGTTGAAAATACAAAAAAGCTGACTGCTGATAGCTGATGGCTGAATGCTTTCTTATGAACGAGAAGCTTCACAGGGCTACGCAGGAGCTGGTCGAATCCTACACGGCGGGCGGGACGAAGATTCATCATCTGGATCGCCAGCCGTTGCCGTCGCACGCAGAGATTGTGCGCGTGCTGATGACGGTTCACGAGCTTCTGTTTCCGGGCTACATAGGCGCGCAGGGGTTGACGGGCGCAAGCCTTAAGCTTCGCGTCGAAGCGCGTATGGCGTGGCTCTACGAAATCATGTCCGAGCAGATTCACCGCGCCATAGGCCACGGGAAGACTGTGGGCGAGCATTGCGTCGTGCCGGATGCAGAGGCAGCCGACTGCGCCGCAAACTTCCTGTCCGAGTTGCCGCGCTTGCGCGAGGCGCTGGCGACCGATGTCGAGGCTGCTTATGAGGGCGACCCTGCCGCCACCTGCTATGACGAAATAATCTTCAGCTATCCGAGCGTCTACGCCGTGATGGTTTATCGCCTGGCGCACGTGCTCTACGAGATGCGCGTCCCTCTTATCCCGCGCATCATGACCGAGCACGCGCACTACCGCACAGGCATAGACATTCATCCCGGCACAGAGATAGGCTCGCACTTCTTCATAGACCACGGCACGGGCGTAGTCATAGGCGGCACAGCCAGCATCGGCAACAACGTCAAGCTCTACCAGGGCGTCACCCTCGGCGCTTTCTCCTTCGACAAGGATTCAAGGGGCGAACTCATACGCAACACCAAGCGTCACCCGACCATTGAAGACGACGTAGTGGTCTACGCGGGCGCGACCATCCTGGGCGGCGAAACAGTCATAGGTCGCGGCAGCGTCATCGGCGGCAACGTCTGGCTCACGCACTCAGTCCCGCCCGGCACACGCGTCCTACAGGAATCGCCTAACCTGCGTATCATCACCCCAGACCAGCGCGCCGCGTCTTAAACTTTCGAGTATCAAACTGAATCTTTGGAAGCGCGCGGCTATTAGAAATATCTTTCAGATACAAAGTTAGGTAAGTCTCGTTTCTCCCGTAAACGAGGAAAACCCCCAGGCCATTTGGTTTGGGGGTTTCGGACTTTAAGGGGGCGAGAGTTAAACAATGTTTGCCGCGAAGGAGTCTGTAATGACTGCCCTTTATCAAAGCCTCTTGCTCTTCGGTTTGAACGCTCTGGACGCACAGCTCACGCTTTTTTGGGTGCGCGCCAATCTGGCGACGGAAGGCAACGGCTTGATGGCGCGGCTGCTGGAGATGGGCGATGTCCCGTTTCTAGGCTTCAAGCTCTTCGTAGGGGCATTCGCAGCCTTTGTTCTATACCGCTGCTCGTACCTGCCGCTCGCCCGCCACGGTCTCAAGGCTGTGCTGGGCATCTACCTGCTGCTGATGTTCGTACACGCTGCCACAGGGCTTTCGGCTCTGGGGTGGCACGGGCATGAAACCGCCCTGGCTTTCATCAGCAACCTGCCGCATGCCGCGCTCGCCCTCTTTTCCTGAACCTTTTTGCTCTCGCGGACGGAATTAAATAGAAGCCTCTTGAGCGTCTTCCGGCAATAGCGTCTCTCGGAAAGCGTCTGTACGCTGCTCTTGAGAAGGCTGCGCTCGACGCGGGAAGCTCAATTTTATTAAACCCGTCTGCCGCGAAATGCGTTAAGGAAAGCGCGTGGTCTTGTGAAGCTCCGGCGGGCGCTTTTTGGCGTTTCCCTTGAGAGCAATAAGGCGCAACCGCAAATTGCGCTACGGCATCTTAAACATAGCCACGTAAAAAGAGGACTGGCGAGCGAGCGCTTTGAGCTGCGCCACTTGATTAAAGAAGAGAATAAAAGCTATGTATAAAATTTCCGCCCGACAGATTCTGGTCATCGCGCTGCTTTCGGCGCTCTTTGCCGCCGGAACCGTTGCCTGCCTTGACCGCTGGAGCAGCCGCTTCCAGCCCAAAACAGCCGCTTATACTGAAACTCCGCCCGCAGGAATCACAGACCCCTCGGTCGCTTCCGACGAGCAGAACAACATAGAAGTCTACAAAGCCATAGCCTCCGGCGTGGCGAACATCAACACGACCTCTATTCGTCGTGACATGTTCGGCACGTCGCAGGAGGGCGAAGGCTCCGGCTCAGGCGCTGTGATTGACGATCAGGGACATATCGTCACCAACTACCACGTCATAGAGGGCGCGCAGAAGCTGACCGTCAGCTTTGGCGGCGATAAGACCTATCAGGCGCGCATCATCGGCGGCGACCCGGACACAGACCTAGCCGTCATCAAGGTTGACGCGCCCGCAGATCAACTGCGCGTCATCCCCTTCGGCGACTCGGATCAACTCATCGTCGGCCAGAAAGTCTTAGCCATAGGCAATCCGTTCGGCCTCGACCGCACGCTCACGACCGGCATCATTAGCGGTCTACAGCGTCCGCTTCGTGCGCGCAACGGTCGCCCCATTGAAGGCGCGATTCAAACCGACGCCTCTATCAATCCGGGCAATTCCGGCGGGCCGCTGCTGGATTCTCGCGGGCGCATGATCGGCATCAACTCGCAGATTCTCTCGCCCTCTGGCGCATCTGCGGGCGTGGGCTTTGCCATTCCCATTAACATCGCCAAGCGCATCGTGCCGCAGTTGATTCAGAATGGCGCTGTGCGTCGTCCGCGTCTGGGCGTGGGCACGCGCGCCGTGAAAGACCTGAAAGATCAGGTACGTATGCCGATTTCAGACGGCCTGATTGTCATAAACGTTGTGCCCGGAAGCGCTGCGGCAACCGCAGGCATTCGCGGCCTTGTGCAGACGGAGGACGGCGACGTGGAGCTTGGCGACATCATCACGACCGTTGACGGCCAGGCCATGACGACTCAGGATGACCTCTACCGCTCGCTGGATAAACACCAGATAGGCGATACCATTCAGGTAGAAGTCTTACGCAACAATCGTCGCATGACACTGCCCGTGCGCCTGACTGAATCTGTTCAAGACCAGCAGCGCCGCTTGTCGCCACGACGATAATGAATCGAGTGTCAGGTATCAGGTGCCGGGTGGCGGTAAAAAGAAAGTTAACTGGATTTTCCTTTACAGACACCTGATACCCGTCATCCGACACCTTCTTTCCGCAATGGAGATAGACCACTTCATAAACCCGGGTTACGGGTGGATGTGTAAGCATTGCGCGGGCGAGACGGAAGCGGGCGCGGCTGATGAGGTAAGGGGACGCGCACGCTTTTTCACTGAAGGCGAAGCCGAGAGCAAAGAGCCTGCGCTTTCAACTCCCGCGCTCGCACGCTGGCGCGACGCCGCACGCAGCACTCTTTACTGTCCGCGCTGCGGTGTTGAAGAGTTGGTCAGCAAAGCTTAAGCGCTACGGCGCATCCCGTCAGCTTCTACAGCATTAACTTTCCTCAAGCATCATTTACTCAATAATCTTCGCAGCTCGCCGATGCGGCTTTCGGGTGCGCCGTAGCGTTCGCGGTAATCCGCGAAGCTGCGCTTGATAACGTCCACGGCTTCGTCGTGTCCATAAACGTCCGTAATCTCCACGCGGCGCGGCGCATCCCCTGGCAGTTGCTTGTAACTCAGGAAGTAGTGCTTGATACGGTCTACTAACCCTTGCGGGCATTCGCTCAATTCTTTGATATGACCGTAAGCAACATCGGACTCAAGCACGGAGATTATTTTGTCGTCGGCCTCCATGCCGTCAATCATTCTCAGGCCCCCTATGGGCTTGGCATGCACGAAGAAGTCTCCGTGAGTAAAAGCCTTTTCCGACAGCACGCAGATGTCCATAGGGTCGCCGTCGCCCTTAATGCCTTCGAGTCCTGTGCGCTCTGAGCAGAGCTGTCCGACGCGCGTCCCGCAATAGCTCTGCGGAATAAAGCCATAGAGCGTCGGGCACATACTTGAGAAACGCTGCGGGCGATCCACGCGCAGATGCCCAGAAGGCTTGTCCAGTTCATACTTGACGGCATCGGTCGGCACAATCTCTATGTAAGCGTTGAGAATGCCGGGAGCATCAACGCTCGCCGCGACTCCATGCCACGGGTGCGCCTGAAAGAGAGTCCCCAGAAGTTCCTGTAGTTCCGCGTCCGTCGTTGCCATAAAATCCTCTCAGCTTCTTATAAGAGATAATGAGCCTGTTTTAATCCAACGTATTCTGATTCTATTTTAATCTACCTGCTCTTTCCTAGCCGGAACATGTCTTTAAACGCTCATCATTAATCCAAATTTGAGTTAAGAGGAAAGTCGGAATTTACCGCCGAGACGCAGAGAACGCAGAGGGGGCGCGGAGAATAGATTCAACTCTCTCTGCGTATCCTCCGCATCCTCTACGTTCTCTGCGGTGAATTGCTTCTCTCATTCGCCTTTACTAAACTTCCCGCACTGGTGCTACAATTTAATCTCCTCGCCGAAGTCGCAGGTTGAAAGCGCATAGCTTTTTGCGCGCCGGACGCCAACAGAGTTTTATTTTCTGCTCAGAGATTTATATGTCTGCCACAACGACACACGCTGTTACGGAAAAGACAGTAGCGAACGTCATCTCCCTGCGCTGGATCATAGGCGCGCGTGATGATCTAATCTGGTTCATAGGCTCCGTCCTGTCCAGCTACGCGCTACTCTTGCTTTATATCTACGGCATCTTACCGCTTCTCTGGATGGTGGCGGCGTGGGCGATTTTGATTGATGCGCCGCACGTCTTCGGCACCTTCTCGCGCACTTACTTCGACCGCACGGAAAGGCGCGAGCGAAAGCGCTTGCTCCTAGGCTCGCTGCTCTTCTTCGTTGTCGGCCCCGTCATGGTTATGTCTGGCCGCGGGCTGCTCTTCTTCTTCATGGCGGCGCTCTGGGCTTACTATCATCTGGTCAAGCAGCACTACGGCTTCATGGTGCTCTACAAGAAGAAGAACGACGACCTTGCGCCGGTTGATAACGCGCTTGATAGAATCTTTCTCATGCTCGCCTTCACCTATCCGTTCGTAGCGTTTGTGCAGGGCGACGCGGAAGCCATGACGCGCGTGCCGGGAGCTTTGCGCTTCGCCGTCGGCGGCCTTGAGCGAGTCCTGCTGTTTGCCACTATCACTGTGGCTCTGGCGTGGCTTGGAAGACAGATTCAGAGGGGCGTGCAGGGGCAGCCTCTGGATGTGCCTAAGTACCTGCTGCTGCTGGCGGCCATCCCCATGCACTGGATTGCGCTGCTGACGCCTATGCCGAATAAGCCCATCGCGCTTGTAGCCATCTTAACCATCTATCATAACCTTCAATACCATCGCCTGATCTGGTTTCATAACAAGAAGTACACGCGCAATGGTGGCGGCGAGCAGGCGCGCGAGCAGTACGGCGCAGCCGCTCTAATCAGCAAGCGGCTCGTTTACTACATAGCCTTCGGCGTCCTCTTCGGCATCTGGTATCAGGGGCCGCGCCAGTACGCCATGTCTCCCAATCACGAGCAAACGCACTGGACGCAGCTTATGACATCCTTCCTCTGGGGCTATGCCTTTATTCACTACTATCTGGATTCAAAAATCTGGCGCGTGCGTCGCGACCCCTCGGTTGGCAAGGCGCTCAACATGAGTTGAGCTTGAATTGCATGCAAGCATTAAACGCGAAAAAGTTTCTTTCACAAAAAAAGCGAAAGAGCCGCGCTCGCCACTAGTGCGACTCTCTCGCTTTGCTCTCACGCGCAGTCTTAAAGCGTCGTGAGAAACTTGAGAACTTCTCTTTTAAGATTCAGGCACGCTTGTTCTTTTCCGTCACGGCCTTGAGCGCCTGGAATGTCGGCGGCCAGAGGCCAACGAAAATCGCCGCATCCTTCTTGCCTGAAAGAAAGAGTGCTATGGATGCTCCTATGGAGCCGAGCGTCAAAATATGAAAAAGGCTGACGCCCGTGGACTGTTTTGTCGTTTCATCTATGTTACGCAGCATGGATTCTGCCACATCCTTGCTCTCGCCGCCCGTGTTCGTATAATTCTCTTCCATGCGTGCTGCCGTTGCTTGTGCCATGTGTCTCGTTTCCTCCCCAATGGTTCGTTCATTCGCCGGAATGCTCAGGGCACACGCGCCTTCAAAACTACTATTCCTAAAAGAAGCGCGAGCGCTACGCCGACGATCAAAAATCCTTCGACAGGTCTTTTCCTGTCCCCCTGTGAATCTCTCATTACGTCTCCCGCCCTGATGAGAAGCAATTTAACAGAATCGCTCAAAACGTTCATCACGAAACCTTGCTGAAATTCCAGCTTTTCCTTGTTTGCTATAAATTACCGCCAAAGTTCGTTGACAGCATCAGATTGCGGAGTATCCTGATAATCGCTAAAAGCGTTCATGAGAGAAGAGAATACTAACTTTTTAACCACGCGTCAATTAGCACGCATGTGGCAGGTTTCGGAGGCGACCGTCAAGCGATGGGCTGATGCAGGCCGTCTGCATCCGTCTAGAACGCTCGGCGGCCATCGCCGCTTCGCGCTCTCTGAAGTGTTGAGATTCCAGAACGAACAGGGGCTGGACGTGAGCCGGGAAGCGCGCAGAGGATTGCACGCGTCGTCGGTGCAGGCGAAGGGCGCGAGGGGAGATGAACAGGAAGGGGCTGCGCAATTCTTTGAGGCCATTGTGCGCGGGCATGAAGGCGCATCCTCAGGAGTTCTGCTTTCGTCCTACGTGGATGGATTGCCGCTCGTAAATATTCTGGATGTGACGGTCACGCAAGCTATGCGACGCCTGGGTAACCTGTGGCATTGCGGCGAAGTGACGGTGGCCGACGAGCATCTGGCGACACAGACGGCCACACGCGCAGTCGAGACGTTGAGGGAATGCATACGCATAGAAATGGTAGATGATCGCCGCGCAGTCGTTTGCACGGTCGAAGAGGAGATGCACGAGCTGGCCGTTCTCTGTGCTCAACTACTGCTCGAAGAAAAGGGCTTGAGCGTGGTGAACCTGGGAGCGCATACGCCGTTCTATGCCATGACGGACGCGATTGAGAAGCACAGGCCGCATCTAATCTGCATCTCTTCGACCGCCAACATGGCCTTGAGCCGTAACGCGCGCGAGTACGATCAATTCCGCGCGGCGGCCATCAAGCGCGGCGTGCTTACAGTGCTCGGCGGCGAAGGCTTTCGAGACGAAGCCATACGGCAAAGATTTCCCGCAGACCTTCATGCAGACAATTTCAGAGACCTGCTGGAATTCATTCAAAGCGATAGAAAAGAATCGTAGCGTTCTCTCTTTTAATCTTCGTCGTGGTCTTCGCCGTCGTAGTGCATGACTACGCGCTCGTCGTCCACCATGGTTTCAAGATGAACGGGTCGTCCCCAGAGCATGTGTACGTGTTCGAGCGTCTTGCGCGCATACTTTGAATCCAGCTCTACGGCCTCGAAAGCGTGTCTGAGGTAAAGCTCGCGGTTGCCGTTGTAGTCGCCGTCCAGAACCTCTATGTAAGGAAATCCGAAGTTGGTCATATTAGTAACCAACTGGTTCCTGACACGCTCCCAGCGCTTCTCCGTAATCGTCCACTCTTCGTCCTCTATGAGTTCGTAGACGAACAGGTCAAGCTCTTCGCAAAGCTCTTCCGTCAGATAATTGCGCAGGAAAGAGACATCGGATTCAATCTCTCGCACCTCGAAAATCTTTTCGCGCCCCTGACCGCCCGTGCGCCCGAACTTTTCTCTCTCCTCTGCGGTCGGATTATCCCAGCGCCGCTCTATGTCCTCGAAAATTTTGTAGCCCAGATAGTAGGGATTCAACTGTCCCATGTGCGGCGACACCACGCCCGAATGAAGCTCCGCAAACTCCAGATGCTCCTTATCCTCCAAATCCAACTCACGCATGATGCGCGCATGCCAGAATGAATTGTGATTGATCAACCCATTGGCTACATAGGCATGCTTTTCATCAACGGTAATATCATAGACATCAGCACAGCCATGCTCGATTGAAACCACCGTGTCGGTTAAATCTTCTTTCTTGAACCAACGATGTCCCTCAATGCATTCAGACAAAGCGCGTTGCTTGCGCTCCAAGCTAAAGCCAATCTCTTTTAAGAAGAGCGCGGCTGAGGTGCCATTAATTTCGAGTTGAAGAATGTCATACAGGTGTCGTCGCTGTCTTGAGAGAATACCGTAGTTGAGCAACACGGTCTGAACCGTGCGAATCAGCTCTTTGCTTGAAGAAGAAAGGCGAACACCTTCCGCCCCGGCGTACGCGTCCGCGTCGAAATAACCGCGCAGGAAGGCAGACATAACACTCTTTGGCGAGAGCAAAATCGGCGCTGGAATCTTCTTGCTGCGCGCTTTGTCTTCCAAGTTAATGCCGACATATTCGAGCCACCTTAACAGTTCACGCGAATGAACAACTACGCGCCAGCGTCCGCCGATGTCAGTCGCATCCCACTTCAATTTAGCGCGCAGGCCGAAGGATGAAGCAATGACAGTTGCTAATCTTTGTGCGACTTCATCATCACCGGTAGTCAAACAAATGCCGGACTTGGTGCGATTGCCGTCACCTATGAAGTAACCGAGCAGCCAGGCAATCTCTTCATTCAAAACATCAGGCAGCTTTAAAGTAGACCTCGTTGGAAGAGTTTTGCCTGCCATCCCCCGCTGGTAAGCCGTAGAGGACAGGGCAGCATTGATTTCAAACGCACGTTCTGTCCTTCTGCCCTTTAAGTGGCGCAGCACCGTACACCATGAGACCCCAGCCAATGATGCAACAGTTTCAAGCGTCGCCATCGGCTGTGTCGGGATGAAGTCGAGCCGAACTTTCTCCTTCGGCCAGATGTTCGTCCTGCACTCGATGGCAAGACTGTCTCCAAGTTTCAACTCTCGTAAGTGCATCCACGAGCCGTCGGCAAGTTGAACGCGGTGTTTGAGTGCGCCCTCAATCTCAAGACCGCGCCGTGTTCGGATGCGAATCGTCGGCACGCGCTCTTCTTTGTGAAAGTCCGTTATGGAATAGACCGCGCCTTCGCCGCCCCCTGCAACCAGGATTTTCTCGCCTCTTTCATACAACTCGTCGAAGCGCATAAAGCCTTCTTCGGTCAAAAGCAGTGAGTCTCCGGTCGCACACGCCCAACCTTCATTCATCGTCTTGGTTTGCATCTGCGGGATGAAGTATTCCATCTCTTCGTGGATCATAGCCATCACGTCGCGCTGCCAGGGTTGAAGGCTCGGCGAGTGGCGCATGAGGTAGTAGACGAGGTCTTTTTCAGGAAGCTGATCGCCCTTCTGCGGCTCGCTCTCTTCCACCTGCGGCTCATCTTTTTCGCCCAGTCGCCAGAGGTCGTCGTAGCGGCCTTCCTTTTTGATAGCGGACGGAAGTCGCGTGGGGCGCGTCTCACGCTTGATGAAGAAGTTCGGGTCAATGTGCTCTTCGATTGACAGCACGGCGTCCAGAAACTTTTCGACCGTCTTACGCCCGTACTTGAACTCGTACTCGGTCATGCGGCCTGAGTGTGTAGAGACGCTTTCAACCATGCGGCGGTTGGTTTTGGAGAAGTAGACGTTGTTCTTGAAAAAGTCCACGTGGCCGAGCACGTGCGCCATGACCAGCTTGTTCTGTATTGGGCTGTTTGTCTCAAGCAGAAAGCCGTAAGACGGATTCGTGTTGATGACGACCTCGTAGATTTTCGACAGGCCGAAGTCGTACATGGTTTTCATGCGATGATAGGCTTTGCCGAACGTCCAGTGTGAATAACGACCGGGCAGGGCGTAAGAGCCTATCTCGTACATGACGGTCGCGGGCACAATCTCGAAACGTGTCGGAAAAGGGTCAAGGCCGAATGAGCGCGCCACGTCCCAAATTTGCTCCAAAGATTTTTCCAGGTCTTTAATTTCTCGGTCTTGCATGATGAAATTTTAGAGTTCGTTCTTCTTTCCGAAAAACTGTTTGAGCGCGGGGTACACATCTTCTTTGTCATCAATCCTGACGCCGACGAATCGCTCTTTGTTCTTCAGCCGGTCGCTGAAGATGGAGAGCAGCGCGCCCGAAGAGCGGCGATAGCTGCTTGCTCCCTCTTCGCCAATCTCGCCGTAGCCGAAGAGATTGCAGGTCTGAATCAGTTGATCCGCGAGTCGCACTGCCTCTTCGTTGTCGGAGTAGTAGTTGTCGCCATCGGAAAAGTGAAACGGATAGACGTTCCAATCGCGCGGCGTGTAGCGCTGGTTGATAACGTCCAAGGCAAGCTGGTAGGCGCTGGAGACGACAGTGCCGCCCGATTCGCCCTGCGTAAAGAATTGCTCTTCCGTGACTTCGCGCGCCTCCGTGTGATGCGAGATGAAGACTATCTCGACGTTGTCATACTTCGTACGCAGGAAACGCACCATCCAGAAGAAGAAGGAGCGCGCGATATATTTTTTGAACTCGCCCATTGAACCCGAAACGTCCATCATGCTTATCACGACGGCGTTGGATTCAAAGCGGTGCTGCTCTTCCCAGCTCTTGAATCTCAAATCCTCTTTTTTGACATCGCCGAATTGCGGGTTGCCTTTCTCTCTGGCGTTGCGCTTGATGTTCTCCATTATCATGCGGCGCTTGTCCAGGTTTGCCATGACACCCGTGCGGCGAATCTCGTTAAAGCGCGTGGTCTTAGAGGGCACGGCCTTTTTGGCTTTCTCTTCGAGGAAGGGCAACTGCAAATCTTCAAAGATGAGCGCGGCGATCTCGTCTATCTGGACTTCCGCCTCGTAGTATTCGCCGCCGCCGTCCTGTCCTGCGGGGCCTTGCCCGCGACCGGGGCCGTTGCCGCCGGGCTGTCCTTCGCGCCCGATGACATCGCCGACGCGTGTGCGGCCATCTCCCTGCCCTACATTCTTGCGCTTGCGATAGTCGTAGCGAAACTTGTACTCGTCGAGCGCGCGTATGGGAACTTTCACAGTGCGCTTGCCGTCACTCATGATGATGGCTTCGTTCGAGACGATGGAGCCAAGATTCTTCTTGATCGCCTCGCGCACGCGATCCTTGTGGCGTTCCTGATCAATGATGCCTTTGCGCTGCAATGACCAGTCGTTGCGTTGTATGGACATCTTGAACCTCAGTGACGAGTGACGAGTGACAAGTGATGAGTTAAAGCGTTCTTGCTTGTCACTCGTCACTTGTCACTCATCACTGCCTTATAAATCCTGTTACCAGCTCTACGAACTCCTGCGGATACTCTTCCTGTGGCAGATGCCCGCAGTTGCGAAAGACTATGAGCCGGGAGTTGGGAATCAGGCGGTGCAGGTATTTTCCGTCTTCCAGCGGCATCTCAACATCCTGCTCGCCCCAGATGAGCAAGACGGGCTGCTGTATTAGATGCGCGTCATGCCGTATGCGCTCGGCATGCCAGCGCCGAAGCATACTAAGCGCGGCGCGCTGTGTGCTCGATGTGCGCAGGTGACGGTGATGAGCCTCGAATCTTTGCTCGTTAATCTCTTTTCGGCGGACGCGATTGCGTCGCATGCGCTGGCGCACCAGCCAGCGTAAATCAAGCAACAGCGGCGAGATTAAATCTCCCAGAAAGGGGGAGCGCCCCAGACGCAGAAGCAGACGCTTCTTAACATTATCATTCGAGACCGCGCCGACGAGCACAAGCCGCTCGACTCTTTGCGGATAATCCAGAGCGCAAACAGCCGCGACCGCGCCGCCGTAGGAATTACCGACCAGAGTCGCGCTCTCAATTCCCAGCTTATCCATTAGCCCCAGGACAAGTCGCGCCTGCCATTCAATAGTGTATTCGCCGTCCGTGGGCTTGCCTGAAAAACCGAATCCGGCCAGGTCGGGCGCGATGACACGGAAGCCGCTCCCGGCAATCGGCAGCAGCACGTCGCTCCAGACGAGCGTCGAAGCAGTGAAGCCGTGTATGAGAATTATCGCCGGGGCATTCGTAGAGCCAGCCTCCTGATAATGCACGCGCACGCCTTCGACTTCCACGAAGCGAGAACGCTCTGCATGATGAAGCTCGTGTGCGTGCCGCTCCCACTCCACATCATGCGGGCGGCTTAAGAGCTTCACGGTCAAAGCCGCTCCTGCCAGTCCGCCCGCTCCTGCAATCAAGTAGCGCTTTTTCATAAATTAGCAATCAGCAGTCAGCTATCAGCTATCAGCCTTTCTCTTACTCATCTTGAATCATACCATCCCCGTTATCTCTTAGCTGACGGCTGATTGCTGATAGCTGACTGCTAATAAAAAATGCCCGCACCTTTCAGAGCGAAAAGCGCGGGCGTTCTAGTTAAACATTTTCGCCGCTCGGCTTCGGCGCTGCCCGCGCCCTCTAGCGTGAGAGCAGCGTACCGACGTAGGTCAGAAGCTCGTTGGCGCAGACAGGGCAGTAGCCGTGGTCTTTGACCAGACGATCAATCACCTCGTTGATGCGGCGCAACTGGTCTGGATCGGGCGTCTTCGCCGAAGTTGTAATCTTCACCACGTCCTTGAGGTCTGAGAAGATTTTCTTCTCGATGGCCTCTTTCAGACGCTCGTGCGAGTTGTAGTCGAAGTTTCTACCTTTACGCGCGTAAGAGCTGATGCGAATCAGAATCTCCTGGCGGAAGGTGTTCTTGGCGTTTTCGGTGATGCCGATCTGCTCTTCTATGGAGCGCATCAATTGCTCGTCCGGCTCTATCTCCTCTTCGGTGATGGGGTCTTTCATGCGTTCCTTGTTGCAGTAGGCTTCTACGTTATCCAGATAGTTGTTGCACATGGTGCGTGCCATCTCTTCGAATGAATAAACGAAGGCGCGCTGGACTTCTATCTTGGCTATCTCGTCATACTCTTTACGCGCGAGTGAAATCAGATTCAGGTAGCGCTCGCGCTGGTCTGGGCTGATGCCTGTGTGCTGCTCAAAGCCGTCCTTGATGGCGCGCAGGGCGTCAATCGGGTTGATGCAGGTGATGCCGTCGCGCACCAGCGCGGAAGACAGGCGGTTGATGATGTAGCGCGGGCTTATTCCATCCATGCCTTCGCGCACGGCCTCGTCCTTCAGCTCCCTCACGTCCTTGGACTTGTAGCCTTCTACATCCTCGCCGTCGTAAAGCCTCATCTTCTTGGCGATGTCAACGTTCTGCCGCTTCGGCTCTTCCAGACGAGTCATGACGGCGAACATCGCCGCGACCCTCAAAGTGTTCGGCGCGATGTGGACGGCGCGCAGGGCTTGCGATTGATTCAAGAGCTTGTCGTAGATGCGCTCTTCCTGTGAGACCCGCAGGTTATAAGGCACGCGAACCAGTATGATGCGGTCTTGAAGCGCTTCCGACTTACGATTGCCAGCGAACGATATGTACTCGTTCTCGTTCGTGTGCGAGACGATGACCTCGTCCGCGTAGATCATGGCGAAGCGCCCGGTCTTGATTGATTGCTCCTGTGAAAGCGTGAGAAGCGAATACAAAAACTTCTCGTCCACCTTCAGCATCTCTACGAACTCCATCAGGCCGCGATTGGCTATGTTGAGCTCGCCGTCGAAGCGATAGGCGCGCGGGTCTGATTCAACTCCGACCTCGCCTATGGTGGAAAGATCAATCGAGCCTGTCAGTTCCGTGATGTCCTGCGATTTGGGATCGGATGGCGCGAAGGTGCCTATGCCTATGCGGTCTTTTTCGGAGAAGACCATGCGCTCGACCCTTACGTCTTCGTGGCGGCCATTGTAGGTGTGCTCCAGCGCGTAGCGGCATTGCGGGCAGAGATCGCCTTCTATGTAGATGCCGTAATGCTTCTCTATTTCCGCTCTGAGTGAGTTCGGGATGAGATGCAGCGGCTCTTCGTGCATCGGGCAATCTTTGATGGCGAAGACAGCGCCCTCTTCCGCTTGCGTCCAGTTTTCCAGACCGCGCTTGAGCATGGTGACGATGGTTGATTTACCGCCGCCGACAGGCCCCATCAGGAGAAGTATGCGCTTTCTGACTTCCAATCGCTGCGCTGCGCTCTTGAAGTATTCGACGATGCGCGCAATCGGCTCTTCGATGCCGTAGAGTTCTCCGGCGAAGAAGTTGTAGCGAGCGACTTCGTCACGCGTGCCTTCATTGAGCTTGTCAACGCCCGCCGCGTGAACCATGTCGTTGATGCGCGCGTGTGATAGCTCGGCCAGTCTGGGGTTCTGCGTGACCAACTCGAAGTAGTCGCGGAAGGAGCCTTCCCAGCGGAGCGCTTCGCGTTCGCGGCGCAAGCCTTCGAGCCGTTCGCTGATATTGAATTTATTGCTGCCATCCTGCTCTTGCATAGCCCTTTTGTACCTCTTTTATATTGGCTAAAGAAGCGCGCGTCGGACGGCGTGGATAACACGCCCTTTTGATCTTTTAAGAGCAGGAAGCGCGCCGCGTGCGGCAGGAAGGGAGAAAAGCCCAAATGCTTCGGCGGCCATGCTCTCTTTATACGGATTAGCCTCTATATGCGCCTCTCGGTCAGAGCCGCGCGCTCTTCATGTCTGGCGCGAGCCGCATCGAAAGAGACCGTTCCCAAAAAACTTTTCTTCTGTTTTCAACCTGAGCGGCGGGAGACCGCAGGAGATGTCGGTTCGTTGAAGGCGACTCCCGCCTTCCCCTTGCTGCTGACAAGTATAGCACACCGTACAAGGTAGCTAGTCAATGCTTATTTTTCCTTCATGCCAGCACCACAATGGGACGCACCATCTCCAATCTACTGTCATAAGCTCCGACGGCCAGTAGAGTTCCGCTCTCATCCATCATACGCACTCGCTCGCCCTCCTGGTAATTCGCCTCCTCCTCGCGTTTTAATCTAAAGGGGACGCCGTGACTGACCCGGCGTGCCGCTTCAGCCGTTAGATGCACAAAAGCCAGCCCTGAGAGCGCCGCATCCATCGAAACCAGCAGATTTGCTGCCGCGCCTGCCGCAGCTTTCGTCTCCAGCTCCTCCATTGTAACGGCATCTTTTATACGAAACTCTCCGGCGCGTGTCCGCCGCAGGCTTGTGAGGTGCGCTCCCACTCCCAGCCGCTCTCCCGTAGACTCTGCGAGCACTCGCACGTATGTTCCAGCCGAACACAGGACGCGCACAAGCATGTCGCATGTTCCATCCTCATTCCATCTCAGAAGCTCTCCGTCCGTCTGCCGTACCGCTTCAAACTCATAAACGTTAACCCGGCGCGCCTCGCGCTCAACCGCCAGCCCACGCCGCGCCATCTCATAAAGCTTCTGCCCGGCAATCTTCTTCGCAGAATACATAGGCGGCACCTGCTCTATCTCCCCGCGCAGGGTAGCGAGCGCAGCCTCTATCTCCGTTTCACTCCAGGGGCGCACGCGCGTCTCAATAGCTTCGCTCCTCTCATCCTTCGCCAGCCTCGTACCCGTCACATCGCCGGTGTCGGTCGCATAGCCGAAGCGTACCGTCGCCAGATACTCTTTCGCGTCGCCCGCCAGAAACTGCGCCAGCCGCGTTGCGCGCCCAACCATGACCACCAGCACGCCCGTCGCAAACGGATCGAGCGTTCCGGTATGGCCGACACGCTTTTCCTTCAAGAGACGGCGAACACGCGCCACCACATCATGCGAAGTCCACCCCACAGGCTTATCAATATTGAGAACACCATCCATCAATTTTGGATTTTGGATTTTAGATTTTGGATTGGCAAGCTCAAATAGCACCAAGCTCAACTTAAAACGGTAGCTCTAATCCAAAATCCAAAATCTAAAATCCAAAATCGCCTGGGGTTTGCGGCCATGTCCGCGTTGGTTTAGAGTGACTTTGTTGCATAAATCGAAATGAGCGCAGCATCATCCACAATTAAGGTCAAGCGTCGCTCACACCGCGTAACTGTCGGGCATTCCCAAGTGGGTCATCCGGTTCAGCGCTGCGCATCGCACAAGCAACTGCGCAGCCT
>DASWQH010000052.1:0-15074 GCA_036403815.1 Pyrinomonadaceae bacterium | reverse complement strand
AGAATGATGAATGAAGAGCTGTTATTTCTTTAATTCATCATTCTGCACTCTGACTTCTGCCTTTTCTTCAAGGAGCTTTTCAATCGTGGCGGCGATCTGGGCTTCGGTGCCTGCGCCTGTGCCGGTGGTGACGTAGCGCACTTTGCCCTGACGATCTATTAGCACGGCTGTTGGGATGCCTGTGACGGCGTAGTTGCCCAGGTTCACGCTCCCTTCGGCGACGGCGATGCCGTAGGGCAGCTCGTGCTCTTTCTTGAACTTCTCTATAAATGTGAACTCTTCGGCAGGCAACATCTCGCGTCCTTCGCCGGAGCCGTAGTATCTGGTCAGCCCGATGATGACAAGCCCTCGCTCTTTATACTTCTCGTGCCACTCTTTCAGGTAAGGAAAAGCCGCAATGCACGGGCCGCACCATGTCGCCCAGAAATCCAGCAGCACTACCTGACCGCGCAGGTCTGCCAGCTTCAAGGGCTTTTGATCTATCCAGCGCGCAACCAGAATCTCCGGCGCAATCTCGCCGCGAAGCTGCGACTGCTTCATCTTGTTTCTAAGCCCGGAGAGAAGCTGGCTCTGCGCTTTTTGATCCTTGACGTTCGCCGTCACGTAGGCGATGGACTCTTCGAGCATGCGTACGGCTTCCGGTTTGCGCTCCGCTTCGATGAGCACGGTGGCGAGGCGTTCCGTCACGTCCAGATAAAGACGCTGGTTCGTCATGGTTATCGCTGCCTGACGCATCTCTTCGAGCACGGAGACGGCGCGCTCCGCTTTCTTCATCGCAAGCAGAACTTCAACCAGAGTCGTGCCTGAAGTGTAGATGGCGTAACTACTGCTAGTCGGGTTATTGGGCGAAGGCTTAATCAATTTGGCTGCCTTAAAATCTTCGTCTGCGTGTGCGAGCGCGCGCTCTAGTTGTTTGGCTTTGAGAAAGGCGCGTGCGAGCGCGTCCTCCATGAAGAAGCGCTCGTTGGGAGTCTGCGGCTGGTTCTTGATGTAATCGGAGAGCGAGCGCTCGGCGTCTTCAAAAAGATTCATCTTCGCGGAAATCTGCACCAGCGCGTAACGCGCGCCCTGAGCATGCTTCTCATCCGCAGGCTTCGCGGCCAAATAGCGCTTCAAAGTTTCTATTGCGCCCGCGCCGTTCTCCGACAGGTTGTAGAGCATTCCCAGATAGAAAAGGTCTTCGCCCGCAAGACCGGGACGCGCGGCCAACTGCGCGGCATTGCGCGTAGCCAATTCCCGCTGCTCCTTCAAAGTCTTTTCCAGCAGACCGGAATCAAACTTTACCTTGCTCTGCGCGAACTCCTGAAACTTCCTGGACGAATAGTTGGTCGCCTCTTCATAGAGCACTGCGGCGGTCGGCGCGGGCTTCACCTGCGGAGACGCAAGCTGAGCGCGCCCATCCTGCGCCAGAGATTGAAGCGGAAGCGCAAACGCCAACACAACAGCCAGCGCAAAAATTATCAACCGTCTCAACAAGATGATTTCTCCATTCTCAGATAGAACAGTTTTCAGTTTTTAGTTTTCAGTTTTCAGTAGAAGAACCCGTTGCTTTTTCTGAAAACTGAAAGCTGAAAACTAAAAACTGTTCTTCACTTTTCATCGAGTAGCTGTTTAATCATCGCTTCGATTTCCTGCGATTCCCCCTCGCTCGCGCCGAGCGAGATGAGGCGGACGTGGCCGCGACGGTCTATGAGATACGTCGTCGGGATGGACGCGATGCCGTAGTTGGTGTCGTTATCATCATTGTCGGCGACGGCAAAGCCGTAGGGCAGGCGGAATCTTTTCTTGAAACGGCGCAGGTAATCAAGCTCTTCTGCGGGCGTCATCTCGCGCCCCTCTGCCTCGCCGAAATAATTCGTCACGCCCAGGATAACCAAACCCTTCTCTTTATATTTATCATGCCACTGCCGCAGCGTCGGAAAGGTGCTGATGCACGGGCCGCACCACGGTGCCCAGAAATCCAGCAGCACTACCTGGCCGCGCAGGTCTGCCAGCTTCAAGGGCTTCTGGTCTATCCATTCGGTGGCGACAATCTCCGGCGGCAGAGGGCGCGCAAGGCTTGCGCTCGCGTCCGGTTTCAAATCCTTCGCTTCCATTCCGAGTGCTGCAAGCAAGCGCTCGGATTGTCTGAAAAGCGCGGGCGACGGAAACTGCAAACTCATCTCGCGCAAATCTTCGACGACCCGTTTGGCCTCTTTCGCCTTATTCTTTACCAGATAGAGCTGAACCAGAAGACCTGTCACGGTCTTGATGGATTCGATGCGTGCGTCTCTTTCGGATGGCTCCGGGACGGGAAGAGACTTGAGAAGATCGAACGCCTCGCTCCCGCGCTCTAATGCCGGGTCGAATTTTTTAGCCTTACGATAGGCAGAGGCCATGAGCGCCGCTACAGCCAAGCGGCTTTCGGGCTTTTGCGGCTGGTTGTTTAAGAAAACCGCTCGCGCAGCTTCGGCTTCCTCAAGCCTCCCTTTTTCGGCGGCGATGGTGATGAGCTCGACGCGAGCGGTCTGCGCGTACACGCTTCCAGCGGCAGGCTTCGTCTCAAGATAGCGCTTAAAAGCGTCAAGGGCTTTGTCCTCGTCTTCGGCCAGACGATAGAGCCTGCCAAGATAAAAAAGATCATCGCCCGCCAGATTCGTGCGCGCAGCCAGAAGCTTTGCATAGCGCGCAGCCATCTCTTGTTGCTCGACGTAGGTCTTCGCCGCACGCTCTTTATCAAAGGGGACGCGCTCTCGATTGAACTGCTCGAACCTTTCGCGCACATACTTCTCAGCCTCTTCATAAAGCGCAGAAGCCGCGCGCGTATCAGTTGAGGCGGAAGAGGCCGCGTTTGTTTTTTCCGGCAGGACGCGACCCGATTGCGCCTGCACAGAGAGAGACGAGAGAACAAGCGTGCATAACAGAAGCGCGGCCATGCATGAGAGGCTTTGTCTCATAAAAAAAGAGTTCCCGGTCGATTAGCCGACGCCCACTTGATGAAAGCGTTCGGGCGTAAAGGCTGTCATTAAAGGCGAGGCGATGCCGCTCGTAATCTCTGCGGCGATTAACTCTCCGGTGATGGGCGCGAGCAGTATGCCGTTACGATAATGCCCTACGGCGT
Organism: Pyrinomonadaceae bacterium; assembly: GCA_036403815.1. Lineage (GTDB taxonomy): Bacteria > Acidobacteriota > Blastocatellia > Pyrinomonadales > Pyrinomonadaceae > JACVRN01. The sequence continues at coordinate 11,974 of DASWQH010000052.1, read as the reverse complement.
AGAAGAGTCCGCGCGTCTGTGCAGACTCGCCCAGCACCGGAAGGTCGTCAACCGCGCGAGGCCGCAAGCCTGACCACGCATCAACAAGCGTCAACTCACCCAGAGCAGGCGCAATCTCCATAGCGTGCGTCAGAATAGTACTTGCGCCCGTGGCAGTCACGCGCTTGTCAAACCCTGCGTGCTCGGTCGTAGAACCTGCAAGGAGTCTACCGTCCATGCGCGGCACAAGGTAGCCGCGCGGGCTGTAGATAACGTGGCGCGCGAACGCCGAGCGCGCATCGAAGCAGAGCATCTGCCCGCGCACAGGCTCTATACGAATCACAGGCTCGCTCATCTCAGCCGTCAGTAGAGAAGATGCCCAAGCGCCGCTTGCCACCACGACGACTGCGGAATATATGCGCCCCTGTGCAGTTTCCACACCCTTGATGTGACCCCGTTCCATCAAAAGCGATTCGACGTTCGTACACGTCAAAAGCTGCACGCCCATGTTTTCAGCAGCGGTCGCCAGCGCCGCAACCAGACGGCGATTCTCCACCTGCCAGTCAAGTGGAAAGCGCAGCGCGCTCAATGCTTCAGGCGAGACGCAAGGCTCAAGCTCGCGTGCTTCATCGACCGTCAATCGCTGGACGGAAAGACCTGCGCTCGATTGCCAACTATAGCGATGCGCAATCTCTAGCTCGTCCCGTTCAGTAAAAGCCAGGTAGAGCGTCCCTGTTCGCTCAAGCTCTATGTTGATGCCTGTCTCATCCAGTAACGCTTCGGCGAATCCCGTATAAAGGTCGCGGCTCGCACACGCAAGCTCTAAAAAAGCATCAGCGCCGTCACATTCGGCCTGCGCGGCGAGCATTCCTCCGGCGGCGTGCGACGCCTCCGCGCCCAACTGCCCACGCTCAATCAACACTATGCGCCCGAAGTGAGCACGCGCTAATGCACGCGCAATCGCCAGCCCCACGACGCCACCGCCGACTACAACCGCATCCGCCGTCTCTACAAATTTGTGCTCTACACCGTTTAGCATTACTGGCCGGTTGTTGGTATGATGCAACGCATTCCAAGAGAAATTAGCAGTCAGCGATCAGCCTTTCAGCTTTAAGTGATTGCTGTCTGCTGACTGCTGAAAGCTGGTTGCTTATGACAAAACATACTATCACACTCATCCCCGGCGATGGCATCGGGCCGGAAGTCTCCGCGGCGGTCGTGCAGATCGTGGAAGCAGCGGGCGTACAGGTCGAATGGGAGACGCATTACGCAGGCGCACAGGCGCTGGAAAAGTTCGGCAACACGCTGCCCGCAGACCTACTTGAATCAATCAAACGCAACAAGGTCGCGCTTAAAGGGCCGATTACGACGCCCGTCGGCAAAGGCTTCACCTCCGTCAACGTCGGTCTCAGGAAAGCGCTTGATCTTTACGCGAACCTGCGCCCCGTCAGGGCGCTGCCGAACGTCCCTTCGCGCTACCCGGAGCTTGATCTGGTGGTCGTGCGCGAGAACACGGAAGACCTCTACAGCGGCATAGAGCACGTGGTCGTCCCCGGCGTAGTCGAAAGCATCAAGATCATCACCGAAAAAGCCTCCACCAGAATCGCGCGCTTCGCTTTCGAGTACGCGCGCCGCGAGGGAAGAAAGAAGGTCACGGCAGTCCACAAGGCCAACATTATGAAGCTGTCGGACGGTCTCTTTCTTGATTGCTTCCGCAAGGTCTCCGAAGGTTACCCGGAGATAGAGGCCGACGACAAGATTGTGGACAACGCCTGTATGCAGCTTGTCATGCGCCCGGAACAGTTCGACATCATGCTGCTCGAAAATCTATACGGCGACATAGTATCGGACTTGTGCGCTGGGCTAATCGGCGGCCTCGGCCTTGTTCCCGGCGCGAACATAGGCGAGCTTGGCGCGGTCTTCGAGGCCGTACACGGCTCTGCGCCAGACATAGCGGGTCAGGGCATAGCCAACCCGACCGCGCTCCTTCAATCAGCCATCCTCATGCTGCGACATCTGGGCGAGCGCGAGCCTGCGGAAAAGATAGAGACCTCCATGCTCAAGGTCTTCCGTGAAGGACGCGTCAGGACACGCGACATAGGCGGCGAAGCCAAGACGGCAGAGTTCGCCGAAGCCATCATCGCAGGCATGAAATAACTTCAGAGCTTGCGATCAAGAGCCAGAGCGTGTATGGCAGCTTCAAGCTCGGCTTGAAGCTGGACGCGCTCTTGCGCCGCCGCACGCCGCGCCGAAGTGAGTTGCTCTATGCGCGTCTCCTGCTCGCCCGCCTTGGCTACGTAACGCGCTATGAGCTGTCGGGCTTCCGTGGTCTGGCCGAGCGCTTTGATGTTTTCACGCAGCCGCGCCTGATCCGCACCGATTTCCGACGCTTCGCGATCCACAGCCTCTACACGCGCCGCCACCTCGGCGATACGGCTTTTCAGATTAATTATCTTTTCGAGCGCGACGCGCGACGCCTCATCCAGATAGCGGCGCGAGACGAAAAGCTCCAAGTCTCGCGGCGTCAGGTTGGAAAGCGCGTAACTGTCCATCAATGCGCGCCGCTCCGCAATCATCAACTCGACGGATTGGCGAGGCGCAAGCTCTATGCGAAAGCGATAGGCGCTCGCGGTCTTCTCTACAGGCTTTGGAGATTCGTCGCTCAGTCGCCAGCCTTCACGCCAGGGGTGCTCTACGTAGACGATGCGCGGCCTGTCCGTCTGGTTCGTGATGGTGTAGGACTTCTTCTCCGATTGGTAGTAATGAGCCTGAAATGTTCCGTTCAAGACGCGTACCAGAAAGACAGGCTCGCGCCCTTCTTCTTTTCGTACTGTGACGAGTGTCGCCAGGTCTACGGCGAAGGAGATGAACCTCTCCTCATTGGGCTTGAGCCGTTCCATCAAGGCTTCGCCCGCGTAAGCGTTGCTGTCAATGACTGTGAGTGCGCCGCCTTCGAGCGTTAACTGAGAGGTGTTCTTCAACAGCATCCCGCTCATGGGGCGATCCTTTTGCGCCGCCTCGGTATAGATTGAGACGCGCTCGCCTTCCATGCGAGTTTGAAGTATAGGAATCAGCGCCGAGCGGTCACGGGCTACTGTGACGGGTCTGTCTATAAGATACTCAAAGAGGTCGCCGCTCTCCTTGCCTGTGGCCGCCGTCTTGATGCCGGAATCTTCGCTAGTTATAGCATCGCTGAGCGTCGTCACAGGCCCGCCAGTTACGGCCTTACTCGTGTAAACTCTGGTGGGGTCATCACCGCCTCCGCCCCCGCCGCCAGCGCCTCCACCACCTCCTCCTATGCCGCCTCCGCCGCCGGAGTTATAGCCGCGCCCTCTGCCAATGCTCGGATCATAAATCTGCGGGTCTAGGTTCAGGTCGTCTGGAATCGGTATCACGGGACGATAGCGATAGAGCGGTTGCTGTAGCGGCTGTATGAATGAGACGGGCGTGCCGGAGACGAGCGAGAGAGAAACATCCGTCCAGTCTTCATCGCCAACGTTATCGACGATAGCCCAGCCCTGAAAGAAAGGCTTGCCCGAAGAGTCCAGCACTACTCTGTAGGTCGTCTTCCATATCGGCGCGGCGATAGTATAGCTGACAACCATCTCGCGCTCGCCCGCGCCGTCCGAGGTGATGACAATGGTCTTGGCATCGCGGCGGCGTGCAGAGGCCGAAGCGCTGGCGAAGGCCGTCACGTCGCGACGCGCTCCCTCGTCAACGAGACGCACCGAGCGCACTTCCGCAAGATCAAAGCTTGAAATCTCGCCCGTCTCGGACGCTATCACAATCGCGCGCATTGTGACGGACGGCTTATCTGCATCTTTCTGCGACTGGCGCTCTTCGATGGTGAGGATAGCTCCGGTGGCCGAACGCCCCGCTGTGGTCACAACCACGCGTGCGCCCTGTAGCTGTCGAAGCACGCCCGCAAGTCCACCTTGAGTACTATCTTCCGTTCCTGCCTCGATTGAGAATGGAATGTCTGCGAGGCGCGCAGAAGGCGGCGCGGACGAGTTGTAACTGACAGCGCCGATCTGTCCGCGGCCAAGGTCGAGCACGACCATTGATTTAAGCACATCGTCCACCTGTGATTGTTTAAACTGCAAGTCTATCTCTGCGCGGCCTCGGATGGTTCCACGCCGCTCAAAATAGGCTACGCCGTTGCTGTAGAGAATGACGCGGCGCAAGGGTAGCTGTCGCGTCGCAGCTTGAGCCTGAGTCGGCCTGTCAATCCCTATGTTGCGAATTCGCGTGCGCGTCTGGGCATCTGCTTCAGGCGCAAGCATGAGCAGCGTTGCGGTAACTAAAACGAGAACGAGTTTCATAAATAGCGCTCCTATTAGAGTGAGACAGTTCGCTTTCTTTGCGGGGAGCTATAAGTTGATTGTGTAATTTAAGCTAGACGATCTCTGAAAGTTATTACCGCCAGTATCGAAAAAGATACGGCCTTGCTCTAACTAACGTGAGGCGCGATATAAGAATGAGCATAATGTTTTTAGCTCCGTAGGAGCTATATGTTTATAGTCTCTGGATGATAGATAACCCTAGCTCCGTAGGAGCTACATGTTAATTGATAGAGTACATATAGCTCCTACGGAGCTAGACTCTTTTGGGAAACTTTAAGCTATAAACATCCGGCTCCTACGGAGCCAGGTTCTCTTACGTCGCGCCTCACGTTAACTATTTCCGGTTGAAAGTGAGTATGACCAATGCTTAGCCCCTGAAAGGAGCGAGAGCTTTTCTATTACGTGGGAGACCTTCTAGAGATAAGGGAGACAAATTGAAGAAGCCCCTGTCAGGGACGAAAGACAATTAAATTTCTTTCGCCCCTGATAGAGATTTTGAGACGCGGAATGACCGCTTAACTTCGAGCGTTATTTAACGATGCCGTCGTTATCTAACCCCGTGTAGGTGTTGGGCTGCACCAGACCGAGCCACGGGTCGGAGCTTGGCGTCAGGAACAGCTCGGCGTAGACCCTTTCGTTGAAAGTTTCAGTTTCGAGCGCTGCTCTATTGCTCAGGAGCCAGGCGTACAGCTTGGAATGGAGCAGGTATTCGTTGCGCATGGTGTCGAGCGCAATCGCTCGCTCGAAGTTCTGTACGAGGCGCGCAAGACGGTCTGCGCTCGGCTGTGTACTCTTACCCGTGCCCGCTGTTTCACCCGTATAAGGATTCTGGCGACGTATGAGCGCGAGGCTGTTGGAATCAAGCTTTGCTTCCGCAAGATAAAGCGCCGCTATCTTGTTCCATGTCTCCTCGTCCGTGATGCTCTCAAGCTTGCTCGTGTCATAGGAAATCGCGTTGACGAGACCGCTCTCTGTCACCGCTTTAGCCATAGCCATGCGGGAGGCTGCGCGTGCGCTCGGAGGATTGTCGGGCTTGGCGGTCGCGGCATCAATCTCCGTAATCTTTCCTCCGACGCGCTGAACGTCCCGCGCCCATGCCTTTGAATTAGCGTCGAGCCGCGCGTCCAGATAGCTCCTGAGAATCAACGCTCTCTTCTCAGCGGTCTGACCCGCAATCTGTCTGGCGACTGCTTCCGCCTGCTTCAACTGTCGAATAAAAGCCGCAGGCGCGTAGAGACCGGGAAGCGCGTCAACGATTCGCCCTTCTGAATCCAGAATGTAATGGATGCTGTTGCCGGTGATGGTGCGTTCGACCTTGCGACCATCACCGTAATCAATCGTGACGACCGGCACGGGGCGCACGCTCTTCCAGTGAAGAATGAAATGCTCGTTCAGGTAGCTTGCAATCTCAGGGTTGCTGTAGAGCACCGTGCGGAAAAAGCGACTGTTGGCGCAGCTAAGCCCTTCGCTCAGTTTTCCGAGCAGGCGAAGCGAGAGGATAGGCTTGCCGCTCGCCTTCGATGCTGCGCGAGCCTGATCCATGTCCGTGTACCAGTAAAGCCCGGAGGTGTAAGCATCGCGCTGCTGTGCGACGGCGTCCAAGGCCGCCGACACGCGGAGCCATTCGGGGCTGTTCGACGCGGACGGATTGAGGCCGTTGCGCTTAATCTCGTCCGCGAAAATCTCAAACAGAGCGCGCAAGCCTCCCGGCCCCATCCCTCTAAGCTCAGCTATGGCGGCTGCGCTTTCCGCACGATTTTCCGAGACGGCCTTGCGCGCCAGCGCCTCCGCGTTTGTTCCGGCATTTACCGAACTGTTCAGGCTAAGGCCAATCAGGATAGCAATCAGCAGGAGAATCTTTGAACGCATGGAAACCTCCCTAAAGCTTTATTTAAGAACGGGGAGAGAGGCGACGAGGCTGATTTTCAGGCTTGGAATGTCTAATCAATCCGCAGGGTTGCACGTTCTGGCTATTAAATTTCTAGCTCCCATAGCGCAAGTTGTCTTTCCAGGCGGCAAAAACTGCATCCCCACTACTAAAATCGCCATTCCCACTGTGAAAACCGGCTTTCCCTGTGTCACAACCGCCTTCCCCGAAGTGAAAATCGCCTTCCCTACTGCGAAAGCCTACGTTCCCGCTGGCAAAATCGCTTTTCCCAACGTCAAAGTAGGCTTTCGCAGTGACAAAGCTCATTTTCCCAATGACAAAATCGCTTTCCCCGGTGGCAAAGTCGATTTTCCCAGCGCCAAAGTCTCCATTCCCAACGACAAAATTCATTTTCCCGGTGTCAAAGTAGGCATTCGTGCGATTACAGTACAGGCCGTTACCGCGTTCGATACCGGCCTTCAGTTCATAGCCTATGCCGTCGGTTCAGTAGTGGGCGCGGCTGTTTGGTAATCTCCGGCAATCACTATGGTGAGATGATCGGGGCGGAAATATTTGCGTATGGCGGCGTTAACTTCTTCGATGGTGATAGATTGAATGATTTGCGGGAAGCGGGCTATATAAGCTATGCCGAGGCTGTGGAATTCGGAGTTCCAGAGCGCCTGCGCCAGCCCTGCGTTGGTCGCCAGGCCAACTTTGAAAGAGCCTGTGGCGGAAGCCTTTTCGTTCTCCAGCTCTTCCGGCTGGATGCCGTTCAACACATAATCGCGCATCACGTTGAGGGCGGAGTTGATGGCGCGCTCTACATTGTTCGGATTGACGGAGACGCCTATATACCAGGGGCCTGCGGCGAGGCTCGGCGCACGGAAACGCGAGTTGATGCCATAGGTCAGCCCTTCGCGGTCGCGTACCTCAAGCCCTAGACGGGAGGAGAGAGTTGATTCGCCGAGCGCCTTGTTTGCCAGAAGAGCCGCGTAGTAGTCCTCGGATAAGCGGCGCAGAGGCGCAGCCGTGCCGAGCAATATGTCCACGCTGGCCTTGTCCTTCAGTACTACAATCTCGCGGCGGGCTTCCGTTTGCGGCGCGGGGTCAGAGACCTTGATGTCAACGCTTTCAGGCCCGCCGAAATCACTGAAGAGTTCTTCAAACTGCCTTTCGACATCTTCCCCGCTGATATCGCCTACGAGCGAGAGAATGAGCGAGCGGCCACCGTATCGCCCCGTGTAAAAATTCCTGACATCCTCGGTCGTAATCGAGTTGATGCTCTCAATCAGCTTCTCGCCCGGATGTAGATAGAAGGGGTTGGTCGGCTCATAAATGAGCGCGGTCAATTTTTCGTAGGCGCGAAAGCCAGTGCTGGCCTGCTGCTCCTGAATGCCTGCTATCGCCTGTTTTTTCAGTTTCTCAAGCTCGTCTTCTGGAAACGAAGGCTCGCGCAGGCATTCGGCTATAGTGGCTAGGACTGTCGTCAAATCTTTCGCCAGCATACGGGCGGCGATGTTGACGGCAAACGGGTCTGCGCTGAAATCCATCTGCGCGCCGACGGCCTCCAACTGGCTGGCAATCTCAAGCTTGCTGCGGCGCAGGGTTCCGCGCTCAAGCATGTCGGCTGTGATGCGCGCCAATCCAGGCTTATCCGGCGGCTCAAAATACGAGCCTGCGCGCAAACTGCCACGCAAAGAGATGGTCGGCGTCGCGTGATTCTCAAGCACCAGAAGCGCCGCGCCGGTCTTCAGTTCCTTGCGAGCAATACGGGAGGAAAAGCCCGCGCTCTGATTCACCTTGCTCTGTTCCGTAGAGACTGACAACGCTTCTCTAGCTCCTCCGCTTCCGCCCGCGCCTACATCATCGGCAATGCCCGGCTCACGATAGAATTGAAGGCCGCGCGGGAAAGCTCTCTTCAATCCGGCAGGCTGCCTCGCGCCGTTGCCGTTTGCTCCGCCCGGCTGTTTGGGAATGAAGTATCCGACGGTGCGATTGTCTTCCGTCAAATACTCGCGCGCGACTCTCTTGACATCTTCACCCTTCACACGCTCGATTCGTTTCGTGTAATCCTTATAGAAGCGCCAGTCTGCAACAGCTTCGGCTTCGGACATGAGAAGCGCTATGTTGAATGTTCCGTCTCGGCTGTAGGCTTCCTGAGCGATTATCTGTTGCCGTGCTTTCTCTATCTCCTGCTCGGTCAACCCTTCTTCCTTAACCTTCGCAAGCTCCGCAAGAATAGTCTCTTCGACCCGCTTCGGGTCAACTTCAGGGTTGACCATGACGATGACGTTGAAGAGACCTGGGTCTCTATGCTGGTCTGGATTCGTGATGGCATAGACGGCCAGTTGCGTTTCGACCAGAGCTTGATAAAGACGGCTCGTCACGCCGTTTGAAAGGGCAGCCGAAAGCACCACGAGCGGATAGATGTCATTCTCTTCGGGCGGATTGGCCGCGCGCTCGGCCAGCTCTTCATTCGAGAGCACGCCACGTTGTCCGAGTACGCCCGGCGTGTGAAAGGCCATCTGCACGATGGCTAACTCTCCGGCACGGCGTATGACCAGCCGACGCTCGCCCTGCTGCTCAGGCTCTTCCGTGTAGACTTCCGGAATCGGCGTGGTCGAAGCCTCGTAAGCGCCGAAATGTTTTGTGATTAACTCAAGCGCCTCTGTGCGCTCGAAATCGCCTACGAGAATCGCCGTCGCGTTGTTCGGGTGATAGAAGGTATCGTAAAACTCTTTGAGCCGCGCGGTCGGCACGCCTTCAACGTCTGCGCGCCAGCCTATAGTCGGATGATGATAAGGATGCTCGCGGAATGCTGCGGCATAGACGGCTTCGTCCAAGACCTCTGACGGCTCGTTCTGCCCGCGCTCAAGCTCGTTTCGCACGACGGTCATCTCGGATTGGCGGTCTTCGTCCGCGATGTAGGAGTTGCGCATACGGTCTGCTTCCATCTGTATGGCAAGCTCCATCTGATCCGAGGGCACGGTCTCGAAATAGTTCGTGCGGTCGTACCATGTAGTCGCATTAAAGCTCGCGCCGATGCGTTGCAGGGTGGCCGCAATCTGCGTCTTCTTCCCCTTGTTGAAAGAGGGCGTGCCCTTGAACATCATGTGCTCCAAGAGATGCGTTGCTCCCGTGTAGCCCACGGCCTCGTTACGCGAGCCGACGCGATAGACGACCATCACGGTCACAACCGGCGCGACGCGGTTCTCCACCAGGAGCACCTTCATGCCGTTCTCCAGCCTGTACTCTTCGATTCCATCCTCCGCGACGACGAACGCGACGCCTGCGGGTAATTGCTCGGTCTGCAAAGCCAGTATTGCCTCCTTAAGTCGAATCCCCTAATTTAATAGCAAAGCGAGGCGAATAACAATGCGCCGCCCATGTTCCTGAAATTCAAGCGTCAATCTCCTGTAGGGAAGCGCGCAAGCTTTCAAGCTCTTTGAGGTGCGCTTCGTCGTGCTCGCGCATCATTAAAAGCAGTTGCCCAAGGGTGACCGCGCCTGTGCCTTCAAACATCCCGCGACGATTCAATCCGTCCGGCGGCAACTCTTTGACCGCAGCCACGTTGCCTGAGCGAGCGCGCGTGAAGCGGTCTAAGGCTTCATACATGTTCTGACTATTATAGTCGCGCTCAGAGGCCAACGCCTGGCCGTCCAGATCGCTCAAAAACGGCTCTGTCTCTTCCATGAGCCTGCGTATGCGCACACTGTAGCCCTCTTCTTCTATGTCCCGAAGATGACAGACATTCTCCGTGGCCGAGAACTCGTCCGCACGGGGCTTCCATAATTTTTCGCCTTCCCCCAGATTCTCTACGAGCCGCATAATCTTTCGCGGCATCTCTTCAAGGGAAAGGACGAGCGCCTGAAACTCTTCCCGCGTCAGTTCATGATTGCTCACCGCTTAGCTCCTTTTTTAAGTACTGACCTGCTACAATCAGCCGCATCCAGCGGGGCTATTCTACCCAACCGCCGGACGATTGAGGAAATTGTTTGCGCCCGCGTAGGAAATCGTTCAACCGCGCTCCCGTTTTGGCATAAGGGAAAGATTAATCTTGCAGCCGCCGCGCTGGAAATCCTTGAAAATCGTGTAAAGGCGCGTTTAGCTTCGGCGGGAACAATTTTTGCGTCACCCTTCGGCCAGATAAGACTGAAAAGCTATGGCTTGCCCCGTTGCACGCCTACGGCTTCCCAAAGATTCGCTCCCAAAACTATTGAGACCGACCCTTGCGCGAAAACCTGCGCGGTGGCCTTGCCGTCGAGCTTTCGGCACAGGCCGAGCGCCGAAGGAGACTCTTATGAAACGGCTTGCAGCAATGCTTCTCGCCACGCTTCTCATCCTCTCTCTTTACGCTTCCGTGTCGGTTGTTCCGCAGACGCGCGAGCGCACCGTGACGCAATCGAAGAATGAAAAGATAGACACGGTCAAGGTTGACGTTGACCTGATAGTGCTCGACGCGCTCGTTATGCAGAAGAAGACGGCGCGTATTATCGGAAACCTGAAACGTGACGATTTCGTCCTCACGGAAGACGGAGTGCGGCAGGAGATTACGCATTTCGGTCAGGACACGTTTCCGCTTTCGGTGCTCCTGCTGGTAGACCGGGGCGGCTGCATGGATCCGTTCGGCGAAAAGGTGCGCGCCGCCACGCTCGCGGCTCTCTCGCGTCTCAAGCCGCAGGACGAAGTGGCGCTCATGGCCTATCACAATACGGTCGAGCTGGTTCAAGACTTTGTACACGACCACAGTAAGATCGAAGAGGCTTTGAATCGTATGCCGCCGCCGGACGAGGAGGCCAATCACTGTCTTAATCAAGCTTTCTTCGATGCGGCGCGTTACATGGTTCAGGCCGGAAACCCCGTCGGTCGCCGCGTCATCATCGTCATTACTGGCGTCACCGGCAACTTCGATTGCGAAGGCCCGTCGAGCAAGGAGGCCGCACGCCGCATCTACGAATCCGGCAGCGTCGTCTGCGGGCTGATTCCATCGACCCCTGAACAGCGCATGGAGAACGGCGTCATAGGCATGGGCGCACGCATAGGTAGTTTCTTCAGATTGCCTACCATCAGCATCAACAAGCTGGCAGAGGAAACAGGCGGCGAAGTCCTGAGCGACAAGCCGGAAGTTTTAGACCACGCCTTCAACACCCTGATTGACCACCTGCGAACACGCTACCAGCTAGGCTTTGTCTCGTCCAACAAGAAACGGGACGGCAGCACTCGCAAGCTCAAGCTGGAAATGACGCCGGGCGCGAAAAAATCCCAGGGCGAACTGGTCGTCAAAACTCGCCGCACCTACATCGCGCCTAGAAGCTGACTGAGCGTGGAGATTAAGAGAGGTTTTGGAAGTAGTTAACGTGAGGCGCTAGATAAGCAGACTATCTTCTTAGCCCCTGAAAGGGGCGATAGAATTTAGCCCACGGCGCGAGCCGTGGGAGTAAGCACGGTTCAAAAGTTAAAAGCCCCTGAAAGGGGCGAAAGAAATCTCAGCTTGAGAATCTGTCGCCCCTACCGGGGCTTTGAACTTTTATCGCTGCTCAATTCCCACGGCTGACGCCGTGGGCTACATTCTGTCGCCCCTGACAGGGGCTATCATTTCTTCCTTTAAGGAGCCGATACCTGCGCGAAGCGGAAGCGATACTCATCGGAGTTAATGAACCCTCCGACCAGCAGCCTGAAGTCGTGATTCGAGTCATTCAGCTTCTGCATCCAGAAAGCAAACCCTCCGGCTTCAGCATCTCTTCTCAAGAATCCGTAGTACAGCATCGTCACAAATCCTCGATCA
>DASWQH010000051.1:0-17498 GCA_036403815.1 Pyrinomonadaceae bacterium | reverse complement strand
CGGCGTTACTTGTGGAGCCATGCCTATTTTTCCATGTCGGGTAAGAAAGCCGACATGATAAAAGTCCCGCGCTCATTACTAGAGCGCCTGACGGATACGCTGTGCTATGCAGCGTAAATGGATAAAGTCCAGCTTAGATATAACAAGCCGGAGTTTCAGAAAGCAGAGGGGCATGTCCGAACGTCTTCAGAGCCGACAAAGCTTGCTTCGCGGGCGAAGCCCCGATGTTCTTTCAATCCGCATAGCCCTGTGAATAGCTTGAAGACTAGCCTCGCTTCTTATCCGGCCTCGGTGTAAAACCACGGCTCTCCGGTAGTTTCTTGGAAGGAGAAGATGAACCCTGTTCCTTACGGTTATCCGACCGCTCAGCGATCTCCTTCTTTATAGCTTCCTTGGCTCGCTTTTTAGCACGCTTGTTCATAGCAGGGATTATACAATAGAAAATAGGTGGTATCATCCCGGCAATGCACAAGGGGAAACTTAATTACGCCATCAAGCGCACCGCGCACGGACTAGGCTTCTTTACGCTGGAACCCATCCCATCAGACAAGCGAATTATAGAGTACATCGGCACAGTCTCAACCTATGAAGAAGCTGGTAAAACTGGCGGGAAATACCTGTTTGATATTGCCGGGAAATATGTCATAGACGGCAGCCCTCGGAGCAACATGGCCCGTTATATCAACCACTCATGCAGACCTAATGCCAAAGCATATGCTTTCGGATTACGAGTATGGATATGGTCGTTGAGGGCTATCAAAGCCGGAGAGGAAATTACCATTAACTACGGCAAAGATTATCTGGATACCCATATTAAGAGATGTAAATGCAAAAGATGCGCTTCCAGGCGAGGAAAAAGTAAGACCTGAACGGTTTCTGTTTATTATCCCCTTCAATGAAACGAAAAAGCGCCCGTCCTTCTTTCGTTTAAACGAAAGAAGGACGGGCGCTTTGTATTGACAACCTTGTAGGCTCTTTAGAAGAGCTGAAGGTTAAGTATCTGCTGAAGGATTGCGCTCAGGATATTAGCAGTACCATTGGAGTATCTACCATACTGTGAACGGCTGTAATAACCATCTTCGTAGCCGCGACGGAATCCCTCGCGGAAGTAGTAGCGGTACTCGTCCAGATTTACGTAGTAGCCGTTATATCCGTAGCTCGCATCCTGATATGCGTAAGAGTCCTGATAGCTGGAATTCCTCCAGCCGTCTTCCCTGTCCGCCTGTCCGGCACGATAGCCTTCCTCGTAACCGTAATTCACGGCCTGCCTGAGCATCTCAGCGCCGTATTGATTCGTCTCGTAATACCTGCCGCTACGAGAGTAGCGATAGTTGGGAGCGTAATCATAGTAACGCGAGTTCTGTAGCCGTATCTCGTCCTGTCGCAAGCGCTCTAGATAACGCTGCTGAAAGCGGTACTGTGCAATGCGGCGTTGCTGCTGAAGTATCTGTTGACGCTGCTGAGCGATGCGCTGCTGCTGTATTACCTGCTGACGATACTGCGCAAGACGCTGTTGCTGAATCTGTGCGGCCTGTTGTTGTCTCACCTGCCGACCTTGCTGCAAGACGCCCTGTTGCTGCTGCGGTTCTTGCAGAACGCGCTGCTGTTGCCGCTGTTGCCGCTCCGTGCGTTGCTGCTCTATTTGCTGCTGCTGGCGCTGCTGCGTGAGACGTATCTGTTCCTGACGCTGTTGTTGCTGAAGTTCCTGTTGCTGCTGTTGCGCCTGTCGTTGCTGCTGCTGTTGCTGGACTACAATCTGTTGCTGCTGTCGGCGCTGTTGAATCGCAGTCTGTCGCTCCTGCTCCTGCTGGCGCTGCTGATTCTGGCGCTCTGCTGTGCGTTGTTGCTGCTGCGCTTGTTGCGCTTGCTGCTGTTGTTGCTGCTGGGCCTGATTAGATTGCTGTTGCTCGTTGCGCTGTTCTGCGCGGCCCTGTCGCCTTTCCTGCCTCTCCTGCTGGCGCTGCTGCCTGTCCTGGCCTCGCCCCTGGCCGTAAACCAGGCCGCTTGTTCCTACCAGCGACACCACACCGATTACAGACGAAACGACCAGTCGCTTAATATAACTAACTTTCATTGTCCTTCCCCTTTAATCGTTAGAACCCCAATTGATTCTATAAATACCGTAGCAAAATCCGTTCCAAAAGTGAGCATATTCATATGCACGGTTTTTAGTTCATAAGACCTGCTGGCAAACACCATTTCCTACATTTGTAACCTTTATAGTGTCAGAATGCTCCCGGTCAGCGAACTGAATTTTGATAGCAGCTACAAGGCCAGGAATTAGTGAGTCAGAGAAACTATTTCGTAGAAGCCGGTATGCCCAAGAAGTAATTTTGAAGCATACCGGCCTCTCATTCTTCCGTACTTCTTATCTGACTCTAACTCGGCTTATCAGCATTACTTGCGTCCTGCCGTTCGGCAGATACCTGACCTGGTAAGTCTCGCGGAAGAGTTGCCTTCCGTAGCGCACAAGCCGTGTCTGAGTTGTGACATGAGCGCGCCGGTTATTGCGTCTGCCCCATATGCCCGGATTACGCCGCTGCTGTGGAATTGATTCAGCCCCGACGATTGTGGTCTGAGAGCTTGCTCCATCTCTGACTTTCGCTTCAGTTGATGGAGCTACGAACACCATTGAAGCCAGTGACAATGTAAGTGCGAGTAATTTTTTCATGTTGTTCCCCCCTTAAATAATTAAGTCGGGTTACCCCCATTACGGCGCTGTTGATGACGCCTGAACAGGAGAGCCCGACCTAATATGTATGACGCTGATTAAGAGTAGAGAGTTACAACTTTTTCTTTTGTGTTGAAGACGGGTCTGCTTATGACACCCAGTCCGGACGCTCCCAGCCTAAGACCTCTTCGGCGACTTGCTCCAGCAAATCCCGCTGGAAGGGTATGGCCGAAATGTCTGTAATCTCCCACCCGGCGGGTAGAACACCCTCAGCACGAGCCAGGGTAACAGCAACCGCCTCATCTGTGTCCCTGGCGATAACGTAAGTTCTAAAAGTGCTGGTGAAGCCGGAGATCGGCCCCTTCAGAGTAGCCTCGCAGAAGTAGAAATCTTTTCTGCTCATTTCTTGCCCTTCTTCCACATACTCAAACTAGCAATGACGATAACGA
Source organism: Pyrinomonadaceae bacterium (assembly GCA_036403815.1). Classification (GTDB taxonomy): domain Bacteria; phylum Acidobacteriota; class Blastocatellia; order Pyrinomonadales; family Pyrinomonadaceae; genus JACVRN01. The sequence goes on along the minus strand of DASWQH010000051.1, from coordinate 14,378 downwards.
AAACGGTTAATGAAACAAGAATGATTGGCAGCAGTCTCATCTCTTTTTCTGCCCTGCCATCTTTCTATCGGCATCCTGCTTGACCGATTTATCCAGCTTTTGGGTGGTCTTCGTACGCGAGGCGAGTGTGCCGTACTTCTTACCCGCTACCTTACCCGGCTTCACTATGACTTTACCATCCGTGCCGCTGGTCTTCGGCAATAGAGCGCCGCCTTCACCTTCCCACCTGGCAATAGCCTTCTCTCTGGCTTTCTTGCGCGCTTTCGGGTCGTCTTCATCCTTCGGCTTTGGCGGCCTGCCTGTCTTCTTCGGCGGCTCGAATCTTTTTAGATCGCTCGCGGGAATCTTCCATACAGACCCGCGGGACTCACTTACTTCACGGGCATTTGGCAATAGCCCGTGCCGACACCACCACCGTACTGTATGCACGCTGACGTTCATACGCCTGGCTACTTCCGCCGTGGAAAGCTCATCTGTGCTCATGAGCAGAAATATTAGCGTGCGGTAGTATTGCGTGTAAAGAAAACAGTTCACCTATGCGTGAATATTTCCGCCAACAAAGTTGCGCGGAATTGCCGAGAACATCCGGCTCAGTTATAATTTCGTTTCTATGGCGGGGTAGCTCAGCTGGTTAGAGCGACGGACTCATAACCCGTAGGTCGCCGGATCATGCCCGGCCCCCGCTATTCGAGAATTAACTGGCTGCGAACTAGCTCGCAGCCAGTTAATTCTTCGCCCGTAATTTAGTTTCTCACTTCCGCTCACTTTGCCCTTTCCAATGCTCTTTGCGGTGGCAATTCGAGCATAGCACCTGACATTTAGCAATCTCATCTTTAAGTCCTCTAAGACTCGACCGATTTCTTGGACGACCTATGTCAAACTTCTTTTCCTGGGGATTTCTGTGATGAAAGTCTAAACATGCAGGATGATTTTCTCCGCATAACTCGCAACTGAGCGATTTCTTATATTCTTTAAACCACTCGCCAATTCTTCTGTCCCGGTTTCTGACGTATGAAATGTGTTTAGCTTTATTGTTCTGATACCAACTGCGCATGTATGCACGTTGATACTCGCGTCTTTTCTCAGGGTCTTTTAATGGCATGTCTGTGCCCGCCTTAAGTTTCGCATTTGCAGTTCCTTCTATTTTTATTGGCGCATTATCATTCTTAGATCAGGCTGTGTTGAAGACTTTGTATGAGGTGACTGACATCATACTACAGCAGCACAAAGACGATGAGTTTTTGTTATGGGTACTCTGCTGTAAATTGTTTCCGCTTATAGTAGAGACACGCGCATATCAGGGTCTATTCCATATTAGCAAAGAGTATGAACCGCTAAATCACACGCGCGCAGCACGAAGAAGAACGCAGCACGAAATAATTTTGTCTGCGGCGCACGTGTCCGTTCTCTGTTTCGCGCTGATTCGTGTGGCTTAGTGGTTCAGCTTTTTCGCCCGCTACCGTAGAATGATCAGACCGTGCGTGCATACTGAGCTTAAAAACGGAGTCGGAGTTTGCTTGCCCGCGCGGGGGGCGCGTATTATTTCGCTGGCTGGTAAATTCAGAAGGGATAGTTGCTGTGCATGCATGATCTGATTCATCGTCCGCGTAGACTCAGGCGACGCGCGCCGCTTCGAGCGCTGGTGCGCGAGACGCAGTTGGCGCGAGAGGACTTTGTTCTTCCTTTTTTTGTTTGTTCGGGCGAGGGCGTTCGACGCGAAGTGCCTTCAATGCCCGGTGTTCACAACCTCTCAGTTGACCAGATGGTGCTTGAGGCGACCACGGCTTATGAGCTTGGGATTCAGGCAGTTCTGCTCTTTGGCCTGCCGGAGGGTAAGGACGAGACGGCGACAGGCGCTTACGCGGAAAATGGCATTGTGCAGCAGGCCATACGCGCGCTGCGGCGTGCTGTGCCGGAGATGATCATCATCGCCGATACATGCCTTTGTGAATATACTTCGCATGGTCATTGCGGTGTGGTGCGCGAAGGTGAAGTCCTGAACGACGAAACACTGAGCCTGCTTGCCCGCACGGCTGTCAGCCAGGCGGAGGCAGGCGCAGACATCGTCGCGCCGTCGGCGATGATGGACGGGCAGGTCGCCGCGATACGCGAAGGCTTAGACGACGCGGGCTTCGAGCAGGTTCCGATTATGTCTTATGCGGTCAAGTATGCTTCCGCTTTTTATGGCCCGTTCAGAGAGGCTGCCGATAGTGCGCCTGCTTTCGGCGACCGTCGCGCTTACCAGATGGACGCTGCTAATGCGCGCGAGGCTTTGCGTGAAGCGGAGCTGGATTACGCCGAAGGCGCTGACATGCTCATGGTTAAGCCTGCGCTCCCCTACCTTGACATCTTAAAAGCCGTGCGCGACCGCTTCGATCTTCCTCTGGCCGCTTATCACGTGTCCGGCGAATACGCGATGATAAAGGCTGCGGCTGAGCGCGGCTGGATAGACGAAGAGCGAGTCATGATGGAAACTCTCACAAGCATCAAGCGAGCCGGAGCAGACATCATCATTACCTACTACGCACGCGAAGCCGTAAAGGCAGTGACGAGTGATAAGTGACGAGTGACAAGGAAAAGCAGTTTACAGTTTTCAGTTTTCAGCAGAAGAGCCGTATGCTTTTTCTGAAAACTGAAAACTAAAAACTGTAAACTGCTCTTGTCACTTGTCACTGCTTTATTTCTACTTCGATGGGTCGAGCGCCGCGCGGGTCGTAGCCTTCAGGCCAGTTGGAGATGTTGAGGCCGAAGGGATGTTCGGCGTCAGGGGTGACGGCGAGGCGTATGTAGAGGGGCTGGCCTCGTAGGGCGCGTAGGCGCACGAGCCATGAATCAACCTGCCATTCACGGATTACAGCCTGCCCGCGTTCTTCTACTGGCACGAGGCGCGAGCCGCAGTTTGTGCCGTTGATAAAGAGCGTCACCTGTGTGTAGATTCCAGCCTGCGGCGCGTCGTGCGGCGGCACGGGTTGCAGGTGCGCGCGCACGACGATTCTTTTGACGCGCCGCCAGTCTTCTCCGGGCGGCACAGTATATTCAAAGAAGCCCATGCCATCGCCCCAGATGTAGCCTTCGCCTCCGCCCAGCTTTTCAAAGCGCCCGGCGGTCGCCTGTTGCGGCGCGAAGGTATATAGAATCGTTCCGTCCTGAAGATTCCTTATGACGGGTTGCACCGATGCGTCAGTTGCCGTGCGCGTGAAGGCGAACTGGTGTGGGATAAGGTGGCGTTTCGCATCCAGGAGTCCAGGTGGAGGCGGCCAATCATATTGAAGCTCTGCGAAGAGCGCCGCGCCGCGTCGAATCTCCGCGCGCACGGCCTCATCCTGCGGCGTCGCGTAGGAGATGTTGTAGCCACGTCCAGCGTCCGGCGTCCATCGCCAGAACATAGCACCACTCACGCCTGCTCGCGCGACCGCCTCGAAGTAAGCTCTATACCACTCTGTTTGCGAAAAGCCCTGGTAGCCTTCCGGCGACATGCCGAACTCGCCGAAGACTAGAGGCTTGCGTATGTAGAAGGCCGCCGCCGCCCGATTGTCAACAAACGCCCTGAGCGCCTGCGTTGAATCAACGTAGCTGTCCAGGTCATCGCGCGGATAAACATGCACATCGCAGAAATCCACGCTGGGTATTGCGTGCTCTTCGAGCCATGCGCGGCGCTCCCATGAGTTGCGATAGCCCCATGTGCCGGGCGCAACCAGATGATTGGGGTCGAGCGATTTGACGAAGCGGCTCATCTCTTCGACCCAGGCGCGCCGCTCGTTGTAACGACCCGTCAAGGACTGCGCCTCGTTCATCAGCTCGTAGCTCATGATGACGGGATCGTCCCGGTAAAGCACTCCGGTCACGGTGTTGCGACGCGTGACTATCTTGCGCACGTGCGCGCGATAAAGCTCTCGCACCTTCTCGTCCGTGTAGAAGAGCATGGCGCGCTCTACGTCGATGCCGTGGGGTTTCGTTTCGTCTGCGGCATCGGGCAATCCAGCCCAGCGCAGATAACGCACCACGCCGCCCGTATCGCGCCACCAGTTCGTCAAGCAAATCTGCACGCGCAGGTTGTGGCGCGCGGCTTCCGCAATCGCTTTATCTAGGCTCCTGAATGCCTCTTCGTTCCAATCATCCGCCCCGCGACGGAAAGGGTTTAATTTCAACCAATCGTTGCGCGCAACTCCTGAAGTTGGGCTATCGTCCGCGCCGCTCTCGCCTGAAGCCCAGATGCGTACGACGCTCACGCCCATACGCGCCGCTTCACGTAAGGTGTCTGGCATAAAGGCGCGCTCTTCGTTGCCGTAAATCACTGCGACGTTTGCGCCTACAAAGCGAAAGGGGCGACCGCCTGCGAAAAAGCGCGAGCCACGGGTCGTGACGAATCCGCGTTGCGAAGGGTTCGAGCCTCCTGTGCGCAACTGCGTCGCAAAGAGAATCGCCGCACCCAAAAGCAAAATGGACGCGGCGATTAATAGCTTTCTCTTTCCCATTTGATAAAGAGCTTGAAAAAAATGCTCAGGCAAACCGGCGCTGGAGCTTTCCAGTCACTCAGGATTTGTCAGCTTCACAAAACCCATAATGGCGCAGATAGCGCCGAGCACTACGAAGAGATTGAAGAAAGCTCCGACGTTCAGCGCCGTGTCCGCGTCGCTGTAAACGGCAAAGGCGAGCAACAGGAATTGTAGATGATAGATAATCAGGCACACGGCGCAGAAAGCGAACCAGCGCGTGGAAGGGCCGAAGGCGCGTGCGCGCTGAAATCCAAGCACCGCCGCAATCAACCAGGCGAGCACGCCTGCGACCAGCAAGATAAGTACAACCGGCAGGAAAAACGACGGCTGCGTGGCACGCGTCTCGGTCTGTATGAGCAGCAAGAGTGAAGCGAGAAGCATTACGGTCAGATTCTCCGCATTATCCCCGGAAGCCTTCGGACTTCTCTTCCCTGAGATAAACAATCAAAAGCGCCGTCTGCGCGCTCTTCGGAAAGCAAGTCTCGAAAAAACGCAAACGGCGCAAGCCTTATTCAGGAGCGAGGTGCAGAGGCCGCAAGTTGAGCCTTTCGACCCACAGGCCAGCCGCACTTCCTCATTCAGCATAACTCGTAAATGCAGATTTTCATCGGAGGACATCCACGACCGCAATAGGGACAACGACTACGAACAACAACAACTATTGCGTGATGTGAATCTCTTCCTCTTTGTTAACACGACCTGCGAAAAAGATAACTCCGCAGATAACGGCTACGACCGCGCCCACACCTGCCAGGATAGCGTGTGTGGTTCCGCTCTGCGCTCCGGGAGTTTTCAGGAAAATGACAAACTCATAGATCGCAAAGATGGCGGCGGCGATGCCAACGACCAAACTTAGAATGTCTTTCAGGCTACTCATGTTGAACCTCCGGCGTTCGCTTGAAGATCAAGAAGGATGACGCGTAAAGCCTTAAAGTGCCTGCGATAATGCTTACGGATGAGAAGCGTGTCGCGCAAACCTCACCTTCTATTGAAGGGCGAGACGGCGCTCTCTTATCTGTTTCTGATTGTGCATGTTAACGCTAAGACAGGGTAAAGGTAAAGAGCAAAGATGAAATTATCTGGAATCGGCAACAAAAGCCCCTGCCCGCGAAGGCCAGCATAACAGGGGCATAGACAGCGTGCCGTTTAAGATTCTCTATGAGATGATACGGCGGTCGCCTGCGCGCCTCGTGATACGTTCGCGGTCGAAATATTCCAGAAGCGGAATCGCATACTTGCGCGACACGGCGGCCAAATCTTTGAAGGCCGCGACATCAATCAGGCGTTCAGCCCCTTGCTCGTCCGCGTATCGTCGCAGTTTCGTTACCAAGCCACCGAGCGCATCACTATGAAAGAGCAGCTCCGGCTGAACGCGCACGAGCACTCCACCGTCCAGCAGCAGTTGTAGAATCTTTCGAGCATGCTCGCGCGAAATCTTCGCCCCCGCGGCCTTCGCCAGAGCATCTTCAAGCGAGGGGACTTCCAGACCCGCCTCCCTGTAAATATCCTCAAGGCGTTGTTTGAGCGCGGCGTCCGCATCCGACAGGGTGAGGCTGTGAGAGCTATCCAGCACGAACTCTTTCTCGGAACGCAGCAAGCCCTTCTGTTCAAGGTATTTTAGAACTGCACGAAAGATTTCCGGCGAGAGGTGCGCGAATAGCCGCTCGCGCAGGGTTTCGCGCAGGAGTCCTCTAGATAGTGGCTCGCGCTTGTGGTGGCGACGCGTCTCTTCGAGTACACAGGCCGCCAGATGCTCGAACCGCTCGCGCGCAAGGTACACGCCTTCGGCTTCCACGACCGCTCCGCGCTCTACTGCCTCTCTCAAAACATCTTCAAGAATCTCATCCCGCCAGCCCGTGCGCGCTACTATGTCTGCTCGACGCAAGCCCTGTTCTCTGGCGGTCTCTATGAATGCGACTAATCGTGCGGCTCTGTCTGCATTCATGAGAATGTTCAGGCGAGCGCGTTTCTCTTCAGTCATGCGCCCGCGATGTTTTGCCGCGAGCGGGTCAAGCACCAGCCCGCCCGCGACCGTAAGCTGTGGCGAATACGAGCGTATGATGAAACGCTCGCCCGCGACGCCCACGACGGGCGATTCCAGGCGCAACTGTGCGAAGCCCGCTCCTCCCGGCTCAATCGCTCCCGCTTCATCCAGCACCACGAGCCGAGCCAGCACTTCGGCTGCGCCCAGATGAACGCGCACGCGCGAGCGAGAACGCAGGGCGCGCGGCGCGCCTTCCAGGACAGCCAGGCGCACATCAATAATCTGCGTCGGGCGCAAGCGTCCCACGGGCGCAAGCACCATCCCGCGCTCAATCTCGCCCGTTTCCACTCCGCCTAAGTTAATGGCCGTGCGCTGTCCCGCTTCGGCACGCGTCACAACCTTCCCATGCACCTGAACGCCGCGCACGCGCACAGCCTTGCACGCGGGCAGCAACTCCATCTCATCGCCTTCCGCAATCTCTCCGGCGACGAGCGTGCCTGTGACCACCGCGCCGAACCCACGCATGGTGAAGGCTCTATCCACGGGCAGTCTAGCGCTCCATTCCGATGAGCGCAGAGGAACATTGAGCGCAGCCGCTCGCAGTTCCCTTTTCAATTCTTCAATGCCAGTGCCCGTGCGTGAGCTGACGGTGAGGATGGGAGCATTTTCCAGAAAGGAGTTTTTGACCAGCTCAATGGCCTCTATCTCTACAAGCTGTAGCAGCTCTTCGTCAACCACATCCCGTTTGGTGATGACAACCAGTCCAGACTTCACATCGAGCAGTCGGCAGATGTCGAAGTGCTCGCGCGTCTGCGGCATGACGCCCTCGTCCGCCGCTATGACGAGTGCCACCAGATCAATGCCATGCGCGCCCGCCAGCATGTTCTTGACGAAACGCTCATGCCCCGGCACATCAACAAAACTCGCGCGCACATCTCCCAACTCAAGCTCTGCGAAGCCTAAGTCAATCGTGATGCCGCGCCGCTTCTCTTCCGGCAAGCGATCCGCATCCACGCCCGTCAGCGCACGCACCAGCGCAGTCTTCCCGTGATCTATATGTCCGGCTGTGCCGACGATGACAGAACGCATAAAGTGCGGGGGGTCAGGTGTCAGGTGCCGGGTGCCGGTAAAAGAAAGAGGCAGTAACGCGGTCTTTCCTATACCGGCACCCGGCACCTGACACCCGTCACCTATTTAACTATTTCAAAATCAATCCACTGCGTCGAGATGCGGCGCTTCTGGTCTTTAGCCAGTAGGTCTGTGACGACGACTTGAAGGACGTATTCGCCGGGCGGCATGTCCGTGCCCAGACGCAGTGCGCCGCCCGCGACTAAACGCGTGGGGTCAGGCTGATTATTGGGGTCAACGGGCTGCACTCTTCCCGTAAAGACCAGCTTGCCGTCGCGGAAGAGACGAAGCTGTGTATCAAGCTGCGGGCGTTGCGTACTCTTGTTTAGCTGCGCATTGTAAATCACGTAGCCGTAATTCATGACCATGCCGTAACGAAAGCGTCGCACGGCGGCTCCGGCCTGCGGGTCAGGCTCTTCCTGTGCGCCCTCCGCGCCACTGACGGCCTCGCGCGCACTGGCCGAAGCAGCAGGCGTGGTCTGCGTTCCCGCCTGTGCGGTCTTAGTCTCGTAACCGGTGACGACAAGGCCGGAGAGAGCGACCTGCTTCTTGCCCAGGTCGGGGACTTCAACAAACTGGCTGGCAGAGCCTACGCGTTGGGTGGCTGCATCGCGCACGGCTATGCGCAACTGGTACGCGCCGGATTTCTTCACAGGCACGTTCATAAAATAGGCCAGCCCGTGCTTGAGCACGTTCTGGTAGGTAGTGCCGCGCACGCGTATAGTCTGCGTCTTGTTAACCTCGTCAACCACCTGCCCGTTGTCGCCGAAGGTCACGGCCATGACATCCATCACCGTCTGATACCAGCCGTCCGGCTGTTCCTTAAACGTCAAATCGCTCGCGTCAATGTAAAGGAGCGAGCGCATGTAAGAGCCTTTGCGAGCATCGTTGCCAAACAGAGAGGTCAGTCGCAAGGTGACCTCGCTTGAGCTGAAAGGAGAGATTAGAGCTTTAACGAGTTGTTGCCCGCGCGTGACCGCGTTAGAAGCCACTATGGCTTCTTCAGGCACTCCATAAAAGCCCGTGCGCGTTCGCACAGTAAGCCCCGGTCGCTTTACCTTCACCGAAAACTTGTGAAATTTCCTGCGCCCGGTCTTCGGATCGAACGTTGATTCATCCGGGCGATAGCCGATGAGGTAATAGCCGCGCTGGTCATCCATCACACGCTTGATGCCACCGGCCAGATCGTTCGTGTTCTGTATAAGAAAGCCGCCCGTTTGACGCGACAGATAGGCCAACCCCTCCCGCGTGTCGTTATAAAGAGTAGCGCGAGCGGTCATCACCGACGCTGCCTTATTGAATGACCCTGCGCCGCCGGTGGGGCCATTGATGTCTTTGCCCGACACATTTTCGGAGGCGGTGAAGTTGACTGTCGGCAGACCGCGCGCATCCATTGTATAGACAACTACAGACGAACGACTCGCAAGGTCAGTCACCCTGTCAACGGCCTCCAGCACACGCCGGGAATCGTCTTTGTCAACTAGCCTGAACCCGTCCGAGATGAAGAGGACGGATTTACGTCCGGGCAGGTCTTTCAAACCGCGCACGATGTAGGCGAGCGAGCCTAAGGTTCCGACCGCCAGAGTATCTTGGCGAAAACCGTTTAAATCACCGGTAGTGTTGCGGCTATTGATACCACTGGTGTCCTTATCAACATCTACCTTGTTGTTTCTGTCTTCCGGGCTACTCAAACCGTCAGGCAATTCCAAGTCCTGGTTAAGCTGATCGTAGGCTTCGATGCGATTGCAGCCCATCGGATACCACTTGACGCGCTCGACCGCCGCGTAAAGCTGACGCTTATCGGAAGTGAATTGTTGTAGGACGCCAATGCCTCCGGCGGTGCGAATAATCGCCACCAAATCTCCGGGCTGTATCTGCTCGTCAACAAACTTCTTCAAAGCCTTGCGTACATAATTGATGCTCGTCCATGAAAGACACAGGTCATCAACCACGAGCGCTATGGTGCGGCGAACCTGTTCAGGCTCAATACGCACGGTCGGCGGCACCGGCACAGCGACAGCAGACTTATTTGTCGCCGCAGAAGGGCGCGCAGGAGGGGCTTGCGTCTCGGCAGTCGCTATGAACGAGAGATTAGTTATCTTCTGCGGGTGGCCGTCCTCATAGATCTCGAAATCATCTGCCGTGAGGTCTGTCACGAGGTTTCCCTTTTTGTCTGTCACGACGGCATCAACCTGTACAAGGTTGGTGGTAATACGCACCACTTCATCCTGATCCGATTGCGGCGTTGATGTGGGTTTAGGCGTCTGCCCGTAGGCGTTAATGAAAAGGGAGAGTATGAGAAACAGTGCGAGCGAGGAACCTTTTTTCATCTGTCTTCTCCTGAAATTAATGAGCTTTCCGTACAGCCTTTGCGCCTCAGTACGCTGGCTGGATTTTTCCAGATTGATGTGCGATGCTTTCGCCTTAATCGACAACAAGCCGGAAGGAGTAATAATGCCAGAGCAAGCGAAAAAAGGCGACATGGCACACGTCCATTACACGGGCAGGCTGGAGTCGGGCGAGGTCTTCGATTCCTCTGAAGGCGGCGACCCGCTGGAGTTTGAAGTAGGCTCAGGCCAGGTCATACAGGGCTTTGACGAAGGCGTGAATGGGATGACGGTCGGCGAACGCAAGTCCATAGAGATTGAGCCTGCGGATGCCTACGGCCAGCGCGTTGATGCGCTGATTCAAACCGTGCCACGCGGTGGGATTAATCTTGACAGAGAGCCGGAAGTAGGGATGCGTCTGGGGCTGCAACTGCCTGACGGCAACGAAATCCCCGTCACCATCACGGAAGTCACCCCCGACTCCATCACCATAGACGCCAATCATCAGCTCGCCGGACAAAAACTGATCTTCGATCTCACCCTCGTCAACATAAAGTGAGAAAAGCCGTGAATCGTAAATCGTAAATCGTGAATCGTAAATAGACAAAACCGTTCTCCTATTTACGATTCACGATTTACGATTTACGCGCCCTTATTCGTCCTCATCGACGCCGAAGTAGCGCATCCAGTTTTTCATTTCTCCGTCTTCAATCGTTTGGTTCTCTTCAACTTTGGGCTGTGCGTTCTCTGCTGCGGTTTCATCTAAGCGGCGGCGGAATTCGCCCGAGCGCAAAGTCTGCGCGCCGCACCTATGCACGTATGAGGCGAGCGCCCGGTCGGAAGTGACCACGATCAGGGTGCGCCGCTCGCGCGATGCTTCGACCATCTGTTTGATACGCTCGTCTGCATTCGACCCGCGCTCAGCATAGAAGACGCGCACCCCCTTGTAGCTTGAGCCGTCCCTGAAGAACTGCTCTGGCGCTCCGTCAAACACGACCAACACCTTCGCGCGCTTCCCCTTAGCAAACAGAGCCACCTCATCCAGCAATCTACGCCTCGCCGCACCCTTATCCCTGTGCCACCCGACACGCTGCGCCATCACGTTGTTGCCGTCTATAAGATAAGGCATGACGATTTTGGATTTTAGATTTTGGATTGGAGGGATTGCGTGTCTCGCAGGGCTTCAATTCCCGCATCGCTAATCCAAAATCCAAAATCTAAAATCAGTTTATATCATCGTTTGCCCGTAGTCGCAGTATTCGACGATGGGGCAGCGTTCGCAGAGGGGTTCGCGCGGGCGGCAGAGTGCGCGACCGTGGCGTACTAGATTGACGTGGAAGGAGTAGAACTTTCCACGGGGCACAACGCGGTTCATGATGTCGTGTGCGCGCTGGTCTGTGCATTTCTGCGGGATGAGGCCGACGCGACGAAGCACGCGAAAGATGTGCGTGTCGAGGGGAAAGACTTCTTTGCGGCAGGCGAAGAGGAGCGTGCAGGCGATGGTCTTCGGGCCTATGCCGCGAAACTGTTTGAGATAACTGACCGCCGCCGCTTCATCAAAATCATGTAGGAAGCTCAAGTCCAGCGTGCCGTGCTCGTCCTTTATCTGGCGCAGTATGTCTTTGATGACCTGCGCTTTTTGATTACTGAGGCCGCCGGAGCGAATGGTCGCGGCGATGGTAGAGGCGCGAGCGCGAAGAGCCATGTCCCAGTTGGGGAAACGCTTCTTAAGCTGGGCAAAGGTGCGGTGGCTGTTGGTGTCGGACGTGGCCTGCGACAGGATGATCTTGACGAGCATGTCGAGCGGGTCTGACGCGCGCGTGTTTTCAGGCACGCCGTAGGCACGCTCAAGGTTCTGTACGATGTAATGTACAGGCTTGTCTGTGGCGGAAAACTCTTCTGCTTTCGCTTGCGCCGCTTTACCGGGCGAGGATGCGCTCATAAAAATCCACGTACTGAGGAATAACAAGGTCTGTGCTGTAGTGCGAGACCGCCGATTCACGCGCGCGGCGTCCCATCTCGCGCCTGAGTGTTTCATCTTTCAAAAGGAGCGCGGCATCCATGCTCATCTTTTCGACATTGCCGACTTCGCTCAGGCAGCCCGTCTCGCCGTCCGTCACAACTTCGGGAATGCCACCGACGCGTGATGCTATGACCGGAACTTCGCAAGCCATCGCTTCCAGCGCGGCAAGGCCGAAGGATTCCTGCTCGGACGGCAGAAGGAGCACGTCTGCGATGGACAGGTAATCCACTATCTTCGGTTGCTTACCGACGAACGAGCAATACTCCAGCACATTCAGACAACGCGCGCGATGCTCTACATTGACGCGCTCCGGCCCGTCGCCGACCATCACGAGCCGCGCCGCTATACCCTGCGCTCTGACCCGCGAGAGAATCTCCACGCAATCGACGGGTCGCTTGACCGGACGAAAGTTAGAGACGTGTACCAGGAGCGGCTCGCCTTCCGGCGCAAGCTGCGCTCGCAAATCCGTATGGGGGCGACGTTGATAATCGGAAGAGCAGATGAAGTTCGGAATGACCTCTATACGGTCGAACTGAAAAGTCTCTATGGTTTCGCGCTTCAAGTAATGCGAGATGGCGGTCACGCCGTCCGATTGTGCTATGCCGTAGCGCGTAATCGGCAGGTAAGAGCGGTCAGCGCCGACGAGCGTGATGTCCGTGCCGTGCAGCGTCGTAATCACAGGCAAGCGCCGCCCCGGCTTCAAAGACTCGCGCGCTAGAATGGCGCTGATCGAATGCGGAATGGCGTAGTGAACATGCAGCAGGTCTAGATTCTCGTTCTCTGCCACGGTCGCCATCTTGGTCGCCAGCGCCAGCGTATAGGGCTGATGCTCGAAGAGCGGATAAGACATCATCTCGACTTCGTGAAAGCGCACGCGCTCGTTCAATTCGGTCAGTCGCGTCGGCAGCGCAGAGGCTATGAAATGAACCGTGTGCCCGCGCGCCGCCAACTCCTTGCCAAGCTCCGAGCCGACAATGCCGCTCCCGCCGTAAGTCGGATAAACAGTGATGCCTATATTCATGACGAAGCACTCAGCAATCAGCTTTCAGCAGTCAGCAAAACTGATTGAATCAAGCACAGAGCAGGAGTCAAGATTAAATCCTGCTCTGTGCTGAAAGCTGATTGCTGACGGCTGATTGCTAATCTTACCAGCAAGCGCGGGTTGAAGTCTTGGGAGGCGCGGGGGTTGCGGTGGACAAAAAAGTTCGAGAGGCAGCCAACCCTCGCAATTGTCTGCCTCTCGTCCTCAACTTGTCTCACCTGTAAAGGGGGGTCAAGCAAGGGAGATACATTGTAGTTTCGAGCCGGGGAGCGTGGCAATACTCCCTTTGGAGGATATTTTATTAAAAAAAACTTTCAGGTAGCCGGATTTCATTCCATGCAGGCTGCCCGCCCCCAATTTCCAGCATGACCCGGAGCCGCCCTGCTGCATCTTAATGTATGTGGAAACTTTAGGCGCTGAAGGCTTTGCGCAGGTTTGCCGCTTGCGGTGCAAACAATAGCGAAACAAGGTATAATTGCTATCTTTATATAACGCTTAATACGCTGCCTGGGGCGCTTCCAGGAAAAGCGCTCTTGATGGGACATGCGAGCAATTTTGTGGAGGTTCTATGCCAAAGATTAGTGACATACAGGAAACGCCGAATCCGAACGCGGTCAAGTTCATACTCAAAGAGCCTGTGACAAACGGCACGGCGCGACAGTTCGCTTCCCCTTCGGAAGCCGAAGACGACCCGCTAGCCAAGTCGCTTTTTGAGACAGGCAACGTCGTTTCGGTCTTCTACATGGATAAGATGCTGACGGTGGAGAAACGGGACGAGGCCGACTGGGACGAGCTTTTGCCGAAGCTGGCCGTGCCGATTCGCGCCGCAGACTCTACTACTACTACTGCGTCCACGCAAACGGCAGCAGCCGAAGCGGTCGGAGGCTCGATTGCAGCCGCGATCAGCGATGACCCGCGACTGGTTCGCATCAACGAGATTCTGGACGAGAAAGTCCGTCCGGCTCTGGCGGGCGACGGCGGCTGGCTAGAGGTCTTGACGCTCAAGGAGCATACGCTAGCCATACGCTATCAGGGCGCGTGCGGCAGTTGCCCAAGCTCTTTGAGCGGCACCCTGATGGCTATCGAAGGGATGCTCCGCGCCGAAATCGACCCGGAGCTTGAGGTCGTAGCCGTTTAAGCATCTCTACTCTTTAACCGAAAGCCGCCGCGCGAAGCATTTGAAAACATCGCGCGGCGGCTTCCGCTTTTCGTGGAACTAATTTTTTCCAGATTGTAATGACTTTGTTGCATAAATCGAAATGAGCGCAGCATCATCCACAATTAAGGTCAAGCGTCGCTCACACCGCGTAACTGTCGGGCATTCCCAAGTGGGTCATCCGGTTCAGCGCTGCGCATCGCACAAGCAACTGCGCAGCCT
>DASWQH010000050.1:0-49559 GCA_036403815.1 Pyrinomonadaceae bacterium | reverse complement strand
CAAAAACAAGAGTTTTTGACTTGGGACATGGGACTTGGAATTTGGGACTTCTTTATATTATTCGCGTCCCTGCCAGTCGGCGCGCGGCACGCCGGTCGAAAAGTCGTAGAAGCGCATCTCGCTTTGTGTGAGCATCTTGGTTAGCTGGATGATCTGGCCTGTGTGCATGGAGAAATGTTCGACGACGTGAAAGATTGCGTCCAGCACAGTTTCCTGCGTGCCCTGAAAAGTGCGCCGCTCAAGAATTGCGTCGGGCGGGAGTGAAGCAAGCACGGCGTCAACATCAGAAAGCGTCTGCCTGAGATGCGCTATGAGTTCGGCGCGGGAAATCAGGGAGCGCTCGTCAAATTCGCTCTGTCGTGCGCGCGTGTCGGTCGCGCCACCCAGCCCGCTCACAATCCACTGGCGCGCGTTGCCGCAAAGGTGCAGTATAAGATTGCCTATGCTGTTGGATTCTTCGCCACTGCGCCACCAGACCTTTTCATCCGAAAGCTTCTCCACGCAGCGTTCAATCTTCGGTAGATAATCCGTCATCAGAAGCGAGCGTGCCTTTGTTATAAATGCACCTGTGACTTCACTCGTCGATTGGTTTTCCGGCATGTCGTTCTCTGGCTATGATTCAGACTGTTTCAGCTAGTCTTCAAAGCTTGCGGCTTGCGCCTTTCAGTGCAAACTCACTCGTCTACATCGCTTGGCGCAGGTCGTTGTTTATGCTTGGCCTTGCGTCCGGCAGGATGCGCCCGTTCTTCCGGCTTGGCCTGGCTCAAAGGATGACCCGGCGGCGCTTGCGGCTTGCGTATGGTGCTGAAGATAGGTCGCTCGTTCTTAGACTTCGAGGGCTTTCCTTCCGATTTTTTCATGGGGTTCCATCTCTTTCCAGGATGGCGAGGATTGGCATGAATGCTATGCTCGACAGTGTAGCTCTGTCAACGCTTGATGCGAGAATTTGTTCAAACCCGATGCGTAAAATGTGAGCTTGACTGTTTTTTACGTCTTGCCATCACTTCTTTACGATCTACCCGGACTAATGGAAAGGGCGACCTCTTATGTGGTCGCCCTTAGTTTTAGAGATTTTGGTTAACGCCCGCCGGGCGATTCCGTAGAGCAGCATTTCAGCCACAGGCGTGGCCTTCTGGCTTATGCCTCGCTAGGCTGCGGCGGATCTGGAAACAGCGTTTTAATGGCTTTGGAAGTTTCCGCACGCCGCTTCTGCTGGAACTCGTTGACCCAGTTGCCGACGGTGCTGACCATCTCGCGCGCAGCTTCTTGCGCGCTCTTTTTGTTTACAGTTTTCGTTTCAACGCTCTCTTTCGGGCGGCTTCGCTCGTTGCGCTTGATTATTTTTATCGGGGTTTTCTTTGTCATAATGACCTGTACTTCCAGTCCGAATGATTGCTTATTGCTCGGATGATTCTTTCTCTAAAACGAATTCTTCGCTTCAGAGTTCAATTTTTGTTTGACTTACGGAAGCTACTAACTGCTTCCGCCCTTCCACTCTTGCAAACCGAAGGCCACAGCGAGTTGACGACCGGGAAGAGTTTGATTTGCCTAAGTATGGTTTACTGGTTTAGATGCCTGTGACCTGCTTTTAGTCTAAAGATTTTTGCTTTTCGTTGCGCCCGACTTTTTGAACGAAACAAGCCGTTTTTCTTGCATTGCCTGCCCGACGAACTTCTTTCGCGGGCGCTATTGCTTCTGCCTTTCGGAACCGATTCAGAACACATGCCCGGCCATTCTACGCATTGTCGGGTGTGGCTTTATTGCATACATTTTCGTCTACGCACGTATTATTTCGAGCACACGCAAAGGATAAAAAGACGAAGCGACTCTGCGCGCTATAGCAGAGCTGTCAAGTGATTCAACAGGGCGTCGAAGCCTCAGACGATGAGTGGAAAACTTTCCCTTCGCACACGACCGGGCATTCCGTTTGAGACATTTTTAGATTTGAATGTTGAATTCCAAATTCCGCAACATGGCTTCGGATCGGCTTCGGAGTTTGCAGAATGCCAGATGGTATGGATGAAGCCTTGCGCTTTGCAAAGCGCAAGGCTTACGTCACAGCTTCCGTTTGTACTCCGCCGTCAAGGCTATCAACGCATAACTGCTTGCTACGCAAGTAGAAGAATGGCTTTCAGCGTAGGCAGGGGAGTGAGCGGTAAAGCTGGCATAAGCATTGCCCATACTGTAAGTGTCATGCGATGGAGCGAACCCGTCACAATCTATCTGGCTACCGGCGCTTCTTTTGGCGTCAGTCGTTATCTATGCGCGGCGAGCCGCACGAAGAGTCGCCGTCGCGCGACCGTCGAAGGACTCGCCGCCGCACTTATCTGGCCGCTCGTGGCCGCAGCAATTCTTTTCAAGCACCTGCGTCATGGGAAAGAGGACAAAGCGACGGGAGAACTGGAAGCGCGCGTCCGTGTGAGAGTGGAAGAGGCCGGACGCGCTCTGGTCATCTCGGTAAACAAAATGCTGGAGGCTGTAAGAGCATCGCGTACGTTGGAAAGGGAAGTGTTGGAGCAGACGCTATATGCTCTAAGAGAGGGCGCGGAGCAGTACGTAGGGCTGGCTGGAATGGAAGCCGAAGCTGACGCGGACGCTACGCCTGCCGCTTACGAGATGGAGCTTGCGCG
The DNA here is from genome assembly GCA_036403815.1 of Pyrinomonadaceae bacterium. Classification (GTDB taxonomy): domain Bacteria; phylum Acidobacteriota; class Blastocatellia; order Pyrinomonadales; family Pyrinomonadaceae; genus JACVRN01. The sequence continues at coordinate 46,929 of DASWQH010000050.1, read as the reverse complement.
CGTCAGTGGACGCAGGGGCGAAGATGTGTTGCTTGCAGGGCGCTGCGTTCATCGTCGCAATGTTTCGCGCATCAAGGCTCGGTATGAAAGCGAACGCTCCCGCCTGTTGCGAAAGCTGGCAGCCTTACCCATGGAGGAAGGAAACTCCGCTACGTCCAATCCAGCCGACGCCGATAGAGCTGAGCGTCCAAAGATGTCCGAGGCGCGTCTGGAAATTTATCTGCGAGCCGCCGATTTATTCTCGCTGCTTGAAGACGAGCGCGCGGCGCGAAGCGCGGCACAGTTGGTGGATGCCGAATGCTCTTACCTGCGGCGTTTTCGAGAAGCGAACGAGGAGGCTGAGGGCGCGCCCGCCCCTGGAGAAGAAAAATGTACGGGACACAAACCCCAATTGATCTACAAAGACCCCTTGAGAGCAACGACGTTTACGCAAGGCTGAACTGGCTCACAGCGGTCAACGCGCAAGAGGAGCGCCATCGCAGGCTGTTTCGTCACGCGACGGAAGAGGAAGAGTTTCTCTTAATGCGCCGCCCCTTGAATATTCGACGAGCCTTTGCCCTCTTGGGCTTAATGCTTGGCATTTTCCCTCCCGCGGCCATCTTCATTAAAATGTTCGGCTATGGATTGGGCGGGCAAAACAGCAGCGCTCTGCTCTTCATCCTCTGCCTGCTGATGAACTTTACCTGCGCTGGTGTCGGTTATGTGATGGGCGGTGCGCTCAGTCGTGCGGTAGAGAATATAGAGAGAGAAAACTGGACGATGATGATGCTTCTGCTTCCTATTATCGGCGCTGGCTGGGGAGCAGTTACAGGAGCGGCGGGCGGTCTCTTATTCGTAGGCATCGGCGCAATCTTCGGCGCTATCTTTGCGATTCCTGTTGGCGCACTCGCCTTTACACTGTTCGCGCCGCTTCACAGGCTGCTCGCGCGCGGTGGTATGATTGATGTGCGCCACTTCTGGCCGCTCGCCTCCGGCGCGACGCTCGTAGCCGCCGCGCTCGTTTTAGGGCTGTAAAAGTAAGCAGTGAGCAGTAAGCAGTAAACACAGAACGTCTGCTCACTGCTTACTGCTCACTGCTTACTTTCTTATGCTGCTCGTCCTGCTGCTAGTCGCTTTGTTCTTGCTCGTGCTGCTCGGCTTTTATGTTTTTGTCGCCGCGCCGCGCAGCCGCACGCACCAGACGTTCGCAGCCTTTCTGGCCTGCCTGGCTCTCTGGACGATTAAAGACATCACGTTCTGGGGGTTCACACAGGACGGCACCGTCTCATGGTGGGCGAGCGCAAGCTTTATCATTTCGCTCTTCCTGCAATACTCGCTGGTCATCTTTGCGTGGGTCTTTCCTGAGAACGGGTCTGTGCCGTGGAAGCGCGCGGCGGTTCTTTTCGCGCCCGGCGCGGTGCTCGTTCCGGCAGCCGTTTTGGGATGGATGTGGACGGACGCGCGTTTAAGCAACGGGCGCTTTACGATTCATCTAACGCCGCTGGCCTATGCTTTCGGTCTATACCTATACGGGCTATTCGCTTACGGCTTAGGGTTGCTGTTCGTCAAATATCGTCGCTATCGTGGTCAACTCTGGGGCAAGCAGCTTGGCGCTATCCTGTGGGCGCTGATATTGACGGCGACGCTCACGACCGCTGCCTCCGTCGTGCTGCCGCTTCTGGGCATCTACAACTTTCTTGAAGCCGGTGCAATCTTCGTCCTGCCGGGCGTGTTCGTCTACGCTTACGCCATCTCTAACTTCAAGCTCTTCTCGCTCCAATCGGCGCTCGACCAGTTTCGTCTCTTTCCCATCGCCTACAAGGTCGCTCTCTCTATAGCCGTTGTCGCGGTCCTGAGCTTTATCTTTCTTCAAATCCCGATTGTCTGGTGGAGCTTTGGCGCGGGGCTGTCCATTGATGCATGGCGGCGTTATCTGGTCTTCAGCGTTATCACTGCGCTCGTCCCGAATCTACTACTCGTCGCGCTCATCATACGAACAATTTCGCGCCCCGTGCGCAGGCTGACTGAAAGGGCGGTCGAAGTCGCCGGAGGCGCGTATGGGACGGAAGTCGATCTTCACAGCAACGACGAGATGGGTTTGCTCGCAGATTCCTTTAACGAGATGAGCCGCAAGATGGCTTCCGACATAGAGCACCTGCGCGAGCTGAATGAGCATCTGATTCGAGCGGAGAAGCTGGCCGCCGCCGGAACGCTCGCCGCCGGAGTCGCACACGAGGTCAATAACCCGCTCGCCTCCATCTCTTCGCTCATACAGATTCTGCAATCGCGCAATGTAGATGCGGAGACGCGCGAGCAACTGCGCCTTATCTCTACACAGATTGAGCGCATCACGCATGTTTTACGCGACATGATGGAGTTTGCGCGCACACGCCCCCCGCAACGCGCGCCGCTAGACATAAACCAGGCGGTCGAAGCAAGCCTTCGCCTTGCCAGCTTCGACAAAGCCTTTCAGCATCTTCGCATCACGAAAAGATTGGACGAGGAAGCGCCGCTCATACTTGCCGACGCGAACCAGCTTCAGCAGGTCTTTCTAAACATACTCTTGAACGCGCGGGACGCCATGCCTGACGGCGGAGATTTGGATGTTCACACACGCTATGATGTGGAAGCCGCCGAGATGATAGTTGAAGTGTGCGACAACGGCGCAGGGATTGCGCCCGAACACGCCGCTCATATCTTTGATCCGTTCTTTACGACGAAGCCTGCGGGTACAGGCACCGGATTGGGGCTGGCCGTCTCGTACCGCATCGTCACGGCGCACGGAGGCCGTATAGAGATAGCAGCGAACAACGGGCGCGGCACGACAGTTCGCGTGCGCCTGCCGGAACAGGCGGAAGAGATAACTCATGCCGGTCATCAAGCTTGAGACATTCATACGCGCGCCCGTAGAGATTTGCTTCGATCTTGCGCGGGACGTTGAGGTTCACATGGCCTCTACGGCAGAAACGGGCGAGCGCGCAATTGGCGGCGTGACTTCGGGCATGCTGGAACTCGATGATGAAGTAACGTGGGAGGCGAAGCACATGGGCGTGCGCCAGCGGCTCACCTCCAGGATTACCGCTTTTGAACGCCCCCGCATGTTCGTTGACGAGATGCAGCGCGGAGCCTTCAAAAGCTTGCGCCATCTACATCTCTTCGAGCAAAAAGATGGCGGCACGCGCATGACAGACGAGCTTAGCTTTACATCTCCCTGCGGAATCTTAGGGCGCATCGTTGACATGCTCCTGCTGGAAAACTACATGCGTAGATTCCTGATAAAACATAACGACTACATCAAAAGGGTCGCGCAAGAGAAGGCTAAAGAGGGGGATGGGGGATAGGGGTTGGGGATAGGGAAAGAAAATCCAGTTCTCTTGCTTTTACCATCCTCCAACCCCTAATCCCCATCCCCCATTTTATAATTATGAACACACCACTCATACTTGTTGCCGAAGATGAAGAATTGATGCGAGCCATTCTCACGCGCTTGCTGGAAGAGGCTGGTTATCGCGTGGTCGCGGTTGCCAGTGCCGAGGAAGCTTTGGAGCGCTTTGCCGCCGAAGATGTCGCGCTCATCCTGACAGACATACGCATGGCGGGCATGGATGGGCTGACGCTTCTTGACCGCATCAAGGACATAGACCCTGACGCGCTGGTCGTAGTCATGACTGCATATTCATCCGTTGATTCGGCGGTCGCGGCGCTCAGGAAAGGCGCTTACGATTACATCACCAAGCCGTTCGTCAACGAAGACCTGCTGCAATCGGTTAAAAACGCCCTGCGCCAGCGCGAGCTTTTCCGCGAGAACCGCGCGTTGCGCCGGGAGCTTGACCGTCGCTACAGCTTCAACGAGATAATTGGCACAAGCCCCGCCTTGCAGGCCGTCTTTCGCATGGTCGAAAAAGTTGCAGGCACGAACACGAACATCCTCATCGAAGGCGAATCGGGCACCGGGAAGGAATTGATAGCCCGCGCCATTCATCACAACAGCCCGCGCGCCGAGAGACCTTTCGTCGCCATCAACTGCGGCGCGTTACCGGAAAGCCTGCTCGAATCTGAACTCTTCGGCCACACCAAAGGCGCTTTCACTGGCGCGGTCGCAAACAAGCCCGGACTCTTCCGTTCAGGCGAAGGCGGCACGGTCTTGCTTGACGAAGTTGCAGAGATAACGCCCGCGATGCAGGTCAGGCTCTTGCGCGCGCTTCAAGAGCATGAGGTCACGCCTCTTGGCTCAAGCGTCCCGGTCGGGTTCGATGCACGCATCATTGCCGCCACGAACCGCGATCTTGAAAGGGAAGTAGCCGAAGGGCGTTTCCGCGAAGACCTGTACTATCGCCTGAACGTCATAGAGATTCATCTTCCGCCATTGCGCGAGCGCCGCGAAGACATTCCGCTTCTGGTGCGCAGCTTCATCACACGCACGGCGCGCGCGCAATCTACGGATGAGAAGCCGGTCGAGCCTGCGGCGATGTCGGCGCTCATCAACTACTCCTGGCCGGGCAACGTGCGCGAGCTACAGAATGCCATCGAGCGCGCCTTCACCTTAAGCGGTGACGAGATTGATACGGGCAGCCTTCCGCCGCGCGTGCGTGAATCGGCAGCCGCCCTAGGCCAAATACCTATGCGCGATCCGGATGGCTTGCGCCCGACGCTTGCCGAAATCGAACGTCGCTACATCTTCGACACGCTCGCCGCCGTCAATCAGGACAAGGCAAGCGCCGCCAACATCCTAGGCATAGACCTCTCCACGCTCTACAGAAAACTGAAGCGCTATGATGCTATATGAGAGCTACTGACTTATCGGATTCTGCCCGGCAGAGGCTTGAGGCTGGCGGTTGATTAACCATCTCTTTTTTCCTCGCGCGCGTCTTTGCCGCCCCGTCTGGATTTCATCTTTGAGCCAAGGACTGCTCCGGCTAGAAAACTGATTGAAGAAAAGATCAAAGAGCCGACGCCTTGCTTTACCGTCTGCGGCAATATGGTATCGGCGGCAGCTTGAACGCCTGGGGCTTTGTCGGATTCAGGCAGCTCCTTCTTGAGCCGCGCTATCTCATCTTCGTAGTACTTCGCGTTGTTCTCTGCCTCAAACAACTCCCCCTCAAAGTGCTGCTTATCGGTGCCAAGTTTGGCAGTCGTATCTTTCAGCTCTTTGATGTATGCATTAAAGCCCTTCAACAGCGCTTCATGCTTCTTTAGCTGGTCTTCTAATAATTCTCGGTTGCTGTTCATGACACTTCTCCATTTTCAAGATGGTAAGGCAATCTGGCGAGGAAGCAAATTCGGATGCTGCGAAAGCTAGAGTCTGAGACAGCAGCATCGCTAGCGTTCGGCGGCCTGCTTAATCACGATATTGGTTTCATTATCTTCGGCTGCGATGACCGTCGTGATGTTACCGGCTTTTAACAGTACATTCGATTCCGTCAGCTTCATAGTCTTAGTCGGCTTGAGATTCGTCACATACCAGTCAACCACCTTATTAAATGGGTCTCTGGTTCGCAACTGAAGCGCGCTGCCTTCCACGCTCTTCATGTCCACGATGGTTTCCGAGTTGGGATAAACCAGCGACTTGCTAATTGAGTTGGCCCCACGGCTACGCAACAGCAACACGACGCCAATCGAGGCGACTAAAAACAGTATGACCAGACCTCTTATTAAGGCGCGACGCTTCTGTTTGGCAGGATGCAAGCTTTTAGTAGCCGGGTCTGTAGAGGATACCGATTCACTTAAAGCATAGTCGGTCGGGTTAGTAGGCTGCGGATTCAGGCGTCGCGTCGAAACCCCATCTTTACCCTGCGTCTCGAAAACCTGCGTGACGGCCTCTGCGGAGTCTGCCGAATCAATCGAAGGCTGCCCACATTGCCGACAGAACTTCGTGCCGTCCGCAATTTCAGCGCCGCAACTGCTACAAGTAACATTCGACATAATGATGATTCTCAACGTGCCGGTCTATTCAATCCTGTCATATAACACGCCCCTGATAGGGATGTATCATACCGCTCGCCTCATTATTTTCCTATGTTTTTTATGAGCGCAATCGCCGCCCCCCGTTTGAATGAATTGCTGGACACAAACCCCCTAATATCAACGTGACCACAAAGGCCAAAACACCAGCAACGGATATGCGACCAAGCAAGCCGCCAGTGCATACGCCCGCTTATTAGCAAAGTTGAGCAGGTATCTGCCGACAAACGCTGCCGCGTCTTTAGGCTTGTAATCAATCTTGCCGCGCACATGCACGGGGTCAGCTTCCTTCGCAACGTCAGCCTTCGCAAACGCTTCTCTCATCGCGCGTTTGACGACCATCAGGCGATAGCCGTAAAAGAGCGCGCCTGCAATCGCCAGTATCACGGCAAGCCATGTTACTACCCAGCCCGCAGTCCTGAGAAAATGCAAACGTTCGTCGCTCATGAAAAGGATGTCGAGCGATTCAGCACACATCTTAACGGCATTAAACGAGCGTAGCCAATCCCACAGCCCGGCGCTCAGCGCGTCTGCTCTTCTCTGATACTGCAAATACTCTGCGACGTTCCCATTAGGCAAACCTGATTTAGCTTGCACGGTGCCGTACTTCATCAGCAAACATATCGCTTGCAGATCAAGCGCCATTGCCGGTACACGGAAGACAGAGGCCACGCTCTTAGTCGCCCATACCTCAACGTCGCCATGTAGATTCAGGAAGACAGGGATGCGTTCCGGCAACATCGGATAGAAGTAGATGAGGAGCAGTACCGGCAGCACGCTCAAGCTAACGACGATAATCTCGACGGGGAGGCTCGTGTAGTCGCGCAGGCTTTGTGATGGCCGATGATTTGACATGAGCCGCTTTCTTGCAAGGCTGTCTACCGCTAAGGCATCTAACGATAATTAGACTACACGGTTCATTATTTCTTACAGGGCGACTGCGCCTCGGATAATCAATGTGGATATAGATTACTGCAAAGCGAAAGGGCGCTTGAATCGATTCAAGCGCCCTTTCGTCACTGACTTCTTCCGCTTAATCTTTGTTGCCGAACATGCCGCCGAGGCCCGCGAGCATGTCTCCGGCGCGGTCTGTGACGGTGTCTATGCCTGTGCCGATTGCGCCCGCCTGGCTGCTGAGGACGTTGTCTACCTGGCCTGCTATGGGCGAGGGCAGTCGCTCTTTGATGAAGCCTACGACCGTCTCGACGGCTGTGCGTGCCTGCGATTCGGAAATGCCGGATCGTTCGGAAACCTGTTTGATTAGCTCATCCATTACTTATCTTCTCCTCTTCGCTTTGAATGTCTGTTAAGAATGCCTCTCTATATCATGTGGCTAGCGGCAAGCTTAAATGAAGACGACCGATTGCGAGTTGGGTATCTCGAATCGTTTGCGGCAGCGATTGTTCTTGCACGCAAGCTGGTCGTCAATGCGCACCATGTAGTCGCGCGAATTATCGAAGCGCCTGCGGTCTTGCTCGTTTGCGCCGCGCGGCATCTGCCGCTTCTTCGTGCGCCGCAGCCAGCGCACGTCATAATCTGCGCGCTCGCGGCAATGAGGGCAAGCGAAGCTTGCGCGCTTGGTCTCCGGTCTCTCGTCGAAAAAATCTCTTTCGTTCATGTGAATCGTTGTCTCTTTCTTCCGAAGCTATAAAAGTAGGTATCGATAACGAAGACGCCGAAAGCCCTTCGCGCGTCTCGTCAAAGCTTATGCGCCTTCCGTCTCCAAATCTACACCCGCGCCCTTATCCTTTTGCTCGCGACGCCGGTGATGCATGACTATCAGAAGCCCCGCGAGGCCGTTCAAAAGCATCACGGCGTTGGTGGCGACAAAAACCCAGTTGCCGATGAGCCAACTGTAGATAGTAAAGCCAAGCGAAGCCGACATCTGGCCGATAAAGAGCCATTTCGAAACGCCCTCGCTCGACCCTTCCTTCCACTGCTTGTACACCTGCTTGGCAAGCGTCAGCACCAGAATCAAAGAGCTAACCCACCCTAATGCTTCAACCATAAATACAGAATGGGTGACAGGTGTCAGGTGCCGGGTGCCGGTGAAAGAAAATCAAGCTCTCTTTCTTTTACCGGCACCTGTCACCCGTCACCCGAAACCTGCTTTTCATCCTTTCCCAATAAGCCTTTCCACGGTCGCCATGAAGTTCTCCGGGTTGATGGGCTTCGGTTCATAGGCGGTTGCCCCCTGCGCGAGCGTGAAGGTGGCGTTGCCGCTGCCGAAGCCCGTGGTAACGAGAATAGGCGTTTCGGCGACTTCGGGCGTGTCGCGCACGCGCCTGACCAGATGCACGCCGTCCGCCACCGGCATCGCCACGTCCGTCACTATCAAGTCCGGGCGGCAACTCATGGCCTCTTCAAACCCGCGCACGCCGTCTTCGGCGGTGAAGACCGCATAGCCGCGCCGCTCAAGCGCCATGCGCAGCAGCTCGCGCGTCTCATCGTCGTCTTCGACCACCAGAATTTTCTTCGCGCCGCTCATAAGAACAGTGATAAGTGACGAGTGACAAGTGACGAGCGAAGCAAGAAAAAGTTTTTATCTTGTCACTCGTCACTTGTCACTTCATCACTGCTTTCTTGTTTCTCGCATAACTCGCGCAGGTAGCGAAAGCTGTAGATGCCGGTCGAGTGGCCGTCACTCCAGCGAAAGTTGAGGGCGTAGCGTCCCACTATCTCTATGTCGCTGATGGTGAGCGCATCGTTGATGGTTTCAGGCCGGAGCATTCTTTCGCCCGTCCATTCGTTGACGCATCCGGCGCAAGGGCAGGCACGCCTGAGCGCAGGCGCGTCGAACAGGCAAGCGCGGCCATCCGCCCAGGTAATCCTTACCCGCGCATCCCCGTCCTGCATAATCTCGCGCGGCTCTACGCTAGGCCCGCGTCTCTCCATCATTTCATTCATAAAGAGCAGTCAGCCCTAAGCCTCAAGCCGGGCGGCTTCACTTGAAAGGTCTTATAATTTCTTCTCAAACGTTCGCGCGTACGGCCTCTTCAACCACCGAGCGCTTGATGCGCCAGTGCGAGACATTCCAGACAGCCCTGCCGTTGCGCAGGATGATTGCCTGCGGCGATTCGTGGCGGATGCCGGTCAGAGTTTCCACTTCGCGCGACACGGCGCGTGCGTTCTGGACTACGATTAAGGAAACGTCGCCCTCGAAGCCGGACATCTCCTGGTAAGCGGCACTGCTGACGGGACATGTCAGGCTGTGTTTGAACAGGACGATGGGACGCTCATGCGAGAGCATAAACAAAGACTCAAGCTCTGTGCTGTCGCTGACAGGCGTAAAATGGTTGTTCATACCAAAGACCCTGGGCTTAAGAGAAAACTTTTGTACTCGGTCGAGGGGCGGTCAGTGATGATATTAGCTTACACGCCGCCCGACTACAAAACCTGTGCGCCGCTCTTTCTGTAGATTAATTGATGGACGCGCTAGAAGTTTTCCGCTTACGCGTCAGTTTTCGCTTTCCAATCCAGCCGTTTCATGCTTAATATAAGCGCGTTTTTCTAAACTTGCTGTCAGGCATAAAAATTCAGATTCCCTAGAGGAGGTTCTTTTCTCAGATGACATATGTTGTCGTAGAGCCATGTGTCGGCTGTCGCTATACCGATTGCGCGCTGGTCTGTCCTACGGAAGCCTTTCACCTTGATGATACCCTGCTGGTAATTAACCCGGAGACCTGCATTGATTGCGATGCCTGCGTGCCGGAATGCCCCGTCGAAGCGATCTTCCCTGAAGATAGGGTGCCGGAAGAGTGGGCGTCTTACACGCAGCTCAATGCCGATAGAGCTTTGAACGCCGGACTGCCGACCATCAGCGAAAAGCTTGAGCCGCTCTGCTGAAGCCCAGGCCGGGTTTTCTTTATCATCCAATACCTTGTAGACTCTGGCGGCGCGCGTGAGACCGGGAGCGAGAAAGCTTCCAGCAGTCTCTTACGCGCCGTCCGGTTTCTTTGAGCACAATGACTTCAATAGAAAGCGCGAGCGGTTACAAACGAAATTTTCTGAGCTTGAGATGAAGAAACGCACAAAGCGTTGGCTGGGAGCAATGGCACTCGCGCTCGGTGCGCTGGGTACAGCCGGAGCTGTCTTGATGAGAAAAGGAAAATCCAGCGGCTCGCGTGAGAAAGAGGACGCAACCGAGAGCGTCTGGGCGCGCCCCGGTATGACCGTGACATTCCGCGCCGAGTTGATGCCGGGACGCGAGCCTTCGGAAAGAACTTTTCGCATCGCAGAGCTTTTGCCGAGTGGTCGCGTCACGCTCGTAGGCAAAGCGGGCGAACACGCCGAGAGAGAGTTCGAGCCTATACGCTGAAAACTATTTCGGCAGGGAGAATTTTTAATTGTCGCAGTCTAGAATCGAAATCTTTGAAACGATGGCGCGCTCGCAGCCACAGGACGTGATGGTCTGGTACGGGCTGGGTAGCGAATACTTCAAGCTTGAAGACTGGGCGAAGGCCGCCGAAGCATTGCGCCACGTGATAGAGATAAATGCGGACTACACAGCCGCCTATCAGATGCTCGGTACGGCGCTCGCGAATCAGGGGGAAGCTGAAGAGGCGCGCAGAGTCTGGCAGGAAGGCATCAAGACGGCAGAGCGCACCGGCGCATGGAAAGCCCGCCAGCATATGGAAGGATTGCTCGCCGGAACTTCCAATGAATCTGGCTCAGCTTTGTGCAATGAATAATCAAAGCACGAGCCGAATTTAATTCTAACGTGAGGCGCGATATAAGAAGGTGCAGAATGTTTTTAGCTCTGTAGGAGCTATATGTTCATAGTCTCCGGATGCTATATAAACCTGGCTCCGTAGTGTCTACATGTTATTGATAGAGAACATGTAGACACTACGGAGCCAGGTTCTTTTTGGGAAACTTCAGGCTATAAACATCCGGCTCCTACGGAGCTTCCTTTGTCTTGCATCGAGCGGACGTTAACCAAATAGCTGGCGATCCACGAACTTCAAATCGTCAGGGTCGAAATAAGGTGCTGCCCAACGGTCAGTAGTGGACAGGAACCAGCCCGCCGCCACTGCCTGTTGTTGCTTGGAAGCAGACTTGATTTTGGTCGGCGCAACCTTCGCTTTGGTCGCGCTCCGGTCTAGAAAGTCAAAGTGGTCTACCAGCGTCAGGGCGTCAATGGCGAAGACCACGGCGATGTCTGCGTCGTGAATCGCCAGCAGGTTGTCGCCGTTCACCTCTTCTCCTTTCAAGGCCAGGTTGGACGAGCCGCAATAGACCACCGGCTCAGTCCCGTTAAACCCGCACACTATAAACTTGTGATGCACCTGATGACCGATGCCTACGCCCGGAACCTGGTTGAAGGGCGGCGGCAACTTGGTAGCGGTCGGCTTGCCGGAGACGAGCACACCGGTTTTCTTGCGCGGTGTGTAGAGCTGAATGCCGCCCGGAGAGTCGGAGATGCCGTAACTGAAAATGTTTTGATCCGCATGCAGTTTCTGCAACGCGGGCAGAACCGGCCCCGTGGCTTTATCGAGTCCCATGACGGCAAACAGCACGCTTCCATTGCCTTGCTTCTCCTCCTGAGCGATACGCTCCGCCATCTTGTTGAGGGTCTCCTCGGCAAACGTTGCCTGGTGGGGCGAAAAGGTGATGTCGGTGTCCGGAAGACCCTTGGCCTTAAAAGAGAACACCTGTCCGGCCTCCGGCGCTTTATTGAACTTCATAGAGACCTGGTCGTCCCATGCGGCGTTGAAGACAGCGGCATAGGCCGCCGCCACGTCCTCGTTGTTGAAGACCAATATGTGATTGGAGTTCACGTAAAGGCCGGTTACCGAAAAGTTGGTCGAGCCGGTCAGTACCTTGACCGCGCTCTTATCCTTCTTAACGATGAACACCTTGTCGTGCGAAAAGCGACCGAACTTCCCGCGCAAAATCTCGGCAGGCTTCTTCGCAGCCTTGGTGAAGAGTTGCTCAAATTGATCTTCAGGCGTGGGGCCTTTAGGCTCCTTGGGAGGTTTGGCGGTCTTGGTAGTCTTAGCCGACGTGCTGGTATGATGCAACGCAGCGTTGTCTAGGATAACGCGGATGCGGCCTTGTTTGGCGAGCTTCAGGAAAATCGTCATCAAGTCCGGCTCGTTGAGATCGTAGGCGAACACATCCATGCTCAGCTTCTTGTTTTTCAGCACCTCGTTCGCCAGGTCGAATATCTTTTCCCGCGCCGTGAATCCAAGCCATTCGTACTCCTCTGCAAAGGTATACTCTTCACCCGCGCTGTTTTTGCCGGATACCTGTGACGTGTCAAACAGCAACTCCTTCACCTTGGGACGAAAGGCGGCCTTCGGCCCGAAATGATCAACGAAGGCTTGCGATTGGGTAAAGCCACGTGTGAAGCCAAGCTCTATAGCCCCTTTCTTGAAAGGCCCTACGTTAACCTTCACCGAAACACTTAGCTTTGTATCAATGGGTTGCAGCGAGCCCTTGTCGTCAAAATATCTGGGCGTGACCGTGTAGGTGTAAGAGCCGAAGAAGGGCTTCGTGCCCGTGTGCAGCGTTCCCGGTACATGTACCCATCTGAACTTATGAATCGGGGCGTTGAAGCTGGAGGTAGGCGGCAGCTTGGCGTCCTGCGTATGCTTCGACGGGTCTTCAAACCGTAGACGATTCTGCAAGTAAAAACCTTCATCCTGATCGGCGGGCTGAATCTGGATGGTGAACCCCGCCAGATTTTTGCTCTTAGCCTTCGGCAAGTTAAAGGCGAGCAGCGTCTTGGCATCACCTTGATAAGCCTTTACCGAAAACTCATTTTTCTGTTTTGTGATAGGCATAGTTTTCTCCAGAAGTTTATTTACCACCATCCAGACAGCAGAGGAGGTCTGAAAACACCGGATATTACTGGCTTCTCAGCATGGAATGAGACGGGTCACATTGCCTGCCATCTGAAGCTTTGCCAATTGATTTACGTTTTTACGTGGCGTGAAACGGTGAACACCAGGTCAAGCACCAATTTAGCGTTAGAGAGCGTCTGAGGAGTTGTAAGTGCTGACAAGAACCAAGTGAAACCCTGTGATTGGCAACATCGTAGTTGCTGCCACCTGCGAAGTCAATAATTATTTCCGTACGAGTTGTTGTTATTCTTTACTTAATAGAGGGTGTCACAGGAGATGACGGCTTCCCTACGGGACTCAAGATGAAGCTTAATTTTTCTACCACTCGTAAGTGCGTCCCGGCTCCATAACGCTGAGCTTGGGAATCTTGAGGGCTTTTAGTTCGGCGACTACCTGTTCGCGGTAGCTTGGCTTGATGTGGACGGTCAGAATATCTGCGTCCCTGTGCTTCTTCATCTTGCGCAGCTCTTTCTTAAGCGAGACGGGCGTGAAGTGGCGCGAGACCTCCGCGAGCTGGGACATGGAATTTGGAAAAGAGGCTTCGATTAAAAGAGCGTCAATGCGCGGCGTGTGATTGACCAGATGCCAGAACTCTTCGGTCTCGGCTGTGTCGGAGCTAAAAGCTATAGTGCGCTCGCCGTCCGTAACGGTGAGGCCGACGGTCGGGACGATGTGATTGACATTGACTGCCGTGGCGCGAAGGTGCGCGATCCGAAATTCTTCGCCCACCTTGAAGGGGACGTATTCCATCACCTTGCTCTTGTCATTGCTGAGCTCGGAGAAGCGCGGGTAGACCGTCCAGTTGAAGATGTCCTGCTCAAGGGCATCAATCACTTCCTGAGTGGCGTGTATGCGAATGGGTTCTGCGAGTTCGCCGAAGAGATCGTCAATGTAGATTGGAAGCGTGGCGATGTGATCCATGTGCGGGTGCGTGACGATGATGTCGCGCACGGAGTTGCGCTGCGCGTTCGTCAGCGAAAGCGCGATGCTTCCGGCGTCAACGGCGACGCGGTCGTCAATCACATAGCAGGTCAGACGTTGTTCTGGAGTGGCCCGGCCTGTGCTGTCGAGTGTGCTTGGCAGAAGTTGAATTTTCACGAGTCAGTCTGAGTTTTAAGTTTCCAGTAAAAGGGCAAGCAATTTTTTTCGGGTCAACAGGAGAGCTTCACTTCGCGCGAAGTGAAGCTTTAATATTGCCCCAGACGTTGGCGTAGTTCCATTAACAGTTGCACGATGGCCTGTTCGCGTTCGGCCATCTCCTGATCCATACGCACGACGCCGCGCGCAACGCGGCTGCGATGAAAGGCCAGCTCGCTCGCCGCCTGATTATATGCCATGCGGGCGCGCCAGGTGCCTATGCCTCCGCCCCTGAAAGCCCGCAGCGACGAACCCAGTCGCCCGCGTATGGTACATAGCCGATTATAATCTTCCTGCGAAAAAAAACCGCGCTGAAGGTCAGGCGTCAGAAACTCGCGCACGACGCGGCCTTCACGCAAGAGCGCAAAGAGGACTATGCCGAGCGTGATGAGAAATATAGGCACCATCATCACGACATAGATTGCCAGGAAGCTAGCCAGTGATTCGGAAAGGCTTGCCGAGAAGTTCCATAGAAAATGCAGGAACATGGCAAGCCCCAGACCTATGAGCGGCATGACGAATTTGACGAAGCCGTTGCGCGATTGACGAGCGATGCCTAAGCCTATACCCGTCATGCTGGTAAAGAGCGGGTGCGAGTAGGCTGCCAAGCCGCCTCTTATAATATAGATTTCCTGAAAGTCACTGCTCATGAGTCCGCCCGCCGCGATGACTTTTCCGTAGTACTGAAAGTTCTCCGTCATGGCGAACCCCAAGCCCACCATGCTTGCATAAATGAACCCGTCCACTACGCCGTCAAACTCGTCCTTCTTCCAGAAGAAGAAAATGAAGAGGATTAAGCCTTTGGCGAGTTCTTCGAAGAAGGGCGCGATAATTACAGCCCCCAGCAGCTTCGCCGCCTGTATGCTCCCGGTAGCGATGGCGACGGCGATGGCTGTAAAGGTGTTTAGAAAATAGGCTGCGAAGACCGCCACGGTCGCGCCCCAGAAGAAGGCTACCGCCAGCATCCACAGCGGCTCGGCCTCGTAACGATCAATCCACAGGATGAGCATGATGTAGACGGGCACAGGCAGCATGGCGACTACCATGGCGACGATGAGCGCGGCCATGCCTGTCTCTGCACCTATCAGCAGCAGCACAATCGAGCCTAAGAGCGCGGCAATCAGGGCGGCTAAAATAGCGAATGCAATTTTGATGGCGCTGCGGCGCTTCGGCGGTTTGTAGGCGAACGTCTGGCCTTGATACCCATAGGGATTTGCAGGATTAGGCGGGGGGACATTTTGCATAATTAATCACCAATCATCCGAAGGTTTAAGCCGGAGCCGGACTCTCGCGCTCGCGTTCCTGTTTGCATGAATCTAAGAGCACTCAATCGAAACCGGCAGCGACCGGCCACAAATGAGCGCCGAGCGGGGTTGTCTGTACAGCACAGTTAGAAAACCGGGCTAGTATAGCTATATTCACGCTTGAACTTCTAGCAGAATTTCGCTTTTCCGAGTTGGAGAAAGAAGACCGCCCGCTCAATCTCCTTTTTGCTTAACGGGCGCAGGTTTGCGCCCGGCCACCGTCAATCGAATAGGTCGCGCCCGTAATCCACGCGGCGCGCTCCGAAGCCAGATAGAGAATCAACTCGGCCACTTCGCGCGCAGAGCCTACGCGGCCAATCGGGTGCGTGCTCTTTGAGTGCTCCAGAAACGCTTCGTAAGCATCCTCTTTCATACCGCCGCGCTTGTGAATCTCCGTGACGACTACGCCCGGATTCACTGCATTGACGCGCACGCCCTTCGCTGCAAGCTCCAGCGCGGCGCAGCGCGTCAATTGATCCAGCCCGGCTTTCGAGACGCAATAGGCCAGCACGCCCGGAAAGGCACGCAGTCCCGTCACGCTCGACACGTTGACGATGTTGCCGCGCCTTGCTTCCAGATGCGGCACAGAATGCTGCATCAGATTGAAGATGGCGCGCAGGTTGACGTTCATCATCGCATCCCAGTCGGCCATCCTTGTCGTCTCAATCGTGCCGTTGGAGATGTGGCCTGCGGCATTGACCAGAATGTCCAGCGCGCCGAATTTTTCTACCGTTTCATTGACGATGCGGCGCGGAATCGGCTTGACCGTCACATCCGCGCGAATCGCCAGCGCTTTGCCGCCACGCTTATTAATCTCTTTGCAGACCTCCGCCAGTTCCGCCTGCTTGCGACCGACGGCGGCAACGCGCGCACCGGCCTCTGCAAAGCGCAGCACGGTCGCTTTGCCTATCCCGCTCGTCGCACCCGTCACGAGCGCGACCTTGCCCTCCAGCTCTCTCTCCATTTTACGTTTCTCCTGGAAAAATTTCCGGCAAGTGTCCCACAAAGAAAGGCAACATGAAAAGACGTAAATCGTAAATTGTGAATCGTGAATCGTAAACAGTAGAAACTGCTTTTCTCTATTCTCGATTGACGATTTACGCGCCTATTGACAGAAGGGGCTGAAAAGTTGACTATTAAACTCCAATTTCGCTGCGGCTCGCCTGTAGGTTTCGCGCTCGGGCGTGCGTGCGTTCGCAAATGACAGCATCGTTCGATAAGATGAAGGCAGCTTCCATCCTGCCCGGCTAGAGGAGTACGTTTGGGTACAAACCAGGCGGATCAGGTTTTTTCAAGAAACATGCGGACGCATGCTCGCGCCTCAAGGCATCATGCACGTCCGGTTTCCGCAAGCTCCGCCGCGTTAAAGCGTGCTCAGTCGCGCCCGCGCATGCCGTCCACCATAGGCTACATGCTGGCCGCTGGATTGACCGCCGCCGCGCTCTTTTTCGTTCTCTGGTGGATGCTTCACGGGAGCGGCGACGAAGCTCCCTGGCTTCCCGCCGGACTGGCCGCCAGCGTCGTCATGCTGGTCGCAGCAGCCGCGCGCCAGGTAGTCATGCGGCGCGCATGGACGCGCTACATACTCGAACAGGATCGGCGCGACCCGTCTCTTAAGACATCAGGCAAGCACAAGGCGGGTGCGTCTACGACGACGAGCACTAAATCGGATGTGTATCATGCTGCGCTGCGTGCGGTGCAGAAAAGGTCTGCCGACGCGGATGCGGGCGGCGAATTGCCTGAAGCGCATCTGGAAGCATATCACCTGTGTAAGGATTATCTGGCGAGCACGGAAGAGGCGCAGCGTAATGGGGGCCTGACGGCGGAAAATCGAGCTGCCGTGCGCTCTGGCCGCGAGCGTGTGCGCGTGCTACAGAAACATCACTTGCTGGCATGGGCTTCAATCTCCGCACGCGTCATCACGCTGGACGCGCAGCGCCGCGTGCTCATCTCCGATAAAATTGAGACGGCGCAGCGTGCGCTGGAAGTTATACGTGCGGCGCTTAAAGTCTACCCGGAAGACCAAGAGTTGATGGGGTCAACGGCGGCCATAGAAGAGTTCATCTCGTCCGTCAAGATTGCACACTGGGTAGAAATAGCCGAGCGCGCAGCCTTCAGGGGGCAGTATCGCCGCGCCATAGAACGTTACAGGGATGCGCTCTTTTACGCCTCGCGCGGCAATTTGAGCGATGAAGTGCAGCGCGATACAACCGAACGCATCGGACGCGAGATTGAGCTTTTGCGCGCAAGGCTGAAATTGACTAAACTATCTGACCGGCGAAGCTCTTCAAATGCCACGCCCCCGACGAATAATCGCCAGGGAGAAGAGACTTGATTAGCCAACGTTGTCCGAAATGCCGAAGCACACGCATCCGACGCGGCTACAGGCCGACGCCGTGGTTCATGCGTATATTTGGCATCTATAATCTTTTGTGCAATCATTGCAACCTGCTGTTCAGAGGGTTCGCTGTTCCCGGCACGGTGCCGAAACAGGGAGGCCATAGAAAGAAGACCAGACAGGCCGAAACAAGCCCGGATTCAGAAAGCCTGGCAAAATGAGCACCAGACGAGCGAAACCTTCTGGAATAGTAGACGGACAAAAGGCAGCCTTCCGCCTCCTGACGGCATCTTGGAATACTGCCCTTTGCACTTATAACCTGTAGGGCGATGAACGAAACCCCCGGCATCGCACCCGACGTGCCGAATCGCCTTTTTGAAGCGGACTAGCTTTTGAGGAAAAGAATTATGAAAGCCACTATCTCTTACGCGCTTCTCTTTGTTTTGACCCTGTTGTCGTTCGCGCCCGCCGCGTATGCGCAGCAGCAATCCGCATCTGCGCCGCCGCCGCAGCCAATGGTCGTGCAGCCCACCTCCGCACAGGTCTCCATGGACGGCATGGGCGTGCGCAAGTACCTGCTCGGCCCCGGCGACACACTGGACGTGAGGGTCTTCGGCCAGCCGGAGATGAACTGGACGGGTGAAGTAGACAGCGACGGCAATCTCTCGTCGCTTCCTTTCGTTGATAAGCCCATCCCCGCACGATGCCGCACCGATAAAGAGGTGGAGAAAGACATTCGCACAGCCTATGCACGGATACTCAAGCAACCGGACGTGAGCCTGCGCGTCACAGGTCGCAATAGCCGCGCCCCTGCATACGTCTTTGGCGCTTTCCAGCTTCCACAGCAGGTGCAAATGCTGCGCCGCGTCCGGCTCAACGAAATTTTCGCGCGCTCAGGCGGTACGACCGAGCGCTCGAACGGTAGAATCCAGGTCACGCACACAGAGCCTGTCATGTGCCCTGAGCCGGGCGACGAAGCTGAGCCTGTGGCGGCAGATGCGGGGGGCTTCCAGGCGACCTACAAGGTCTACAACGTGGCCGACCTGAAGGCCGGAAAAGAAGAGGCCAACCCGTACATCAGACCGGGCGATGTGGTTCAAGCTCTTGAGGCCGAGCCTGTTTATATCAACGGCAGCGTCGCACAGCCGCAGGGTGTTTTCCTGCGCGACGGACTGACCCTGAGCACTGCTATCGCCATGGTCGGCGGCCCGCGCAAAGAGGCCAAGCAGAGCAGCATCATCGTCTACCGCGTCAATCCGAAGTCGCCGTATAGAGAGCGGCTGATCTTTGACCTTTCGGCCATCAAGAAACAGAAGGTCGAAGACCCGCGCCTTCAGGCTTACGATATTGTTGAAGTGCCGGAGGCCGGGCCGAACATCCCGAAGCTGATTCTCAACAGCGTGCTCGGTATAGTTCCTTCTGCCATTACCGGTATCGGTGCGCAATTGCCCTATCGAGTACTCTACTAAAAAAAGCGCCTGCGCCTTCTCTCTAGTGGAAAGAGGCTGGTCTATATAAAGCCAGCCTCTTCTTCTTTTTTTAGAGCGCGGGTGACAGTCGCAGCCCCTTGAATGGTCGCTTGCGGCGACCATTTGTGCTAAATTATCGAGTTTATTCCGACATGAGTAATTTTCTTAAAGGTGAGATATGAGCCAGAGACTTACAAGCAACCGTGGACGAAAGACGAGCGGGCGCAACCGCACCCTTTTGTGGATCGTCGGCGTAGGGCTAATCGTTTTCATATTAATCTACTTTGAGCAGACGGCAGTTCTTTACGTGCTGGCGACGCTGAGCGTCACGGCGCTGCTCCTGGTCGTGGCGTTTGCAGACTTGAAAGGCATACCCAATGCCGACGACCTGCCCAAGCCCAGTGATGATGCAGCGGCCATAGGCACTGGCATCAGCTCAACCATGTCGCCGGAATCAGTCAGCGCCTCCCGCACGAACCGTCCGGGTAAACGTAAGTAAGCGCGCCGTAGATCGCGGAGTGCGCCGTCCGAACAGGTGGCCGAAGATTCTGTGGGTTTTGTGTGCGCGCTATCTCTTCCTCTTCTTATCTTTGAAGCGGGAGCGCCACAGGCCGTATTCACGCTCAAGCGTTTTCGGGTCGCCGCGATGCTCTAAAAAGAGCACTGCGGCGACAACCAGTAGTGCAATCAGAATCATTACCGCGAAATACATTGATACTTCACCCGTCCGAGGCTCGCAAGGAAGTGAGCCGCCTTTTTCTCTGAAGCGTGATTGAAGCCCGTAAAAGGCTTTCCACGCGCCGCTAAAGATGTTTGAGCAACCGATGTGCCGCGCGCGTTTGTTCGGGTTCAGGGAATTTCAAGGGCAGGGGTTGTGGCGTTTTGGCGCTAGCTCAAGCCTCATCTCCCTGCACAGCCAGAGCTTTTCCGAGCGAATTTGCTTGTAGAGAAGTCGGCACAATACTTGCTCCATCCGAAAGCGCGAGTCCTCCTGTATGCGTCCCCTCAAGCTACATACGAAAACGACTTTGTTGGCTTCGGCCATCACGGTTGCTGTGCTCGCCACGGCGCTGGCGCTGGCGAACACGCGCGTAGCCCACTTAGTGCTCGAAGAGCAGAGAGCGCGTGCAGACTTGCAAGCCATCAATCTTGCGGAACAGATCAGCCACCTGCCTGCGCCTCGCGACCCGCAAACGCTGGCGCGTGCAGCCACTATTGTTCGTGGCGCTCGACCGGGCGTGGTCACGGTTCGCATCTGGGAGAGGGTCGGAGGCGTTTACCAGGAGACGGCTGCCGCTGCCGGAAGCGAGCCTGCCGAGGAGTTGCCCGAAGAGACTATCGCTGCCTTGAGGAACGGGTTGGCGTCGAAGATTACGCAGCCGCGTCCAGAAGGCGCTGCCTCGTCGCGCTACAGAGTCTTTGCGCCGATTACGGAAGATGGGCGCTACAGCGGCGCGGTCGAAGTGGTCGAACGGCTTGACGACGCGCCTTTGATCGCCGTGCGCTTTCAGGCAATCGCCCTCTGGATTGCGTTCGCTGCGGTCACGCTTATCACCGTCGCCACCTATCTATTATTTCGCCAGCTTGTCTATCGCCCGATTGAGCGCCTGCTCTTTGCCATGTCGCGCGCCGAAGCCGGAAACCTTCAGGTGGAAGCTCCACAGCGCGCGCCCGACGAGCTGGGTCTGCTTTCGCGCGGCTTCAATCGTATGATCGGGCGCATACATGAGATGAGCCAGGAGAGGGAAGCGCAACGCTTGGTCTTGCAGGAGCGCGTACACGAAGCCACAGCCGAGCTGGAGCAACGCAACGAGCAGTTGGAAGAGACCAACCGAGAGCTGTGGGAGACGACGCTTCGCCTGACGGAGCTTGAGCGGCTGGCAGCCGCAGGCCAAACCGCCGCGCAGTTCGCGCACGAAGTCGGCACGCCTCTCAATCTTATCAGCGGCCACGTTCAGCTCCTGCGCTCTCGTCTGGGTAACGACTTGAGCGCGCAATCTCGTCTTGAGACCATCAGCGCACAGATTGAAAGGATTGAAAGGATAGTGCGCGAGATGATGGACAGGACGCGTCCCACTCTGCCTGCGCTCGCGCCCGTCGATCTCAACGCTCTGCTCGTGCGTATCTTCGACGCCACCGCGCCCGCGCTTGATGCGCGCAACGTTCAACTGGAGACAGAGCTTTCAGAAGACCTGCCGCAGATTAGCGGCGATGCAGACCGTCTCCAGCAGGTCTTTATCAATCTGATCAACAACGCGCTCGATGCCATGCCCGAAGGCGGCACGCTCAGCGTTCGCACGTGTACGCCCCTTTCAGACGAAGCAGAGGCCGCGAGCGTGAACGACGGAACCGAACGGGAAGCGGCAGCTTTCGTCTTCGTCGAATTCGCAGACACGGGCTGCGGCATGACCGAAGAGCTTCGTGTACGCATCTTTGATCCCTTCTACACGACGAAGGGCACTGGGCATGGCACCGGACTCGGGCTGGTCGTCGTCCGTCAGGTCACACGCGAGCACGGCGGAGACATAGAAGTCGAAAGCGAGCGCGGGAAGGGAACGCGCTTCCGCCTCAAACTAGCAGTCGCCGCAGAACCGAAACAGGACGCGAAGCTCGAAGTCTCGCACGTTAGTTAACGAATGTAGGGGCAGGGACAAGTCCTTGGCCCGTATCAGCGAAGCTGATAATCAATATCCGTTATGTTTCAAGGTTGAGTCTAGCTATGATTAATTATCGCTCTGGCGAGCGATACGGGCCAAGGACTTGTCCCTGCCCCTACTGCTTTAATGTACGTTCTTGAATCTCTATGAAACGCATTCTGGTAGTTGATGATGACCGCGCCTCGTGCGAGCTGCTCAGGGAAATCTTTGCCGAGCAGGGTTGGACGACCGAGACGGCGCAGACGCCTCAGCGCGCACGCGAATTATCCGAGAGTCAGAAGTTCGATCTGCTGGTCAGCGACGTTAATCTTGATGCGGAAGAGACGGGGCTGGATTTGCTGCGCCGCCTGCGCGATATTTGCCCTGTGATTCTCGTCACGGGATTCGGCACGCTCGACGCCGCGGTCGAAGCCTCGCGCGAAGGTGCATGGGATTTCATCTCCAAGCCTTTCAAAGTCGAAGAAGTGGTGGCGACGGCGCGCCGCGCGATGGAGAAGTCCAGCCACACGGACTCGCGCACGGATGCAGCGCAATCGGAAGAATCCTTCACGGCGCGTTATGAGAGTGCTGGACTCACGGGGCGCGCGCCCGCCATGATTGAGCTTTACAAGGAGATTGCGCGCGTCGCGCCTTCGCGCTCGACCGTGCTCATCTACGGCGAATCCGGCACGGGCAAAGAACTGGTCGCGCGCAGCCTTCATAAACACAGCCCTCGTGAGACGCATCCCTTCGTCGCCGTCAACTGCGGCGCGCTGACAGAAACTCTTCTCGAAGCCGAGCTCTTCGGCCATGTGCGCGGCTCTTTCACGGGCGCAGTCTCCGACCGCAAGGGTCTCTGGGAAGAGGCGGAAGACGGCACGCTCTTTCTGGACGAGATAGGCGAGACAAGCCCAGCCATGCAGGTGAAGCTCTTGCGCGCTCTGCAAGAGGGCGAGATTCGTCGCGTGGGCGCATCTCGCGCTGTGCGTGTCAATGCGCGGGTCGTGGCCGCAACAAACCGCAATCTGGAAAAAGAGGTCAAAGCCGGAAACTTCCGTGAAGACCTCTTCTATCGCCTGAGCGTCGTCACGCTTGTGATGCCTGCTCTTCGTGATAGGCGCAGCGACGTACAGCTACTGGCCGAACGCTTCCTGCGCCGTGCATCGGAATCGGTCGGTCGTCGCCTGCGCTTTAACGAAGGCACGCTTCGTTCTTTAGTCCAGTATGACTGGCCGGGCAACGTGCGCGAGCTTGAGAACGCCGTCGAATACGCTGCGCTTCATGCGCGAGGGCTGGAAGTGCAGGCCGACGACTTGCCCGCCAAGATGCAGTCGAGTGAAGTGCGCGCACGCGCCGCGCTTCAAGACTCGCCGCTCCTGGCTCTGTACGCCGATTTAATCTCGCTGGACGAACTGGAGCGCCGCTACCTCCTACACGTTCTCGAAGCTACGGGCGGCAACCGCACACGCGCCGCTGAAATCCTAGGCATAGACCGCCGCACCCTCTACCGTATGGCCGAGCGCTTCCAGATTAAGCTGGACGAAAAAAGAGATGAGAGTTGAAGGAAGAGTAAGCAAGATTAGGAATATACAAACGCTTTAGCTCCGTAGGAGCTGGATGTTTATAGATTCTGGATAACAACACAAATCAAGCTCCGCGAGGTGCGACATGTTTCTGCTTCAATTACATGTCGCACCTCGCGGAGCTTGATTCTTTTTTGGATACGCTCGACTATAAACATCCAGCTCCTACGGAGCTATAAACGTTCTTGCCTCGCGCTCATCTTAGTTCTCGCCTCCTGTTTCGCCTTCTGCCGGTTGCGCTCGTTGTAGATCAAGGCCGTCTAAATTTTTGTTGATGGTTACGAGTTGTTTGGTCGCATCCTGTGAGCCGCGCTGGACTGCGCGCTCTGCGGCGTCCAAATCTTTAAGCGTGGTGCGTAGAGAGACACTGATGCTGTTATCGCGCACGTGTGCTCGAAGGGCACGATTAAGCGCCGTCTCGGATTGATTAAGTGCGCGCAGCGCCGCCTCGCGCCGTTTCGCGTTGAGGTGTGTAATGGCTTCTGCTATGCGGTCGCCCGCCACTTCTATGTCCGCATCGCGCGTCGGGAGCTTTGGCTCTCTGGCGACCGCTTCTGCACCGGGCGGCAGCGCAGACGAACGGCTGGCATCGGTCGTCACTATCTCTTCGAATGGCCCCTTAGATGAACATGACGTAAGTGTGAAGAGCAGCGCAACGGCAAGAGCTAGGCACGCTATAGTAGTTTGCAGTTGAGTGCGATTGAACAGTAGATTCACCGCAGAGACGCAGAGGAAGCGCAGAGCGTTAAGCACTCTTCTCTCTCTGCGCCCCCTCTGCGCTCTCTGCGTCTCTGCGGTGATGATTTGTAGTCGCATTCAAGTAATAATCGCCACTGAAAAGGATAAGCGCCGCGAGGCTAAGTCTTACATAACCTCGCGGCGCTTATCCCTGTGGCCTTAAGCCTGCCGATTAATCTCTGTAAGAGGGGCGTGGCTACCTCCTCATAATAGCCACGCCCCTCTACTGCGCGCAGCCCGCCTGGTTTCGGAGCAGGCTGACTACGGCTCTCGCTTGCGACACATTGCGCTTTGCATCGGCCACGAACGATGTCTCACGCATTGATGGCGCAAACCTCAATAGCAATCCGGTTATCAAAGACGATTTACTGTCAGGGCAAATTTGAGTTCCGCAAGGATTAATGGAAAAGCTCAAATGGACTGATGAACTGCTCATCAACCGTTCATTCAACATCATCGATAACGCGGCCTGCTCAGGAGCAACGCTCATGCCAGTTCTACATCGCGTAGGCAATTCACGAATTTCCTGAATTTGTGAGAGTTAAGCCGGAAACGCCGGTTCACAAGTGCTGTGGCGATTTTGCTTTGAACGCAAAGATGCCACACGCCGTATGAACCCGAAGGGCTATGTGTACACGTTTAGAGACGAGCCTGATTGACCGCCCGGCGGATTTCAAAGCGCGCGAAGGGCAATCCTCCGTCCCGAATTTACAGGGCGGCAGTTGTCACGGCGTATCTAATTGATGCATGAGAAAATTTCACGACGCTTCCGGGCGCTGCCTGCACGCTCCGGCTCAGAAGTGCCTGTGTGTTGGATTAACCTGCTGTGAAGTTTAGATTTAAGGGAACAAAGTAAAACTGCATGAGTGATTGTTAGAAGCAGGTGAGGAATCGCCTGTCGTCTGGCCCGTTCATTGCAATCTTAAGCAAATAGGTTAAAGTGTTTTTGGAAGAAGAATTGGGCGCTGTCGCTCTATGGTTTTCCGCTTCAGAGAGCATGCGTCCTCAGAAAACGGCGAGAGCATCAACATGCGGCGTGTCCTGACAGCATTATATTTGGTGGCGACCTTGTGTCTGTCGGCTATACCCGCGCGCTCCTATGCTCTGCAATTCAGAGACGCAGGCACAACAGTTCAAATCAGATGGCCTGCCAGCACTATCAACGTTGCGTTCTCCACATCTCTTTCAGCGCCGCAGTCGAACATCAAGCCGGGCAGCGACATTGTGGGAGCTTTGCGACGCGCGCTCGCGCACTGGTCGGACGCTGCAAACATACGGTTTGTAGAGAGCACTTCAAACGCGCAATCAATCAGTCCCGCCGGAACGAGCGGCGATGGCGTGAGCCTCGTCACGATTGCGCATACGCCGGATAACGTCGCGCCGTTTGCGGGCGCATCGGGCGAGATGGCCGGACGCACGCGCGTCTTCTTCACGGAGACAGGAAACATTACGGAAGCGGACATAGTCCTTAACCCTCGTCAACAGTTCTCGTCCGACGGCACGCCCGGCACCTTCGATTTAGAAGCGACCTTCACGCATGAGCTGGGTCATCTGCTGGGGCTTGAACATTCCGGAGCGATAGGCTCTTCGATGCAGCCGCGTCAGGGCAAGAACGGCATCTACACTGTGGCCGCATGGACGCCGCGCTCGCTTTCCGAGGATGACCGTTCAGGCTTGCGCGCCATTTATGGTATACGCCCCGGCACGGACGCGCGCGGCGCAATCACAGGTACTATCTCTAATGCGGCGGGCGCTCCGGTCTTCGGCGCAAACGTCTTCGCAGAAGAGGCCGCAACGGGACGCGTCGTCGCCAGCAACATCACTTTATCAAACGGCACCTATCGTATAGACGGACTTCTGCCCGGCACATATCGCATAATTGTAGAATCATTGGACGGGCCTGTGTTTGCTTCGGAGATAGCATCGCAGAACGGAGCATACGCCGGGTTGACACGAAATACGCCGCCGTCGTTTCGCACTCTGGAAATCGGGCAGGTCGGCGTGGCAGCAGGGCTTGCAACCGCGCTCAACGCGCAGATTCCCGCTGAGCCTGCCATTTTCAATGCATCGCTGATTGGTCTGAACGGCCATCTCTCGACCATCGCCGTACCTGTCGCGGCTGGCCGCATCTACACTGTCTATATCGGCGGCTCGCAGCTCACCAACGCGAGCGAGATTCCGGAGGGCGGCATCGCCTCGACCTCTCCCTTTATCACGGTCAATCAGGCGAGCGTGGTTCAGCAGCAGACGGACGATGCTCTTTCCGTCATTAGTTTTGATGTAGAGGTTGACGCTGGCACTCCCGCAGGCGAATACAGTCTGCGGCTTCAATCGGTAACGGGCGAAGTGAGCTACATCGCGGGCGCTTTGACGATTGACGCAAATGCAGGCGACGCCAAGGTAGCCACGTCACGCACCACAATCGCTCCGGCGGCTCTGCCCGAAACGGCTGTTGATGCGATGGCCGCCGGAAGTCTCGCTGTGTTGACGGGCGCGGAGCTGGGGGATGAAAACCTGTCTGCGAAGGATGAAGACCTGGATCGAGACGGCGTGCAGTTGCCCTCGGCGCTCGGCGAAACGTCTGTGAGCCTCACGCTCTCGAACGGGATGACTGTTTCCGCGCCGCTCGCCTTTGTGAAGGATGGGCGCGTAGGCTTTCAGATTCCCGAAGAAGCCGTTGCGGGCACGGCGCTTATCAAGGTCACGCATGAGGGCGAAGTAGCAGCGCAGACCGCTCTTGAGATAACTCGTTCGCAGCCTGTCGTCTTCACAGAGAACGGCACAGGTAAGGGGTTCGCCCTTGCTTTCAACGAAGAGACTTTGCTTCCGGGGCCTTTCAATCTGGAGACTACAGCTTCCGCCGGACTTGATAATAGAACGCGCGTCGTCGTCTACGGCTCAGGCTTTCGCAATGCGTCCGAGCTGACCGCGCTGGTGGGTAACCAGAGGGTAGAGATTGCAGGGGTTGCCCCGTCGGAAGTCTTTCCGGGTCTGGACAAATTAGTCATAGTCCTGCCGGGCGACGCAGGGCTTGCGGGTGCCAGAGATTTCACCATTATTGCTGATGGCAAAGAGAGTAATCGAACGCAGTTAATAATCTCGCCGTAACCGAGAGAGGCCGCGTCTGCTCCAGCCAAAATTTTTTTGTTATCGTTAACGGAAGAAGTTGAAAGTTTGCCCGGAGTTGTGCATAATCCGGTTTGCGTTCACCTCCCCGGTGGACGAAGTGGTCGCGTGGGGTGAGGACACGTGGCCTTAGGGCGGGGCGGTGGGAGGCCCCGCCCACTTATTTTGTGCAGCACAATCAAAATCCCGCACCTCCCTGACCACACTCTTCGTTGTTGACTTTCCCTGAAAACGTCTTACTATAACCCGAACGTAAAAGCAGTAGGGGTGTCCCCCAGCATGAAAGTAAAGCTAGCAGACTTCTCACTTCATACGGGAGAGGAGACAGAGGAGCTTCGCTCTGTTTTCTAAGTCGCATAATGGCCTCTGTGACAAGATCGAAAAGGCGTTTCAAGCTTTGGTTGTTCAAAGGTGTAGGAGAAGTTGAAGGGCCGCACGAGGCTGAGGGACAGCACCACCAGCATCCCTGGTGGAAGGTGATGTGCCTGACGGGCGTTGACTATTTTTCAACGCTCGGCTACCAGCCCGGTATAGCATTTATCGCAGCAGGCGCTCTCTCGCCCATAGCGACACTGGTGCTGGTGCTTCTGACGCTGTTCGGGGCGCTTCCCATTTACAATCGCGTCGCTGCTGAAAGCCCGCACGGCGAAGGCTCCATCTCTATGCTGGAGCACCTGCTCTCGCGCTGGAAGGGCAAGCTCTTTGTCCTCGCCCTTCTGGGTTTCGTGGCAACGGACTTTATCATTACCATCACGCTCTCGGCGGCGGACGCCACCGCCCACGTCATCGAAAATCCTTTTACAGAAAGATACGCGCCCTTTCTGGAACATCCGATAGGCGTTACGCTTGTTCTCATAGCCCTGCTCGGCGCTATCTTCATCAAAGGCTTCAAAGAGGCGATTGGCATAGCGGTTCTGCTGGTCGCTATATATCTCTTCCTGAATGTCATCGTCGTTGGCGTAGGCTTTTACGAACTGGCGACGCATCCTGACCATTTACCGTCGTGGAAGAACGCGCTCTTCAGCCACCCGGACGTTCACGGCAATCCTTTTCTCATCATAGGCATCTCGCTACTTCTATTTCCGAAACTTGCGCTCGGATTATCAGGGTTTGAGACGGGCGTGGCCGTCATGCCGCTGGTCAAAGGTGACAAGGATTTAACGCGGAAAGATTTAGAGGACATACATACCACGCGAAGCGGACGAAGGCCTGCGCCCACCGCACAGGAGATTCTGCAAGCGCGCATACGCAATACACGCAAACTTTTGAGAACGGCTGCGTTGATTATGAGCGTGCTGCTCATTGGCAGCAGTTTTGTGACTGCGACCCTGATTCCCGCTCAGGAGTTTGCAGTGGGTGGAAAAGCAAACGGTCGCGCTCTCGCTTTCCTTGCGCACACTTACCTGGGAGACATCTTCGGCACGGTTTATGACCTGTCAACGATACTGATTCTGTGGTTCGCCGGAGCATCTGCTATGGCTGGACTGCTGAACATCGTGCCGCGTTACCTGCCGCGCTACGGCATGGCTCCGCAATGGGCCAGGGCGACGCGCCCGCTTGTTATTGTCTTCACCATGATAGCGTTTGCCGTGACTATCATCTTCAAGGCGGACGTTGACGCGCAGGGCGGCGCATACGCTACGGGCGTACTTGTCCTGATGACTTCGGCGGCGATTGCCGTAACGCTTTCGGTCAGGCGCAAGGGCGGGCCTTGGTGGGTCTTTCTGATAATCTCGCTGGTCTTCGCATACACGACTATACAGAACGTCCACGAGCGTCCCGAAGGCATCAAGATAGCCTCCTTCTTCATAGGCGCAATTGTCTTAACCTCGCTTGTCTCCAGAGTATGGCGCACAACCGAATTGCGCGTTAAGAAAGTTGAGTTGGACGAGAGCGCAAAATCCATCATCAATGAAGCGGGCGGCGGCACCATACGCATCGTAGCCAATCGCTGTGATCGCGGCGATGTTCTTGAGTATCAGATGAAGGAGAGGGAGAAGCGCGAGGACAATCATATTCCTGCAAATGAGCCTGTCATCTTCTTTGAAGTCAGCCCCGGCGATGCTTCGGAATTTTCCGGCGTGCTCAAGATACACGGCGAGTATGTTGACGGTTACAGGGTGTTGAGAACAGAAAGCCCTGCGGTGCCGAACGCGATTGCGGCTTTTCTGCTATACCTCAGAGACAAGACGGGGAGACTCCCGCACGTCTATTTCGGTTGGAGCGAGGGCAATCCGCTCGTCTACATCTTCAAGTACATAGCCTTTGGCGAAGGCGACACGGCTCCCGTTACGCACGAGGTCTTGCGCCAGGCAGAGAAAGACCCGGAACGTCGCCCGACTGTACACGTCGGCGGCTGATAAGCCTGTACGCGCGCTCATTAGCTTTCATAAACGGCTGCCCGAAAAGACAGAAAGCCCGACCACAGAGTGCGACACTGTGGCCGGACTTTTTTTAAGCGTTATCGGGGCGGTCGTAAAACTCAGGGATTATGCGCGAGCCGGTCTTGAATAAAAAGGTTAGCCTGCGCTGGCTTCCAAGCTACGGCCTGCGAGAAAACAGGAGCGGCAATAAACGGGGCGACCCTGAGAAGGATAGAAGGGAACAGTCGTCTGCTGTCCGCACTGCGCGCATTGCACGGAGACTTCTATGCGCTGGCGTACGCCAGAGGCTTGCGCGGCGGCAATCGCGGCCAGGCGTTCGTTCTTAGCCTGCTTACAGGGCTTGCAACGCTTCGGCTCATTCCTCAGCCCCTTGTCCTGAAAGAAGAGCTGTTCGCCTGCCGTCCAGATAAAATTCTCTCCGCAGTCAACACACCTGAGCGCGCGGTCTTCAAACTCCGTCTCGGAATGGCTCCACTTGCCGTTCGAGCCGCTCGTCATCTCTATTTGTGCCATGATGAAAATCCCCCCACTGATAAGCGCTTTGTGGCAACGGGCTTGGAAGGTGAGAACTGATGCCGTTACGGTTGGGCGCAAGCCAGCTAGTAATCGTCAGATAGTGCGAGGGCGCTTGTCGGAATGCCTCGTGTTCAAGACGGCATGAAGCGGCTCATACCGCTGTCTCTCCAGAGCGTGAAACTTGGGCTTGATTATCTTCAATGTGGACAGCAAGCCTGAAGCTGCCAAGATTGACGTAAGCAAAGTATATCTATGTCAAAAATGTGTCAAGGTCTAGGCGGAAAATCTTGCCTGCCTTTTTGGGGGCGTCTTGACAGCGCGCTCTCCTGGCGTGATAGCATCCGCCCTGCTTCAGCAACAACAAATCGGCAGAAAGCTTTTTTTGTAGGGCTACGGATGAAACTTCTTGTCATAGGCTCTGGCGGACGCGAGCACGCTCTCTGTTGGGCGCTTCGGCGAAGTCCGCGCGAGAATCTGAGAATCTACTGCGCGCCGGGCAACGCGGGCATTGCTACTCTGGCCGAGTGTGTTTTTTTGAATGCGACCGACACGGGCGCGCTTGCGGGGTTTGCAGAGGAGAACAGCATTGACCTGACAATCGTCGGCGGGGAAGCCCCACTGGCCGCGGGCGTGGTTGACGAATTTGAGCGACGAGGATTGTTGATTGCCGGGCCGAGCCTTGCGGCTGCGCGCCTTGAAGCGAGCAAAGCCTTTGCCAAGGATTTCATGGCGCGCCACAACATTCCGACCGCGCGTTATCGCGTCACAGATTCGGTCTCGGAGGCGCTTGAGATTCTGAGAAGCGGCGAGTTCGGCACGGAGGATTCTGCGGTGGTCGTCAAAGCTGACGGGCTTGCTGCGGGCAAGGGCGTAGTAGTTGCGCGCTCGCGCTCCGAAGCCGAAGGTGCGATTCAGAATCTGATGTTAGGCGGGGCGGTAGGCCACGAAGCCGCACGGCGAATCGTCATCGAAGAGGCGCTCGTTGGACGAGAGGCATCGCTACTGCTTTTCTCAGACGGGCGGGATTATCAGCTAATGCCTGCGGCTCGCGATCATAAGCGCGCAGGCGAAGGCGACACAGGCCCGAACACAGGCGGCATGGGAGCAATCACGGACAGAAGCGTGCTCGATGACGAAACCTTGCGCCGGATTGTCCGTGAAATAGTCGAGCCAACTTTGCAGGGAGCGCGCGACGAGGGATTCCCGTTTCGCGGCGTGCTCTTTATAGGTCTGATGTTGACCGCTGAAGGCGTGCGCGTGCTTGAGTACAACGTGCGCTTCGGCGACCCTGAAACTCAGGCCATCCTGGTTCGCCTTGAAAGTGACCTAGTGGACATCTTTGAAGCTGTTGCTCGTGGTCGCCTTAGCGAAGTGCCCGTTCGTTGGAGCGATGATGCTTCGGCCTGTGTGGTGCTGGCTGCGCGCGGCTACCCTGCGCGCCCCGAAACCGGAGCGGAGATTGGTGGATTAGAGCGCGCCTCGCATCACGAAGGCGTAGAGGTTTTTCACGCGGGCACGGTTCTGGATGAGGCTGGCCGATTGTTGACTTCGGGCGGGCGCGTGCTCGGCGTGACGGCTAAAGATGAGACGCTCGAAGGCGCGCTACGGCGCTGCTACACGGCTATCGGTGATATACACTGGGACGGTATGCATTACCGTCGTGATATAGGAAAGTTCGTCGAATAAAAATTATAGAGGCTGAGGATAAGCACTTATGGCTCAATCAAACGCACTTGTCTCAATTCTGATGGGATCGGACAGCGATCTGGATGTCATGATGGAAGCGGCAAAGACGCTGGACAAATTCGGCGTCAGCTATGAGATTGATGTGACCTCTGCACATCGCTCGCCGGAAAGGACTAGGCGGATTGTCGCTGAAGCCCCAGGGCGCGGCGTGCGCGTCTTTATCATAGGCGCGGGCGCTGCGGCGCATCTCGCAGGAGTCGTGGCAGCAGAATCCGTGTTGCCCGTCATAGGCGTGCCGCTCGATTCAAGCGCCCTGCGCGGAGTAGATGCTCTTTATGCGACCGTTCAGATGCCCGCAGGAATCCCCGTGGCGACTATGGCAATCGGAAAAGCGGGCGCAGCCAATGCAGCCATCTTCGCCATCGAAATTCTGGCGCTCACGGATGAAGGATTAAGAGGAAAGCTTCAGGAGCATAAACGAAAGCTGGCCGAAGGCGTGGAGCAGAAGTCGGCAGCCCTGCGTGACCGGCTCAAAAAATAGAGTCTGCGTAAGTCCCAAGACCCAAGTCCAAAGTCCCAAGTCAAAAGAAAGAGTCTTAGACCTGGGACTTGGAACTTGGAATCTGGGACTTGAGTGTGGCAGGGCGCATACCGTTCCTGCTATACTTCGGAATCAGAGAGAGAACGCGGCTGGTTGGAAACTGCAACCGCGAGGGCTATTGCAACGTACAAGCATAAGGCGTTCGAGACGCTGTTCGGAAAGAGAGCAAGTCGCAGGGAAGCGCTGCTCGCCGTAGTTTTTGTAAAATTGGTCGGCTGGAGGGAGTAGTAGAAGATGGGACTGTGGACTAGGTTCAAACGCTCTATGCGCGCGATGTTCGGCGGCGTGATAGAGAAGACGGAAGACCCTGAGCTTATCCTTCAGCAGACCATACGCGACATGCGCGACCGCGTGCCGGAGCTGAACAATGCCGTCACGCAGGTCATGGCGACCGAAAGATTGCTCTCGCGCAGTAAAGAGCGGCTTGAGGCGCAGGTCGTTGATCTGGATTCCAAGATTAAAGCGTCGGTCAAGCTGGGGCGCGACGACATCGCCACGGCCTACATAGGCCAACTTCAACAGGCGCAACTCGACCTGCAAAAAACTACACAGCAACTTGAGCACGCGACCGGAGCATCCAAGCAGGCGCTTAAGGCGCGCGATAACTATCTCTTGCAGATGCAGCGTCGCACGGCTGAAGCGATGCAGTTAATTAACCAGTCGAAGCAGGCCAAGCTTCAAGAGCAGCTTGCGCAGACGATGGAGACGTTCCAGCTTGGCGACGATGCTTCGACCTTTAACGAGATGCGCGACAAGATTGATCGTCGCGCCGCCACTGCCGAAGCAAAGATGCAGTTAAGCTCTGCGAGCGTGGATACGCAGATGCAGGACATAGAGCGCGAGGCTATGGACATGCAGTTGCAGGACAAGCTACTGGATTACAAGCGCCAGATGGGGCTTCTGCCTTCGGGCAGCGACAACCAGCCCGGCGCGCTTCCCGCTCAGGGCGAATCAAGCGCAAGCGATGTAGACCGAGCGTTAATCAAAGAGGGAACGGAATAGTAAAATGCAGGCGCGCTCCGAAATAGAGCGCGCAAAATTGAAGCGTCCCTCGCGTCCAAAATTGGCTGATAGTTATTGTGAAGTTTCAAGGTTATGGCTGGCTTACCAAAAATTGATTTCAAGTATCTGAAAGAGGCTCTGAAAGAACCCGTCAACTTCTGGGGCATGGCAGGGTTCGCCGTCGCTGCTGCCTACACGCAACACGTCGCGCCGCTCGCCGCCGCCCTGGTTGCGGAAGGCGTTTACCTTGCGACCGTCCCGGCGAGCGCCCTCTACAGGCGGCTGGTGGACAATCGCCAGAAGGCTCGCCTTCGTGCGCTCAGAGAGCGACAGCGCGAAGAGTTAATCAAGGGCTTCGACCCGCGCGAGCGCGAGGCCGTAGAGTACCTGCGCTGGATGAAGAACCAGATTTACTCGAACTACAGAAAGTTCACAGGCTCGAAGGAAATTCCCCAAAACATACAGAGCCTCGACCAGCGTTGGGAAGACTTCGTTGATCTACTGGATGTTTATCGACGCCGCAAGAACCACCTGCGCTCGATTAACCGGCAGGCAGTGCAGAATCAGTTGACGCAGGCCGAGCGCGCGGTCGAGAGCTCGCCCGATGAGCGTACGCGCCGCGTGCAACAGGCCAACGTGGAGATTTTGAAGCGGCGCATGAGTTCCTTCAGCGAGCTTGAGCGATCAGTCAAACTCGTCGAAGGACAATTGCAGTCCATAGAAAACTTCTTCGGTCTGGTTAACGATCAGGTCGTGACACTGCCGACGCCCGAAAGAGTCTCGTCGCTTGATTTCGAGCAACTGTCGGATTCCATTGCCATGACCAAACAGATGCTCGAAGACACATCCGATATGATGGTGACACTAGACAATCACAACCGCGAACTTGGCAATTACGATCTGCTGCCGAGCAAGTAAGATGTTGGGAAATCTGTAAAACTATTTGAAGCGTAACAGGGAAGAAGCTGAACACTTCTTCCCTGTCTCATTTCGGGGTGAGTTTATGAAGACCGCAAAGATACTCTTTTACGCAGTGGTTCTTTTCCTCGCGGCCATGGGTGCGTTTATGCTGTTCGGCGTAATCATGAGCGTCGCGCAATATCTCGTCTGGCTCGGCGCAATTCTTCTGGTAGGTTTTGTGGCCGTCAAGCTTTTGAAGAAGAAGCCGGAGCGCCCGCAGCTAAAGACAAGCCCCGAAGAGAGAGACCTGCAAGATGCTCTACGAAAGATTGAAGAGATAAGGCGCGCTCAGTTGCCCAGATAGTTGCGCACAAGCTCAACCTGCGCTCTCTCTAACAATCCTCTCCATCTCCGCTTCGTCAATGTGATAGGTCTCGTTGCAGAAGTGGCAACTCATCACCGCCCCTTTATCTTCAAGCAGCATTGACTCAAGCTCCGCGTGATCAATCGAAGAGATAAGCGAGACGGCGCGCTCGTAAGAGCACGTGCAGGCGAAGCTGACTTCTCGCTCTTCCAGCACCTCGAAATCTATTTCGCCCAGCGCCGTGCGCAAGAGGTCATGCGGGCTTGCGCCTTCACGTATCATCACGGTCGTCTGCGGCGTGCGGCTCACGCTCTCTTCAATCGCCGCGACCGTTTTTTCGTCTGCGCCCGGCATAATCTGAATCATCAAACCGCCCGCCGCCGAAACATATTCATCGTCGGGCTTGTTGGCTCGCAGATGCACACCCAGCATCACGGCTGAAGGAATCTGCTCGGACTTCGCCAGATAGTATGCGAAGTCTTCCGCAATCTCGCCGGAGACAATAGGCACTGAGCCTCTATAAGGCTCACGATAAAGCCCCAGGTCGTAGCCCGACTCACGCGTCACATAAAACATGCCCGAGCCTACGATTGCTCTAACGTCCAGCTTGCCCGTTTCGGTGAGCGGAACATGTGCGTCAGGATTGCGCACGTAGCCGCGCACCTGCCCACGCGCATTCGCCTCCGCCGTAATGCCGCCTACATGGCCGTCGCCCGCTATCTGCACCGTCAGACGATCAAGCTCTTTCAGGCTTGATCCCAAAAGCAGTGTGCCTGTAAGCGTGCGTCCCAGTGCCGCTGCAACCGTCGGCGATGTCCTGTGACGCCGCACAGCTTCCGCCACCAGATTTGTGGTCACCGCAGACATGCAGCGCACTGTGCCGTCTGCGGCTGTCCCGTGAATCAACGTATCTTTAATCTCCCGCTCGTTGCTCAAAATCCTGTACTCCACTTTCCATTTTGATAGACAGACTTTCCCGGATTCGTATACATTCTGCCGCCGCGCATGAATCGGCGCTCTGTGGCTTCAACATTTCGACCAAATCTATGATAGCCTTTCGGTACGGTTCTTTTCAGATGCACGGCGGGGCAAAAAGTTGGCTGTTTGAGGGTGCAAAGCAGGCGTAAATAACTCATTCTAAATGTTGATGTAATTCCTTAGCATATACACTCTATTGCACTGAAAAAAAAGATAGGCACAACATATTGACATTGGCGAAACAAAGGAGTATATTCCGCTCCGCTTGGGACGAGGCGGGCCTAAACGGAAACCCCGGCGAGCCATTGGCCGCCCTTCCGGGACGGGTTTCCGTCGCTTCAAATAAGCCAACCGCAGTATCCGAACCACATCTTAAATAAGAGAGGCTTCGGGGCTTGAACCCGTGCGCCCCTGACTTTTGACACTGACTACTATTGCCTCGCGCATGGTGTAATGCGCGAGAAAGGCAGACTAGAGAGATGAGCACCGCTATTGACCCCAAGGCACAGAACCAGAACAACGCCGCCACGCAGCCCGCTCCCGCCGCCACAGCACCGCAGCATAAAGGCCAGACGCTCGGCTTGAACGCCAAGCGCGTCGTCAGCAAACGTTATAGCCTGAAGGACGCGCAGGGCAGAGCCATCGAAGAATGGCCGGATATTGTCAGACGAGTCGTCGGCCATGTTTCGTTCGCCGAGACCGATCTGCGGAAACGTGACGAGTTCTTTGCAACCATGTCGGACGTGATGCTCAAGCGGGAGTTCATTCCGAACACGCCATGTCTGGTTAATGCTGGGAAGGTCAGCGGTCAGCTCGCAGCCTGCTTCGTGCTCAAGGTGCCGGACTCGATTTCGGGAATCATGGATCATGCTAAAGCCGCCGCGACGATTCACCAGACGGGCGGCGGCACGGGCATGACCTACGAGTTCCTGCGCCCTGCGGGTGCGATGGTCAGCTCGACGCGCGGCGTGGCTTCGGGGCCTGTCTCTTTTATGAACATCGTCAATCAGGTGACGGATGTGGTCAAGCAGGGCGGAGTCCGTCGCGGCGCGAACATGGGAATGATGCGAGTGACGCACCCGGATGTGTTGCGCTTCATTCATGCCAAGAATGATCAGCACTCTCTCACGAACTTTAATATCTCTGTGAATGTCACGGACGAGTTTCTTGAAGCCGTTGATAACCATGATTGGTTTCAGCTTGAGTTCAACGGTCAACCGTGGAATGAACCCGTTCACGATCCTGTGCAGCAGGGAGACTACGCTATCTATCGTACCCCCGAAGGCGCGACCGTGACCTTCCGCGACCACGCGGCGTTCGCGGAGACAGACCTTTCAGATTGTGTGCGCGAAGAGCCGCCGCGTCCCGGCATGGTCTATGCGCCGGACATCTGGAATCGCATCGTCGCCAGCGCTCACAAGTACGCAGAGCCGGGCGTGGCCTTCATTGATGAAGTCAATCGTCATAATCACATGATGGATTCCATGGGGCCTATCTATTCCTGCAACCCCTGCGGCGAGCAATTTCTGCACTTCTCAAATTCGTGCAATCTGGGCTCGATTGATCTGGCAAAGTTTTACACCGGAGCGGGCGACGGCACAGACCCGGACAAATGCATCGAGTGGGATCGCCTCAGAGAAGTAACGCATCTCTGCACGCGCTTTCTGGATAATGTGATTGACACGTGTACGTGGCCGCTACCGGAAATCGCAGAGGTGGTGAAGCGCACGCGCCCCGTTGGCCTTGGCATCATGGGCTTCGCAGACCTCTGCTTGGATCTAAAGATTACTTATGGCTCATCCGAATCGATTGACCTGATGGATAAGGTGATGGGATTTGTGCGGCGCGAAGCTTGGGTGGAGAGCCTTCGATTGGGAGACGAAAAGGGAGTCTTTTCTGAGTTGGAGCCGAACCGCGACGCTTACGCGAAGTTCCTTTATGAGGAGATAGGCATCCCGCGCAATGTGCCACTTACGCCGCGCAATTATGAGGTGACGACGATTGCGCCGACCGGAACTATCTCGCTGGTCGCGGAGACCGCCAGTGGCGTCGAGCCGAACTTCTCATGGGCGTACGTACGGCAGGATACCCTGGGCACACGCACCTACGTTCACACGCTGGCGGCTGAAGCGCTGGGGCTGGAAGTGGATCAGACGGATCAGGATTCAATCAACCGCGCCGCCGCTCACGTCGTCGAGCACGAGGACGAATTGCCGCCCTACTTCATCTCCGCCATGAAGATTTCGGCAGAGCAGCACGTTCATGTACTGGCCGCCGCACAGCGTAACGTTGACAATTCAGTATCGAAGACCTGCAATGGCGCTACGACCGACACGGTCGAAGATGTGGATAGCCTGTATAGACTTGCGCGCCAGCTTGGCTGCAAGGCCGTCAGCTACTACCGCGACGGCTCGCGCGAAGGTCAGGTGCTGACTTCGATTAAGCAGGAAGAGAAGGAGAAGGGCGAGCTGGCCTGCAATCCGGAGGCTACCGCCGAAGTGCTTGACGAGCCGCCCGCGACGCACGAGGACGCGGCGCATGTCACAACATCACTCACAACCGAAGAGCCTGCCGTGCGCATAGAGCGCCCGCGCGAGTTGCGCGGCGCGACCTGGCAGATTCCCTTCGACGGCCAGAATCTATACGTCACGGTTAATCACAACGGCCACGTAGTTCAGGAAGTTTTCGCCACAGGCCCCATCTCTGGCGGTGTGGGTCTGCTTGCTTCAAAGATGCTGCGTGGCGGGTTTGACGCGGCTGAAGTTGCGCGCAGCCTTAACAAGGTGACGGGCACGCACGCCGTCTGGTTCAACGAGCGCTTGCTGACTTCGCCCGAACAGGCTGTTGCCGAATGCATCATGCTCACGAGTCGTAGAATTGCAGGGCAGCCGGATTCAGCGCGCGCCGCAGGCAAAGCACACGCTCAAATAATAGCCACCGCCGACACCACCACGAGCGCAGTGCCAGTGATGTCAAGCCTGATAGGCACCTGCCCTGAATGTCACGGCCAGATGGAGCACGCCTCCGGCTGCGACTTTTGCAGGGACTGCGGTTACTCGAAGTGCAAGTAATCAAATTTGCGACGCTTGATTTTTAAGAAGTAAGCGCTCGCGTCTACACTCCTCCTGGTAAAGGTATAGCCTTGAAACATGTTGTAATGATTCAAGGCTATACCTTTTTCGTCTCAAAAGCTTCGTTATGCAGTTAATCGTTTCCGGTTGTTGCAAGATGTTTCTTGCTGCACAAGATAGACAGCACTAAATCATAAAAAGATAGTCCGGCTATTACTTTCATAATTGTTATGCAACACCGCTGCAACCATGCTTCATGTATCATCGAATACCATTATTCCCGGCGAGCAACGTTAGAACTCCTGTGAAGGTGAATTGCAGCAGCGTCGGGTAATAGAAAGCCCGGCGCTGCTGTTTTGTATCGGCGGCATGGCCGAGACGATGAAAGGGAGAAGACTTTTTATGTCAGAGAATCAGGAATATAAAAAAACGGCTGAAGAAGCAGACGAGGCACCGCAGAGTCCTGCTGAGAAACTGGAGGAGAACAAGCCTCTGGGTTCTTTAACACCCGGCGCTGAGAATCAGGAGAGCGTGGAAATCAAGGATGAAATCAAACCGAATACAGAGTAACTTCGCGTTGCCCTGTCGGCGTCGCAGAATTATCAAGGGGGAATCAAGCGAGTGAAAATAAGAAGCAGGCCAGCGCCGGTTCGGTTGACTGAAGCGGCTGCCTGAAATCGAAGTTGGCCTTTCAAAATATGCGGCTCTGGAATTTGTACAGGCAAATTCCAGAGTCATTTCTTTTTCGTAATGCAGAGGTCAGAGTGAAGAGTGATGAATTAAAGAGACGTTGGTTCGACATAAAACAAGGATAGCTCCGTAGGAGCCGTATGTTTATAGCTTATCGTAACCACCAAGTATCAAGCTCCGCGAGGTGCGACATGTATGGCCTCTATTACATAAAGCTCCTACGGAGCTTGAGACATAGTTGATACGGTGAGCTATAAACATCCGGCTACTACGGAGCCAGGAACATTGACGATTTGTTTATCTCGCGCCTCACGTTAAAGAGAGAATGGCTTTTCATTCATCATTTTGAACTCTGACTTCTGCATTTCCTCTGGTGTGGGCTAGAATGCATTGAAGCCGGAAGGAGAGATTCGATGTCGAAGCGCGAGAGGATAGTGAGCGCCGTGTACAGCGCCGTGGACGATTTGAACAGCCAGTTGCCTTCAGGGGTTGCAATCGAAAAATCGCCGGATGCGCCGCTCTATGGAAAGTCCGGAAAGCTGGAATCGCTGGACTTCGTGACTTTCATCATGGAAGTCGAGGAGAAGGTCAGAGCGGAGTTCGGCGTTGACGTGATGATTACGGACGAGAACCTGCTATCAAAAGAGAAAAGCCCTTTTTCAACTCTTGGAACTTTAGCCGAATATCTTGAAGGCGTTTTAGAGAATGAGAACGAAAGTTAATCGCAGGGTCGCTTAAGTAGTGAACAGCTTATGAGAGAAGAAAGAGCGGCCATCAAGGCTATCAGCTCTTACCTGCCTGCCGGTGAATTGACGAACCTTGAGCTGGCGGAAGAGTTTGGCGATGTGGATGCCGGAGTCATACTGGAGCGCACAGGGATACGCGTGCGGCACGTCGCACGTCCTGAAGAATGCGCTTCGGATTTGGGCGTGGCCGCCGCCCGCCATCTCTTCGAGAGCAACGCCGTGTCGCCCTCCGAGATAGACTTTCTTCTTTTCTGCACGCAAAGCCCGGACTATTTTCTACCGACTACCGCCTGCATCATGCAGGAGCAGTTGGGACTGAGAACCGATTGCGGCGCGATTGATTTCAATCAAGGTTGTTCGGGTTACGTGTATGGCTTGTCGCTGGCGAAGAGTCTGATTGAGACGGATGTGGCGCGTTGCGTCCTGCTCATCACAGCCGACACCTACACCAAATATATAAACGCGCGAGACAAGAGTGTACGCACACTCTTCGGCGACGGCGCGGCTGCGACTTTGGTAGGCGCTGTAAGCTGGTCGGATGAAGGGAGCTTGATCGGCCCCTTCGTCTTTGGCACAGATGGGCGCGGCGCTCAGCAATTGATAGTTCCTGCCGGGGGGATGCGGCGTCCCTTTGATGCGGAAGCGATGATCGAGACAGAGGACGAGCAGGGGAACTGGCGCTCGCCGCAGAATCTATACATGAACGGGCCGGAGATTTTTAACTTCACGCTGCGCACCGTCCCGCAAGTCCTGGACAAGCTTCTACTGAAGTCCGGGCGCAGCCTAGAAGAGATTGATTACTTCATCCCGCATCAGGCCAATAAATTTATGCTGGAGCGCCTGCAAAGACGTTTGAAGATTCCGGCGGAAAAGTTTCATGTTGAGCTTGAGACCACTGGCAACACCGTCTCGTCTACCATACCCATAGCGTTTGAGAGCGCTAGACGGCAGGGAAAAATCAAAGCCGGAGACACGGTCGCGCTCATTGGTTTCGGCGTAGGCTATTCATGGGCGGCAACGCTCGTACGTGTCATTTGAGATAAAGCGGGTATCAGGTGACGGGTGACGGTAAAAACAGGAAATCAAACGAATCTCTCTTTTTACCGGCACCCGTCACCTGATACCCGTCACCCATTCTGAATTTGAAGATGAGCATCAGAGAGATAGCGGAAAAGATTCTGCCCGAAAGCGCGTTTGCAAAGGTCGTGCGCGCCCGAAAAAAAATGCAGCGTGCGCGCGTGGAGCGTCTGCCGCAACTCTCCGAAAGAGATTTTACGGAGATTCTCACGGAGCAGTTGAGCCTGACGGCGGGAGATGTGGTCTATGCTCACAGCTCGGTTGACCGCCTCAACTTAGGCTTTCCTTTCTACCGCATCCTGTCTCTCATACATGAGGTTACAGGCGAGAAGGGAACGGTTTTGTTCCCGACCTATCCGAACCTGCGCATGTCTTCTTACGAATATTTACTGAAGGGAGAAGTCTTCGACGTTCGTCGCACTCCGTCTTACACCGGATTGCTTAACGAGTTTGCCAGACGGCAGCGCGGCGCGTTGAGGAGCCTGCATCCTACGAAATCCGTCTGCGCCATAGGCACTCTGGCGCGGGAACTAACGGCCACACATCAACAATCTCCCTACCCTTACGACACGTGCAGCCCTTACTTCAAGCTCACAGAGCACAGAGCGAAGATAGTCGGCCTCGGAGTCTCGACCCGAAATCTCTCCTTCGTCTATTGCGCGGACGATGCGCTCAAGGATTCCTTTCCGGTGCGCGTCTATCACGACCGCACCTTCGAGGCGGAGTGTATTAACTACGAAGGCCGCACGGAGACAGTCAGGACATACGCGCATAACATGCGAACGGTGGTGCATGACGTGCCCGGCTATATGAAGAAGTACATCAGCGCGGAAGCGTGTCTTGACCTGAACCTCAAGGGCATGAATTTTTTCAAAGCGGATGCCGCGAGACTTTACGACGAAATGCTGAAGCTGGCGCGAGAGGGAATCACTGTCTATTCAAAGTCCGTCTATTCAAAGGACTGGAGAGAAAGACTCCAGGGTCAATAGACAGAAAATCTGGCGGGTCTTTAGCCCCTGAAAGGGGCTAAAGATTGTAGCCCACGGCGCAAGCCGTGGGTTAATAAACGTAAAAAAGATTGAAAGCCCCTGAAAGGGGCGAAAGATTTCCGACGAAAACTTCTTTCGCCCCTTTCAGGGGCTTTAATTTCTCTATGCCGCTCCAATTCCCACGGCTCACGCCGTGGGCTAAATTATTTCGCCCCTTTCAGGGGCTGAGGAAGAAAGCTTCGTTCCGGCTAATATTGCGTCTCACATTAGATAATCTTTTACGCTTCACTTTTTCTAATAGAAAACTCGCCCCTTTCAAGTTTCTGCACAAGCTCGGTTTGAGTCACGAAGCGTATGTCTTCGGCCTTTGCTGTCTTGGCTATGAAGCGCTCTATAATGTTGAAGTCTTTGATGTCTTTCGAGTGGTTGGAGATAATGACGGGCACTTGCGCCAGACCTGATGCCCGCGCGCGTCTGCGAATCGAGCGAAGCATCTCGCGCATCAGCGGGTAGCTTAGCCTGCTCAAATCAGCAGTCAGATACCAGCCCTTCAGGCCGGGGCGTACGGCCTTCTCATAAAGGCGTAGAAGCTTGGACGCGTGTCTCTTCTCAGCCCACTCCTCTTCGGCATACTTATCCTTGGCTCTACTTTGTCCGTTTGCTGTAGAAGATGAAAGCAGGCGGCCTGCTCGCGCGGTCGCAAACGAGGCCAGAGTTTTGATGAACTGTTGGCGAGAGCCGTAGAAGTGGTGTATGGGAAGGCAGACGATCTCTTCCTGCTGGTCTGAGATGCGGCGCGCGTCCGTCATCTGCGGGTAGAAGGGCAAAAAATCCTCTTCCGTTTCGCGGTAATCAATCTGTACGTTGCGCGTGTCGTGATACATCCCGCCGACGATGCTCATATCCAGCTTGATGCCGAGCCGTGTGAGTGTACGCAAGATAAAAGGAGACGGCGCGATGATAGAAGAGCCTGCGCGGAAAGAGACGCAGCGGTAAGAGGGATTGACCACGCGCAGCAGATTTTCCAGATACTCTTTGCCCGCGCCGAGCAGCTCAAAGGCTGTCGCCTCGTCGTAGTTGAGTATTGACCAGTCGCCGTAGAGCTTCCATCTGCCGTCGCTGTACTCGGCCTTCGTCCACTGCGGATGAAGGTGAAGCTGTATGTCGTGCCCCTGCCGGAATGCCTCCCTGACATGTTCGTCCCAGCGGTCTGCCATTGCGCGAAGCTCTGGAAACTCGCGCTCGAATTTTCTGAAGGTCAACTGCTGCATGACCTCCGCGTTGAAGGTCGAGCGGACATCGTACTGGTTGTAAATCCGTACTAGCTCGCGCATCGGGCGAAACTGAATCTCTTCAATATCGCCCGCGCCGTTGCCACGCAACTCCCAGTCGTCAGTTAGAGAAAGATAGATTAGCGGTCTCACAATCGTGAATCGTAAATCGAAAACGCGTAAATCGTAAATAGATAAAAGCCGTTCTTCTATTTACGATTCACGATTCACGATTTACGTCTTTTCGTTGAGTTGAGTTTGAAGCTGTAAAGCTGTAACTTCTGAAATGCATGTCCGTTCCCGAACCTGCTCCGGTCAAAACTGCTGAAGCGAAACAAGAGAGTCGTCGCTCGTCATTTATCGCGCTTCGTCATAGGGATTTTCGGCTGCTCTGGCTGGGGCAGTTGATTTCCGGGACGGGGTCGCAGATGCAGTTGGTCGCTATCAACTGGCACGTCTACATTTTGACGGAATCGCCTCTGGCTCTGGGAATCGTAGGGCTGGTGAGAGTCGTGCCGATTATCATCTGCTCGCTCCTGGGCGGTGTAGTGGCCGATGCTGTGAATCGCAAGCAATTAATGCTCATCACGCAGAGTGTCATGCTCTTGAGCGCAGCGGTGCTGGCGATGGTGACCACCACAGGCTTGAAAAGCGTCTGGCCGCTGTATATCCTGACCGCCATTTCTTCGGCGGCGGTCGCTTTC
This sequence comes from Pyrinomonadaceae bacterium, assembly GCA_036403815.1. Taxonomy (GTDB): domain Bacteria; phylum Acidobacteriota; class Blastocatellia; order Pyrinomonadales; family Pyrinomonadaceae; genus JACVRN01. Next base: position 2,831 of record DASWQH010000050.1, on the reverse strand, counting down.
GATAATCCGGCGCGGCAGGCTATCTTGCCCACACTCGTTCCACCGGAGGATTTCCCCAACGCCGTCAGCCTCGGCCTTATAGTCTTTCAACTCTCCATGATTGGCGGCCCTGCCATCGCCGGGCGACTCTTAAGCTCATACAGCCCCGCGGTCGTCTATGCTTTCAACGCCATCTCTTTTCTGGCAGTCATCGCAGCGCTCCTTATGATGCGCGCAAGCGGGCGGGCTGAGGATGAAGCATCGGACGCACCGTCGCGTGTGAGCTTCGGCGCGCTCACAGAGGGCCTACGCTTCGTCTGGCGCACGCCCATCATCGTGCAGACGATGACGTTGGATTTCGTCGCCACTTTCTTTGCCTCTGCGATGGCGCTGCTGCCAATCTTCGCGGCGAAGATTCTTCGTGTCGGAGCAAATGGTTTCGGTATGCTCGCGGCGGCTCCGGCGGTTGGCGCGCTTCTCGCCGCTTTCTTCATGGCGCGCTTCGGCAATGTGCGCCGTCAGGGCGCGACCGTCATAGCCTCAATCGCTGTCTACGGCGCAGCCACAGTCGCCTTCGGGCTTTCGCGTGTGTTCTGGTTCTCCCTGCTGATGCTTGCCATTACCGGCGCAGCCGATACCGTCAGCACCGTTTTAAGACAGACGATTCGACAGCTTGTGACACCAAATCATCTTCGCGGGCGCATGACGAGCGTCAACATGATCTTCTTCATGGGCGGCCCGCAACTGGGCGAGCTGGAAGCGGGCGTCGTAGCGCGTTTTATAGGCGCACAGCTTTCAGTCGTCACGGGCGGCATGGGCTGTCTCGTCGCTGCCCTGCTGGCTCTTTTCACTGCCAGGAGCCTCATGAATTATCAAGGCCAGGGGCATAACTCAACAAGGGATGAGGGCGAATCAAGGGATGAGGGCGGCAGCGTGAGGGATGAATAAGAATTGATTCATTTCTTCATTTGTTCATTGATTCAATGAAACAATGAACCGATGTATCAATTACTTCATCCCTCATCCCTCCGCCCTCATCCCTTAGTTTCTCCTCCTTGCTCTTAGTGTCTGTCGAGTGTAGTATGCGGGCCAGAAAGTTTGTCCTACCCGGTATTTCATTATTAAAGAGTGGGGGCTGTTGATGCTCGTCGAATGCGTTCCGCGCCCTGAACTCAGAGCGCCCGTCCTGGAATTAATCAAGAGAGTTGAAGAAGCGCACCGCGAGGGCGAGTTTACAATCGCGCTGGCTGAGATGTTCGTGGCTTTCGGGCTGCCCCTTGAAAGATCGGAGCAGGCCAAGCTTCAGGCGCGCGGGCTGGTCAGTTTCGCACCGCGCTCTCCATCGCACGGGGAGTTTCATAACGCTGGACGACGTGTTGAAGTAAAGAGCGAGGAAGGCTTGACCATCGTCGTGCCGGAACAACTCGCGGGCGAATATGTGACGACCAGTAGCTCTCTGACTTTGAAGTTCGCAGAGGGCGCAGCCCTGCGCGGCTGCAAACGCGTCTTTGTTCTCATCTGCCAGGACATCATCAAGATTGATGCCGACGAGCATAAGCTTTATATAGATTTGCCGGGCGAAAAATATGATCTCTGCTTTGTCTTCTGAAAAGCAGGAATCGGAATCAGAGGCTGGAAACTTTTTCTGACTACTGAGTCATTGAATTTTCTTCTAACCTTTATCTACCTCGTCGCTATTTAGATAAGGGGGAATGATGGCGGAAGAGCGTAGAGGCGAAGAGCGTGTCCCGCTCACGCTGGAGTTGCGCTGGGACAGGTTGTCTGGAAAGCATTCCGCTCGCGTCAGCGATATAAGCCTGAGCGGATGTTTTGTAGAGACTATAGGACAGGTGGCTGTGGGCGAGTTGATAAGATTTGAAGTCCAGTCGCCTGCGGGGCGCTGGATACCGCTCACAGGCGACGTGGTCTATCATCTTCCCGGTATGGGTTTCGGCGTGCGCTTCAAGAGATTGACCGAGACGCAAAGGGACGCAATCGCACGCCTGCTGGATTACGTGAAAGAAAAATGAGCGCCGCTCCGGCCTGGCTGCATACAGCGAGAAAGATTATTGTAACTCTTGATGATGCACGAGGGGTCGCCGCTTGCCACCAGCCGCTATCAGGATCACGTCATTGCGCACGTAGTGGGCGCAACCGCGCTCGGCTATTTCATCATAGACGATGCCGCGTACGTGCTGCTCGACATAGCTCTTGTCTGGACTATCTATACAGATGGAGAGATGGCGCTCATGCCGCAGGCGGTGGTAATCCACGATCTTGAAGTTGACGATAATCTCAAAGCGGAACTCATGGCAGATGTCGAGCGGCTGCATAGAGGCGAGGCGGATTCGATTACGCGCATGAGCCTTGCGCCCGCAGAGTGTTTGATACGCGACGTGAAAATCTACGCGCATGGCGAGCATCGCCGGGTAGTCCTCGAAGGTGAAGAGGCGAGCCTGTGCATCGAGCGCTTGCCTGAGACGGGCGAGATACGCATAAACAGTTTTCAGTCTTGAGTTTTCAGTTTTCAGAAAAAGCAACTGTCTCTTCTTCTGCAAACTCAAAACTTAAAACTCAAAACTGAAAACTGTTTTTTGCTTGTCACTTGTCACTGTTTTTAGAAAGCGAAGCGTTTATGACGAACTCAAAAGGGTTTGAAGTACTACTTGTTCGAGCGGAAGATTTTCCGGCTCGATTGTTTTTGCTTAGAACGACTTTGTTGCATAAATCGAAATGAGCGCAGCATCATCCACAATTAAGGTCAAGCGTCGCTCACACCGCGTAACTGTCGGGCATTCCCAAGTGGGTCATCCGGTTCAGCGCTGCGCATCGCACAAGCAACTGCGCAGCCT
>DASWQH010000049.1:0-50912 GCA_036403815.1 Pyrinomonadaceae bacterium | reverse complement strand
GGCTTGATGTCTCTATGGATGACGCCCACTCTGTGTGCTTCCGTCAACGCCTCCATCATCTGAACAGCGATGGTGAGCGCTTTATTGACCTCCAGCGAGCCTTCCCTCAAAATCTGGCGCAAGGTTTTCCCCTGGATATATTCCATGACTATATAATGTTGCCCCTGCGCCTCACCAATCTCGTAGATATGAGCGACATTCGGATGAGAAATGGCTGAAGCAGCGCGCGCCTCCTGCTCAAAACGCAGCACACGCCCCCTATCACCTGTGATACTGGCCGGAAGCAGCTTCAAGGCGACGCGACGGTTCAGGCGTGGATCATGCGCCAGGTAAACCTCACCCATGCCTCCACGCCCCAGGACTTCCAGTAATCTGTAACGGTCTATCAGTTTTCCGACCATCGCCTCTTGCTCAAATCCCATGACTTCAAGCCCGAGGCTCACGGCTGGCTCTTCCAGAAAGCTATCGGCGCAATCCGATGAGAAGAGAAGAGAAAGGACTTCATGTAGCAGGCTATTGTCACCAGCGCAGGCGCGGATCAGGAACTCTTCCCGATCCGCGGCCTGAAGGTGAAGGGCTGAGTGATAGAGGCTTTCTACTTGCCTCCATCGGTGGGGGGTCATAGCTGTGGAGTCGTTGCTATGCATGAGGATAATTTAAACAAACCCATTTGGGTCGTATCTAATAACGCGTCAAAGCAGCTACAAAACTATCTCAAGGACTAGAATTTTATTTTCCGCGCACTTCGCGCCTGAGCCATGATTTGGCTAACTTCCAGTGTCTCATCACAGTTATTTCAGAAATCTTCAGTATTTCGGCGGACTCCTTAACGCTCAATCCGCCAAAATGGCGCAACTCCACGATCCTGCTTTTCAGCGGGTCGAGCGCAGCAAGGCGATCCAGCGCTTCGTCAAGCGCCAGCAATTCGACCGATTTTTCATGCGAGATAACCGTGACATTATCAAGCGGCAAATCGGCTTTACCTCCGCCGCGCTTGCCGCGTAGATTCCGGCGCGCATGATCGACTAGAATCCGACGCATTAGCTGAGCAGCGACGGCGAAAAAGTGTGCGCGGTTGTGCCAGCGGGCTTTCTTCTGGTCTACCAGTTTAAGGTAAACCTCGTTGACCAGTGCCGTGGTTTGCAGCGTATGTGCAGTGCCTTCACGCCGCATATGATGCCTGGCGACGCGGCGCAGCTCAGCCTCCACGAGCGGCATCAGGCGGTTCAAGGCTGATGTATCTCCGTTATTCCAGGCCAGTAGGAGTTGGGTGACATCTTCGTTAGAAGACATAGAATTCAGATTCCGAATGGCAGTTTGCTCAAAAGAGTCCGGCAGGCAATCTTTAACACGGCCTGGCTAAATGGCTGAAGAGTTTCTGCTTTGCCATAGGGAATAACGTCCGGAACATCATCACGGTAAAACTTTTTACTTCATGTGATAGTTGCCGGTCACGTTTGGCGCGAATCAATAGTGTGAAGCAGAATCTCTCTATCAGGCAGATCAACTGGTGCTCGTTTCCAGTTGCATCCTACGAGTCCAAGACATAAAGCCCCGGACGCTTCATACTTGTCAGCCCTGCATTGTAAGACGGGTGCTATGATGCACGCAATAAAAAGCAATAAAGGCTCAAGCAAGAACAGGCCGGTAACGTCTTAAGCTTGCCTGACAAGACGGCTTGCGCGTAGGAGGTTTCAAATGGCTCAGAAAGCATTGCTCACGCGGCGGAGCCAGACGGCTGCTAATAATACTAATAGCATCGTGAGCGAAGGGATTAGCGACCTGAATCTCACGGATGGGGAAGCCGCTCCCGGCGGAGCTTTAATCGTTGAGCTTGAGAACGAGCAGCAGGCGGCTGAGCTTGAAGCCCGTGGTTTTCGAGTCAAGCTTTTGCAGCAGACCGATATTCTTGAGGTTGGCGATTACAGGATTAATACCGATGCGGCTTCACAAAATGAGGAGAATGTTGCTCTTCTAAAAGATATACCAGCCGAGATGAAAATGCCGCCCCATCCGGCGGAATCATGGTCGCACCATCTGGTTCAACTTGCAGGCCCGCCGACAGAAGAATGGATTCGTAAGATTGAAGCGCGTGGCGTGGATGTGGTCGAGCCTATCTCCTTATATGGGCTATTCGTCGTCGGTAGCACGGCGGTTGTACAGGGTCTACTTGAGCTGCCCTTTGTGAGCTGGGTGGGGCAATTCAAACCAGAGTACCGCATTGCTCCGGAGCTTCTTGAGAAGAAAGGCCGCATTCGATACGTCAGTGTCGGCGTGTATCCTGAGAAGGCGCTCCCGACCGTGCGTAGCGCAATTAAGCGCCTGGGCGGCAGAATCAAAGATGACTGGGGGCAGCGTGGCAGCCATCGTCCGGATTACGGCATACTGATTGTCGAAATAGCCGCACGAAAGCTGAAGCTCGTCGCAGAGATACCAGAGGTTTGCTGGCTCGAATATCAAGCACCAACGCTTTCGAGTGAAGACGAGCGTTCCTGTCAGATAGTGGCCGAAAGTTTGGACGCGACTACGGCTCCTAATACCAGGCCGCTGCTCGGTTACAAAACGACTCTCACAAAACTTGGCTTAAGTGGTCAGGGGGTTGTCGTGGGAATCTGCGACACCGGCGTTGACACAAACGTTAATAGCACCCTGCATCCGGACTTGCTCGGACGCCTAGCGTTCTTTGTAGACGTGACGGGCGGGATTACCACCACCGATGTCACCGGCCACGGGACGCAAGTTGCCGGAATCGCCGTGGGCGATGCAGCATCCGGCGCACAGGATTCCGAGGGCTTTCTGCTTGGTCAGGGGATAGCGCCGAAGGCGCTCTTTGGCGTGGTTAATCCTGTGGACGCCAAAGGCGGTCCGGGCACAGACCCAATAGCAGTCTTCACGCGCCACATGGTCGGGAACGGCGCGCACGTCATGAACAATAGTTGGGCTCAGAACGGAAGCGGCGGATATACCTCGAACGCGGCTCTGTTGGATTCTCTGGTACGCGATCCGAACCACGATAATCATGTAGACCCGGATCGTACCTATCTGGTCATGGTCTTCTCAGCCGGAAATCAGGGCGCAGCAGGTCTGACGCCGCCCAAAGAAGCCAAGAATCCAATCACGGTCGGTAACTCTATAAGCGCGCGACCGGGAAATGGGGCTTTAAGCGACATTCGCGGCATTGCCTCTAACTCAAGCAGAGGGCCAGCCAAAGATGGGCGTCTGCTTCCGACCATCGTCGCGCCGGGCACGTTCATCGTCTCGGCACGCACTAGGGCCAACTTTAGTCCTCTGCTTCCCGATCTCCAGCGCCCACTAGCGCCCTATATAGACGCCGAGCATAATCTGCACGAAGACCATGCGATCCTCAACGGCACTTCAGCGGCTGCTCCACATGTAAGCGGGCTATGTGCGCTGCTCATAGAGTGGTGGCGCAAACGCACTGGAGGCAAGAATCCAAGCCCTGCAATGGTCAAGGCGCTGCTCGTCAACGGAGCAGAAGACCTTGTCGGTGGGCCGGACGGCTTCGGCGGTCAACTACGGAATATTCCGAACAACAATCAGGGGTGGGGCCGAGTTAGTCTCGAAAATATCGTGCTGGATTTTCCCGATTCCGATCGTGGCCCCAAACTGCTCTTCGATCAGGAATCTCCTTTAACCACCGCCGGGCAAGAGCAACTATTTCGCATCAGGCCAGATGACGCGTCGCGCCCCTTGCGTATCACACTGGTGTGGACGGATGCTCCCGGCACGGCTAACTCTAAGCCTGCCTTGCGCAACGACCTTGACCTGGAAGTCACGGAACTAGAGACGGGCAATATCTTTAAAGGAAACGTCTTCGCCAATGGATTCTCTGTCACCGGCGGCCAGTTCGATCAACTCAACAACATCGAATGCGTTTACATCCAAAGCCCTGTCGGAACGTATGAAGTGCGCATCATCGCCGCTGCCATTAAGTCGAATGCTCGACCGCCCTTCGACAACGCAGCGTGGCAAGACTTCGCTCTGGTCATAGACAATGCTCAAGAGGAATCGAATCAGTGATCGTGGAGCATGGGCGGCGATAACAATCGGTTACCCGGTAAAGCAGGGTAACAACATTGCCGGCAAGCCCATCTTTAACCCGTATTGAAGGAGCAGCCGAGATGGCTAATTTCACAAAAAAATCTTCCGCCGTGATTCTTTCACCGGCGGTTGAAAAGAAGGTTAATGAGATTGCTGACGCGTTCTTTAATTTGACTGCCAAGAAGATAGTCATCACGGACGGCACTCGTACTGCGGCAGAGCAGGCTGTTCAAGTCTTCAATAAAATCCTCGCTCATGATTTGACCATCTACTTAAATCACAAAGCAGCCAATGAAATTAAAGCGGCGTTTGACTTAGCCCGGTCAGAAGGCAAACCCAAAGCTGAAGTCCTCAAAGCGATGACTGCGGTAATCGAGAGCCAGATAAAGAGCAAGGTCTTTATTTCCAGGCACCTGACAGGGAGAGCTTTTGATGTCCGCGACAAAGATATGACGGCACAGCAACAGACCGTCTTTAAGCAGGTGGCTCAAACCGTTGGCGGCGTGACGGTTCTTCCAGAGGGAAAGCCGCCGCACTTTCACATACAACTGACCTGAGATATTCCCTCAGCGAATATTTGAATAGCACTTTGCAATTGTATGAAGCCCGTGGCGAGATGTCCCGCGTAGCATTCACTTTCCTGATGCCGCAAGCGGGCAGGCAAAAGGCTTGCGCTCCCAGGCTACAACCCAACTGCAAGAAGCTATAAGTCCGAATTCAGGCTGTTTGAACAGCTATCTACGAAATTTGAGCGGCATCGAGGCCGCACATCTTATTTCCCCGCAACCAATCGTAAAGGAGGTAGATCATGAAGATAGCAATCGACCCCGGTCATGGTATGAGCAATAGCAAAGCCGGAGTTTTTGATCCGGGTGCAGTCAAGAAAGTCGGTAACGAGACCTTCGCGGAAGCGGATATAACGTTGCGTTACGGCCTCACGCTCAAGAAGCTATTTCAGGATCAAGGGATAGAAGTGTTCATGACGCGCAGCAGCAGCGCCGAGGCTGCCCCTGTCGGCGGAAGAGCAAAGCGCGCAGCCAATGCCGGTTGTACTCACTTCGTCTCTTTACATCTGAACTCATCCACCAGCTCGCAGGCGAATGGAGTGGAAGTGGAGTTTCGCGAAGACCAAAAGGACAAGCCTCTGGCAGAGAAGCTTCTGAAGAAGATGCTCACGATTACCCATCTCAATAATCATGGGAATGATAAACGGTTGGACTTGGCGGTGCTGAAGTTCAAGCCCGGCCCCGCCGTGCTGATTGAACTGGGATTCATTACCAACGATAAAGATCGTCAATTTTTGATTGACGGAAACAATCGAGATGCTATATGCAAAGGCATACAAGCTGCTCTCAGCAGTTAAGCAACCATAGGCTTCTAAGGTTGCCAAGCGCCAGCAAAGGAGACGATTGATTATGAGTATCAGTTCGATGGCTAATGTGGCATACGTGCGTCGTATGGATGTAAATGTTCCGGCTGCGCCAGCCAATAAAGCCCCGCATACTGCCGGTCAGCTTGAGCTGGCGACAGGAGGCACTCCGGAATCACAAAGCGCAGTAACGACGGCGCTCAAAGTGATTATCACCTACATTCCGACAGAAGTGTTGACTCTGTATGTAGCCGTTCTAGCTGCGATTCAAGACCCCAACAGGAAAAGCCCTCGCTCGCTGTGGCTAGCCTTCTACTGCTTCCTGATAGCTACGCCAATCATCGTCTGGTTAGTTTACGCAGCCAAAGTACGCGCCGCGAGCAAACCCCTGCCGCTATTGCCCAGAGCATGGCCTTTGTGGGAGATGTTTGCTGCCACAGTCGCCTATGCCGCGTGGGCATTCGCGCTGCCCGACAGTCCATTCAAGTATTCCTTTACTAACTGGAACTCTCTAGCGCTTAATGACTGGTACTCTCCGGCGCTCGCCGGTGTTATCGTGTTGGTGATCTCAACACTGCTAGGCTTACTGGCACCTGTGGTTCAGCGCCCGCTCCCTGCGTAAAGCTGCTGCGCGATACACAACTATGTGACAACGGCGGTGGGAATAATTTTTCCGCCAGTCTGAAACGTGGAAATCATCGTCATATTTTAGATTTTCAGCGTCACATTAGAAATTTCATTTCCGGCGGGACGGCTTCTGCACAGGTGTCGGGAAAATAGAAAGACCGCGCTGGCGCGCGGTCTTCTGAAATGCATCTTGATGCCGAAGGGGGGACTCGAACCCCCACGAGTTTCCTCACACGCCCCTCAAACGTGCGCGTCTACCAGTTCCGCCACTTCGGCTCTTTTTTCAAACCAGGGGTCGTAGCTCCATTAGAGCTTCCCCAAACTTTACTTCACTACTTCTTTTGAGGCGGCTTCTGATTCTGCTTCGAGTTATTAGACGCGGCAGGAGCTTTCGTCGCCGCATTCGCGTTAGCAGGTGCGGCAGCATTTGCGCTCGATTGCGGCGCAGCACTTTGCGGCGCTGCTTCAGGCTGCACCGGCACAGTTTGCGAAGCCGAATTGGTGTTCGCGGGTGCTGCCGGAGTCGGAGTCGTCTGCTGCGGCACAGCATCCGGCTCAGACTGTAGAACCGAGCGAGAGCCAATGATGGCAGGCAGGCTGAGCGCCATAGCGCAAAGCATGAAGAGAGCTGCTGCTCCGATGGTAATCTTGGCAAGCAGCGTCTGCGTTCCCCTGGGGCCGAAAGCCGTGCTCGAAACGCTGCTCGAAAAGAGCGCGCCCGCATCGGCCTTGCCCGGTTGCAACAAAATGGTTACGACCAGAACAATACAGGCCAGAATAAAAATCCCGTATAAAGTATAAATCAACAAAACGCTTTCCTCGTTAATCGCGAATAGCTGGACTGCTTGTTCTACTTACTATTCACGCTCTGTTGTAATGAACTATCCCTGCGAAGCTATCGGCTTTGAGGCTTGCGCCGCCGACGAGCGCGCCGTCTATATCGGGCTGCTTCATTAAACCGGCGATGTTGTCCGGCTTGACCGAGCCTCCGTAGAGAACGCGAAGCCCTTCTGCGGCCTCTTCGGAATGTCTTTGCGCGAAAACGCGCCGGATAAACGCATGCATCTCTTGCGCTTGCTCCGGCGTCGCGGTATGTCCCGTGCCGATAGCCCAGACCGGCTCGTAAGCGATTATGATACGCGTGAGGTCTGAGGCTGTCAAACCGCTAAGCCCGCCCTCTAACTGGCCGCGCACGACCGCTTCGGCGTTTCCCTTTTCACGCTGCTCAAGGCTTTCGCCCACGCACATAATGGCTGTCAATCCGGCGACCAGCGCCGCCTGTGTCTTGCGACTGACGAAGGTATCGGTCTCGCAATAGAATTGCCTGCGCTCCGAATGGCCTATGATGGCGTGCGTGCAGCCGACATCGCTGAGCTGGCTCGCAGCCACTTCGCCCGTATGCGCGCCGTACTCCAACTCGGTCGAGCAATCCTGCCCGGCCACCTGAATATTCGAGCCTTCAAGGCGATCCGCTACCGTCTTGAGCGCAGTGAAGACCGGCGCAATAACAATCTCGCAATGATTAGCATTGGCGACCAGCGGCTTCAAAGTGAGCGCAGTCTCCACGCTCTCGGCCACAGTCTTATACATCTTCCAGTTTCCGGCAATAACGGATTTTCGCATAATTTAGCATTCAGCTATCAGCGGTCAGCCGTCAGCAAAAGCAATAAAGCTGATTGCTGACGGCTGAATGCTGACCGCTTATTTATCGTTAAGAGCGGCGACGCCGGGCAGTTCGTCGCCTGCTAAGAATTCAAGAGTTGCGCCGCCGCCCGTAGAGATATGCGTGATGCGGTCTGCGACACCTGCCTGCGTGACGGCGGCGACGGAATCGCCTCCGCCGACGATGACCGTTGCTCCACGGTCAGCCGCATCGGCCACAGCATGAGCGATAGCGATTGTGCCTTGATCAAACGGCTTCTCTTCAAAATATCCCATAGGGCCGTTCCAGATGATGGTCTTCGCATCGCGCAGCGCTTCGCTGAAATGAGCAACTGTTTCCACGCCGATGTCCAATCCGACATGGCCTGCGTTCGTGAACTCAATCGGAATGGTTTTGGCGACTACCGATTCGCCCTTCACAGGCTCGTAAGAGTCAACCACCTGATGATCCGTAGGCAAGAGCAACTGCACGCCCGCTTCTTCCGCGCGCTTCTTTATTTCGAGCGCGGTTTTCATCATCTCGTTTTCGACGAGCGACTTTCCGACCGTGAAGCCTTCTGCCTTGAAGAAGGTGTAGGCCATCGCGCCGCCGATTAAAAGCCTGTCAACCTTGCGGTCAATCAGAGCATCTATGACGGGAATCTTATCGGAGACCTTCGCGCCGCCCAGGATTGCAACGAATGGGTGCTCAGGGTTGTTGATGACGCGGCCAAGATAATCCAGCTCTTTCTCCATCAGTAGACCGGCGGCTGCGCGCTCTACATGCTTTGTAATTCCGGCGGTCGAAGCGTGCGCGCGATGCGCCGCGCCGAATGCGTCGTTGACATAGAGGCCATCGCAGAGACCCGCAAGCTCTGCTGCAAACCGGTCGTCGTTCTTCTCCTCTTCAGGATGAAAGCGTAGATTCTCAAGCAGCAGCACGTCACCATCTTCAAGCTGCGCAACTTTTTCTTTTACCGCTTCACCAACACAGTCATCAGCGAAGTAAACCTCTGGAATAGTATAAACGGTCGCTTCCTGACCATCTCTCACAATGTCCGCAGCCGGAGGCTCGTCAAGTAATTCCTTGAGATGTTCATAGACGGGCTTTAAGCTGTACTTCTCAACGCGCTCGCCCTTTGGCCGTCCCAGGTGCGATGCCAGAATCACTCGCGCGCCCTGCTCAGTCGCATACCGAATCGTAGGCAACGCCGCGCGAATACGCGTATCGTCATCAACCTTGCCCTCCTTAATCGGCACGTTGAAATCCACGCGTACGAAGACCCGCTTGCCCGACAAATCCAAATCTTTGATAGAGAGTTTATTCATAAGAAATGATGAAGGCAGAGTGCAGAATGATGAATTAAAGAGGGTTCTTCTTTTCATTCATCATTCTGCACTCTGCCTTTTGCATTATTTTTACAGTCCTTTTCCTGCGATGTACTTGATGAGGTCGCGCACGCGGCAAGAGTAGCCCCATTCGTTGTCATACCACGAGAGCACTTTGACCAGGTTGCCCCCTATGACTTTTGTGTACTCGGCGTCAACGATGCTTGAGTTGGGATTCTTGCGGAAATCAACGGAGACGAGCGGCTCTTCGGAGAAGGCCAGGATACCGCTTAGCTCCTCATTGGCAGCGTCCTTCAAAGCCGTGTTGACCTCTTCGGTCGTGGTATCTTTTTCGACTTCCATCACCACGTCAATGAGCGAGACGTTCGGAGTAGGCACACGCACGCTGATGCCGTCAAACTTCCCTTTCAATTCCGGCAGAACGAGCGCAACGGCCTTGGCCGCGCCCGTAGAGGTGGGAATCATAGAGAGCGCTGCGGCGCGGGCACGGCGCAGGTCACTGTGCGGTAGATCAAGAAGCTGCTGGTCGTTGGTGTAAGAGTGAATAGTGGTCATCTGCGCCGAGCGTATGCCGAAATGCTCGTGTATGACTTTGGCTACAGGCGCAAGACAGTTAGTAGTACAGGAGGCGTTGGAGATGATGTTGTGCGCGCTCGCGTCGTAATCATTTTCGTTCACGCCGAGCACAATCGTGATGTCCTCATTCTTGGCGGGTGCTGAGATGATGACCTTCCTGACTGTGCCGCGCAGGTGCTTGCGCGCATCTTCTGCCTTGGTGAAACGTCCGGTGGATTCGATGACGATTTCCGCTCCGACCTCTTCCCAGGGAATGGCCGCAGGATCTTTTTCGGAGAAGACGCGGAACTCATCCGAGCCGACGCGGATTCCGTTTTCGGTAGCCGAGATTTCTTGATCCAGATTGCCTAGCACGGAATCGTATTTCAAAAGATGCGCGAGCGTCTTTGTATCCGTCAGGTCGTTGACGGCTACGAAATCTATGTCTGCGTCGCCGATTGCCGTGCGCAAGACGTTGCGACCGATGCGGCCAAAACCATTGATGCCAACTTTCACTGCCATTTTCCCTAAATTCCTCCTCGCCTTAGCGGTGGTTGAAGAATGCGCGCCCTCACGATTGAGATGAACAGAAATTTTCAACGGCGCTCGACGCCTCATGGCGTCCCACTTGCGGTGACATGATTCCCATAAGCGGAAATTGTCCCGCTACAATCACCGTGTAAACTCGCGCGATTGATAAAGAATTGCAAGATTATGCGCGCTCACACAGGCTGTCAAGTCAGGCACATCAAGTGCATGTTTTTGAAACTGTAAAGGTGTAGGTGTCGTAGTACGCATTGGCTCCTCGCAATCTGGTCAGGAAACAGATACAGTTTGTGTTCGAGCTTCAATACCTTAGCAATTTAATTGAGGGAGTTTCGGTCGAATGAGAATCAGTTCCGTGCGCCGGATTCTAGGAATAGCGTCGCTTTTAGTCCTCTCAGTCCTGCTGTTTCAGGCCGCTTCAGCAGTTGCGCCTGCGCAAAGCTTGCAGGCCGCCAGAACCATTACGCTTCTGCGCGGCAGCGATACACCGGCAGGCTCTATAGTCACTATCACCGCCGACGCTCCGCTCGCAGATTATGCGTCATACAAAAGCGAAGACCGCTTCTACGTAGTGATGCGCTCCGCGGATGTGGCTCGCGTAGAAGCAAGCGTCAGCGGGCGCGGCTTTGAGGATGCACAGCTTCAAAAGCGCGGCAACGATGCCGTCCTCTCTTTCCGTCTTCAGCCGGAAACGACGGCGCGCGTGATTCAGAAATTCAACAAGCTGGAAGTCGTATTCTCTTCGACCGGCAAGGCTGCTACATCTGATGCCGAGCCTGTGCCCGCGCCTACGCCGCCGACATCGCAATCGCCTGCGACGCAGCCGCCCGGCACACAACCAAATCCTAATCTGCCACGCGAAGCACAACCGACGCAGAACCCGACTCAACCTCCGGGCGCACAACCACAGAACCCGCAAGCGCCGCCGGGAGCAACTCAAACAACTACGCCGCAGACCAATCAGCCAGTCTCTCCCGGTCAGACTACGGCTCCGGTTACAACACCGTCAGCTAATCCATCTGATCTGTCTACACCACTGCCTTCAACCATACAGGATCAGACAGGCGATGTTCGTGAGCCGCTGTTTCCACAGCAACAACCCAGACCCGTGCCGCCTCTGCCATCATTGATTCGATTAGGCATTAATGCCGATAGCCCTTTGCCGCTCTCTTTGAATGAATCGATTCGCCGGGCGCTTGAACAAAATAACGACATCGAAGTCGCGCGCCAGGATGTTAAATATGCAGAGACGCAACTGCGTTCACTCGAAGGCTTCTATGAGCCGACTCTGAACTTTAATCCGCAGTTGACCAACACTGTAGAATCGCAGCAATCCACTTTAGGCGGAGCATCCGGAGCATCGGGCACAGTCAACCGCACGGATTTACAACTCAATAACTCCGTCTTGAAGTTCTTCCGTCGCGGAGGCGGCCAATACGAGTTCTTCTTCAACAATCTGCGTCGCACTACAAACTCTACCTTCAACCAGTTAGACCCGGTTTATTCCGGGGCGCTGGGCGTGCAGTTTACTCAACCCTTGTGGAGAAACCGCTCTATTGATAATAGCCGCAGGCAGATTCGTATACAGAAGAAGAGGCTGGAGCAATCGGACGCCGATTTTCGACGCCGAACCATAGATATTATCAGTCAGGTACAGAATGCTTACTGGAATCTGGTCTTTGCCTTGAGAGACCAGCAGAACAATATAACGAGCTTGAATCTGGCTAGAGAGAACTTCCGTCGAATAGAAGCACAGATAGCGGCAGGCGCGGCGGCACCGTTTTCCCGCGCAGAGGTGCAGACAGAGCTTGCCAATCGAGAGAGCGCGCTTCTGCTAAGCGTGCAGCAGGTGTCTGTGGCCGAGAACGCTCTCAAACAACTGATATTCAGAGACCCGCAGAATCAGGAATGGCGAGCGCAGTTGGTTCCGACCGATAATCCAAGCTTTGACTCTACACCCGTGAACTTGCAGGACGCATTGACCGAAGCCCGTGCCAATCGCCCGGAGTTGAAGAGCCTCAATCTACAGCAGGACATCAATAAGATAGACATACAGTATTTCAAGAATCAGACGCGCCCGCAGATAGACCTTCAAGGCACTGTCTCGACCACAGGGCTATCGGGGACGCCGACGCCCGGCAGCATCGGAGGACTGGTGCCTTTGATTAGTGATAACCCGAATGCCGGAGCGACAGCTTTTCTGCTGGGTCAGATCAATCAGATCAGAGCGACACAGGGGTTGCCCCTTGTGATAGCGCCGCAGGTTGAACAGCCGGGAGTGCCGAGTAAATTAATCGGAGGGTATGGTAGAACGCTGAGGAATATTTTCAGCTTTGAGACACGGAACGTCGTGGTCGGAGTGAATATACAGATACCCTGGAAGAATAAGACGGCAGAGGCTAATCTGGCGGGAGCGCGCATTCAGGAGACGCGGACAGAAGCGCAACAGAGAAGTCAGGAACAGGTAATAGAAGTAGAAGTCAGGAATGCGGCGCAGCGTGTGGAGAGCACCCGGCAGATAGTTTTGACGGCGCGAGCGGCCAGAGAGAGCGCAGAGGTGCAGTTGGAGGGAGAGCGCAGACTGTATCAGGTAGGCAGGAGCACGACATTCCTGTTGATTCAGAGAGAGAATGATCTGGCGAATGCGCGTAACCTGGAGATACGTGCGGAGACGGATTACAACAAGGCGCTGGCCGAGTTGCAGCGCGCGACGAGCACGACTCTGCGGGCTAATAATATCGTCATTGATTCCCCCAGCGCTCCCTGATTGAGACTTAACTCTCGGACGAGCGTATGAGCGGCGAGCCGTTACATAGTTGACGGCTCGCCGCTTGTGCTTTTATAAGTGTTGCGGGCTGTAGATAGGAAGGAATTTATTCATTGGTTCATTGAATCAATGAACCAATGAAGCAATCTTACTTTGTCCTTGATGAAAATCACCGCAACGATTATCGCTTTCAACGAAGAGGCAAACATAGGGGCGGCGTGCGAGTCTGTCTCATGGGCTAACGAGATTCTTGTGGTCGATTCCGAGTCCACGGATAGAACGCGCGAGATTGCAGAAGAGTGCGGTGCGCGCGTGATGACTAGGCCGTGGCCTGGCTTCGCGCTGCAAAAGCAGTTTGCGGCAGACGCCGCATCGCACGAATGGATTTTCAGCCTTGATGCTGATGAACGCGTCTCCGAAGAGCTTCGCCACTCAATCGAAGACCTGCTCTATACCAACGAAGAGCGGCTTGCCGACGGCTACCGCATCGCACGCCGCTCTTTCTACATGGGGCGCTGGATTCGTGGCGGTGGGTGGTATCCGAATTACCAGTTGCGGCTCTACAGAAAGCCCAGGGGGCAATGGAAGGGCGCGCACATTCACGAGTCTGTGAAGATGTTTGAGGGCGCTCGCGTAGAGACTTTACAGGGAGACATACTGCATTACAGCATACGCGATGCCGCGCATCATAATCGAATGATTGCAGAGCGTTATGCGCCGCTGGCCGCGCGCCAGATGTATGAAGGGAACCGCCGCACCTCCCCTCTCAAAATCGCAACGGCAGGAACAGCCGCTTTCATCAGAAGCTTCATCCTCAAGGGCGGATTCAGAGACGGCTTAGCCGGATATGCAATCGCACGCTTTGCCGCACACAACGCTTATCTTAAACATTTGCTGCTGTGGGAAATGCAGCAAGAGAAGAAGGAATGATAGCCCCTGAAAGGGGCGATAGATTGTAGCCCAAGGCGTGAGCCGTGGGAATACAAGCATAGCGAACATTTCACAGCCCCGGTAGGGGCGAAAGATTATCAAGACTGGACTTCTTTCGCCCCGACCGGGGCTGTAACTTTGAAGGCAGCTTCTCTTCCCACGGCTCACGCCGTGGGCTATAAACATATAGCTCCTACGGAGCTAAAAACATGCTGCACATTCTTATATCGCGCCTCACGTAATTTTAGATTGACGTGCTTCTTTATTTTTCTATGCGCAGGCTGGATGAAGGAAGCAGTTGGCGGCGCGTAGAGCTTGCAACGGCGAGCGGCGCGGCCTGTGAGTTTATGACTTCGGATAGAAGTTGATCTTCCATCTGGCGGTTATCCCAGATGCGGTTGCCCTGATCCAGTATCGCGAAGACAATCATGCCTTTGTCCTGCGTGTAGACGACGCCTGCAAGGCTCGCCATGCCGCCGTCTACTTCCGAAGTGAGCGTGCCGGTCTTGCCTATGACAGCCCCTTCGAGTCCCGTTCCCGCCAGACGACGCCGCAGCGTGCCCGTATCGTCGCTCGCCACAGGCATGATGTCTTCGGGTCGCAAGCCCTGACGCGCAGCTTCTTCAACGAGCGCGCGAATCACCGTCAACAGCCCTCGCGGAGTCATACGATTATGCTCGCGCCCTGAGACCCTGGCGATGGTTACCTCAGATGCAGGCAGCTTTAATTCGTCAATGAGAAATTGCTGAACACCTGCTGCACCGCCAACCGTACCGCCGATTCTCTCGGCTATGAAGTTGCTTGAGCGCGCGTTCATGTAAAGCAGCACGTCGTGCAAAGAGTAAGAATCAAACGTGAAGAGACGATTGCCCGCCGTGCTGCCTGCGACTCCCGTTGTCACCTCGCCTAAGTGTAGAGCTTTGCCGAGTCGCCCTGCGGAATCTTCAGCCGACTCGCTGAAATTGAAACAGAAATCGGGCGAGACCATAACGCCGCCCTCTATCTTCTTGATGCCGCGCGCACGTAGCTCTGTAGCAATCATGGAAGCAGCAACGTCGCCAAAGGTCGGATCGTTGCCTGTAAAAAAGAGCAGCCCGCGAAAAGTTCCCTGACTGTCAACCTGCCCGTCCGCGTAAACCTGCGTCCGAAAGCGATAGTCAGCGCCGAGCTTCTTCAAAGCCACGAGCGACGTTGCAAGTTTTATCAAAGACGCTGGATTGAAGACTACGTCCGCGTTGTGAGAGGCAAAGAGCTTCTCGTGGTTCAAAGACTCTATGAGCACGCCGTGCGTTTCGGGCGCTTCACTGCGCGCCGCGTACCAGACCGCAACATCAAAGAGAGGCTCGACCGCAGGTTTTTTCGTGGCGCTCGTAGAGGAGTTGACCGCAGAGACGGCTGCGGTCGCAGGCTGCCGCCTGACAAGGCTCTGCGTGAGCGAATAAGGGATGAGCGCAAGCGTTGTGATGACCATCAGCCCCAGGCTAAGCATCACAACAATTTGGCGACGAGGACGGTTCAAATCTTTTCTCCGAAGAAAATAGCAAAATAGCTGTCAGCAATCAGCAATCAGCAATCAGCCAACAGCTATTATTTGAAATCTCAGATGCAGAATATCTAATTCTTAAGCTACAAAAAAGCTGATAGCTGACGGCTGATAGCTGATTGCTGACAGCTATTTCCTGTATGATGCGAGAGACCTGTGGCGCGCGTCAAGCCCGCACGTAATGCTAATAGAGCGCGCACGCCCACGGCGCAAGGTAAACTGTACATGAACAACTTTATGGCTCTCCTGGTCAATGACTCTACCTTCGGGTTGCCTGTTCCTCTGGCTGCTGTTTTCATAGCAGCGCTCGGCGCGATTATCGGAAGCTTTCTTAACGTAGTCATTTTTCGCCTGCCGCGCGAAGAATCAATCGTCTTTCCTAACTCTCGCTGCCCGCAATGCTCTACAGCGATTCATGCTTATGACAACATTCCAGTCTTAAGCTATCTGATACTTCGTGGTCGTTGCCGTAAGTGCAGCGCTCCTATCTCGGCGCGCTATCCGGCGGTCGAAGCGCTCTGCGGCCTTCTTTTTGCAGCGGTCTTTCTACACGATGTGTTTGTACGCGGTGGCCCGACCCCGGCGCTTGCTTTTGACTTGGCGCTCGTCTCGGCCATCGTCGCGCTCATCTTCATAGACGCAGAGCACATGATTCTGCCGAACGCCATCACCTATCCGGGAATCGTCTTTGCTCTGGTGGCGCGGCTTCTGCTTCCCTTCCTGATGGGTGTCAATGCTTTCGACGAGCTAAGCTCGCTCTCGCGCGTTTCCGTTCTGGCAGGCTGGCCTGTCTGGGCTGTCTCGCTGGTGGGCGCGGTGCTGGGAGCGCTGGCGGGCGGAGGCTCTCTGTGGTTTATGGGCTGGTTGTGGGAGAAGTTGCGCGGAGTGGAGGCTATGGGTCTGGGCGACGTGAAGATGATGTTCATGGTGGGAGCATATCTGGGCTGGCGGCTGTCCGTTTTAACTATTTTTCTGGGCGTCGTGACGGCTTCGCTGACCGGCATCTTCCTCATGCTCAAGCGCGGCGAGCGCAACATGCAGATGCTGCTTCCCTTCGGCATCTTCCTGGGCATAGGCTCAATCATCGCGCTACTCGTAGGCGCTCGCATCATCAGTTGGTACGCAGGACAGTTCGTACCTTAGAACAGTTTTCAGTTTTGAGGTTTCAGTTTTCAGAAAAAGCAAGTAGCTCTTCTGCTGAAAACTGAAACCTCAAAACTGAAAACTGAAAACTGCATTTATGCGTTACAGGAGTCGCTCGAATTTAGTGTTGGCGTTGCTGGTGGGCGTGTTTCTCATCGCCAACGTGTTTGCCTTGACGATGCTGGCGGTGGCGTCGCGTGGGCAGGCGACGCGCAGCTCACTTCTGGTGGTCGTGGTCGTGACGATGCTCGTCGCGGGACTCATCTGTATCGTGCTGCTTCTGCGCTGGCTGCTCAGGCCATACAGGCAGTTGGTTGGCGAGGCAGAGCGTGCGCCGGTCGCTATTGCAGAGAGCAACGCGCGCAACGAAGCGGAGTTTGTGCTTGAGACTTTTCAATCCATCGTCGCGCGTCTACAGGCACAGCAGCGAGAGCTTGAAGTTTTGAGCGCACAGGCAAGGGCGCGAGCCGTCTCCGCCGAAAAGTTCAGCGAGCGCATCATCGCCAGCGTCCCTTCCGGCCTCATAGCCTTCGATGCGAATGGACAGGCGACCGTCGTGAATGCACCCGCGCAGGCGCTTATCGAAGCGGACGGCGATGCGACAGGCCAGCACGTGCGTCGTGTTCTGCATCACGCTCCCGCTCTGGCAGAGATGGTCGAGCATTGTTTGACGACCGGCGAGCTTTACCGCCGCGAAGAAGTTGAATCTTCGACTTCAAATGGCCGGAAGCGTCGCTTAGGCGCGACCGTGGCACCGATTGATCTTGAAGGCAAAGAGTCACGGCGCGGCGTGCTCTGTCTGTTAACGGACATCACGGAGGTTACGGAGTTGCGCGAGCAGGTGGCGCTCAAACGTAATCTAGAGAGCCTTGGGGAGATGGCCGCCGGTCTCTCGCACGAGTTCAAGAACGCGCTGGCGACGCTTCACGGCTATGCGCAGTTGATACAGGCACACGCAGAGGACGAGCGCGGGCGCGTAGCATCGGCTGCGCTCCTTGAAGAAGTGCGAAGCCTGACGGACACTGTGACGGCCTTTCTCAACTTCGCGCGCCCGCAGCCGCTACAGCTTCTGGATGTTTCACTTCTTGAGCTAGTACAGGAATGCGCAACCGAATTGCGTACCCTCTTCACAGAGCTTCGCGTCGAAATGGCAATCGAGGGAGACTTGCCCTTGATTCATGCGGACGAGCGCATGCTGCGGCAGGCATTGCTGAACCTGATGCGTAATGCAGCCGAGGCAATCGGTGAAGATAAAGCGGAGCGGCTTGTAAAGGTGTGCGGCGCGCGCGAAAAAGATTCAGCAGAAAGAGACTGGGCTGTCATAGAAATTACGGATACAGGCTCCGGCATCCATGAAAATGATTTACAACGCATCTTCATTCCCTTCTTTACCACCAAGTCAAAGGGTCACGGCATAGGCTTAGCCCTGGCACACCGCGTCATCACAGAACACGGCGGCACTCTCACTGCCTCAAACTCTACGGAAGGCGGCGCTGTCTTCACGCTCAGGCTTCCACTCTGAACTTTACTGTTTGAGACGATAAAGAAAGAACAGAGAACGAACCACGAATCCACACGAAATAACGCGAAGAGGTAAAGCCGAATTTATTAGGCTGATGTTTTCGCGCTGCTTCGTGTGGATTCGTGGTTCGTTCTCTGTTGCTCTCGCCTGATGCTACTTAATCTTTCGTTATAACACCGTTAGGGAAATATTCGCGCCAGCGTCGCTCTACAAGCTCCGCAATGTCGGGGCGCACTATGAGTTCTGCGGGAAAGCCCGGCTTGGTGCGTGCGTCTATGACTATGGGCGCGGTGTAAGATAGATGATGGCGTATAATTTTCGTGTCGGCGGCGTGTATGTCTGCGGCTGGCTCGAAGCGCGTCCAGGTCGCCCAGAGGAAATTTTCTACGCTCTGAGCCACGCTCGCGTTGTCATGCAGGACGACGAGCGGCCACGCGCGGAAAGCTTCGTCTACAGCTAATCGCGTAGCCTGCTCCGGGTCTTTTTCAAACTGCTGGCCTTCGACGACCAGACAACCGCCACAGAAGACTTCTGCACGCGACACATCGCGCGGCAAAGTCCCGGTAAACTCGCGCGGCAGCTCTCGCACAGGGTCGCCCAAGCCCAGCATGATTGCTTTGCTTCCTTTGTTGACCACACCGCTCGTGTAATCGAGCGTATCCATCGAAACGTTGGAGAAGATGAAGAGGTCGCTTTCGGGAGCGAAGCGCGCCAGGATGTGCTCGAAGAGCGAGCGAAAGTCGCGCAGGTCTTGAGGCGTGTCTATGAGCAGCAGAAACTTTGTGAGCGAGAGCTGTCCTTCGCCGAGTATACGAAAGCCTGAGACGAGCGCTTCACGCGCGTATCGCTCCCGCACGACCGCCGCGCAAAGCGAGTGAAAGCCCGTCTCGCCGTAAGTCCATAAATCGCGCACGCTCGGCATCACGAGCGGGAACAGCGGCGAGAGCAGCTCCTGCAAATAATCACCAATGTAGAAATCTTCCTGACGCGGCTTGCCCACGACCGTCGCAGGATAAATCGCATCGCGACGATGAAAGACCGCGTCAACGTTAAAGACAGGATAATCGTGCTGCAAAGAGTAGTAGCCGTAATGATCGCCGAACGGCCCTTCAGGTCTTCTCTCAAACGGAGGGACTTGGCCGACGAGAGCGAACTCGGCTTCGGCGACCAGCCGATGCGCTGCGTCCACAGGGTTCTTCGCCATCCTTATCTTCTCTCCGGCCAGCACGGAGGCCAGCACAAGCTCAGGCACGTCCTCCGGCAAGGGAGCAATCGCAGAGAGAATGAGCGCTGGCGGCCCGCCCAGGAATACAGTGACCGGGAGCGCATGGTTGCGCGCTTCGGCTTCGTGATAGTGAAAGCCTCCGCCCTTGTGAATCTGCCAGTGCATGCCCGTGGTGCGCGCGTCCATGCGCTGCATGCGATACATTCCCAGATTATGTTTCCCGGTGACTGGATGCTCGGTGTAACAGAGCGGCAGCGTGATGAATGCCCCGCCATCTTCCTGCCAGGTAGTCAGCACAGGCAATTCGTCAAGACGCGCCGGGCTATCCATCACCTGCATGACTGGCGCTCGACCGACGTTGCGTGTGCCTAGCTTTAATGCCTCAAGAGCGAGCGCGCGATGCTTCCACAGTTCTTTAGGGCGCGGCGGCAAGAGCGCTTCGGCCACCTTGACAGCTTCGCGCACAAGGGCTTCAGGCTTACTCCCAAACGCGCGCTCGATTCTGCGCTTTGTGCCGAAGAGGTTGGTGACAACAGGGTATCGACTTCCCTTTACCCGATTGAAAAGCAGAGCCGGGCCGCCACTTGCGATGACGCGGCGATGAATTTCCGCAAGCTCAAGATACGGGTCAACGTCCGCCTCAATGGTGACGATGTCGCCCTCACGCACGAGCAGGTCTATGAATGAACGAAGGTTTCTGTGCATTGTTCGGAGCAAGCAGTATAACGTGAGAAGTTATCTTTGAAGAAACAGCAAGCGATTTTTAAGTCCCGCTAGGGACGAAACGATAATAGCCCAGCATTTCAGTGCTGGGAAAAGCAATGAACAAATGAAGTTGAGTCCCGTAGGGACGACTGAAATCTTCCTTTTGATTTATTCAGTCGTCCCTACGGGACTCAATAAATATTTTCTACATCTTATTCCCAGCGATAAATGGCTGGGCTATTGTCAATCGTCCCTACGGGACTATGAAAATCTCAGGGCGAAGTCTCATTCGTCTTGCCGACCTGTCGCGGGCGCTGTGGCGTTTCGGGCTGGGTGTTTGCCAGCCGCTCGTTGATGGTGAATGTTGCCCTCTGTGCGGCTGCGCTCACCTTCGGATCGAACGATTCCGTTAAGGGCTTTATCTGTGCGAGCGTCGTTTCGTTGCCGATGTCTGCCAAGACCTTCAGAAGCTCTACCTGCGTGCGAGGTTTGGAGTTGCCCAGAAACATGTAGAGCGGTTCCGCGTCGTCGAGCATATGGAGGTAGCCTGCGGCCTGCACGGCGCGTGAAGAATCAAGGTCGCGCACGATGGCAAACAGCATCTGGGATTTGCTCATACGATAGAGCGCCCATGCCAGAGCCAGCTTGACGCGAGAGTTCTTCTCCTGAATGTAATAGCCCTCTACAAGCTTCTGCTGCTCGTTGGCGGAAAGACGCGCCAGTTCTTCCGCCCCCTGTTGTCTCAGCAGCGGGTCTGCGCTCGCCAGTCTCTGCACAGCAGCCCGCGCCGCAGCCTCGTTCGGGTTAACATCATCTTCCTCATCACTCTGCGCACACACGTTGATGCTAATCATACAAATCAACGCCATGACGCAGAGAGTGTTGAATAGATTCCGTAAAAACATAAAACGTTTCCCCTATTTCATTCTAGCCCCGTTGCTCCCAGCGCCGCCCGTTGCAGCTTTTCTCAAGCTGGCGCTGTTGAGGTCAAGCTCTGATTCTGGAATGACCTCTACGTTCTGGAAGCGCTTGCGCAGGTCTGGCAGAAAATCCGAAGCTTTGCCCACGATGATGATGTCTGCGCTCTTTGCATCAAGACGCGCCCCTGCGAACTTCTGAATCTCAGAGGCATTCACATCCTGCACGTTCTTGATATAGCTGTTGATTTCGTCCAGATTCAATCCATAGAGCGCAAGGGATGCGACCTGCGACACGAGGCCGTCAATTGTTTCAAGCTGTCGCGCGTAATTGCCTATGAGCGCGGCCTTGCGCGGCGTCAACTCCGTATCGGGAATGCTGGCGCTCGCCATACGTCCTAGCTCAGTCATCAGGAGCGATGCCACTTCCGCCCCCGATTCATTCTTGGTCTGCGTGACGGCTATGAACGGCCCTGTGTTGCGCCGCACATCAAGAGCGCTTCCCGCGCCGTAGCTCAAGCCGCGCTTGGTGCGAATCTCCTGATTGAGCCGCGCCGAGTAGCCACCGCCCAGCACTGAATTAGCCACGATGCCTTGAAAGAAATCCGGGTCAGTGCGCTTGAGGCCAGGGCGCGTCAGAATCACAGCCGCCTGCCCGGCATGCTCCACATCAATGACAACGACGCGTTGCCCTGAAGTACGTCTATACGAAAAAGCAGGCTCGTTGTATGTAGGAAGAGGTGTTGAAGGCTTAGCCCAGTCGCCGAAGTAGCGCTCTGCGAGTTTGAAGGCATCGTCCGAGCGAAGGTCGCCGCCGATGACCAGGATGGCGTTGTCCGGGCGATAGTAGGTGCTGTGCAGGCGCGTGATGTCTTCACGCTTGATGAGCGCAAGCGATTCAGGCGTGCCGTTCAAGGGATGGCCGTAGGGCGAATCTCCGAAGACCACGCGTGAAGCAACGTAGCGCGCAAGCGTGCCTGGGTCTGCGAGCATGAAGCTCAACTGGTCAATGCTCTGTTGTCGCTGGCGTTCTATCTCGTCCTCTTTGAAGGTCGGGCGTCGCGCTACGTCCGAGAGAATCTCCATCGCCGGGTCAATCTTCGAAGATTCGACATTGACGCTGACCTGCGAAGCGTCCCAGCGCGCGCCGTAATCAATCATGCCGCCGAGGGCTTCTATGGCTTCGGCTATCTGCGGCGCGCTTCGTTTGGCCGTCCCCTTCGTTAAGAGACTTGCGACCATATCGGCCAGCCCCGCCAGCTTCGGCGGGTCAACCTCGCCGCCGTTTTTGATTAACAACTGGGCGGTGGCTAGAGATGTTCCGGCGCGCTCCACGAAGATGACGCGCAGGCCGTTAGCCAGGGTCTTCTCGACCGGCTTGGGGAAATTTACGGGTCGCGGCGGTGCGGGCGGCGGAGGCGTCTCCTGCTGCCCCATAGAATTAATCGGCATCATAAGAATAGTGGCAAGTATCAGGTGACAAGCGATAAGTAAAGACAGAAAGCGCATGCGTTTGGTTCCGGTTCTCATCTTATCTTCCCCCCTCTGCTTTCCCTGTAGGCACAAGGTTGCCGCCCGTGCGCCACTCGCTCTTCTCGCTCATCTTCATTTCACCAGGGGGAGGATTCTTCGGCAGGAAGTAGATGACGACGCGGTTCGTGTCTGTGAAATATTTTTTCATGACGCGCTGAACGTCAGAGGCCGTGACGGCCAGCAGACGGTCGTTGTCCGTGTTGACACGGTTCGCATCGCCCAGCAGCACAGCCGCTTCGCCCAGCGCAAATGCCTTGCCGTTGCTTGTCTCTCTCGCTTTCAGGCGTTCCGTGATGAGCTGGTTCTTGGCCTTCTCCAACTCTGCGGCGGTGACGGGTTCAGTCTGCAAGCGCTTCAATTCCGCCAGCAGCGCCTTCTCTCCCTCTTCAGCCGTCTTGCCCGAAGCCATCGTCGCCCTCAACAGGAAGAGTCCTGTGTCTTCACGAAAATCGGTCTCGGCGTCAACCTGGCTGGCAATCTGCTGCCGGTAGATGAGAGATTGATAGAGTCTGGCGGATTCGCCCGCAGAAAGAATCGCACCGGCGACGCGCAAAGCGAATGCATCCTCGCTCGCCTGCGGCGGGGCTAAATAAGAGATAGCCACTGCCGGAAGCGGCGCGTGCTCGCCGTACTCCACATAGCGAGCCTCTTTCGTGCGCTCAGGCTCTTTGACGGTCACGCGCGGAAGCGGCGCGTTGGGCTTTGGAATGCGCGCGAAGTATTTATCAACCCACGCGTCCAGTTGCTTCGGATCGAAATCGCCTGCGACGACGAGCGTGGCATTGTCCGGGCGATAGAAATTCTGGTGAAAGGATTTCACATCGGAGAGCGTCGCCGCATCCAGCTCTGCTATGTTGCCTATGCCTGGCCGCTTGTACGGATGCCTGGTAAACGACTTCTGCTGTATGAGAAGTTCGAGCTGGCCGTAGGGCGACGACAGGTAAGTCTGACGAAACTCTTCCTTAACCACATCGCGCTCTGACTTGAAGTTCGGCGCATCAATGTTGAGAGAGCCTAGACGGTCAGCTTCAGCCCAGAGAAGCGTCTCCAGATAATTAGACGGCACGACCTCGAAATAGACTGTCATATCGTCGGCTGTAAAAGCGTTGTTGGAGCCGCCCACATCTTCCGTCAGGCGATCCATCATCTCCGCCTTCATGTTCTTTGTGCTCTTGAACATCATGTGCTCGAAGAGGTGCGCAAAGCCGCTGCGGCCATCGGGGTCGTCTTTTGAGCCGACGTGATACCAGACCTGTATGGAGACGGTCGGGCTGGAATGATCTTCAAGACTATAGATCTTCAAACCGTTCGGGAGCGTGCGCTCGCGGTAACTTATCTTTGGCATCTTTTGCGTAGGATTGGACGAGGTGTCCATTTTCGTGTTGGATAAAACCGAGGCGCACATAATAATCAGTGCGACAAAGATACGGAGCATAGTGTTTCCTTCCAGAAAAGGGAATAAACCGGCTTTCGTGCCTGTTGTGGCAGCCGCAGCCGCCGACGGGTCAGCCTGTGCCGTCGCTTATGATGCTCTGCGTGGGAAAAGCTGTTGCACACAGAAATATAAGTTCTAACACAAGTCATGCTTTTACGCACAAGCGCCCGCAAGGGTTTTCCTGCTTTCAAAGAGCTTGCAGCCTTCTTTCCCTTTTGCCCGAAGCTTTGTCTTCACTGATAATGCCTGTATCCGGCGGCAAACATGGCTGCCGGGAAGGATTTTGATTCGTTCGATGGCTGAGCTGGGATTTGGATTCGGCGGGTTAAATATAATAGCTCTGGTGGCCTGGGCATGCGCTTTTGGCTGGCTGGGGTTTTCCGTCATGGTGCTTTATGAGCTGGCCGGGCGCAAGCCATTACTGCCCGCTCAAAGCTCGGAGCTACAGGTGAACAACCCGCCGCTCGTCTCCGTCCTCATCCCTGTACGCAACGAAGCGCAGCGCATTCTGGCTCAATCCCTGCGCTCCGTGCTCGCGCAGGATTACGAGCAGTTGGAAGTCATCGCCGTCAATGATCGCTCAACGGACGCGACCCTCTCAATCCTGCGCTCGATTGCGTTAGAGGACGGACGTTTGATTGTCATCGACGGCGTTGAGCCTCCAGCAGGCTGGCTAGGCAAATCATTCGCTTTGCAACAGGCGTTGGAAGCCTCGCACGGGAGTTGGATTCTGACGGTGGATGCGGACATGCTGCTGGAGAAAGATGCCGTCAGCACCTCTCTACGGCACGCGCTTTCGAAGGGCTATGATGTTTTGACCCTGATGCCCTACTTCGAGACCCGTTCGTTCTGGGAGCGTGTCTTTACACCGGCATGGCTCTTAGCCCTCTTAGGAGCATTCCCGTTTGTGCTTACCAATAGTCCCAAGGTTAAGCTTGCGATTGCTTTCGGCGGCTTCTTTTTGATGCGTCGTCCGGCGCTTGCAAGAATCGGAGACTTTGCGGCAGTGCGCTCGGACATTGTTGAAGATGTGCGTCTGGCGGAACTGCTTAAGAGTTCGGGCGCGCGTTACCGCATAGAGCACGCGCCTAATTTAGTCAGGACGCGTATGCAGAATGGCTTTCGAGAGATTTGGAGTTTTCTGTCGCGCGGGATGTTCGCAGGAATGCGATACTCTGTCGTGCTGTCCGCGCTCGCCATCATGGTAGGCTTTACGTTTGTCATCGCTCCTGTTTTCGTTGCAGTCTTTTGTGTACTCATGTTGTATTCAGGCGCGGCGGGCGAATGGCTGAGCCTGCTTATTCCCACTTTAATCATCTGGGCGATTCAGGTTTTTGCACAGGCTTGCGTCTGCTGGAAATTCGAGATACCCGTCGTTTATTCCCTGACGACTCCGCTCGGTCTTTCGCTATTTTATCTGGCGCTGCTGGTCTCTGTAATCAATATCATGCGGGGCAAAGGGGTCGCATGGAAAGAGCGTCGGGTTTACGAGCGCGCGGGCGTCTCGTTGCCCGTGCGTGGTGGCGAGCGCGTCGCAGGCTCTAAAGCTGACGACTGGAATTGATGGTAATTCAGCTCGGCGCGGCAATTCGTTCGCGCAGAGCGGAATTCTTTCATTATTACCCTTATAAATATAGTAGGATGCTGTGCCCACCTCGCAAATACGGCAGCATGACAGGCAAGTTGTTCAAGTCAAGTTATTGAATAGACGAATGATTAAAAGATTTGCCCTTCTGTTTTCTTCGGTCATATTTTTCCTGCTCCTCGTTCTGTTTCTGGAAGCCGGGACGAGAATCCTTAAGCCGGAGATAAATTTTCAGGACACAGAGCGCAGCCTCCTGCGTGACAATGCCTACGGCGACACTTACGGCTGGAAGCCGAACGCAACCGGCATCTGTTTCGGCAAGCGTGTCTATACGGACGAGTTTGGCTTCAGGAAAATGACATCGCCGCAGAATTACAAAGAATCTTGGCTTATCTTAGGCGACTCCGTAACGTTCGGCGTCGGCGTGGAAACCAAAGATACCTACGCTCAACTTCTTCAGGATGATCATCCGGAGATTCGCGCCTGGAACACAGCCGTCATAGGATACAACGCACGCAATTACAGGGATGTGCTTTACCACCTCACGCAGGGGCAGCAGGGGATAACGAATCTTAAAAGGGTGTTACTGTTTTTCTGTCTGAATGATGTTGATCTGGGGCAGGCGCTGGGGAAGGATTTGGACTATCAGCCCGGTCAAAACGGCTACGCAGAAACTCTGCTTTCTTTTCTGCGACGCAATTCCAAATTCTATATGCTGCTGAAGAACACCGTTTCGGACAGAAGCAAATTTTATTTCAACCACGACTATCAATTTTACACGGGGGGCAGTGGAAATTTTCTTGAGACGATGAGTATCTACGACGAGATGAACCGCTACTTACAGAGCCGTAACATTGAGCTGACCGTCGTCATACTCCCCTATGAATATCAGTTGAGGACAAAGGAAGAGAAAAATCTGCTTCCTCAAAAACTCCTGACAGCCTACTTCAAGGAGAAAGGCATCCAGTACATAGATGCCTACGATTACTTTGCGCGCTCAGGCGGCGATGCGAAAGAAGACTACCTCTACGCGGACTTCGGCCATTTTTCAAAGAAGGGACACAGGGCTGTCTTCAATCTTCTTAAGGAGAGATTAGATGTCTTGGCTTCGACTGCATCATCAAGTAACAATGAGCCGTCGCCTGCGCGATAACGTTTTTCTCACGAATACTTCCCGCTACATTTCAGAGCGAAAGCTTGTTCAGTCAATATCCATAGGGTTGATGTAAGGCTTATCTTTATCCTTTTCGGCTCGCTTCATGGCCTCGCGGAATTTCTCTTCCAGCAGGCGCTCACGGTCTTTGAGCGATCCCAGTTCCTGTTGGAAAATCTGTTCCCGCTGCTGCTTCTGCTTGTCCAATCCTTTGAGCATCTCGTCGAAAGAGGCTACGGGTTTCGCCTTCTCTTCGTGCGAGATGATAGCGCCCGTTTGCGCGTCCAGATTGATGGTTGCTTCACAGCAGGGGCAAATAATCGTAAACCGGGAATTGTCTGGCATGGCCGCTACTCCTTATGCGTGCGAAATCACGCCATCAGTATAACACCAAAGCCAGGAAGCGAGCCGCCCCTTAGCTACAACAGAAAGTCTGAAAGCGGAGTGAGAGAATGCTTCCTGGCTTTGAAAAAGAAAAAGCAGCCGCTTCTGCAAAGCGACTGCTCATAAAATCCCGGCGGGCTTTTTTTATAGTTAAGGAGTGACGGCGTTCTTGACTGCCTTGCCTGCCTTCTTCGCGCCTTCGGCGGTCTTTTCACCGACGGTCTTTGCGCCTTCAGCGGTCTTGCTGCCAACTTTCTTGGCCCCTTCAGCAGTCTTTTCGCCTACTGTCTTAGCGCCTTCGCCTACTTTCTCTGCTCCCTCTTTGGTTTTATCAACGACCTTCTCGCCGCCTTCTTTGGCTGCCGAAGCGGCCTCTTTGGATTTGTCTGCGACGAAGCCTGCGGCGTCGGCGATGGCGTCGGCAGTACCGTTAATCACGCTTTCCACTTTATCTTCAGGAATGTCGCGGGCTTCACCTGTGTTGGAATAGACTTTGGCGGTACGCTTGCCGTTACGCGTGCTGATTTCGACCTTGGAGATACGCGGATTGTTCTTGTAAGTACGCGTCTCCGTCGTTACTCCGTTCTTCTCTTCGCTCGTCGTCGTATACTCGTTTGATGCCGTGCTCGTGGTGGTAGTGGTGTTCGTATTGGTCATCGAAGTCGTATTCGAGTTCGATGCGTTGGACGCATTATTGGTGTTGGCCGAGCTACAGCCAACCGCCAGAGCTACCAGCACGAACAAACAGAGGCTCAACAAAAGCTTGCTACGCACGTTTTTCTCCCCTCCCGTAAGATTTCCTATCATCTTCAGAAGAGCAACCATCGTGCCAGCACTATCCTATTGTAGATTCAACGATTGACCGGAATCACAAGGGAATAAAAGCGTACGCCGCAAGGGTGAAGCGTTTATTTACAATACGTAAGGAAGTTTGAAGCTAAAGGCTCGCGGAAAGCCAAAGCAAACATCAGGAAGGAAGATTTAAGCGGGAGACGGGACTCGAACCCGCAGTCCACGGCTTGGGAAGCCGTTGCGTTACCATTACGCCACTCCCGCATGAAAGAATGAATGAACGCAAAGGAAAGATAATCAAGTAGAGCCGCGACTGTCAAATTTTAGCGGTAGTTAACGTGAGGCGCGACGTAAGAGAACCTGGCTCCGTAGGAGCCAGATGTTTATAGCTTAAAGTTTCCCAAAAGAGCCTGGCTCCGTAGGAGCTAAATGTTAATTGATAGAGAACATATAGCTCCTACGGAGCTAGGCTTATCTCGCATCTGGAGCCTATAAACATCCGGCTCCTACGGAGCTAAAAATATTATGCTCATTCTTATATCGCGCCTCACGTTAGTTAGTTGGCTATTCAGGGTTCGCTTCGCTGTTCGATTGTCTGCTTTGCGATTTCGCCCAGGCGCGCGGTGTCTTCGGGCTTACGCAGGCAGCCTTGCGCGCCAGCCTGTGCCGTCTCCTGCTCGTCCAATAAATCAGAGAAGGCTGTGTAGAAGAGGATGGGCGTTTTCTGGTCGAAGCGCCGTATCTCTCGACAAAGCTCAAGGCCGTCTCTATCAGGCAGGCCAATGTCCAGAAGAATGAGCGCGAAGTTTTTCGTGCGCGCCAGATCAAGTCCCTCATCGGCAGTTTCAGCCGTCGTGACCTTGAAACCTTCTGTCGCCAGACTGAACTCGACAAGGCTGCGTGTGTCCGGCGTATCTTCTACAAAAAGAACCTGTCGTACTTCCGTACCCATCTTGCTCATCCTTTACTTGATATACCGTTGCATTAGATCGTCCCAGTGTCCCTGAGCTTTAAGTATCAACTCGCAGACCTCGCGCACAGCGCCGAAGCCACCGGGAAGTTCCGTCACATAATGCGAAGCCCTGCGCGTTTCTTCAACTGCATCCGCCACGGCGACCGCCAGTTCCGAGCGCTGCATAAGCGGAATGTCCGTCACGTCGTCGCCTATGAATGCGACCTCTGATTCCTCAAACCCGGCTTCGTGTAAGACTTCCTCGAACTCTTTAATCTTGTCCCACGTCCCCTGCTTGACGTAATGCATGCCAAGCTCGCGCGCGCGGCGCAAGACCAGTGTGGACGTGCGGCCTGAGATGATGCCGGAGCGAAGTCCAGCGCGATGCAAGAGCACAAGCCCGTGGCCGTCGCGCGTGTGAAAGCTCTTTTCTTCGTCGCCGTCGCCTACGAGTGTGATGCGACCGTCCGTGAGCACCCCGTCGCAATCCATCAACAGCAGCCGTATGCGGGCTGCGCGCCGCTCTATATCTCTTATCTCTTGCATCAAAGGGGAGCCTTTTAACGTACTTCCAGAAATTCTATTCCAGCAAGCTTCCAAGCGCCGCCAGGCGAGCGCGCCAGCATTAAAACGGCTGTGCCCGATTGATCGCGCCCCATCTCGCGCACGTTGAGCGCGACATCTGCGGCCACACGGTTCGCATCCAGACTTTCAGTTCTGACTACGCGCGTCTGCCAGGCTTCGGGGCGATTGCCTATGATGCCGCGCGAGAAGGTGGGCAACTCTCCGGGCACAAGCAGCGCATCGATGTCTGCCTTGCTTCCTGTTTTGATAGCTTGATCCAGTTGCGAGACGAAGCTGCGCACGCTCTCTTCAATTGCAGGCGCAGCACTAGCGGAAGTCTCCGCTTTAATGCGATTAAGTCGCGCCGCAACGGTAGACGCATATTCGCCTTCGGCCCGCACCGCTTCAGTGAAACGGCGCGCGGCTTCCGCCGTCTGCCCTTTGCGTAAAGCCACTTCGCCTAAGCCTTCACTCGCCCATGCAAGCGCGGTCGGCGACGGCAGCGGGTCGTCCAGTACCGCTCGAAACTCCCGCTCGGCCTCGTCCACTCTGTTCGCTGCAAGTAGAGCGCGGCCAAGCAGGGTTCTTGCTTCCTGAATGCTCGGCGCAATCGCCAGTATCTCGCGCGCTGTACTTTCGGCTTTAGCATTCTCTCCGCGCGCCAGCGTGGCTCTGGCCTCGACGAGCGCGTCGTCAATCGAACGCGCTCGCGGCGCGAGGTCGTTTGAATAATCCAGTTGCGGGTAGAGCTTTTCGGGGTCAATCTCTGCACGCGTGATACGCCCCGCTGTCTTGAAGGCAACTTCGCCGAAGCTGCGCGCCGCAACTGTCGTCTCAGATGTGACGCGCTCGCCGCTCGCGGTCGTCGCCACAACCGGAACAGTCACGTCAATCGCAGCCATATTTCTGACCGCCGCCACCCACTGCGCGCCCCTCTGCTGCGGCAAGCCTACAATCAAGTCTATCTCGGTCGGCTTGTCCAGCATTTCATCCAGAATAGTTTTCACGCTCGCGCCGCCGCGCCCGTTCAGCGCTGCGCGCAGTAGCTCAAGCGAAAGCTCGCCCTCTGCTCCCTTCTGTGTGAACGAGCGCAGCGTGTTCATAAAAGCTTCGCGCCCCATGACGCGATCCATCAGCCGCCAGACCATTGCTCCCTTGTTGGCGATTGCGGTGTAGTAGGTATCGTCGAGCGGCGTCGTCCTTGCAAGCGGCGCGTCACGCTTAGAGACAGCGGCATAAGCAAGGCGCTGCCGTAATCTCTCCGCATCCGCCGTCTCACGCCCATACTGTTTCTCCAGAAAAGCGTTCGCCAGATAGCGCGTCAAACCTTCCGTGAGAACCCCTACGCCTTCGCCCCTGACGGGCGTTGCGCCGCCAATCCACAACTTCGCAACGGCTTCGCCCACCTGAACAGCCGTCGCCGAATCAATCTTCGAGCGACGAAAAGCTGCTGCCGGAACCAGAAGCGTGCCGCCTTCGCTCATGCCTCCGCCGCGCGTGACGGCGACGACGCGTACAGGTGCATCCGGCGCTTGCCCTAGCAGCCCTGCATAAAATGCGCGCGCCGCTGCAACGAGCGCCAGTATCGCTTCCGCTTGCTTGCGCTCATCCGCGCCCGCTCCCTTCGGAAGATAAGCGCTAGTGTTGCGCGCCTCGCCCGCTCCTTCAACTACATCCCAAGAACCTGTGAGAAAAAAGGGCTGAGAGTAAAGAGCCTGCTCGAAGCCAGCGCCGTTGGCTTTGCCGCTTGAGATAACCGTCTCACCTCCAGCCGCATTGACGGTCAGGCGAAAGGGCGCTGTGTCTGCGCCGCGCAGGGAGAAGGTAGTGTTGGGCGTAGGATACCAGAAAGATAGTGGAAGAAACTGTGTGCCCGTTGGAGAAATCGCCGCAAGCCCCGTGTTCTCCGCGACAGGCAGGCGGTACTCCACCGCTACGTTGACAACCCCTTCAGGCTGAACAGGCGTCGGGAGATTGAGCGTGACGCGCTGAAGATTGCCGCGCGCTTCGGGCGTAGCGCGAAAAGTGGCCTGCGCGTTATTGGCGCTTGCGGATTTAATCTCGGCCTTGGAGTCGATGCGAAGGGTCAGCGTAGAGCCTGCGCCCCGCCCCACGTTGCGCGCAGTAATCGTTGCACGCGCAGTGAGCGCGCGATCCGGTTGGCCGACGCTCGCGTTGATGTCGAAGCGCGTGACCTGCCAGGCGGCGCGCGCCTCTTCCTGCGCGCTTGCCGAAGGCTGTGCGCTATTGAGAGTGACGAAAAGACAGAGAGCCAGTAGTAGTCTAAATGATTTCATGCGACACAAAGTTGATGATTAAAATTTGATGGACGGGGAATAATGTTCGCCGCGAGCCTCTTCTGTCAAACGCCGGAAGAATACAAAATTAAAAATTCAAAAGGCAAAAAGAGGGCGGAAACCACGTTTATTAATTTCATTGAATTGCTTTTCTCTTCACTTTTACCTTTTGAATTTTTAATTTTGCATTCTTTGGACAAGCGCGTGAATGTCCCTGAGCATCAGGAGCAGAGCTTCCAGCCTTGCAAGCGGCAGCATGTTCGGCCCGTCCGAGGGTGCGCGTTCGGGAGCATCGTGTACTTCCATAAAGACCGCATCGACGCCGCACGCGACTCCGGCGCGTGCGAGCGGTTCGATGTATTGAGAAAGCCCGCCCGTTGCATGACCCAATCCGCCCGGAAGCTGCAAAGAGTGCGTGACATCGAAAACGACAGGCACGCCGAACTCTCTCATGATGGGGAAAGAGCGCATGTCAACGACCAGATTATTGTAGCCGAAGCTCGCGCCGCGCTCCGTCAGCAGAAGCTTGCGGCCTCCTGCCGCTTGCGCCTTCTCGACTATGTTGCGCGCGTCCTGCGGCGAGAGAAACTGTCCCTTCTTCACGTTGACGGCGCGCCCGGTCTTCACGCAAGCGGTAATCAAATCGGTTTGACGACAAAGAAACGCGGGGATTTGCAGTATGTCCGCGACTTCGGCCACGCGCTCTACCTGCGAGACTTCGTGAACGTCCGTCAGCACAGGCGCGCCCGTCTCTTCTTTAACTTTTTGGAGGACGGCCAAACCCTCTTCCATCCCAGGCCCGCGAAAGCCCTTAATCGAAGAGCGATTCGCTTTGTCGAACGAAGCCTTGAAGACATAATCAAGACCGGCGACGCTCGCACGCTTACGGCATTCGCGCGCCATCATCAGCGCATGCTCTTCGGATTCTATGACGCACGGCCCGGCGATAATCGTCAGGCGACCCTCGCCGAAAGAGACATTGCCAACCTTGAATGATTCTATTCTTACAGCTTCCATTCCCTTTTCCTACTTCCGGCTCGGCACCTGCCGCTTCAGCGTCTTCAATCTCTGCTCGACCTCACGGCGATTGTAGGCGCTCGGACTCTGCTCTAAATAAGTCTCGTATTCTTTGATGGCTTCGCCGGGACGGTCGGTTCTCTCGTAAAGATAACCCAGACTGAAATGGGCGTCAGCGAAATCACCGTTGCGTTGCTCTATAGCCGTGCGAAATTCCGCCTCGGCATTGGGATAATCTTTTTCGCTTGCGAGCACAGCGCCCAGAGCCAGATGGGCTTCCGGGTCGCGCCCTCCATTCTGACTGATGGCTTTGCGCAGGGCATCCTCTGCCTCTTTATTGCGTTGTAGATTTATCAGGATGATGCCTATCTGGTAAAACGCATCCGCGTACGTGCCGCCGCGCTGGTTGATAGCAGCGTTATAAGCCATGAGCGCATTATTGAAATCGCCCTGCTGCTGCAAGGCGAACCCCAGATTGTACTGAGCCGCAGGATAATTTCCCCCTTGCTGCTCAATCGCGCTGCGAAATTCTGCGGCGGCGGCGACCAGTTGTCCCTTAGCCATCAGTGCGCGCCCCAGCCGGTTATGCGCTGAAGGAAAATCCTTCTGCATGTCGAGCGCGCGACGGTAATCATTTATCGCCGCATCGTAGTCTCGCAGGGAGAAGAAGTACGCGCCGCGCTCGTAAAACTCTGCGGCAGTCTTAGGCTCGCGCGTAGGTTGTGGAACTTTCGGCGCTTCGCCTGTGGGCGTGACGTAGCGCCCCACAGACTCGTCCGGCTCATTCGTAGAACTCGTCTTGTTGGAAGATCGCGTGCTTAGTAAAGCGATGATGCCGATGATGATGAAGAGCGCGGTGAGCGCAATCACAGTGAGGGCTACCGGCTGCCTGAGAAACTTCAGCCACGCCTCACGTCGCCCCCCTGCAAAACTGGCGCTGACTGCGACGGCAGGCTCAGCATCGGCGGGAGTTGTTTCAGCACTGGCCGCGCCTGCTAATAGAGGCTCAGCTTGAGGCTCAGCCTGAGACTCAGGGCTTGCAGGAGCAGAACGGGCAGGAGCGCCGCCGCCCGTCTCGACCACCTGCTCCTGCGCAGTATCGGGCGCGTTTGCGGGAGCCTGCGTGGTAGAGGCGCGCTTTTCGCGCATCTTTTCCAGATCGATTATCAGGCGACCCGAAGGAGTTTCCGTTCCGACATCGCGCAGGGTCTCAAGCGTCGGCGCGCTGAATCCGGCAGAATGCTCAAGCCCAAGTTTCTCCGCCATCACGTAAAGCTCGCGGCGGAATTCTCCTGCATCCTGCGGGCGGTCTTCAGGTTTCTTCTCAAGCGCACGAAGCACCACTGCTTCTACCGCCTGCGGAATCGTGCTGACAAATTCGCGCGGCGGTCTGGGCAGTTCCGAAGAATGCTTCAGCGCGACGGCCAGCGGCGTCGGGCCGCTAAAGGGCGTCGTGCCCGCGAGCATCTCGTAAAGAATAACGCCGAGGCTGTAGACATCCGAAGAGGGTGTCAGCTCCGCGCCGTCACATTGCTCAGGCGACATGTAACGCGGCGTACCTATCATCACGCCGGTCTGCGTGATGTTCTTCACTTCCTTACCGTCCCTGTCGGTCGCCAGCTTCGCAATGCCGAAGTCCAGCACCTTGATGATGGGCGGCGCGTGCTTGCGCTGAACGACGAAGATGTTTCCGGGCTTCAGGTCTCTATGAATGATTCCGGCTTCGTGGGCTGCCGCGACCGCCGCAGAGATTTGCAGCATCAGAGAGACGGCGCGTGCAGTATCGAGCGGAGCTTCGCGCGCCAGCACCTCGCGCAAAGACTTCCCTTCCAGAAGCTCCATCACGATATAGACCAGGCCGTCCTGTGTGCGACCGAAGTCCGTGACGGTAACAGCGTTGGTGTGTTGAAGACGGCCTGCGGCGCGAGCTTCACGACGAAAACGCTCTTGCGCGGCTTCATCCGTGACAAAGCGTTCGTTGAGGACTTTGATGGCGACGGGGCGATCAATCAGAAGATGCGTCGCGCGATAGACGGTTCCCATGCCGCCTTCGCCGAGCCGTGCGTCCAGCCGATACTTTTCATCGAACGTGCGCCCGACAAGTGGGTCAACGGGAATCTCTTCCGCCACGGTCGAATCCGCTTGCAGCAATGTACTATCTTCAGGGCAGACCTCTACATCACTATCGTAGCGGCGACCGCATTTGGGACATTGCAGCATAAAAGAAATGATGAAGGCAGAGTGCAGAATGATGAATGATAAGACTCTTCAAGTTGAACAATTCTTTAATTCATCATTCTGCACTCTGCCTTCTGACTTGCCTTTCAATGGCATAATAGACCAGATCGTGATTGTAATAGCGTGCTATCTTCTCACGCCTCATGCCCAGCTTTTCCATCACGCGCCAGGAGCCTACATTATCGGGGTCGGCAACCGCCACGATTCTATCGAGCGCAGTACACTCGAAGATGTAACGCAGACATGCACGTCCGGCCTCGGTCGTGTAGCCTTTATTCCAGTATGGCTTATCAATTCCGTAAAGAAGCTCCACCTCCGGCGTCTGATCCAGATGCTTGAATCCGGCGTAGCCAATCAGCTTCCCATCTTCTTTGTGTACGACAACCCACTGGCCGAAGCCTTTATCGCGCCAGTGCTGTACGACGCGAGTCACAGCACCGCGAGCATCTTCGAGCGTGGGTCTCCAGCCCTCAATATACTTCATCACCACGGGGTCATTCCAAATGCGATGAAGCGTTTCGGCATCTTCGGGCGCAAACATACGCAGGACTAACCGCTCGGTCTCAATCAAAGGCCCAACGTCGTACACTCTAATCGTCGCCCGCGACGCCTGCGCGCTCGTGGTCATGTATGAGGGTTTCAGACTCTTCGGTTTTACCCATGTCGTTCTCGTTGCGCTCACGATTCTCGAAGGCTGCGCGCACGAAGGAAGCGAAAAGCGGATGAGCCTGCAAAGGCTTCGATTTGTATTCGGGATGAAACTGGCAGCCCAGAAACCAAGGATGAACCTGTTTGGGCAGCTCTATCATCTCCACGAACTTTCCGTCTGGCGATTCGCCGCTGATACGCAAGCCTGCGCGTTCCAGAGTTTCGCGGAATTCAGGATTGAACTCATAGCGATGGCGATGGCGCTCCTTTATCTCTTCCGCACCATTGTAGACCTCTCGCGCCAGCGACCCTTCGGCAAGACGACAATCCCACGCTCCCAATCGCATTGTCCCTCCGTACTCTTCCACCCCGACCAGATCGCGCAGCTTGAAGATTACAGGATACGGAGTGTCTGCATCGAATTCGGTCGAGTCCGCGTCCTTCAAGCCGCACTCGTTGCGCGCAAATTCTATGCAGGCCGTCTGCATTCCCAGACAGATGCCGAAGTATGGCGTGCGCGTCTTTCGAGCATAGTTGATGGCTTTAATCATTCCCGCTACGCCGCGTTTACCGAAGCCTCCGGGCACCAGTATGGCATCGAAATCCCGCAGGCGGTCTTCGTAATCGTCATTCATCAACTCTTCAGATTCTATCCAGCGGACAGAGACGCGCACGTTGTTGGCGACGCCGCCGTGCGTCAAAGCCTCGTGCAGGGATTTGTATGAATCTTCAAGCTCGACGTATTTGCCGACGATGCCGATTGAGGTTTCACCCGAAAGAGGCTCGCGTATGGTGGAGACAAGCTCGCGCCAGCTTGAGAGGTCTGTGTGGCTGGCGCGTTCCCCCAGATGGAGCGATGCGACGATTAGCTCATCCAATCCCTGCTCATGAAAGGCGAGCGGCACTTCGTAGATGGTATCCACGTCCTGCGCTGTAATGACGGCGTGCTCTTTAACATTGCAGAAGAGAGCTATCTTTGAGCGCAGTTCGCGCGTGAGCGTGCGGTCTGTGCGGCAGAGCAGGATTTCCGGCGCGATTCCTATCTGCATCAGGTCGCGCACGCTATGCTGCGTGGGCTTTGTCTTCAATTCGCCTGCGGCGGCGATGAAGGGGACAAGCGTGACGTGAATGAAGAGCGCGCTATCACGTCCCTCTTCGTTGCCCATCTGACGTATGGCTTCTAGAAAAGGAAGCGATTCGATGTCGCCGACTGTGCCGCCGATCTCGACTATGACCACGTCCGGCTTGTCGGCGGCGGCGACCGCTCGCACGGCATCCTTAATCTCGTTCGTGATATGAGGGATGACCTGAATCGTCTTACCAAGGTAATCACCGCGCCGCTCTTTCTCTATCACGGAAAGATAGATTCTGCCGGTCGTCCAGTTATTGGCCTGCGAGAGATGCGCGTGCGTGAATCGCTCGTAGTGCCCCAGGTCTAGGTCTGTCTCCGCGCCGTCGTCTGTGACGAAGACTTCGCCATGCTGGAAGGGCGACATCGTTCCGGGGTCAACGTTGATGTAAGGGTCTAGCTTGATGAGGGCGACGCGCAAACCCCTCGCTTCCAGCAAGCAGCCGATGGAGGATGCAGCCAGACCCTTTCCCAGACTCGAAACCACACCGCCCGTCACAAAGATGTATTTAGGCATCGCGCTCCTCTCAAGAATTAAGAATTAGAAATGTAAAAGGCAAAACGGATGGCAAGCTCAAGCCTCTTCGGCTTTTTCATTTTTAATTTTTCCCTTTTCATTCTCTTCGGGCGTCGTATCGTTGCCGTCGCCCGACTCCTGTTCGCCGTCCAGATAACCCTGACGCATATCCTCTATGACAGCTTCAGCCCGCTTTGTCGAAGGGTCTAGCATCTGTTGAAGCGC
The DNA here is from genome assembly GCA_036403815.1 of Pyrinomonadaceae bacterium. Classification (GTDB taxonomy): domain Bacteria; phylum Acidobacteriota; class Blastocatellia; order Pyrinomonadales; family Pyrinomonadaceae; genus JACVRN01. The sequence goes on along the minus strand of DASWQH010000049.1, from coordinate 13,541 downwards.
GCTAAATCCTGCGCCCGCCAGACCACGGCTTTCTTGAGCACGCTTTTGAAACTCCTCTTCAGTCAAGGGCGCGCGTGGCTCGTTGGCGCGCATCAGTGCGTAAAATAGCCCGCCAACCAAAATAATTATAATTCCGAGTCCGATCCAATCGTTCATCGCGCACCTCCTCTTTGAGGAATTTATACGCTCGCCGAAGAGGGTTTGTTTGCAAGTAAGGCGCGCACGCGCTCTAAATCTTCCAGTGTATCGACGCCGATTGAAGGCGTGTCCGTCTCTATGACCAGGATGGTCACGCCGCGCTCCAGAGCGCGCAACTGTTCGAGCGCCTCCGTGCGCTCAAGCAAAGATTGCGGCCAACTCGCATATTCTAACAAAAAGCTCCGGCGGTAAGCATAAAGCCCCGTGTGCTTGCGGAAGAGCGTGAGCAGTTGCGGCTCTATCTCAAGGGCTGCGGAAAGAGTTCCATGACGCCGCACTGCGTCGCGTGGGTACGGAATCGGAGAGCGCGAGAAATAGAGCGCCCGCCCCCCCCTATCCACCAACACCTTGACGACATCCGGGCTGACGACATCAGCCGCATCCGTTATAGCCTCGCACGTCGTCACGATTTGTGCTTCGTCCGCGTTGATTAGCTCATCCACCGCCTGCTCGATTGTGCGCGGACTGATAAGCGGCTCGTCGCCCTGTACGTTGACTATGACATCCGCGTCGTCCAGGGAGGCCGCGACTTCCGCCAGCCGGTCGCTCCCGCTCTGGTGCGCGGGGCTTGTCATGACGGCTTCAAAGCCTGCCCGCTGTACGGCGTCCATGATTCTACGGTCGTCTGTAGCGACAATTGCGCGCGCAATGTTCTGCGCAGAAAGCGCGCGTTCCACAACCCAGACAATCATCGGTCGTCCCAAAATATCAACGAGGGGTTTTCCGGGGAGTCGGGTCGAACTGTAGCGAGCCGGGATGATCGCCACCGCTTGTGGCCTGGAAGTGGAGGCCGTGTTGTTCACGGGATTACACATTAGCGTGCCGGTAAGGCGGTGTCAATAAATAAGGGATGAGGGATGAAGCTTTCAGCAAATCATTCAGCAATTTTATTTCTCTTCTACCTGGGAAAGCTAAGCATTTTATAGTGGTTCTCAGATGAGTGCGACTCCTGTCAGTACCGCCTGCGTGAGCGGGCGGGTTCTCAAGCGTTGCTACGACCCGCCCGCTCACGCAGGCGGTACTGACCTGACACCTGTGTCGCAACAGTCGCATTTATAGTGAGAGCCGCTATAATTTCCCGCGCTGTTTCCTGTTCAAACTTTCGGTGCGTCCTAAAGCTATTTTGCTTGCGAATTTAATGGAAAAGTGGAAGGATAGCCCCCTCTCGCAACAAGTTAAGTTCTTGCCGCAACAGTCCCTCGCTCGACAAAAGTGAATTCGGGCTACACCCACCACGATGCATACACATTCATGTCATTTCTAAATGACAGCGACAATAGTACGAAGGAGACTTTGCATGGAAAGAATATACAACATGAAGAGGTTAGGCCATGTCCTGACACCCCTGGCAGTTCTGGCGCTCATTCTCATTGCCTCCACTCTGGCACAAGCTCAGGCGACAAGAACATGGGTCTCCGGTGTTGGAGATGATTCCAACCCGTGCAGCCGCACTGCCCCCTGTCTAACCTTCGCCGGTGCTATCATGAAAACTAACGTCGGCGGCGAGATTAATGCGCTTGACCCAGGCGGCTTTGGCTCGGTAACGATCAATCAGTCAGTTACCATTGATGGCGGTGAGGGATTTGCCGGTATTTTAACACTACCCGGCACCACAGCTATCATCGTCAACCTCACTACGAGTATCGCCAACGACCCTGAGCAAAGAGTAGTCTTACGCCGCCTTTCCATCAACGGCACTGGACAGTGCGGCGTCGGTTGCGGCTTGAGCTTAGGCACTAGAGCCATTAATGCTACTAGCTTCAAGACATTGGATGTGGAGCACTGCTTCATCCAGAACTTTACGACGGCGGGCATTAACGTCAGCCTGACCACGTCCGGCTCGCGCATGTCAGTCAAAGATACGAATATCAATAACACGGGCATCGGCATACAGATGACAACCACAGGGACGTTCGGAGTCAGTGGAACTTTCGATAAGCTCAGGATAGATAACTGTGCGAGCGGAGTCATTGCCAGAGACCGCGCCTTTATCACAATCCGTGATTCCGTCGTTCAAGCCTGCTCCACCGTCGGAGTTTCTATTCAAGCACCTTCAAACGTCGCTGCTCTGATTCTTGAGAATGTAATGCTCTACTCGGTTAACACAGGTGTCCAGGCGGGCACCCTTGGAACAAATGTTGATCTGTCGAACACCAGCATTATGTACAACTCCGTAGGAATTTCTTCCGGCGGCGGGGCGGTCAATTCACATCAGAATAACCGGATTGCTTACAATACGTCGGCGGGCGTCGTGCCTACTCCAGTCGGGCAACAGTAGATTCCGGTCAAGTTTCCTCTTGACCGCAAGGTACAGGAACCCTGCAAAGAGAGCCGCACCCGACAGCCTGTCTTGACTGGGCGGTTTTTCCGGCTTCGTTTGGCAGTATCTGACTTTAACGGTCTGGGAAGCTTAACTATTTTTGCCTGATTCCACAGGTTCTTTGAACCGGGAGCGGAACGTTTTGAATTCCGCTCCCGGTTTCATTACTCTCGAATTAATTCCTCGGAAAAAATTAGCAACGAACCATTAGGGCACTACCCATCCTTGCTCTAGTTTGACAGCGCCGCGCGTGCGAGGCTACCATGCTCTTTCCCTATCACTTATGATTAAATGTTCTAAAATCAAAACAGATTCTTTTGCGGATAAGAAAAGTTAAATGCCGTCCGGGATTATCGAGAACATTATTGAACTCGTAGGAAAGACGCCGCTCCTCCATCTTGCACGTTTTGCCAGGCCGCCGCTGGCGGACATCTACGCCAAGCTTGAGTACATGAATCCCGGCGGCTCTGTGAAAGACCGCGCCGCTCTAGGCATGATTCTGGACGCCGAAGAGCGCGGGGTACTTCAACCCGGCGCGACCATCATAGAACCGACCGCAGGCAACACGGGCATCGGTCTGGCTTTGATTGGAGTCGCACGCGGCTATCGCGTTATCCTGTGCGTGCCCGAAGGCTACTCGCGCGAGAAGATGAAGGTGATGGAAGCCCTCGGCGGCGAGATCGAATATGTCTCAGAAGAAGCGGGCATGCAGGGAGCAATCGAGCGCGCACGGGAATTGGCCTCAGAGATTAAAGACAGCTTCATCCCGCAACAGTTCGAAAACCCTTCCAATCCTTGCTTTCATGAAGCGACAACCGGGCGCGAAATCATTGAACAGATGGAAGGACGAATCGACGCAGTCGTTATAGGCGCGGGTACTGCCGGAACATTCACAGGCGTTGTGCGCGCCATCAAAAAGATAAATGCGCAGGCGCTCTGCGTGCTTGTAGAGCCGGAAGGCTCTATCATCGGCGGAGGCCCTCCCGGCACGCACAAGGTAGAAGGCATCGGGCAGGCGCAGTTCATCCCGAAGAATTGCGACCTAAAACTGGCGGACGAAGTGTTGATGATAAATGACGACGAAGCATTTGCTACGGTTCGCGCGCTGGCGGAAACCGAAGGCGTGCTCGGCGGAGGCTCTGCGGGCGCAGCCGCCGCAGCCGCCCGCCGCATAGCCGAACGCCTCGGCGCAGGCAAACGCATCGTCACTATTTTCCCGGACGGCGCAGAGCGCTATATGAGCCAAGGCATCTTCGATTAGTTTTCAGTTTTAAGAGGAACGTCTTTACTGGAAACTGGAAACTGGAAACTGAATTATTATGGGTTTCGCAACAACAGCAATTCACGCGGGGCAGGAGCCGGACGAGGCCACGGGCGCGGTCACTGTTCCGATTTATCAAACTTCGACCTACGCGCAGGAAGCCCTGGGTAAAAATAAGGGCTTCGAGTATGCGCGCACGCAGAATCCGACGCGGCTGGCGCTGGAACGCAACCTGGCTGCATTGGAAGGAGCGCGCTTCGGTTATGCTTTCGCTTCCGGCATGGCGGCCATTGACGCGTGCCTGCGGCTGGTCAAAGCGGGCGAGCACGTCGTCGTCTCGGATAATACTTACGGCGGCACGTTCCGGCTCTTCAGTCGCATCCTGTCGAACTACAATATTGAGTTCGATTTCGTGGACACTTCGGATGTCTCGAACGTAGAGGCAGCCATCAAGCCGAACACTCGTATGCTTTTTATAGAGACGCCTACGAACCCGGTTATGATAGTCACAGACCTTCAGGCCGTCTCGGATGTGGCGCACCGTGCGGGGGCGCGTGTCGTTTGCGACAACACCTTCATGTCCCCTTACCTACAGCGCCCGCTCGATTTCGGCGTTGACATTGTGGTGCATTCCACTACTAAATACCTGAACGGACATTCGGACGGCGTGGGCGGCATAGTGGTTCTCAACGATGAAGAGGATGCGCAGTGGCTCGCTTTCGTGCAGAATAGCGTGGGTGCGATTCTCTCGCCCTTTGATTCCTGGCTGGTCTTGCGCGGGACAAAGACCCTGGCTCTGAGGATGGAGCAGCATGACCGTTCGGGGCGAGCAGTGGCCGCGTTTCTGGAAGAGCATCCGAAGGTTCAGAAGATTTACTATCCGGGGTCGCTCTCGCACGCCCAGCATGATCTGGCAAAGCGCCAGCAGAAGGGCTTCGGCGGCATGGTCGCTTTTGATGTCGGCACGTTTGAGAACGCGCGAATTGTGCTTGAATCTGTTAAGCTATGCACGCTGGCAGAGAGCCTCGGCGGGGTTGAGACCTTGATTTCGCACCCGGCCACCATGACGCACGCTTCCGTACTCCCGGAAACACGCGCTCGGCTCGGCATCACAGAAGGACTTGTGCGCATCTCCGTCGGCATTGAAGATACCGATGATATCATCGCAGATTTGGATCAAGCACTGGAAAAAATTCCGTAAATCCCGTGAGTAAATGGTGAATAGACAAACGCTCTCTTTCTATTTACTATTCACAGACCCTTTATGATTATTGAGCTTCACGCAAAGTCCGATGTCGGTCGCGTTCGGCGTGGGAACGAAGACAATTTCCTTCTGCTCGACTTGTCGAGCGGCAAGTTCTGGACTCGCGAACAAGGTGACGAGTCTCCCGAAGAGATGGACAAGATCGAAATCGGGAAAAAAGGCATGGTGTTTATCGTCTCCGATGGTATGGGCGGCGCTCTGGCCGGAGATGTCGCCAGTCGCATGGCCGTCGAATCCGTGCGCGACATGCTCGTCGGCAGCGACAACCTGGACTCTGAAGAAGAGTCCGGTTGTGGCGACGATACGCCTCTGGTTGACTGCCTGCGTCGCGCTACGGGTTACGCCAACCTTGCGATTCACAACAAGAGCCAGGAGGACACGCGTTGCAGCGGCATGGGCGCGACTCTCACGGGCGCAGCCGTCACAGGCGATATGCTTGACCTGGTTCAGGTCGGCGACAGCCGCGCTTACGTCCTTCGGAACGATCAGATCAAGCTTGCCACCAAAGACCAATCGCTCGTACAGCAGCTTGTAGATGTCGGCCAGATAAGCGAAGAAGAGGCCGAGACGCACATGTTCCGCAACGTCATCCTTCAGGCTTTAGGAGCGCAAAGAGAATTGTCTCCCGTTACGGGACGGCTGCGTTTGAGGCGCGATGACATGCTGCTCCTGTGCAGCGACGGACTTTCAGGAAAACTACGCGCCGACGACATCAGGCGAATCGTAGCGGAAGCGAAAGGCGACCTCGCCGCGGCCTGTAGCGCGCTGGTCGAAGAGGCAAACAACCGGGGCGGCGAAGACAATATCACGGTCGTGCTGGCGCGCTTTATGGGCGATGAATTGGAAGCCCCTTCGGACAGCCGCATTACTATAGAGCTTCCGCCGCTCGAAGAAGACACCACTCTCGGAGACACTTCGGAAGCGCCCACGGACATTCCGTAGCTCCACGCTTTTTTCGGATTAAATTCTAATTATTGACAACCACGCCAGCCATCGGTAACATCCGCACCAGTTCTTCTTGGTAACATCGAGCGGGTTTCGGCATTAATGCTGGCCTGAAAAGGCACAGGCTCTTTTTCCGCTCGATTCTTTATATCTTTCAAGAAGGGCGCGCTCCTTTTGCAGACTTGTTGCGACCCGGACAGAGAGCGCCCATCCTGAGACTATTGGAGCTTCTTCAAGCTGCATTAGGGTTTTCAATATCCTTCTGGACTGGCTTCGAGCCGCTTCCGTAGTTCTGTCTTCTGAATGTTTCTAGATAATCAACAAAGGGGACGCGACCACATTCGCCTCGCACGCACCAGTGTCTTCCGTAAAGCGCGTGCATGACCCGCGTCTCTATTTAACGGGTTGAAATCCCAACCCCCACCCCCTTCTGTGTGCGCCCGGGCTTTGAATCGCAGGCGCGCGCCGAAATGAGATATGAGGAGGAATTGCACACCATGTTTCGACGTTTAATAACCAGAAAACTGGTCATCCTTTTGACCTGCTTCGCGGCAGTCGCAGCGCTGACGCTGCCCGCCGCGACGCGTACAAGTAAGGCCGATGACCTCTCCGGCATGGAGTTGATGCAGGTCACGCGCGTTGCACAGGGCGGCGCGGAATACGCAGGACTTCAATACCTGACTGCTCGCAGCCAGGGCTTCGTCAACGCCGCTCCGTTCGCCGCGGTCGGACTGGGAGCAGGCGGCGCGGGCGCAGTTATTACCGGACAGGTAGAAGTTAGAGTCAACGTCACAGACTATCAGGATCGTGAGATTCGACGCCGCCTGGATGTCAGTCCGGCAGGTGGAATGGTAGCGGGGCCGACCTTTCTGGTCTACACGGGTACGGAAGGTGGCGGTATGTTTATGGGCAACGTTTTCCGCGTCTCGGAAATTGCCGCCTCGCGGCAGTGGGCTATGATGGGCTTTGCGACCCTGAATCGCGCAGCCGACGGAAACCTTCCTGCCCTGCGTCAACGCGACGAGATGTATAACGGCCAGCAGCAATATGTCGTCGAAGTTAAGTTCAACCCGACCGATACGGTTCGCTTTTGGATCAACAAGAGAACCTTCCTGACCACCCGCGTCGTTACACGCTACAACAGCCGCGTGCTGGTCGAAGAAGAGCGCTCTGATTACCGCAAGGTGAGCTGCATGATGCTTCCCTTCCGTGTCGTCACCAAGTTGAACGGCCAGCGACTCGCAGACTTGACCATTGACAGCTACGACATTCAAACGGTCGTGCCGAGCGCACGCTTCACCATGGTCGCAGCCCAGTAATTTTTTAAGACAAGAGAACTAATGATGGCGCGGCTCAATAACAGGCCGCGCCATTTTTTACCCTCTCAGCATCGCCCCGCCAAACACTTGCCAGGGGATACGGTAGGGGCAATAATTGAGTTCACTTCACAAAGCGCCTTTGCTTCCTCGCTAATGCTTCTTCATGAAGCCCATCCGTGAAAAGGAGCGTAACTAATGAGCCTTCGACGCAGCGTCCACGGCAATTCAATTCTAACTGCTCTTCTTCTGATTAGCCTTGTCAGCGGGTGGCCTTTCCATCACAGATTATCGCTGGCGAGCACGAAAGCTCCGGGCATAGCTGTACAGGGCACGCCCAAATCGGATCAGACTAAATTTCTTTCGCCGGGTAAGTCTGGAGGCTTGAGCAAAGAGGATATTGACCGAAAGCTGGCTGGGATACCGCTAAGTTTTGAGCCTTTCAATGGAAGCGACTCACAGAGCGCCTTCTTATCCAGGGGCGTTGGATATAACCTTCTCCTGACTCCTTCAAAAGCGGTCTTTACGTTGAAACGCCCGCAGGAATCTTCGACTAATACCCGCCCGCAGGAATCAGCCGCCGCTAATCAACAATCGAAGCCTCTGGCCGAACAGGGCGAGCGCTCTTTCGTCCTCGATACAATTGAGATGAAGCTAACCGGCGCTAACAAAAGCGCCGCGAGCATTGAGGCGCGGGATGAACTGCAAGGCAGGGTCAACTATTTCCTCGGCAACGATGCTCGAAAATGGCGCACCGATATACGTACATACGCGAAGGTCATCTGTAAAGAGGTTTATCCCGGCGTTGACCTTGCATATCACGGCAATCAACAGAGCCTTGAATACGACTTTATTCTTGCTCCCTCTGCAAAGCCTGAAGACATAGGTCTCAAGGTCGATGGCATCAGGAGCTTGAAGATAGATGCTGAGGGTGCGCTGATTGCGAGCTACGCGGGAGGCCAGTTGCGGCAGAGCAAGCCTGTAGCTTATCAGGAAGTCGATGGCCGCACGGTGAAGGTGGCCGTCAGTTATCTTTTAAAAAGTGAGACCGAATTCGGATTCCGCGTCGGCGCTTACGACAGGACGCGCCAGCTCATTATTGACCCGGTGCTCCTCTACTCCACATACATTGGCGGAACCGGCGCGGATGATGGCTATGCCGTCGCTGCTAATTCCAGTTCTGTCTTCATCAGCGGAACCACGTTCTCGGCCAATCCGATTTTTCCTGCCACACCTGGCGCATACCAGACCATGAACCGGGGCCGCAATGCCTTTGTCGCCAAACTCAACAACACCACATCCACGCCCTCTTTCGATTACATTACCTATCTTGGAGGAACAGGGGGTGAAAACGGGTACGGCATAGCGGCGGACGAGACGGGTAACGCCTACGTAGTGGGGTGGACAGGGTCGTCAAACTTCCCGACGACCCCTCTTGCTTTCAGGCGTACTGACTACGGCGCGCCGGGCTTCGTTGATGGATTTGTCACTAAACTGAACCCGAGCGGCTCAGCCCTTGTTTATTCGACCTACTTGGGTGGAGGTGAAGGCTATGATTACGCTCGCGACATAGTGGTTGACGCTTTCGGGCAGGCTTATATAACCGGCGACACCACCTCTGTTGATTTCCCGCGCGATGAAGAGGGCGTCGTCAGAACTACCCCTGGAGGATTTGCGCCCCATTTTACAACTCTGGCAGACCCGCCGGACGCATTCGCCCTTGCCTTGAGCGCTGACGGGAGCAATGTTACTTACACAACTTTGCTAGGCGGAGATCGAGCTGATATTGGTTATGGTATTACCCTGGCGCGCGGCGGCGTTTGCGTGACCGGCGAAACTCGTTCAAACAACTTTCCAATCGCCACACCGCTGAGCGCGACACTTCGAGGCGCTTCGGATGCTTTCGTTTCAAGGCTCGATTTCAGCTTCAACATGGTTCGGCTGCCCTACTCAACTTATCTGGGCGGCGATATGGACGAGCAAGGTCGTGATATTGCAGCCGACACCTCAGGATTGCTTTACATAACCGGCTCAACTAATTCCAACAATTTCCCTACAAGATTTCCGATTGGAATTTATAGCGGCGGGAGTTGTGGCTCTCCGGCACGCCCCTGCTTCGATTCTTTTGTAACAAAGCTTGATTTGTTCTCGTCCGGGGCGGCCTCGCTCATCTACTCTACCTATCTGGGCGGGGCAAACGATGAGCGCGGCAACGGTATATTCGTTGACGCTTCAGGAAAAATTTATCTGACGGGCGAAACCTTTTCCAATAATTTTGCGGTTGTGGGCTTCATCCCGCGTAGGAGCGGGCCGCTTAAGGGCGAATATTCCGGTGAAGGCGATGCGTATGTCGTCAAGCTTCAACCCGTGTCAAACTCCTACGAATTCGTTTACTCTGCATATCTGGGTGAATTTTATGACGCCCTTACGCATATACGCCTCAGCCGCGAATATGGAAGCGGCATCGTTGCCGACGCTGGCGGCAATGCATTCGTGACCGGCCAGACATCCTCTAATCGCTTCGCTTTCGGGCCTGCTCCCTTTACAAGCTACGGCGGCAACGGCGATGCGTTTCTGGCAAAGATAGGCGGCCACATCCTCGACAGCGTCCATTTCATGATGCTCGAACTCTCACAGCTCACGCAAAAATCCGGTTTTAATAAAGGGGTGGCGGCAGGCTTGACGGCAAAGCTTGCGGAGATAGATGACCAATTCTTAAAAGGTAATTTGAAGGTCGCAGCAGTTCAGCTTCAGGCTTTTATCAAGCATGTGCATGTACTGGCACAAAAGCAGGACATAGACCCCGCACAGGAGAAGTTACTGGTTGGCAAGGCGGAAGCGATAATCACGCTTATCTCTCAAGCAGAAAAGTAGATGAGCGCTACAACCTTTCATAACTAATCAACGTGAGGCGCGACATAAGCAGACTATCCTCTTAGCCCATGAAAGGGGCTATCATTCTTCCTTCTTATCTCGCGCCTCACGTTAATCATGGTCTTCCGCAGCGTCGCTCAAAGCGGGCGTGCGCCAGTCCGGTCTGCTTTCAATGCGGCGCACGTAGATGGATGCGCCCTGCACTCTTTCGACCGAGACGCGCTCGCCCTCTTCAAGCGGGGTTTCGCCCTCTGCCGGATAGGCCGTCCAGGTCGAGCCGTAAACCTTCACCGCGCCCTCGTTCAAAGCTCCCTTGCTGGAAATAACAACTGTGCCTATCTGACCGGGCAGCGCGTCCACGCCTGTCTTCAGGTCGCTGCCGGTCTTTTCGCGCGAGAAGTAGTTGACGAAGATGGTGCGCGAGGCTGCGGTCAGTGCGACCGAGACGGTGATGAAAATCAGAAATTGAATGGTCAGGCTTGAGACTCCGACGAGTCCGGCCAGGGCGGCTGCGAGCGCGCCTATACCGAACCACAGTAGGACGAATCCGGGCGTGAAGACTTCGGCGATGATGAGTATCACGCCGAGCACCGTCCATAGAATCCAGGCCAAGTTCTCCATAACCAGTTCAGCCCTTTAGCATATTCTTCATGACGAACCAGATGTTTGCAGGGCGTTCCGCCAGCCTTCGCATGAAGTATGGATACCAGTGCTTTCCGTAAGGAACATAAACGCGCATGTTGTAGCCCTCGCGCGCCAGTTTCTCCTGCAAGTCCCGGCGTACGCCGTAAAGCATCTGAAACTCGAAGGCGTCCTTGCCTATCCCTTCGCGCTGCGCGAAATCTTTAGTCGCATCAATCATGCGCTCGTCGTGCGTGGCGATGCCGTGATAAATGCCGCTTGAAAGCAGCAACTGCATGACGCGAACGTAATTCGCATCCACATCCTTCTTATCCGGGTAAGCCACGTCCGGCCCTTCGTTGTAAGCTCCTTTGCAGATGCGTATCCGCGCCGGAAGCTTAAGCAACGCTTTCGCGTCTTCGAGCGTGCGGTAAAGATAGGATTGCAGGACGATGCCCACATCATTAAGGGCGAACTCGGCACGAAGGCGCTTGAAGATGTCAATCGTCACCTGCGTGACATTCGATGCTTCCATGTCAACGCGCACGAAGTTGCCGCGACGTGCAGCGTCTTCCACAACCTTGCGCGCATTCGTGTACGCCAGTTCAGGATCAATCTCAAGCCCGAACTGCGTCAACTTGATGGAAACATTCGAGCGGATGCCCGTCTCGTCAATCCGCTCCAAAATCTGTAGATACTCACGCACCTCTGCTTCGGTCTCGGCACGGCTTTCGACCGATTCGTTCAAGTGGTCGAAAGAGGCCGTAGCGCCTTTGGCATTGATGGCACGAATAGCCGTAATCGCCTCTTCAATATCTTCACCCGCAACAAAGCGCGTCGTCATACGCTTGAAGGGAGCAAAGCGCGTCGCGAAATCTTTCAGACCTTCGTGCCGCGAAAGGAAAAGGAGTGCGTTTCTTGTTACCATCTCAAAACAGTTTTCAGTTTTCGGTCTTCTGTTTTCAGCTTCAATATTTAGTCGTCAGATTCGGCCTTTTACTGAAAACCGAAAACTGAAAACTATTCCTGGCACTTGTGCTATCCTTGGCGACGCTTTTCGCTATTTAAGCTTTCACAAACTGACGCCGCTCAGTGTCGCTCGCGTCCTACGGGCAAAGGAACGAAGAACGATAATGCGCTGGAAGCTATTAATCATCACTTCGCTCGTCGCCGCAGTGGTCGGCGCAGGCGGCGCGCTCGGGCTGGCACTCGGCTTTACTGGTTCGACCAAAAGACCGGCAGCCCTGGACATTTACGTGATTCTCATGCTGCTCGTCCCCGTAGCGGCCATTTTCTTTGCGAGCTTCTTTGTTTACAGGCACACGGCACGCTGGCGTAAACTCCAGGCGCTCTCGACTGCTCTGCTCTCAATTATTTTGACGCTGACGATTTTGCTCGCCGCCTCTATGCTCACGGCCTCCGCGCCTTCCGAACAGGGGCCGCCAGCGCCGCCTCCGCGTAACACTACATAGAACATTTTCCCGCCCGAAAGTGAAAGCACAACGACTCAACCTGCGCTTGAGTTCTCTTTTGCGTCCTGTGCTCCCAAACCGATCTCTTTCTGCACAGGCTTCAGGGCTTCGATGACGAAACGTATGTGCTCGTCCAGCTCAACGCCCAGTTCCTCTACGCCCTGTCGTATGTCGTCCCGGTTGACCGTGCGCGCGAAAGCTTTGTCCTTGAGCTTCTTCTTGACGGACGAGACCTCCATATCGTCAAGGCTGCGCGAGGGACGCACGAGCGCACAGGCGACCAGAAAGCCACACAGCTCATCCGTCGCAAAGAGCGCACGCGCCATAGCCGTATCGCGCGGAACTCCCGTGTAGGTAGCGTGCCCAAGGATAGCCCTTATGATGTTATCCGGATAGCCGCGACCGCACATTATATTCGCGCCCTTGAATGGATGCTGGTCTGCGCTGGGGAACATTTCGTAATCGAAATCATGCAGCATCCCTGTGATGCCCCACTCGTTAACATCCGCCTCCGCCCCGCCGTATCTCGGCGCACAGGCACGCATCGCAGCCTCCACCGCCAGCGCGTGCTTACGCAGGCTATCGCCCTTCGTATACTCGCACAACAACTCCCACGCAGCGTTTCTATCCATAATCAAAAAGCAGTGACAAGTGACAAGTGATAAGTGACTAGCAAGTTGTTTTTAATCTTGTCACTCGTCACTTATCACTTGTCACTGTTTTAGTATTTCTCTTGAGATGACTATGCGTTGAATCTCGCTCGTACCTTCGTAGATGGTGGTGACGCGCGCGTCGCGGTACATTCTTTCTACAGGGTAATCGCGCGAATAGCCGTTGCCGCCGTGAATCTGGACTGCATCGGCGCAAACCCTGTTCGCTGTCTCCGAGGCAAAGAGCTTGGCCATCGCGGCATAATAGCCAGCCTGCTTGTGTCCTGCATCTTTCATGGCGGCGGCGCGCAAGGTCAAAAGTCGAGCGGCATCTGTTTCGGTCGCCATGTTGGCCAGCTTGAACTGAATCGCTTGAAACTCGGCAATAGGCTGGCCGAATGCCTGGCGCTCCTTCGCATATTTCGTCGCCTCGTCGAGCGCGCCCTGAGCGATTCCTGTGGAGAGCGCGCCGATTCCTATGCGCCCGTTGTCCAGGCTATTGAAGGCCACCTTTTTCCCCATGCCTTCGCCCCCAAGGACGTTGCCTGCGGGCACTCTCACATCCTCAAAGCTCATCTCGGCTGTCTGCGAGGCGCGCTGCCCCATCTTGTGCTCGATGG
>DASWQH010000048.1:0-30311 GCA_036403815.1 Pyrinomonadaceae bacterium | reverse complement strand
AGGCTGCGCAGTTGCTTGTGCGATGCGCAGCGCTGAACCGGATGACCCACTTGGGAATGCCCGACAGTTACGCGGTGTGAGCGACGCTTGACCTTAATTGTGGATGATGCTGCGCTCATTTCGATTTATGCAACAAAGTCTCTGGAGACTATAAACATCCGGCTCCTACGGAGCTTTCTTCTCTTACGTCGCGCCTCACGTTAAATTGATGAGAAGCTGATTGAAAAAGCAGCTTCATCTTCAGTCCCGTAGGGACTATTGATAATAGCTTCTGAGCGAAAGAAGAAGCGCTTGTCTGCACTCTTCTTGCTCACCACTCCTCACTTCTCTTTTTCAAGCCTTCGGGTGCGACTTGTCGTAAACCTCTATCAGCTTTTCCATAGAGACATGCGTGTAGATTTGTGTGGTCGAGAGGCGGGCGTGACCCAGCAGCTCTTGAATGTCGCGCAGGTCTGCGCCGCTGTCTAAGAGATGCGTGGCGAAAGAGTGGCGCAAGCTATGCGGGCTGATGTTGTGAATGCCCGCGCAGATTTGAATGTACTTATCCACCATGCGCCCGACCGAGCGCGTAGTGATGCGCGTGCCCTGGTAGTTTAGAAAGAGCACTTGTTCGTCGCGCTCATCAACGGGAGCGTTCTGTAGAAACCGGTTGCGCACCGAAAGATAGTTGAGGATGGAGTGAAGCGCAGGGTCGCCGAAAGGCAGTACGCGTTGCTTGCGGCGCTTGCCTGTCACACGTACCAGCTTTTCTTTGAAATCAATGTCGTTGAGGTTCAGCTTCGTCAGCTCTGAGACGCGTACGCCCGTGGCGTAAAGAAACTCAAGGATGGCGCGGTCGCGTTTGCCCAGATCGGTTTCAAGGTCAGGCGTCTCTATAAAACGTATGGCGTCCTCGACCGAAAGATGATTGGGCAGCTTCTTTTCAAGGCGCGGGGTGGCGACCAGCTTCGCAGGATTCAGCTCCACTACGCCTTCGCGCACAAGGAACTGGAAGAAGGTACGAAGCGCTGCTAGCTTTCGCGCAACGGATGTCTTCTTCTTCTGCGCCGTGTGCAGGCTTGAGAGCCATTCGCGGATTGTGATGTGGTCGATCTGTTTGACATCAACTTCACGACGCGCGCCGGTTTGACCATCGGGCGGCGCGATGTAGTTATGGAACTGCTCAAGGTCGCTCGCGTAATTCCTGAGCGTGTGCTCGCTGACGTTGCGCTCGTAGCGCAAGTGCTCGAAGAACTGCTCAAGTAGCTGCTCTATCATGGAAGCAATCCTAAACCGTGAATCGTAAATCGTAAATCGTTAATTTGAGTTTTCAGCCCCTTAACGAAAAACATCCAGCATAAGGATAAAGAGAACGAACCACTAAGTCACACTAAAACGCTCGAAGGCCGCTTCTTTCGTCACACTCTTTTTGTGTCGTTTCGTGTGGCTTAGTGGTTCTTCTCGTTTGTCCTTCACAATAGTGAACTGGCTTATCGCGCGAGGGCGAAGTTGTAATTGATGGTGCCTGTGACCTTGATGGGCTGGCCGGAGAGTTTCGTGGGGGCAAAGCGTGCCTGGCGCGCGGCTGCGACCGCAACGCCTTTGAGCATGGGGTGGCCGCTTAAGGCGCGGGCGGCGACGACCTTGCCTGTCTCGTCAACGGTCACTTCTACGACGACCACGCCGGAAGCTCCGTAGGAACGCGCCGACGCTGGATAATCAGGCTTGGGCAGGCTCAAAGCTTTGCCGTTCAGGACTCCGCCGGAAGCCTGTGTTGCTGTGGGCGCAGTAGTAGTAGCTTGCGCAGGAGTTTGAGACGGTTGCGCCTGAGAAGGCTTTGTCGTTTGTGATGAAGAAGGTTGCGCTGTACGCTGCGCTTGAGAAGGCTGCGCGGCAGCGGGCTGCGAGGTTTGTATAGAGGCTTGCGATTCTGTTTGCGGCGGCGGCGGTTCGGGTGCGGCCTGCTGCGACTGGGATGATGGCGGCTGCGTCAAAGGAGGCACGGAAGAGATGACCTTGATTTCAGGTGCCGGATTCAGGCTCGCAGTGTTTGATGAAATTGATGCTGTCTCGCTCGGTTGGCTCGTATCTCTTGGCACTGTGTCCGACGCGTTGATGCCTGCGACCGTTGCTCCTCCATTTGAATTCGTCTGCCAGATTACGCTGCTCTTCATAGCAGACCTGGAAGCATAGTAGCCTTTGCGCGCACGCACACGCGCATCCGGGTGTGACAGCACACGTAGCGAGATGGCACGGAAGCGCCCGTCCTGCTTTTCGTCCACAGGGTAATAACTCAGGACGTACTGCTGCGCAAGGTCTGCGGAGATTTGCGCGAAGGCCGCGTCCAGCTCGCCCACGGCCAGAGGCGAATAGACAGCGCCGCCTGTTTGCGCCGCGAACTCCTGCATACGACGCTCTGCGGCCAGCGAGCGCAGGTTGGCGCTTCCAGCAGGCTGCCCTGTCTGCATCATGTACTCTATCTGCTTCGTCTGGACTGCATAAATCTGACAATCCGCCGCCTGAGCAATCCGCAGCGTCTCTTCAAAATCCGTATCACTCAAAGTATCTTCGCCGTCCGAGACGATGACGATTACTTTTCGCCCAGGCTGCGGTCGCAGATAGATCGCGGCCTGCACGATGGCATCGAACAGTCTCGTTGCGCCTTCAGGCTTTCCGAAATTTTCTATGGTGCGAACCAGCGCGCGTACATCTGAGGTGAGCGGCTGAGACAAAACTATGTCCGTGTAAACGTTATAAATTGCAGCCTGGTCAGCCGGACGCATCACCGTGCGGAAGAAGCGTATGGCCGCCTGCTTTTCAAAGTCGCGCGCAGCGGTCAGGCTGGAGCTGTTATCAAAGAGAAGCGCCAGCCGCACAGGCGTATCCGAATAGCTGATGTCTGTGATAGCTTTGACCTGCCCGTCAACGCGCAGCTCGAAATCCTCCACCTTGAGTCCCGCCAGCGCTTTACCGTAATTATCAACGACGGAAGCGGGCACAGTCACTAAGTTAGAGGTGATGCGTACGACATCTTCCGGGCCGACCTCTGCGTCCGTATCGTTTGACGCTGTTTGCGGTACGACCTTCGGCTTGACGACGGGCGCGGGCGGCGCATCATCCGGCAGGATGGAGACGGGGGGCTGACTCTTCTTAGTCGAAGAAGGCTGGCTCCCTGTGGATGTCTTTTCCTGCGACGACCCCGTAGCGCGTCTTGGCCGCTGTGTTGAAGACGGATCGGTCTTGGTCTGTGTCTTGCGCCCTGATTGCGCCAGGGAGTTCGGCGCAAGCGCAAAGAGAAGCGCCAGTAGTGTAAGCGCGCATCTGAGGTGAAGAAAGCGCACGTACACGCCGAGGTGTGCAGCAGGCTCGCGCAAGCCGCAGATTAGATGGTCGTGCTGGCGTGCGCGTCCCTTTGTTGGATTGTGTGAAGAAGCCAAGTGTCCCACTCTTTCAATGCTAGTTCGACCTGACGCTGGTGTCGCTCGCGCTTGCGACGAAAGCGGCGGCGCTCCTCCTCTGCAAGCGGCTCAAGCAGCGCGAAGGTAATGTTGACAGGTTGATAATTTTTCGTCTCGGCGCTGGAGACGTAGCGCGCGAGCGCGCCCACTGCGCTCTTTGACGGAGCTTCGACTAAAGAAACGCCGTTGGCAAGCCGCGCGGCGTTGATTCCTGCAAGCCAGCCCGTCGCGACCGATTCAACGTAGCCTTCGACGCCGCTGATCTGACCCGCGAAAAACGTCTGTGGCCGAAGGCGCATCTGCATCGTACACTGAAGCACGCGTGGGGCGCGTATGTAAGTATTACGATGAATCTGTCCGAACTGCAAGAATTCTGCGTTCTCCAGACCCGGAATTAATCGCAGCACTCTCTGTTGCTCGCCATAGCGTAGATGATTTTGAAAGCCCACTAGGTTGTAGGCGTCCGCCAGCAAATTCTCCTGCCGCAGTTGGACGGCAGCATACGGCTCTCGCCCGGTGCGCGGGTCAACGAGGCCAACGGGCTTCATGGGGCCGAAGCGCAGGGTATCACGACCGCGCCGCGCTATCTCTTCAATCGGCAAACAGGCCTCGAACCACCTGGTCTCTTCAAAGCGATGAAGCGGCACGCTTTTGGCTTCCACGAGAGCATCATAAAAGCGCTGGTAGTCGTCTTCTCCAAACGGGCAATTAAGATAATCGTCGCCGCCCTTGTTGTAGCGCGCGGCGCGGAAAGCCACCCGGCGGTCAACCGAATCGGCGGCCACAATCGGCGCAATCGCGTCGTAAAAGTATAGATGCTCGTCGCCCGTAAGACGCGCAATCTCCGCGGCCAAATGGTCGGAGCAGAGCGGCCCGGCGCAGATGATAGTAATCTCTCCATCCTTCACCCCGGTTGCCTCTTCGCGCACGAGCGTGATGAGCGGATGAGACTCTATGCGCTCTGTAATAAGCTGCGCGAACCTGTGGCGGTCAACCGCCAGCGCAGCGCCCGCCGGAACGCGCGTCTGCGCAGCCGCCTCCATCACCAGAGAACCGCCGCGCCTCAGCTCTTCTTTCAAAAGATACGGCGCAGTTCCGGCCTCGTCCGACTTCAGCGAATTAGAACAAACAATCTCGGCCAGCTTATCCGTACGGTGGGCGGGCGTCTGCCTGACAGGCCGCATCTCGTAAAGACGCACACGCGCCCCGGCTCGCGCAGCCTGCCACGCAGCCTCCACCCCGGCAAAGCCCCCGCCTATAACAACTACTTCATTCATAAATTCTCAAACTGGAGCGGCTATTTCTTCGCTTACGCAACCGATAGCTCGCGGCTGTGAGTTATGTCGCGCCTGCTGACGGGTCGAACTTGTGAGGCTTCCAGCGTCAGCACCGCCGCCGTATGACCATCAAGGGTGACAAACTCTACTTCGTATGCCTGACCGTCTTCGTAAACGTGTACCACAGTACCTACATCACCGGCTTCAAGTCCTGAATCCGGGACTGACGTTGTTAAGACGACCCGTTCATGTTCTTTAATCATCTTCTTACTCTTCGTGCGGGTATCCCGTGACAAGGCAAGGGAAATCAGCGTCGCCGTCTATAATCCAAACGGTTCGCACCACAGGCGTTTTGCCTGTTGGGGCTTCGATGACCCCGTCAATAATATACTTCTTGCCGTGAATAGTTTCCATGTGTTGCGACACGAGAGAGTTTAGAGCCATCCGTCGCAGAGCGTCGGCCAGTATCTCCCAATCTTCTGCCCTGAATCCCAGCGCCATAAAGAACGCAGCCTTGCCGCCATTATCCGGGTGTGCAGGATTGAGCAGATATTCGACTATCTTCCTGCGCTCCACTAAAGCAAGCCGAGCGTTCGGCAGCATCATCACTTATCTCTTCCCTCGACAATCACAATCTCTTCGGGCGTCAAGCGCGTAAAGCTCATAAACCAGATTGTCAATCTATTGGTTGCGTCAAAGCGCGCTCGCTTTTATAGAACTTAGACGTGAACAGTTAAGGAATAATATTGATGTTACCGAATTGCTTGAAATGTTGATCGAAAGCGAAGGCGTGCGTAAGGCTGTGCTTTTCAATGATAACTTTGCTAGTACAGTCGGTAAAGCTCCAATTCTTGTCGGTGTAATCGCGGAACACTTCCCATGACAGCCGCAAATCTTCCTCCGTCAAATAATATACACCGGCCAATTCATCGGCAAAGAATCGCTCGCCCAGGAGCAAGGAACGCTGACGCTCGCCGCGTGCGCGCAGGAGCGTGAGGGTTTCGTCAATGACATAATCCGTCGTTAGCAGCGGCTCATGATTAGCGGCCAGAAAAGATGCGGCGCGTTCATGATTCGGATCAGTCGGGACAGTGGCAGCAAACCACGCGCCTGTATCAACAAAAATCATCATTCATCTTCCGCATAGAGAATCTGGTCATGCTCCGCACCAGAGAAAGCATCCTGTTTGCCTTCAATCGGCAGTCGAGCAATTTCCGCCAGAACCCGCGCCGGATTGTTGTGCGTTCGCTTTTGGCGCGGCAACAAAACGACATCCAATTCTTCGCCTTCCGTCAATGCTACTGGCTCAAGCGGGCGAATCACACCTTTCTCGTAAATGGCTTGAATTTGTTTGCTCATTACTTCACCTCACGACGCCATTCTAACATGCTTCACCGACCGACCGCTTCCACTATCGCAATCTCTTCGGGCGTCAAGCGCGTAAAGCTCATAAACCAGATTGTCTATCTGGCGGTCGAGCGCAGCGCACTTGTTTGCGTAGTGGGTGCGGTCGCGGGCTGCGGGCATGTTTTAGATAACTTGCATGATTTCGCCCGGTCTGATTTGTTTGAGAAATTCAAGCGACTTTGGCACAAGCGGCTTAAGGTCTTGATACCTGTTGCTGAAGGCAAAAAGAATCAGGATGGCGATATTGAATGAGGGCAGGTTTTGCTATTGTGGGAGATTTTGATCTACGGTTATAAGTACATCGAAATTTCCGTTGGCGGCTTTGAGCAGTTGGCCGTTCTTCAACCCTTTCAGCCCTGCTTCTTCGACCGTAGCGACTGCGTGCCCGGCAAAGTCATGCTTGATGCGGCGCGGCATACACTCGTCAAGCAGCAGTCTCATTTTGTGGCATTAACCATTCTCGATAAAATTCCAGCACGCCAAGCGCTTGCTCGCGAGTCACAGTCGGGAAATCATCCAGAAAGACATCCAGACTGTCTCCACCTTCTAAATAATCAAACAGATTCTTGACCGGCACACGCGTGCCCGCGAAGACAGGCGTCCCGCTCATCTTCTCCGGGTCTCGCTCAATAAATTTCTCCATGCTCATTATCAATCTCACCTCGCAATACTATATTAGCACGCTCCACTTATCGCTCACTTCGACAATCGCAATCTCTTCGGGCGTCAGGCGCATAAAGCTCATAGACGAGATTATCAATCTATCGGTCAAGCGCGGCACACATATTTTTTTAGAAATTGCGGTAAGGTGTTAGTCAGTTTTTTCCAGTTGACTCTCGATTTCTGCAAGGGAGAGGGTAGGCGCGTCGTGCTCTGTATCTTTGGCGGCGCGTAAGTCAAGTAAATCTTCCACGTCGGCTATCCATTCTTGCAGCGCCATGAATTCCTCGTAGGTCAGGACGGCGAACTCTTTTCTGCCGTTTTTGGTCAGTATTTCAGGATGTAATTCGGGTCTGCTCATAAGTTTCTCACGAATACGCACGGCTGCGATGTTTGATGCGATAGATGATAACGCGGTTCCCTTCAGTTTCAAATAGTACGCGGTAATCACCAACGCGCAAGCGGTATTCGGGTGTGAAGTTAGTTAAGCGTTTCACGTCGCCTGCCAGATTGTTTTCCAGACCGCGAATCTTCTCCACCACGCGACGGGCAGTCTGACGGTCAAGCGCTACAAGGTCTTTAACGGCTCGCGGTTTGAATTCTACCCGCATCAGTCTTTAGCTCATATCTCTCACTCCATAAAAATTAATTTAAAAGCCACTCGCCATCGCAACTATCGGTAGTGTCACTGTAGAGAAACGAACGATTTATTAATAGTATCCCTTCGTTTTTTTTATTTGAGCGTACTATTTTTGAATAGTTGATTATAGTATTCCTCTCCCACTGAGTTGCGTTTATAGTCAGCAATAGCATCTTTTATTCGTTTGATACCGGGTTTGCCTATCGGAAAGCCGCAAAGGTATGCAGCCCACGCAATAGCAATGTTTCTAGGGCTACCGACCCAATTAGGTTGAGGAGGGTACGGTGGCTTTAACATTCCAAGTCGAGCAAGTAAGTCTTTTGGAAAACCTATATACTCAGGTCTTGTTGCCCAGCGCTCCCCTTCGCCTAAATGACGATACTTGTTTAGTACTGCTTTACGAGCAGCTTCGCCGCCTTTCTTAGAACGATATAGCTTCTTAGCTTCTTTGCAAATGGGATGTAACCTTTCAAGATGAAAACAGATTGCATAAATGTAAGGCGTTAGTGGCGACTTACTTCCGCCTGCATGGATATTCAGCCATTTCTTGCGTGAGTCTGCATACAATCTCCTATGTAATCTCATAAGGAATGTTTCTGTGTCTGCTGATAATTCAACCTTCAACCCTGCAACATGTCGCATATGCTCTTGGTATCTTTCCGGCGTCTGGTTAGCTCCTACCAAGGCCTCGACCATTTGTTGATATAAAAGAGTGCGGATTGCGCTCAACAAGTTAGATTCGATATGCGCGTCAACGTGAAACATGACGGCAGGCATGCTTAAGCTTCCATCTTCATGCTCAGCAGACTCCGCAAGGTGTGGGCTTTTGAGTCAGGCCCAAGCAGGTCACGCGCCAACAACCCTTGAGGCTTGTCCGTCACACGCGATTTTGCTGAGGAAATTCGAGGAATTGCCTTTTGCAATCGAGGCTTTCGCGTCTGGAACCGCCATTTTCGCACCTGTAAACCCAATTCTCAAGCCAAAATGTACGCCTGCAAGACTTGCAGGCACGGTTGCAAAGGCTTCATACGCACCTGCAAAAGCTTAAATTGAAATGTGCGTTTGTTATATCAAACGTGAGTTCGACGTAAGAGAATTAAGCTCCGTAGGAGCTGTATGTTTATAGCTTAAAGTTTCCAAAAAGAAGTAAGCTCCGTAGGAGCTAAATGTTCTCAATTAATTAACATATAGCTCCTATGAAGCCAGGTTTATCTAGCATCTGTAGACTATAAACATCCTGCTCCTACGGAGCTAAAAACATGATGCTCATTCTTATATCGCGCCTCACGTTAAATCGAACGTTGCGAATATTGATGTGTTAGCAGGAGAGCAGCTATTCAAGGCTGTTTTGGCGTGGGCTTGTCCACATCACCTGCGCCGGGTTTGTCGCTGAGCTTGTAGTCTTCCACGTTGCTCTTGAAGCGCTTGTAGTTGCTGAACTCTTCGGTGACGTTGATCTCCATGCCTTTGAAGATGAGGATTTTGGCGGAGACGTTGACCTGTGAGAAGACCGGCAGCCAGACGCCGTCTTCCATGCGCTGCTGCTCGAAGACGAAGGCCGTGCCGGGACGTATAGACGCCAGCAGCCCGCCGCCGACTTTGTAGCTGTCCGTCAGTCTGGCTTCGAGCCGCACCACCTGTTTCTCTACCGGGTCAATCCAGATAATGCCGGTCAGCTTCTGCGCGATTGACTCCATATCGTTCTTAGGCTTGTAGCCGGGGCGCGGGCGAAAATCAAAGACGATTGTTTCGCGCTCTCGAAGGCGTTCGCGGCGCGGGCTGACCAGCTCGGCTGTGCGCAGGAAATCCGAGATGCCCGGATCGTCCGCCTCTTTCTTGTTCTTAGCTTTATCGCGCTCGCGCTTAGCTTGTGCCTTCTGCCGTTCGCGCTCGGCCTTCTCCAACTCTTCGCCGACGCGCTTCTCCTCTTTGGCCGCACGCTCGCCCGTCAACGCGACGCCGTTTTCGCTAATGAGCTTGCGCACGAATCTTTCGCCCGGCACGGGATAGACCTCAAAGACCTTGACCGTCTCTTTGGTCACTTCACCCTTGCCGTTAATCTCGCGCTCGGTGCTCTTCTCCAGAAAAGTATAGTCGCCTACGCGCTCGTCAATCTGCTCCTGATTCTTATCAATCTCCTTGAGCATGGCGTTGATGTCCAGCGTCTCGGAAGCGGGCGGGTCAAACCGCGTTGCGGCAATCCCTGTGTTGTAGCGCACGCTATAGAGCGTGAGCGCGAGCGTGCCCGTTTGCCCCAGCTCTCTTTCGACCAGATGAGGCTCCAGAAGATTGTCTTCCGCCCTGTAATCACCAAAGCGAAGCGTCATAGCCCGCGCCTCGTCCCTGATTTTCAGTAGCAGGTGTGTGTTCATGCCGAACCAGTAGCGCAGGCGTGCGCCGTTGCGCAGTGCAAACTCCACTACGTAAGCAGGCTCAGCTCCCGTCTCATCCACGTTAACAGTGCGCGCCAGCACGTTCTGTTTCTTGTAGTCAACCAGGCGGGTTGCATCAAGCATGGCGAGCAGCTTGGCCGCGTGCGCTTCCCTGTCTGTCAACGTACGAAGCTTTCCATCAAGCCCACGCATCCACGCTGAAGAAGAGTTTGCGCCCTCGTTAATCTCGCCGTTCTGAAAAATCATGTCCCAGCGAACGGACGAAGGAGCTTTCACTTCCCTTACGGCACGCCCTACCGCTTGCTCCTTCAGCATCACAGTCCATTCATAGCGCGCATCGCGTACGGCTGCCAGCCGCTTCTTGCCCCCAATCGCCTTCAAATAATTGTCTACAATCTTTTCCGGCGAGGGAAGCTTCTGCGCCGTCCTGCTTTTCTGAGCAGAAGCTGTAAAGGGAAGAAAGAGCGCGAGCAAGAGAACGGCTAAGCCAGCCAACAGCCTTCCGGGACGCATGGACGAAGCCGCTCTTGCTTTGGCGTAGCTTGAGTGATGAATTGTTTTCATGGCAAACGTAAGGGTTAAAGGGAGAGTAAATCTAAAAAAGCTGTTTGGAAATTCCGATGTTTGCGCCGCAGGCGCAGCAAGATGGTAGCCAGACGTACATGTCTGGAACCAAAACGAGTTTGAGAGCATGCGCCCTGAAAGAGGCGCATAGATTCTACGCGCTCCCTTCAGGGCGCGAATGATAACTACACCTTACCAGAGGCAGAGGTGGCCTAGCGCCCGTCTCTGCCTCTGGCTACCTTCTTGATGCGCCTTCGGCGCACACGATTGAATTCCCAAACAGCTTCTAAAAAAGCGCGCTTATCCTAAACGATTTCTGCCCGCACAGGAACTCACTAACGACTACACAGGCTTAAATGAGATAGACACAGAGACGCGCTCTTTGGTTGGCAGAAAGAGGAATATCCTGAATGCAGAAGTCAGAATGCAGAATGATGAATTAAGAAGATTGATTTATTCATCGGTTCATTGAATCAATGAACAAATGAATCAATGATTAAATTCTTATCATTCCGCATTCTGCACTCTGCCTTCTGCATTGCTTATGACGGTTGCCCTTCGGTTGTCTCATTCGCGCCCGGCGGCTGCGGCACTTCGGCATCCATAGCCTCGGCAGACTCCTGCTCGGCCTCAAGCTCATGCTCTTGATTGTCCCGGCTCGAATCCGTTTCGGGCGCGCTACCCGCAGCGCTGCCCGTAGATTTATTCTGCTCTGTCATATCCCTCATGCTCCTTTTGCCCGGTTGATGGAAAGAACTCGTCTGTAAGCATTCATTATCTTCTGCGCGCGACTTTGCTCGCGCTCTTCTTCGCAGAAGCTTTTTTGGCCGCACCCTTTCGCGCGCCGCTCTGTCGCGTTGAACCACCACGACCCGCTTTCTGCTTCGCGCTCTTTTTCCCGGCGCTCTTCTTAGCCCCTTTGCTCGCAGCTCTCTTTTGAACGCCCTTCCCCGCACCGCCTTTTTTCGCAGCCTTGCCGCTTTTCTTAGACGAAGCCTTGCCGCTCTTTTTAGCCGCAGCCTTCTTACCCGCTACGCCCTTTGAAGCCTTCCCGGCAACTCCTTTGCGCGCACCCTTACCGGCTCCAGCCGTGCGGCGCTCCCGCTTCTCAATATTGCGCTGCGCCTTCTCGTGCGCCGTCTCTATAACTTCTCTGATGCGCGCCGCCTCTCGCTCCTGCGGCGACATAGCAGCGGCACCCTCTTCGCCCTCGCGCAACTGCCGCGCTTCTTCCAACTGCGCAAGGCGATTGCGCTCCTCCTCGGCCATAGCCTCTTCATTCTGCTCGAACTCGTACTCGTTCAATATGCCGCCGCGAACTTCAAAGCGGCTCCTGTTCTTCGCCTGATTCTTAGTCTTCGGCATCCGCTCCTCCCGTTTAAGCTCGCGCACAACGCCTCAACTTGACAGTGCGCTCGCTCGGTTCGTATATTGTCAATTCACCAACAAGCCACCTTAGCTCAGTTGGTAGAGCGTTCGATTCGTAATCGAAAGGTCGGCGGTTCAACCCCGCCAGGTGGCTCCAGAAATTCTAATTGCCGTATAGCTGTTTTTCAGTTATACGGCAATTTCCTTTATGCCTCAATCTTCAATCAACCACTTTTTGTAGCCGAACTGCTGAATCGTGTGCTTCTGGTGATGATTAGCACAAAGCACGCGACACTTTGCTACTTCCTCTTGAACGCTTTTCAACCCCCAGGAACTATGCACCATTACACTCACGTACTCTCGCTTTTCAAGTGGGTTCAAATGGTCAAAGACTAGCATGTCAGGATCATTCACGGTACAGCCTTCCCACTCACATTGTTTCGTTCTGAGATACTCGTAAAGCCATCTTCGATTTCTCAAAGAGTATTCACGAGTGCGACCATAATTGCGTCGCGGATTTCGCTTATTGTGCTCATTGTCAATCAGCTTTTTGCAAGAACGACAATAAGATTGCAATCCATCTTTCCGGGGCGCGGATCGGTGAAATTCGCTTGTATCTTTAATGATTTTGCAACGACAGCATTGCTTTATCACACCAGTCTTCGCAACAGCGCGGACTTTTGTCATCACTTTGAAAGCTTTCTGATGAGGTGTGTTGATTAGAAAAAATTATATGCCCATATTATCGGCTTCACGTTTGTGCAAACTGAATAACATAGGAAAAAGAAACGGGCAACTCTTAAGCTGCCCGTTTTTGTTTTTGTGCTGGTAGTGTGACAACTCCCTAAACTTCACAGTTGCGCTCAGCCGGTTTGCTTCAATTGCTCTTTATATAGCTCTCGCATCTCCGGGTGCTCACGAAACCAGTCGAGCGTGCGTCTGAAGCCTTGCTCGAATGTGTAGCGCGGGTGCCAGCCCAGCTCTTTCTGAATCTTACTGTTATTCGCTGCCCAAGCGTCAGTGTCCCACTCTCGTCCCGGCATAGTGTTCCACTCAGGCTCGGCCTTAATACCCATGAGGCGGCGCGCGACTTCGACTACTTCGCGCATGGCGGTCTGCTTTCCGGTGCCGACGTTGTAGATTGCGCCGTACTCTTTGCACGGCTGCGTTGCGGCCAGCAGATATGCGTCGCACACGTCATCTATGTAAACGAAATCATGCGCGGTAGAAGGCGCGACAAGCGGTGGTAGCTCGCCTTCGAGTCCGCGCAGGATGAGCGTGGGCATCAAACGTGCAGGCTCTTCAAAAGCGCCATAGACGGAGTAGAGGCGTAGGGTGGGAAGCTTGACCTCGTGCTTTTGCGCCAGGTGACGACAAAGGAGCGTCGCGCTCGCTTTGGTTACGGCGTAGTAGCTGTTCGGCTCAAGCTGCTCGCTCTCCGCAGGGGCGAAAGATTTGAAGCCGTACTCGGAAGACGTGCCGGTGTTGACGAATGTCTCGAAGCCCGCTTTCAAACAGGACTCTGCAAGGTTGATCGTGCCGACGATGTTACTCTCGACCATACTATGAATGTCCGATTGCGTAGAGTAAGCCCCGTGCGCGGCCAGATGGAAAATCCATTCAGGGCGGATGCTGTTAATCAGAGGCTCAAGCGAGTCTCTATCCGTCAGCTCGACTTCGTGAAGCGACGCATCCTCTTTAATATCCCTGATGCGCCATGACGCGTGGCGCGGGCGCACGAGTAGATGAACTTCGTGGCCTTCAGTGATGAGCCGCCGGGCAAGGTTAGCGCCGACGAAGCCCGTCGCCCCTGTGATTATAGAGCGCTTCATCCGGGTAGAAAATTCTTGTAGTCGAAGTCTTCTAAAAACGGGCGCGCGTAAGCGGCAACCTGCGCACACTCATCTTCGGAAAGCTCAAGCGCGGTTGAAAGGTTCGCCTCCGGCGTGGCCCTTCTGATAGTTCCCCACGGATAGACCTCTTCCAACTCTTTCCCGTTCCAGGTCGGTACGTTCAACGAAGCCGCCGGTTCAAGCCCCAGGCTACGGCAAAAATCTCCCAGTGTCTTCAAGGGGTCTGCCATCACGTCTTCAACGCGCAGGATATGCACATGGCCGGGAAACTGTGATTTGAAGAGAAGGGCTGATTGCTGGTTGAGCATCCACGCCGTCATGTAATGCCTGAGCGACAGCGGCACAGGCCGTTTCTTCGTGTCGGCATACGCAGACCAGGGGTTGCGTACGATGTGCAGGACGTGCGCCTGGGGCATGTCGCGCAGGATTTTGTCAGCGTCAACGACTATGATTGGGCTGTAGCCCACGTAAAGCTTTTCGCGGCCAGTGCGACTGTAATCCTTCCACGCGTCGAAGGTGGCGCGAAAGAATGCGCCGACATTATTAGCAGTCGAGCGCCCACGCTCCCGTACATAACCCGTGTAAATCTCCCGCCGCTCGTCGTCGGAAAAATCGAACGGCAGGTGCCGGAACTTGCTCACGTGCGGGGTGCGTGCGCGCACCTTGCACTCTTCGTCTATGATCTCTTTGTAGTCCTCTGCCGCTGCTGCGTCCAGAGCAAACTGCGGCCAACGATATTTAGATGGAAACATAGAGGAGAGATAATCTACGACGCGGCGCGTGCCTATCTGCGATTCAAATGGATAGACGAACATTTCCGCGTGGCCGTCCAGGAATCTGTGCGTAGTATTGCCGCCATTCTCGTACATGGCGCTGAGCATCAGCAAAGAGAAGTCTTCAGACATTCAAAATGTTCCTTACAAAGCTCTGGTTTGATATGCGTAGAATAAAAGTCTTTCACGTTTGTGTGAACGCCTTCGACCGAAGATAAAGGGAAGCGTCGTGGCAATTCTGTTCGGCATCCATTCGACGGCGAATATCTGGTTGCCCGAAGGCCAGATGATACTACCCATTACTTCCCCGGACAGCGTATCCACCGCATGAACGCCGCAAACGCTTCTTTCCACCTCAAGCCCCGGCGCGTAATGTCGAAAGCGCGGAATGACGCGCGAAGTGCCTACGAACGCTATGCGCTCTTTGAAGCAAAGGCCGCGAGTCCATCCGGGCAGTCTCGCTACGGCTTCAAACTTTCCCCGCCCGATTCGCCCCAATTCGCCGTAGCCGCTGTTATCCACCCAGAGCCGTTTATTAAGCAATCGCGCAGAGTGTGGTCTGGTTAATCCGCGTGCTATAACTTCGCGCGTTTTACCGCTGAAGATAACGCCGCGCCCGTCAACGGCAAAGTTCTGATGGCCTGGGCGACGCCGGGAGATTTTATCCGTAGAGGCAGAGAAATAGGACGCCGCCACATCTTTGCCCGCCGCTATGGAATTAAGCTGTATGAGATTCCGGTCAAACTGAGCCTCGCCGTATGTCTCTATACAGCGAGGCCACCAGACGCGCTCGTAGCCGCCGCTCTCTTCAAGCCGCACGACCGCATTCTGCCCGACTGCATTGGCGTAGAGCTTATGCTCTATCAACGCCAGATCGTGTATGTATAAGCTGCCCGGAAAAAAACGCGCGCGTACAGGCACGAGCGTGCGGTCTTCAAGGCTTTCAATCTCTACATCCGCTCGCTCCATCAACGCCTCGACGGGCGCAAGGTCGTAAACCAGATTCGGATTGCGCGTGCTGGCAACGTGAACAATATTGCGCACTCTGTCAACGGCCAAGCCGGAAGGATGCGGCAGAGGCATGTAAGAGATATGTGGGCGGCTGTCTTTGACCGACAGAGCCATCAACAGGTGCTCGTACTCTCGTGTGACCAGAAGCGTCGTTTTAAGGTCAGACAGCGTTTCCCAGAAGCGTCCCTTGACCTGAGATTTTAGCAGGCGCGCATCCACTTCTGCGGCTCCGTACCAGTGGCCTGCTATCTGCTCAGGCAAGCGCCATAACGCGTTGTGATGCTGCCAGAGCGCTTCCATGTCTGACGCTTGTTGCCGCCTCATCTCTACAGTTTTCGCCGCGCACGCCAGAGCGTGTAAGCGCCCAGGTACATCCTGAGCGCGGAAGAATATGTAGTGGTGGATTTACCGCCATGCCGCCCGCGCGCGAAAGTCGGCACTTCCAGCAGCGGGTAACCCTCACGGCTACAGATTAGATTGAACTCCGCATCTATCAGGTCGTCATCACGCGTCAACCCGAGCAGCTTGTCGAACGAGCGCGGGAAAACTTTCGGCGTGCCGTTAACGTCCCAGCAGGAAAGATCAAACAGCGTGCGGCATTCTATGTTGTAGAGCAATCCGCCCACGCGTCTCTTCCAGCTATCGCGTATCTTACGATTTGCTTTGACCACGACCTGCGGATGAGCTATGGCGTAAAGCAGGTGCAGCAGCAGGTCTTGCGGACTAGTGCGCGCCAGATTCGTATAACATAGAACATCCCCACGCGCCTCCTTCAAGCCGAGCTTGACGGCACGCCCCCATCCACCCTGCTCAGACTCTACGACGCGCAACCGAGAAGGGTCGCGCTCGGAAATCTTTCGGCAGACTTCCGCAGAGTTGTCCGTGCAGCCGTTCGGCACCAGTATAATTTCATAAGAATGCGGCTGGCGCGCGAGCGATTCTGTGTAGCTCGCAACTACTGATTCAACATAACCGGCTTCATTGTAAACGGGGAGCACTATGGAGATGAGAGGCTCGGTCACTGCGCTACCTCTGCAATCGTGAGGGCGCGCCAAGCAGTCTCGACCAGAGCATCGGAGGTAAGCCCATGCACTTTGTTCAAGTAGTCATGGCTTCCAGTCAAAGCTTGAGGCGCATGCTTTACTCCGCAACGAACGACGCGACAATTAAGCCCGCGTTCGGCGGCGACTTCACAGACCAGTGAGCCAACGCCGCCCACCGTGTAATGCGCCTCGACCGTCAACGCCACAGGGAACCGAGAGAGCGCATCGGCTATGTCTTCGACCGGAGGAGGATTCAGGCTCGCGACGACCATGATAGTAGAATTAATTCCCTGCTCGGCCAGCACGTCTGCGGCCTCAGCAGCCTCCTTCGCGATACTCCCCATGACGACGAACAGCAGGTCTGTGCCTTCGCGGCAGATTTGCGCGCGTCCAAGCTCAAAGCGACCGTCCAGGCCGGGAATCGTTGTGCGGTCATCCTTGCCTATGCGGTAATAAACAGCACCTTCCACATCTTTCGTCGCACGCAGAGCCGCGCTCGTCTGTCGGTAATCCGCAGGCGCAATGACGGTCAGCCCGGGCTGCGTGCGCATCACGCCTATGTCTTCCAAGGCATGATGCGTAGGCCCAGCCGGGCCGTAATCATAGCCCGCGCCTACGCCTACGATTCTGACAGGAAGATTGTGATGGACGGGGCCGTTGCGTATAAACTCGAAGGGACGAAGGGTTGCGAAAGTGGCTATAGAGTAGATGAACGGAACATAGCCGTCTTCCGCGAGTCCCGTTGCAAGACCAACCATGTTCTGCTCCGCTACCCCGACGTTGAAGAAGCGCTCCGGGAACCTGTCTCTGAAAGGCTCAAGCACAAGGAAGCCCAGATCGCCCGTCAGTAAAAGAATGCGCGCGTCACGCTCGGCCAGCTCCAGCAGAGTTTTGACGAACTCAAGTCTCATGCAGATTTACCAATCTCCTCCAAAGCCTCTGTGTATTCCTGCTCCGACATAGGATAATAGTGCCACTTAATCTGCCCCTCCATATAAGAGACGCCCTTGCCGAACGTCGTCCGTGCGATAACGATGCGAGGCCGTCCATCGCCGTCTTCAGTTTCTTTCATAGCATCGGTCAACGCCGCTACATCATGGCCGTCTACCTCGTACACGTCCCAGCCGAACGCGCGCCAGCGCTCGCTCATATTAGGGAGCGATAAAACCTCCGCAGTAAACCCGAAAGCCTGCTGTCCGTTTAAGTCCAGGATGGCCGTCAAATTCGAGAGCCTGTGATGCGCTGCGAACATGGCCGCTTCCCAGAGAGCGCCCTCGTTGCATTCCGCATCGCTGACCAGCACAAAGACCCTGCGTGAAGAACCTCGCAGGCGGGCTGCCAGAGCATTGCCCGCCCCGAAAGAGAGTCCCTGTCCGAGCGAGCCTACGGAGAAGTCCACGCCATTCAAAGCATGTTCGGGATGAACGCCCAACCGGCTCGCATCCCCGCAATAGCTATTCAACGCTTCTTCAGTAATCCATCCGCGTAAGTATAGCGCGCTGTAGAGCGCCAGCGCCGCGTGCCCCTTGGATAAGATGAAGCGGTCACGCTCAGGGTCTAGGGGGTCATCTACGCTGAGGACATCTCTGTAGAGCGCGACGATGATTTCTACTATGGACAGAGCCGAGCCTATGTGGCCGACGTGAGCGCGCTTCGATTGCTCTATGATTATCTGCCTGATTCGGTGTGGCGAAATCTCTGTATGCATTGAAATATATCTTTGTCCCACGGGGCTTCTATTTTGCAGGGTCTAGCGTGAATTCCAGCTTCCAATATTTCTCATCACAGGCAACCTCTTTATCCATATAGTCGCTGGTGATAGCGGTCGGCAACTCCTTGAGCCTGTTTACAGGGCAAGGGTTTTGACCCACCTTCAAGCACTGCTCAATCTGCAAGTACCTCTGCTTCATTTGCATATCATACCGAAAGGCTCGCCCGCTCGCTAAATCCTCAATCGTCTCTCTGGTATTGTTTGTTGCTAAGAGACTGAGCGGAATCAGTAGAAGACAAATAACATATACGTAGATGGGCAGACTGGCAACCGCCCAACCGAATTTTCGCCTCAGATAACTGACCCACATTGTAAGATTCAGGAACCAGCCGAGCAGGAAGAGAAAGAATACCAGATTCACAGTCCTGTGCTGGCCTAAAAGGCCGGTGCTCCAGTAAGCCGGGAAAAATCCCAGAAAGACTATGGCAAGCAGTAGCAACAATCCCGCAAACGGGTGAAACTTAAAATGGCGCTTCAACAGCTCGTTTTTTTCTGAAAGCCTGTAAGCGACAGGGATAAAGAGGATGGTGCCTAGTATAAGGGCGGGGTTGGAAAGCCACTTGAGCAGGAAGCGAGCCTCCTGCGCGGAAGAAAAAAGCAGAGAGTAAAAGAGCCTGTGACCGCCTGCGAACCGGCTGCTCCGGACGGCATTGCCCGGTGCCATAAAGACCACGAGTGTACATACCGTAGTCAGCAATAGAAACCAAAGCCACAGCCACTTTGAGTCGTCTCTACAGACGAATGCCTTGATGGTTATAGAGAGCATCAGCAGGAAAAATATAGCCATCAGGGTTTCGCTTGAGCCTACAATCGCAACTATCAGCAGCGAGCAAGAGAGAAACCATAGACGACGGCTGATGCCCCGGCTATCGAATAATCTAACCACCGAGCCGAAGAAGAAGACCGTGAGGATAACTCCAAGCATGTACGTGATGGAGCCGGGCATCCAGTAATAGCCTTCCGTCAACTCCGGCATCTGATTACTGAAGAGCGCTGTAAAGAAGCTCGCCGCAATCAGCTTTTCAACAACGGTCGCTTCCCGTTTCAAAAGGACGCTCACTAGAAAGTAGACAGAGATGAAGGTGAGAAGGATGATGGCTATAGACACAAGTTTGTAGGCCGGGAAGCTGCCGAACGCTATCGGATGAAAGGCCAGAACCGTAGTTGAGAAATACTTTCCACTCCAGAACAGGTACATGTGCCTGACCGCGCCCCGGACTCCGTATTCCACAGTCGCTGCCGCATGGCAGTAATCATCATAAACGGGATGGACGAAGAGTGTGATGACTAGAAAAGGGGCGATACATAACAGCAAGGCAAGCGCCCACACCCTTTTAATGATGGTTGACTCGAACACACTCTCTCTCATCAGCTTTCCTGAAGACACGGATTAGCGCCGCCCGGTTTGCCGGAGCACATAGATAGATATACAGATTCATGCCTGAACTATTTATGAGTTCTGAGCTGTTAGCTATCACACCAAGTAGCTTTCAGGCTGTGGGACGCAGCAGGCCGCGAAAGATGCCCTGCACGGAGACGCGGTGCGCGGGCAGGCGCATAGGCGCAAGCTGCGAGTTGGCGGGTCGAAGCTCGACTTCCGGGCCGAAGCGGAAGAGACGTTTGAGCGTGGCGCGTGCGTTGTCGATAAGTGCAACCACTATCTCGCCGTCGCGTGCGATGGTGCGGTTTTCTATGAGCGCTATGTCGCCGTCACAGATGTGCTCGTCAATCATCGAATCGCCTACGACCCGCAGAGCGTAAACATTTTCAGGACGAACGCGCCCCAGTAGAAAGCGCGGGATGGAGATCGGCTCGGCATCCGGTACGGCGTCAACGGGAGCACCGGCAGCGATGCGCCCCAGGAGGGGCAGCACGCAGATTTCATCGCCCGCAGCCTCTTCGACCGTGACGGCCAGACCGAACGCACCTCCTTCGCGCGAGCGTGAGAGCAGGCCGCGCCGCTCAAGGGCGGCAATGTGTTTGGCGATGGTTGCTTTTGAAGAGACGCCGAAGTGGCGAGCAATCTGGGTGTACGAAGGCTCGTACCCGTGACGCTCTATGAAGCTCGTGATGTATTCCAGAATCTCTTTCTGTCTTTGCGTGCGTGGCTGCATAGGGCGCATCCTCCGTTTCAAAAATGAAGAGGAAAGGGGAAGCCTCTCAGGACATAGGCGCAAGTGAAACGGAATATTAAAGGCGCGCGAGCGGAAGCGTCAAGCCTCTTTCCGCAATCGCGCGCCTTGAAGTCTTTGACGAACCCTCTATCTGACAGAGTAACGCGCGAGAGTTTGCGGCACTATGCGAACCGCCGCAGGCATCTTGTTCAAAGGCACCATGGTCGTATCGCCCAGAATGCTACTGGCCTTCTTTCCATAAAATGCCTCGTTGAGATCATTGTCCGGGGTGATGGCAGCACCCTTGATAGCCGCGCCGATGTACGCGCCTTTCTGGCGCGAGTAGGATAGGATTCCTGCATCCAGCGTCAGGTTGGTCGAGGCGGATGCCTCGCGTCCATACGGCCCGGCTGCGACACCGGCTTCACCGCCCATCTCGAACTTGTCTTCCAACAAACCTCGCACTCCCTCTTCATTCATGATGAGGAAGATGTAGTCTGTTTTCGTCGCTCCGATCTGCGCGCCGAAGCTTGCACCGCCCAGGTTATAGAAAGCGGGCTCGCTCCAGCCGCCGCGCACACGACGGACGATAATACCCTGGCCGCCACGGCCTCCGACGATGAAAGCGGCCTTCACGACGCCCGGAAAAATCGCCACGGCCTCCGCCTTATCTAATATTCTCTTCGGAATCGCCTTATCCGGCGTCCCCATGATTTCGTTGAAGACCTTGACGGCGTCGTTGGAATGACGCCGCGCGTCATTCAACCTCTTGTTCTGTGCCGGTACGAATGCGACCAGACCCAGGATCATTACAATTCCGAGCATGACACCCATGCTCTTACTAAACAAATGCCTCATCTTGCTCCTCCTCATCGGGAATTTGTGCGACATACTTCGCAATCAGGCAAAAGGACAAGGGAGAACACGCGTCCTGTAGTTTAATCTTTTCGAGGGAACGAGCGGATTGTAGCACGTGCAGGGGCACGAGTGCATAACAAAAGCGTTCAGGTCAGTACCGACAAAGGCAGGGATGAGGGCGGCAGCGATGAGGGATGAAAGCTAAGAAGCTTATTGAAACGTCCCGTAGGGACGAAACGATAATAGCCCAGCACTTCAGTGCTGGGTCAAAGCCGGGTAATGAAAGTAGAGTCCCGTAGGGACGACTGAATATTTGCTTCAATCGTCCCTACGGGACTCTGCTTTATTTTCCTACCCTTTGACCCAGCGATAAATCGCTGGGCTATTATCAACTGTCCCTACGGGACAACTGGCGAATCTGATTATTCAAATTGCTTCTAAGGATAGATTTTCTTTTACTTCATCCCTCATCCCTTCGCCCTCATCCTTGCTGTTGCTTACTTCATGCTCATGCGCGAAGGGCGCACACGAATAAAGAAGCGATAGGAGACAGGATTATCGCCGTAAACGGAATCGAGCACGGCGGGCTTTGAGTAAAGAGTCACATCACTGCCCAGAGCCACGTTGAACCTGTCGGTCGTCCACACGTCGCGCGAGTAGCCGAAGGTGTATGCTCCTATGCGAAAGATTGGATGACTGCTAGTGATACCGAGGCTTGTACGCTCCGCGCGATTGAGCAACCCGGTCTTGTCCACCAGCTCAAGACGCGTGTACAGGTAGTTCTTATCCAGAAACTGCACTGTCGATTCCGCCGTGTAACCGTTGAGCGTGAAGAGATCATTGTGATGCTCCTCTCGGTTGCGTCCCCAGATGAGACTCGAAGCCCAGTTGCCGCGCGTGAATCGCTTGTTGTAGCTGATGGAGGCTGTCATGCGTCGCACATCGCCCGGCTCCAAGGCTTCCGGGTTCTTCAATAGCCCGTAGCTCCACTGCATAGCCCAGTTGCTGTTAGGCGCGAAGGAGACGCGGAACGAACGCGAGTTCCACGGATTGAACTCGAAGTTATAGCGGTTCTCGCCCGGCTCGCGCCCGTTGAAAATTGAGCCTTCAAATTTGAGCCAGCGATAAGTAAAGCCCGTGGTAAAGACGCCGAAGGAGATGTGCGTCGAATCCTGTAGGTGATGCGTCAGAGGTGCTGAAGGATTTTCCGAAGCAGACCAGCGGTGCATGAAGGCTGTCGGCCCCAACGCAGGCTCACCCGGAAAGCCTAGATAGGTGAACCACGTCCCGCGCTCTCCGAGCGGAATGGTGTAGGTCGCGGACAGCTCCATGAAGAGGTCGTGCGGGTGCTGGGCGTCTCTGATAGGCTGCCCCTTGTAAGTCTCACCCGTCTGGAAAAGCTGTGGCGAGCCTTGGCCGGAGAAAGTGAAAGGCTCCGCACTGAACATGCCGCGAAGCTGAAGCGTACCCGGCCCTACGCGCCGAAAGGCCATAGGCATGAACCAGTTCTGCGATTCAAACTTGGTCACACCGCGCGGCCCGCCCTGAGCGTTGACGCCGAACTTCATGTCGCCGTGAAAAAAGATGAGCCACTTGCCAGCGGACTTGTACCACATGTACATAGGCGTGGTCGCGGGCTGCCAGCTTGTACCCGAACCCATCTGTCCCATAGAGAAGGCGTTGCTCCCGCTGCGGCCTACGCGAATGTCCATCCCTTCGTTCGACATCACCATCAGAGAGTTGGCATCCACACGCCCCGTCCCGCTCATGCCTTTCATGTTCATGCCGGGCATGGAGTCTTTCATCCCATCGCCTTGCTGCTTTTGATCGCCGGACATGTTCATATTGCCCATGTCACGCCCTTCATTGCCGCTTGAATCCTGCTTCTGGTTCAACTGCGGGCGGCTGGCGTCCGGCGAAGGCGCGGCGGTCGCGGGCATGTTCATCTTCATGTCGGCTCCGGCGGGTGTTGCAGACGGTTGCGGCGACCCGGACGGCATAGCCATCTTCATCTGCTCGTCAGTCTTAGCGGGGGTTGCGGCAGGCGACGGCTTGGGTTCCGGCTCCATCTTCATGCCGGGCATGTTCATCTGCATCGGCTCAGGCGTTGCGGCAGGCTTCGGGGTTGTAGCAGGCGCAGGCTTACCCATGTCCATACCGGGCATCGCCTCCATCTCTTTCTTCTCCGGCTCGGCCTGCTTTTTCTTCTGCGGCGTAGGCTTTGGCCTGGGCTTTGGTTTGGGCTTGGGCTTCGGCTTGCCCATGTCCATGCCGGACATGTCCTGCTGCCCCGAAGCCTGCGCCGTAGAAAAATAGTGCGCGCTCGCAACTATCAGCAGCGCCACAGCGGCGAGCAGGCAAAGAGCTTTTCCAAATTCAACTCTATTCATGATTCCCTCTCGAAGATTGTTTCTTTGCTCAGAGGACGTAGAGCATTCCCAGCTCTCTGTCCTGACGTAAAAACGCACGTCGGCGTTTACGGTTCTACGGTTGAACCGTTTGTCGAGAAGGGGGAGTTAAATCAGTAGAACGCTGATGAGCAGATGTTTCGGGGTGGAAGAACCGGGTGGCGCGCCCTGCCTGTAGACGACAGGAAGCGTGAAAGAGAACAATGGTAACGGCGATGCAGCTTGAAGTGTCGCCGGTTCAAGGCTGCGCTTCGGCTCTACGTTCTGGCGGGCTATAACGGTCGAGGCCGGAAGCTCAGTTCGCCCCATGCAATGCGTGCAGGGTACGTTCTCAGGAAGCGCAACAAGCGCTGCTCTATTGCCTTCGTTACCCGGCATAGCATGAGACGGCTCCATGTCGGCAGCGGTCTCCTGACCCATAGAGGGATCATGACAATCAGGCTTCGCTGCAATCTCAGGCTTGGTGGAATGGCAGGCGTACTCCCCGGCCATGTTCACAGCCGCGACTGCTTTCGCCGCGCCAGGGTTCGCGTGCGGGCAGAGCGCGGCGGCTATGACATGCCCCCACCCGCTCGCCGCAAACGCCAGCACAACCAGCCCCAAGATTTGAATGTAACGCCTCATTGTCTTCCTTGAAGAGACCTGAGATGCCCTCAAGCCTACAGGAGTTTACCACGCTCCGCACCCGCTGCGCATCCAGCGCGAATCAGCAGCAGCGACCACTTCGATTAAGAATTATAAACTCTGGAGACGAATACAGAGTCAAGCGCTTTTTTAAGAAGCTGTTTGAAGAGTCCCGTAGGGACGATTGACAATAGCCCAGCCATTTATGGCTGGGAACAGCAGACACAAAAGGTATTGAGTCCCGTAGGGATGACTGAATAAATCTGGAAGAGTTTTCAGTCGTCCCTACGGGACTCTACTTTAATTTCCATAACGTATCCCCAGTGCTGAAGCACCGGGCTATTAGCATGTCGTCCCTACGGGACTCAAGAGGAAGTTGATTTTTCAAACGGCTTCCAAGGATGAATCAAATGCGAATTAGAAACAGATTCCAGATTCAGCCCGGAAGATGCTAATCGCTCTCCTCATGCTAAGATGCCTGGGGCGCAAGTAAACAAATCTATAGAAGCGAGAGTGGAGCGAGCATTTTGGAGGCAGAAGAGAGAGCAGAGGCCGAGTGGGTTGAAAACACCTTGCGCGAGATGACGCTGGAAGAGAGAGTCGGGCAGCTTATCATGCCTGATACGACCGGCGTGCTCATGCACGAAGAGAGTCTTCAGTACGCGCGTCTAGCTGAAGCCATAGAAAGATTTCATGTCGGCGGCTTTATCATCTACAGCGGCGACGCGTTCACGACCGCCGCTTTAGTCAATCGCCTGCAAGCGAGGGCGCGTGTGCCCCTGTTTTTCGCCTCGGACTTCGAGGGCGGCGTGGGGATGCAGCTTCGCGGCGGGACAAGGCTGCCGCGCGCTATGGCTTTGGCGGCAACGGGCGACACCGAATCCGCAGCCGAAGCTGCGCGCATCACCGCGCGCGAAGGGCGAGCGCTCGGCGTTCAAGTCAATTTCTACCCGGTGCTGGATGTCAACAACAATCCATCCAACCCCATCATCAACACTCGCGCCTTCGGCGATGATCCTGAGATGGTCGCCAACTGGGGCGCGGCCTTTATTCGCGCCGCGCAGGACGAGCGGCAGATTGCTACCGCCAAACATTTCCCCGGCCACGGCGACACGAGCCTCGATTCGCACCTTCATCTTCCAACACTGGACGTGACCAGAGAGAGGCTGGAGCAGATAGAATTGCCGCCCTTTCGCTCTGCTGTGCAGAGAGGCGTGCGCGCCATCATGACCGCACACATCTTTGTGCCCGCGCTCGATCCAACAGCCACAGAGGCGCGTCCTGCGACGCTTTCGCCCGCGCTGGTTGATGGACTGCTGCGTGGGGATTACGGCTTCGATGGGCTGGTCTTCTCCGACGCTCTCTCTATGGGTGCGGTGGCCGACCGTTACGAAGCGGGCGAAGCGGCAGTGCTCGCCATTGAAGCGGGATGCGACGTTGCGCTCTATCCTGTAGACATAGAGCGCGCACACACTGCCCTCTGTGAAGCGGTCAGGACGGGGCGCTTGACGGCTGAGCGTATAGACCGTTCGACGCGTCGCATACTGGCGGCGAAAGCATGGTGCGGTCTTCACCGCGAGCGTCTCGTGTCGCTGGAAAAAGTCTGGGACGTGCTGGGCAGCCCGTCGCATACGGAAACTTCGCGCGACCTCTTTGAGCGAGGCATCACGCTCATACGCGACCCGCTTGGACTATTGCCCTTAAAGAAGGAACGCGTGGCTGCGATTATACTGAAAGACAGTGTGCCGGTCTGGGCGCACGTTCTGCGCGAGCCTGCCGGGTCGCGTTTCTCTGCGGCTGTGGCGCGCACCTTTAACGCACGACTCATAGAATCCGGCGCGGAGGCTGCGGATGTAGAGATGATTCTGGAGACGACGCGCGATTGCGATGTGGCGCTGGTGGCCGTGTGTGCGCGCGTCGCGGCTTACAAGGGAAGTGTCGCGCTGGCACACGCGCACGCCGAAGTTATGGAAGCTCTCAGCGCCGCTCGCATCCCGACAATCGCAGTTGTCTTCGGCAACCCTTACGTCCTGCCGCGCGTGCCAGCGCAGGCAACCACGCTTTTGACCTTCGAGTCCGCGCCCGAATCCGAAGACGCGGCGGTGCGTGTCATCAGCGGAGCAGTACCGGCACGCGGACGCTCACCAGTTAACTTAAAAGCAGGTGACGGGTGTCAGGTGCCGGGTGCCGGTTAAAGAAAGACAACTGGATTTTCTTTCACCGGCACCTGACACCTGACACCCGTCACCTGCTTTCTTATACTGTGACGCTTTCAACCGTCGGCGCATGTTTTGGGGCTTCCAGATAGGCTTCGACGGTTTTATAAAGCTCTTCGTCCATGAAGCCGTTAATCTGGCGGTAGGCGTGGGTTAACTGATCCAGATTATGCTGGCGCATCGCCCCGCGATAGGTTTCAAGGAATTCGAGCAGCGTCGCGCGCAGTAGTATCAGCTCGCGTATCACCTCTTTCAGCTCGTAGCCCTGCCGCCACCTTTGCCGCCCGTGATTGTTAGCCCCCGTCAGTTCCTCTTCGGGCGGGCTTGTCGCCATCGCCTGCTTTAGCTCTTCTATAATCTGTGGGATGTGGTCTATGAGCTGTACGTAGGAGAGCTGGGAATCCGATTGCACGCGGCGGTCGGACATGACCTTCTCAGACCAGGTACGCACAATCTGCTCCGAGCCGCTCGCAAGTAAACGACTTATCTCTTGAGTCATGGGGAACCTCTTGTCCTTATTGAAAACTTTAAGAGAAGTCGCACGCTCATCTTACTGGAATGCACGAGCGAGGGTTCTCTGCCGGTTCGCCGGAGAGTATCGCATACGAGGTGCGCGTCAGGCAACAATTTGACCTCGCCGCGTAAATAGTGAGACGATGCCGCGCAGCATTCAAGCAATAATCATCATACGAGGGAGGGCATCATGGATATTGATAAGGCCAAAGTTCGCACACAGGAAGATGAAGGCGAGCCAGCGCCGATTGATCAGGTCGAAGAGCGCGTCGAAGCCGAAATGAAGCGCGCCGAAGGCAGCGCCAAAGAGCGCGTGGCGCATGGCCTGGAGGACGAAGAGCTTGAGCAGGAAGGCCGCAAGCTGCGCAAAGAGGGAGAACGTCAGCTTGAAGAACAGCGCGGCGAAGAATCGAAGTAACGCCCGATGCGATACAAAGCCCCTGAAAGGGGCGACATAATTTAGCCCACGGCGTGAGCCGTGGGAGTAAGCACGGTTCAAAAGTTGAAAGCCCCGGTAGGGGCGAAAGATTCTCAGGCCGAGATTTCTTTCGCCCCTACCGGGGCTTCTCAAAATTTTCTATTCTACAAAGCCCACGGCTCACGCCGTGGGCTACAATCTATCGCCCCTTCCGGGGCTGCAAACACCATTTGTCAATCGCTCTTCCACGCTATCTTACTGCGTATTTCCGCTCTGACGCACGGTGCTTCCGGCTTCAATGTCCCAAGGGCCTTTTGTGTTTCCTGTGAGGTCTGAGTTCTGCACAGTTCCCTTTGCGCTCTTATAAGCATAGACGGCGTTGTAGCTGTTGCGGTTAATCTTACAACGGTTGATCGTGGGGTCGCCGCCTTCGCTGATGGAGACGCCTGAGTAGGCGTTGCCGTAGATATTGCAATCCTCTATCGTCCCCTTGCCGTTGAGATAGACATAGATACCGCTCGATTTGCTGTTGTAGAAACGCGAGTTGCGAATGGTAGGGTCTGCGCCCTCTTTGATAGAGAGGTTCGCGAAGCCGTTATTGAAGGCATCGCAATCTTCGACCGTGCCCGTAGCGCCCTTGTAAAAGTAGATGCCGCTTTCCGTGCAATCGTGTATGCGGCAGCGACGTATGAAAGCCTTCGTGCCTGCGCCGTAAACGCCCACGCCCGTCAGGCTTCCGGAAGTAATATCACAATCCTCCAAACTCAACTCGCCCTGCGAGACCGTTATGGCGTAGTACTTGTCATCCTTATTCGTCATACGGTTGCGCAGGGTGAGACCGCGTATGAGCGCCTTGCCGGATTTCATATAGACGCAGTTATTGTTTATGGTCTCGACGACAATCTGTGTAATGGGGCCGTCGCCCACTATCTCCACGTCTCGATTAATCTCTATGCTTTCATTGTAGACGCCCGGACGAACGCTGATGCGAGCGCCGAGGGGTGCGTTCTTAATCGCCTCGCCGATTGAAGTGTACTGGCCGCCGCCGAGTTTGGAGACGATAACCTCTTTGGTAGTCTTGCTCCCGGATGAAGATGTACTGCTACTACTGCTGTTACTCCTCAACATGCTCCAGGCAACAAGGCCGCCGATGATTACCACGCCGAAGAACAAGAGAAGGAAGCCTCCGACTATCAACGGGAGGTAGCTTCGACTCTGTGTAGGAGGCAATTGACCGCTCGGATAACCCGGAAGCGTCGGAGGGCCGTAGCCAGAGTTAGTAGGCGCGCTCCATGGGTTAGCCTGCGTGC
Source organism: Pyrinomonadaceae bacterium (assembly GCA_036403815.1). Lineage (GTDB taxonomy): Bacteria > Acidobacteriota > Blastocatellia > Pyrinomonadales > Pyrinomonadaceae > JACVRN01. The sequence goes on along the minus strand of DASWQH010000048.1, from coordinate 1,653 downwards.
GCGGGTCTGGCACAGGATTGGGACGATAGCTTCCAGGCGTCTGGTGAATATCCGGGGACGAAGGCGTGATCAGTGTTGCTGCCGAATCAAAGGGCGGCGGCGTGTCGTCTATGAGCGGCGCACCGTCATCCAGGCAGAAGCGCAAGGTCACGTCCGTGTAGACCTGTTGGCAGGTGGGGCAGCGTTTCATCTGGCAGCCTCCGGGAAAGTCCCAAGTTCCAAGTCCCATGTCCCAAGTCAAAGACCCGAAGCTCTTCACCTGGGGCTTTGGACTTGGGATTTGGGACTAATCTATTTTCTACCCTGATGGATCGCGCGCGAGGTAGGTAAATACGGTTCCTAGCCCTTGAAGTTCAACGCCTGTTCTACAGCCTGGCGAAGTTTCTGCGGTGTGGTGGCCGGGTTGAAACCGGCCATGTGCGCGACGACGCGCCCGTCGCCCGTGATGACGAAGCTCTGCGGAATGACGTTCTTAACATTGCCCTGCATCAATCCCAACGAAAAGCTCTGGTTGCCCCAGCCGACTCGGTAAGTGATTGCCTGCTGCTTAACAAAGTCTTTTACTTTACCCGCATCCTGGACTGGGTCTTCGCTCGTCAATCCGATTAACTCGACTCCGCGCGACTTGTACTCATCGCTGAGCTTGATAAGCTCCGGAATCTCCACGCGGCACGGCCCGCACCAGGTCGCCCACAGATTAACAATGACTACTTTGCCCGCATAGTCCGACAGCTTGAAGGTTTTCCCGTCAAGGTCTTTCAACTCCGTGCTGAGCACGCTCGCAGCCAAAGGCTGAGCACTGACGGGCGCTGGATTGGCTGGAGGAGCAGGCGCTTGATTTGAATTGACGGTCACGTTGGGCTGCAATTTGGCGGCATCCGACTGGCAACTCGGAAGCATGAAGGCGGCTGTGAGCGCCAGCACACCGAAAGTAAATGATAGACGCATGGGCGTCCAGAAACCTTTTTTGCCGGGTGTGACAGGCGGAGCGGAGTTTGTCATTAGAGCTTCTTCCCTTTTATAAAAATCTAACGGTTCGATTCCGCAACGATGCGAAAAGTTGAGATGCGCGCAGGGTCTGCGCCGACGAAAGCATATTCGCCGGGCGCGAGAGGCTCACGCGGGCTAACCTGCATAAAGAGCATACCATCTTCGCGCTTCAAGACAAGCAGTCGCGGCCTGATAATCTCTTCCGAAGGGACGGCGAAGCCGCTCATCCCCTTCTGCGTCAGGGCATCAACCCGCCGCCCCTTTTTCTTTTCCGTCAGGCGCACTATGAACGGAGGCCGCACGCCCTGCACATCCTTCACGAAGAGAAAGAAGCGCGGGAGCGGGTTGCCGATTGCAGTCGCGGCGTGCTCGCCCTGCAATTCCAGATAGCTTCTCTTGTTTGAACGCGCCACTTCATTGACACGCAAAGATGTCGTCGCCGCCTCAAGCGGCAAAGCGGACAGAGCGTTTTTGTCATCCGCCAGATAGATGAGCGTGCGATCCGCAGGCGGCTCAGGATACGTGTTCTGAAGACGCGCACGCGCCGCACTGGCGCTCCCGCCTCCCTCACCCATGCTGAAAAATAAGGCGAGCAACAGGCAGAGAGCGCACACTAGAATTGGCTTCATACTCTTACGAGGGGTCGGGTGTCAGGTGCCGGGT
>DASWQH010000047.1:0-31288 GCA_036403815.1 Pyrinomonadaceae bacterium | reverse complement strand
ACATGATTGTCAAAAGAGTCGGAAAGTCTATACTTTGCATGAGGAATTCCTCCTAATCTCGGTTGGGCTTGAAGTTGGCGCTTCTGCCAACCAAGATTCGAGAGGTCTTCCTCTTTGTCAATTTAATTCCACATCAGCCGTCTAATATAAAAGTCTTTCGCTATCGAGATAATCCCCCTGCCTTCCAAATGTTGGCCGGGTTTGATGGTGCAAGACAATTAATCGAAGAACTTGGTGCGCCGCACTACGACAACGCGATTTATTGCGTTCGATTGGACAGTGCGGAAGGAATGGTTAAGACAGGTCGCTTACCTTCTAAAAGTTTCTCTAATTACACTATCGAAAGGTTTGGTTTAAGAATTGAGTCATACCGAACGGCGAGGAGCAAAGGTGAATCACAATCATTGATAAGTGATTCTTCTCAATATCTCTGCCAACCTACATATTGGCGTGAGCGTCCCGATTATATCGTTCAAGTATGGCGAACTCGAATTTTTGCCTGCCCGGTAACCGATATTCAGACGAGTCTATCGAATCCTTTGACCCCACCAAGATTCTTAAGAATGTACTTTGAGGAGTGCTGGCATCCCAATCGCGGTAAAGCAAGGTCTTTACATTGGTTAGAACCCAGAGATCGTAGTAAATCAAAAGTAGATCAGTTCAAAAAGGATGCCCTAATTATTTTAGATGGCGCTAAGAAATTAGGAAGACCGCCCGGAACTAAAAAGTTCGACTCTCCAGATGAATTTATTCTCAAGTATAAAGAGGCATACTTGAAGGTGAATAGGGTAGCTACGCCAACTCCGGAACTAGTTGCTAATGAAATGGGTATATCTCAAAGTACACTTTACAGACGACGAATAAAATATCACTCGAGCTGGCCTCCTATAGTGGTCTAAAAAAGTAAGATGAAAGAATCCTTTACATTTTTCTAGTTCCTTTTTTGACTTTTTGAACGAAGTAACCCAAGTACTTTATCGTAATATCAGGGACGTGAGTAATTCAGGGGAAAACAGAGACTTCTGCACAATCCGCGAAGCTGCACAGCAAAGCGGTCTGGCACCTAAGACTTGGTATCAAGGAGGTGCCGGTACAAACCGCATACCTCGCGTTCGATTTGGGCGTTCTATCCGATTACTTCGTAAGGACGTCGAGCGATTTATCGAAGATAGGATTGCTGAGGCTGAGCAGGCTGTTAAGAGTGTGGAACCAAGTTGCAATCGCACTTAAAAGCAGCGTTTCCCCGCGCTTTTCAGCTTAAGGTAATCACTCACAACTAAATTGGAGAAAGAAGGTAAATAGAGGTCGTTAAGATCTAGACTAATTCGTCGTCGGATTTATCGCAAAAAGGAATGACCTGAAGCGCTTAGGTTGGTCGCCGACGCTTCAGGCCAAACTGTTCACCCGCATGAAGCGAGAGGGTCTACGTGTGTCTCTAGACCATCTTTATTGTACACACCCATATCGCTTTCATCAAGAAAAAAGGAGGTTCCAATGTTTAAGGATAACGAGTTCGATCTATGGTGTCTCAGGAACGGAATTACTAACCCTGCGAAGAATTATATTCAGATGATTCGTTCCTCCGAGCCGTCTCGCCTCGTACATAGCGGACCCAGAAACATTTGTGGTCGGTTCCCGAGCATTAAAATGTCGCGGACTATTCAATTTGAGAGCCACAAAAATGAACTGCCCCGCATTCGTGAGAAAGACCAGTGTAAGAAAACTATTGAATTTTATGACCAGCCTGAACCTATTAGATTGAATATGAAAGGACCTGATGGGCAGAACCGAGCGTTCATGCGCACACCAGACATGTTTTGCATCGAGGACGACGGGGCTGGGTGGGAAGAGTATAAGACTGAAGAAGAGCTTCTTAAGCTGGAAGCTAAGAATCCGAACTATTACTGCCGGGACGAGGAGGGCGATTGGCATTGCCCTCCGGGTGAACAAGTTGCACTACAGTTTGGCTGCTTCTTCCGCGTTAAATCATCGAAGGACATTAACTGGACTTTCCAGAGATGGATGGAGTTCTTAGAAGATTACTACCGTGCTGATGCCCCGATAATACCCGCCGAAGCAAGAGAAGTAGTCCTACAAAATGTCGCCGCTGACCCTGGATTGTCTTTAGAAAGTCTTTGCAACTTATCTAAGGATACGGCGAGCCGAGACGATATTTTCATGATGATCGCCCATGAAGTCATCTTCGTGGATTTGTACGCGGTCGCGCCGTCCGAATTAGAATTCGTCAAAGTTTACGCCGACGAAATCACTGCTATCGCCTACGCTAACGTAATCGAAGTTCCCTCATCCGCCAATGTCCACGCACCTTCCTATGTCGATATTGAACACGGCAGCACTCTTAGGTGGAACGGCAATCTTTGGACAGTCGTGAATAAAGGAGACGCCTTAGTCGGGATTCTATCGGAGGAAAATTCATTCGCAGAACTCCCGCTTGCCGTCATCGAAGAACTCATCAGAACTGGACGTATTACAGGTGTTAAGAGAGAGCCTGTAGCCAAAACACACCCTGAAGTGCAAAAGCGCCTAGCGGAAGCTACGAAAGAAGACCTAGCCGAGGCTAACAGGAGAGTGGAAATCGTTAGGGCGAGTTTAAGAGGAGAAACTTTGCCCGAAGAAGTTCCTAGCCGCACTCTTGAGCACTGGAGAAGAGAGTACCGGATAGCGGAGCAGTCATACGGGTGCGGATATGTAGGCGTACTTCCTAAGCCAAGGAGGGGGAATGAGAATCCAAGGATCGATAAAGCGTCTAAGGATTTCCTGAACGACTTTATCGGTAAGAACCATGAAAATCTAAAGCGCAGAAAGAAGTATGCCTCTTTTGCTCTCTACTTGGCTGAGTTTGAAAAGGAAGAGGTAAAACGAAAGGGAATAATTGCTGTAAGTTATAAGACCTTTTGCAGAGCTGTAAAGCGGCGCCCTAAATACCAACAAACGCTGAAGATGCGTGGGCACCGCGCTGCCTATAAAGAGAAAGAGTTTTACATGGAGTTGGAACTTACGACTCCGAAGCACGGCGAGCGCCCGTTTCATATAGGGCACATTGATCATACTAAAGGGGATGCGGAGTTTGTATGTGCAAGAACTGGTATGAATCTTGGGCGTCCGTGGGTGACAAGGCTAATGGATGCTTTTTGCCGTCGCATTTTAGCCTCAATCATGCTCTTTGATCCCCCGAGCTATCGCTCTTGTATGTTAGTCATTCGCGAGTGTGTTAGGCGTTTCGGGCGTATGCCACAGATTGTAATCGTGGATGGCGGGCTTGAATTCTCGTCAGCTTACTTTGAAGGCCTGCTCGCGTGGTACGAATGTACAAAGAAGGAGCGAACGGGAAAGCCCAATTTCGGTGCCACGGATGAGCGTCTTTTTGGCACAACAAATACCCAGTTCTGGCATAACCTAGAGGGAAATACCCAGAGCACTAAAGATGTCCGCCAGCTAACGAAAGCTATCAATCCTAAGAATCATGCACTCTGGACACTCGAGGCTGGTGATCAAAAGCTGACGGAATGGTCATACGAGACTTATGACACTATTGTACATCCAGCGCTTGAGGGACAGTCACCGCGTGATGCTTTCAATGATGGAATGGAAAGGTATGGTGAACGGAAGCACCGGATCATTCCATATGACGAACCCTTCCGTATGATGACTCTACCGACGACAGCAAAGGGAACAGCGAAGGTACAGTCGAACGGCGTCAAGATTAATAACCGGTACTTCTGGACAGACGATTTCAAATACTCGGATGTGCTGGGTACAACGCCTCCGGTAAGATATGACCCTTGGGACGCTGGCATATCCTACGCATACGTTCTAGGGAAATGGGCCCTTTGTAGATCGGAGAAGTATGCTGTATTTCACGGCCGTTCAGAACGAGAGATCATGCTCGCGTCTACCATATTGCGTCAGAAGGACAAACTGCACGGCCGAAATCAATCTATCACAACTGCCAAATTAGCTGCCTTCCTCCAGAGCATCGAAGCGCAAGAAGTCCTACTTCGCCAGCAGCTTGCTGATCTCGCAGGCCGTACAGCATTGGAGGCGCTCCAAGCGTATTCCGGGTCATTTAATCCGCAAGTTGAACCGCCAACGAATAGGGTAGATCCAGCACTACCAATCCAAGCTAGTGTGCAGCCTTCAGAAACCTTCTCGGAGGGTGCCCCACAGAACTTGGACATTCAAACATACGGAGACTTCTAAATGACAAATGTTACTAAGCCACTCGACATGGCACCACTGTTTCCACGCGATCTTCTAGAGAAGCCTGTTCGCGAGCGTGTTGAATTCTTCAGGACAAAGGTCATCGGGCATCCATACATTCAAGAAGTTCGCGATAGGATTCTCTGGGCGATCGAAGATTCATCACCAGGCTCTCTTATAATTTGCTGTGGCCCTCCCGGTGTTGGCAAGACTACTGTTATGAAAGAAATAGTAGTGGAGTTAACAAAGAGAAGGCTTACTGAGTTAGATCAGGATCCGGGACTACTTGCCGTTGCAAGTCTTCACCTAATGGCCCCTCAAACGGGTAATTTCGACTGGAAAAAGCATTACTTTAAGCCACTACTCGTTTCGATGGAAGAGCCATTGGTCGATAAAAAAATTGACATGAGCCCGTGGGCTCCCCACCACGGGGCTAACATGAGACTTATTGCAAACCGAAGAACTGACGGCGAGCTGTATAGAGAGGCAGTCGAAACTGCGCTACACCATAGGCAGCCCACGGTAGTTCTCATCGATGACGCGCAACATGTAGGAGTGATTAGTTCTAGCCGCAAGCAGCTCGATCAGACAAATACATTTAAGTCTGTGGCTGATAGGACCAAAGTCACCCACGTTCTTTTTGCCACCTACGAATTTGTTCCCTTTCGCAATCTGAACGGGCAGGTCAGTCGGCGCAGCTTAGACATACACTTCCCTCGTTATCTAGCCATTGATGAGATTCAACGCATCTACTTCATCAATGCTTTATATACTTTTCAGCGATGGCTCCCGTTGCCGATCATGCCCGAATTCGTTAAGTCCGATTCGACGTGCCCTGATTGGGATTTCTTCTATGAACATAGTCTTGGCTGTATTGGTGTGCTCAAAGATTGGCTTACACGTGCATGTTCCTTAGCGCTGCGATTGAATGTAGGGACAATTACCAGGGAGCACTTGGAGAGATGCGCTCTATCAGTCTCATCCTTAACCCAATTATTAGCCGAGATCACTGCAGGAGAATGCGAAATGGAGGAGTCTGTCAGTAAGCGCACATTATTAAGAGGAAATCTAGGTCTTGATGGCAATGGCCGAAGGCAGAGTTCTCCGCCCCAGACTCAGGCCTCTAATCTGGAGGCAGAACCAGCCCAAGAAACTCATAACAGTAAACCTAATGGACGAGAGCGCCGACCCGGTAAACGCAAACCTGTAAGGGATATAACTGCGAAGAGCGCACCATGATTGCTTACAACTTAAGTACTTTGAAATAAAACGCGGCATCAGTGACCGATGAAGCAATGTCAAACTGAGGATAAAGGAAATGCTAAATGAGAAAACTGGTGTTGTTTCTGTAAGTGATTTTTTCCCCAACATTAGAATTTATGAAATTGTGGATAGCGTAGCTCCAGATGTATCACCTCGCAGTTGGGCTTATCACCTTACACCGATAGGTGTGGGACATTCCTACGCAGAAAGTTTAACCAGTTATTTTGCTCGCCTTGCCAAAGAGCATAGGGTAACTCCGAGAATATTGTTTAACGACAGAGAAGTTGATATTGATGAAAAGAATAACAGACACATTTGCAGTTTGGTTGAAACAAGCGCAGTAAAAGCAACAGCCCAAATTAACGGATCTGGGCTGACTGCGGAGAATTGGGTTGCAATGGTTGAAGGGCTTACGCTCCAGAAGAGATTAAGGTTTCTTACCTTTCTTACCTGGAGACCTGTCTTCAATAAGTCTATGTGTCGCCCGGAGCGCGCTTGGTGTCCGTCGTGTCTTGAAAATATGCGTTTGGCAAACACGCTGGTTTATGAACAATTATGTTGGACTCATAGAAACGTCAAAGTATGTTCCACTCACCAGATTCGCCTTGAGACAAAGTGCCCACACTGTCAAGCTAGTTCTTGGGTGCTTTTTGGAAGCTTTCGTCCTGGAATTTGTCGAAGCTGCAATCGCTGGTTGGGGCATCATTCAAATAGAACCGGATCGATCTTTGAAGAACTCGACTCTGACGAGGCTGGTTATGAAATGTTTTCGGCAAAACAGATCGGAGAGCTTATTAGGGTTGCTCCTCGCTTGTCTTTTGTGCCTGACCCAGAAGTGCCAAAAGAATCGATTAGTAAGTGCGCCGAGAAATTTTTTGACGGAAATCTCTGCTCGTTTGTCAGATTCTTCGGCTTGGGCAAGTCGTTTGCATATTCTTTATGGAACGGCAAGCGCCGGGTTACCTCGCTTGAGCTGTTGTTAAAGATTGGATTTCGAACTGGTGTTAATCTGTTGGATTTGCTTACCAGGGAAGACTCACTCGATGGCTTTAATCCTTTGAGTACCTCAACACTTTTAAGTAAGCGCCTATCGCCCCGACTTAAAAGAGAAAATGTACTAAAAGTATTATTTGACGCTGTTGAAGAAACTCCTCCTCCTTCGCTTAATGAACTGGCCCAGAGACTTGGATATAGCTGCGCTCAAATATTACGTCGCATCAACGCCCAGGTATGTGATCAAATTGTAGCGAACTTCAATCAGTCTGCGCGAGGAAAGATGAAGGGGAAGTTCAGTACTGCACGCATTCAAGAAGATGTCGTAATAAAGTTGGCTTTGGAATCAGCTTTGAAAGAGGAGCTACCTCCGGCATTGGGCCAAATTGCGAGACAACTAGGTTATACATCTTGTCAAGCCCTTCGATACCACTTCCCTGACCTATGTAAAGCGTTAGCAGATAAGCGACGGTCTTTTGAATCTGTTAGAAGGGACCAAATCAAGCCCGCATTGGAACAAGCACTTTCGTTGAATCCGCCAGTCTCACTTGACTCGATCGCCAAAAAGCTGGGTTACAGAACCGACGCGGTATTGCGTACTAAGTATCCAGAGTTATATCGAAAAGTAAGAAACCGATATGCAAAGTATAATCGAACGCAATTTATGCTAAGAGTTAAGAATGAGGTGGAAGCAGTCCTCGTAGAATCGCCATCGCCACCACTTAAGATTGCGCTCAAGCGAATTGGGGTTTCCGATGGTTTCTTAAGAACACATTTTCCTAAAGAACATCGTTTAATCTCAGCTCGCTATCTGGAACATCGTAAAGATCAGTCAGAACGAAATAAGGAGAAGGATAGAAATAAAATCCGAGATATTGTCCAAGATATTATCAAACGTGGAAGCTTCCCTTCGATGAATGCAGTTTTGGATGTATATACTGCGAGCTACCTGAAACGCCCTGAAGTTTGGTCTATAGTTTTGCAAGCGAGGGAAGCATTTGGCTTTCGTGTATAGATTGGAAGTTTACCGTTAGAAACATATTTTTCTATTAGCACAAAATCAAAATGGCGAAGCGCTTATTTTTCAAGCACTTCGCCCTTTTAATTTATTTATGCTCCTTTGGGAGTATAAGTTTGCGGAAAGTTTTTGGAAGCATCAGTTTGCGGAATCCGCAAACTGATGCTTCCAGTCAGGATTAAAAGTTCAGCTTCAGACCGAACTGGAATTGCCTTGGGTCGAAGGCGGCGGTCGGGCGGCCATAGTAGCGCCCGCCGGGGCCGCGTTGACCGAAAGCATTCACATCCTGGAAGGACGGGGATGCTGCGGCTTCATTGAAACGATTGAAGAGGTTGAAGCCTTCGGCTATGACTTCCAGATTGGTGCGTTCGCCAAAGCGGAAGATGCGCGCCAGACGCATGTCGAACGAAGAGTAAGAATGCGTGATGCCGCGATTGCGCGCCAGGTCGCCGCCCTGCGAAAGGAAAGGCGGAAGGACGAGCACGCCATTTTCGCCAACGCTCGGTCGTTCGTTCGTTCCCTGAAGGTCTGCGTTCTGGTCAAAGCCGGTCAGGATATTGAACGGGCGACCCGTAGAGATTTCAAATATCGGAGCGACGATGAAGTCCGACAAGATTTTGCGCCAGCCAGATGCCCCGCGCCAGGTGGCGGGCGACATTATCACTGCGCTGAAGACGAAGCGATGCCGCTGGTCAAAGAGCGAGTCGGCACGATCAGCGCGCAGGTTGCGGTTGTTCTGCGGCTTCAAGAGCGTCTGCAAGTCCGAAGAATCGTCAATCGAATGCGACCAGGTGTAGCTTGCCAGGAACTGGAAGTTATTCGAGAAGCGTTTCTTCAGATCAACATTCAACGCATTGTAATTCGAGTTGCCGATTGAACTTTGCGCGTTAACATCTCCGAAGGGCGAGATGATGTTGGTCGGCGTCGCCAGTGTGCCTGCCAGCGCTCCATCAAACGATGCTTTCGGCACACCGTTCGCTCCCGTAAGGAAATAGTTAGGACCTGACGGACGGAAGAAGTTCACGGCGAACGGCAGAACCACGCGGCCTCTAGGGCCTTGCACAATCAGACCCGGCACAACCACTGCGAAAGTTTCGCCCGTCAAAGGATTGGTGAACGTAGAGCCGGGCGCTGTCGTCGGGAACAGGCCGGGCGAAGCAAGCGCAAGGGCTGTAAAGCCTGAGGGGAAAGCCGCCGCGCCTGCAAAGCGACGGAAGTTTGCCAGCATCAGGTCTTGACGTACTTCGTTGACATCAATCGGCAATGGCAAGTGATGAGTCCCTACAAACAGGTAGCTAGCAGAAAGGGACATGTCCTTGGTCAACTGACGCTCGATGGTGAAGTTCGCCTGATTGGCGTAGGCGTACTCGAAGTCTTTCGAGACGGGCAGCGTGAAAGGCAGCACAGAGCCGAAGCCGGGGAAGGTCTGATCGTTAAAGCGCTGGCGTCCGAACTGGTAATCCGTGCCAGACGCTACACCCGGAGTGAATACCCCCGCCGGTAAAGCGGCTGCACAGAACGCATTGCGTGTCACACCCGGCGCGCATACAGTTCCCTGAAATACCTGTACGGCGTTGAGGAGCGCGACCGGACTGGGGCTGCCCTGTAAGAGCGTGGCCTGTTGCTGTTGCGCTGCGTCCGCGATGTCCGAGTTAAAGGCTGCGGCCAGCAGCGGGTGGTCATAAAAGAGTCCGTAGGCCGCGCGAATGACAGTCTTGCCGTTGCTCCAGGGATCCCATGCGAGAGCAAAGCGCGGTGCCCAGTTATTTGAGTCGCGCGGGAAGCCCTGCTGAACATTAAGCACGTCCTGCGCCGCAGTAATGTCTGCTGCGGAGAGATTGATGCCGGAAAGCGGGTCTCTAAACGGCGTCGCAGGGATTTGATCCGTCAACTCTATGTCGTAACGTATGCCGTAGTTCAGGGTCAGGTTCGGCCTGATCTTCCATGAATCCTGCGCGAAGAAGGCCAAAGGCTTGTTGCCGAGTTTGCTGACGGGATTGCCGAAGCCTTCTATGAAGCTGCTCGGAAAACCGAGTCCATACTGTTGCACGGGCGTAAAGTCCGGCGCTGCTGCGGTTCCCACTGTCGGGAACGCTGCCAGTGTCGTTGCGCTCAAACCGCCGAAGTTAAAGAGTCCCGCGAAGTTCAATTCAAAGACAGCCGAAGGAATGTTGACGAAGTTGACATCACCGCCGAACTTGAAGGTGTGATTGCCCTTGACGATGTTCAGGTTATCTGTGAACTGATAGCGCGTTTCGGTACGCACGACGGGCGAGAAAAGCTCGCGCCCGATGAAGGCCACGCCTGTGATGTTGAAAGCGGCGGCATCGCCGTTCTGCGATTTGAAGGTGGCGCGACGTATGCCGACATTGCCGCGCGCCTCGTTCACCATGTTGTCGGAGAGAATCGTGGTCAGGCTCATGACAGCGGCTGTGTCGCGCAGCGTCTGAATGCCTGTGCGCGAGACATCGTTCTGTCCTAATGACTGGTTCTGCGATTCGACCTGAATGCCCGACAGGTCGCTCGTGTTATAGCCGAAGCGAAATGTGAGCAGGTTGTTTTTGTCTATGTTGTGGTCAAGACGGAACGAAGAGAAGTTGGTTCTATCTGTGACGGGGAAAATCCTGTCCAGATTATTGAGCGGGCGGAAAGCTATGAACTGCCCCTGAGCGTTAGTCGTCGTCACAGGCACAGGCGCGCCCGAGAGAAAGAAACGGCTGCCTATAACCTGACCGCCCGGAATCGCCGCAGTGCCGCCCGGACTGATAAGCGGGTTAGTTCCGGTCAAAGCCGTCTGACCTCCGCTTGATGCCAGATACCCGTACTGGATGGCAGCGTTAATTAACGCTGCGCCCTGTGCGGCAATGGCAGGATTAGCATTACCCAGAAGCGGCGTGCCCGTAGCAATCAAAGTGTTGATGTAGTTTGCCTGCGCCGCAGTAATATTTCTGAAGACTTGTGTAAAGGGAAGAAAGGGCGCTCCTACCGTTACAGAACTGGTCAGGCTCTGTGTACCTGTGCCGAGGACGTTGCTCGTAAAGAAGCCTGATTCGTTGCGCTGGCGGCGTTCGAAGGAAGCGAAGAAATAGGTGCGATCCTTCAGAAGCGGCCCGCCGAGCGTTGCGCCATACTGCGCGCGTGTGAAAGGCGCTTTCTCGCTGCCCGTGGTGGCGCGCAGGAAATCAACGGGCGTGAAAGGATTGTTCGCCTGAAAGCTCTTGTGGCGCAGGAAGCCGAAGATGTTGCCGCGTAAGTCGTTCGTACCGCCTTTGGTGACGACGTTGACCACGCCGCCCGCAGCACGCCCGAACTCAGCCGCGTAAGAGTTGCTGACGACCTGAAACTCCTGCACGGCCTCTTGCGAGACGGTCGTGCGCGCGGCGTTGACGGAGTTGTCCGTATTGTCCGCGCCGTCAACCTGTACAAGGTTGGAGCGACCGCGCTGGCCGCCGAAGTTCAAGCCGGAGGTCGGCGCAGGCCCTATGGGTCGCCCGTTGTCGCGCGACACGGTTGATGTCGTGAGCGCGAACGACAGGTAGTTGCGCTCGTTAATCGGCAGGTTATCAATACGCTGCTGGTCAACGGTCGTGGCGACAGCCGTGCGCGAAGTCTCGACAACCTCCGTGGTCGCTCCCGTGACGGTGACGGTCGCACCGATTTCGCCAAGCTCAACCGGAATGTCCAGGTCTGCGCGCTGTCCGACCGTCAGCACGATGCCGGGAACGACCGCGCGTTTGAAGTTCGCGGCTTCGACCGTGACTCCATAAGTGCCCGGCGTCAGATTGGTAATCTGGTAAAAGCCGTCGCCATCGGTCGTCGCGGAGCGCTCAAGGTTGATGCCAGGGTTGCGCGCCGTGACGGTTGCGCCCGCAACGGCAGCGCCCTGCGGGTCGCGCACGAAGCCGCGCAGGTCTGCGGCATTTGATTGCGCCTGGCCGAAGGCCACGCTCGCACAGAGGAGCGTGGCTGTAAACAGCAGAAGAAGTTGAAGGGGTAGCCGTTGCGTAAGGAACGCACGCATCATGGTAAGTCTCCTTAAATCGGGTCAACGATTATAGATTTGGAAGCTATGCACTTCTACAGGTCTCAGGCCAGCATCTGCGCGCGGCAGACATGTGTGGCGGTTGCACCGCGCTCTTCTGTTGAGACCAGCGAGAGAATTGCTAAAAGAACCGCTTGTAAATTAGAGATTAGACTCGCGCGCCCGATTCGGGAGTGGCACTGGAAATGGTCGTCATTAACGAACCAGCAGAGAGATTAAGCATCCAATGTGCGTTTCAGTCTTTCTGCATCGGTATCTCGCGCTTGGTCTTTGTACCGCAAAACAACCGATTGTGGCAAGCAAAAAGCAATGCAGAGGTCAGAATGCAGAATGATGAACTAAAGAACCGAGTTGTTCTCTTCATTCCGCATTCTGCATTCTGACCTCTGCATTATTCCTTGTGGCTCGTGCGAGGCGGCGGCGAAGGCGCTCGCTTGTGCCGAAGAAGCGTATGGCGGTTGCGGCCAGACCGGGCACGAACGCCGCGCGACGCAAAAGCGAGCACACGCGCAAACGTGCATTGAACCTCGCGCCGTAAAGTGTACGGTAATCCGCTGCAAGCTCTTCAAAGCCCTCGCCCCTGCGAAGTTGTGCTAGATGTACGGCAATCACATCGGCTGCTATCTCGCCGCTCTCTAAAGCCATCAGCATTCCGCTGCCTGTAAAAGGATCAATAAAGGAGGCTGCATCGCCGATTGTAAAGAGGCCGCGAAGGGGAACCACCTCGCGTCGCCCAAAGCCTTCAAGCGCGACGCTCAACCAGGGGGAGGCGTTGCGCGCATCCGAGAGCGCAACCTGCGCGCGCTTATTTGAACAGACGACTTCACGCATGACTCGAAGGGGGTCGCTTCCGCAGGCTTTCACATCGGGCGCACGCGCAATGAAGCATAGATTGCCGAGGCCGTTTTCGACGGAGCTTAAACCGCCATAGCCGCCGCGATAGAAGTAGATTTCGCAGTGTCCCGGCTCGACCCTCGTGTCCATCAGATGAGCTTTGAAAGCCACAAGTGGCGCACGTCGTTTGCGCGGCCTGGACGTGTGGAGGGACGTTTTATTTCCATCTTTAATATGCCTGACAAGCGCGCACGATCTGCCTGTAGCATCAATCGTGACGAGGGCGTGTACGGAGCGCACGTCGCCGCTGCTCTCTTTCAATTGGACGCCGCGCACAATTCCCTTCTCCAGAATCAAATCGTGCGCCTGCGTCTCTTCCAAAACATCTACGCCTGCTTCGCGCGCACGCAACAGAAGCCGGGCATCCATCTCCGCGCGGCTCAGGCCGAGCGCTGCGCTCCTGTCCTCTACATTAAACCAGACGCTCGGCACAGAAACCTTTCGTCCACGCTCAGAATAAAAGACTGTCTCCGTCAACTCCGTGCCGCCAGCATGAAGCATGCGCTCCGCGACGCCGAGCTTCTCAAAGTGGCCTAGACATTCGGGCGAGATGAATTCGCCGCAGAGCTTCGCGCGCGGAAACCGTTTCTGTTCGACAAGGAGAACACGCGCCCCCTGCGTTGCAAGATGAATCGCCGCGCTCGCCCCAGCCGGGCCTGCGCCCGCAATCACCACATCGTAACTCTCCACGAAATCACTCCATTGGGGATGGAGGATAGGAGTTGGGGGATAGGGAAAGAAAGAGAACTGGATTTTCTTCTTACCACCCCCCAACCCCTAACCCCCCTCCCCCATCTTCTTTCCAGCGGTCAAGACCAGTCGAAACGGAAAGCGCCGCTCGATTTTGATGTTCGCAAGCTGCGCTTGCAACGCAAGATTGCGTAGCTCGTCGGGGCGGAAGCTTTTCAAGATTGAGAGCGCGCCGTCCTCGCGTATCAAACGATTATGTAAAAACAAGCGCCCGATGGTCGTGTAAAAATAGTAAGCGACCGGGTGGCGATGAAGGTCTATGACGAAGATGCAGCGACGCGCCACGCGCGCAAGCTCGCGCAAGATAGTCAGATCTTGCTCCTCCCTGAAGTGATGCGTAAAGAGCGAGCACATAGCGTAATCGAACTCGTCATCCTGGAAAGGCAGCCGCAACGCATCGCCGCGTACAGCCGTGATGAAAGAAGAATCCTTTGACTCTTCCAGAATCGCACGTGCCGAGCGCGCGTTCAGTTCCAGTCCCACAAGTCGCGCGCGTCTTCCAGATTCTTTAGTCCAACCGGCTGCGACCCTGAGCAATTCGCCTGAGCCTGCCCCTACATCCAGCAATGAAAACTCTTGTAATCCTTCGCGCTCAATCAACGCCAGCACGGAACGGCGCAGCGCGCTCGCATCGCCCAGATAACGATTCACACGCTGAAGCTCTACAATGCATCCCTCGTACTCCGAGGCCGTATAATCGCCCGTATCCAGATGCTCCGGCTCGTAGCTGCGCTGGCGAAAACGACTAAACATAAGAAAGCAGTGATGAGTGACGAGTGATAAGTGACGAGCAAGAAGATTTTATCTTGTCACTCGTCACTTATCACTCGTCACTGCTTTTCGATTACGAGGGCGCTGTTCTTTGAGCCGAAGCCGATGCAGTTGCAGAGCGCGACTGTGACACGGGCTTCGCGCGCCTGGTTGGGGACGTAATCAAGATCGCAGTCGGGGTCTGGCTCGTCCAGATTGATGGTAGGGGGAATGATGTTGGTGTGCATGGCGCAAAGGGCTGCGCCAATACCGGCTGCGCCGGATGCGCCCTGCGGGTGGCCTATCTGCGATTTGGTGGCGGACATGGGAATTGAGCGCGCTCGCTCGCCGAAAGCTGTTTTGATCGCCTGCGTCTCTATACGGTCGTTGAGCTGCGTCGATGTGCCGTGAAGGTTGACGTAATCGACAGCACAGGCGTCGCGCCCCGCGTCTGCAAGAGCCAGCGCCATGGCGCGCGCAGGCTCGTCGCCTGTTTCTTCCAGACGCACACGATGATACGCGTCACACGTCGAGCCGTAGCCCGTAATCTCCGCGTAAATATTTGCACCGCGCTTGAGCGCACGCTCGCGCTCTTCCAACACATAAATCCATGCGCCTTCGCCAAGCACTATGCCCGAACGGTCGCGCGAAAAGGGGCGCGAGGCTCTATGAGGCTCATCGTTCCAGGCGTTTGTCAGCACGGTCATCAAATTGAACGCGCCGAGGATGCCGGGCGCAAGCGGCGCATCAACTCCGCCTGTCAGCATGGCATCCTGACGACCCAAGGCAATGTGCTGTGCGGAGTAAGCAATCGCGTCCGTAGAGCTTGTGCAGCCGGTCGAAACGACGTGCGAGAGACCGCGCAGGCCGAAGACCATCGAAAGCTCGCTTGAGAGACCGCCATGCGTTGATGAAGGAATCGTATAAACGCTGGCCTTGTAACGCGGGCCTATGTACAGGTATTCGTACTGTTGTTCCGTAAAGGCCAGGCCGCCGCCGCCAGTGCCGAGCACGACGCCTATAGAGCGACGCTCCTCAAGCGTCAAATCGTTCGGGGAAATACCAGCATCTGCAATCGCCTCGCGCGCCGCACCCAGAGCGAGCGGCACTGTGCGCGCCACGTGCTTGTAATCTTTCGGATTAAGCTGCGCTTTCCAGTCGAAGTCTAGGACTTCGGCAGCAATCTTGACAGGCCACGGTGTGACATCGAAGCTTTCGATACGGCGTATGCCACTCACCCCGCGCTTGAGTGCGTCCCAGTAAGCCGCACGCCCTATCCCTATGGGCGTCACACAACCCATGCCTGTGATAACGACGCGGCGAGGCCGCTGCAAACGTCCAAGCATAATTGTGCTCGCGCTCCTCTTCTTAAAACGGTTCGGCTGAAATCTTTAGAAAATACGTTTGATACGGAGAGGCCGGATGCATCCCTTTCAGAGCAGGGATGAGGGCGGAGGGATGAGGGATGAAAAGGAGCGAAGAGATTGATTCATTTATAAATCGGTTCATTGATTCAATGAAACAATGAACCGATGAATCAATTCTTCATCCCTCATCCCTCCGCCCTCATCCCTGCTTTTCAATCTTCGTTCCGCATTCATTGCAGAACTTAGCGTCTGCCGCAACCTCTTTTTGACAGTTCGGGCACGTGGGCTTTTCCTGCTTGGCTCCGCAGTGATTGCAGAACTTCGCGCCCTCCGGCAATGCAGCCTGGCACTTGACGCATGGAACGGTTGCGGCCTCCATCTTCGCGCCGCAATCGTTGCAGAACTTCGAGGAGGTTGTGTTGGCCGCGCCGCACTTAGGGCACTTCAGGCTGGCAGAACCTGTAGCAGCCCCGCTCTGTTGTTGCTGCTGTTGCGGATTCATAGCCCCGCCCAAAGCGTTCGCCATCGCGCCGCCGACGGCAAAGCCTGCGCCGAGTCCTGCACCAAGTCCTGCGCCGCCCGAAGGATTCTGCGCCGCGTCGCGCATGGCATCCGCCGCCTGAAACTGCGCGTATTTCTGCGCGTCGCCGAGCACGCCCATAGAAGTGCGCTTGTCCATCGCCGCTTCGACCTCCGGCGGCAAAGAGATGTTCTCAATGATGAACTTGGTCAGCTCAAGCCCGTAGGTCTTGAAGTCTTCGCTCATCTTCTTGCGCGCGAAGACGCCAAGCTCGTCGTAGTTCGATGCCAGGTCGAGCGCCGCAATCTTGGATTCGCCAAGCCCGTCTGTAAAGCCCGAAACGAGCGTGCGCTTTAACTGGCCTTCGATGTCTTCGGTGTCGAACTTGCCGTTTGTGCCTGCGATCTCTTTGATGAAGGCGCGCGGGTCTCCGACGCGAATCGAATAGATGCCGAAGGCGCGAAGGCGTACCATGCCGAAATCCGCATCCCTCATCATGATCGGGTTCATCGTCCCCCACTTGAGGTCTGTGAACTGCTTGGTGTTGACGAAATAAACTTCGGCCTTAAACGGCGAGTTGAAGCCGTACTTCCACGCGCCGAGTTTAGACAGGATGGGCGTGTTGCCACCGTCAATCGTGTAGAAGCCCGGAGGAAATACGTCTGCTATCTGTCCCTGAAAGACGAAGACGGCGGCCTGCGATTCACGCACGGTCAACTTTGCGCCGTTCTTAATCTCCTGATCTGCTACGGGAAAGCGATAGAGCATAGTGTTGCCTGAATCATCAAGCCACTCTATGACCTCTATGAACTGGTTGAAGGGGTTAACGCGGTCAAGAATTCCCATGACGCTTATGCAATCTCCTTTTCGCGCGGCTCGAATCTCTCAGTACGGGAAGTTTCCGCAGTCAGCCGCCTAAGATTATACGTTTGAAGAGAACGAAGGGTTCAAAAGCCCCGGTGGCGTGGACGCGCTCTAGCCGAAACTATTGCACAAATGGCTTTCCGATGGAAGCGCAGAAAGGCAGCGATGAGGGCGGCAGCGATGAAGGATGAAAGGGTCGCTATGCAAATCAAACAATCCCGGCACAATAGAAGGATGTGCCTATGTTCTCAGCTCCGTAGGAGCTTTACTTGACCCGTAAGGATTGCATGTTAATTAGCTGCTTCTTCCCTTTTCTTTACTTTGCGCCACAGGGAAAGCAGCACGAGGGCTATGAGGCCGCCGGTGATGTCTATAAAGCTGTCGTAGATGGAGCCTGTGCGCGAAGGGATGAAGAGTTGATGAAATTCGTCGGAGAAGGCGTAGACCGCGACGAGCAGCAACGAAAAGAGAAACCATCGCCGACGCAAAGATTGATGCGAAGAGGTGTTGAAGGCTCGCCCGGCCAGCAGGCCGAGGATGGCGTACTCCGTCAGATGCGCAAGCTTGCGTATGATGAAATGAGCGAAGACCAGACGCTCTTCGCTGATACCTGGAAAGAGCCAGACGAGTAGCGGTCGTATGATGCGCGACGTATTTGAAGCGGAAAGCTGGGCGGTCGAAGCGACGAAGATAAATGCCAACCAAACGAGAAGCGGCCCGTATCGCCACACGCGCGACATACGGCCAGAGCGTGCGTCGCTCTCAGTGGATTCCCTTTTTTCAGTCTGCACCATCGAAAAGAGGTTAGAGGTCAGAGGCTAGAGGTTAGTAACCACTTTTCACTAACCTCTGACCTCTAACCTCTAACCTCTATACTTTCTGTTAAAGCGTCGCCGAGCCTGAAACGACTTCGATGATCTCGTTGGTGATGGCGGCCTGGCGAATGCGATTCATGTTGAGCGTCAGGCTGGAAATCAACTCGCCCGCGTTCTTCGATGCAGAATCCATAGCCGTCATGCGCGCTCCATGTTCGGACGCGACCGATTCCAGAAGCGCGCGGAAGATTTGCGTCTCGACCACACGCGGCAGCAGTCGAGAGAAAATCTCCGCTGGCTCCTGCTCGTAAAGGTAGTCCGTCATATCAACCGCACGCGTCGTGTCCTCTTCAATGCTCTCGGTCACACGCGAGACGGGTAGAAGTTGCTCTATGACTACGCGCTGCTGCAAGACCGACTTGAACTCGTTATAGATGATGAAGACTTTGTCCAGCTCTTCGTCTTCCGTGAAGCGTTTAATAATCTCGCCCGCAATCGAGACCGCTTCGTCATAGCCGACGCTGCCTTTACCCGTAAGTCCTACGTACTCGCTGACGATATTCATATTGCGACGGCGGAAGAAATCACGCCCTTTGCGACCGATAGGCAACACTTCAAACTGCTTGCCCGCATTATCCCGTATGAAAGCCTGCGCAGCCTTGGTCAGGTTGGTGTTGAAAGCGCCGCAAAGCCCGCGATCAGCCGTCACCAGAATCAGCAGGTAACGCTCGTCGCCGCGCTGGTTCAAAAGCGGATGCCTGAAATTCTCATCCGTGCGCGAGGCCAGATCGCCCATCACTTCCAGTATCTTGCCTGCAAAGGGGCGCGCGGCCACAACGCGTTCCTGCGCGCGTCTAAGTCGTGCAGCGCTCATCATCTTCATCGCACGCGTAATCTGCTGCGTGTTCTTCACAGACTTGATGCGGCGACGTATGTCTAAAAGGTTTGCCATAACAACAGTGATAAGTGACGAGTGACAGGTGACGATTGCGAAGAAGCTTTAATCTTGTAGTTCATCACCCGTCACTTGCCGCTTTGTATTCATTACTCCGGGCTGCTAAATGGACGCAAGTGTTCCCTAGCGGTCTGCCACCGGCTCCGCGACATCGTTTTCGGCATCCATCTCCATCACGGCAGGCATTGTGGCCGCCATGCCGGAGGAAGCGGACGGACTACGCGCGATGACTGTCTCTTCAGACCAGCGTTTTTTGAAATCCTCGATTGCCTGCTTTAGCTGGGGCTGAATATTATACGTGTAGTTTCCGTCCTTATCTTTCTTGTAGAGCATCTTCTTCTCGCGTATTTCCTGAAGAAGTCCCGGGTGGGATGATTCAAGGAAATCCAGCAACCCGGACTTCGTCTCTTCGTCGGATTCAAACCTCTTCAAGTCTTCCACAGGGATGTCATCTAAAAAGCCGTTGGTCGCAGCCCACAGGATAACCACCTGCTTTACCACATCCATAGGTCTATACTGCGGCTGCTTTAGCACCTCCGTCAGACGCTGGCCGCGCGCAAGCTGTGCCTGCGTCGCTTTATCAAGGTCGGAGCCGAACTGTGCGAAGGCCGCCAATTCGCGGAACTGCGCAAGGTCAAGGCGCAATGTCCCGGCCACCTGCCTCATAGCCGTAAGCTGTGCCGAGCCGCCTACGCGCGAGACACTGTTTCCAACGTTGATGGCCGGACGAATGCCCGAGTTAAAGAGGTCTGCTTCGAGGAATATCTGCCCGTCCGTAATCGAAATCACGTTTGTCGGAATGTAAGCAGAGATGTCGCCCGCCTGCGTTTCAATAATGGGAAGACTCGTCAAAGAACCGCCCCCTTTGGAATCCGCCAACTTCGCAGCGCGCTCCAGCAGGCGCGAGTGCAGATAGAAAACGTCGCCCGGATAAGCTTCACGTCCGGGGGGACGCCGAAGCAGGAGCGAGATTTCACGATAAGCCGCAGCCTGTTTCGAAAGGTCATCGTAGATGGTCAGAGCGTGGCGTTTGCTGTCGCGGAAGTATTCGCCTATAGCCACTCCCGTGTAAGGCGCAAGAAACTGCATCGCCGCAGAGTCTGAGGCCGTCGCCTTGACGATGATCGTATAGTCCATCGCGCCGTTATCCTGCAAGGTCTTCACCACCTGCGCCACGGTCGAAGCCTTCTGGCCTATGGCGACGTAGATGCAGATAACGTCTTTGCCCTGCTGATTAATGATGGTGTCAACGGCGACTGCCGTTTTACCCGTCTGGCGGTCACCGATAATCAACTCGCGCTGGCCGCGCCCGATGGGAACCATAGAGTCAATGGCTTTGAGACCCGTCTGCAAAGGCTCTTTTACGGGCTGGCGGTCAACCACGCCCGGAGCGATGCGTTCGACCGGATTGAATTCATCCGTAAGAATCGGCCCGCGTTCGTCAACCGGATTGCCGAGCGCATCCACGACGCGGCCTATCAGCGCATCGCCTACGGGCACCTGCATGATGCGTCCAGTACGCTTGACCAGATCGCCTTCCTTAATCTTTTGAAAATCGCCGAAGAGCACCACGCCGACTTTGTCTTCTTCCAGATTCAAGGCGAGGCCGCGCACGTCGTGCGGAAACTCAAGCAGCTCGCCCGCCATCACCTTCTCAAGCCCGTGAACCTCCGCAATTCCGTCGCCGACCTTGATGACCGTGCCCACTTCCGTCACAGTCACGCCCGTCTCGAAATTCTCTATCTGCTGGCGAATAATCTCATTAATTTCGTTAGCTTTTATCGGTTCCATATAACTCCCTTTCGTAAATCGTAAATGGTGAAAGACAGAGCCGTTCGTCTATTTACGATTTACGATTCACGATTTACGACTTCCCCATCATTCTCTCTTTGACCTGTTGTAGCTGTGTGCGCACGGAGCCATCGTAGATGGTCGAGCCGATGCGCGTCACTATGCCGCCGATTAACTCTTCGTCAGTATTAAAGCTCAAGCGCACCTGCTTGCCCGTCATCGCAGTCAGCTTTGAGCGCAGAGCTTCCTGTTGCGCTTCGGGTACAGCGCGAGCCGTTGTTACCTCTGCCGAGACGACGCCGGAACGTTCGTCAAGAACCTGTGCAAAGCGACGATTGACTTCCGATAGTTCCGTCAACCGTTGATTTTTCAAAAGCACCTGAAGGAAATTGGAGGTAATGGGTCGCAGGCGTACGCGCTCAACGAGCGAGGTCAGAACCTTGCGCTTCTGCTCGTAAGGAATGGTCGGGTTGCTGAAAACTTCCATGAGCATGGGATTCGCATTCATCATCATCTCCCATGCCGATAATTCCTCTTGTACCTGTCGGGCTTCGCCGCGCTCTATAACCACATCGGCCAGCGCCGTTGCGTAGCGCCTCGCTACCGTTTGAATGCTCAACGCCTGGCTCCTCCCAACTCCTCGATCTCAAGTTTAATCAAGCGCGCGTCGTCTTCGGGTTGAATGTCTTGACGTATTATCTCTTCTGCCAGTCGCACGCTCTGCTCGGCTGCGAACTCGCGTAGTTCCTGGCGCGCAGCCTTGACTGCGCTTTCAATCTCGCGCCGCGACTGCTCCCTGAGCTTCTGTATTTCAGCTTCGGTCGCCTGCCGTATGCGCTCGCGCTCGTCGGCAGCCTCTTTTGCAGCCTGCGCGCGAATGCTTTCGACCTCCGCATCAAGCCGCGACAGACGCGCTTCTACTTCTTCCAGCTTCGCCTCGGCAGCTTTCTTCTCCTCCTGCGCACGCATCAGGTCACGCCTGATTCCTTCGCGCCGCGCGCGAAAGGCTTCGCTCATAGGTCGGCGCAAAAAATAGACAAGCAGCAGAATGAAGATAAGAAGATTAACGAACTTCCACACTTCAAGTCCGGGCTGATTCCACCAGGGGGCGGCTCCGCCTTCGGACAACGCAAAGAGAATCAGAGATGCAGGAAAAGCGCTGAACATAAAATCTATATTCTTGTGTCCATAGATGAAATTGTCGAGCCGCTCACTGGGCGATGAAGAATAAGAGAGCTGACTTCCGTTGCAATCGTGCCGGCATCGCGCATGAGCGTTTCGCGCGCCTCTTCCATCTGAGCATGAATCACACTCTTCTCTTCTTCGACTAACCGGCTCACCTCTTCGCGCACCGCATCCACCTTTATCTGGCGCTCACGCATAGCCTCGGCGCGCTCCTGCTCCAACAGGCGATACCCCTCGCTGCGAGCCTCGCGCAAAGCATGCTCATAGCTCGCCAGCTTCTCCTCAACCTGATGGATAATTCCCTTCGCCTCACCCGAACGGCCACGCGTGCGACGCTCGCGCTCCTCCAGGATGCGGTTGATGGGCTTGAACAGCGTGGCGTTCAGAATATAAACCATCACGAGGATGATTATGATGTGAAGAATAATCGTGCCGTCCGGCACAAGGACAGGATTTTCGGCAAAGCCCAGCAAGATCATGGCGCTCGATAGACCCTCACGAAATGTTCGTGCGACTCTCTAGATTGTAGATAGAGAAAACTTAAAGTGTGTCAAAAGCTTGCGAGTCTAACATGCAGATTTGCGGCTCGTCAAGGCTAGGGCTTGACTGGCCGGATTCTACTGGAAGTCGTAATCGAAACTTATCTTTACTGTGATATTCATCCCTTGGAGCCTTCTTCAATAATCTACCCTCCGGCAATAATAAAGTTGAGAGCGACAGTTGCCCGCCAAACGCGTGTCCGGCGGGCAACTGTCGCTCTTGCCTCTCCCCCTCGCAAGGAAAGACAGAGATCAATCTCCTAAGAGTTGAAGCTATTTATGCCTTACTCTACGCGTATGAGCTTATCCGAACGAGGCTTTACCTCGCCTATGATAACGGCTCCTTTAAGCTCTTTTACCAGCTCTTCCGCTCCCCTTTTCTCAATACTGATTAAGAGGCCACCTGCCGTTTGCGGGTCGAAAAGCGCGCTCTGCATCTCGCGTGAAACGTGGGTCGCCATCTCAAGCGTTTCTCCTACATATTCTCTATTGTTCTTGTCGCCGCGCGTAAGCATTCCCTGAGAAATCAACTCCAAAACATCCGGCAGCAAAGGAACCCTTTCCGATTCTACAATTAACGTCACCCGACTTGCGCGCGCCATCTCATAAGCGTGACCGAGTAAACCGAAGCCTGTTACATCCGTACAAGCATGTGCCCCCACACGCTGCATTGCTTCCGAAGCCGAAGCCGCTGAAGTAGTCATAGCCCTCATAGCAGCTTCTACGGTGCTTTCGCGAGCCACCCCGCGCTTTATCCCCGTACTGATTGCCCCCGTCCCAACAGGCTTTGTTAAAACAAGAGCATCCCCTATCTTTGCACCGGCATTCGTTACAACCTTTTTGGGGTCAACCACTCCCGTTACGGCATATCCGAACTTTATCTCAGCATCATCAATCGAATGTCCCCCAAGAACTATTACCCCCGCCTCATTCATAGCCATTTGGCCGCCGCGCAGGATTTGACCCAATACCTCCATGTCCTCTTTTTGCGGATAACAGACGATTGCCAGCGCAGTCAAAGGCCTTCCCCCCATTGCATACACATCATTAAGCGCATTAATCGCAGCAACCCGCCCGTAAATTTCCGGGTCATCAGCTACAGGAGTAAAAAAGTCTACTGTTTGCACTAATGCAACATCATCCCGTAAACGAAACACCCCGGCATCATCAGCCGTATCGTACCCTACGAGTACGTCGTCATTGCGCGGCTGTGATGGAAGTGTGCCCAAAACTTGGGCTAAATCGCGCGGGGCGAGTTTAGCCACTCAACCGGCACACGAAACCATTTCTGTTAACCTTTTTTTCATTTTACTTTATACCTCTACGTATTGCGGCTTGCTGGTCTTAGGTTTTACAATTGCCTACGACTATTTCCAAGCACTACAAAACCGGTCTGGATAAACCATAGTAGCACACAATGAATTATGCAGTTTGGCGAGAAGAGGTACGATTAGGGGCTATATCAAAAAGAGAGAGGAAGTAGGAAAGGAATTCCTAGTTGTAGAGAAATTGCGTCCCCTTTCGGATATGAAAGAGAAGCGGCGTTATTGCTTTAGAGGTTACAGCGAACCCGGCACACGGGGAACTCATCCCGTAGGAGAAACCTCCTGAAGTGGCCCGACTAATAATTGATACAGGCGATCCAGGTCGCCTTCATTGTAATACTCAATCTCGATTTTTCCGCCAGCACCCGTCTGGCTTGGCATCACGCGAACCTGTGTCCCGAAGCGTCTGCGAAGCTTAGTCTCCGCTGCCCGTATATTTGCATCATTGCGTTTTGGCGCAGGCAGAGTCGCCGTGGCCGGGCTGGCTCCGGCTATAATGCGCTTGATGGCGCGCTCAGTTTCACGTACTGAAAGCGATTGTTCGATGACGTTGCGCGCGATTCGCCTTTGAATATCAGGGTCATCCACGCCTAACAGGGCGCGAGCATGTCCCATAGAGATTTTTTCCTCTTCTACCAGCCGCTGAATATCTTCCGGGAGACGCAGCAGGCGCAGGTGATTTGTCACAAAGGAGCGATCACGGCCAACGCGCTGTGCGACCACCTCTTGGGTCAGCCCTAGAGTTTCGATCAATCTTTTATAGGCGTGAGCTTCCTCAATAGCATTTAACTCTTGTCGCTGAATGTTCTCTATCAGCGCCAGCTCAAGCAATTTATCGTCCGGAATTTCGCGTACTACTGCCGGGACGCGCTGGAGTCCGGCACGCTGTGCTGCACGCCAACGCCTTTCTCCGGCCACCAACTGATAGCGCCCCCCCCGGCGTCGTACAAGCAAAGGCTGCACAATACCGTTTGAGCGAATGGATTGAGCTAGCTCTTCCAGACGAGTCTCATCGAAATGCGTGCGCGGCTGCGCAGGACTCGGCTCTATAAGGTCTATATCAATCTCCAGCAACTCTTCGCTAGCTGTCGCTGCCGTATCCGACAGCAGTGCGCTCAAGCCCCTCCCGAGCACTCTTCTTGTCATGCGTCATAACCTCCTTTGCTAATTGAAGGTAACTTTCCGCTCCGCGTGACCGTATGTCATACAAAATAATAGGCTTACCATAACTGGGGGCTTCGGCCAGCCGAACATTTCGCGGGATCATGGTCTCGAAAACTTGCTGCCCATAAAAGTCCCGCAGGTCATTTGCGACAGCCGATGAAAGATTTGTACGCTCATCGTACATTGTCAGCAACAAACCTTCTATGGCTAGCCCTGGATTAAGCACACGCCGGATTCGCGCCAGAGTATCGAATAATTCGGTCACACCTTCTAGAGCGAAGTATTCACACTGAATCGGCACGAGTAGGGAATCGGCTGAAGTCAGGGCATTTAAGGTCAAGAGGCCTAGAGAAGGGGGACAATCTATAATGACGAAGTCATAGTCGTTAGCTAGAATTGCGAGCAGTTCTTTTAGCTTGTATTCACGCTTCTCCGCATCTACCAGCTCGACTTCGGCTCCTATTAGGTTCTTATCGGCTGGCAAGACTTTAAGATTGGGGATTTCAGTGGGTTGAATGACGTTTTGCAGAGGCTCGGAAAGAACGAGCGCGTGATAGAGGCTGCGGCGAAATGTTCCACGCTGCACGCCTACGCCGGAGGTGGCATTGGCCTGCGGATCGGCATCAACCAGCAAAACACGCATTTCTGAGACGGCCAGGCTTGCCGCCAGATTCACCGCCGTAGTGGTTTTGCCAACACCGCCCTTTTGGTTTGCAACCGCTATGGTTTTAGCCATTCTTCTCAGCCCAAACCCTCAAAGCCCTTATCGAACCCGCCTAAACTAACACAACCCCTCGATGACGCGCCACACTTTTTATCTTACTGCGGGTGTTTCACGTAGCACAGAAGGGCGAAATTAAGCGAAGAGAGGCGTTTCACGTATCCCCTCGTGTTACACGCAAGGAAAGGGGGATACGTGAAACATAAGCTCTCAAGCAGCGCGTTGTCGAAGGCTTAATTGAACCAGAAGGGTAGAAAGGGCTGCGGGAGTCATACCGGGGATTCGCCGTGCATGGCCGAAGGTCTGTGGGCGTGAACGCTCAAGTCGCTCCACCATTTCGTGCGAGAGGCCGCTTATGGATCGAAAATCGAAATCAACCGGCAGGCGCAGGCTGTCATGCTGGTACAAACGGTCTAGAGTAGCTCGCTGCGAATCGATGTAGCCGCTATAAAGCAGGTCGGCCAGGGCGGACTGTAGGTCGTCGAGACTGGCTTCAGCCCGAATATCCGCCGGTAAAAGCTTCTCAAGCAGGTCAGGCCGCACATTCGGGCGTAGGGCAAGCTGTGCCAGAGTCACGGAATCGCCCAAATCCGCCCCAAGAATATGGCTCAGCGAGGAATAGGCCGCATCAGAGCGCTTTAGGCGTGTATTTTCCAGTGTATCGCGCAAGCGTGCAAGGCGGTCGCGCCTATGATTAAATCTCTCCCAATCCGAATCACCTACAAGTCCAAGCTCGCGGCCATGCGGTGTCAGGCGAGCATCAGCCGTGTCGTAGCGCAAGGCCAGACGATATTCTGCGCGCGAGGTAAAAATACGATATGGCTCGTCAACGCCATGCGTTATCAGGTCATCGATCAGCACACCTATATACGATTCTTCGCGGCTTAGACGTAAGGGGTCGCGTCCCTGTACAAAAAGGGCTGCGCTAACTCCGGCTATCAAGCCCTGGCAGCCTGCCTCCTCGTAGCCGGTCGTCCCGTTAATCTGTCCGGCGTGAAAAAGCCCTTTGAAACGCATGGTCTCAAGGCTCGGCGTAAGCTCGCGCGGGTCAACAAAGTCATATTCGATAGCATAACCGGGTCGTATTATCCGCGCCTCTTCAAGCCCTGGAATCATGTGAACCAGTTCCTGCTGTAATTCTGAGGGCAGGGATGTGGAGAATCCGTTGAGATAGACTTCGTTGGTCGCGTGGCCTTCCGGCTCCAAAAAGAGCTGGTGGCGGTCTTTTTCGGCAAATTTGACTACTTTATCTTCAATGGAAGGGCAGTAGCGCGGCCCTACACCCTTGATTTTGCCGGAATATAGAGGTGATTCATGTAGATTAGCGCGGATTGCCTCGTGTACAGCGTTTGTCGTGTAACCTATGTGGCAGGTTATCTGAGGCTGCTCTATGCGGTCTGTGGCAAAAGAGAAGGGCACAGGCCGCTCGTCTGCCTGTTGTGGCTCGAAGGCGTCCCAATCAATCGTGCGGCCATCAAGGCGCGGCGGCGTGCCCGTCTTCAAACGCCCCACGGGAAAACCAAGCCGCTTTAAGCTCTCTGCAAGCTCTATAGAAGCAGGCTCACCCGCGCGTCCAGCAGTGTGCGTGCGCCGCCCCGTATGAATCAAGCCGTTAAGAAAAGTTCCGGTGGCGACAACAACCGCTTTTGCTCCCAGCCGCCGCGTGTCATGAAGCTCTACGCCGCAGACCTGACCGTTTTTGATTACTAAATCAACGACCATGCCCTGCCGCAGATGTAAATTCGGGGTAGCCTCCAGCATGCGCCGCATCTCTATGCGGTAAAGCGAACGGTCGGCCTGGGCGCGCGGAGCCTGCACCGCGGGGCCACGTGAACGGTTGAGAAGGCGAAACTGTATGCCCGTGCGGTCGATGACGCGTCCCATGATGCCGCCCAGAGCGTCCATTTCACGTACCAGGTGGCCTTTGGCTATGCCGCCTATGGCTGGATTGCAGGACATCTGGCCGATTAAATCAAGATTGATTGTCACCAGAGCGGTTTCCGCGCCGAGACGTGCAGCGGCTGAGGCAGCCTCGCATCCGGCATGGCCTGCGCCGATTACAATCACATCGAAAATCTCGTCGAAGCTCATCGTCATTTCCCTATGCAGAAGGTTGCAAATATCTGAGAAAGAACATCTTCGGTCGTAGTCTCGCCCGTTATCTGTCCCAGGAAGCGGAGCGCATCGTAAAGACCTGCGAGGACAAGTTCCTCGCTTGCACGCTGCTCTAACAAATGAGCAGATGTCTGAAGCGAACTTTGCGTGCGCCGCAGCAAGTCGTGATGACGTGCATCCGTGATGAGAAGTCCACCGTCCGGCGTGCCTCCATCTGCGAAAGGCTTCAGTATAGCAGCACGCAGGGCGTCAAGTCCCGCGCCTGTTTTAGCTGAAACAGGGATGACGGGAACTGAAGCGTGGGTTAGAAGCCCATTGAGCTTGAAAGATTCCAGATCAGATTTATTGAGGGCGATGAGATGCGGCAGTTCGTCTACCTCCGCCAGAACTTCTGTATCTTCAAGGGTTAGAGGCTCAGAGCCATCCAGAACTACTACGGTCAGGTCTGCGTCGGCAATAGCGCGGCGGGTGCGCTCGACCCCTAAATTCTCAACCTTATCCTCGGTGACACGCACGCCTGCCGTGTCAATTAAAAGAACCGGCACACCTTCAAGACTTATCACCTCTCTTAAACTGTCGCGCGTAGTACCGGGAACATCTGTTACGATAGCTCTCTCTGAGGACAGTAAACTGTTGAAAACACTAGACTTACCTACATTCGGACGGCCAGCCAGCGTAACCTTGAGGCCATCTTTGAGAAGATGGCCTGAGCGGAAGGTCGCGGCCAGTCTTTCAATCTTCTCAACAAGGTCGGAGAGATTTGCGTTTATACGGCCAACAGCTATCTCGGGCAAGTCGTCTTCTACAAACTCAAGCGAGGATTCCAGCGGCACAATGATGTCCAGCAGGGAATCTTTAATCGGCTGAAGATAGTTTGAAAGCTCTCCTCTCAGTTGGCGTGCTGCCTGCTTGATGGCCGCTTCGGTCTGTGCGTTGATGAGATCGCGCACAGCCTCTGCCTGACTCAAGTTTATTCGTCCATGCGAGAGTGCGCGCAAAGTGAATTCGCCTGGGCCAGCGAGACGTGCATCGAGCGTCAGGATTAAATCAATCAGGCGACGCAAGAGAATGGGCGAGCCATGACAACTAAGCTCTACAACATCTTCGCCCGTGAATGAATGAGGCGCTTTGAAGTAAGTGACGAGTGCGCGATCAAGAGCGTCATTGCTTTCAAGATCGTAAATAGTTTGAAGGCGCGCTTGATTCGGTTCAGGTGTGAATTGCTCGTCATGCAGAAGAGAGCGCGTAATCTCAAGAGAGCGTGTGCCGCTCAAACGTACAACGCCGATGCCGCTGCGACCGGGCGGTGTTGAAAGAGCGACGATTGTTTCTGTTGATTGCACTGCTCGTAAGAATGAAGGGTGTCGAACGAGGAAGCAAGGACTGAAGCGCGCAACTCGCGCGTTTGAAATTTCTACTGACCGGGGGAAGGTTTATAACTTACTTTCAACCTGCGCGCTGTGCCTTCGCCGACCGACTCTGTATGTAGGTCTTCTTCTGTTGAAAGCGCAAGATGAATGACGCGACGCTCATTGGGATTCATAGGCCCGAACGTGAAAGGAACATGTGTTGAGCGAACACGGTCTGCGGCATGACGAGCCATAGCGCGCAACTCTGCTTCACGAGTTGCGCGAAAATTCTCAACGTCACAAATGATGCGTTCTTCTTTTGGAAGCACGCGACCGAAAGCTTGATTGAGAAGATGCTGCAAGGCTTCCAGAAGCTCGCCGCCTTCGCTCAGGAGAAGAGAAGCATCGGCTCCTTCTATGTTCAAGAAACAACCGCTCTCGCCTTCATCAACATGAGCGCGCAGCTCAAGCTTTGCGCCATCGAAAATAGCGTTGAGAAAATCCTGAGCCTGTATGCACGCTTCGTTCATCATTCTTCAGAGCGCAATTTCTATCCAGTCTGAAAACAGAATAACTCTTCCCGCGGTCAAGCCTGCGAGACGCGCGGCGTTGAGCCTAGCTTTTTAGTTGTCGCTTCAACTTTTTTCGGCGGCTCTTCATCATCCGATTTAGTCATGCGGTTGATTAGAAACTGCTGGCTGAAGCCTACTATGTTTCCGACGAGCCAGTAAACCAGAAGCCCGGAAGGTGCGCTCCACATCATGTAGAGCATAAACATAGGCATGCCTATAGCCATCATCTTGCGCTGCAAGGGATCGGCTGAAGGCTGCGGCGTAATCAACTGCAAGACCATCATAGAGCCTGCAAACAGAAGCGGAAGCATGTGTATCATCGTCGGCTCTGCCGCCGAAAGGTCTGGTATCCACAGGAATGACGCCTGACGAAAATCAATCGAGATGGTAATCGCTCGATAGAGCGCAAACAGAAACGGCATCTGAATCAAAAGCGGAAGACATCCGCCCAGAGGATTGCCCTCCTTCATCAAACGCAGTTGCTCCATCTGAAGCTCTTTCAGCTTCGGATCATTCTGCTTCATCCCCTTTATCTTCTCTTGCAACTCTTTCATGCGCGGAGCCATCTTCGCAGCCTTTTTCATGGCTTTCGAAGAGCGCCACTTCAGCGGAAAGAAGAGCGAATAGATAACAATCGTAAAGAGAATGATAGCCAGCCCGTAGCTGCCTGTTATCTGGTAAAGCTTCTTGATAGACCAGAGAATCGGCACGGCCAACGGGCGAGAAAGTGTGCTTAAAAAGCCGTAATCGATTGATTCTTCCAGATCAACTACGGGGCCGCCTTCCTGTTGAATCTGCTTACTTGCAGCAGTTAGCAGGTAATGATCTTTCGGCCCGACGTAAAGACGCGTAGGCGAGCCATCGGTCGGAATCGGAACAAAGGCTGCTATAGCATAACGAGCCTGTTTAGTTCCGTTCGCCTGATGCTCATACTTAGACGTGCGATACTCAAGTCCTTCAGTCGGCCTGGCAGGCACTGCAATCATTGCAAAGTAAGTATCGCCGACGCCAGCCCAGTTGACCGGGCCTCCTAAAACTTTTCTGTCAGGGCTTTCTTTGGCCTCGTTGATTGATTGAGCGTGAAGGCGTTCGACCTTGCCTCCGGCTACAGCTATGCCTTCAGGCGCAACGGAGTAGAAGCTGTAATGCTGAATGCCCTGGTCGCCTATGCTCGGCCCTATCAGAAGCTTTGCGTTTGGAATCTGCTGGTCGCCGCGCTTGAGCTGAACCTGAACGTCCGTGATGTAGCGATCAGGATAAAAGGTGATGGTCTTGACGACATCCAATCCGGTCGCTTCGTCGCGCAAGTTGAAAGTAACTTTCTTCGGCGCACCCATTGCGACATTGACGTTATTGTCTTCCGTCTCCGCTCCGTCAACAGCTACTTTGTAGTTTCTTGAAGCGAGAACTTCGTCCGTCTTTTGATCTCCGGTGACGAGCAGAAGCGGAGCCTGATTGTTTCTCAACTTTTCGTCGGGAATAAGTTGAAGACGCTGCTGACTCTGCCTGGTGCCTCCGACGGAATAAACATCGCGCGCACTGTTCGGATCGTTATTATCAAGATTAATAATCTTCGTGATAATCCAACTCTTCGCAACAGCGCCACGATTATCCAGTTCCACTTCGTAGTAGGGTGATTTAACTGTGATGGTGCGCTGCGGCGTTGCGTCCGGCGGTGCTGGAGTTGTGTTGCTCGCTTGCGCAGTCTGCCCCGGCGCTGAAGGCGTAGGAGCGACTGCGTTATTAGATTGAGCAGCATCAGCGGACGCAGAAGGCGAAGGCTGCGCGGCTGAAGTATTGGCGTTCGTTTGTTGCGGTGCTTTACTCGGAGGAAACAGGTAGCTCCAACCGAAAAGTATCAAAGCGGAGATGACGATTGCTAGGAGAAAACGCTTCTGTTGCATCGGAATTAAATAACCAACTATACTTTCTCAAGACTTTGTTGCATAAATCGAAATGAGCGCAGCATCATCCACAATTAAGGTCAAGCGTCGCTCACACCGCGTAACTGTCGGGCATTCCCAAGTGGGTCATCCGGTTCAGCGCTGCGCATCGCACAAGCAACTGCGCAGCCT
>DASWQH010000046.1:0-17636 GCA_036403815.1 Pyrinomonadaceae bacterium | reverse complement strand
CTCCATTCGTCAGTCTGAACCAAACTATACCCGTTCAAAGAGCTAATCCTCAAAACTAGGCTGACGAAGTACTAGCACCAAAGGTTACTATATATACTCACTTCAATCTCACGGCTGCCCCAGCCGAAATTTCCGACATTCCAACCCGTAAGGAAGTCAATATATTTCCTGCCTCGCGCGTCGAACAGAAAGCTCCCCTCCGACCTCACAACTTGAAGGTCTTCAACCGAAGAACTCCTCGCCAGAAAGGTTCTGTCCTTCTCTCTTACCTTCATATCGCGTGGCTGCTCCCGGCCTTACGTCCCCTGTGTGGTCTCAGGGAGTTCCGGCAGCGTCTCAAAGCGCAGCAGCGTTTTCACGCCATCTTCATCTTCGATACCTAAACCATCTTCGAGTGCGCCTGTGCCGATGAGAGGCATGATTCGTTTCACGCCGGTGACGGTATGGGTCAAGCGTCTGGGGTCTGCGGCTGTTTCGCCGCCGAGGATGATTTCAACGCTGCCAACGGCTGTACCTTTGGCCTCGAAACTGATTCCGGTAAACGGGAGGAGTGTCTCTTCCTCCTGCGCGCCTATCTCTTCGCCGATGATTTCAAGGCGGCTGGGTCGCAACTGGTTGCGTTTGCTGAACTCGTCAAGAAAAGTTTTCCACTGATTGCGTTCTATTTCACCTTGCATAATTTCCTCCTGTTGGGTCTATGGTCAAACCGCTCTGACATGCCGCTCCTCTGATGGGGATTGCTTATCTCCTTCGCCTTCATCGTCGGGCATGGATTCGTTTATTGCTTTGTATACCTGGAACAGTTCCAAGTAGAGCGTCTCTGCCGAGCGGCGTCCGGTAAATAGCGAGAGACCCACGAACAGAGCGGAAAGAAGTAGAAAAACGATAAATAGTCGAATAGAAAAGCCTAGCTGCGTCATGAGGAACGCTAGAGCCGCGAGCGAAATCAGCGCCAGGTTGAAAACAGTGGAGCGGACTAGCCGGTGCTGGTTTATTCGTCTCTCCAGAGCATCGAAAATTTCTGGTTTTTTGGTCAGTATATTCATGCGCATTTCTAATATGCTGGGGCTTTCGTCAGTCCTGGTAAGTGTACTCCCACCAATAATCCAGCTATAAGGCAAAGCGCCTACTGCCTTGTCGAAGATGAGGCCGAACATATACGCCACTCCGACCAGCGCGACAGATAGCTCAGCGCTCCACTCCTTAAGACCTTCCAGGTTGAGCCAGTGATAGCCGAAAATAGTCAATACCAGCAGGGAGACCCAGATGAGCACCTGAAAGCCTATCAGCACCAGCTCGAAGATGATGGATGTATCTTTAATCAGGCTATTCATACTCTTTCCGATACTGTGGGCGCGCGCCTTGAGAACCGAAATGCAAATCAGACTACCCGCCTGCTTCGTTTTCCGGCGCTATCTCATCGTTAATTGCCAGACGCACAAGCTCGGCAACGTGCCGCAGAAAAACCGCCCCGTTGAAAGTTGACCCGTCAGGCAAATCCATTTCCTGAACACAGGTTGCCTCCAGTTGGGAGGCTACCGATTCCAGATAAGCGGGTGTGGGCAGAGCCGCGCGAAGCAGATGTATTTCATGAGCGAGCCTGTAAACCAACGCCTCCTCATTATCCCGGTTCGATGCGACTATTCTCTGGACATGCTCTTCAATCGTTATCATCTCTTCTCCGGCACTCAATAACGCAGAAAGGCACCAATGCTTCCAACTCCCTGAAGGCGTGTGGCGGCTGCGCCACGAACATGCTCGACCTTGCCATGCATATCCATTAGGCGCGTATCGGCTCGCTCAACTAAATCCAAGACCTCGCGCACAGCCTCGCCGCAGTAAGCACACGACTCGCCCTCTGAAACTGAGAGCGCCCCGCAGTTCGTACATTCTGTGCCGCTTGCCGCAAAGCCGTCACTATAGATGAGTCGCCAGGCACGTTGCTCCAGTATGGCTTCAAGCGTTCGGTCAAGCCCCAACACAGCTTGCTGCTGTTTGCCCGCAGCAGTTATAAGCTCTTCGACTATGCGGGTTTCATGCTCGCGCTCAATCTCCTCTTCAACTTTAAGCGTCGCTTCGAGCACCTCTGTATCGCTGGCCTCGACCGCCAAAGATATTTTGCGTACGACGCGCACGCGCAAGCCCTTCGGGAGCAGCCCCGAAAGCTCGCTCGTGGCTTCGACCGTGCCCGCTAAAATCAGTCGTTCAAACTCATGCTTGCGCGCCAGTCTTGACATCAATTCCGCGACGCGCTTGAGATGCCATTGCGCGTGCTCGTCCGCCTTGCGTTCTATGTTCATCTGCGATAGCAGACGATCCGTGCCGGAAGATTTGATATGCGTCACATCGGCCTTGGCAAATGCTTCCAGGTGTTCTTCAATCTCGCCCAGATAAATAGTAAATAGCCGCGCTTGCTTTCTATCTGTAAGCAACACGCCGTAGCGCTCATGTTCGTCCAGAATCTCAATCAGAGGCCGCAGATAAGGCGTCTCGCTCCACCACGCACCGTCACGAACGTTGACCCGAAGCTCACGAACCCAGAAAAAATCGTCCGAAGCATCCGAGAAGATGACGAGGCCATGCTGCGGCTCACGGTAATTCTCCACGAACCGGCTCACTCCTACGGCGTCTGCGGCAAACTCCTTCCGCTCATCTTTATCGAGCCGCTCTTCAATCTCGCGCAGCAAATCTTTGAGCACGACTTCAAATGCGCGGTTGACGTTGGCGGCGATAGATAAATCAGTATTCAGATAGAGGCTCAGAACCGGGCTGCCCGGTCGTGGCTCGCGCCGCATCAAATTTTCCACATCGACTCTTGAAATCATACTGCCTCCATTGCGGAATGCGGATTTCGGATTGCGGAGCAGAACTCAATTGCCTTTCAATCCGCAATCCGAAATCCGCATTCCGCAATCTTCTACGCTCATCTTCTCTGTTCGCTTTGCGTAGTGAATTCGCCGAGCGTGACGCGCACCTGCCGCTCTCGACCGTCACGTAAAATAGTCAACGTAACTTCCGTGCCGGGCTGCGTGCTCGCCCCCGTACCGCCATTGTTGTTAGTAGTGACGTAGGCGGCGGGAATCGGTGTCGGCTGAACGGAAGTCTGAGTTGGAGAGTTCCGGCGATTGCACGCTTCCATTAAGAAACCTGATGCGACCAGAGCCAGCATGAGACTAACTCGCACAACCTGTCGCGCGTTATCGCACACAAATCCTTTAGCGTTCATCACGCCTCCTCATCTATACGTCTCTTTAATCCCGGCTCTTTCATGCCTGGGGCAAACACTATGAGAAAGCACTGCGCGTGCGCGTGCTCTGCGTCTCATAGTGCGGCCAGAGTTATCAGGCAGGTTTCGGTGTCATTCGATGAGCTGTACGCTCCAGCCCGCGCAGCCTGAAGCCTAGACCCAGCAGCAATACGCCGAACAAAATCGCATAAGCTCCGATGATCCAGACCACCGCCAATGCTCCGACACCGGGATTAAGCAGCAGCAGCACGCCAAACAGCACCGAAGCAATGCCGCTCAGAATCATCAGCCATTCGCCGGTAATATACTTTCGCATCTGAATCGCGCCGACTATCTCCAACACGCCAGTCAAGATAGCCCAGCCGGCAATCAAGCCAAGCAGGAACAGGGCTGTAATGCCCGGCACAATGAACGCCATCACTCCTGCGATAACGCCGAAGATGCCCTCTATGAGCAGCACCC
Source organism: Pyrinomonadaceae bacterium (assembly GCA_036403815.1). Classification (GTDB taxonomy): domain Bacteria; phylum Acidobacteriota; class Blastocatellia; order Pyrinomonadales; family Pyrinomonadaceae; genus JACVRN01. The sequence continues at coordinate 13,927 of DASWQH010000046.1, read as the reverse complement.
ACCAGCGTTTGTACTCCTTCGGAGCGCGAATACCTGCGACAATCGCGAAGGCTCCGTCAACCAGCGCATAAGCGCCAAAGAGAAAGACCAGCGCCACCAGGCTGATATGCGGCCACACAAAGGTCAGCAGGCCAAAGATGATGGCGGCCAGACCGCGCAGTACGAGCGCCCACCAGTTACGTGTAAACACCATCAACATCTCTTTTTCTCCTTTTCAGTGATGCACGAGCACGGGCACCTGGCTCGCGCGCATCAATCCGTCTTACCCTCATACGCTCCGGTAAAGATCAGCTTCCACCTCACGCGGTCGTGCCCACGGCCTCTGCGCGCTCAGCCCCTTCGGTCTTGAAAATGAACTCACCGTCCTGCCAATCCACCACGACCGTCTGCCCGTCGCGTATCTCACCTCGCAGGAGACGACGGCCAATTGGCGTTTCCAGTTCCTTCTGGATGGCACGCTTCAGCGGTCGCGCACCATAGACCGGGTCGTAGCCTTCGCGCGCCAGGTGCTTCGCCGCCTCCGGCGTCAACTCTATATTGATGTGGCGTTCAGCAAGGCGCGAGCGCAACCTGTTAAGCTGAATTTCCAGAATCTGCTTGAGGTCTTCTTCCGTGAGCGAATGAAAGACCACTATCTCGTCAACACGATTCAGAAACTCCGGGCGGAAGTGATGCCGCAGCTCAGTCAGCACAGACTCCTTCATCAACTCGTAAGCCTCGGAGTCTGTTCTTCCCTTGAACTCAAGGATCTGCTGCGACCCTATGTTGGAGGTCATGATGATGACCGTATTCTTGAAATCAACGCTGCGTCCCTGGCTGTCTGTCAGCCGCCCGTCGTCTAAGATTTGAAGCAGCACGTTAAAGACATCATGGTGCGCCTTCTCTATCTCATCGAAGAGAATTACGGAGTAAGGACGACGACGCACTGCTTCGGTCAACTGCCCGCCTTCTTCATAGCCGACGTAGCCCGGAGGAGCACCGATTAGACGCGCCACCGCGTGCTTCTCCATGTACTCGGACATGTCTATGCGAATCATCGCCTGCTCGTCGTCGAACATGAATTCGGCCAGGGCACGCGCAAGTTCCGTCTTGCCGACGCCCGTGGGGCCTAGAAAGATGAAAGAGCCGATGGGGCGCTGCGGGTCTTTCAAACCTGAGCGGGCGCGCACTACTGCGTCGGCCACGGCCTCGACCGCTTCCTCCTGTCCGATGACGCGCTTGTGCAGGTGCTCAGGGAGTTGCAGGAGTTTCTCCACCTCGCCCTGCATCAGCCGCGAGACCGGGACGCCTGTCCAGCGGCTCACGACTTCAGCTATGTCCTCTTCGTCAACCTCTTCCTTGATGAGCCGCGAGCCGCCCTGTTTCTTCGCCAGCAACTCCTCTTCCGCCTGAAGGCGGCGCTCCAAATCTTGCAGCTTACCGTAACGCAACTCTGCCGCACGGTTGAGGTCGTATGCACGCTCTGCCTGCTCTATCTCAACGCGCGTGTGGTCAATCTCTTCGCGCAGCTTGCGCAGACGGTCAACCGCCTGACGCTCTACCTGCCACTGCGCACGCAGGGCGTCGCCCCGCGCCTTCAGGTCGGCCAGTTCTTTCTCCAGTTTCTCAAGCCTCTCTTTCGAGGCGCGGTCTTTCTCTTTCTTCAGCGCCTCGCGCTCGATTTCAAGCTGCATCACGCGCCGCTGCACTTCGTCCAACTCCACAGGCAAGCTCTCGATTTCCGTGCGCAGACGCGCCGCCGCCTCGTCAACCAGATCAATGGCTTTATCAGGTAAGAAGCGATCCGCGATGTAGCGTTGTGAGAGCACTGCCGCCGCCACCAGCGCGGAGTCTTTGATACGGACGCCGTGGTGTATCTCGTAGCGCTCACGAAGTCCACGCAGGATAGAGATGGTATCTTCGACCGACGGCTGATCCACCGTGACGGGCTGGAAGCGCCGTTCGAGCGCCGCGTCCTTCTCGATGTACTTGCGATACTCGTCCAGCGTGGTCGCGCCGATGCAGTGTAGCTCACCGCGCGCGAGCATAGGCTTCAAAAGGTTGCTGGCATCCATAGAGCCTTCCGACGCGCCCGCGCCGACGACCGTATGCAACTCGTCAATAAAAAGGATGATCCGGCCTTCGGCCTCCTGCACCTCCTTGAGCACAGCTTTCAATCTCTCTTCAAACTCGCCCCTGTACTTTGCTCCGGCGATGAGCGCACCCATGTCTAGCGCGACGACGCGGCGGTCTTTGAGACTTTCGGGTACGTCACCGCGCACGATGCGCTGCGCCAAACCCTCAACGATGGCAGTCTTGCCAACACCCGGCTCGCCAATCAAGACAGGATTATTTTTCGTGCGCCGCGAGAGAACCTGTATGACGCGGCGAATCTCTTCATCGCGTCCGATGACGGGGTCGAGCTTGCCAGCGGCGGCCTGCTTCGTCAGGTCGCGACCGTAGCGTTCGAGCGCTTCATAAGTGGCTTCAGGGTTCTGCGAGGTGACGCGCTGCGAGCCGCGTACCTGCTTGAGCGCCTGCATCAAACGTTCGCGCGTCAGGCCATGCTCTTTCAGGATGCGCCCCGCCGCGCCGGACTTGTCATCAATCATCGCCAGCAAGAGATGCTCGACCGAGACGTACTCGTCCTTAAGCCCACGCGCTTCGTCTTCCGCCTGCACTAGAAGGCGATTGAGCCTGCCCGTGACATACACATCGCCAGCGCCGCCGGTTGTTGACGAAACTTTTGGCATCTTTGCAAGCTCGGCTTCGAGGTGCTGCCCGACTATTCCGGCATCAACGCTAGCCTTGTCCAGCATGGATTTCGCCAGCCCGCCTTCCTGTTCGAGCAGCGCCAGCAGAAGGTGCTCGACATCTACCTGCTGATGCCCTAGCCTTATGGCTTCACCCTGCGCCGCGCGCAAAGCCTCCTGTGCTTTCTCTGTCAAACGGTTGATGTCCATGAAAGACTCCTCAGATTGCGGAATGCGGATTTCGGATTGCGGATTGAAAAGCAAGCTTGTTGTTCTTCTAATCCGCAATCGGAAATCTGCATTCCGCAATTAAGTTGCGCGCTCGATTCCTGCCAGCAGCGACTCTGTATCCCACTGGCCGTCATGACGCACGCCGTTGATGAAGAAGGTCGGGGTGCCGTTGACGCCGCTTCTCACACCGCTCATAAAATCTTCCCGCACACGCTCTCGATAGACGCCCGCCTGTAATTCACGAGCGAACCTGACGACATCCAGTTCCAACGTCTCGGCGAAAAAGACTAGATGCCTATCATCGAGCGTCTGCTGATTCTCGAAAAGAAGATCATGCATCTCCCAGAAACGGCCTTGCGCCCCGGCAGCTTCCGAAGCTTCCGCCGCGCGCTCGGCATGTGGGTGTATCTGCGTGAGCGGGAAATGACGAAAGACGAAGCGAAGCCCATCGCCCAGCATCTGCTGAATCTCTTTGACAGTTACGTGCGCCGCGCCGCAGTGTGGGCACTCGAAGTCGCCGTACTCGACTAACGTCACGGCGGCGATTGGTGAACCCTGCACGTGGTCGCGCTCCCCTACCGGCAGGGTGAGTTTAGCTGCCATTCTACTTACCATTTTGTGCCTCCTTGTTCGATAGATTTTCCAGCGCCGAGAGAATGCCGTCGGCCCCCGGATTCACAGCAATCGGCGAGACGTAGCTCCAACTGATCTGACCATCGCGGTCTATGACGAAAAGCGCACGCTCCGTGACGCCTTCTCCCTGCCGATAGACTCCATACTCTTTCGCCACTCCTCCTTTAGGCTCGAAGTCCGAGAGCAGCGAGAAATGCAGATTTTGGTGTTGACGATAAGCGCTGTGGCACCACGGGCCGTCTACGGAGATGCCCAGAAGCTCAGCGCCGTGCCGCTTAAACTCCGGCAGGATTTCGTTATAGAGCGCCATCTGGTCGCCGCAGACCGGACTCCAGTCGGCAGGATAAAAAGCAAGTATGACGGGGCGTCCGCGAAAGTCCTCCAATGAGACATTCTGGTCGGGCGTGGAATGAAGCGTAAAAGCAGGAGCCGTTGTGCCCGCTCCGAGGGCTGATCCATGATTCCGGTTCTCAGTATTCTCTTTACTCACCCGATGTAACCTCCTCGAATTTCGGATTGCGGATTGCGGATTGAAAACCAAAGCCTTTCTTAAATCCGAATTTCGAATTTCGAAATTCGTTAATCCCTTCTATGCAGTTCTGCCAGCTCGCGGTTTAACTGCTCCAAACGCCAAATCAGATCGAGGATGATGGCTGCGCCCGTAAAGTTGACGCCGAGGTCATGACGCAGGCGCTGCATCCGGCGCAGTCGCAATATCGCGCGTCTTGGCAACAGCAGCTCACCTGTTTCAGTCTCGACGGTTTCAATCAGTCCCTGACTGGCAAGCCGCGACACAAGCGCCGCTCCAGCGCCTACTGTTTCGGCTACAACCTCAAAAGTCAGCAAGTCATCCAGATTAAAATCCTCACGTTCCATGAATTCAGTTCCAGCCATCAGGAGTCTCCAACGCCTTCGTCGTAGCCTTCGCCACGACCTTTGTCCGGCTGCTCAAGCCGAACGCCTGCGTAGCGCAGTACCAAGCCGAGCGTGAGTATGAAGGCGCACACCACGAGCATCTGCCGCCAGTCAACGTGCATCGCGCCCGTCAGGATGACTTCCCGGAGCGTGCTCACTATCCCGACTTCCACCATTGTCGAGACAGAGATGCGATGCTCGTCAAGATAGATAATCAACAACCGAAACAGCTCGATCAGCACGAGTATGAAAAGGATGTCGGCGATCACTTCCGAAAAATCCGTGCCGCGTACCAGAACCTGACCGAGGTGAACGAGCTTGATGAGCATCGCTGCAAAAAGCGCCACGCAGAGTCCCAACACAATCAGGTCTTGAATCAGGTCAAGATATTTGCGCGGGTGTATGTGCCAGCGGCGTTCGATTTTCGTCACCCGCCCCCTCCCTTAGTCTTACTCTGGCCTGCACGCGGATTGAAGCGCGAGACGCTCCGCAACTCTTCATAGAGGCGACGTTCTTCGTCGGTCGTCTCTTTTGGCACGACGATTTTCAACCTCACGTATTCGTCGCCGCGACCGCCCTTGCGCTTGTTCAGCCCTTGTCCGCGCAGTCGCAGGCGTTGCCCGCTCTGTGCGCCCTGGGGCACGGTCATCTCCACCTGCCCGTCAATCGTCGGCACCTCGACTCGCGCACCCAACACCGCTTCCCAGGGGGCAATGGGCAGCTCTACTTCCAGATCATCGCCGCGCACCGTAAACACAGGATGCGGACGCAAGCGTATGTGCAGGTAAAGGTCGCCCGACTGCGCGCCATCCATTCCCGCTCCACCCTGCCCGGCGAGCCGCACGGTCGAGCCATCGCGGACCCCCGCAGGGATATTCACTTCAATACTCTTCGGCCTGAGAACCTGACCCGCACCGCCGCACGTCTGGCAGACCTGATTTTCATTTATGACGCCAGTCCCGTGACAGGTCGGGCAGACTTCAGCCGCTTGCATAGAGAGCGTGCGGCGTCCACCTCTATGCGCCTCTTCGAGCGACAATTCCAGCTCGGCCTCAACATCAGAGCCGCGATTAGAGCGACGTGTTCGCGCCCCGCGTCCTCCAGCGCGACTGAACATCTCTTCAAAGATGTCGTAGCCGCCTGCACTGCTCCCGAAATCAAAGCCGCTGAAATCGAACCCACCGGTCTGTGCCCCGCCTCTGGTTCGCGCCCCTTCCCGTCCGGGCGGAGGAGGAGGTGCTCCTCCCTGCTGAACAGCACGCCAATTCTCACCGTACTGGTCATAAAGCTTGCGCTTCTCCGCGTCCGCCAGAACGTCGTAAGCCTCCTGCAACTCCTTGAAGCGCTCTTCCGCAGCCTTGTCGCCGGGGTTGAGGTCTGGATGAAACTTTCGGGCGAGCTTACGATAAGCCGTTTTGATCTCATCCCCGGACGCGGAACGTCCTACGCCCAGCACTTCGTAGTAGTCTCTCGTCTTGACAGCCATACAAAGAAAAGAGGTCAGAGGTTAGAGGCCAGAGGCTAGTAAAAGTATTTCACTGACCTCTAACCTCTAACCTCTGACCTCTTTGACTTATTTCGGAATGTACTCGGCATCTATGACATCATCGTCGCTGCCGCCGCCGCTGCTCGTCTGACCACCACTGCCCCCCGCGCCTGCCGCTGCCGCCGCACCGCTCGTCTGGCTGTAAGCAGCACTCGCCAGAGAGTGAGACACCTGCTGCAAGTCGCTCGTCAGTTGTCGCAGCCTATCAATGGAGGCGGACTCATCATTGACAGCGTTGCGTATGTTACTGATGAGCGATTCTGCGCGTGCCCGTTCATGTTCAGGCACACGGTCTCCCATCTCTTTGATCGCGCGCTCGACCGAGTAGGCCAGAGAGTCTGCCGCGTTGCGTGCTTCGACCATCTCACGCCGCCGCTTGTCTTCCTCCGCGTGGCTTTCGGCGTCTTGTATCATCCGGTCAATCTCACCCTTGTCGAGCGAAGTCGAGCCAGAGATGGTTATCTTCTGCTCCTTTCCCGTCGCCATGTCTTTGGCCGTGACGTTGAGGATGCCGTTAGCGTCAATGTCGAAGGCAACCTCGACCTGTGGCAGCCCTCGCGGGGCGGGATTGATGCCTTCGAGTCTGAACTGGCCGAGCGTGCGGTTGTCACGCGCCAGCTCCCTTTCGCCTTGTAGCACGTGAATGTCTACGGCTGACTGGTTGTCCTCGGCAGTCGAGAAGATTTCCGCTTTACGCGAAGGGATTGTTGAGTTGCGCTCGATCAGTTTGGTCATGACACCGCCCAGGGTCTCCACGCCTAAGCTGAGCGGAGTAACGTCGAGCAGAAGCACATCCTTGACTTCACCTTTGAGGACTCCGGCCTGAATGCCTGCGCCAATCGCCACGACCTCGTCCGGGTTTACGGACTGGTTCGGCTCCTTGCCGCCCGTTAAGCGTTTGACCAGTTCCTTGACCGCAGGGATGCGTGTAGAGCCTCCGACCAGGATCACTTCATCAAGGTCTTTCTCGGTGAATTTGGCGTCCGCGAGCGCCTGCTTCACCGGCCCCATGCACCGCTCAACCAAGTCGCGTGTTAACTCTTCAAACCTTGCGCGTGTCAGCTTCAACAAGAGATGCTTCGGCCCACTGGCGTCCGCCGTGATGAAGGGCAGATTGATCTCCGTCTCGACCGCGCTCGACAGGTCGATCTTGGCCTTCTCGGCGGCCTCTGTGAGCCGTTGCAGCGCCTGCCGGTCGCGCGCGAGGTCTACGCCCTGGTCGCGCTTGAACTCTTCAACCAGCCAGTCAACGACACGTTTATCAAAGTCGTCGCCGCCAAGATGCGTGTCGCCCGCAGTACTTTTCACTTCAAAGACGCCGTCACCGACTTCCAGTACGGACACATCGAAGGTGCCGCCGCCCAGATCGAAGACTAGAATCCTCTCGTTCTTCTTCTTATCAAGCCCGTAAGCCAATGACGCGGCGGTCGGCTCGTTAATGATGCGCAACACATTCAAGCCCGCTATCTGCCCTGCGTCCTTTGTGGCCTGCCGCTGCGCGTCGTTAAAGTAGGCGGGGACTGTGACGACTACGTCCTTTACCTTTTCGCCTAAATACTTGGCGGCGTCGTCTGCAAGCTTGCGCAGGATGAAGGAGGAAATCTCCTCCGGCGAATAGAGCTTCCCGTCAATGTCCACGCGCACGGCATCGTTCGGCCCCGGAACGACCTTGTACGTTACCTGCTTGAGTTCCTCCGCCACTTCGGAATACTTGCGCCCCATGAAGCGCTTGATCGAATAGACGGTCTTTTCAGGATTCAATGCCGCCTGCCGCTTGGCAATCTGCCCGACCAGCCGCTCGCCCGTCTTGGTAAAGGCCACGACCGAAGGTGTGACCCGCCCGCCCTCACTGTTAACGATGACGGTCGGTTTATCACCCTCCATCGTCGCCACAGCCGAATTGGTCGTCCCAAGATCAATACCTATAGCTTTCGCCATGTCACCCTCCTCTTTCGATTGTGGATTTCGGATTTCGGATTGGAACGACTGGCGCTCTGTTCTTAAATCCGCAATCCGAAATACGCATTCCGCGATTGCTAGCTCAGAGGTTCTTTCTCCGCCCGTAACTCATTCTTCACGTCGAAAAGACCCGGCACACCTCTCGCTCTCAGGTAAGCCAAATCAGCGTCGGCCTTGGAAGCGACAACGCCTTTCAACTCAGCCCGGCCATTCCTGATGATGATGTGAATGGGCGGGACACTTTGCGTCGCATAGCGGAAGAGCGGCGAATCCCAATCGTAGATGGTTCGATAAAGCGCAAGACGTAGCCTATCGTCCTGTGGAGAGAGTGGCAGCACCTCAATCTCATTGATAACCTTTGACACGCCGTCAATAGTTTTCACGCGTGCTTCTGCTTCCGATTTAGTCGTTGGTCTCACTACTTGACCGCGCAGTACCACCGTGTTGTCGGGGCGCACCTCGAATTCGAGCCAGTCGAACACGCCGTAGTAAGGGAGGCCTGCAAGCTCGTGTCGCACTTCTTTAACGATGCGTGCATGGGCGTTTCCCTGTGATAGCGTCGCTGCTATGTTATTGGGTGTAACCGTCAGCGCGTAGATTGAAACTAACAGCAACACGGGGAACAGTCTTCTAATCCGTTTGGCGCAAATGTTCATTAGCGGTCTCCTTTACTACGGCTGAATCAAATCCAGCTTGTTCACAACACATCTCTTTCAGGAACGCTCGGACACCTGGCTTGCCGACCCAGTAGGCGCAGCGAGAGATGCTTGCTTAGAACTCTGTCCAATTGATCTAACTCGAAGGGCTTAACAAGGTATTCACAGCATCCGGCATCCCTTGCCACCTTCTGCGATTCGGGGGCGGCATGGCCGGAAAGAATGACGATCACCGTGTGACTTAATTGAGGGCACGCGCGGACAAAGCGAGTTGCTGATAGTCCGTCCATGCGCGGCAGGCTCCAGTCCATCAGGATGAGATCGGGGCGTAGCTCTTCAGCAGCGCGCACTCCCGCAACCCCATCCTCGGCTTCACAGACCCGCATCCCACGCCTCTCTAACAGAGTGCGCAGCAAGAACCTCGTGTCCTCGTGGTCTTCGACGATGAGAACGAGCAAGTGGTCGAAGGCGTAGGAGCGCGCAAGCGCAGTGCAGGATGAACCCACGTTATAAGCGTGTGAAAAGTCAGTCATATTGGGAGAGTAGGCGGCGTGATAAGACTGCTACGGGCGAGCCGCATTTCGCCCGCGCTTTAGTGAATGTAATCGGCAGAGAAATTTGAAGGATGGGGGGTTATACGGAGCACATCCCTGGGGTTTGCTCTCTTCCAATCTGCTTGCTCTACCGTTGCAGACGCTTATGGAACAGACACCACAAGGTATACCTTTTCGCCTGCATGCCAATCTGATCTATGTATATCGGGCTTTATCTCACACGAATGGAAGTTTGGGTATCAGGTTAATGAGGCTTTTGGGTAGGGTTTTTCCTTAGGATGAAAGAAGGATTGGGTATTGGGAATCATGTATCTTGAAGCCATCCTTGCAGCATCGCGTAGCGCACGATATCAACACGGCTCTTCATCCCCAGTTTCTGCATCGCGTTGGTCTTATGCGTATCGACGGTCTTGATACTGATCTGGAGTCGGTCAGCGATCTCCTTGTGGATATAGCCCTGGGCGATCAAGCGTAAGACCTCCTCTTCACGGGGACTCAAATTCTTTCCCCCTGGAGAGCCACGGGGGGCGCGCTTTCCGGTGATCTGCTCGACGACCTGTTGCGTGATGGCCGGATCGAGGTAGGTCTGGCCTGAGGAGACGGCGCGGATAGCGCGCACCAGTTCTTCGTCCAGGCTCTGCTTCATCACGTAACCGCTCACTCCTGCCTGAAACAGTTGTTGCAGATAGCCATCATCAGTGTGGCGCGTCAGTGTGAGGATTTTGATGGCCGGATACAGTCCCTTTAATTTTTTTGTCGCCTGAAGCCCGTTCATCTCAGGCATTGAGACATCCATGACGATGACATCGGGCTGGAGTTGCTGCACCATGACAATCGCCTCCCGCCCGTTGTCGGCTTCGCCTACTACTTCCATGTCGGCCTGTTCGTCAATGAGCAAGCGCAAACCCCGTCGTACTACTTTATGATCGTCTGCCAGGAGAATGCGCAGCTTATCCATGTTGCTCCTCTCCCGCATGTACGTAGGGTACTGGAATGCGTATGACAATGGTCGTGCCGCGGCCTGCCTCCGAATCTATCTGGAGCGTCCCGCCGACCAGTATGGCGCGCTCGCGCATGCCGACCAGACCCAACCCCTCGTGTTGTATAAATGCCTGCTCGGCGTCGAACCCTCGGCCATCGTCTTCGATAATGAGCGAAACATGATCATTATTGCGGCGCTCAAGCAGGACGGAGACGTTTGCGGCTCCGGCATGTTTGGCGATGTTGGTGAGGGCTTCCTGCGTGATGCGGTACAGCATCGACTCAATCTCACCGTTCAGGCGATCCCTTTCCATCCCGTGAGAAAGCATTTCGGCTTCGATTCCGAAACGCTTCGACCAACGCTTCACGTAATTAGAGAGCGCAGCTTCCAGGCCGATGTCGTCCAGAACGCTCGGTCGCATTTCCCAGACGAGGTAATCAATGTCGCGGTCGAGCACTTTGGCAATCGTGCCCAGATCATGGAGTTGCTCGCCGAGTTCCTCTTGCTCGCCGTACTTACGTTTGAGCGCAGCGATCTTCAGGTTGAGCGCGCTCAACTGCTGTCCGAACTGGTCATGCATCTCCCTTGCGATGCGGCGACGCTCCTCCTCCTGGGCATTGATGACGCGGCGCAACAACTGAGTCCGCTCCTCCTCGGCGCGCACCCGCTCAGTAGTGTCCATAGTCGTACCGAGATACTCTATGAGGTCGCCGGAGTCGTTGAAAACAGGGTGGGCTGTGGTGTGGACGTGCTTGATAGTTCCATCCCGGCTGACGATGCGGCAGTCCCATTCAGAATCAGTCATCTCGCGCACCGCCCTGGCGAGCACCTGCTCTATAAAAGAGCGGTCATCGGGGTGAATCAAGTTCACAGCCTCTGCCATCGAAGGCGGCGAACCTTCCGGGTCAAAACCAAAGATGCGGAATTGTTCCTGCGACCAGAAGCTTTCTCCGGTTGCGATGTTCCAGCCCCAACTACCTATGTGGCTCAGTCTCTGCCCTTCTGCCAGATACGCCTCGCTGCGGCGCAAATCCGCTTCCGCACGCTTTCGCTCCGTGACATACCTCTGGAATATTGCAAGGCCTCCGTCAGGGCTGGGATAGATTCGATTCTCTATCCACTCTTCCAGCGGCTGAAAATAATGCTCATGGATGATTCCTACTCGTTCATGCATGGCGTGACGCAACTCGTCCCCGGAAGTGGGGTTTGGGAATTCATCCCACAACACACGCCCAATGAGACCGGCGGGATTCTTGCCGAGAATCCTGAGCTGCTTTTCGGCATGCTTGTTCAAATATGTGTATCGCCACGTCCGATCTACAGCAAAGAATTTGTCCGTGATACTGTCGAGGATCATCTCGACTCTCTCGTAAGCCTCCCGCAGCAACACTTCGGCCCGCTCGCGCTCGGTAATCTCCTTTATCAGCTCTGCGTTGATGGCTGAAAGTTGACGGGTGCGTTCTACAACCCGCTGCTCCACTTCTTCATAGGCGCGGCGCAGTGCTTCCTCCGCCTGCTTTCTCTCCGTGATGTCTTGCCCGATACTGATGTTCGTCCCATCGGACAAGCGTATGTTGGCTAAGGTCGCATCTATCATTCGGCCATCGCGCACGCGGATTCTGAAATCTGACCACTGACCCGTTGCCGCGGCGACGAAGTCGAGCGCTCGCTGGCGTTCCTGCGGGTCAGGATACAGATCATTAAAGAGGTCAAAGTTGCGAAGCTGCGCTTCTCCGAGCGACCAGCCGAGCGTTTGCTCCCATGTGCGATTGACCAGTTGGACGCGAGCATCGGGCCCAAGAAAACGAATCATCACCGGAATATTGTCGATGATCGTTTGGAGCACCTCGTTCTGCTTCCTGAGTTCTTCTTCCGCCTGTTTGCGTGCGGTGATGTCTAGCGTCGCGTTGATGACCTGCTGCACCTTGCCCTGTTCATCGCGCGCGAAAACCATGCTGCGAGCCGCCATCCATCGCCACTCATCGCCGCGTCGTACACGACACTCAAACTCGTTGATCTCGCTATCGGCTAACCGCTTCAAGCGCTCTATATTCTTTCTCAGCCGGGGTATATCTTCCGGGTGTATCATCACGGAGAATTCATCTTCCATCTGTCCAATTTCGTCCGCCGTATAACCGAGCAGGTCAACGACATCGCTGCTGAAATAGGGGTGATGTCCCGTTACGACGTCGAAGACGTCGAGCATCACCGGACTCAGTTCGGTGATATGCCGGACGAACCGCTCCCTCTCGCGCATAGCCTCTTCCATGCGCTTGCGCTCGGTGATGTCCTGCAAGAGCGCCACGAAGTAATTGACCGAGCCGTCCGCGTGCCGCACGGCTTTGACGGAGATGGTGCCGTCTATGACTTGGCCGTCCTTGCGGATCCAACGCTTGTCCAGCGAATAGCCTTCGGTCTCCCCGGACATAACCCGGTTGAACTGAGCGATGTCGATGGCTAGGTCCTGGGGGTGGGTCAGTTCAGCCCAGGTCTTCTGCAACAACTCGTCGCGTTCGTACCCTAAGATGTTGCAGATCTCGTCGTTGACCTCAAGGATGCCTTTGGAAGGCGAGGTAATCGCCATGCCGATCAGGCCGAGTTGGAAGTAGCTACGGAAGCGTTCCTCGCTCTCGCTTCTGCCGGTAATACTGTCAATGGCAGAAGATGCTCTCTCGGATTCATCATGGGACTTGCTCATTTCAAGCAACCCTTTCCCGAGGCGATGGGAACCGTTGGCACAGTTTTATGATTGTGACCATTAAATAATCGGACTTATATCACCCAAGCATAAGCTTTGAAAGCCGCTTTAATTTTCTGGCGGGTAAAGAAGGCTTAAGGCCGGTGGTATTTGATGGCAGAAACCATACCTAAATTTCGCCCAAAATAAAGAGACATTGCTCAGCTAAGTTGTAGACCCAAAAGGTAATGGTTAAACCCACAGGCAATTGTAGAAGTTGCACAAGGAGAACACCAGATGCTGTGCAGCGTTGTCATCCGCACCAGCCTTTAGTTCGGCCTCTCCTTGAAGAGGAAATAGCAGTTTTTGCACCTCCGAGGGATGCTAGTTTGAGGTCGGCCATAATCTCAGTTTCGGGATAAGACTTGCTATTCCTTCAGTTACGATAGCAGCGATGCGCTATTTTGGGCGAAACTTAGGCAATTAGTAGACATTATCAGACCCTTCAGAGGTTGCATTCTCTAGGTGACTATTCAGGAGGCAGACCTCTAGATTAGTTTTGCTTCTTTTCCTTCAGTCTCTTTCTTGATTTGAGGAGGTCCAGTAACTGGCTTTAGCATCGAAGCGCAGGCATCATCTTCGTTACACCGAATACACTTTTGATGACTTCCATGCTCGTGCGAGACCAGTCCGGTACGACTGCGGGCGATGCGCGGCTCGACGCCGTGGGGAACTGGAGGCGGAATTCTGGATTTTCTCCAACCTCACGGTGAGTTATTTCGAAGTAACTCGGCTGACTTTCCGCCTCGCCGGGGTCTTCTTGGCCGGTGTGCGCGTCTTGGCCGCGGGTTTGGCTTTCCCTTTGCCCATCGCGTCACGCATAGCCTGATAGCCAGCGGCGTATTCCGAGACCGGGAGCCGGGCCACGGTGCTCTCAACCACATCCAGCGCGAGGTCCGGCAGCGTCTTGAAACGGAGGCAGCCTTGGCCCATGTCCAGCTTCTTGCCGCTCTTTCCGTATTGCGCCTTGAACCACTCCAAC
>DASWQH010000045.1:0-12721 GCA_036403815.1 Pyrinomonadaceae bacterium | reverse complement strand
TGGTCAGACTTCCACGTGCAACAAGAGATGCGTTATATTCTTTCCAGTTACGGAGACGGTATTGTCGTTTGGTTTTCTTCTGTTTCACACCAAAAGATTACCAGCACTACTGTCTCCGTAGCTATTTATGCAACAAAGTCGCTTAGAACTGTAAACGACACAGCCTTTCAGTCCTCGTTCTCTTCAGAAGACGAAGCGCCCGGCATTGAGGAGGGAGATGGCTCGTTGGATGACGCCGCAGAAGACGAGCGAGATTACGTGCGTCGTCGCCTGCGCGATGAGCTGGGGCGCGAGCCTTCGGAAGAAGAAATGGATGAGTGGCTGCGTCGTCATACTGAAGGATACTGAACCAGGGACTAAGCCAATGCCGTCTAACTGCGCTCGTCACCCGTGTCTTCTTGCGAGCGCACAGAAGCTGTCCCACCTAGCAACTAAGGAGACCCACAATGACCAGAAGAGGAGCGAATGAATATCAGGCAAAGGTAACTAATGATGCAGGCATCCTGCGCGGCAAGATTCCCAGCCCGCTCGTCAGAGAATTAGGCGCGCGAGCGGGCGATTACATAGTCTTTCGCCGAGACGACTCAGGCCGCGTTACCATCAGCCTCTCACGTACCAGAGGCGCTGCGGCGAAAGGCTCAGGCAAGGCCGCCACGAAAAAGAGCAGCAAAAAGTTAGCCCGGAGACGCTGAAGGCAGCTCTTAAATTCTTTTTCAGCCAAGCCCCTGAAAGGGGCGAAAGAATTTAGCCCATGACGTAAGTCATGGGAAACCAGCGATGCAATAAACAATCAAAAGCCCTGGCAGGGGCGAAAGATTCTCAAGTTGAGATTTCTTTCGCCCCTGCCGGGGCTTTTAACTTTCAAATTCTTCTTGTTCCCAAGGCCCAGCGCCGTGGGCTACAATCTGCGCGCCCCATTCAGGGGCTTGGAAGAAGAATTTATTACCGCGCCGCTGCTGTAGAATCTGCGTTGACGGTGATTTGATTGTCCACGCGCTTGACGCCCTTGATTCTAGCCATACGCTCGACGCGGTTCTTCATCTCGCGCGAATCCACCGTGCCGATCAATGTTACTTTGCCGCCCACGACAGAGACGGTGATGCCGAGCGCTGCCACTTTCGGATCATCCGAGAACTTCTTCTCTATGTTTGACTGAATCGTAGAATCATCATTGTCGTTTGATTTGACTGTCTCCGTCGTGGTCGTTGACGGAACGGGGACGATGATGGGTTGCGTTGTCGTGGTCGTCGTTGCTGGCGGCATGACGACGGGTTGTTGCTGCGGCACCGGAACCGTGACGACTTGCGTGATGGGCGTGGGCTGAGTGACGACACGAGTCGTGGTCACAGGCTCCTCGGTCGGTCTGGTCAAAGCCCAGACGACAATCGCCGTCAGCATCACAGCCGCGATAGCGACTATCGCTACGACGCCGGTTGAGACGCCGCGACGCTCAGGCGCTGCGTATGCCGTGCGCGTTTCTAATACCTCACGCCTTGCCGCGGGCGTTTCGACTACGACTCGACTTCTTTTCGGGTGCGCTTCATCGTATGCCATCTCTTTTTATCTCCTGCCTTCCATTAATCGAAATAATTTCGCGCGAGGTTTATGTTCTTTAAGTTTTGAGGGCGGATGTTTCAACTGAATCCGCCCTCGTAATCTTTGTCACCGCAAAGTGTCAGTAACGACGCCTGTAGATGCTGCGCTGGTTGCGTCTATAGACATAGCCGCCGCCCGCGCCAAGGGCTGCGCCACCCGCCGCCGCTCGCTTGCCGCCCAGAGCGCCGCCTAAACCTGCGCCAAGGGCTGCGCCGCTTGCGACCGTTCCGATGGTACGCGTGCGCCCTTTGAAGTTGCGGCGAGCCGCGCGACGGTTAAAAGCATAAAGACCTGCGCCGCCTGCGCCGATGGCTGCGCCCTTCTTGCCTCCGGCGATAGCGCCAATGCCCGCGCCTGTCGCAATGATGGCCGCCGTGCGCGCCTTGCGACCGAATCTGGAGCGACGCCTGCGATCCTGCGCCGAAGCAAGCGGTGCAAGCGTGGCCGCGAAAATTACAAAGCAAATAAATAGCAGTAAACTTCTTCGCATGATTTCCCCTTCCATAACCTCAAACAAATTTGCGGGAGAGAACAATTCATCACAACCCTGTCTTCAGCAAATCGTATTCCGCGCCCGTCATGCACCCTTCGCAAGCTCAAAAACCCTTATTGCTTCAACAATTTCGCTCCCTTCTACGGATGCCTCTGTTCCTAAATTGAACGGTGCTTTGCTGTCCAGGGCGTATGCATTTGATTCTCAGGTGAATGAAGATTGCGTAGCGGAAGCGCGAAGATAAACATATAAAGAACGAACCACTAAATCACGCGAAGCGACACGAACAAGCAATGAAGCCGATTCCATTATTTCGCTATTCGTGAGGTTTTGTGTGATGCGCGTGGTTCGCTCTCTTTTCCTTTTGACCTTGCTCCGCGTCTGCTCGCATAATCGCTCGTATGAAAACAGCCATCGTGCATCATCCGGTCTTCCGCGAACACGATACGGGGGAATTTAATCCCGAAAGACCGGAGCGCTACACAGTCATCATGGATGCCTTGCGTAATGACGTTGCTTTGTGGGCGAAGCTTTTAGAATTGAAAGCGACCGAAGCGCCGCGCGGCGATGTTCAAGCCTGTCACACGTCGCAGCATTACAAGATGGTCGAGCGCGCCGTGAGCGAAGGCAGAGGCTACCTGGATGCGGACACGGTGGTCTCCATGCGTTCGATGGATGCAGCCCTCTATGCGGCAGGCGGAGCGTGTCGTGCGATTGATGCCGTGATGAAGGGCGAAGCCGAGAACGCTTTCCTTCCGCTTCGCCCGCCCGGTCATCACGCCACCCCGGAGCGGGCTATGGGCTTCTGTCTCTTCAACAACGTGGCGATTGCCGCGCGCTATGCGCAGAATCACTATGCGGAGATAGAGCGCGTCGCCATAGTTGACTGGGATGTGCATCACGGCAACGGCACGCAGGGGATTTTTTATGATGACCCGACGGTCTTCTTCTTCTCCATGCACCAGTACCCCTGGTATCCGGGCACGGGGGCGCGCGGCGAATCGGGGCTGGGGCGCGGGCGCGGTTACACCCTGAATGTTCCTGTGCGCGCCATGACCTCGCGCAACGAGCAGCGACGCATGTTCGACGCGGCGCTCGAAGAGATTGGAGCGAAGTTCAAACCTGATTTTGTCATCATCTCGGCGGGCTTCGACGCTCACAAGGCAGACCCGCTCGGCCAGCTAAAGCTGGAAGACGAGGACTTTGTGTTGATGACGCGAGCCGTGAAAGAGTGGGCGAGGGAAGCCTGCAAGGGGCGCATCATTTCAGCTATGGAAGGCGGCTATAACCTGGACACGCTCGGTCAGACCGTAAGGGCACACGTCGCAGCGCTCCAGAGTGACGAAGATTAGCCCTGTTTTCAAGGCACAGGGCATGATGAATAAAAGGCTCTGCCGCTTCCGCCGCACACTATTTAATGCTGTACAGCGGCAAGCGCCGTGCGTTAAACTCCATCTCGATTCTTTAAGGTTTCGGGGCGTGGGGCAACGTGCCGGAACATTTGAGAGAGCGCGCGGCGCGTGCCCGGCTGTCCGCGTGAAGAGCAAGGCGGGAACCCGATGGAACAGGGGAACCCTAAGGCGCGACCCCAGTCGTGCCGCCCTCTGAACAGGATGAGAGAGCCGTAGCTGCCTCGCTTTGGCTTTCTCGGTAGGAGAAAACAGTCATGTCGGACATGGAGATCACTTGCGCCGAATGCGGCGAGGCGTTCCCTTTTACAGAGAGGGAGCAGGATTATTACAGGGAAAGAAATCTGAGCCATCCGAAGCGTTGCAAGGCGTGCCGCGATGCCCGTCGCGCAAACTTCGGCGGAGGTGGAGGCCGTGGCGCGGGTGGCGGCGAGCGTGAGAAGTTCGAGATCACCTGCGATCAATGCGGCAAGACGGACAAAGTTCCTTTCAAGCCGACCGCGGGGCGTCCAGTCCTCTGTAGCGAATGCTTCAGCGCGCAGCGTTCGATGCGGCAGATGTGAAAATTCCTGTGAACAAACCGGAGGCTATGGCCGTATAGTCCACCAGTTCTCAGAAATCAAAGGGAAATGGAAGTTAAGCTAGAGGGAAGTGTTGTTTCTTCCCTCTCTACCCTTTTTTAGCGGATGAGTTACGAAACCGTACAACTTGAGATGCGCGAGCGAAGCGTGGCCGTTATCACTTTGAACCGGCCTGCCGCTTTGAACGCGCTCACCACTGAGCTGGGGCGTGAGTTTATGAGCGCCATCGGCGAGGCACGTGAGCGCGGCGCACGCGCCATCGTGTTGACGGGAGCCGGGCGCGCCTTCTGCGCCGGAGGCGACCTCAGAGAGATGCGGAAGGTAGCCGAAAAAGAGGGGCGTATCGAGGCTTTCTTTGACGAGCCGCTTGCACTCCTGAACGAATGCATACTGCTTCTGCAACAAGTCCCTCTGCCTGTCATCGCAGCCGTCAACGGTGCTGCATCGGGTGGCGGATGCAATCTGGCTCTGGCCTGCGACATAGTCATCGCGGCTGAAAGCGCACGGTTCAATCAGGCGTTTGTCAAAGTCGGTCTCTCGCCCGATTGCGGCGGCACATACATTCTGCCCCGCTTGGTAGGACTGAAAAAAGCCGCAGAGCTTTTGATGACGGGCGATCAGGTTGACGCGCAGGCGGCTTACGAGATGGGCATGATTAACCGCGTCGTCGCAGACCATGAGTTGATGGACGCGGCTCTGGCACTCGCTACAAGGCTGGCTCAATCGGCTACTGCGGTTATAGGTAAAACCAAGAAGCTTCTGGCCGAGAGCGCTACAAATAATCTAGGCGCTCAACTTGAGCTAGAGCGTCAGGCGCAGATTGAGTCAGGTCAAACCAAGGATTTTCTGGAAGGCGTCGCAGCCTTTATTGAGAAACGACCACCACGCTTTACAGGTGGATGAAACGTTTCCACCGAAGTTGTTGAAAGGCTGCGAGCCGCCAGGATTAAATTCCGGCGGCTCTTTTTATTGGGCGGGGTGTCAGGTATCAGGTGCCAGGTGCCGGTAAAAAGAAAAACCAGTTATCTTTCTTTTACCGTCACCCGGCACCTGACACCCGTCACCCTCACGGAGTGAGTTATGGCATCGTTAACATACATGCAGTTGTTACGCGGCAATCGTTCTTTCAGGCGATTGTTGACGGGGCAGGTCATATCTGAGCTTGGCAACTGGTTCAACTTCATCGCCGGGCTGGGATTGATGCGCGCGATCATGCACGGTGCGCCGGAAGCTACGGCCATCCTGCTTGTCTTGAGGCTTGCGCCCTTCGCCATGTTCGCGCCGCTCGCTGGAGCGTTCGTGGATCGCTGGTCGCGTCGCAGGGTAATGCTCGTCACAGACTGTGTACGGGCAATCGTCGCGCTCGGCTTCCTGCTGGTCAGAAAACCGGAAGACCTGTGGATAGCCTACGCTTGCACGGTCATCTCGACGCTGCTTGCGGCATTCTTCGAGGCAGCAAAAAACGCCGCCATGCCGAACATAGCGGGCGACCAGGGATTGCTCGCGGGTAACGCGCTCATGTTCTCGTCGCGCTTTCTTTTGATGAGCGTCGGCGCGGCTCTGGGCGGCGCGGCCTCTGCGCGCTTCGGCTACGACGTGGCCTTCGTCATCAACGCCGTCTCGTTCCTTGCCTCGGCTTACTCTATCTGGTTGATACCGGAGAGCGAGATGAGACAGGAAGAGAACGTTGCTAAAGATGATGGAGCGCAAGGTGAGCGACGCCGCTCCAGTTTCTGGCGGGATATGCGCGAGGGCTGGTCGTACATAGCAGCGCACAAAACGGTCGCAGCCATCATGCTCGTCAATATCCTGTGGGCTACGGGCGGCGGCGCGATCAACTTGATAACAGACCGCCTGGGCGGCGTGGTGTTTGCCGGACAGGGCGGCTTGCAGGGCGATGCGGGAGTCGCGGCGTTCTACACGGCTGCGGGCATAGGGCTGTTCCTTGGAATGATGCTGGCACGCCGCGTAGGCGCGCATGTGGAGATGCGTCGTGCGACCGCTTCGTTCATTGGCTGGATGTTGTTTGCTCATGGCCTCATCTTCGCATTGATAGGGGTCATGCCCAACTTGTGGTGGGCATGTGCGCTGATGCTGTTTTCGCGTGCGCTGCTTGGCGTGGAGTTCGCCGTCCAGGAGACTTTGCTGATGCGGCTTGTGCCAGACGGCCTACGCGGGCGCGTCTCAACGACCGATCGCGCGATGGAGATTTTCGTCATCTCCGTCTCGACCGGTTTAGCCGGATGGTCGCTGCACGCTATAAGCCCGCGCACGTTGACTATTGTGTCCGGTCTACTGTCGGCAACTCCGGGCATCGTCTGGCTTGCGCTCCTCGCTTCAAAGCGCCTGTCCGTACCGGAATTCTCGGCAGTCGCAGACGAAGAGACGGAAGAAGCGGAAGACGCCGCATTTGCATCGGCGGGTTAAGAAGCGTAGCCCGCCGTCGTCTCTCTATCGGTAGGGATGAGGGTTATAGCTCAATCCCGAATTGAGTGAAATGAGCGTTGCCATTCACCACAGAGACACAGAGTTCTCAGAGGTTGCACAGAGAATTGAATTACTCAAGCCTCTGTGCGACCTCTGTGCTCTCCGTGTCTCTGTGGTGAAAATCAAGCTGCTTTACACTCAAACTTCACCTATACCACTAATGATGAGGCTTTCTTTTGAACGAGCATAGTGGCTCACGTATACTGCTCAAAGCTGAAAAGTTTTTGTTGAGGAATAGCATTCTTAAGCTGTCCGGGTTCGTAGGAGGAGAGATTGGCGCTCAAGCAGATTGAAGGAGAGACCAGCGTAGCGAGGCGTAGATGGGCGAGTGCTCGTCAAACGGCGTCGAGTGTTCGCGCATGGCTCAGGCGTGTGATGCCGCGCGTGGCGATTGCCGCCGCCATTCTGCTCATCGCGCGTATGCTCCTGAGTCGCACCTTTATCTTCGGCGACAACCCCTTGGGCGGCCTGCTGGAATTCATCAGCTCCTTCCTGATTTTCATCACAGTCCTCTATTACGGCCTGAAGGCTCTCAGGTGGATGAAGCGGCGGCTGTTGTGGCGCGTGCGCCGCCGTCTGGTGGTTACGTATCTCTTCGTAGGGCTGACGCCAATCATACTGCTTGCGCTCTTCGGCATGGTCGCCTCTTTCGGGGTCTCAAGCGAAGCGATGGCGCGCATCATCGCTTCGCAGTTGAACACTACGGACGAGGAGACTGCGCGTAGCGCTCAGGCCGTTGCGGACGCTTTCGCGCAGTTGCCCGCAAACGCTACGGACCAAACTATTGAGGCGTGGCTGAACGAGCGTGCGGCCATCGTGCGCGGCTCTCTGCCGGGCGCGCGTCTGGCTCTGTGGCGCGGCGCAAGTGGTGAAGACAAGAGCGCACTTGGTCAGATTCCCGCTGAGTTTGTAGCCGAGGCGGACGACGAACTGACGCGCGGAGTAGGCCCTGATAAAACTCCTGTCGGCGCAGTGCTGCCGGAATGGCTGCGCAGTCTCAACTCCTGGCATGGTCTGGCTTTCATTTCGCCTGAAGAGCAGCGAGAGAATTTCGCCTCGCCCTCTTTTCGCGCGCTCGTGCGCGGCACAGGTGTACAGCAGCAACCCTTCGCTATGCTGTTGGTAGTCCCTGTCAGCCGTGCGCTCGTCGAGCGATACCGCGATACGACGGGCATCTATGTGCGCCCGTTCTTCGGCGCGGCAAGGCTGGTCAGAGGTCAAAACTCTATAATGTTCGAGAGGAATGAACGTCGCCGCGCAAGACAGGAGAGTGCGCAGAACCTTAACAACGGTGCGCCTCTGAATGAGCGTGAGGTGGAGCAGCGCGCGCAGGAAATGTTCAATCGCGACCAGTTGGGCGAGCCGTTGCCAAAGGGAGGAACGCCTTATCTCGTGATTAGCTTTGCCACAGACTGGAGCACGGGCGAACAGACGCGCAAATTATCTTTTCTCTTTGACTGGTCGTGGGCGATTGCAAGTAAGCAGTTTTTGGGAAGAAGCGACACAGGAGAAATCTGGTGGCAGATTTTGAAGATAGTCAGCATTATCTTTCTGGTGCTGGAGTTGCTGGCGCTTGTGGCCGCCGCGTGGATGACGCGCGCCGTGACAAGCTCTGTTCACAAGCTTTATCGCGCCACGGAGTACATCAAGCGCGGCGACTTCTCTTATCGCGTCCGTGTGCGCTCGCACGACCAGCTTGGAGAGCTGGCCGAATCGTTCAACGACATGGCGGCCAACGTCGAATCACTTCTTCAGGAACGCGTCCTGCGTGAGAGATTAGAGCGCGAAGTCGAGCTGGCGCATGAAGTGCAATCAAGGCTTTTCCCCAGCCGCGTGCCAGACCTGCTGACGCTCGAAGCTGCCGCCGAATGTCGCGCGGCGCGCGGCGTGGCCGGTGACTATTACGACTACGTTGAGATTGTGCCCGGCCTTGTGGCCTTCGCCCTCGGCGACGTTTCCGGCAAGGGCATGTCCGCCTCGCTCGTCATGTCCAACCTTCAGGCGACCCTGCGCGCACAGGCCGCCATCACATCCGAACGCCTGAACATAGCGGAGCGCGCCGTCGCCGCATCTGCCACCACCGGCAGCGACAAGCTGCTGGCGCGCGTCGTCGCAGACGCAGACATAGACGGCGCGGTCGCACGCAAAGTCACCAACATCAACGCGCAGCTTTGCCGGAGCACGGACGCCAACCGTTTCGCAACGCTCTTTCTGACTCTCTACGACGACCGCACGCACACGCTTAACTACACCAACGCAGGCCACAACGCGCCCATCCTCGTACGCTCGGACGGCGCGGTCGAGCGATTGACCACGGGCGGCATGATGGTCGGCGCATTTGAATGGGCGAGCTACGAAGAGGGAAGAACACAACTGGAATCCGGCGACGTGCTGGTCATCTACTCCGACGGCATCACCGAAGCCGAACGCGCCCCCGGTGAAGAGTACGGCGAGGAACGCCTTGTCCAACTCGTCATCAAACACAGGCACCTTTCGGCACATGATATACGCGAAGCCATCTTCACGGACGTAGACGCATGGTCAGGCCAGAAAGATCGCGGCGACGATCAAACACTCGTCATCATGAAGTCGCAAATATAAATCTGGAATCCCTTGATTCTGAAATTACAAATCCCCGCGCAGGAATTTAACCGTTGCACGCTGGAACATACGCGCAAGCCGTAGAGCATAGTGATGAAAGGAATGTTATCGAGCGGTTGGGTTGAATGAGTTGTTGGGCTGCGGATTGAGGGAACTATTCAACCGCCAATTCAGGCACATGCTCATCTTCATATTTTTCAATTATGATGCTGATAACTTCCATCAGCGACGCGAGCGGATGAGATTCGTTCTCTCTAACTTCATCAATTAATCCATCGAGCAGCGCGACAAGCCGCTGATATTCTTCTTCTGTATGTGGCACAAAAACCGTACCGGCGAGAGAAGACCATGCGTCTGCTGTTTTATTAACGTCTAGCTTCTGCATAACCTATTCCTTCCATTTACCCTCATCATATTCGGCGTGAGTCAGCACAGCACGAATATAAATTCTGTTGCGATTATAATGGATTGCTGCGATTAGGCGAACCTTATTCCCGCCGATATTAAATACCGTGAGCTTACCCACTTGGTCGGCAGATGAAAACATTGCCTTCAATCCAGCAAAATTAGAGAAGTTATTATTTTTCGCCAAGCTGTACCATTGAGCAAGAGCGGCTTTCGTTTCAGGATATTTCTCAGCAAATTCATTGAGCCGTTTACGAGTAATTACGTGCATGGGTGAATGATAAGGCTCCCACTTTTGAGACACAATACGCGGGCAGCCCAACGCCCGAATGCCGCTCCAAGCATTAAGCATACAACATGGGGGGAGCAAGGTAATGATGAAAGGAATGCTATCGAGCGGTCACACTTGAATGAGTTGTTGGGCACGGCGTAATGAGCAAATCGTAGCATGGCTGAAATTTATGGCTTCTATCTAGGCATCGCACTATACCAACCTTTCCAAACGCTTTTTCGACGGCGGAAGACCAGAATGAATATCGGATTAGTCCAGACTACTGTGCGCCACATAGACCACTCATCAAAGCGGCGGCTTGAGGGAGAAACTTGAATGTCGCCTATAAATTGAACATAACTATTACAACGCTTCGCAAATCTCTTCAGCCGCCAGTAAAAATCCACATCTTCGCCCATGTAGAGCGTTTCATCATATCCATTCAGGGAAGCATAAATATCTTTCCGGCAAAACTGAGTTGCCCCTTGCGCCATTCCTGCTATCTTGCCAACAAGCCGCCACATTCGCAGGTATACTTTTACGGAAAATTTAGCTGGCCGGTAATTGGTATCCACCGCCCCACCCAAGCAAAGCTCATCTGACATCGCTTCGTGGATGCGGCACAACAGCCTTTCCGGCACTATCACATCAGCATCGACAAAGACTAGAATATTGCCTTTAGCCAGACTTGCTCCGACGTTGCGCACTTTCGCAACATTATGCGTAGGCTCTTTGATAACTTCAGCCTCCAAAGACAGGGCAATGTTAGCTGTTGAATCTGTGGAATCGTTATCAACGACAATGATTTCGGCAGGTATGCCTTTCTCATTCAGCAGCAGATGCTGTGCCTGTTTTATGCTGCCTAGAGTAAGGCTAATGTATTTCTCCTCGTTATAAGCGGGAACGATAATGGAGATTAGCATAGGCACATCTTATGCGAGTTATGAGCTTGAGCAAATGCTCAATTGTTTTATGGCTTAGACTCCTGCATCGCTTTCTCTCTGGCCTTGGCTTTACGCTCCTTTAACTTTTGTTCTGCCGCTAGATCATGCAGCAACACGTAATTAAGCTTACCACCCTGGCCTGCTGCAAAGACACGAATCTCAAAGTCCGTACACTTAAGAATCTTTAACTGAGTGTCCAATCCGACATATGCTTCCCATGCATCTGCCGCAGGAAGATTCGTTCCTTGAACAAATTTCGCTACAAATTTATCGACGTGAGGCCATTCAGGGCCGTCGTAGCTGATGGAAAAATTATAAACGCGCCCGTCCAGAAGCGTAAATGCGATGTGACTTATCCCTGCAAATTTCTCTTTTGATTTATACTTATCAGGTCTGATGACAAAGTCGGAAACTCCGAATTTGGTGGCTGGCTTGGATAAACTGGAACGGACTTCCGCATCTTCACTGCTGCCGGGAAACAGCTCCAACACCTGCTCCGGGGTCATCCCTAGCCGTAGACCGTTTATAACAGGAACCTGCGCCATGCTAAGGCCACAAGGTTCTTTGGTAGCACCGGGGGCATTTGTCTGAGCTGAGACAGCAGATACTCCTATTATTAATAATATGATTGCCAGAAATTGTTTCACCACCTACTCCTTTAATTTTCTGCATAGCCGAAAACATCTACCGTCCGGATTAACCGGGCGGTAGACAGCTAACCAAGCCTTCAAGTTGTCGGATGAAAGGTGAGCTATTTCTGCTCCGATTGAATGGGTTGTTAGATGTGGCTTGCATGCTGAAGATTCAACATGCCTAAATATTACACAGGCTTCCCCAATTCTTTTTCTTCAATCTACCTTTTCTGAATTTCACATCTTTAGGCTTTATGGTCGGTGTAGCTTTAGGTAGGCTATCAGCAGGTGTGACCAGCCACAATTCCACCGTCTTATTTCCACGATAGCCGCCATTCACTATCCTGATTCGATTAGAATCCATGCCACGACGCTCGACCATGTAACTCTTTATACAATTCATCCAACCTTGAACTTCACCACGCATGCTACGCTGGCCGTCATAAACAATAATGTAGGCCGAAGCACCAGGCTCGTTTTGCAATAGGACGGCGCAAAAATCGAGGCGTAACATCAGGTCTTCCCAGTTATAATTATTGATCTCGTCAATCTTACGAGATTCAACAGCCGCAGGTGAATTTCCAATCATCACCAGAAGAAGGGAGAAGCTCACAAGTATTGATTTAAGGGTTCGCATCTTCTTATTTAACCACAGTGTTGAATACCATAGCCACACCTAGCGCTCGAATTAACAGGGCGCGGCAAACAGCATCCAGGTTTGGAAGATAGAACAATGATGAAAGCCAATCAATCAGCGCTCCGGTTGAATGAGTTGTTGGGCGCGGCGTGGCTCAAGGGCGATTCTTCATTTTGTTGTTCGCTCGTTGTAGACCGGCTCAAACGCGCGAGTCGTGTGCTCGGTCACGCTCGGCACGGGTTCCGGCAGCACTCGCGCCTGTGCCGCGTCAAGCTCTTTTGTTGCTTGCCCCTTCGATAGCACTGTCTCGCCTGCTTCCTCAGTGCCACGCTTGCGATGCAATAACCGCCAGATGAGCACGCCTTCGATTACAAGCATTATCAGAAAGCTCAGCAGCGTGAAAGCGAAAATCTGCCCTACATTTAAGTTGAGCACGGCTTTCATCACTCCCATGAGAACCGTGATAGCTGGAAGGCCGAGGATGAATAGCCCTACCATCGCCGAAATAATCAGGGATTCAGCTCTCAATTCTGATGATTTGATGAGGCTATCGCCTTTCTCACTACTCAACTTTGCGCCACAATAATTACAGTAGCTTAAGCCCTGCGCGACAGCCACGCCGCAAGATGAGCAATACATTCTCTTTCACCTCCTTAAGGCTACTA
>DASWQH010000044.1:0-31961 GCA_036403815.1 Pyrinomonadaceae bacterium | reverse complement strand
CCGGGTGACGGTAAAAGAAAATCCGGTTGACTTTCTTCTTTACCGGCACCCGGCACCTGACACCCGACCCCTGCCTTCTTTACCCAATGTCCTGCGCGCGCAAGGCCAGCACAGTTCCGCCTATGAGCACAAGGAACATGAAGATGAGCATTATAGGATTGAGGAACATGTTGCCCCACGGATGCAGAAAGTCTATGTAGCCGGAGAGATTGTCAGGGATTCTGACAGGGTCGTCCGGCTTCGGAGGATCAGCGAGCGTGGGCGGCGCTGGCTTGGTCGGATAGGTAGTCGTCTGTCCAGCCTGATATTGCGATGCCTGCTTCTGATAGTCCTCCATCTTCCGCTGGTAATCTTTAGAGCTTTCGTCCGCGTCCTTCTTATAATCTTCTATCTTCTTTTTAGACCTGTCGATGTTCTGGTCGTTCTCATACGCAATTTGCTTGTAGAGTCCGCGACCATCGTTCTTGTCCGCGGCCTGCGCGGCCTCGTCCTTGCCGCGAAGCACCTCAAGATTTGAGAGACGCTTCATCTCGTCGAAAGCCCAGGTGGCGGGCATCGCAAGCCCGACTATTTTCGAGAATCCCGCTGGTACGCCGACGAGTCCGGAGAACAGAATCTGCGGAATCAGAATGAGCGGTACAAGGCTTGTTGCCATCTCGCCGGTTTTAACTATGGCCGAGATGAACAGGCCAAGCGAGATGCCGACGATGCCAGCTATAATCATGGTGATTAGTTGCGGTATGCCGAAGAGATACCCCGGCATCTTCATCATCCCTGCGACATCGAAGAGCTTCAGAGTACCCCACAGCATGATGCACTGCGCGCCGACTATCATAGAGAGCACGAAGAGCTTCGAGCCGACGTAGGGCAGCAGCCCCAGATTGACCATGCGCTCGCGGTTGTAGACAGCACGCTCGCGTATGATTTCGCGCGCCGCCACGCTGGTGCCGAACCAGACGGCGACGAGCGAGAGAACGAAGTAGATGAAGTCGCGCGGGCTGTCGTTCCCCACGACCAGATAGGTAAGGAAGGCTACAATCGGCGCTTGCCCGAAGAGAATCAGAAGGTTGAAGCGGTCGCGCCCCAGAACTTCCATGTAGCGGCGCGCGAGCGTTCCCCACTGGCGCAGGGCGTCCGTGACGGTCGGCCTGCTCTTGGTCGGAGCTACGGTCTGAGTGCCGCGCAGCTTCTCCAGGTCGCCCAAAGGCTGTTGAACGAAGCGCTGGTACTGTGGCGTCTGCATGAACTTGCGCTTCCACTCTTCCGCAACCTCTTCGGCAATCTGCTCCTTCTGCCGCTTGTACGCGGCCTTCTGTTCTTTGGTCGCGTTCGGAGGAAGCACGCCCATCTTGGCGACACGATCTTCAATCGGAGCCTCCAATTTGTCGTAGAGGTCTTTGAAGCTCTCGGCCTTGATATGTTGCAGAGCCTCTTTAGGCGGGCCGTACCAGACCAGCTTGCCTCTCATCATGACGACTATCTTGTCGAAGAGCTTGACGTTCTCCATCGCGTGCGTCGTCAAAATCACAGTGCGCCCAGATTCGGCAATCTGCCGGAAGAGCTTCATGATTTTCTCTTCGGTCGCCGGGTCAAGCCCCGAAGTCGGCTCGTCCAGAAAGATGACCGAAGGTTTCGTAATCAACTCGACGGCGATGGAGACGCGCTTGCGCTGTCCGCCGGAGAGCTGTCCGACCGGAACATCGCGGCGCTCTGAAAGGCCGGTCACGTCCATCACCTCGCTGACTATCTGGTCAATCTCTGCCGTGGAAACGTCGCGCGAGAGGCGCAAGCGAGCCACGTAATAGAGCGTGCGATAGACCGTAAGCTCCCTGTGAATAATGTCGTCCTGCGGAACGTAGCCGATGGACTGCTTGATGGAATCAAGATGTTGGTAGAGGTCTAGATTATTGATGAGCACGTGACCGGCTGTAGCAGGCCGCATGCCGTTCATGGCATCCATGAGCGTTGACTTGCCTGCGCCCGAAGGCCCCAAGAGTCCTACGAACTCGTTCGGCTGAATCGTCAGGTCAACATCGTCCAAGAGCTTAATCTTGCCGCCGCCCGAACGATTCGTGACTTCCTTCGTGATGTCAATCACGTCAATGCGCGTCTTCGAGCGAGTGTCGAAGACGGCGATGCCGCGTTGCAAATCTGCCTGAAGTACGAAGGGGCCAATCTGCACTATGTCGCGGTTCTGCACGGGACGACGCCCGGTGATGCGCACGCCGCCGACATAGACGCCGTTGGTCGAGCCTGCGTCTTCAATCGTGACCTGTCCGCCGCCAGCATTGTGCAGGCGCGCGTGATGATTGGAGATTTGCAGACCGTCAAGGCGTATGTCGTTATCCGGAGCGCGCCCGATTGAGAACATGGGCTTGTTGAAGGGAACGTGTATGAGAAGCTGCGGCTGTGCTCCTCCTCCCTGCGGCGCTTGCGGTTGCTGCAATGCGCCCGACCCAGGCTTGACGACCATCGTGTGCATCCCTACGCCTGCGACTTCCGCCAGCGGCCCTGAAATGGGCGGCATAGGCACAGAGGATGCGGGAGAGCCTGCGGCGGCAGCGGCCTGCCCCGCCTGCGGCGGATGAGCCGGGTCAAGAAAGCGCAGGATAGGCCCGCCCATTCCAAGCTGTATACGGTCGCCGTCAAAAAGCTGCCGGGGCGTGGTGATGCGCTGGTCGTTGATGAGCGTGCCGTTGAAGCTCCCCAGATCATGCAGGACGAAATGGCCGTCCTGTCTACGTATCTCCGCATGGCGACGCGAGACCACGGCTGCCGAAGCTTCAATCGCCACTTCCATCTCAGGGTCGCGTCCAAGACGCGTGACATCCTGTGTGACCTGTATACGGCGAAGCTGTCCCGTAGAAGTGCTGACCACTTCAATCGTAGCGGGCTGCGACGGAGGGCTGCCGGGGCGCGGCGCAGAAGGTTGTTGCGGCGCGGGGGGCGTCGGCGCTGGTTTCGGTGGCGGCTGCGGCGCTGCCTGTTGCTGTCGTGGTGCGGGTCGTGGCTGTTGCGGCTGCGGCGAAGCCTGCGGGGAAACAGGAGGAGGTGCGCCTACAGGCTGAGGAACCACAGGCTCGCCCATCATGTCGCGGCGCGTCTCTAAATCCCCGAGGTCAACTTTGGGCGGAGCGGCTTGCGGCTGAGTCTCAAGAGAGACGACGCGCATGATGGGGCCGCCTGCGCCGAACTGCACGCGCGAGCCTGTACGCACCTCGGTCGGCTCGGTCACACGCTGGCCGTCAAGGAACGTGCCGAAGCTGGAATTGGTGTCAACAATCAGACAGCGGTTGTCTTTGGCGCGAAACTCTGCGTGCTTGCGCGAGACCATAGGCCATTCGCCCTGGTCGAAGACCAGATGACAATCAGCCGGGTCGCGCCCGACTTTTACGCTCTGATGCTCGTATGTGCGCTCAGCGCCGGGCTGGCCGTTGAGTTCCTGTGCAAGAACGATTTTCATATATTTTACTTACCCGTTTCCTGTAAAGATGAGGCAATAAAGATAGTGACGAGTGATAAGAACAGTTTTCAGTTTACAGTTTTCAGTTAGCAGCGTTCTCTGAAAACTGTAAACTGAAAACTGTTCTTATCACTGCTTTTATGAGCCGAGCCTGAAAGTTTTCAAGATGGTCGGCAACTCTCCCTTTTCGCCAACATCACCCATGCTTGTGATTTCGGACGCAGCACTTGAGGCCAGCATCAGCAGGACGACGCCGTTACGCGCATCCTCAGTTCCGAGCGGCAAAAATATGACGCGCCCCCACAGGTTGATGTCGCCCTTGCCCGTGCCTTTGACGAGGCTCTTGAACGTGAACTGGTATGCGTCCAGACCATTGAACCTGGTCTCGCCTTCGGTGACTTTCTGGTAATTAGGATAATCCTTTGCGAACAGGTTATTGAAGAACTCTACGCGGTTCGGAAATATAGGGCGGTCAAGCTGCATCGTGCCGTTGCTCTGATACCAACTGATGGCGGCGCTTTCCAGCAAGTAATCGCCCGTATCGTCTCTGAGCATTCGGTCGGCCTTGAAGAAATTGGTTGACCCGCTTGTTCCGGCCTTCGGATCAATCGTCCAGCTATTCGGGTAATACAATGAGAAATCAACGAAGTGCTCGGCGAGGCTGCCGGTCAACTTATCGCGCGAGTTCACGAACTTTGTCGAATTGGGCGGCGCTGTGACGGGCGGCTGGCTGGCGACTGCACCCGTGTTCGCATTGCCTGTATTTGAGTTCGCGTTGGCATTCGTGTTCGCCGTGTTCGAATCTTTTTCAAGCGTAGGGCTGCCGCCGCCACCGCTGTTCGAGGTCTCTGTTGTGGGCTTCATGACGAAGAAGTAGAAGCCCGCGCCGCCTGCAATCACCAGCAGAAAAAGCACCGCGAGGCCGCCAATAAGAAGCAGTATCCGATTCGACTTGGGGCGCGGAGCAGTTGTGGCAGGAGCGGCACCGAGCGTCCCTGACTGTGGCGCGGAGGGGTTCGTGCCGGGGTGTGGTTGCGGCGCTGCTACAGGAGCCGTCGGCGACAATCCACCTGAAGCGGCGATTGTCGAAGAAGCGGGCGCTGTAGGTGGTGTTGTTCCCGCTGGCGGTGTTGTGAGCGGAGAAGTCGTAGTCGGCCCCGTCGGCGCAGGCGGAGCAGCGGGCGGCGGGGCGTTCGAATTGGGCGGCGCATCGTGCCATGTCGGCGCAGAAGAAATAGCCGGGCCTGTGGGTGCAGGCGGTGAAATCTCAGAAGTCAAAGGCGGCATAGCGCCCGCCACCGTTTTGTTCAGATCAGGCGCAGTCCCCATGACGGTCGCGCCCAAAGGGTCTGCCTGCGGCTCAGGCCCCAGATCAAACGCGGTCGGCGCTTCCGAGTCAACCATCAGCCTCCCGCCGTCGAACGTGCAGAACTTCTGTGAATCATCCTGATAAGTACGATTACATTTAGGACAACGCTGCATATGATTCTCTTAATGGGTGACGGGTGTCAGGTGCCGGGTGACGGTAAGAAGAAAGTCAACCGGATTTTCTTTTACCGTCACCCGGCACCTGATACCCGACACCTGCTTTTCTTATCCGCGTGCGGCGGCCAGCTTGCTCTGTAGCTCAGTATTTGAAGGATCGAGCGAGATGGCTCGTTCATAGGCGCGAACGGCATCCGATTTTCTTCCGGCTTTCATGTAGGCGTCGCCGATGCCGCCGAAGCCGTAGGCTCCTGCGAGTTGCCTGCGGTCGTTCGGCGAGGCCACTTCCGCCGCGCGCGCGATAGCCTTTTCCGCGTCCTCCGGACGATCCATGCGCAGGTAGAGCGAGCCTAAAACATAGTGCGGCGAGAAGCTGCGCGGGCTGATCTCAATCGTCGTCTTCAAGTAGCCCTCGGCTTCCGGGAAGCGCCTCGTGTAGATGTAGAACTTCGCCATCAAAAAATTCGCGCTCGGATTACGACGATCAAGCTCAAGGGCGCGCTTTAGCACAGGCTCCGATTCACTATAAAGCTGCTCGGACTGCATAGCTTCGGCAATCAGCACGAACTGCGGAGCGTCTTTCGCCAGCCCTACGGCGCGCACGAAGTTCTGTTCCGCTTCGCTCGCGCGATTCGTCTTCTTCATCAGGCGCGCAAGGTGAACGTAAGCGACGGCAAACTGTGGATCAAGCTCCGTGGCCTTGCGATAAGATGCTTCAGCCTCTGCATTAAAGAGAGCGCGCGCAAACAGCGCTTCGCCCAGGCGGTCGTAAGCGATGGCGTTATTCGGCTGAAGCTGAATGGCGCGGCGTGCAAACTGCTCGGACTCTGCCAGAAGCTTGGCAGAGTTGCCGGAAGAGCGCGGCTGAACCAGCACATAGCTCAAAGCAATGTAGGCGTCTGCGCTCTGCGCGTTAAAGCCAACGGCTTGACGATAGGACTTGTCTGCTTCTTCCCAGCGCTGCTGGTCTGTGTAGATATTGCCCAGACCGTAGGCTGCGCGCCAATCCTTCGGCTTCAGTTGCAGAGCTTCGCGATAAGCAGTTTCGGCTTCCGCATACTTGCGCTCGTCGCGCGCTTCGTTTCCTTCATCGAGCAGGTCTTCGTAGCGCTCTTCCAGCTCGGCGGCGGCTGCCGCGTTAGCGCGTGTGCTAGCGGTGCGAGC
This sequence comes from Pyrinomonadaceae bacterium, assembly GCA_036403815.1. Taxonomy (GTDB): domain Bacteria; phylum Acidobacteriota; class Blastocatellia; order Pyrinomonadales; family Pyrinomonadaceae; genus JACVRN01. The sequence continues at coordinate 25,849 of DASWQH010000044.1, read as the reverse complement.
GCCGCTCGTGCGTGTCCCTCCGCCTACATTAGTTTTCCCGCGATTCGGATTCGTGCGGCGCTTGCTGGTCGTGTCAGGGTTGCGCGGTCTGAAGATGATTGCGCCGCCGCCAAGGTCGCCGCCCGCTTCCTGCGCGCTTGCGACAATTGGGAACGAGAGGACGAGCGCCGCCGAGATAAGAAGCGCCCTAATACAGAAGATTGGGGGGTTGAAACTATCGGGTCTCATCGGGAATTCCTTTCGTAAAACTCTTATACAGCACCTTGCGGATTGCGTGATCGCGCGTGCGCGAGGCTCTCTTTGAGGGGCGATTACTGCGTGCGCACCAGGCGGAAGCCTAGACCTGAATTTTGCGTCGTCGGGGGAATCCAGTCTCTATAGGCAGCGGAAATCTGCTTCTTGCTCATGTCCGTGATGTAAGCTCCGCCGCGCACGACGACCCATTCTTTATTATCGGCCTTCACCTGCCCCTTGCTGCCCGGATAGTAAGAAGCTTTAGACGAAGTCCACTCGTAGGCATTGCCGATCATATCCACGGCTCCGGCGCGCGTCTTGTCGTCGGCAGAGGTGCCCACAGGCTTGAGAGATGCCGCATTGACATTGGCTTTGCCCTCAGCCCAGGCATTGCCCCACGGGAAGATTGTCCCCTTGTCGCCATCGCGCGCAGCATATTCCCACTCTTCTTCGGTCGGCAAACGGTAGGTCACGCCGTCGCGCTTGGAGCGCCAGGCGGCAAACGCTTTCGCGTCCTCCAGCGAGACATTCGTCACAGGCATCTGCTCATCGCCCGATCTGGGCTTGCCGTCAACAAACTGGCGCGGTGCGGCACGACCCGTGTCCTTAACGAACTGCGCATACTCTGCATTGGTAACTTCGGTGCGGTCTATGGAGAAAGCCCCGACAGTCACGCTATGCGGTGGGCCTTCCTGATCCGCGCCGTCCGAGCGTCCCATCTGGAACGTGCCGCCGGGCAAAGATACCAGATCGGGCTTGATAGGAGCATTCGGGTCGGAAGGCTTGTTTGGGTCAGGCTTCTGATTCGGGTTTCCAGGCGTCGTCGGAGTCTCGGTCGCAGGCTTAGACCTTGTTAGAAAGTAGATTCCGCCTCCGCCGCCAACCAGCAGGACGACGGCGACGACCGCCGCGATGATTGCCACGGGCGCGCCGGACTTCTTCTGCTCAGCGGCAGCGAATCCGGGTGAAGAAGTTTGAAACTGCGGCTGGCTCTGATAGCCCATGTTCGGCTGCGACTGCGCGCCGGGCATACTCGCGCCGGGCATACTATCAACAGGCCCCGTGGTCATGCCCTGTCGTTGAGGCTGTGTCTGCCCCAGATCAACTGCGGGCGAAACGGTTGTAGCGGCAAGACGAGCACGCTGTTCTTCCAGCTCACGACGCTCTCGCTCGATTCTCTCTCGCTCAGCCTGAAGCGCTCGCTCTCGCTCTTCTCTCTCTCTTTGCTCTTGCGCCTGCCGCTGTCGCTCCGCTTCGGCGCGCTGACGCTGCTCTGCTTCGTAACGAAGACGAGCCTGCTCATCTGCAAGACGCCGCGCTTCCTCTTCCGCTTGCCGTCGCTGCTGCTCTTCGGCCTTCCAGCGCGCTTCGGCTTCCTGGCGCTGGCGGTCTTCTTCCGCTCGACGCTGTGCCTCCTGTTGGGCTAGACGACGCGATTCTTCCTGTTCGGCGCGAAGCCTTGCGGTCTCTTCCTCAGCCTTACGACGCGCAGCGGCCTCCGCTTCGGCCTGCTTGCGAGCGGCATCAGCCTCTTCGGCTCGAAGCCGCGCCTCCTGCTCGGCCTTCTGGCGTGCAGCCATCTCTTCAGCCCGTCGCTGCGCTTCAGCCTCTGCACGCTTTCTATCCTCTTCGGCGCGTCGTGCGGCTTCTTCCACAGCCTTGCGCTTCGCTTCTTCATCGGCCTTCCACCTGGCCTCCGCCTCAAGACGCAGGCGTTCCTTTTCGGCAGCCTTCAGGCGCTCTTCTTCCGCAGCGCGCTCGCGTGCCTCCTGTTGTGCCTTGAGGCGCGCTTCCTCTTCGCGCTGCACTTCTTCGCGCGCGATGCGGTCACGCGATTCCTGTTCGCGGCGCTCGCGCTCACGACGCTCCTCTTCTTCGCGTCGCACCTGCTCATCAAACTGAGCGGCCTGTGCGCGCAGGCGCTGCGCCTCCATGGCCGCGTAGCTCTGCTGTTGAGACGAGTCCAGGTTGCTGGCGCTGACGGAGCCTGAGTACTGGTCTGTACCCATCTGCGGCAGACTCGTCGCCATCAAGCTCTGTAGCTGCGCATCTACGTTGCACACACCGCCGTTGCATTCAATCTGTCTTTCCCATTCGGCATAGCCGTCGTGCATGACGCGTATCAAATGCTTGCCCGGCTGTATGTCCGTGATGACCATCTGACCATGACCATCCGAAGAGCCTATATCTATGTTGTTGATTGAGACGCGCGACTGCGGCGGCTGGGTGCGTATGCGCATCGTCGTCGTAGTGGGCTGAGGCCGCATTGAGATTGAAGGCGGCGGGGGCGGCGAAATAATCGTCTCAGATTGAAAGCCCGGCCCGGCCATCTGCGTGCGATTCAGAGAAGCGGAGGTCTGTGCGACCGCATCTCGCAGCTCATTTATAAAAGCATCGACCGTCTGCGGGCGATTATCAGCTTCTTTCTCAAGCGCGTGGCGCACCACCGCTTCTATAGCCGGAGGCACGTTGACGCCAAGGGTGCTGAGCGGCGCGGGCGCAGCCGTCAGGTGCTTCTTCATAATCGAAGGGATGCCGGTGCCTTTGAACGGAACGTCGCCGCCGAGCATCTGGTATAGAATCACGCCCAGAGAATAGATGTCTGCGCGCACATCCGGCTCTTCGTCCGACCACTGTTCGGGAGCCATGTAGAAGGGCGAACCCATCAGCCCGCTCGTCTTGGCCTGCACGAATGACCCCAGCAGCTCGCCCGATTTAATCTTCGCCAGACCGAAATCCAGAATCTTGACGGCCTCCGAGATAGGCTGCCCGTTTTGAAGCATGATGTTCAGTGGCTTCAAATCTCTATGCACTATGTTCTGGCGGTGCGCGGCGGCCATACCAGAGCCGATAGCCGTCATTATCTCAAGCGCTTTTGACGGAGGCAGCGCGCCCTCTGCCGCCAGTATGTCGTGTAGGGATTTACCCTCTACGAACTCCATGACTAGAAAAGGCATGGTGCCGCGCGCCACGCCGAAGTCCGTCACGGCGATAATGTTCTGGTGGCGAATGGCTGCGGCGGCGAGAGCTTCCTGTCGAAAGCGCGTCACGAGCATCGGATCATTGCCGACTAAATCGGGCAAGATTACTTTGATGGCGTGCGGGGTTTTGAGGAAGATGTGGCGCGCTTTGAAGACCACGCCCATACCACCATGTCCCAGCCGCTTTTCCAGTTGATAGCGACCGTCAAGGATAGGCTCGCCCTGGATAGAGGGAGTCGTGGCGTCGCCATCATTGGGACAGTGGTTGACGTGATCAGGAAAACAACGTCGGCAAGCTGGACATTCTTTCATCGGTTGGCTCGATCCAAGGGCAGCCCGCCACAACTCTCATCGAGCGGCAGCCGAAAGCGCGCACGCCGGGTGATCGGGGGGCAGCCTTAATTTTCTCTCGGTGGCAAGTAAAAGCTCCGCGTGCGTTTCCATGCAAGAAGCGTCTTACACGGGCGCGGTAAAGTTTTCGGACGCTGACGCTTCCCGTTTTGAAGAAACGCCGCCAGGTAGCACTTACAGGAGTTGCCACAACCACGCCCGTAGATTTTAACGACTCTCCTCCCGTCAAGCAAGTAATAAGAGAAGAGGTTAGAGGTCAGAGGCCAGAGGTTAGTCAAAAGAAAGTCAATTACAGCTCATGTTACGAGAGTAAAGTAATTTGAGAAAACGCGACAACCAGTCTGCGCCAGCAGACGGAAGAATAAAGCCCCTGACGAACGCCGCAGGCGGAGTCTGGGGAAATAGTCAGCAATATATATCCGAGTCTGCGTGAGCAGACGACAGAAGACGAGGGCTGATTGTGCCTGAATATCTGTCGCCCGCTAACGCGGGCTTGGAATCGAGGGGCGGCCTGGTTCCCACAGGCTGACGCCTGTGGCTTTATTCTTCCGTCTGCTGGCGCAGACTGGTGGAGTGGTTCATCCATCCTCGCGCTGCCGCGTAACAGCAATCACTAACCTCCAGCCTCTGTTCTTCCCTTTTCCCTTGATTGATTTTATAGTTCGGCCATGCCTGTTCTGGAGAGCTATCGCGGGCGCGACATCATCGGAGTCGAGGAGTTAGCTGGGGTCGCAACCTCTCTCATAGAGCACTACAGCCGTGCGCCTTTGCGCGGTAACGTGCGACTCGCCATCAGCCCTCGCACTGTGCGCCACTATCTCTCCGAGTCGCTGCTGGGCGAGCCTACGGGTCAGACGGGCACATCCACCGTCTTTAACTACGGAAACCTGCTGCGCCTGCTGGCCGTCAAAAAACTTCTGGCCGATCACTGGTCTGTAGTCAAAATTAAAGAGTTCATGCGCGCTCTGGACATCACGGCGCTCGAAGAGATGGTTAACGGCGCGCTCTCGTCTGCAAGGGCTTCGCACGAAGAAGCAAAACTAGCGGGCGAGAAGGACAGCACCAAGCCTTTACAGCGCACCACCGAAGCTTTGAGCACGAATGATGAGCAGGAATCAGCATCTACATCCACTTTGTTTGCGGTCGAACGGACGCACCGCCATGAGCGCGAAGTCGCCGAATGGGTCGAGATCGCACCCGGCCTTGAGGTAAAGGTACGCCGCAGCTTTCGCCTGCCCACTTCAGAAGAAGACCGCGCACGCCTCGTCACACGCTTCTGGTCAGTAATACTGAAAGAAGAATAAGGCGGGTGACGGGTGATAGGTGTCGGGTGCCGGTAAAAGAAAGAGCGCATGATCTTCTTTTACCGGCACCCGACACCTATCACCCGTCACCCGCTTTTCATTGCAGTCTTATTGCTCTTCCGTCGGCATCTAGTAAGGTTAATCCCAGACTGCGTGCGATGGTCGGGCCGATGTCGATCATACGAACCGTGCCGAGGCCCGCGCCGCGTTTGATGCCTGCGCCTGCGGCGATGAATGACGCGTAGTAATCGGGGCGCGTGGGAAGATAACCGTGCGCGCCTCTGTCTTTGCTCGCCGTGATGACCTCGCCCGTGTAGCTTGTGCCGAAGGCATAGCCGTCTGCCGCATCGAGCATCAGGGCGGCGCGTGGGTTTGCGCCGAGCGAGCGTAGGCGTCTATCTTCGAGCACCTCGCGTATACCGCTCCCATCGCGTCCCGCAAGCGGCCTGAAAATCTCCAGTACCTTCCTTCGCGCCTCTCTGTCGTTTTCATCGCGCAGGATAATCGCGCACGAGCCGTTGGTCACAAAGGGCATCGCACGCCACTCTGTCACGACCCTGACAGTCTCACCCTTTGCATTCTTTTCTTCTCTGACCTTCAACAGCCCCGCGCGCTCAAGCAGCACGCCCGGATTAACCTCCTTCGAGATTGGCATGAAGCCGTGATCGCTGACGATGAAGACAGCGGTCTCGTCCAGAGTTCCACTGCGGCGTGCAGCTTCAAGTATCCGTCCCAGGTAGGCGTCGGATTTTTCCAGCATCGCAAACGCTTCCGGCGTGAAAGGCCCATAGGCATGCTCGAAGTGATCCAGGTCGAAGAGATGCACGAACATCAAATCGGGGCGCTTCTCCGCGATGACATAATCTGCAAAGCTCGTGCGCATATCGTCCTGCTCATCTTTGTTCGCCTGGGCGTAAAGCGTCGGGTCACGCTGTTCAATCTCTCCAACGAAGCCTTTAGGGGTAGAGTTCTCCTTGATGCGCGCGAGCGTGTCGAGGAGCGTGCCGCCGAACTTGAGAATCTCAGGCACGTTGTAATCGCCCGCGCCCGTGCCGACAGGCCATGACACCATACCGACTTTCAACCCACGCTTGCGCGCAGCATCCCACAAGGTCTCTGCGCGAATGTCGCGCGCAAACCAGTTCCACTCTCGACGGGCTGTGCCTGCGGGAGCTTCGAGCACCTCGTTGCCGTAGATGCCGTGGCGAGCCGGATACGCACCCGTCACAATCGTCGTATGCGCCGGATAGGTCACGGATGGAAAGACAGAGATTACCCCCCGCGCCGCAACACCCTCCGACATCAAGCGCCGCAAGTTCGGAATCTTCAAGCCGTACTCATCGCGCCGGTTCAGATAGCGCGCATCCAGCCCGTCGAGCGAGATGACAATCACACGCTTCGCTTTCCCCGGCACGCTACGCTTCTGCGATTTCGTCCCTTCGCTCAAGACGAAAGAAACAGCCAGGGCTGCGAGCACAAGAAAAGCGACGAGCACTACGGCGCGTCGCTTAAAGCAGATTGAAAATAATGGGAGGGAGTTCATATGATTTTCAATGCCGGGATCGTTGCAGTTAATTGAAGAGTGTGCATAATTCTAAGTTGAACTTCACCAGTAATTTCGCGGGTTTTCTCAAATTCTCAAGTGTGCCGCCTCAAAACTTTAGAAAGCGGCGGCTGAGAGCCTTAAACTTACGCTGAATCCGGTCTCCGAATTATGCACAACCTTCAGTTAACTTGCAGACCCATTTTGAATATTACCATAGAAACCTGAGCCGCCTAACGCTGCGATTGAGCGGCGGTGTGCATGAAGCATCGGTTCGCATCTGTGAAGATAAGCATGAAAGAGATAGAGGAGAATAATGATGCGCCGAACATTACTTCTGTTAAAAGTGCCCTTAATCTTAATCATCTTTTTTCTTCTAGTCCTAACTGGTTTAGGCGAAGGTCTCGGCTGGTTAAAAGGGAGTGAGAGGGCAACTGTATACCTAAAACCCGGACTTGTTCCGAATGACATGCGTGAGGGGGAAGTCACTAAGAAGGATAAGTATATAGTAATCAAAAGCGCTTCCGACGGAGAGGAAACCTTCACCTGGGACCAGATTCGTTATATTGCTGCTAAAGACAAGCAATCATCATCCAGGAGATTAGATAGCATTGTTGACGTTATTGAACTGGTATCAAAGCTGGGTATCGCCGCCAGTGTCCTCGTTTTCTTGATTGGCCTTTACCAGTACGATCAAGGGCAGAAGTGGAAAAGAGAGGAATTTTTAGCAGCAGGAGTCAAAGAGTTTACCGAGCAGTCATCCGTTCGTAATGCAATGCGAATGCTTGATTCTCTGGCGCTCTCTCCAGAGCCAGACTATGGAAGAGAGGTCAAGCTTTTTCCCGATAAAGAAAAGTATGAAGAGCGAACTGTCTTCGTCTCTAATGGAGAGATTTACAATGCCTTAACTATAAAGCTTGAGGAAGTAGCTAATTTAGATAATAAGGCCAAGGAAATAAGAGCATGCTTTGATGGTTTTCTGAGTTACATGGAATCGTTTTATCATTATCTCACCCAAGATTTAATTACACTAGATGCCCTCATGAGTCATATAGGCTATTGGCTAATCATTCTTGGCTCCGGAGAGGAACTGAAGTGTATGTACAAGAAACGGATTTTTGCTTATGCAGATAAGTATAAATTCCACGAAGTCGAGTTGTTGATACGGAGTAAGTATAAGAAATTTAATTGGCGAACGCTGCCTTGTTATGCGGACGTGCAGCTTACATCACATACCAGCTTACCCATTGCTCCTGAGAAACCATCTCAATTAACATTGTCAAAGGCACCTAGCACAGTTGTGTTCCGGGTTTGGGTTAACAAAAAGCGGCTGCATAGGAGACGCCCCCGGCCATGACAAGCCCGGTTCGCTTTAATAGCTTGTCAGCCAGGGCGGCTGCTTCTGAGAGAATAGGGCTGAGCTTTACTTCTTCCCCACTTTATTAATAGTGGCTTCAATTCCATAAAACTCAGACCCTTGCCACGCCACACATACCCGCGCAAGCCATCAATTGCTGTCCAGGTCGAGTGATACCGGCTGTAAATGTCCTCAGTATCTATCTCGCCCCAGCTACCATCTTGATTTTGCTTGGATAGCAAGTACTCCATACCTGTGCGGATGAGAGGGTCTTTCTCCGTCATGCCAAACGCCCTCAGCGTATCTAAGAACTCGCCTAGCATTTGTGGGTCTTCCATTGCGATTGCTTCCGTCAGGTTGGATTTCAGGAAGGCGAACTCCGCAGGCAACCAGCGAGGGGAAAGGGTATATACATTATAATCGTTCAATGTATAAACGACATGTGTGACAGCATACACTGTGTCATAGAAGTCTGGATTGCTATCATTCTCCCTTCCGTGATATGGACGCATAACAGGGAGCCATTTGATTACGTCAGCATATCGCGCGCCTAATGTGATGCCATAATGGTCTCCGCTGTAGGTTCTGATGAGCGCGTCATACCAAACTAGATAACGAGTCATCATTGTCAACTGCTGCTTGCACTGCGAGCATTTCTGACGGCCCCGCTCGTTAACGACGCCACATTCGCATGTTTCAGGAACATTACTTGGCGGCGACTCATAGGTTGGGTCAAACCCCAGATAATCCTGCGCTGAAAAGCGGCCCGCAGCCCGTTGGATCTGCTCCTTGAGCGCATCATCGCAGATGCCGAGTTTATCTGCCGCGTCGCTACCATATACGAAGTTGACTATAATGTCTGGGTCAGCGTTTGGTGGGAGCGATGTATGATCAGCACGCCATTGCGAAGCGCGCTCCTTGCCCATTTCCCAGGCCATATGACGCAATCCAGAATCCCCTGTTGTTGACGCAATAAAGTAGAAGCAGCAGAGCAAATCACTACCATAGTCTGCGAAATTCTGCCGGTTGCAAGCAATTCGATAGATGAAGTTTAAACCATGCTCAATCGCCCGCTTGCGTTCTACTATCTTAAATATTTGCATGGTCTAGCAATATTCTGATGGTGAGACGAAATTTAAGCGAAGAGTGTGCGTAATTCTAAGTTGAATTCCCTCACCTTCAGTTAACTAAAGCCCGGAGAATTAGCCCCGTCAGGGACGGCTGAAAATAGCGAGAGCGATTTATCGATGAGAACAGGATGCGAAAAAGATTTGTTGAGTCCCGTAGGGACGACTGAAAACTATTCCACGATTTATTCAGTCGTCCCTACGGGACTCAATTTCTTTTCTGCCTTGCTTTCCCAGCGATGAATCGCCGGGCTATTACCAGAAGTCCCTACGGGACATATTGCCACTTATCTCACGACGATATTAACCAGGCGTTGCGGTACGACTATGACTTTGACGACCTCGCGCTCGTCCGTCCACGCGCGCACCTTTTCGTCTGAGAGCGCCGTCTCGCGTAAAGTCTCTTCGGTCGCGTCCGGCGTAGCGCGTATGCGCGAGCGCAGCTTACCGTTGACTTGCACGGGAATCTCCAGCTCCTCTTTACGCGCCAGCTCTTCATTTTCCGAAGGCCAGACAGACCCGTGCGTCAAACCCGATAAGATTCCGCCTTCGTGCCCTAAGCCTTCCCACATCTCTTCCGAAATGTGTGGAGCAAACGGCGTGAGCATCAAGATCATAGTTTCCAGAGCTTCGCGCGCGGCGAAGCGGTCTGGGACGGTAGCGCTCTCCGGCGTGGCTTGGAAACTGCCGAAGGCGTTCGACAACTCCATCAACGCTGCGATGCACGTATTAAAATGCAGGCGCTCCAGATCGTGCCTCACGCGCGCCCTGGTGCGATGCGTCTGGTGGCGCAAAGAGCGCGCCTCTGCGCTGAAGGATGCTGCGTCCGGCTCGCCCGCAGGCGCATCCAGCACCGCCTCGCGCCAGCGCCAGACGAAATTGTAAACACGGCGCAGGAAGCGTAACGCGCCGTCAATACCTGCCTCCTGCCAGCGCAGATCGTTATCCACGGGTGCGGCAAACAGTATGAACATGCGAACCGCGTCGGCACCGTAGGCGCGAATCATCTCGTCCGGGTCAACGCCGTTATTGGCTGACTTGGACATCTTCTCGAACGCCCCAACCGTGACAGGCTGCCCGTCTTTAATCAATCGCGCGCTAGTGACTCTTCCCTTATCGTCGCGCACGACATCGACTTCAGCCGGATTGAAATAAACCTTCGCACCACCTTCTTCACGATAGAAGGTCTCTGCGACGACCATGCCCTGCGTTAACAGATTTTTGACCGGCTCATTAAAGGAAATCAATCCGATGTCGCGCATGAACTTCGTCCAGAAGCGCGTGTACAGGAGGTGCATGACGGCGTGCTCAACCCCGCCCACGTACCAGTTCACGGGCATCCAGTATTCGACCTTCTCACGATCAAAGGGCGCGTCCATGTTGTGCGGGTCGCAGTAGCGATAGTAGTACCATGACGAATCCACGAAAGTGTCCATCGTGTCCGTATCACGACGCGCCGCGCCGCCGCACCTTGGACAAGTCACGTTGACGAACTCCGGCACCGTCAGAAGCGGCGATTGGCTTGTAGCCTGAAAGTCTGCGTCAGGCGGCAACAATACAGGCAGGTCTTTTTCAGGCACAGGCACTATGCCGCAGCGCTCGCAGTGAATCATGGGAACGGGTGCGCCCCAGAACCTCTGGCGCGAGATGCCCCAATCGCGTAAGCGATAGGTGACGGCCATCTCTCCGAATCCCTTCACTTCGGCGAACGCAGCCATTTCTTTCATAGCAGCGTCCGACAGCTTGCCGCTCCACTCGCCGGAGTTGACCAGTATGCCGTAGTCCGTGAAGGCTTCCTTCATCTCGATTGACTGGTCAACGCCCAGCTTCGGATCGAATCCGCTCGGCTCAATATCATGAGTAATGGGCGCTATGACCTGCCGTATGGGCAGAGTGTACTTCTGCGCGAACTCGAAATCGCGCTCGTCATGTGCCGGAACAGCCATCACAGCGCCCGTGCCGTATTCCGTCAAGACATAGTTCGCCACCCACACAGGAATGAGTTCGCCGCTGAAGGGATTTATAGCCTGCAACCCTGTGTTGATGCCTTCCTTCTCTTCGTCAGCGCCCGGCTCGACTGCGCGGTTACGCGCCTCGCGCACGCCTTCTATGAAAGCATCAACGTCCGCCTTCAAGGTCGAATCCTTCATCAGCTCGGAAAGCTGTGGATGCTCTGCGGCCAGCACAATCGCGTTTGCGCCGTAGATGGTGTCGATGCGTGTGGTGAAGACGCGTACCTTCTCTCCAGTGTCCTTGATGGCAAAGTCCACGTACGCGCCCTGGCTTCTGCCTATCCAGTTGCGCTGCATCGTCAGCACACGCTCAGGCCAGCCCGTTTCTATCTTCTTCGTCTCTTCCGGCGACCCTTCGGGAGCCTGCGGCTCCAGCTCCTTCATGTCTTCCAGCAATTGTTCGGCGTAATTAGTGATACGCACGAACCACTGCTCCAAATCCTTCTTGACCACGGGGTTCTCGCAGCGCCAGCACAACCCGCCCGACGCCTGCTCGTTAGACAAAACGGTCTGGCAGTTCGGACACCAGTTCACGGGCGACATGCGACGATAAACCAGTCCGCGCTCGTACATCTTCAGGAAGAACCACTGATCCCACTTGTAATATTCGGGAGTGTGCGCCGCAATCTCGCGCCGCCAGTCGTAGCTTATCCCCAAGCGCTTCATCTGCCCGCGCATGTGATTGATGTTCTCTTCCGTCCACTTTCCGGGATTGACGCCGCGCTTGATGGCCGCTTGCTCCGCAGGTTGCCCGAAGCTGTCCCAGCCAATCGGATGCAGGACGTTGTAGTTGCACAAGCGCTTGTACCACGAGAGCGCATCGCCGATGGAGTAGTTACGCACGTGCCCCATGTGCAGGAAGCCGGATGGATAGGGCAACATCTCCAGACAGTAGAAAGGCGTGCGCGTGTCATCCGGCTCGACGTGAAACACACCGCGCTCCTCCCAACTCTTCTGCCACTTCTCTTCTATCTTCTCGGGAAAATATTTTTCGTCCATGATTTTCAGCCTTTTCGGAATCCTTACACTTAACCACAAACCGTACGCTCAAAGCTACTTCTACGAAGAAGCTCCAGCAGTCGGTCATTGCTTAACTTTTTGTTGCGGGAAGTGAAAGCCGCGCCAACCTCAAGTACACGCTTACAAAAGCGCGCACGAGCCGGGCGGCACCGTAAGGCCGAGGGTGGAAGCTGTCAGGAAACGTCTCATTTGAAATGTCTCTCTCATAGCATTAAAACTGGAGTCATTTTAACCCATTAGAGACGAGGAAGGCAAAAGGAAAAGAAGAGGTTAGAGGTTGGTGATTGCTGTTACGTGGCAGCGCGAGGATGGATGAGCCACTCCACCAGTCTGCGCCAGCAGACGGAAGAATAAAGCCACTGACGAACGCCGCGAGGCGGAGTCCGGGGAAATAGTCAGCAATATATATCCGAGTCTGCGTGAGCAGACGGCAGAAGATGAGGGCTGATTGTGCCTGAATATCTGTCGCCCGCTAACGCGGGCTTGGAATCGAGGGGCGGCTTGGCTCCCACAGGCTGACGCCTGTGGCTTTATTCTTCCGTCTGCTCGCGCAGACTGATTGTCGCGTTTTCTCAAATTACTTTACTCGCATAACATGAGTTGTAATTGACTTTCTTTCGACTCAACCTCTGACCTCTAATCTCTTCTTATCAAGCGCCGCAACCGCAGCCGAAGATGTTTTCCACTTTGCTCCCGTTGAAGGCATAGACGGTCTTCCAATCCCCCTCGTAATAGCCGCCCTCTACGATTACTTCCATGCGACCGTCGCCGTTCAGGTCTAGCACTGCTGTAATCGCGTACTCATTCGGCGGGCCTTCGGTTTCTGCATTTCTGGATTTCGGATGATACTCGCCGTCGAGCACTATGGTCTTGACTTTTCCTTTTACAACCTTGCGTAGCAATACGACCGAGTAGTCGCCAGGATCGGAATCGTTGGCGATGCTTCCGGACGCCCAGCGCTTGGCTCGCGTGGCGTTGATGAGAACTTCTTCCGTGCCGTCTCCGTCCAAATCAACGCGCAGGACTTTTACGATTTTGACCTGAGGCCGACGAATGCCGTTTCGCCTGAGCAGTTCTGCGACCGCCGCACGATACGCGGGCGAACGCGTGCTTTCTACTTTCGGCACACGTGGCAACGCATTCCAATCCCCGCCGACGGCAATCAAACCCTTATCACCTTCCTTCGGAGACATATTTTTGACGTACATTGTATCGCTGCAAGGCTGGCCTTCAGAGGCAGGCTTCTCTCCGGTTCGCGCTCCGACCCTGCGCGTCAAATCATAAACGCTGTAGCGCTCGCCGCCCTGCATCAACGGTGCCATCTCTTCGGCCTTAAGCCACTTGCCATCCCGCATGCCGCCCATCACGCAACCGCCGCCGCCTATGTCAACAACCGGCACTATCTTCTTCTGCGCGAGCGCTACGGAAGGAAAGATTAGACTCGACGAGATAAAGATAAAGAGGAGCGAGCCTGCGGCTCTTTTCATAATGAACATGCTCCGAATCTCCTTTGTGAATAAGAGTGGGCTTCAAGCTGTACGAAAGACTTCAGGCCAGCTTTATTTTGCAGACCGGATGAAAGGACGCGCAGCGCCTGCATATTAAGCGCGTCGTCTGCGAGTTCGTCCTGCGGCGTTTCCGGAAGAAAGGCTGCGTGCGCGCGGGTAGCATGCGACGCTCGCCGAGAGCTTTTCGCCTTTACCATCGAAAGTTGAAAATGTACTTGCTGTTACGGATAAGATTAATGCCCGTCCAGTAAACATACCTTCCACCTTTGGTGATAATCGGCGGATCATCTTCCAGCTCTATCTCCTGACCCTCCGTCAGGACAGAGAGTTTTATTTGAGTGCAAGGCTTGCCGTCCGGGAACTTGAGAACAATAATCGCTTTATCTATAGGGTATTTCACATCTGTTGACCACCACTCTTCGTCCTCAGTTTGAAAGGCATTCCAGAAGGTGTAATTACTGATGACCTCCAACTCCTCCCCCTCCGGCCTGTCAGCAGTATGCAGCGTCAGGTTGTAGCTCTTGCGTAGCGGATTCGAGAAATGAGCATCTCCTTTCCTCAGCGTGAACTCGCTGTTGACAGGAGGCTCCTCGTCCTTGAGAGAAGAGCATTTGATTGATTCCAACTTGATTTCGAGTCCGGTCGTGCCGAAGTAAGCAATGAAGTCTTCGTCGCGGCTTAATTGTTTCTGGATGATGTCCCGGCGATGAAGCGCGACTTCGGAGAAAGGCGTCCCAGGGTCATGGCTGCCGTTTGCCACTCTACGCGTCATGTCAAGAATGTGCAGGGTTTCGCTTATCCTGTAGGTGGAATCAATCACCCTCACGGCTTGAATGGGTGGCCGCACTCCCTCTTTTCTAATCGCGTTCAGAATTTCCGTACAAGGGTCACCGAGCGCAGCCCGCAGATTCTTGTCCGACCGAGATTTATAGGTGGCAGAGTTAATGCCAGATAAGTCAGAGGGAATCTTGAGCTTCTTATTATCTGCCTGATAGACGAAAAAGGTTCTCTCACGGCCTAGACGCCCCATAAACAGTCCCAGCTCGAATAAAGTATTATCGCGCGCCGTCAATTCTTCAACCTCACGGCTCGTAATCAAATCATCGGCAGTCAGGACAATGATAGCGAAGTCAAATGTATCAGCCGCATCAATCAGAGATTCAAGAAAGCCGTAACCTATCGGAAACACTCCTTCGTTCCACACCGTCACCTCTACATCTTCTGCGCTTTTTGAGAGATTCAGTTTGATATTGTTTGCTATTTCTAAACCTTCGCTGGAAGAGCCTATGAATACCTTAGCTGTTGCCATTCCCCATCCTCCTTAGAATGACGGCTTATTTGGTGAGAGCAGAGAGCAAAGCGCCGATTTAAGTGAATCTTGTCGGCAACGGGTCAGCAGGCATACGCGGCGTACGCGTGATGCTCTGTGAAGCAACAATGTACTACACGCGCGCTAAGGCTGGAAGCATAATCCAACTGCGTTGATGAATCGTCGGATTGTCGCTAAGGCTTGACTCATCGCTTGCTTTAACCCACGAGTCTGTTTTCAGGTTCAAGAAATGAGCGGAGCGCGTTGAGATTACGCGCATCATCGCCAATCTCGTCCTGCGGAGTTTCCAGAAGGAAGGCTGCGTGTGTCAATTGCGGATGACACGCTACGCGGCGCAAGGCTTGGCTTCCGATGTGTCCCAAGCCTATGTGCCAGTGGCGATCAACGCGCGAGTTGTAGTCGGCCTTTGAGTCGTTGAAGTGAACAGCGCGCACGTTCTTTAAGCCGACATTGCTTTCGAGCGATTCAAACGCAGCCGCAAACCCGTCTTCATCTCTAATGTCGTAGCCTGCTGTGAAAGCGTGCGCCGTATCCAGACAAACGCCCAAGTGAAGCGCGGGACATCTTTCAATAATCTCCCTCAGATGCTCGAAGCGATGGCCTATGCACTCGCCCTGCCCCGCAGTGTTCTCCAGCAGAATACGAAACCCGTTAAGCGTTAATCCCTCGCACGCAACACGCAGGCTGTCGGCACAGGTTTTTATAGCATCGGCCTCGCACGTACCGCGTGCGCTTCCCGGATGCACGACCAGATAATCTGCGCCGAGCGCCAGCCCGCGCTCGACCTCTTCACGGAATGCCCGCCGGGACTTCTCAAGAATGGTTTCATCAGCCGCCGCCAAATTCACAAGATAGTTGCAGTGAATGACTACGGGAGAGATGCGCGTCTCTTCGCGCACGCTGCGGAAGCGCTCAATCTCTTCGTCCGACAACGGGCGCGCAGCCCAACCACGCGGGTTTCTAGAAAACATCTGCACAGTGTCCGCGCCAAGGCTCTGCGCCTTCAAGAGTGCGTTCTGTAAACCGCCCGCGATGGGCGCGTGAAAGCCTATGCGAGGTAATGTAGATTGATTCATCGGTTGAGATACAGGTCAGTACCGCCTGCGGTAGCGGGCGGGTCTTATCAACGTTGAGCACCCGCCCGCTACCGCAGGCGGTATTGGCCTCGCTTACTTTTTATCAACTTCCTCCATGACGCGCAGTATGTTGCCGCCGAGGATTTTGTCTATGTCTTCTTCTGAGTAGCCGCGTCTCAAAAGTTCCGCCGTCAGGTTCGGCAATTGCGCAACTGTCGCCAGATCAGTCGGCACGGCCTGTATGCCGTCGAAGTCCGAGCCGACGCCGACGTGGTCTATGCCTACGAGTTTGACTATGTAATCAATGTGGTCAACGATGCGCGTCACCGTTACGGGCGGAAGCCGCTTTGCATACTCTTCCGTGCGCACGCGGTCGCGCGCCAGTTTTTTCTGTCCGACTGTGCCACTGGTGGCGTCAGAAGCGCGCTGAACGAGCGTGGCAATCTCCGCATCCACCTTCTTTTTCTTCTCGCTCCAGCCCGGCTCTAAAAATTCCGGGTAGAAGAGCACGCAGCAGACCCCGCCGGTTTTGGCGAGCGCCCGCAGCATCTCGTCGTCCAGATTGCGCGCCACGTTCACCAGCCCGCGAGCATTCGAATGCGTGGCGATGACAGGCTTCGTGGAAGTGTTGACGATGTCCCAGAACGTTGGGTCTGAGACGTGCGAAACGTCAACCATTATCCCCAGGCGGTTCATCTCGCGTATGACCTGTTTGCCGAACTCGTTCAGCCCGCGCTTTCGCCCAACCTCATCGCCGGATGAGCCAGCCCACGGCAAACTCACGCTCCAAGTCACGGACATGTAGCGCACGCCCATCTTGTAATAGCGCTCAACGTTCTCAATCCGCTCGTCAATCGCATACGCGCCTTCAAGTCCCATCAGCGCCGCAAGCTTTCCTTCCTCGCTGATGCGTCGTATGTCTGCGGCTGTGTTGGCAAGCGCCCAGGTGTCTGGATGCTTTTCGGCAAGGGCGCGCACGGCTGCTATCTGCTCGTCGGCGCGGCGCATGGCGCTCTGTCCACCGCTCCCGTACAGGTCAGGCGCGACCCAGATGGAGAAGAACTGCGCGTCTAGCCCTCCCTCCTTCATACGCACGGCGTCGAAATGGCCGTCCGGCAGACGCTTGTTGATGTCTACCTTTTCGTCCAGCATGCGCTGCGTGGTGTCTGCGTGCATGTCTATGGAGATTGCGCGACGCGTTACGGAAGCTGCGTCCATAGATTTCGGCTCGGAATTTCCGATATTTTGATTCTTTTCTAACATGCGACAACTATTCGAGACGAGAGAGAGGACGAGCATCAGTGTAAGAAGAGAAAAGCCTGTGGTCTTACGCGCTCTGTCGTGCATCGTCTCGGTAAAAGAAAAAGTTTTCTGGTGAAAGCAATTCGAGATGGTACGCGAGCACTTCTTTGTAATCAAGCCTACCTTGCAAACGAGCGCGCGTTTAAGCTATTTTGTGACCTATACGAAGGGCGAAAGGGTTAGAAAATTTGCAGAAGCGTCTCGATACAATCGCTTCTGTCGAAGCTGAAGCTGTAGCCGTTTTGAGAGCTATGGCATCTCCCCTCGAAAGCTTCCGCAAAGGAGAAAGATATGTTCACTAAAAACGGCAAAGCCAAAGATATTAAGACGCCGACGATTGTTCAGGAAGTCTGGCACAACGGCGAGTGGGTCAAATGGGGTGACGCGCGCGTTCACGTCATGTCGCACGTACTGCATTACGGCTCAAGCGTCTTTGAAGGCATACGCTGTTACTCTACCAAAAAAGGCCCGGCCATCTTTCGCCTGCGTGAACACATGCAGAGGCTTTTGAACTCCGCCAAGATTTACCGCATGGACACAGACCTCCAACTGGATGAGTTGAACAACGCGGCCATAGAGCTGGTCAATCGCGGCGGACTTGAGCAATGCTACATACGACCCATCATCTTCCGCAGTCTGGATGAAGAGCATCCGGCCTTCGGCGTCAACCCGTTTCCGAATCCTCTGGACTGTTACATAGGTGCCTGGGACTGGGGGAAATACCTTGGCGACGAAGCGCTTGAGCAGGGCGTTGACGTTTGCGTCTCGACCTGGAATCGCCTGACGCCCAATTCCATGCCTGCGATGGCGAAGTCCGGCGCGAACTACATGAACTCGCAGCTTATCAAGATGGAAGCGCTCCTGAACGGCTACGCCGAAGGCATCGCGCTCGATGATCGCGGTTTCGTCTCCGAAGGCTCAGGCGAAAACATCTTCGTAGTGGCCGGTGGCAAAGTGATTACGCCGCCGCTCTCAAGCTCTATACTTCCGGGCATCACGCGCGACAGCGTCATACAAATTTGTCGCGAGCTGGATATTCCGGTCGTAGAGACGGGCATACAGCGCGCCGCGCTCTACGTCTCCGACGAGCTTTTCTTCTCAGGCACAGCCGCCGAAATCACACCGATTCGCTCCGTTGACAAAATTCAGATCGGCACAGGCCGTCGCGGTGAAATCACCCAGCGCATACAGGAAGTCTTCTTCCAGATTACATCCGGCGAGCGCGAAGCGCCCGGCCCCTGGCTCACCTACGCGCACGAGCACAGGAAAGAGTCACAAGCCACAGAGACCAGCAACGGCCACCATAAAGCGCATCTGGAAGAGCCAAAGGCTTCTGCCACGAAGCCCGACACAGACCCCATGGCGACGTACCGCGCCGTGGCGACCGACTGAATCGGCCAGCGCAAAATCCAGTTATTATAAAGAGACCGCATCGGAAGTTTCCATGATGCGGTCTCTTTCGTAAGCTTGAAATTCCGTGCAAATAGCTGCAAGCCTGAAGCTCAGAGCCTCAATGTTCAAGCTCAGAACTCGGAATTCCGAGTTCTGAGCTTGAACATTGAGGCTCTGAGCATGAAGCTTTGACAAAATTTGTCAAAGCTTCGAGCAAATTACTTGGAACTTCGACCTCTTTTCTCCAACTTCCGAGCTTTTTTCTCCGTCGTCGAAGCTTTTTTGCTCAAGTTTCAAGCTCTGAGCCGGAATTGTCGCCCTCTGAGCATGAACTTTCGGCTTTTACCCTGTATCTTCCAAGACCTTTTGCGTTTCTTCCTCCCCTTTTTGCACGGCCAACATTATTTAATCGTTGACCTTTCTTTAGCTTACGAACTATTATGAGATTTGAGCGCGCTGACCGGCGCTACAGCTTTCCGGGGCGTGCGTCCCGCAAAAAGAGCTTCTTTCGGTTGAGGCTTCAAAACTCAACCTGGTATCTGCCCCTCTCTTCCTCTTAATCCAGATTTGCAGAAGAATTCCCTTTTATGTCTAAAGTTGACGAGTTGCTGAAAATCGCCGCCGGGTTTGGCGCGTCCGACCTGCATATCAAGGCCGGTTCATTCCCCTTCATGCGCGTCGGAGGCGAGTTGCGCCCCATTGTCGATGCTGACAGGCTGTCGCAGGAAGACACGCTCGACATGGCATTTTCGATGATGTCCAATCGTCAGAAGCAGCGCTTCAAAGAGGTGTCTGAAGTTGACATAGGCTACGGCGTGACGGGACTGGGACGCTTTCGCGCCAATATCTTTCAGCAACGCGGCACGGTCGGCATAGTCATACGCGTTATCCCGGATCAGACGCGCAACGTCACTGACCTGAGTCTTCCACCCGTTATAGAAAAGATTGCTGAAGAGCAACGCGGCCTGATTCTGGTCACGGGAACTACAGGGTCTGGAAAATCAACTACGCTCGCGGCCATCATTGACCACATCAACTCTATGCGCTGCGGCCACATCATCACTATAGAAGACCCCATAGAGTTTCTGCACAAGGACAGGAAGTCCTTCATCACTCAGCGCGAGGTGGATGTTGACACGCGCTCGTTTGCGGAAGCCCTGCGCGGCGCGCTTCGTCAAGACCCGGACGTGATTCTAGTCGGCGAAATGCGCGACCACGAGACGATTGAGACCGCCCTGACCGCAGCCGAGACAGGCCATCTTGTTCTTTCCACCCTGCACACGCTCGATGCAACTGAGACCATCATGCGCGTCGTCTCGTCTTTTCCGCCGCACCAGCAGAAGAGCGTACGCATACAACTTGCAGGCATTCTTAAGGCTGTCATCTCCATGCGCCTGATTCGCTCAGCCCGTGGCGGAGGCCGCGTTCCTGCGGTCGAGATTATGCGCTCCACTGGCTTCATACGCGACTGCATCATAAACGAAGACAAGACTTCACAGATGCGCGAAGCTATCGCCGCCGGAACATCACAGTACGGCATGCAGACCTTCGACCAGTCGCTCTTTCATCTATACCAGTCTGAACTCATCACCATGGAAGAAGCGCTCAGGGGCGCAAGCAACCCGGACGAGTTCCGCCTGCGCGTCGCCGGTATACACTCCGCCGCCGATCATGCCAAAGAAGAGATGGAGCGCATCGGCAACGTCTCCAACGTCGAGCCTCGCTCGCCAGCCCCGGCCAAAAGATAAGAGTGGGTGACGGGTGTCAGGTGACGGGTGCCGGTCAGAAGAAAGACAACTGGATTTTCTCTAAACCGAAACCCGGCACCTGACACCCGTCACCCATTTTCAGCTCACAAGCTCGCGCCGGACGACGCGCACTCGTGTGCGCCAGTCTTCGTTAAGGTCGAAGCGGTAAATCTCTATTTCAGGTCGCATGGATTGAGCCAGTGTGGCGAAGGCTCTGTGAAAGCGTAGCGCGGGTGCAGCCAGGTAAACGAGTGGCGCTTCGTCCTTGATTTCCGCGTCGTCGAAAAGTCTTGCGCGCCTTATTGCTCCAAGTCGCCTGTAGGTCTCTATGCGCCGCCAGTAGTCAGCGCCTTGCAGTACGTGCTCGCGGTCTTCAGAGACTTTCAATTCAATCACAACCAGACGCCCGTCGCGCCTGAGCGCCAGCAGGTCTATGGGGCGCGAGCCTGTGGTTTTCGTTTGCGCGGCGCGAAACTGCGCGTGGAGCGGTGAGAGGCGAAGCCCAGGGTCAAGGCGCGTGATGTCGCGCCTGAGAAGCGATTCGAGCCACGCTTCGGGTGCCTGCCTGTAGAGAGCATGTTGACGAGCACGCGCCTCTGCGCAACGATGCTCCGCTAACTCGCTTAAAAGCTTCTCCCATTCTTCCAGCGTGCTTTCGTCAAGAAGCTGACGGCTGGAAGGGTCTAGGCCGAACCAGACGCGCTCCTTATTCAAGGTGCGGCGCACGCGTGCAAACGCCAGCCCGTGAAAGCGCAGGGTCTCGCCGTGACGAGCACGCACAAGGTCAATCGCAGCAGGCGCAAGCGCCATGATGCGCGCAGCCGTTTCGCTCGTCGCCGCTTTGTAAGTGCTGATTCGCGGCGGGAGTGTCTCGAACAGTTCTTCCATTTCATACTGGGGAACTTCTGTTAACGAAAGCCACGCTTCATCAAGCTCATAAATGGTAATGGCGCGCCGAAGGGCATCACGCAGGAGGGCTATGCGCTGGCGTAAGGGTTCGACGCAGGGCTTCTCCACGGCTATCCAGAGTTTCATGTTGAGCGGCGCGCGTGCGTTCTCTTTGAGGCGCGTGAACCAGACGAGCGTGGATGAGAGTAGAGCATCCAGGCGCTCGCGCGCCGTTGCGTCGCTTACGATGCCTGTGACACAGATGCGTGTACGTTTGTGTTTGAGCAGGATGCGCGCGAAGCTGCCGGGTTGATTGAATCTTGCGCCCGCGCTCAACGAAGCGCGCTCGATAGATGTTCCAGGCAGTTGGGCAGCGGCAAGATTCGCTAATGCAGCACAGCGCGAACGCCTGTGGGCTGTGACCTCTTCGGCCAGAACACTTGCAGAGATGCGCGGGATGAGTTCTAAAAGCGCACGCTCCTTCCCGGCTCGCCTCTGAGCTTTAAGCTGTAGCCTTTCGCCCGTCCATGCCCATGATTGAACGCGCCAGACTTCAGCGCCCTCGTCGCTCAAACAGTAGAAGATCAAATGGGCGTGCGTTGCGCGAAAATCAAGCTCGTCCCTGCGCAATGACGCCAGCCTGCGCCCATCGCGCACGTAAAGCCACTCCGCACGAGCGGCAATAATCTCGCAGATACTCCGCGCGGCGTCCTCTGCTCCAGAGATGCTTGTGAAGTCTGTCTTCATAATGCAGGGGCAGGGACGAAAGCAGGGATGAGGGCGGAGGGATGAGGGATGAAAAGGAGCGGAAGAGATTGTTTCATTTATTCATCGGCTCATTGAATCAATGAAGAAATGAACCCGTGTATCAATTCTTATTCATCCCTCATCGCTGCCAGCCTTTATCCTTGCTCTTCTGCCCTTGCTGTTTTGATTTCAACAGTGTGTGCTAACATTTTGCTTCAACGCGCAAGATGAGGTGGGACAAGTATTTCCTATTTGAGGGCTGAGAATCAATGGAGAATGTTTATCTGGCCGGGCATAGCGCTCTTGGTCGAGAATGTTTTATTGGAAGCACGGGCCAGTACCGCCTGCGGTAGCGGGCGGGTTGTGGCAACACTTGAGACCCGCCCGCTACCGCAGGCGGTACTGACCTGAGAGGATCATGGATGGATGAACGAAAGGGACTAAGACCGTTGCGCTTAGCCCTCGTAGCATTTCTGGTGTTAACAATCGCGGCGGCTGGCGCGTCTTGTAAACGGACTCGTGTCGAACCGGCGGCTAATGCTAATACTGCGAGCGAGGCTGATTATAGCGCTACCACGCCGCCGTTTTCGACCAAGGAGCCAGAGCGCTACCAGTGGGCGCGGGTTATTACGAGCGTCACGGCGGGAGATGCGAATTCAGCCAATCAGCCAGCGGTTTCGCAGGCCGTTTTCATGGCTCGTGACGCGGATAAGAGGCGGGAAGATTACGAGATACTTCAGGGAGTGAAGCTGACGGTTCTAAGGCTGCCCGAAGGGAGCTACACCATCTACCCTGCGAAAAAAATCTATGCGGAAATCGGCAGCGCTGGCAATGCGTCGTCAACTGCAACGCGAAATGTTCCGCCCGATTTTTCAGCCGACAAGCTGGTCAACGCTTCTCGAACGGGAGCGCGTTACGAAAAGCTTGGGACGGAAGAGGTGAATGGCCGCACGACCACCAAGTATCGAGTCACCACCAAAGGAGTGCAAACGGGCGAAGCCGCAGAGACCCTTATATGGGTTGACGAATCCCTGGGCATGCCCATCAAGTCGGAGAGCACTACAAAGAGCGGGACGGGTGAATCAAAGTACACAGTGGAGTACAAAGACATAAAGCTTGAGGCGGATCCGTCGCTCTTCGTGCTTCCAAAGGATTATAAGAAGGTCAGCCAGGAAGAGATTCAAAGAGAGACGCTGGCGAACCTGCCGGGACTACTTGGCGGCGATGGAGAAGAGAACAAAGAGCGTGCTAAAAAGCGCTGAAAGAGGCCAACCCGGCGGTGCATGTACGGCATCCGAACTCTCGCGCGTTGGCGCTCAGAAGCATTTGCGATTGGCGCGCTTTATAATTGGAACATTTAGGCTTGAAAGGTAATGAGAAAGATAGTGAACAAGAGGATTTTCAATTCGTTTATTGCACTCGTTCTATTGACGGCGACTGCCGCGACCATAGCGCCTGCTGCTTTAGCGCAGACTAAGAGCACGGGGGCTGCGGCCACGTCCAAAGAGGTAGCGCCAGACCCTTTAACGATGCTTCCTGCGTCCGACGCTGTAGTCACTGCCGATGTCAGGCGCGTTTTGAACGAAGCTTTGCCACGCGCTCTGGCAAGCGATCCGGCGAAGCTCGCACAGGTCAACGCCGATATTGATCGCTTCAAGACGCGCACGGGCGTTGACCCGCGCTCGATTGAGAGAGTGGCGCTCGGCGTGCGCTTTCGTGAAATAACCACGCAGTCCGGACAGGGGACACGCATGGAGACGGTCGGCATCGCGCGCGGCATGTTTCGCGCAGACATCATCGTCGCCGCCGGACGCCTCGCGGCCAAAGACAAATATCGAACGGAAAAGTATGCGGGCAAGAGCATATACATCTTCACGCTCAACGAGCAGATGAAGCTCTTCGGTCTCTTCAATATGAAGCTGACGGACGTTGCCATCTGCGTGCTGGACATGCACACGCTCGCCATAGGCGAACTGTCGCGCGTGCGTGAAGCGATTGATGCAAGCGCAGGCCGCCCGCGCGTCAGCGCGGAGCTGGTTCAGCTTGCGACGCGCACTCCGAATGCCCTGATAGGCTTCGGCGCAAACGTTCCGGCTGCGGCCATGCGAGAGCTAGGAGGCGTAGGACTCGACACTGACGAGATTTCCAAGAGCATCGCTTCGATTCGTCAGGTCTACGGCGCAATCGGCATGACCGACAGCGGTTTTGACATGCAGGCCGTGGCGCGCACGGATAACCCGCAATCTGCTCAGAGCTTGAACGACACGATTTCAGCGGCCAAAGATTTAGTCACGCCGCTCGTAGGGCAGTTCATGCGCAACGACGCCAAAGCGAAGCTCGTGCGCAACGCGCTCGACAGCCTCAAGGTCACAACCACAGGCAACGAGCTTCAGATTAGACTTGAGGTCGCGCAAAGCGATCTCTCCACGTTGGTCAACGGAAGCGAATAAACAAGTCAGAAGGCAGAGTGCAGAATGATGAATGAAAAGATAATTCATGTTGAATAGTCTTTCATTCATCATTCTGCACTCTGCCTTCTGCATTTTAGAAAGGTTCTTTATCAAATGATGCGTAGAAAACTTCGCGCTGCAATCTTCGCCCTGCTGGTGACCGGCTTCGTGGTCGCGGCTTCATTTAATTACAGGGGTCTGACGACAGCCGCGCCCCGCGCGTCGTCTGCCAACGAGCTGCTCGGAATGCTTCCGGCTTCCGACGCCATCGCTTTTGTAGACGCGCAGCGTGCGCTCTCCGAAATCATCCCGCACATCTTCGCTAATGACGCAACGTCGCTTGCGGACATTAATCGACAGCTTGATAAGCTACGCGACTACACGGGCACGGATGCGCGGCAGTTAGAGTCAGTCGCCGTCGCAGTGCGCTTCAAGAACGGCACAACCAATCCCGAATTTGTTATGGGGCTTGTGCGTGGCCGCTTCAACGCAACCGAAGCGATTGCAAACGGGCTGGCGAAAGCCAAGGCAAAGGCGGAGGCTGAGAAAAAGAGTCCCGTGAAGTGGAAAGAAGAGCAGTATGAAGGAAGTACAATCTATGCCCTCGAACGCACGGGCGGCTTCTGCATGGCAGCTATAGATTTGAATACGATTGCCTTCGGTGACATTGGAGGCATAAAGGCCATGATGGATGCACGGGCCGGGCGCGCCCCGCGCGTGGATTCTTCGCTCGTCGAGCTGGCATCCCTCAACGCGTCGGCAGTGGCAGGCTTTGCCGCCAACGTTCCGCCCTCTGCCGTGAAGCGATTCTCAGGAGGCGACGAGTTCGGAGAAGTCTTCGCCTCCATTCGACAGGTCTACGGCTCGGTGGATGCTACAGGCACCACGGGGATTGCCTCCGTCTCGCTGCGCTCCGAGACAAGTGAGAAGGCGCAGGCTCTGGCCGAAAAGCTAGGCTCGCTGAAGCAGCTAGCAAGCTTCTACTTCTCTCAGAGCGCTTCGCAAGGCAACGCACAATCGGGAAAACTTTCCGCCGAACCGGACAAGGGAAACCGGGTGCAGGTTGCCGAAAACGCTCTTCCCTTATTGTCGAAGTGGGTTAAGGACGCGACCATCACAGCCGAAGGCAACGACGTGAAGCTCAGACTGGAAGAGCCGCTTGCAGATATTGCAAGCCTCTGGTGCTCGCACTAAAGGCTCTATTCCCTTTTAAGCCCCTTCAGGGGCTTAAGATGTAACTTCGTTCCTGCTTATATCGAACGCACTCACATAGAATTAACGTGAGGCGCGACGTGACAGAAGAAAGCTCCGTAGGAGCTGTATGTTTATAGCTTAAAGTTTCCAAAAAGAGTCTAGTACACCGTCAGCCTGAAGTTGAAGGATAGAGCCGTTGCAACTTTCGCCGCGCAGCTTCGGTCGTAAAACGCCACTCGATCTTGGCGCAGGCGGCATTGCGTTCTTCCACCAACTTCTTTGTTT
>DASWQH010000043.1:0-34786 GCA_036403815.1 Pyrinomonadaceae bacterium | reverse complement strand
GTTGAGTTTGGAGACATCCATAATCCACTCGGCATAGGTCGGACGCCTGCCCAGTGCTGCATGGTAGAAGACGTAGACGAAGTAGCCTCGTTCCTTGAACTCATCCGAGCCGAAGAACCTGAGTGCCGTGTCTATACGGTCGCAGGTCTGATCCGGCGGACAGTTATTGGTCATCCTCGTCTTCCAGAACTGGAAGCCCGCCGCATCCGGCTCACGTCCAAGGAAGTCTATGTACTGCTCGCGGATGAAGAAATCCAGATCGTCTATCGGATTAACAGTCGCAATCTGCGTGTCATTATCCGCGATGGTGACGGTCGCAGTGTCGGTTGACCCCAGGGTTGCGCCCACGGGATTAGTCAACTTGATGCTTAACTGTTCAGGCCCTTCCACGTAAGCATCGTTGATAAGAATCAGTTGAATGGTCTTCTGCGCCTCGCCAGCGGCAAAGCTCAAAGTGCCTGCTGCCGTAGCGTAGTCGCAGCGGTCTGAAGCAAAGCCTGTGTTGTTGGTCTGGCACGGCGTGGTGCCGGACTGGTCAGAGGTGCTGTAGTCCACAGTGATGGCAGAGGAGATGTCTCCTGTGCGTGTAACTACTATATCGCCATGACCTGCGCCTTCGCTGAAGGTGTAAGTGTTATTACTGAACTGTACGCCCGGTGCATCGTCATTCAGGATTGTTCCCAACCCTTGAGCATCACTGATGGTAGTGTTCTGCGGGTTGGTTAAGTTAACAGTGAATGTTTCATTCGGCTCATTCACCGTGTCGCCATTGACTAAGACTGTGATGGTCTTGGTCAGGGGGTCTCCCGGATTGAATGTCAGTGTGCCCGAAGCAGACTGGTAATCATTTCCGGCAGTCGTGGCCGTGCCGTTGGCAGTAGCATAATCAACCTTCACCGTGAGACTGCTCGCGGCTGAAAGCGTGACGGTAAAGACTGCGTTGGTCGTACCACTGTTTCCTTCCTGCACCTGCACATCGTCTATGGAGATGCCGGGTGAAACATCGTCGTCGTTGATTGTGAGCACGGCAGTGGAAGGCGTGCCCAACTGGCCTGAGCCGCCTGCGTTGCTCAAGGTTAGATTGACGGTTTCGTCGGCCTCGTCAAGCTGGTCATCTGTAATCGGAACATTGATAGTCTTGCTTGTTTCGCCGTCGTTGAAGGTCACGGTCTGAGAGACGGCGGTGTAGTCCGACGAAGAGGCCGTACCGTTACTCGTCTGGAAGAGAACCGTCGCGGTGCCTGCGCTTCCGCCAGTACGCGTTATCGTAATGCTTGCGCTTCCGCCGTTCTCGTTAACACTGTAGGTCGCAGAGCTGAAGGCAAGCGTGCCTCCCTCGTTGACGTTGATGGTGACGGTCGCCACGTTTGAATCCGCCGCACCGTCGTTGGCCTTGTAGGTGAAGCTGTCCGTGCCGCTAAAGCCCGCCTGCGGGGTGTAGCTGAACGAGCCGTTGCTGTTGAGCGCTGCTGTACCGTTAGACGGGTCGCTCACTTTAATGGCGGTCAGCGTCGCGTTGTCAACGTCCGTGTCGTTTGAGAGCACGCCCGGAGCCGCCACGTTAAGCTGTGTGTTCTCGTTCGTGCTGTAGCTCTCACCGGAAGCCTGCGGCGCGTCGTTGACCGCGTTGACGTTGACCACGAAGGTGTCCGCCATCGCCTGAGAGTTGTTGCCTAGAATAGTAATAGTAATGGTGGTCGTGCCCGATAGATTCGCCGCAGGGGTTATCTGAAGCGTGCGGGTCGAGCCTGTGCCTGAGATGGTCAGATTCGCGCTTGGAACGAGCGTCGTGTTGCTGCTCGTGTATGTGATGCCCGTGATAAGTGCCGGGTCTCCTACGTTGAAGGTGACGGAGAGCGGAGTGTCTTCATTTGTAGCTTTGTCTGTGATGTCTTCGACGGAGACCTGCGCCTCGAATGCTCCTATGTCAACGGTCTGCGTCGTGTTGGCATCCGCCGCATCCGTCACGCGTAAAAAGCCCGCGCCGCGCTGGTCAAACGGCAGAGGCTCCGAAGTGTTGCCGTCATTGTCCATATCGAAGGCATCCGCCGGAAGAAGGGCGTTGCTGCCCCCGTCAAGCGCCGGGGAGCCTGCCCGCAGAGCGTGTGTCTGCGTCTGGCCGCCATTGTTCGTCAGCGGTACGAGTCCGGGATTAGCCACGTTGACCTGATTCCCGTTGGAGTTATTCAAGCCGCCAGAGCCGCCCGTGCCTATTAGATTGAAAGAGCTTGACGGGTCAACCGTAAGGGCGATGTCGTCGGCAGTAGAAGTCGCGGAGCCTTTGTAGTTGCCTGCCACTATAGTGTTACGCAGCGTGATGCCGGTGCTGGCTCTGATACCGCCACCGCTTCCGCTACCGTTGTTATCCGAGTCAGAGTGATTGTTGGTCAAGGTGACGTTGGTCAGCGTCGCCGTTCCTCCGATGGTTTGGATGCCGCCGCCGTCGCCGATAGCAGAGTTGCCGCTGATAGTGCTGTTGGTGATACTCGCGCTACCACCCGCGACTTCGATGCCCCCGCTGCGGAAAGCTGTGTTGCCGTTAATCGTGGAGTTGATGATTGTCAGCAGTCCCGAATTATAGATACCACCGCCGGAGCCTGTATCGGCATGACTGTTACTGATGGTGCTGCTGTTAATGACCAGCGTGCCGTGATTGTCTATGCCGCCGCCGGTTCCGGCGACGTTGCCCGTGACCACGCTGCTCACGAGCGCCAGCATGCCGTCATTAAGGATTGCGCCGCCGTCGCTTACGCTATTGCCGCCGGGAGTGCCTACGCCGTTAGCCATCGCCAGACCTGAAATGGTCGCGATATTGCCCGACGCTACATTGAAGATGCGGAAGTTTGATGTCCCAATAGCCGTGCTGCGCATGACGGTCAAAAGGCTAGCGCCCGGCCCACGAATCGTCAGATTCTTGTCTATAAGCAACTCGCCCGAAGTCAGCGTAATGAAGCCGACGACATTGGGGGCGAAGATGATAGTGCTGCCGGGGCATGCATCCAGGATGGCTTGTCTGAGCGAGCCTGCGCCGCTATCGGCGTTCGTTGTCACGGCTACGTCTGTATTACACGTCACCACCGTAGCCGTCGCGTTGGAACTATTGTTTATATCATTAGGGTCTTGCGTGCTTGTGCTGACCGTAGCCGTGTTTTGATAGGTTGCGCCATCCGACGTTCCTGATGGAACATGGCCGACCAGCGTGAAGACCGCGAGGCTGCCTACAGGAAGGCTAGCGATAGAGCAGTTGGCGGGGTTGCCGCTCGTTCCACCCGAAGGGGTCGTGCAGGAAAAGGTAGGCCCGGACACCTGCGTTAAGGAGACAAAAGTCATATCCCCCGGCAGCGTGTCGCTCAACGTCACGTCGGCGGCGACATCAGGCCCGCCATTACGCACTTCGATGGTGTAGGTCACGTCCGCATCAGCCCTCACGGTGTCGGAGCCGACCGACTTTGCCACTCCTACATCGGCGCTCGTCGTCGCTACCATAGCCCCTGCGGAAGAGCTGTTATTTTCATCATTGAAATCAGTTGAGGCTGTACTAACCGTCGCCGTGTTGTTGAAGGACGTGCCCGGCTCCGTATTGGCCGGGATATGAGCAACTAAAGTGAAGACGGCGCTGTCGTTGACTACGAAGCTGGATATTGTACAAGTGACGGTGCCGTTCGTGTTTGGGGAAGGTGTCGAGCATGAGAATGCAGGCCCGGAGGTCTGAGTTAAAGAGACGAAGGTCATACCCACCGGCAGAATGTCGGTCAGTGTGACGCTGGAAGCCTCATTAGGCCCGCCGTTCCGCACTTCGATGCTATAGGTCACATTCGAGTCGGCCCCTACGTTGTCTGAGCCAACTACCAACTTGGTTACTCCCAGGTCTGAGTTTGGGCCTTCGGGTGGGTCGTCTTGCGGAACATCTTGTGGGGCAAATCTTGCCGCCAAACTCGGCAACAATCTGTAATTGCTACCGAACTGAGAAAGGAGGCCGGTGGCAGAGAATGCGCCCGGTGACGGGTTGGCCGCGCTCGCACGAAAGAGAGGTACTAGACAGACCGCTAAAGTAAGCGCGATAAAGATAGGCAGCATCCGCCACATTCGTGTGGACTTGCCTGCTTGCTTATCATTCCCCGGAACTTTTTTTAATCGGCGCTGAGCAGCCGCACAGACCCGCGTGTAATTGCTAATGACAGACGACAGCATGAACATCCCTTTCAGACGTGTACTTTGAAAATTTAGACGATACGGAGGAGGTGCTGACAAAAAAGGCAGACACAAGAGATTCCGGACATTCGCCAGTGTTTCTCTCGCGAGCAGCCTTTGATTAGGAAACCTGATTAATGTGTAATCGGAAAATCCCTGTGGGCTTGATCTTCAGGACTCGGCGTCCCAACAAAACAGTAACACGAATCCCGGATAGCCGACAAGAGGGGTGAAGGGAAAAGGTTGAGCGCAGGCGTCAACGTCTGCCAGCCCAGCCCATCTATCCTGAGACTCCATCAAGCGCCTTGAGTCAGTTGAATTAGACGGGTTTGGCTGATATGAACAATGAAGGGCAGTAACAGAGATTCAGCCCGCCAGCCCTCTAATTGCTAACTTGTCCCGCCCCTGCAAGGCATGTTACTTTCTCTGTTTCTATAAAGGGCGATAAGGCGCGCCTTATGCCCCTGGAAGCTGAAAAGCCTGCGCCGGGCGCGCAACGCTGAAGCTCCGGCTCGATTCCTCAAAAAGATGTCTGATGCAGCCTACAACTTGAAGGAGCGTGTGCGCGCTTTCTGGCAGGCTAACCCCTGTGGGGTGAAGTTCGCCGACGCGGAGCCGGGCACGCGTCTCTTTTATGAACGAGTCGAAGAGCATCGTTATCGCACCGAATGGCACATCCCCGAAGCCGCGGGTTTCCAATCGGCGGGCGGAAAGCGAGTCCTTGAGATAGGCTGCGGCCTTGGCACGGACGGGGCGCAGTTTGCCAAAGCAGGCGCGGATTACACGGGCGTAGATTTGACAGAAGCGGCAATCGAGCTGGCGCAAAGACGCTTTGAGCTGTTCGGGTTGAAGGGAGATTTTCAGACCGCAGACGCGGAGAATCTACAGTTCCCGGATGCCTCTTTCGATATGGTCTACTCGCACGGCGTGCTGCATCACACGCCGGACACCCGGCGAGC
Organism: Pyrinomonadaceae bacterium; assembly: GCA_036403815.1. Taxonomy (GTDB): domain Bacteria; phylum Acidobacteriota; class Blastocatellia; order Pyrinomonadales; family Pyrinomonadaceae; genus JACVRN01. The sequence continues at coordinate 29,636 of DASWQH010000043.1, read as the reverse complement.
CGTACGCGAGATTCATCGCGTGCTCAGACCCGGCGGGCGAGCCGTGGTGATGCTTTATCACCGAGACTCGTACAACTATCGCATCAACATTCAAATGCTCAGACGCGCGGGCGCGCAACTTCTCAGAAGCGAAACCGGCATCAAGCTGGCTCATAAGCTGACGGGCGAGCCTCTGGAAAACCTGCGCGAGCACGCGCGCCGCCTTCGTTCCGATTCCGAGAGCTATTTGAAGGCGGATGAATTTCTGAATCAGAACACGGACGGCGCAGGCAATCCGCTGGCGCGCGTCTATTCGCGCAGCGAAGCGCGCGAGCTGTTCCGCGATTTTCATGAAGTAGAGCTTCGCACATATTTCCTGCACAAGCGCTGGATGCCTGTGGTGGGGAGGCTCCTTCCGCGCAACGCGGAAGCGCGTCTGGCATCGCGCTGGGGCTGGCATCTGTGGATTTACGCGCGCAAAGCGGAGTGAAGAGAGAATCTAAGGAGAACAGAGATTGACTGAGCGAAAAGAGATTCTGGTCACGGGCGGAGCGGGCTTCATAGGCTCGCATCTGGTTGATCGTCTTCTGGGCGAAGGTGTCTGGCGCGTGACCGTTCTGGATGACTTCAATAACTTCTACTCGCCTGTGTTGAAGCGCGAGAACGTGCGCGCACACTTTCAGAATCCTGCGTATCGTCTGGTCGAAGCGGATATACGCGACCGCGAAGTATTGAAGCGCCTATTCGATGAAACGAAGTTCCAGTCAATCGTTCACCTGGCGGCGCGCGCAGGCGTGCGTCCCTCTCTGGCGGAGCCGCAGCTTTACAACGAAACGAACATCACGGGCACGCTCAACCTGCTTGAGCTGGCGCGCGTACACAAGATAAAGCAGTTCGTCTTCGGCTCTTCGTCATCCGTTTACGGCATCAACGCCAAGGTTCCCTTCAGCGAAGAAGACCCGACCGGCCAGCCCATCTCGCCCTACGCTGCAACCAAGGCCGCGGGCGAGTTGCTCTGCCACACCTACACGCATCTTTACGGCATACGTTGCGTGGCGCTACGCTTCTTCACAGTCTACGGTGCGCGTCAGCGTCCCGATCTGGCGATTCACAAATTCGCGCGCCTGATTGATGAAGGCAAGCCTATTCCGGTTTTCGGCGACGGCACGACCAGGCGTGATTACACATACATTGACGACATCATCGCAGGCGTGCGCGCTGCGATTGATTACACTGGAAGCGATTACGAAGCCATCAACCTTGGCGAGTCGCGCACGGTAGAACTGCGCGAGTTGATAGAGCTGCTGGAAAAAGAGCTGGGTAAGCGCGCCACGCTCGATAGCCAGCCCGCGCAGCCCGGAGACGTGCCGCAGACTTTCGCGGACATCGCTAAGGCGCGCAGGCTTCTGGGCTATGACCCGCAAACGGATATTGAAGAGGGCATACGCCGCTTCATCGAATGGTTTCGGCTTGATAGGAAAAGGACGACCGAGGCCATCACGCGCTGACCCTGGAAGTAGACTCGGTTCGCTCGTGCGACTTAAGCGAATGAGTTCTGGAAAACTTTTTTATGCTCCTCTCTGCAATCATCCCCTGCTTTAATGAAGAGCTTGTGATACGGGAAACGCACAAACGTCTGGTCAATGTTCTGGACGGATTGCCCGGTCTGGAGTTCGAGTTGATTTACGTGGATGACGGGAGCAGGGATCAGACGCCGCAGATACTCGGTGAAATACAGGCAGGGCACAGGAGTGTGCGCGTGATTCGCCTGTCGCGTAACTTCGGGCATCAGATTGCAGTGACCGCAGGGTTGGAGGCGGCGGCTGGCGAGGCTGTGGTCATAATTGATGCAGACCTGCAAGACCCGCCGGAGGTCATCACAGAAATGCTTGAGCGATGGCGCGCAGGCTTCCACGTCGCTTACGGCGTGCGGATTGAGCGAAGCGGAGAGACGCGCTTCAAGCTCTGGACGGCCAAAACTTTTTACCGACTAATCAATCGATTGTCCGAAACCGAGATACCACAGGACACTGGCGACTTTCGCTTAATGGATAGAAAGGTTGTGGACGTGCTTCTGTCTATGCCTGAGCGCGACCGCTTCCTGCGCGGCATGATTAGCTGGATAGGTTTCAGACAAACGCCTGTGCATTACAGGCGAGAGCCACGCTTCGGAGGTAAAACCAAATACTCTCTGATGAAGATGGTTCGCTTTGCGACCGACGGCATCCTGAGTTTTTCCATCATACCGTTGAAGCTCGCCATCTGGACGGGGTTTGCGGCAATCATTCTGGCTGTCGCGGGAATTATTCTGGCCGTGCTGGAGCGGCTTTATAAACTCTACGACATAAACATAGGCCGGGGCTGGGCATCGCTTTTCATCGCAGTGCTTTTTATGGGAGGCGTTCAGTTATTAACCCTTGGAATCATAGGCGAGTATCTGGGAAGGATTTACACGGAGGTCAAGCGCCGCCCGCTCTATGTCGTGCAGGAACGCCTCGGATTTGAAAAGGAAGTTTGACCTGTTAAGGAAGCAAGGGTGTTTCGTTCTGACTTGTCCAATTAAGCCCCGTAGGGGCGAAATGTTTATAGCCCACGGCGCGAGCCGTGGGAACGAAAACGAAAAATGTTAATAAGCCCCGTTAGGGGCGAAAGAAATTAGACGGCCAATGAATTCTATTCAACCAAAAATCTCTGCCGCCCCTACGGGGCTGGGAATTCAAATGTTGACGTGCTCTCCCACGGCTTACGCCGTGGGCTATAAACATGCCGCCCCTGACGGGGCTTAAGAATAATGACACTAATAAATCAGTCCGGCATCAATAACAAAGCGGCGCGCAGGAGGCGTGCGCTCTGCTTTTTATTGGTAGTCGTGCTGGCGCTCTTGGTGCGCGCTCTGACGGCGCAGTTTTTGGGAGAGCGCCTCAACGATGCGGGCTGGTTTCAGTATGGCTCATACAAGATTTTTGACGAGCGGGCGCAGAATATCCTCGACGGTAAGGAATCTTTCTTCTGGATTGAGGATTCGTCGCGCACGGACTTGATTCAATATCCCCCGGCATTTCCCGCGTGGGTCGCTTTTATCTACAGCGTCACGGGTGAGCGCTCCTCTCACGCAGTGCTTCGTGTGCATTGGGTGTTGGATGCTCTCATCATGTCCATGCTGGTAGTCGGCATAGGCGTGACGGCTTACGGGTGGCGCACAGGTATTGCGGCAGGCGTACTGGCGGCGCTCTCCCCGCTGCTGGCATTCTACGGCGTGACGCCTTCGTCGGATGCGCCGACCACCTGGTTCGTGCTGGGAGCTGTGTGGCTGCTGCTCCTGGGCGCTAAGAGGCAGAGCTGGCGCTGGTGCCTTGGGGCGGGATTGGTGCTGGGGCTGGCGTGCTGGTTTCGTGTCAATCCTCTGTTCATGGCTTTCTTCTGGGCGCTGGCGCTCTTTATCTTTGTGCGTGCAGGTTGGCGCAGGCGTGCCGGTTTAAGTCTCGCCGCACTCGTCGGCACTCTGATAGTGGTTGCGCCCATACCCATTCGCAATGCGATTGTCTTTCATGATTTTGTCCTGACCGGCTTGAACGTCGGGTCGAATTTCTGGGAAGGGCTTGGCGAGACTGAATACGGAAGATCGCAGGGCGCGGTGTTTGGCGATCAGTTGATGGTAGAGCAGGAGCGTCCCTTTATGGGCTTGCCGCCGGGTTTTCCGATTACGCCTGTCTGGCCTGACGGCATACGGCGCGACCGCGAGCGTGCGCGCAAGTCACTTAAGATTATAGCGGGGCGTCCCTTCTGGTACGCGGGCGTGATGGCGACGCGCATGTGGTGGATGCTGAAGATGGCCGGGGAGCCGGGCGTTTATTATGGTATTGCGGGCATCAATTGTACCGGCAGGAAATGCTTGCCTGTAAGCTGGCAGGGAGGCGTGACGGCTCTGGCCGTAAACATTCTGGGCATGGTGCAGAGCGTTTACCGCTGGGTTGCGCTCCCCTTTATGGTGTGCGGCGTCTGGCTGGGATTGCGTCGCAACCGGCAGATGGCCTGGCTTCTGCTGGCGACCGTCTTCTACTATCTTGTGCCGGGGACGGCGGCGCACACCGAGATAAGATACGTTCTGCCGATGCACGGCGTGCTGGTCGTCTTCACCGCGCTGGCCTTTGTACAGCTTGGCATTACTCTGAACAGAGCTTTTAACCGCGTGATGAAAAGGGAGCATGCTGTTGAAGAGAGTAGGAATAAAACAGAAAAGGTAACCGAACAGACAATATGAAGAAGAAGTTGATGCAATACCTGGCCTGTCCTTCATGCGGAGGCGACTTACAGCTTACGGAAGCAAAGAGCGAGGGCATAGAGATTTTAGAGGGCGAGCTGAATTGCGCTGCGTGCAAGGCCGTCTATCCGATTGTGCGCGGCGTTCCGCGCTTCGCTAATCTGGGTGAGATTGAAGCGGATAAGGCCGCGACCGCTTCCAGCTTCGGCTGGGAGTGGCAGCACTTCACGCAGGAGGACGAGCTTTACGGCGAGCAGATGCTCGGCTGGATTGATCCCGTTCAGGCCGAGTTCTTCAAGGACAAGATTGTTTTGGACGGTGGATGCGGCAAGGGTCGCCACATGCAGCTAGCAGCCCACTGGGGCGCACGCGATGTGGTCGGCGTTGACTTAAGCGACGCCGTCGAATCAGCCTTTGCCGCGTCCAAAGGCTCAGAGAACATGCACGTCGTGCAGGCAGACCTGTGTCGCCTGCCCCTGAAGCGAGTTTTCGATTATGCTTATACCATCGGCGTGATTCACCACCTGCTTGACCCCAGCGTCGGCTTCAAATCTCTTGCCTCCAAGATTAAGCCGGGCGGCAAGTTTTCCGTCTGGGTCTACGGGGCGGAGAACAACAAGTGGATAGTGAGCCTGGTCAGCCCCCTTCGCGAGCGCTTCACCTCGCGCATGAACCGGAAGGCGCTCTTGCATCTGTCGAAACTGCCGACCGCAGCGGTCTATGCTGCGTCCAAATTAATCTACGGCCCTTTGAATCGGACGGGCGGCGGTGCTGCGCTCGCGCGCCATTTATTCTACAATGATTACATGAACACCATTTCCAGGTTCGGCTGGCGCGAGCAGCACACCATCGTCTTCGACCATCTGGTTGCGCCGACGGCCAATTACATCTCGCGCGAGGAATTTGAAAAGTGGTGGAGCGACGTTGGAGCCACGGATGTAGCCATCGGCTGGCATAATAAGAATAGCTGGCGCGGCACAGGAACGATTAACTAACAGAAGGGTGAAAGGTCTCAAATGTCTAGTGTCGCCAAAGGCGCTGAAAAAGAGCTGCCGCGCGAGATGATGCAGCACACCTATGCGATTCTCTACGAGGTAGAAGGCTCGCACTGGTGGTACAGGGGACGCCGACGCATCATCGCAAGCTTCGTCAAAGAAATCTGCGACCGCATCAAAGACCGTCGCCCGAAGATTCTGGACGTAGGTTGCGGGACTGGCGCGAACCTGGTCATGCTAGGAGAATTCGGTGAGGCTCACGGGATTGATGTCTCGCACGATGCGCTCTCCTTCTGTAGAGCGCGGGGCTTAGAGAATGTGCGCCACGGCGCTGCGGAAGAGCTGCCCTATGAAGACGGCACGTTTGATTTAGTGACGGCGCTCGATGTGGTAGAGCATCTGGACGACGATGCCGCAGGCTTAAAGGAGTTTCGACGCGTCCTTCGTCCTGATGGACGTATACTGCTCTTCGTTCCGGCCTTCATGTTTCTGTGGGGTGTGCAGGATGATGTCAGCCATCACAGGCGGCGCTACACCTTGCCGGGACTACTGAAGGCCGTGCGCGAGGCTGGCTTTGAAATCGAACGCTCGACCTATGCGAACATTACTTTCTTCCTTCCCATTCTTCTGGTTCGCAAGTTCATGAAGCTGACCGGCATCCGCACCGAGACGGAAAACAGCATAGGCATTTCCGCCTTCAACGGCATACTGGGTCGCGTGTTCGGCGCGGAAAGCAACGCCCTGCGCCACATGAATCTGCCCTTCGGCGTCTCGGCATTGTGCGTCGCTCGTAGAGTTGAATAGATGAAAAATTACGACGAAGACGAAACTTTAGTGAGCGAGCCTGTGCCGGGGAGCGCGCGGCCAGTGGAAGCGCCGGACATCTCCGTCTTCCTGCCCGTCTATAACGAAGAGCCTAACCTGCGCCCGCTTCACGCAAAGCTGGACGAGGCTTTGCGAAAGCTTGGGCGCACCGCCGAGATCATCTATGTTGACGATGGCTCGAATGACGGCAGCCTTGAAGTCCTGCGTGGCCTTGCGCGCATAGACCCGCGCGTGCGTGTGGTCGCGCTCCGCAGAAACTACGGGCAGACCGCCGCTATGGCCGCGGGCATTGATGCGGCGACGGGGCACGTGCTGATTCCTATGGATGCAGACTTGCAGAACGACCCTGCGGACATAGTGCGTCTGCTGGATAAATTGGATGAAGGCTACGATGTGGTTTCGGGCTGGCGCAAAGATAGGCAGGACACGCTCATCACGCGCAAGATTCCTTCGATGATTGCCAACCGCATTATCTCCTGGATTGGCGGCGTGCCGTTGCATGATTACGGCTGTTCGTTGAAGGCATATCGCAGGGAATCGCTCGAAGACGTGCGCCTCTACGGCGAGATGCACCGCTTCATCCCGATTTACGCTTCGTGGGCTGGAGCGCGCGTCACAGAAATTCCAGTAGAGCATCACCCGCGCACGATGGGAAAGTCCAAGTACGGACTATCGCGCACGTTGAAGGTAGTGCTGGACTTGATGACCATCAAGTTCATGGCGTCGTATCAAACGAAGCCCATCTACGTCTTCGGCACGTTCGGCATCCTGGCATTTCTCATCTCTATGCTGTCGGGGCTGTACGCAATTTTTCTGAAAATCTTTCACCGGGCGGATTTTGTGCAGACACCGCTCCCTATGCTAGCCATAGTCATGTTCGCCGTCGGCATACAGTTTCTCCTGATGGGACTCCTGGCAGAGATGCTGGTGCGCACTTATCATGAATCTCAGGCCAAGCGCATCTACGCCGTGCGCGATCGGCTGGGATTCGGAAAAAGACCTGTAGCCCAGAACGAGCAGACAGAAGACACCACGCTCGCTGGAAGAGCTTGAAAACAGTTATCAGAGGCCAGAGGTCAGAGGCTAGTAAAAGCAAGATCAACTATTAACCTCTAACCTCTAATCTCTAACCTCTACGCTTATGTGCGGAATTACCGGATGGGCTAATTTGGATGCGCGCGTTGAGCCGCCTGAAGGGGCGGACGTGCTGCTGCATGCCATGTGCGAGCGCATGACGCATCGCGGGCCTGATTCGGAAGGGTTGATGATTACGACGGGCGTCGCGCTCGGAATGCGACGGCTCGCCATCATAGACCTTCAGACGGGCGAGCAGCCCGCGTGGAGCGAAGACCGTCAGGTATCGGTCATCCTCAACGGAGAGATTTACAACTACCGCGAATTGCGCGACTCGCTAGAAAAGCGCGGCCATCATTTCCGCTCGGCCTCTGATACTGAAGTCCTGCCGCATCTTTATGAAGAGTACGGGACAGAGATGGTGTCGCATCTGAACGGCATGTTCGCTTTCGCTTTGTGGGATGCCCGGCGGCGAAGGCTCTTCATAGCGCGCGACCGCTTCGGCGAAAAGCCGCTCTACTGGGGCATATTCGATAACACCTTTCTCTTCGCCTCAGAGCCGAAAGTCCTGCTCGCGCACCCCGGCGTGCGACCTTCTCTTAACTTGGACGCGCTCCGCCAGTATCTTTCGTTCGATTACGTGCCCGCGCCGCTCTCTATTTATCAGGGGATACAGAAGCTTCCGGCGGGGCATCAATTGACGGTCGAGGACGGGCGCGTTGATGTGCAACCGTACTGGCGGTTGAGCTACAAGACGAAGGAACCTGTGCCAACCGTTGAAGAGGCCGCTAAGCATCTCAGGGAATTGCTACAGGATTCCGTTCGCATGCGGCTGGTTTCGGACGTGCCTCTGGGGGTGCTGCTTTCGGGCGGCGTGGATTCTTCGACCATCGCGGCACTGGCCGTGCGCTCTTCATCCGAGACGGTTAAGACCTTCTCCATCTCGTTTGCCGAAGCCTCGTATGACGAATCAAAATATGCGCGGGCGGTCGCCAAGTTCCTCGGCACGGATCATCATGAAGAGCGCTTGAGCGTCGATCTGGCCGCAAATCTTGTGGGCGAGATTGGCTCATGGATGGACGAGCCGTTCAGCGACCCTTCGCTGGTGCCGACCTACCTGCTTTCACGCTTCACGCGCAAGCACGTCACGGTCGCTCTGGGCGGCGACGGCGGCGACGAACTCTTTGCAGGCTACCCTATGTACCTTGGGCATCGCATCTCGCCTCTTTATGAGCGCGTGCCGCGCTTCCTTCGTCGTCGGCTGATAGAGCCTCTGGTGCGAAGGCTTCCCGTCAGAACCGATAACATCTCTTTCGACTACAAGGCGCGCCGCTTCATCATGGGAGCCGATTACGACTCGGTCGCGCGTCATCACGTCTGGTTCGGCTCGTTCACGCCTGAAGAGCAGGAAGATTTATTGACCAAAGAAGTGCGCGCACATAGCGACGGAGACATCTACGCACAGGCGCGACATCTGGCCGAAGAGGAATGCGACGCCGACAACATAGTCGAATGTATGCAGAGCCTAGACACGCGTCTGTACTTAGCGGAAGATATTCTGACGAAGGTTGACCGCGCGAGCATGGCCGTTTCACTGGAAGTACGCGCGCCGTTTCTAGACCCGCGCGTGGCCGAATACGCAGCCTCTTTGCCCGCGAGTTACAAGCTGCGCGGGCTTAAGTCGAAATACATTTTGAAGCAGGCCGCAGCGCCCTTGCTGCCGTCGTTCGTGGGTAAGCGCGGCAAGAAGGGCTTCGGCGTTCCCGTCGCCGAATGGCTCAAGGGAAAGCTCAAACCACTGGCACGCGATCTTCTCTCGCCCGAACGCCTGCGCCGGAATGGTCTCTTCGACGCGGATTACGTAGAGCGCTTGCAGGATGAGCATGAGCGCGGCGCGGCCAACCATCGAAAGCTTCTCTGGACGCTGCTCATGTTCGAGCTATGGCATGAAAGCTTTGTAGAGACAGCGCGCCGCATAGAGACCTCCGTGACGAGCCGCATGTGAGCGCTTCACTCATCGTGCAAAGCGAAATCGAACGCGCATACGCAACTCTGGACGCCTGGTGTCGTGAGCGTGATTACGCGGGGCATGATCCGTTCGACGCTTTGAACAGCCGGTTGTTTCGCGCTGTTCCTCTGGCAAGCTCATCCCGCACCGCGCGCCTCCTCTGGACGCAAGCCTTCAAACGCTCGCCCGTCAATTTACGCAAGCTCGCGCGCGTGCCTGTAGAGAGGAATGCTAAAGGCACGGCGCTCTTTGCTCTCTCAGCCCTCTCGGAATTTCGCCGGACGCGTACGAAGGAGGCGGCAGAGAAGGCGCGGGGCTTGCTTAAAGAGCTGCTTGCGTCGAGGCTTCAATCAAAGAGCGGTGCAACCGGCTGGGGCTACAACTTCGACTGGCAGGGGCGCGCGTTCTTCGCGCCGAAGGGAACGCCGACGATTGTGCCGACGGCATTTGCCGCACGCGCGCTTGCTGAAGCTGCGCAGAGCTTCGAGACGGAGGACTATCTTGAACATGCGCGAAGTTGTTGCGAGTTTATCTTAAGCGATCTGAACTTAAGCGAAATCAGCGAGCGCGAAGTTTGCTGGAGCTATTCTCCGCTAGACCGCACGCGGGTCTTTAATGCGAGCCTGCTGGCGGCGGAGACGCTCTCTTCGGTCGGCGCGCTTACAGGTCAAAGGATTTTAATTGACTGGGCGGTGCGGGGCGCGCGATACGTTGCCAGCCGACAGCACAAAGACGGCTCCTGGGCTTACGGCGCGGACTCGTACCAATCATGGTCGGACAATTTCCACACGGCTTTTATACTGACGAGCTTTGCGCGCATCATGAGTAAGAGTGACCTTGCGCGTGAAGAGTTCGCTACTGTACTCGCGCGCGGACAGGAGTTCTGGCGAGAGCGATTTTTTCTGGCGGACGGCTGGCCGAAATACTACCCTGATCGTCTTTACCCTGCGGATGCTCATTCGGCTGGCGCTGCCCTTGTAGCGCTTGCTGAGCTGAAGAACTCGGACGAACAGGCTCTTGCGCTAGGAGAAAAAATCGCGCTCTGGGCTATGCGTCATCTACAGAGCAAGCGCGGCTTCTTCTACTATCAGAAGAGGCGCTTCCACACCATTCGCACGCCCTACATGCGATGGTCGCAGGCGTGGATGCTCTACGGGCTGGTAAGAATGTTAGAAGTAAGCAGTGAGCAGTAAGCAGTCGAACGAAACGCTTTTGACTGCTTACTGCTCACTGCTTACTGCTTACTTATGTTTATCTGGATTGATTTAGCGAATTCGCCGCACGTGCCGTTCTTTCGGGCGCTCAGGGAGGAGTTTGAGGCGCGCGGGCACAGAGTGAGAGTGACGGCGCGGGATTTCGCGCAGACGGTTGAGCTGGCCGAAAACGCGTCGCTTGAGCCTGAGGTTATAGGCGGCTTCGGCGGGCGGGCGCTCGCGGGTAAAGCCGGAAACCTGATCGGTCGCGGGACACAGCTTGCTCGATGGGCGCGAGGACAAAGATTTGAGCTGGCCGTGAGCCATAACTCTTACGCGCAGGTGGTGGCGGCGCGCTTCCTCTCGATTCGCACAGTCACGCTGATGGATTACGAGCATCAGCCTGCGAATCACTTTGCTTTCAGACTGGCCTCGCGCGTGATTGTTCCGCGCGCTTTTCCAGAAGAGGCTTTGCGACGCTACGGAGCAAAGAGCGGAAAAGTCCGCCGCTATGAAGGAACGAAAGAGGATGTCTATCTGGCTGATTTCACGCCCGACCCGCGCTTCATGGAGACCTTGCGCGAGCTTAGGATTGAAGCAGACGACGTGCTCGTAGTCGTGCGGCCACCTGCGCGCGATGCGCTCTATCATCGTTTCGACAACGAGTTGTTCGACGAGCTGCTTCGCCGTCTTGAAGCGCGCGATGATGTGAAGACCCTCCTGCTTCCGCGCACGGATGCACAGCGCGCGGAATATGCCGCATGCAAGAGCAGGAATATGATTCTGCCGGAGGGGGCGCTCGATGGAGCGAACCTGATAGCCGCAGCCGACATGATTGTCAGCGCGGGCGGCACTATGAATCGTGAGGCGGCGGCGCTCGGAGTGCCTGCGGCGACCATTTACCTGGGACGCTGGGCGGCGATTGACGAGGAGCTGGTACGCGAAGGGAGATTAAAGCGCATCGGCTCAAAGGAAGATTTAGATAATCTCAGGGTAGAGAAAAAGAATGGCTTGAGCTTGCGCCGCGCTCTACATGTGCGCGCCGAAGTGGCAGACTTGATTCTGGGGGAATAGACAAAGGGCTGGAAGCGGTTCAGTTTGGAATTGAATGTGATGAGAGTTGATCTTCACCACAGAGACACAGAGGACTCAGAGGAAGCACGGAGGCTTGAGTAATATTCAACTCTCTGTGCATCCTCAGTGTTCTCTCCGGTCTCTGTGGTGAAAACCGAGTTTACTTTCACTCAATTCCAAAGCTGAACTACTACTTAAGCGTTCCGCCGGTTTACTATTCACGATTTACGCTTTACGATTCACTGGATTTGATGAGAGCTGAGCGAATCAAGAGACCTCTGGTTGAGGCGAGCACGGTGCGTGTGCCTGCGCGCGCGCCGCGCTGGATTATCCCTACGGTCAAGGCGTGCCTTGCCCTCTCGGATGCGTTGATTGCTGCGGCCTCCTTTATGACGGCCTTCTACCTGCGCGAAGGCATCTCTGTTATTCGCGCGGGCGAAGCCGGTAGCTTTCGTTGGAGCACGCGCTTTGCTCCCTACGGCGCGCTTCTTATTCTGGTCGTACTGATACGTCTCCTCGCGCTTCGCTATTACGATCTTTACAGGCTCAGAGGCGAGTTCTCTTTCGTGGACGACGCCGTGCGCATCTTCAAGGCGACGGCCATCGGCTCGCTTCTCATCGTCGCGTCGGCCTTTCTATATCGCGGCGGCTTTCGCTTTTCGGCCTTCTCTTATTCACGCGGCGTCTTCATCTTCGACTTTCTTTTAGTCCTTGCCGCGACAAGTGCCCTGCGTGTCTTAGTGCGCGGATTACAATCCGTCGTGCGCCAGCGAGACATCAATCTGATTCCGACACTGGTAGTGGGAAGAGGCGCAGAGGCCGCGCTCTGCATACGCGAGATGCGCGAGCGCCCAAGCCTCGGCTATCGCGTTATAGGTGTGGTGGAGAACGGCACGATTGACCGGAGCGTGCCGGAAGTTTATGAAGGCGTGCCTGTAGTCAGCGACCTCAAGGGACTGCCGGAAGCCATACGCGATTCGGGCGCAAACGAAGTCATCATCGCAGACCCGCAGGTCAACGGCGACGCGCTCTTTGACGTGATGATGCGCTGCGGGCGACGGCGCGGCGTAGAGTTTCGCATTGCGCCCAGCCTCTTTAACTGCATCCCTCGCAAGACGGAGATTGACCAGATAGGCGCGCTCCCGATGATAAGACTTTTTCGCGAGCCTCTATCCGGCGGCGCGCGGCTGGTCAAGCGTGCTTTCGATTTAGCAATCGCTAGTTTCGCGCTTCTAATCTTTTCTCCGCTCTGGTTCTTGATTGCCGTGCTCATCAAGCTCGATTCACGCGGCCCCGTCATCTACAAGCAGGAGCGTGTAGGGATGGACGGGCGCATCTTTCTCTTCTACAAGTTTCGCACGATGCGCGCTGATGCGGACGACCGCCTGCACAGAGAGTACCAGGAAAAACTGATCGCGGGTCGCCCCGAAGCGAACGTAGGCGATGTGGAAAAGCCTGCCTACAAACTACGCGCCGACGCGCGCATCACAAGATTGGGACGCATCCTTCGCCGTTTGAGTCTGGACGAACTGCCGCAGCTTTTGAATGTGCTGCGCGGCGATATGAGTGTCGTCGGCCCGCGCCCGCCCATCCCGTATGAAGTAGAGAACTACGAGCTATGGCATCGCAAGCGGCTGGACATGAAGCCGGGCGTAACGGGACTCTGGCAAGTTTCCGGGCGCAACCGCCTACCCTTTGAAGAGATGGTTCGCCTTGACCTCTTCTACATAGAGAACTGGTCGCTCCTGCTCGATTTGAAAATCATCCTGCGCACCCTGCCCGTCATGCTGCGCGGCGACGACGCGTATTAAGAAGGGATGAGGGATGAGGGATGAGGGATGAAAAGCGTGACGATACGGCGACAACTTCAGTTACAGGCGATTCGGTAAAAGAGATACCTAAGAATCAATCAAATTACTTACAGGCAGAATCAAACACTTCATCCCTCACGCTGCCGCCCTCATCTCTTACTTTGTGGCTTGACCGTCTCATCATCTTTTGGCTGTTTGTGATGGCGGCGTTTGCGCCTCATTCGATTGCGGTGACGCAGGGCGCGTGGTTGTTCGGATTGATTCTGTGGTCGGTGCGCCTTCTGGTTAAGCCGCGCCCACGTCTTTATCGCACGCCGGTTGATTTCGCTCTCTGGGGATTCATCGTGCTCACCTTCATCTCTTCAATCTTCTCTTACGCGCCCGACATCTCTTTCGGCAAGATGCGTGCGGCGAGCCTCTTCATCATCGTCTATATGGTAGCGGAGAACGTCACGTCTATGCGCTTGGTGCGCCTGCTGGTTTTGACGCTCATAGCATCATGCATGGTTAATGTCCTCTACACGTTTGGCGAGCGGGCGGTGGGGCGCGGTGTGAAGGTCGAAGGATTACAAGTGAGCAGCCCGCTTTACACGGCTGGCATTCAAAACGGCGACACGATTCTGAATGTTGACGACCGGAAGCTGAGCACTCCAGAAGAGTTAGTGAAGGCTCTGGACGCACCCGCAGACGGCTCAAACAGGGATGCGGCGCGCGTGCAGGTCTATCACTTTGAGGCTATGCCGACGTTTAAAGTAGCCCGTGGCTCTTTGCTCGCGGGACAAACGGCGCTGGAAAGATTGGGGATTGGAAGCTGGTCTAGAGGACGCGACTGGCGCGCCGCAGGCTTTTACGGCCACTATGTAACTTATGCGGAGATGTTGCAGCTCGTAGCCTCGCTCGCCTTCGGTCTCTTTATAGCGCTCAGGCGCAAGCTCTCTTTGCAGGGAGTGTTGCTCGCTCTGGTAGTGGCAGGCATGTGCGGCGCGCTGCTTCTAACCGTGACCCGCGCCTCGCTTGGAGCCTTCCTGCTCTCTTCCTTCGTAATCGTTATCGTGGGTGCGAGTCGCCGCGCCATTCTGGTCATGCTCGCGTGTGCGCTGCCGCTCGCGCTCCTCGGCCTCTTTCTACTTCAACAGAAGCGAAACGTCAGCTTTCTTGACCCGAAGGATGACTCGATTAACTGGCGCAAGACCGTGCAGCGCGAAGGGTTTAATTTGCTTACAAGCAAGCCCAGACACCTAGTGGTCGGCGTCGGAATGGATTCGATTAAGCGTTACTGGCGCGAGTGGGGATTGTTTGAAGGCGGGCGTATACCTATGGGGCACATGCACTCGAACCTGTTGCAGCTTGCCTTAGAGCGCGGCGTCCCGGCGCTCGTTTTCTGGCTCGCGCTTGTTTTTGTTTATGCGCGTCACCTGTGGCGGCTTGCACGTAAGGGACAGGTCAAAGACTGGATTGAGCGCGGTCTTATACTCGGCGCTCTGGGCGGGCTGGCAGGCTTTTTTACGAGCGGCCTTGTTCATTACAACTTCGGTGATTCGGAAGACGTGATGATCCTCTACTTCATCATGGGACTTTGTCTGGTCGTCGAAAGAGAAGTGAGAAAGAAAAGGCTTGATGGCGACGATGAATAATAAAGTTGAGTCCCGTAGGGGCGACTGAAATTCTGGATTGATTTCTTCAGTCGTCCCTACGAGACTCTACGCCGGGTTAGCTGACCGACCAGCCTAAGTTTGCGCCTTAGGGTGTCGTGGCGTGGTATCCAAGAGAAAGCTTCTGCCCCCAGCCGTGAGCGGCGTCCACACGATAAATGTTTGCTCTGAATCCGGTCAGCGAGACACCTGTTATAGAGACTGCATACGAATCCGGGATCGACCCTGGTGGATATGTTGGATCGGTCTGTAGAGTATTTGCGACAACGACCGGAACGGTCGCGAACGGCTGCGGAAATGTCACAGTAATCTGCTTGAGGGTAGTGGTCGAATTACCGACGCCTACTGTCGCTGCTTGTTCCATTGAGGTCTCCTTTACTAATAAGGGTGACGTGAGGCCAACATGAAAGACTCGTTGGCGGGAATATGCGCGAGGCACTCTATCTAATGATGCAATGCTCATTCCAATGGGTATCTATAAGGATATAGTGCGCAATAACGGTGGAAAGCTAATGAAGTTGGTCTGAGGTGAGGTTAAGAAGCGTCAACAAATGACGACACACGCTTTTATAACTGTGTACATCTATAGACACCTATGCTTACAGAGTTCGCAGAAGTTTTGCTACTTCTCATAATACGAGAACGCCTGACACTTTTTTGTGCCTTCAGTTCCCAACCATAAATGGCTGCGCTATTACAGGATTGTCTCTGACGGGACTTTTCATACAACTTCTAATCAGACACGAAGACGCCGGTGAAGTTGCCACGTTAGCTTCACCGGCGTCTTTCGCCTTCCCCTCCCGCTTGGAGGTAATCGGAAACTAGTCGCCAACCATGACGCCGTCCGTTAGCAGGATGCCATCGCCGACCATGACACCATCACCAACCATCACGCCGTCGTGTATTAGTATGCCGTCGCCAACCATGACGCCGTCGCCAACCATAACACCATCACCAACCATAACGCCGTCCGTTAGCAGGATGCCATCGCCGACCATGACACCATCACCAACCATGACGCCGTCGTGTATCAGTATGCCGTCGCCAACCATCACGCCGTCGTGTATCAGTATACCGTCGCCAACCATGACACCATCGCCAACCATCACGCCCGTGCCGAGCATGATGCCGTTGCTCAGCAAGTGTCCATCTGACATGACGATGGTGTCTGCGCGTGCGAAGCCTTGCGTCACGACTAGACCGTCATGAATCAGAATTCCGTCGGTCAGTATGTTGCCGTCTGACAGCACTACACCTTGAAGCAGGGCGATACCGTCGTGTATCAGTATGCCGTTGGTCTTGACGGGGCTGTTGGAGAAGATGATGCCGTTGTAGTAGGCGATCTGCTTGTTGAAGCTGACCTGCTCGCCCGCTATAAGCGTCGAGCTGCCGAGCGACGAAAGGGTCGTATTAGACTTGAATACAAAGTCGCCTGCTTTGAGCTTGTCTGCCTTGGGGACGATGGCGCTCGCCATTGCGGTTGCGCCGATGGCGTTTACCATGCCTGCGCCCTGCGACACGATGCTCTGCGCCTGGTTGCCGAACTTGACGCCGGGGAGAATCTGCGCGGTGCGCGCCAGCGCTGCCTTGACCATGCCGGGGGTGAGCGAGCCGTTGGCCTGAAGCATCAGAGCGATGGTGCCGGAGACTACAGGAGCGGCGAAGCTCGTGCCGGAGTATTTGAAGTAAGCATTCGGCATCCCATCCGCTGCGGTCGGCTGCTGAATGTTCTTCTGCATAGGAGCATAGAAGCCCTGCGTTGTTTCCTGCGACATGGCTGCCATGATGCGCGTGCCGGGAGCGACCATGTCGGGCTTCGCCAGATGATCAATCTGCGTCGGGCCTTTGGATGAATAGTCTGCTACGAAATCGTCTGAGCGCTTCGCCGTCAGGCGAGTGTCAACCGAGCCGACCGTGATGACGTAGGGGCTGTTGGCCGGGCTGGAGATTGTGCCGTATGCGAGCTGGTAAATCTCTTTGCCGTTGTTGTCGAAGCCTACGACTTTGTTCGTGTGGCCGTAGTTGCCTGCGCTCGCCACGACGACGATGCCCGCCATATAAGCGCGAAGCACTGCCTGGCAAACCGGGTCTTGCTTGTAAGACTCGTAGATGGCTCCGCCGAGGCTCATGTTGATGATGCGTATGTTGTAGGCTGACTTGTTCTTGATAGCCCAGTTGATGGCGCTGATAACGTTGCTGGCGCGACCCGTCCCGCTCTCGTTAATCACGCGCAGGTCAACGATGTTCGCTTCCGGCGCGATGCCGGTGTAGCTTGCGCTGTAACCATTAGAGGCCGCGCCGCTGCCTGCTGCAACGCTCGCCACGCCCGTGCCGTGACCGTAAGGGTCGCCGACCTTTTCGCTACCCGTGAAATCCACGGAAGTCAGCACGCGGGACTTCTTAGCGCTGCTGTTGAAGTCCGGGTGCTTGGTGCTGATGCCGCTGTCCAGAACGGCGATGGTGATGCCCTTGCCGGTCATTCCCGGAACCTTTGCCGTACCCTGCTGTACGACGCCCGCGCCGGTGGTGTCCGTCAGGAGGCCACTTGATTTCACCGGGCGATCCGAGGCGACGTATTCGACATCGTCTCTGTCGGCAATGTCCGCAACCGTGTTGGCCGGAACATCTGCGACCACTACGTTGACTTCATCAAAGCTGGCGCGCTTTTTGCCGCGAGCGTTGGTAATGGCGGTATCCTGATTGGCGTTGGGTTGGCCTTTGGTCTGGATGATGACGCGAACCGTGCCGCTGGAGGAGGTGGATGATTCAAGCTCAGGCGAGAGTTTCCTGCCCTGACGCACCTGACGGTTACCGTTCTGAGCGGCTGCCGGGTTGGCAAGCGCTGTCAGAGGGGTAACGGAGACTATCATCAGGCTGATTAGGCTCAAGCAAGCGGTGATTTTTCGTAACATGGCGTTTCTTTCCTTTTTCATACGAGTGCCGCTTCGTGGAAGCCAAGCTTAAAACGCGAGGGGGAAACAGGCACGAGGTTAAAATTTCAAAAGTTCTGAGATCGCCAACAGGATTTACAAGGCGTCTGAGTAACGTCCTGCATCAGCCGGGGAAGAGGAAGGCCGCATCCTCTTTCCCTACTGACCAGTTCCTGTCAACGATCTGCCCCTCCCTAATTCAACCCGCATGCCACACCCCAAAACAAACTTGCAGCCCAGCCTAACCCCAATCAAATCGCCACTTACGCCCGAATAAACGCTCCCCCTCCATCCCCCCAAACCCGCCCCCGAATGGATACCTGGTATCCATCCACCCCCACCAACCAAAGGTTAGGTCTCTGGCAATAATCAAATACTCGAAAATAAAGGGATTCTCGCAGAAAATAGGGCTTTTTGAGCAAAGCCCTCTGGATGGTTATTAAGTATACAGTGACACCGGAGTATCCACCTTAGGGGCTTTGCCTAAAAATAAAGGTTTGTGACTGAGTTTTTGGGCAGACTGTTTAATTTTTGGGCAAGATTATCGGCGGGTACGTTTCGGTAGCTTAGCGGGTAAGTCCAGATCGTCGTCAATCAAAACATCCGTGCTGATATTAGCCACGCGAGCATATTGCAAGAGAATCAATAGCGGCGGCTCTCGCTTCCCTACTTCATACGCAGAGATTTGTTTGGACACTATAAGGTCTTCAGCTTCCAATAGCCTCCACATCTCAGCTTGAGAAAGTCCGAGCGTCAACCGAATCTGCCGCAGCTTTTCTGCTAGACGTTCCGGCTTAATACGCGGCTTCGTTCCCATCAGGCGCAATCTCCTGACGAGACGAATGGCAACCATAACTTGCTGCTACCACCATTTGGTGGTAATATGCGCCCGCTCAACTTGTTCGCCGTGAGAATGAACCTTTCATCTCGCACGGCGATGCTCATTACTCCACTCTTGGGATTGAGCTACGCATTAGCCGTTGCCTTAGTTTTCAAAGACTAGAACAAGGGCATCATAGCAAACCGATCTTTCATAGCTAAAGCTTGAGTGAGGGGAGAGGGATGCGTGGCCGCTCCGCTCCCTCTGTGCTGCACGTTCGCCGGATGAGGCCGCGAACTGTGTGGCACGGGCAGGCCGCTGTGCTTTCCGAAGGGACGGGCATAGCGGCCTTGCTTTTAAGGGTTGCAAAAAGAAAAGCGCCAGACCCGCCGAAAGGGTCTAACGCTTGAGTTCTAGAATGTTCTATAATAAACAGGTGTGCCCCGGACTAGAATTGAACTAGCGACCTACCCATACGAAGGGGTTGCTCTTTCCATCTGAGCTACCGGGGCACAAGCCTTAAATCAATATCTACCTATAGCGCCAAAATCCAACTCGATAATCCACTCTCTAGATTCTTCCACTTGGGTAAAATAGATAAATCCCATTTGCCTGAGTCTAATTAACTCTCTAAAGAACGTTCTCGGAGTAACGTTTCTATATACGGCTTGAATATACGGAACTTCTCTCAGTTCAGATAGTTTTATCCGCTTTGAGGGGCTGTCAGAAAAGGGGTCATTTGGTTCAGTTTCGACAATGAGGAAATCAAGCAAGTTATACTCTCTTTGATTGATAAGTCTGCGGCGACTTCCGGTGCGTGTGTTGAAGGCACGAACCAACATAGTTCTGTAGACAACTCGATTCAGCTTTGTTTTGATGAAGTTATTTATCCCTTTGAGTTCTCTAGCAAAACCTTTTAATCCAAAAATTATAAATGGGTTAACATCAAAGGGCACTTCTTCCCTAGACTTTTGAAGCAATGTTTTATATTCCTCTTCATTACGATAGAAGTAATTTGACAGGCCGTAGAACCCATGCACATTGTAACCACCTTGAAAAAGCATTCCTGCTTCAACGAGTCGAGATACCCTACCATTACCGTCCCCGAACGGATGGATTGTCACTAAGAAGAAATGCGATAGCAAGGCTCTTAATACTGGATGCAGAGCCATAAACCTTCTAGAGTTTACAAATTCGATGTATTCGTCCATAAGCTTAGGCAGTTCACTATGCGGCGCTCCTCTGTGTACGCCGCCCATCTCTGGACTGCCGACCGTCACGGAAAAGGTTCTAAATCTACCGGGAATATTGTTGGTAACGTCAGAGTGTTGTGTGGTCATTTTGTGCATTTCCAAAATATCTGAGACCGTTAGCGGGGCGCTGTTAGGATAAAATCGCCTCTTAACCCATTCTTGCCCCAAGCCAGAATTTCTGATTTGTAATTGCTCCTTGCTCATTCGGTTTACAGCTTCTTGCTCTGCTTCCTCTAAAGTGTCAATTTGTTGGGCAACTTCTGCCTCAGAAAGAGGGTTGCCCTCAAGAGCAGTTGTGCCGTGAACGGCACGGACTCTATTTAGCTTGTCTAGTTGTCCCCGCCAATCTGGGGGTAGAACAAGGTTCAAGGCTGCTTCTCTGTATGCCTCAATAGAGACCATATCAGCCAATAATCCTTCTAAGTCTAACTTGTAGTTGAAGCTAAATTTTGTCCAGTCCATTTTGCTCCTTAAATCAACACTATATTTGACATGCTACTTGGCACTATAGTTGACCTAGTTATGTGATAATATACCTTGACTTACGGGGATGTCAAGCTTATACTTGACACGTTGTTTGGCAAGTAATTCGACAGCATATTTGACACTAACAAAAGCAAAAGCCCCGCCGGTTGCGCTAACAACCAGCGAGGCACTTTCTCACACAGCCGAAGCTGCATGGTACTCAACCAATATTATACGCTTCGTGCTGTGTGTTCTCAACCTAAAAGGAGAGTTCACACCATGTCACTTAGAGAAGCCAAAGGCCGCCAGATAGCCGATAGATTTAGAATCATTAAAGAAGGCAACCTGTATCTTGTCCCGTCGCAATCTGGCAAAGGAAAGTATAAAGTTCGTCCCGATCTTCCCTACTGTTCATGCCCTGATTTTGAAATTCGTCGCCAGCCTTGCAAGCATATCTTTGCCGTTCAAGTCACCATAGAGCGCACACAAACGACCGTTATAGAGAACGGCACAACTACTGTTACAGAGACAGTGAAGGTCACGCGCAAGACCTATGCTCAACCGGACTGGCCTGCTTATCACGCTTCACAGGTAAACGAGAAACGGATTTTCTTATACCTCTTGAATCAACTCTGTCAGGGTGTTGGTTCGCCTGCTCAGTACGGTGTAGGCCGTAAGCGTCTACCTTTGGAAGATATGACTTTCGCAATGGCTTTCAAAGTCTATTCTACTCTCTCAACCCGTCGCTTTATGACAGACCTAAAGGACGCGCACGGTAAAGGCTACATCTCTTCTTTGCCTTGCTACAACTCAGTTATAAATTACTTTGAGCAAGAGATGTTGACTCCCTATCTACAGATGTTGATAGAGGAAAGCAGCTTGCCACTATCGGCAATCGAAACAGACTTTGCAGTAGACTCTAGCGGCCTTTCTACTTGCCGCTTCGTTCAGTGGATGCACGCGAAGTTTTCCGAGCCTCACTTAATAGATAAGAGAGACTGGATAAAGGTTCATTTAATGTGCGGAGTCAAAACCAACGTGGTAACGAGTGTTGAGATTAGCGAAAAGTACGCGGGGGACTCTCCATACTTCAAGCCTTTGGTTGAAGCTACAGCACACAACTTTTTAATGAATGAAATCTCTGCGGATAAAGCTTACTTGTCGGCTGGTAATCTCAAGACCGTAGTTGATAACAATGCGATGCCGTACATCC
This sequence comes from Pyrinomonadaceae bacterium, assembly GCA_036403815.1. Classification (GTDB taxonomy): domain Bacteria; phylum Acidobacteriota; class Blastocatellia; order Pyrinomonadales; family Pyrinomonadaceae; genus JACVRN01. The sequence continues at coordinate 8,083 of DASWQH010000043.1, read as the reverse complement.
CTTTTAAGATTAACAGCACGGGCAAGGGCAGAGACGACAGACAAAACGCATTGTGGAAACAGATGTATCACTACTTTTCTTACAATCAAGAGCGATTCATGAAGCAGTATCACAAGCGGTCTAACGTGGAAACTACCTTCATGATGATTAAAGCGAAGTTCGGAGATGCGTTAAGAAGTAAGACGAAAAGAGCGCAGATCAATGAAGCCTTATGTAAGGTACTTTGTCACAATATATGCTGTCTTATATCGGCTATGTATGAGTTGAATCTAAAACCTAAGTTTTATAGTGAGGCTGCATAGAGGAAAGCCCCGCTAAGGTGCGGGGCTTTTCTTTATCACAATACATTAGACAAACTAATATATACGAGTCTATAATATTAGCTAGTTAGTCGCAGCCAAAAGGAGTTACCTATGAGCATCTATATAACTGAACGAGATTTTGATGGGGCGAAGGTCGCGGGACAGGATATAGAAGCGAACTCTTGGACTGAAGCCGAAACTAAAGCCCAAGAGTTCGGGTTAAGGGTTATTGGAAAGCTAGATACGCGGTTGATGCGGGCTTAGTTGCCCGTGTAGCCGTTGCGTTTAGCGTTAGCAACACAATCGGCGCGGTTGCGGTAACCCTCAGAGGAGGAGCCAACAATCCTGCCATTAGGAGCAGTACGCCTCCAGCGCCACTGCTTGTCGTCGTCCTGATAAATGTCCCACTTATCCATGTTTTTCTCCTTGTTAATGTCGGACAAGCCGACAATTACAGCTTAGAAACGCCTGTTTCTAGCGTAGAAGGAGAGATGTATTGCGAATGGAGAATAGACGTTGACGTGGCAAGAAAAGCGGTGTACCATCCAGCCGTCTAATCACCATAGGGCTTGTTCTCTCCTTCTACGGAAAGGACAAGCCGAAACTGTCTTAGAAGAGAAAAAAGCAGGCCAGTCCGATTTACCAGATCGGGCTGGTCTTTCTCTTTGCTCAAGGTGGTGTCTAATCACATGAGCCGAGCTTCGGGGTTGTCAATAACCAGATACCAAAAACCTCTTTCGTCCCTGGAATCCAGTTGCACGCATTGTACGCTCTTTTTAGCACTCGTCAATACTTTGTGCTAACAAAATGCTTCATAGGTTTTACGTGCAACGCTATTTAGCCTGTGGAAAACCCAGCTAAGTTATCCACAGGCTGTTGAAAAGTATTATTAGGCAAGATTTTTAGTTCTTGGGCATGACCGAGTTTTTAGGCAAAGCCCACCTTAGGGGGCTTTGCCTAAAAAGGTCTTAACATTTCAGAGTTTTTGGGCAGCTTGCAGAGTTTTTGGGCAGACTGCTTTTGGTAGGCTATGCGAGTCGCTTGGCTTGCCGGGATTCGTGCGCCCATTTAGACACTACGACGGAGCGACAGGGCAACTCATCTGTATAAAGACTAATCCCCGATACACCATCCTCACTGTCGGCAACAAAGATTTTTTCTTTATACGCGAGACAGGCAAGTATGATGGTATCGGGGAGCGGTATTTAGATACAGACCCAACTAACAGCGATTGCACGGCGGAGCGTATTGAGTAATAAGTTGACGCTCACGGGCGCATCTAGATGCTTCATCCATTATGAACTCAATAGCCACATACGTTGGTACGTGGCGGTGCATAAGGTGAGACGTATCCCCGCGATGCTCATTCATACGGCGACCGAGGTCATTAGTCTGTCCGATATAAATCAGATTCATCTGGCGGTCATAGATTAAATAGACGGCAGGTGAGTCAATGAAAAAACCACTGAACGGGTATAGATTCGGCGTTGACATAATCACTTCTCCTTTGTCTAACGGGCGAATAATCGTTTCGCCCGTGAAATGGTAGCATAACTCAGGCAGCCTGACTATAAAACTTAGGCTTTAGATTCAACTCGTACATTGCCTGTATCAGACAACAGATATTATGACAAAGCACCTTACAGAGTGCTTCGTTAACCATCGCTCTTGTGGTCTTGCTCCGCAAGGCATCTCCGAACTTACTTTTAATCATGTGGAATGTCGTTTCCACGTTAGAGCGTTTGTGATACTGCTTCATAAACCGCTCTTGATTATAAGAGAAGTAGTGATACATCTGTTTCCAGAGCGCAGGCTGTCTATCGTCTCTACCCTTACCTGTGCTGTTTGTCTTAAAAGGGATGTACGGCATAGCGTTGTTATTCACTACAACTTTGAGATTGTCATTCGACAAGTAAGCCTTATCCGCAGAGACTTCATTCATCAAAAAGCCTACTGCCGTTCTCTCTACCAAAGGCGCGAACTGTGGAGAGTCACCAGCATATTGGTCGGTAATCTCAACAGCCGTAACCACATTCGTCTTAACACCACACATGAGATGGACTTTAATCCAGTCCTTCTTTTCTCTGATTTCGGAGTCGAAGTATTTAGCCTGCACCCATTGAACGAAGCGGCATGTAGAAAGGCCAGAGCTATCTACGGCAAAGTCTGTTTCGATGGCTGATAAGGGCAAGCTGCTTTCCTCTATAAGCATCTGTAGATAAGGTGTGAGGGTTTCCGATTCAAAGTAATTAAAGATGCTGTTATAGCAAGGTAGTTGTGAGATGTAGCCTTTGCCGTGCGCGTCCTTGAGGTCTGTCATAAATCTTCTACCTGATACAGTAGAGTAAACCTTAAAGGCCATCGCAAAGATCATGTCCTCAAGAGACAAGCGCGGGCGACCTGTAATCTGTGCGGGACTTCCGACACCTTGGCAGAGTTGGTTAAGCAGATAAAGGAAGAGGCGCTTTTCATTCGTCTGCGCTTTATTGTATGCAGGCCACACTTGAGCGTAGGTCTTGCGCGTGACCTTCACTGTCTCTGTAACCGTAGTTGTACCGTTCTCTATGACAGTCGTTTGCGTTTTCTCTACTGTGATCTGAACGGCAAAGATATGCTTGCAGGGCTGGCGACGAAACTCAAAATCAGGGCATGAGCAGTACGGAAGGTCGGGGCGAACTTTATACTTTCCTTTTCCACTTTGGCTCGGAACTAAGTATAGATTTCCCTCTTTAATGATTCTAAATCTATCGGCTATCTGGCGACCTTTAGCTTCTCTTAATGACATTGTGAACTCTCCTTTAGGGTGTTGAGTCCACACAGCACAAAGCGTATAATGCAGGTGTCTAGGCTGTATAGCTTCGGCTATGTGGTTTAACGGCCTCGTTGGTTGTTTGCGCAACTGACGGGGCTTAAAGATGGTGGAGACGGTGGGGATTCGCGCCCACGCCAGCTAGGTTGTAAAGTCCTCTGGCGACCTACGTCCGCCCCCTAAGAACAGAAGGTCAGTTATTTAGTTCGCGCTAAATGGCTGGCCTTTTCTGCTACTCAAAGAACAACTTAACCCGTAGTGTCGCAATTTTGCGACTACTTGTCAAGAGAATTCAGTTTGAAAAGTCGCAATTTTGCGATATACTGCCGAATGTGGATTTTCAAGAGTTTTACTAGGCCAGACGGCACTAAACTCGTTGCTGAGTGGTACAGCGAGCAGGACGGTGCTGTGAAGGCTGCCTTTCTCACGGCGATGAAACTCTTGCGTGACATGCCCCCTGACGGTTGGGATAGACCGGATGTTGGTCAATTAAGAAGAGAGTGTACGGGGCTATTTGAGATCGTCTTAAAAGTAAATAGCGTACAGCACCGCCCGATAGGTTATATGTCGGGACATGCTGAGTTCACGTTTCTGATATTTGCCATTGAAAAAGACCGCAAGTTGCCACTAGGAACTTGTGAGACCGCGAAGAAGCGGATAGAAATAATAAAAGCTGATAAGGAGCGTGCCAGTGAGTTTAGAATCCCCAAATGATTTAGTTCAAAATCTTATAAATGATAAGACGTTTCGGGATGCTTATGTCTATGAGCACGTTAAGAGGGTCATCCCGTATCAGTTGCGCGCCATGCGAAAGGAGCGCGATTGGAAGCAAGGCGATATGGGCAAAGCTGTGGGAAAGCCACGAAACGTTATCAATCGGCTTGAGAACCCTAACTACGGCAAGTTGACGCTTAAAACCCTATTCGAGATCGCGTCAGGCTGTAACGTGGCACTTCTCGTCAAGTTTGTGCCATTTAGCAGACTTTTAAAAGAGTATGAAGATGTATCTTTTGAAGCTCTATCCGCAGCAAGTGTTACAGATGAAAAAGAGATCGAAAAACTTAACGAGTGGGCAGCAGATGAAGAGGCAGAAACTATAGACACTACCCGCCATTTCCAAGTTCTTGAAGGTGGTCAGAATACTACGCCGACACAACGACGATTAGGCTTCATGTATAGAGTTGAAGATCAAGATTCTTTAATACGAGAATTACTTGGAAGGCGGTCACAGTCAGATGCGAATAGCCGTCAAGGGGCGAACAATCAAGACCAATTAGCTAAAGCTGCGAGCGGGAGATAAGTTTTATGGAATTGCGGGCTATTACTATTGCGAGAGTTATCGCATTCATACCGACAGAGGAACTTGACCCACTGGGGAAAGTTAATACGCGTGAGTTTATGCCAGCTCTCGTTGAGAAGTATGGTTTTCTTAAATACCCGACGAACTATGAAGACTTTGATGAGAGTAAGGGAATCACCCTTGAGGGCGGCAGATGGAATGATACCAACATTGATAAGGTGGTAATTTATCGTAATGGCTTACAGGTAGACACAAGATCGTCAACCAAAGACTCCGAGCAAATTCTTGAAGAGTCTTTAACTTGGGCTGCCACTAACTACGGCCTGACATTTAACCCTGACATGATAAGACGGAAGGTTTATCTAAGTGAGCTACTTTTTAGCAGCGAAGTTTCACTAGATTTTTTAAATCCTAAATTGAAAGACTTGACCGCCCAACTTGCGGAATCCGTTTCACGACAGCTAGGAGTGTCGCTCCCATACGAGACATTCGGAATTACTTTCCACTTTGACCCCTTTGTGACTAAATACACGCCAGCTAACGTGCGTATAGAAAGGCTCATGGAATCGCCGTTCTCGGAAAATAAATACTATTCAATAGCACCTATCCATACGGATGAACATCTCAAATTCCTAGAAGACTTTGAGGCGGTACTAAAGGGCTAATCCCACTTGCCCGACAATTATTCATCCTAAAAAGCAAGGCCGCTATGCCAGTCCCTTCGGAAAGCATAGCGGCCTGCTCGGTGCCACACAGTTCGCGGCCTCATCCGGCGAACGTGCGGCACAGAGGGAGCGGAGCGGCCACGCATCCCTCTCCCCTCACTCAAGCTTTAGCTATGAAAGATCGGTTTGTTATAGTGTGCGCGTTCTAATCTTTGAAAATTAACAACGGCTAATGCGACGCTCGGACTCCCATCTTGATGAGTGATGAGCATCGCCGTTGAGTGTACAAGGTCAAAACTCACGGCGAATCGCTTATGCAGGCGTATTCTATTGGAAGATTCCAATAGATGCAAGTGTCCCGCGCTATCCCTGTTAGGAGGTAACTTCTAATGGCAAGGGGAGCGCGTGAAAAGCCGAAGCGTCTTGCTGAGAAGCTGTTACAGATTAGGAATGCGCTCGGTCTTTCTCAGACTGAAATGCTAAGGCGTTTAGGGGCTGAAAATAGAATGGCGTACAACAGAATTTCAGAGTTTGAATCGGGCAAAGGAGAGCCTTCTTTATTAGTGCTATTGCAATATGCTCGCGTGGCGGGTGTCAGCATGGAAGTTCTAGCCGATGATGAAATGGACTTACCCGCCAAACTGCCGAAGCAATCCCGCCGCTAACTGCCTTTTTGGGCAACCTCAATACTTTATGGGCAAGAGTGATTTTTAGAGGGTTTTTAGGCAAAGCCACCTTAGGGGGCTTTGCCCCTAAAGTCAGGGGAAAGTCGGACTTTATAGAGCTTTGCCTACAAAAACAGAAAATAGCATGAATTTATAGGCAAACCCACAATCTGCCTATAAATTCATTTTGCCTATAAATTCCACCTCAATACCTAATTCGTGCATAGATTGAATGACCACGCAGATGTTGTGACGGCTGTGCCCCTAAAGTCTTTTTTGACCACAAAGTGGGAAAGCTGACCACAAAGTAATGGCTTATGAGGTTCTGCTAGTAGGCTTGATAGAAATTGGCTTTGTCTACAATGTCCTCGAAAAGTATGTGAGTTACCCGGAAAGTGGTTTGCACAACAATTAAATAGCTTGCACAAAAATTAGGGTCTTCAAGAGAGGTCATAGTTATTGATTATCTGGAAGCGGCATCTCCCGGTAGATAGCGAGTGGACAGACAACTACATCAATCCTTCCCTTACTTTCAAGAAACATTCTTTCGATGACTCTAGATGATCGGAACATATTCCGGTAGGGATCCCTCATTGAAGGGTTCTCATCTGTCTCCCCGGTTTTAACTGGGGCTTCTTCTTGTTTAGGTAACTCAACGCCTGGCAAGTATGTTATCTGTCCAACTATAGTCCATTGCGACTCTACAAAACCTCCATATAATGCTCGCAAAAGATTTGGCTGAACTCGAAGCCACTTTTTATCTAACACACCGCGATAAACAACACTACCATCACCCTCATCTGGCTTAATCGTTACATCAAAGCCTTCTGGGTAAAACATCTCACTAATTAAGTTAAGATTTTTTACATTCTGTTCGTCTTGGTACAAACCAACTTCTTTGGCGCGTTGCTTTGCCAACGTGCGTTTATCTATATGCTTAGTTTTTTCTTTCGCTTTAGCCTTTGCATTCCTATCCTGAATTTGCTCAATATTCTCTTGTAATTGGTCAATGGCCTTTGACAGTTCCTCCTCGCCTAGAACCGTAGCATAAGCAATGGCCTCTCCAATCTCATTAAACTTACTCATAATATTATTCAGACGAATATAGTCTTCAATTTCGGCAGCACCTTTGACCTTAATCAAAAACGCTCTCCCCAAAACTTCGCGGAAGTTAGCAGGGGTTACTGATGGTGATTCAAGAATTGCACTGCGAAGCTCTGCTTCAAATAGGTTATACATATGATCGTAGAGGAACTTATTCTCGGTGCGACGGGATGCTTCAGCAACTTGTGCTTCAATACTACCTCCTTTTAACAAAGATTCTTTCTGAGTATCCTTAGTAGTAGAGGCATTCATGTAGGACTGAATAATTTGCTCTGCTACTCCCTCAAAGATCTGCGAGTACAAAGAGTACAATCGTTCTACATCAACATATATAAAATCTCTGACGACCTTTCCTTCTGTTTCCATCAAGTAGCCCCTGTTTGTGATTGTCTTGCTCTTTCAAGGTTTTCTTCTATACGTCGCTTCTGCTTTTGGAAGTCTTCGTATCTCTTTTTGTACGTTATGTCCCTCTTTTTTATCAGCGCAACAGTAACTAAGATTGTAACGACGACGGCTAGGACCGTCACAATAATAGTTCCCCATTCTAAAAAGTAATTAAAGGTAGTCATTTCTTACCTTCTATTCTTCCAAGCATAACTTCCGTTGCAGTGCTCACTGCAAAGAGGCCAATTGCTAGAAACAGTGAATAAAATAGAAGTCGTGACCGGAACGACTCTGCTCCAGTTTCTATCATACTGTTATAAACTAATCCCCCATACAGAATCGCAGAGAATACAGCACCTATAAATAAAATTGCGCCCATAATGACTAGCAAAGCGTCCCAGCCAACAGAAGGAAATATTTCAAACAGATCGCCCAATGCGGTTGCACTAACCATCAAAGCGAAGAAAAGAATTTCGGGAGACTTTGCAATGTCGTCTGTCGTTAACTTTCCTGCCAAGTCCCGAAAAAGTAAGGCTGTAATTAAAGGAAACAGGGCGAAAATTACGTTAAATGTAATCCACCTAACCAGCCTCTTTACCACCACCATCTCCCTAACTATTTATTATTTTGAGTGGGGTATTCGACAAAATGTTGCTCGCGTCGTTATACCTGTTTCATTCTCCTTAGAAAGCTAAATCAGTTAATTATACGGGTTCTAAGCTGGACTTTATCCATTTACGCTGCATAGCACAGCGTATCCGTCAGGCGCTCTAGTAATGAGCGCGGGACTTTTATCATGTCGGCTTTCTTACCCGACATGGAAAAATAGGCATGGCTCCACAAGTAACGCCGCA
>DASWQH010000042.1:0-78623 GCA_036403815.1 Pyrinomonadaceae bacterium | reverse complement strand
CTTCACGCGGCGTTGCTGGGTCAGGCTTTCGCCCATTGCCCAAAATTCCCGACTGCTGCCTCCCGTAGGAGTCTGACCCGTATGTCAGTGTCAGTGTGGCCGACCGCCCTCTCAGGCCGGCTACAGATCGTCGCCTTGGTAGGCCGTTACCCTACCAACTAGCTAATCTGCCGCAGGCTTCTCTTCAGGCGCGAGGTTCTTGCGAATCCCCCGCTTTAACAACTGTCTCGATGTCGAGCCGCTGCATTATGCGGTATTAGCAGCCGTTTCCGGCTGTTATTCCCCACCCGAAGGCAAATTACCTACGTGTTACTCACCCGTGCGCCACTCTACTCGGCCCCCGAAGGAGCCTTTCGCGTTCGACTTGCATGTCTGAGGCACGCCGCCAGCGTTGATTCTGAGCCAGGATCAAACTCTCGTTAGTTTTTGATTCTGGAACATAATCTTATACTGGTTAAAAGTATCCGATTATGACTCTTCAATAAGAGTTTTACGCGAAGCTTTATCGCTTCGGCGTTTGACTCTCTCAAAGTCATTAACATGGACACGCTCTATCTAGTTTTCAAAGATCGCTTCCAACTTTACCGAATCCAGACTTAGTTGCATCTCGATTCGTTTTCGTTGCCTGCACAGACGACTTTTTCTCGCCTCAAGCAAAAAGGCATATTACCCAAACGCCTCTTGCCTGTCAAGCGCATTCTCTCATTTCCGCAAACTTTTTCGCGGACGAAACAGCCGCTCTCTCCCCGAAAGAACTTTTACTGAAAGAGAAGCGGCTTGTGTAAAGCGCTTTTTGTCTGGGATGTCAATCGCCCTCTTCAGGCAAAGAGGCATTATAGGCACAGAGCCAATTTTGTCAAGCGCGCAAACGGGAAAATTTCAAACTACTTTTTTCTTCTTCCTTTTGGCGGCTCGTTCGGCGCACTGACTTTCAAAATGCCTTTATCATCCCGATAAACTTTGTACTGTACGTCCTGTATTTGACCATCGTCACCCTGAATTCTGATGGTGAAAGTCTTATTGTCGCCGCGCCCTTCAACGCGTAGCGGCAGATAGCCTTTTATATCAGGGCTGCGATAAGCAGTGTAGTGCTCCTGCCTGTTCTTGTCGTAACCTAGAACATAGATGCGATCAAAATCCGGCTCGTCCAGCTTGCGCGGCTCATTCGAGCTGCTCTTTTCCAGTATCACCCAACTGCCAGGTTTGACGTCCTTCGCAGCATCCTTATCTTTGGTCGCAGACTCATTGCCGGTGCTCTCTTCATCCAATCTACGCCAGGCTACAAATTCACGTCCCGTACGATAAAAGATGATGTCGCTTGGAACCATCAACTCAACCTGCTTGCCGTAAATCCAACCGGCGGGCGCGGGCGAAACGGAAGGCGGAAGGCGGACTTTGTACCAGAGCTCGTTCGTCTCTTCAGGCACCTTCGGAGCATCCGCATCTCTTCTTGCTCGACTGTTATTCTGTTGGGCGCTTCCGGCCTTCGGAGCATCATCGCTTTCAGTCGTTTCAGACGACTTAGGCTTGGGTATGCGCTTCCAGCCGACAATATCAAAGACCGCGCCGCTTTCGAGCTTCATCATGATGTTCTCGTTATTGCTGCGGTCGGGCGTGAGCCGTAAATTGGTGCTGGCGCGTAGCTGGCCTGCGGCCTGTGCCGGTATAGGTTTATCTTCTTCAGCCAATTGCCGCGCGCGCTCAAGCACGTCCTGCGGCATGACGTTGCGCGCTTCGATCCAGCCTTCTGTATTCTCTACATCGTGAGCGCGCACGCGAAGCCAACGCTCGCCCGTCTCCGGGACTGTGCTTGTGTCCAGAATATCCACTACATCGCCGCGACTTACTTCAACCAGGTCGGCTGCGACCACAGCCGTCGAGCTGCGAACCTGTGCGCGACGCGCAATCACCACACCCGTGTCATCTATCTTAGCGATGATGGAACTGCACCCAACTTGTAGAAGGAGTGCGAAGGCTATAAACAGGAAAGATTTTATGTACTTCATCTTCATGAAAAACTCTGTGGGGGAATTTAATCCAGCGTGGCGCTCACCTGGAGCGAGCGCCCCTGCGGTCTCTTTCAACTTTATCATTGTATCCTAATTGGCGTAATAAATCGCGCTGCTCGCGGCTCAGTGAATCTGCTAACTGGACGTGCGTGCGGGCTGTTCCCGAAAGCACTTGCAGCCCGTAAATGGTCAGGACGCTTTTCAAATCAATCGCGGCTGGGCTTTCTATATAGCGTCGAACAAAGTCGCGCGTCTCGCCTGTGCCGCCGAGCGCGTGTATAACTGCGCTGTTGCCTTCCATACGACTTCCCGAACGCCCGTAAAGCCTGAACAGTTCTCTATAAACATTATCGAGCGAGCGTTTCCCGCCGCTATGCTCTCTCAAGTAAAGGTCGTATAGAAAGGCTACCAGCATTCCTTTGTTGTAAATGAGCGCGGTGGCACCCGTCCAGCGACGCTCAGAGGCTTCGACCAGCGACCACTTATCACGATCCTGTGCGGAAAGATATATATCGTTAGCCCTGCCCATAGCGTTCAGGTAGTCCTGAAAGGTGAGCAGGCCGAGTTTCATTCCGGCGCGCATCGCCTGGTAGAGTGTGAAGCCTTCATAGAACCAGTCATAGCTTCCGTCCAGAGAGAGCGCGTTCGGCACCCATAGATGAAAAAGCTCGTGTGTGAGCGGCGTGCTCAGGAGCGCCAGTCCAGCGATCTTTGAAGGGTGGCGACCCGACAACAGTACAACGTTTCCGCCGCGAGTCTCTGCGCTCCAGCGCTCTGCTCCGACGCTGCGCGGATAGGGCGAGAGCATCAGCATCACGCTGGACTGTGCAGGGGAGCCGCCCATCGTACGCTCGTGCTCCTTCAGAATATTTTGAGCAGCTTCGGCAACCTCTTCATCTGTGAAAGCCCAGTTGCCTGCGACTACCAGAGAGAAATCCATAGAGCCTGCGCGCAGGCGTCTTTCGCGTAAATCCTGTCCAACGAAAAATCGCGCGGCGGCCTGTTCCTTGACTATGAACTGCCCGTCTGCCCCTTTCGCTTCATTTGAGAATACAGACCAGCTTGCAGGCAATGCGAAGCGTATGTTGACGGACTGTGCGGCGTTTCCTTCGACGGGCACGCGAGGAAGAAGATCGCCCAGCATCAGGAATCCGCGCTCAGGCGTAAGCCATGAAATGTAAGCAGAGTCGGTCGTAAAGGCAGGCGGCTCTAGCTTTACTTCGTAGCTGAAACGCGCCGCTTCTGCTGAAGCCTCGTATTCGCCGGGCGCTGTCTTTCGTACAGAAACACTCTCGCCCTGAGCATTCGTCAAAGAGAAATTTTCAACTCTCTCGCCTATGCCGACCATACCCGCATAACTATTTCGGAAAGCCCAGGCTTTTGTCGCAGGCCGTCTCTCTCCTTCAACGCGCACGCGCGCAGGAGAGGTCGAAAGCACCTGCACACGAACGTCCGTCGTTTGTGCCTGTGCCGCACAGGCGCAAAGAGAGATTAGAAAAAGCGCTATGACAAGTCGCATACGGGACGCATTGCTTACACGATTCATGGCCGGAAAGTTTTTTCTGGAAGACCACGCTAACATTTGAATATCAGACGAGTTTTCGTAGTTCTGTATGACGGAGGCGTTGTAACAGGCAGACGGTTTGACACTGGTGCGGCGTGGCATTTATAGTACTCATTCTGCTGCACTGTACCATAAGCTCAAGTAACGTGACCAGTATGACCACACAAGCAGGAAACCGCCGCATCGCGCCTCTGGCGCGCGTGCTGGCCTTTGTACTGCTTGTCTTCGTCACGTATTCGGCGACTCTGGAAATTGTACACGGGCACGGCCAGCCGCTGCCCGTCAAATCAAGCGTCACTGCCAGCTTTCACGGCGCAAACACAGATCAATCAACGACCGAAAGCTCTCGCTCCACAGGCGAGTGTTTAATCTGCCAGCTTCACCAGCAGCTTTTCTCAACTCTCTTAATCAGTGTCCCCGGAATCGCGCCGCCGCAGACGGAAGAAACGATAGCTGCTCATAGCTTCAGCTCTTCCCCTTCGGAAGCGAATACTCCGCAACGCGGGCGCGCTCCGCCTCAAGCTTCTCTGCTCTAAACACCCTGTGAGTCACGCTCTGTTTTTATCTACGCAGTCAAAAGCATGACTTCCCTAAATAGAAATCGAACGGCGCGGGATTTGCTCCCGGCCTGTCTCCTCGCTTATTCGCAAGGCGATTGTGGCCGCCGTTCAGCATTAGCAGAGAGGTTTAATCAATATGATACGTAAAGCATTGAGTGTCGCAGCGATGTTTATCGCAGCACTTATCTTAAGCACGGCGGCGAGCGCACAAACGCGCATCGGTACAATTCAGGGCACTGTCAAAGACCCTAACGGCGCGCTTGTCGCAGGGGCAACTGTCACGGTCAAGCAGGCTTTGACGGGCTACGAGCAGACGGCGCAAACGGATGCGCAGGGTGCTTTCAAGCTGGTCAACGTGCCGTTCAATACCTACACGGTGCGAGCCGAAGCGCCGGGCTTTCAGGCAATCGAACAGCCGGTTGACCTCGAAAGCAATCTGCCCTACGGCCTTGATCTCAAGCTCAATATTGTTGAGACAGCCGCGAGCGTCAACGTCACATCCGACTCAGCCGCACTGGTTGAATCAGACAAGACGGCCTCGGATACGGATATTAATCAAACTCTAATAGAGCGACAGGCGGGCGCAGCGCCTTCGCGCGGTATCGAAGCCATAGTCGCTTCCGCCCCCGGTATAGCAACCGACGACAACGGGCGACTTCACCCGCGCGGCTCAGAATCGCAAGTTCAGTACGTCGTTGACGGTATCCCCATCACTGATAACATGTCTGCGATTTTCTCTACGAGTCTGGATGCTCGCACACTGCGCACGGCTGAAGTTTTGACAGGCGGCATTCCGGCGGAGTTCGGAGACAAGCTGGCAGGCGTCATCAACGTCAACACGCGTTCCGGCCTTGAAACGCCTACGCAGGGCGGCATCAGCATCTCAGGCGGAAGCTTTTCGACGGGTGAAGTCGGCGCGGACTTTTCTACGCGCACCAAGAAGTTCGGCTTACTGGCGAATCTTTCAGCGTCCACATCGCAACGCTTCCTTGACCCGCCAACGCTTGAAAACTTTCATAATTTCGGTCGCACTGGCAAGGGCTTTTTTCGCCTAGATTACCAGTTCAATCCAAATAACTCTTTGCGCGGCACCTTCCTCTTCGGTGGCTCGAATTTCCAGGTGCCGAATCGCGTAGAGCAGGAGATTGCGGGACAAGACCAGCGCCAGAAGTTGCGCGACAACTCTGAGTTCATCACCTTCCAGCACATCTTTTCAACCCAGACGCTGGGCGAATTCTCCTTCTTCAACCGCTACGGCACGGCGCGTCTGAGCAGCAACCCGCAGTCAACGCCGGTCGTTGCTTTTCAAGACCGCACGCTTCAGAACATAGGCGGCCTTGCCGCCATCTCTATGACGCGCGGGGTTCACAATATTAAGTTCGGCGGGCAGTTTACGATTACGCCCGTGCGTGAAAGCTTCACCTTCTATCCGACAACGCCCTTTGCCGATCTGGTTGACGAGAACGGCAATATATTCCCGAACCCCATCAACAGCTTTACTGCGGCCAATCCTTTCGTCTTCAACGGGCGCAGGACAGGTCGCACTTTGAGCGCTTACGTGCAGGATCACTTCCAGCTCGTACGCAACTTAACGCTTGACGTGGGCGTTCGTTACGATAACTACAGGCTGCTTATCAAGGCTGACGGTTTCAGCCCGCGCATAGGCATAGCCTACTTCATCCCGCGAACGCAGACGACGCTGCGCGCTTCTTACAACCGTTTCTTCCAGCCGCCACCGGCAGAGAATCTTCTGCTCGCAAGCTCTACCGAAGCCTCCGCGCTTTCACCGCTGGCAGTTATTCAAGGCCAATCCGGTGTACGCCCGATTCTGGTAGACAGGGAAAATGTTTTTGAGGTCGGAGCACAACAGCAGCTTTCACGTTTCGCCCGTCTTAACCTCTCTGTATATCAAAAGCGCATCCAGAACTTTTCCGATAAAGATCAGTTCTTCGATACAGGCATCATCTTCCCCATCACCATCTCTTCGGGACGCGTGACGGGTGAAGAGCTGCGGCTTGAGACCGCCGACATCAGGGGCTTTCGCGGCTCTCTTTCTTACGCCAACTCGCGCGCCTATGGCGTGACGCCGATTAGCGGCGGACTGTTTCTGGGCGAGGCTGTGCAAAGCCTTGATCAGCCCGGACTGATTTTCGCCGCCGACCATGATGTGCGAAACACAGCCCAGTTCCAGCTCAGCTACAACAATAAGCCCACGGGCATCTATGCCATCTTCAGCGGGCGTTACGATTCCGGTGTAGCTACAGATGTCGAGCCGGGGACGACGCTCGCGGATTTCGTGGCCGCAGGCTTCGACCCGCGACTTTACAACGAGGTAGACTTCCAGCGTGGCCGCGTGCGACCGCGCACGGTTCTGAACTTCTCAATCGGCGCTGATCTCTTCCAGCGGGATCGCACAGCGCTCAACGTACAGTTCGACATTCAAAACCTGACCAACGAGCTGTTTCTGTATAACTTCGAGTCGGTCTTCAGCGGCACGCACGTAGGCTACCCGCGCCTCTTCAGCGGTCGCATGTCGCTCCGCTTCAAATAATGGGTGACGGGTGTCAGGTGCCGGGTGCCGGTAAAAAAAGAAGCATTCACGCGGCCTTTCTTTTACCGGCACCCGGCACCTGATACCCGACACCTGCTTTTCTTGGAACATGCGGGCGGGGCGCGGCGTAAAGCCTGCGTAGAGCTTAAATTCAGCCTGTTCTGAGCCTTGTGGCCGTTCTCGTTTGACAGTCTCAGCCGGGCGCAACTAGAATGAGCAATTGGTTCGCCTGCCGTTCTCTTTAGGGAATGTTCCCGTATCTCAAGTGAGGAAGCTGACAGTGAGTCTGGTCAAGATTATAGTCATCACAGTCGCGGTAATTCTTAGCATACTGCTCTTCGGGCGTTTCATGTTCTAATCGCGCCCCGGCAGCATGTTTTTGTATTTCAAAGCGATTGCCAGCTATTGCCACTCATCCACGCTCGCGCCGGTTGCGCGCAGCGTTCGCGTTGTATCTCTACTCTTAACTCTTTCGCTGCTTCTCATCATCTTTCAGGGAAAAACTACCGCACAGGAGCAAGAGCCTGTGGATGAAGTCGTGCGCGTCTCCACAGACCTCATCACCGTGCCTCTCTTCGTGACAGACAAGAGCGGGCGTCGCGTTGGGGGGCTTCAGCAGCAGGATTTCATCGTGCGCGATAATGGCCGCATAGTCGAGACCGCCTACTTCGCATACGGCACGGAGCGCGTTGCACTGCTCTTCGCTCTGGATGCATCCGGCAGCGCGCGTGACATCATCGTGCGGCAGCGTGATGCGGCTCTAGCGCTCTTCTCACGCTTCGGCAAAGACTCGCGCGTGGCCGTCATGCGCTTTACCGAAAGACCTGACATGGCGGCCTCGTTCACGGCTGATTCAAATCAGGCGCTTGCCGCTTTCAACTTCCCTGCTTTTCCAGGAAAGCGCACGGCCATCTTCGATGCTGCGATGGAAGCCGTGCGCTCTTTCAATCTACTAGACAAAGCGGAGCGGCGCATCGTCATACTAATCAGCGACGGACTCGACACGGCGAGTACTACAAACGCTTCAAAGGTCATCGATGAAGCTCTTGAGCGAAGCGTCTCTTTCTACATCATTCATCTTCCGCTCTTCGAGCCGCGCGATGGTCGCCTTGTGGCACGACCTGCCTCCAAAGGCTTCCGTGAGCTGGCGGAAAAGACAGGCGGCAAATACTTCATGCTCGGCGATGCGAAATCAGCACTTGCGCCCAAATCGCAGTATGACCTGACGCCGGTCTTTCAGGCGATTGACGATGACTTAAGAGGCCAGTACCTGCTCGGCTATTATCCTGCGGAAACGGCGCGCGATGCGTTGCCTCATCGCATTGAAGTCAGCCTCGCCAGTGGCAATAATAAGAGGCTTCGCGTTCAGACGCTGCGCAGGGAATACGTCCTGAAGAACGCACAATAATCTGTGGCTTTATCGCTCGTCAAAATTTGAAAAGGAAAGCATTCATCGAACGCTGTTAACTTCTATGGCTGAACAGAATCAAGAAGGGCTTCGTAAGGTAAGGCGCGCGCTTTTGAGCGTTTCGGACAAGACTGGAATCGTAGAATTGGCGCAAGGCTTGAGCGGCTTCGGCGTTGAGATTATCAGCACGGGCGGCACTGCGTACACTTTACGCGAAGCCGGAATCGAAGTGCGCGACATCTCAGCCGTGACAGACTTTCCGGAGATGATGGACGGTCGCGTCAAGACGCTTCACCCGCGCATACACGGCGGCCTGCTGGCTCTTCGCGACAACGAAGAACATCTGGCGGCCATGCGCGAGTACAACATCGAGCCGATTGACATGGTCGTCGTCAATCTCTACCCCTTCGAGCAGACGGTCGCACGCGAAGGTGTCACCATCGAAGAGGCCATAGAGCAGATAGACATCGGCGGCCCTTCGATGATTCGCTCCGCCGCAAAGAATTTTAGAGACGTAGCAGTAATTGTGTCGCCTGATTTTTACGCTGAAATCACTGAAGAGCTAAATGAGAACGACGGCTCATTGTCATTAAGCACGCGTGAAAGATTATCCAGGCAAGCTTTTATACGTACGTCCGGATACGATTCGGCAATCGTCGCCTACCTGAGCAAAGAAGAGAACGAGCGACTCGGAGAGGCTGAAGGAATCGGCGTCAGCGCAGGTGCCTATACGGCAACCGGCAGACGCTTTGAAGAGAAATCCATCATGGATATAGACAGACCTCCGGACTTTGCATCGTGGACGATACGGAAAATCGCTGACCTTCGATATGGTGAAAATCCGCATCAGCTTGCCGCGCTCTATGATACGGGCGGAGCGCGCGGCATAGGCCATGCCGAACTGCTTAACGGTAAGGAGATGTCTTATAACAACTACGTTGACGCGGATGCGGCGTGGCAGCTTATCTCTGATTTCGATGAATTGACGTGCGCGATTATCAAGCACACGAATCCCGCGGGCGTAGGCTATGGGCAGACTGCGGAAGAGGCTTACAGGCGAGCGCTTGAGACTGATCCGGTCTCGGCCTTTGGCGGCATCGTCGCCTTTAATCGTAAAGTTGATGAAGCGGCTGCACGCGCCGTCGCAGAGATTTTCACGGAGGTCTTGATTGCGCCGGATTTTGAAGAGGCTGCGCTTGCTGTCTTGCGCGCGAAAAAGAATCTGCGCGTGTTGCGCGCCGGGGAGCCACGCCCCGCAGAAGGGCTTGAGTACAGGCAAATTTCCGGCGGGATGCTGGTTCAGACACGAGACACGCATCATTTGACGCGTGAAGCATTGAAGGTCGTCACACGCCGCCCCCCTACCGCAGAAGAGTTGCGTGCGCTTCTTTTCGCGTGGACGGTCGCAAAGCACACGAAGTCAAATGCTATCGTTTACGCGCGAGAAGGGCAGACCGTTGGAGTCGGCGCAGGCCAGATGTCCAGAGTTGATTCCGTCAAGATAGGAGCGATGCGCGCTCAGATTCCCGTAGAAGGCTCCGTGCTCGCATCCGATGCTTTCTTCCCTTTCCGCGACGGCATTGACGAAGCGGCACGCCACGGCATCACCGCCATCATACAACCCGGCGGAAGCACGCGCGACGCGGAAACCATTGCAGCAGCGGATGAACATAATCTGGCGATGGTCTTCACAGGCATACGCCACTTCAAACATTAAAGCAGTCAGCAATCAGCTATTAGCTTTCAGCTTTTGAGCTTCATAGTGTTGAATATTAATTTTTCAGTTTGAAGCAGATAAAGCTGACGGCTGATTGCTGATAGCTGACTGCTCTCTTATAATCTTTGTACTTAGCGCCGACGCGTCAGGCTGTCTTATTTTGAGTCTTCCCGGACTGCGAGCGCATGAAGCGCAATCTTTTCTGATAAGGGATTGGTATCTATGGAAAGTCAAGAATCTTTTATGGCAGATGACAATCGCGAGTCCGTGCGTTGTCGTTATTGCGGGCAACTGAATCAGACACGCACCGAAGGCGGAACAGCGCGCTGTGGGCGTTGTCGCCTGCCGCTGTCGGAGACGCCGCACAAAAAATTTGCAGAGCTTGATAAGCATGACTATATACATCCGGCTGATAGCCGCGCGCTCGCAGCCCTGCGCACAATCCCCGGCATTGACTCGGCCTTGAAGAAACTGCTGGCCGTCACGGGCGAATCCGCCATCCGCGTGATTTTTATGGCGAGCGCCGTCAAGGTCACACCCGAACAATGCCCGGACCTTCATGCCAAACTGCAAGTCGCCTGCACGACGCTCGGCGTAGACATGCCTGATCTTTTCGTTCAGCAATCACCCATCGTCAACGCCTTCACCGGCGGAGTCGAAAAGCCTGTCATAGTTCTTCATTCCTCTTTGCTGGAACGTTTGACGGATGAAGAAGTCCTGGCCGTGGTGGCGCACGAGGTCGGACACATTCATGCAGAGCATGTGCTGTACCTGACGGCGGCGCGCTTGATAGAGGCGCTGGCCGGAGCGGCACTGGCCGCAGCGCCGATTGCCTCGCTCATCACACAACTCCTGACGGGCACAATGCGCGCGGCGCTTCTGGCCTGGGCGCGTCGCGCAGAGCTTTCATGTGACCGCGCGGCGCTTCTGGTCACACAAGACCCGCACGTCATAGGGCGCACGATGATGAAGCTCTGCGGCGGAACGTTTGCGTCCAAGGTTGACTACGATCAGTTTCTGGCGCAGGCGCGTGATTTTCAGAAGAACTACGACGAAAAAGCTCTCGACCGCTTCTGGGCTGACATCATCTCTTCAGGCATGACGCATCCCTTCCCTGTCTGGCGCGTCTCAGAGATTCTCAAGTGGGTGGACAGCGGGGAGTATAAACGACTGATGGAAGACGAGCCGCAGAGCGCAGCAGCTTAAGATAATTGTTGTCTCTTAACTCCGAGGAGAGCATTCAATGTCAACCACAGTTAAGATTATCCTGGCGGTTATCGTTGGTTTTGCGCTACTCCTCTTCGTAATTATCGGCGGAGCGGTTTACTGGTGGTCGCAACATAGCCAGGAGTTTTTGGACGCGGGCAAGAATGCCTATAAAGATGGAGAAGAGTTCGGCAAGAAGACTGATAATCGCGGATGCGTTGCGGAAACAATAGCGCGCCATAAGGTTTCACCGGGTTTCCAAACTTCAATCGCCGATAATATCTTTCTGCGAGCCTGCCTGAATAAGAGTCGCCCGACCACAGGCTTCTGTGACGCAGTTCCGAAGCGCACCGAATTCATCAAGAGCGGTCAGTGGCAGAAAGTTCAATGCACGCAAGCCGGACTCTCCGACAGCTATTGCCCGCAACTTTTCTCTCAAGTCCAACAGTTCTGCGAAGAAGATTTTAAGCAGCCACAGCAGAAGGAATGAGACAATAGCGGGCTGGTCATAGCGTTTTTCGTTGGCTACAGACTCTTTCCAGAATCAGATTCTCTATCTTAAATTTCAGGAACACTCGCCATGCTACAGAACAAATTCGGCATCATCTTCGGCGTTGCCAATAAGCGCTCTATTGCTTGGGCGACGGCAGAGGCTTTGCATGAAGCGGGCGCGCGGCTGGCTTTCACTTATCAGGGCGAGCGGCTGAAGGAGAATGTTGAGAAGTTGACCGGCGATATGGCGGGCGCGCTCGTACTGCCCTGCGATGTAGCGAAGCAGGAAGAGGTTGATGCTACCTTCGAGCGCCTGCGGCAGGAGTTCGGGCGGCTGGATTTTCTGGTACACAGCATCGCCTTCGCCCCGAAAGAAGAGCTTGAAGGTGAGTTTCTTAACACGACGCGCGAAGGTTTCCTGACGGCGCTGGAAATAAGCGCATACTCTTTAGCACAGGTCTCGCGCGCCGCCGCCCCGCTGATGACCGAAGGCGGCAGCATAGTTTCCATGACCTACTACGGCGCGGAAAAGGTCGTGCCGAATTACAACGTGATGGGTGTGGCGAAGGCCGCGCTTGAAGCAAGCACGCGTTACCTTGCATACGATCTGGGCAAGCTCAATATACGGGTTAACACCATAAGCGCCGGGCCTATCAACACGCTTTCGGCACGCGCCGTCAGCAACATGTCTTCGATGCTCAAGCATCACGCCGAGCGCGCACCGCTTCGCCGCAACGTAGAGGCACGCGAAGTCGGCAACACAGCTCTCTTCCTTTGCAGCCCGCTTTCCTCCGGCATCACCGGCGAAGTGATTCACGTAGACTGCGGCTACAACATCATGGCAGTATAAAAAGTCTGGAGAGTCTAGAGAGTGAAAAGAAAGTCGCTTCCGGCTCTCTAGACTCTCTGGACTCTCTGGACTCTCTGGACTCTCCAGACTCTCTGGACTCTCCAGACTATTCTTATGGCTGAAACAGACGCGAAAAACAGGGACACACAAGAGGTCACACAGGACGAGCAATTACTTGAGTCCCCGAAGGTTGACGAATTTACGCATACGGATACGTGGCGAGTCTTTCGTATCATGGGTGAGTTCGTCGAAGGCTTTGACGAATTGGCAAGCATCACGCGCGGAGTGGCTATCTTCGGCTCGGCTCGCACCAGCCAGGAAGACCCGCAATACAAGGCTGCGCAGGAAACGGCAGCGCTTCTGGCTCACGCAGGCTTCGCTGTGATTTCGGGCGGCGGCCCCGGCATTATGGAGGCAGCTAATCGCGGCGCAATGGAAGCGGGCGGCATTTCAATCGGCTGCAACATAGAGCTTCCCTTCGAACAGAAGCCGAATCCTTACCAGACACGCTCTCTTAAGTTCAAATACTTCTTCGTGCGCAAGACTATGTTCGTCAAGTATAGCTGCGCCTTCGTCATCTTTCCCGGCGGCTTCGGCACTATGGACGAGTTGTTTGAAGCGCTCACGCTTATTCAAACGCGTAAGATAAGAGACTTTCCGGTCGTTCTCTTCGGCACGAAATTCTGGGGCGGCCTGTTAGAGTGGGTAAAGGGCACGATTCTCGCAGAGCGAAAGATTACAGAGCAGGATTTGAAGCTGCTGCGTATAACGGACTCGCCAGCGGAAGTGGTAGAGATTATCGCTAAGAGCCAGGATTCGTTGCGCAAGATTGATCGAATGGTGTCGGATGATCTGGTTGGCTCGATATAAAAAGCTGATTTGAAAGTCCCGTAGGGACTTCTGATAATAGCCCAGTGCTTCAGCGCTGGGGATAAGGTATGGAAAATAAAGTGGAGTCCCGTAGGGACGGCTGAATAAATCCAGAAAGATTTCAGTCGTCCCTACGGGACTCCACTCTGTTTGCGCCTGCTGTTCCCAGCCATAAATAGCTGGGCTATTACCAGAAGTCCCTATGGGATTTTTTGAGACTTGACGGTCGCCGTCAACCATTCAAGATAGGGCGCGGAAGAAGCGTTGACCGGAAGAGCTATGATCTCAGGCGTTTCGTAGCTGTGAAGGGCGCGCACTTCCAGTTCCAGCCTTGCGAAATTATCCATCGTTGTTTTAACCAGAAGCAGATGCTCCGGGTCACGATGAATACCGTCCTGCCACCAGTAGACGGACTCCATCTTCGGCAAAATCTGCACACAGGCGGCAAGGCGCGAGCCGACCAGCATCTCTGCCAACCGCACAGCCTCTTCACGACTGCCCGTCGTCATCAATACCACAACCGGCTCTCTGCTTTCATCAGCCATATTCGTAAAAGCAGTTTTCAGTTATTAGTTTTCAGTTTTCAGAAAAAGCGACCGGCTCTTCTTCTGAAAAACTGAAAACTTAAAACTGAGAACTGAAAACTGTTCTTATGCACTGTCGTCTTCTTCATCCTCTGTGAGTTCTTCGTCTTCCTCAAGCGTGGTGCCTGTGAGCGGCGTAGTGTCGTTGCCGAAGAAGGCATTGTAAAGCTCCATCGCGCGGTCGTAATCGCGCTCGTCAACGAGGACGGCTGCTCCCGGCGAGGTCGTCGAAAGCAGAGGTGAAAAAGCATCCATGCCGCCGGATTGAACGGCGGAGCGGATGCCGTTTTGCATCAGGATGTCGTTGACCATCTCGGCCTCAGCCGGAGAGCCTAGATTATGAAGCGGAACAAAGCGCGCTTCGCTGTGATCCTGCACGGAATTCTCCGGCGTCAGGCGCTCTACCAACTCCGACCCGTCATCAGGACAACTCGTAATTCCCGACTCATACTCAGACTCGCAAACAGGACAGAACATAATTTCCCTCAGCTTCGATTCGATTGTTATGGCGAAAGACAGTTTAAATGGAAAATGGGAAAATGGGAAAGAGGGGATGGGGGTTAGGGGTTGGGGGATAGGAAGAAGCTTTCACCAACCCCCAACTCCTAACCCCCATCTCCTACTGTTATCTTGTCGCTTGCACGGCGCGCTCAAACGGAATCTCTTCAAAGTGCGTCATCTGCTTGAAGGCACGAAAGCGCTCGTTAATCTCTTTGTGTGTGAGACGCTGCACGCGCTCTGTACCGAACTCTTCGACGTTGAAGGAAGCCATCACCGAGCCGAAGATCATGGCGCGGCGCATTGCCGCTTCGTCCAGTTTCTCCTGGCTCGACAGATAACCCATGAAGCCGCCAGCGAAGGTGTCGCCCGCGCCCGTCGGATCAAAGACTGATTCTAGCGGATAGGCTGGAATGGCAAAGTAAGTATCGTGCGTGAAGAGCGCCGCGCCGTACTCGCCGCGCTTGACGACGAGCGCACGCGGCCCCATTGACATAATCTTGCGCGCGGCTCGAATCCAATTCGGCTCGTCGGCCAACTGCCTCGCCTCCGCGTCGTTGATAATCATCACATGCACGCCCTTGATCGTTTCCAGCAGAGACTCACGCGTCGTGTCAATCCATAGATTCATGGTATCAAGCGCTATCAGCTCTGAGCCGCCAACCTGATCACGAACGCCGCGCTGCAAGTCCGGCTGAATGTTGCCTAAGAATACCAGACGCGCCTGCTTTGCCTCTTCAGAAATCTTCGGTTGAAAGTCCGCGAAGACGTTAAGCTGTGTATCGAGCGTGTGCGCCGTGTTCAAATCGTAATCGTAGCGCCCGCGCCAGAAGAAAGACTTGCCTTCGGGGACGCGCTCAAGATCGTTGATGTTCACGCCATGACGCTCGAAGACCTGCTCTTCTTCGCGCGTGAAATCGCCGCCGACTACGGCTACGACCCGCACGTCCGTAAAAAAGCTAGCAGAGATGGAGAAGTGCGAGGCAGAGCCGCCGAGCATCTTGTCCCGTTTTCCAAAGGGCGTTTCGACAGCATCAAAGGCCACCGAGCCGACTACCAGCAAAGACATCCGTTTATTCGCTCCTGTTTGAAAGATTCGATTAACACAACAAGAGGCCGGTTTTCCCGACCGGCCTCGTAGAATTTAAAGATAGAGCTTTAATTGCCAGAGGGCTGAAGCGCATCCTTCGGCTTCGGCCCGCCGAGTGCGCGTAACTCCTTTTCAGCATCCTTGTAAAACTGGCTGTCCGGGTAATTATAGAAGACCTGCGAGAGATACTCGCGCGCATCATCGCGCAGCTTTCCAGCAGTAGTATCGGCGGGAATCTGCTTCTGCTTTCCCTTCCCCTCGGCCAGACGCAGGCTGCTTACCCCGGCGATGTACAGCACCTCGTCAATACGCGAGAAGGTAGGATTGCCTGCGATAATCTCTTCACAGCGCTTCAATGACGCCAAGTAAGCCTTCTTCAACTTGAAATACTGCCGCGCCACTTCCAGATTATGCATCGAATCCTTTTCCATCTCTGGATCGCGCACCGTCCTCTGATCCGGCCCACGGCTGGCATTCCCCTGCGCACGCGCTACCGGCGCGCTCCATAATAGAGCCACCACAAAAAATGTGCTTAACAATACGATTTTTTTCATCAACCTTACCTCCATAAAGCCAGTTTGCAGTTTTGAGTTTCCGGTAAAAGCTAACTGTACCTGAAAACTAAAGACAGTAAACTTAAGACTATAGTTGTCACCTGTCGCCGTATTTCTTGATTATCGCTTCAAGCTTAAGCTTTGTCTCCACAGGCCACAGATCTGGGGCTGTGAAGATAGCGTTCTTCAGGGCTTCACCGCATTTGCAGCCGCGCGGGCGCGAGGCCAACTGCTTCACCGCTTCGCGCATGATTATCTGCGCATTGCGCACGTTCTTGTTCAAGTTCTCTATGACCGTTTCGACGGACACCGCATCGTGCTCTTCGTGCCAGCAGTCGTAATCGGTGACGAGCGCCAGCGTCGCGTAACAAATCTCCGCCTCGCGTGCCAGCTTTGCTTCCTGCAAATTCGTCATGCCGATAATGTCCATGCCCGACAGGCGATAGAGGTTAGATTCCGCAACGGTCGAAAAGGCTGGCCCTTCCATGCAGACGTATGTCCCGCCGCGATGCGTTCTCACATCAGTCGCACCGCAGGCTTCCTGCAACACGTCGCCAAGCTCAGAGCATACTGGGTGCGCAAACGTGATGTGCGCCACGATGCCCTCGCCGAAGAAGGTGGACTCATGCGCGCGTGCGCGCGTGCGGTCAAAGAACTGTTCGGGAATGACCATGTCCAGCGGCGCATACTTTTCCTGTAAAGAGCCTACGGCTGATGCTGACAGAATCCGCTCCACGCCGAGCAACTTCATGGCGTAGATATTTGCCCGGAAAGGAAGCTCAGACGGAAGCAGGCGATGCCCGCGCCCGTGACGCGGCAGGAAAGCCACGCGCACGCCTTCGAGCGTTCCGGTGATGAAAGCATCCGAAGGCTTTCCGAAAGGCGTGTCAACCGAAACCTCCTCGATGTCCTTCAACTCCGGCATCTGGTAAAGGCCGCTGCCGCCTATGATTCCAATCTCAACTTTTGTCATACTTAACGTTCTACCTTGTATTGAAATGCAGAAAGAAGAACGAGCCACTAAATCACACGAACAAACACGAAGAGGCTGCGAGATACGCTCAAGCAGTTTCGTGCCGTTTCGTGTGACTTAGTGGTTCGTATCATTCCTTACTTCCGACTGCAACCGGGTATCAGAAAAATTCTAGAGAGCTTGTTACTCGCCGGGAATGAATCCGTCCTGCTTATCTTCAAATCCAACGGCGCGCAGCTTTCCGCCTTCTTCGGTGATGCGACAGAGCGGGGCTTCCGCATCGTGATAGAAAAGACAGAGCCAGTTTTCGCGTGCCGCCTGCGGCAGAAGATGCTTTTTCGCTTCGAGCGTTTCTACAGGATAAAGATCGTAGCCCATAATCCACGCGTACGGCACGTGTGCGCTCATCGGCACGAGGTCAGCGAAGCCGAAGAGCGTGCGCCCGCTACGGTTCAATCGCACGCACTGCATAGTGCGCGAATGTCCCGCGACCGTCTCCATGCGAAGTCCGGGGACGACCTCATACGCAGCATCCTTCAATTCCAGTTGCCCGGACTCCTGTAAAGGCCGCCAGTTTTCAGGCATGTAGCTCGCACGGTCTCGCTCATGCGGCGACTCAGCATGTTCGTACTCGTCGCGCGAGACGAAATAACGTGCGTTCGGAAAAGTCGGACAAGCTTTGCCTTCGGCGTCAAGCGTCGTGTTGCCGCCCGCGTGGTCGAAATGAAGATGCGTGTTGACGACAATCGTTATCTCTTCGGCGCTCGTACCCGTGATGGCCTTCAGGCTTTCGCTCAAAGGCCGCTCGCGTGTGATGCCGTACATGTCCGCCTGCTTCTCAGACCACTTATCGCCAATGCCTGTTTCAATCAGTATGCGCGCGCGGCCAGCTTCTACGAAGAGGCAGTTCATGTTCATGCGTATACGGTTGCGCTCGTCCGGCGGACACAAGCGCGACCATAGAGAGCGCGGCACGACGCCGAACATTGCGCCGCCGTCAAGCCGAAACTCCGTGTCGGGCACAACCTCTACGCGATAATCTCCGAACTGCATTCGAAAACGTTAGCGCCCCGCAAGCGCCTCTTACAACTTAATCCTTCTTCGCCGGTTTAGACTTATTCGCTCCAGGCTTAGCAGGTGCCGTACCCGGCTTGGCGTTGGAGTTGCCCTGCGTTGGCGAAGCAGCCCCAGGCGGCACGCCTTCACCGGCTCCTGTGCCTTCGTCCATGTCGGGTTGGCTCATATCAGGCAAAGGCATTTGAGGCTGTGGCGGCGGCGCAGCCACCGTGTAGTTGTCTGCGACTGTGACGCGCGAGCGACTCACAATCTCGTCTATGACTTTTTCCTGCTTCTCTTTTTCGACCGCGGCGCGTGCCTGATCCTTCAAATTAGGCGGAGGGCCAAAAGGGTTCGGCGGCGTGGGAGGCCCGACCGCAATCAATATATGACGCGCGTGAACCTGCTCTTCCTGCTTGCCGTCCTTCTCTTCGGTCTTGCGCTCTTCGACTTTGATGACGTGGAAGCCAAAGGGTGATTCCACCACATCGCTTATCTGTCCGGGCTGAAGCGCAAAGGCCGCATCCTCAAAAGCCTTGACCATCTGGCCGCGCGCGAACCAGCCCAGGTCGCCTTCGCGCTCCTTGCCTCCGGGTTCTTCCGTGTACTCTTTAACGAGCGCATTGAAATCTTCGCCTGCGCGAGCGCGTTTCAGCACATCTTCGGCCTTCGCGCGCGCCTTGGCAATCGCCGCATCAACCTCCGCATCGGTCGCGGTCACCTTGGGCTTCAACTGCTGCTCTGCATATTTCTGAACCAGCACGCGTGATTGCTGAAGCATGATCTGCAATTCCGTCTTGCGGTCTTTATCAATCCCAGCCTCTTTGCCCTTGCGCTCGGAGAGCATGACGCGCGCCCACTCCTGTTTCAATCTCTGCTGCTCCGACTCTTCGAGCTTGTCCGGAATCGGAATGCCAAGCCCCTGCGCGTCCTTTACGAACTGCTCGAACTTCTGCTCCTGCCCCGGCTCTTTCATAAAAGCATCTATGTCTGCGGGCGTGATATTCGAGAGCGACGGCGGTGCGCCTGTCTTCTGCTGCTCGGCTTCCTGATAGCTTTCGGCGATGATGAGCGTGCGCATCAAATCAAGCTGTCGTTTAGTGTCCGGCTTATCGGCTACACCTGCGGCTCTGGCCTCTTCAGCCAGTGCCAGAAGCTGCTTGATATTTTTAGCGAAATCCTTGCGCGCCTTTTCATCCGTAGCTAAGCGTGCGCGCACCTGCGGCGGCTGTTCGCCCGCGATGAGCGACATATCTTCGGCTGTGAGATTAACGGCGCGTGCGCGATGTGCCTGCACCTGCCAGACGATAATACCCACCGCGATTAAGACCGCGACCGATGCTGCAATTAAAGCTTTAGTGGTTGATTTCAATGTAGACTACTTATCCTTTCCATGAGGCTCGCGGCTCGCGTGCTCGACCAGTTCCAGAAGTACGCCGTTTGTAGAGGCGGGATGAACGAATGCTATGAGCGAGCCGCCCGCGCCCGTGCGTGGGTGTTCGTCAATCAAACGTGTGCCCTGCTCTTTGAGGCGTGCGAGGGTTGAATGTATGTCGTCAACGCGCACCGCTATGTGATGAATGCCGGGGCCGCGCTTCTCCAAAAATTTTGCTATGGGCGAATCCTCGCTCGTCGGCTCCAGAAGCTCTATGCGAGATTCCCCAAGGGGCAGCATCGCCACGCGCACACGCTGCTCCGAGACCTCTTCCGTCTCGACGACCTCAAGCCCCAGCGCCTCGCGCCAGAAGTTGAGCGCCTCGTCAAGCTGTCGCGTAGCAATGCCCAGATGTTCTATTATCATTAGTGAGCAGTGAGCGGTAAGCAGTAAGCAGTAGATACGAAAAGCGTTTGACTGCTTACTGCTTACCGCTCACTGCTTACTCCTTTCATAATCTCTTCCACAGCCGAGTAGGGGTCGCGGCGCTTGGCGGCGACTTCTGCGGCCAGCCGGTCGAGTTTGTCTGATGCCGAATCGCGGTTGAGAGTTTGCGCTAAAAGCCGCTCGCGCAGCAGTTCCAGTATGCGCCAGCGCGCTATTGCCTGTCGGCGCTCAAGACTCGACGCCGCACTTTGCTGAAACTCGTGAAAACTTTCGATGGCCGCAGATAAATCCTCTATGCCTTTATTTTCCGTCGCAACCGTTTTGACAATCGGCGGTTGCCAGCCGTCAGGACGCGTGGCGAGCGAGAGCAATGCTTCCAGTTCCTTTTCCGTTCTGAGCACGCCGTCGCGGTCGGCCTTGTTGATAACGAAGCAGTCGCCTATCTCCATGATTCCGGCCTTGATTGCCTGAATGTCGTCGCCCATGCCGGGGACGAGCACGACCACGGAAACGTCAGCCGTTTTGACTATCTCGACTTCATCCTGGCCTACCCCGACTGTCTCGACGATGATTTTGTCAAAGCCCGCCGCGTCCAGAATCGCCACCGCGTCCACGGTCGCACGCGCCAGCCCGCCCAGATTGCCGCGCGTCGCCATAGAGCGTATGAAGACGCCGCTATCAAGCCCAAGCGTCTGCATGCGTATGCGGTCGCCCAGGATTGCTCCGCCCGTAAAAGGACTCGAAGGGTCAACCGCGATGATGCCTACTCGGTCGCCGCGCTTTCTGTAAAGATGCGCCAGCTTATCAACGAGCGTGGACTTTCCGGCACCCGGCGCGCCCGTGATGCCTACGACCAGCGCTCGCCCCGTGCGCGGGAAAATCCCTTTCATCAGGGCTGCGGCATCTTCCGCGCCGTCTTCTACCTTCGAGATGGCGCGTGCGACGGAGCGCGCGTCTCCGGCAATAATCTTTTCAATGAGAGGAGAGCCGCTCATGATACGAACCCCGGCCTTTTAGCCCTCTTCTCTTTTCTTCGGGACGAACTTAACCAGCCTGAGCCGCGCACCCGTCCACTCGTAGTAATAAAGTCCGGTCTTTGGATTATCACTATTCCCTTCAGAGGCGGGGAAACCGGACAGGACTAGCAAACGGCTGTTGGCCTTGAATTTCAACGGATCATCATTTTGGTTATCTGAAAACATCCAGGCACCGTAGCCGCCCAACTCTTTCGGGAAATAAACCGTGCCCGTCTTCGCATCAATGATGCCTACGTCACCGCAACCCGTTCCGCAGCCCCAGACAACCAGTGTGTAATGGCCTGCAAAGTTGACTCCCTGTTGCGCACCCTCGCGTAGACGCGTGCGGAAAGAGCTTGCGCCTTTAGCGCTCTTCAGGTTCACGGGCGCGACTTTTCCCTTGTAGACAGGCACAGCATAAGCTTCAAAACGAGGAACAGTCTGCCCGTGTCCGGCAAGAGAGCCGACGAACAGCAGGTTGATGAACAGGAATGCGATGATTATCTTTTTCATGAAATATTGACAGCTCTTATTGTTTTAGCAACTGGCGCGCGATGATTATGCGCTGAATCTCGCTCGTCCCCTCGCCGATGGTGCAGAGCTTGGAGTCGCGCCAGTATTTCTCTGGCGGGTAGTCCTTCGTGTAGCCATAGCCGCCGTGAATCTGTATCGCCTCTTCGCAGACCTTCACACCTATCTCCGAGGCGTAGAGCTTCGCCATAGAGGATTCCTTGGTCACCGTCTTGCCCTGATCTTTGAGATACGCGGCACGATAGGTTAAAAGCCGCGCGGCTTCTATCTGGGTCGCCATGTCCGCGAGCTTGAATTGAATCGCCTGAAACTCCGCGATGGGTTTGCCGAACTGCTCTCGCTCCTTTGCGTAACGCACCGCCGATTCATAAGCGCCCTGTGCAATGCCCAGAGCGAGCGCGGCAATCGAGATGCGCCCGCCGTCCAAAACCTGCATCGCCTGTATGAAGCCCATGCCTTCGTCGCCCAGGCGGTTTTCATCCGGCAGATAACAATCTTCAAAGACCACGCTCGCCGTCTCGGACGCACGAAGCCCCAGCTTGTTCTCCTTCTTCGACGGCGCGAATCCCTTCATGCCCTTCTCGAAGATGAAGGCCGTGATGCCCTTGCTTCCCTTGGCGCGGTCTGTGACGGCGACCGCCACGCAGGTGTCCGCATGAATCGCATGCGTGATGAAATTCTTGGAGCCGTTGACGACCCAGCCGCCGTTCTGGCGTATGGCTGTAGAGCGCGTGCCCGAAGCATCAGAGCCTGCGCTGGCCTCCGTCAATCCCCATGCTCCAAGGTGTTCCCCACTCGCAAGCGGCACAAGAAATTTACGCTTCTGTTCCTCAGTGCCGAACATGTATATGTGATTCGAGCAGAGCGAATTGTGCGCCGCGATAGAGATGCCTACGGAGCCGTCAACGCGCGACAATTCTTCGATGATGGTCACGTACTCTATGTAACCCATGCCAGCGCCGCCGTACTCTTCCGGGAAGATGACTCCCATCAGCCCCAGATCGGCCAGCTTCGGAAGAAGCTCTACAGGGAAATGCTGCGTTTCGTCCCACTCCATAACGTGCGGCGCAATCTCGCCTTCGGCAAACTCACGCACGCTCGCTTTCACCTGTTGCTGCTCTTCGCTCAGCTCGAATTCCATGACAAACCCCTTTGAAGATAATGCAGAAGCCAGAATGCAGAATGATGAATTAAAGACGCCTTCTCTTTATCTTTCGTCCTGCATTTGCGCTCATCATTTTACCTTATTCTCAACTTGAAGCGTGACCCGCCCTGCGCTTTTTCGCTGGTGCTTTTGTGGCCTGTTTCATCTTTTTGAAGCGTGCGACTTCCGCCGGAGCAAGAAAGCGCCACTGGCCTGGGCGAAGCCCTTCGTCCGCCAAAAATCCTATCTTCGTTCGACGAAGTTTCACTACCGAATGACCAATGGCATCGAACATGCGCCTGATTTGCTGGTTGCGTCCCTGATGAAGCACGACTTCAAACCATGAGTTCGTTGCAGACTCTTCGACGCGTTTGATTTCGGCGGGCGCGGTGCGCGCTCCGTCCTCAAGAGCGATGCCGCGTCGAAGGCGATCAAGCGAAGCTTCGGGCACGATGCCTTTGACCTTCACCTCGTAAACCTTGCGCACGCGATTGCGCGCAGCCGTAATGATATTCGTCAGCTCGCCGTCGTTCGTCAGCAGCAGCAAGCCCTCTGTGTTGAAATCTAATCGCCCGACAGGATGTAGACGACCCAGCGATGTTGGCACGATCTCGGTCACAAGCGGCCTGCCTTCCGGGTCTGAAGCGCTTGAAAGAAACCCGCGCGGCTTGTAGAGCAGCACATAAACCTGCTCGCGCTGCTTGAGACGCGGATTGATGAGCCGACCCTTCACCTTTATATGATCGCGCTCAGGGTCGGCCTTCGTTCCAAGGGTCTTAATGACCTCGCCGTTGACAGTCACTTCGCCCGCCGTGATTAAATCTTCGGCGTGACGACGCGACGCAATACCGGCTTCGGCAATCAGTTTTTGCAGGCGTTGTTCCATAGCTGATTTCTCTATAGGCCTAGCGCTTTCACGTGTGATTGTCTTCATAAAGCGTTTGGCCTTTCTCCATTACATCACGCATCAACCAGTCATTGTTGGCGATTCGCTCACTAACTTGTTCAGGTGTACGGGCAATCAGATCGAGAGGAATCATTGGTTTTATTTTGCCCACGATTTCTAAAGCTTTACGTGAAGGCTTTTCGCTAAATGGAAGTACAACCAATATGTCTATATCCGAATCTTCCTCTGGTACACCATAAGCATAAGAACCGAAGAGAATGATGCGCTCCGGCTTGAACTCACGGGCTATCTCTTCGCTCAAAGCCAATATTTGTTCCATCTTAATCATGTTGCTCAAGCTTCTTGCGTAACAATTAAGATTACGAACTGCTTCCTGCTAAATCCTCAAAATTCGACAATCTATTTTTCTATAGTTTTCAGAATATCCCGGAAAGCTTCCACCTGGGTATCTTTCAACTCAAACTCTCTTTTACCTAGACCGATTTTTACTTTGCTTCCCTTCGCTATTTGATTAAAGGTGGTGGCAAAATCAATTGTTATAAAGACGATTTCGACAACATTCCCTTCGGGCATCTTGACCGTGTCCACGACACGCAGCCCTGCTGAGTCAATCTCCTCGCCGTCAACTAACAGTCTCCAGTGACGAGCTTCCGGCGTTGCAAATTTAGGCTCGTAAGTATTCGTGCCGAACTCAAGCACGACGCGTTCGGGCGCTACTACCTTGTGCCCGTACACTCTAAAACTGACACCCATGCCCATTGCATCAATCTTTCCATTCTTTCTCTCGTCATAAAGCAACAGGCTCGCCACCACTTTTGTTTCGTAAGCATCTTTCTCGTAAAAAACCTTGGCCTGCCCGACAATCCTATCGGGCGTTGGCTGAGGAACAGGCGGCGGCGTTGGAGTTGTACTTTGCGCGTGAGCCAGACTCGCGCCGACATTCAAAAGAATGAAGCACAATAAGAAAACTCTCTTCACCGGCACTGCTCTCTTTATCTGAATACATTCAGTTGTTACGAGATGCCGCCCGCCAAATCCTCAAAATCTTCTATGCTCGGAAGCTCCGTTAAATCCTTGAGGCCGAACTGTAGAAGAAACTCTTTCGATGTGCCGTACAACATCGGACGCCCGACCGTTTCTTTGCGCCCCTTGGCTACAATCAGGCGCTTGTCCAGAAGCGTCTTGATGGCGGAAGAAGATTGCACGCCGCGTATCTCTAAAATTTCGGGGACGGTGACGGGCTGTTTGTAGGCGATGACGGCGAGCGTTTCCAGCGCTGCCAGCGAGAGCTTGGCCGAGGGGCGCGACTTGAGAAAGGCGCGCACGTACTCGTGATACTCTGTGCGTGTGGCAATCTGCCAGCCTCCGGCCACCTCGCGCAGTTGCAGTCCGCTCTGACGCGAATTGAACTCTTTTGAAAGCTCCTCGACGGCCATCTCTATCCAGCCGCGATCTTCCTTGAGCACGTCTGCGATAACCTTCGCGCTCAACGGTTCTTCCGAGACGAAGATGAGTGCTTCGACAATCGCTATCAACTCGGCCATGCCGCGCACGCTCGGAGTAGATTCATCTTCATCTTCGGATGGAGATGAATCATTACTTTCAGACGGCTCGCTCTCGGCGCGCAGCCTTGCTTCTTCCAGAGCATCTTCGGCATCGGCATCGTGAATAACGACACCCTCTTCAGCCTCTTCAGCTTCAAGCTCCAACTCGTGGACGCCGACCTCCGGCGTCTCTGTATCTTCGCCGTTTCTCATACCGTCTCGCGGCTCTTCCGCTTGATTCTTAATCTCTTCACTCATAACTCAATAAAAAATTTTCAGCTTGCTACGCGCGCGATGATTTCTCCGAAGGTCTCGCGCTGCATGAGAGATATTTCCGTCGTTCGCACTAACTCAAGAACGGAGAGGAACGCAAGCACAAGCTCGCGGCGTGATTGCGCGCGCTCGAAGTAGATGCGCAGGTTCAGTTCGCCCGCAGACATCACCATGTTGCGCAAGCGTTCGATCATCTCCGTCATGGTCATCTCGTCGCGCTCAATCTCTAACAGAACCTCTTCTTTGTGCCGCGCCAGAATCTCCTGAAAGACTTTCAAGAGGTCGAATACACCGACCGAAACCTCCGGGTTATTCTTGTCCGTCTCCAGCTCGCCGCGATGAAAAACGGCCTGCTCAACGGTTGCGCGCGACCAGAGCATCGATGCCGCTTCTTTGTACTTCTGATGCTCTAAAAGCTGATTGACGAGTTCGGCACGCAGGTCATCCGCTTCATCTTCTGTTTGCGCCAGAGGGTCTGGCGGCAGGAGCATCTTCGATTTAATCTCGATGAGCGTTGCCGCCATCACTAAAAAATCGCCAGCGATGGCGATGTCCAGCTCCTGCATGAGTCGTAGATAACGAAGATACTCGTCCGAGATGCGCGCGATGGGAATATCGTAGATGCTCACCTGCTCCTGCCGTATCAGGTAAAGCAGCAGGTCTAGCGGCCCCGCGAATTCGCCCATGATAATTTTCAGATCGTCGCCGCTGGTGTTGCCTATAATCTCCGGCTTTGAGCCTGCGACGTTGATGGTCTGCGGCGCAACAGGCGCATCTTGTGCCTTCTCTGTCGTCTCGTTCATAAGCTCTTCTGGATTGGCCGTCAAAATTTGCCTCTCTTCAGATGCGCGCTCCTTCTATTCCAACGCGCTCCTTTACCTCTTTGAAGGTCGCGCGTGCGACCTCGCTTGCGCGCTCACGTCCATTCGCGAAGATGCGGTCAAGCTCTTCATCGCTAATGCCGCGAACACGCTCCTGAAACGGCGTCAGAAAATCCACCGTGGCTTCCGCCAGATCATTCTTCAACTGCGCATAACCTTTTCCCTCGAAATGCGATTCTATCTCTTCACGGCTTTGCCCGGTCAAAAGCTGGTAGATGGTCAGCAGATTCGTAATCGCCGGGCGTGTCTCGTCAAATCGAATTTCAGTGCCGGAGTCCGTGACGGCGCGCTTGAACTTGCGCCGGATTGTGTCGGCGTCATCCAACAGAAAGATGCCGCCCTGTAGATTTTCATCCGACTTGGACATCTTCTTCGCGGGATTATCCAGGGCTAGAATGCGCGCCCCGACTTTCGGAATAAAAGGCTCAGGGATGCGGAACGCCTCTCCGTAGTCGCGGTTAAAACGCATCGCTAAGTCGCGCGTCAGTTCCAGATGCTGCTTCTGGTCTTGCCCTATAGGCACAAGGTCTGTTTGATAAAGCAGAATGTCCGCGGCCATCAGCACAGGATAATCGAAAAGCCCTGCGCCTGCATTGTCTCTCTGCTTGCGCGCCTTCTCCTTGAACTGCGTCATGCGTTCAAGCTCGCCTACGCGCGCCACGCAGTTCAAAATCCACGTCAGCTCCGCGTGCTCCGGCACGTCCGATTGCACGAAGACGGTCGAGACCTTCGGGTCTATGCCTGCGGCAAGATAGAGCCGCGCAATTTCCCTTGTCTTTTCAGCCAGGCGCTTAGGGTCTTGCGGGACGGTGAGGGCGTGCAGGTTGACGATGCAGAAAAAGCTTTCGTACTCATGCTGCAACTCTGCCCAGTTGCGCAGAGCGCCGATGTAATTGCCTATATGAAGATTGCCGGTCGGCTGCGCGCCGCTGAAGATTCTTTTCATTCTCTTTTCAGGAAGCGCCGAAGAAGACTATGTTTAGTGCGAGCGGCAAGACGACGCGAAATATCGCACTGAAGACGCCCGTGAAGACCGCTATAAAAAGTAGTATGAAGCCGAACTGTTCGAGCGCATTGATGGCCGACTCGAAGCTTTCGGGCAGAAGGCTTCCAAGTATCTTGCTGCCGTCGAGCGGCGGAATCGGAATCAAGTTAAAGACGGCCAGCACGACGTTCATGATGAAGAAGATTTGCAATAACTGGACGGCACCCACTGCCACCAGCGAATCGGTCGAGACGGGCACGAGCGGCCACCCACCGATTATACGCAGCTCATACAGTACGCGAATCGTAATGCCTGCGATTGTCGCAATGATAAGATTGCCGATTACCCCGGCAGCCGAAACCCATAGGTTTGCAACGCGGCGATTACGCCACTTCAGAGGATTGACAGGAGTTGGCCGCGCCCAGCCAAGCATCGGAGCGCCCGTGAAGAATGCTATCGCCGGAAAGAGCAGCGTGCCAATCGGGTCAACGTGCGAGATGGGGTTTAGCGAAATGCGCCCCTGCGAACGAGCAAGATCATCACCAAAACGGTTAGACATCCAGGCGTGCGCCGCTTCGTGTAGCGAAAGCGAGAAGATGAGCGCCACCATGTAGAGAATAAATTGTCCTATATCAAAGCTGCCCATAAATTACTCACATAAACAAGTCAACTTTTCAGCCGCAAAATTAACCTTTAACACTAACATGCGTGTGCAGAAGTGTCAAAAAAGTGAGCGGTAAGCAATAAGCAGTTAAAAGCTTTTCGTTCGACTGCTTACTGCTTACCGCTCACTGCTTACTTTAGCAGCGTTCCGTAGATGCCTAGGGGCAAGCTGTAAACAGCTTCGGTGGTCGCAACAACCATATCGCCCATCGCACTAAACGCAAGACCGATGACATTCATTCCGGCTACGGCCATCTCTGCGCTTTTTCCATCCGGCGAGATGCGCACGACGCCGCGCCGACCGTGCAGGGATGCGGCGACATACAAATTGCCTTCGCGGTCGAACGCGAGTCCCTGCGGTCGTCCCAGCCCGCGATAAAAGACGCTCACTTCTCCGTTTTCATCGACCCGCATGATGCTGTCATAGCTTGAGACGGTAGGGCCTGTGACGTACAGATGATTGTCGGGGCTAAAGGCCAGATGGTATGCCGAGACCGAAGGCTCAAGCTGTGCGAAGGCTCTTTCTTCGCCGATGCCGTTGACGCTATAGATAGTGCCTGTGCGGTCGCCCACGTACAGGCTGCCCTCTGCGTCAAAGGCCAGCCCAGTAGCTACTCCAAGATTCTGCGCAAAGGCTACGGGTTCTTTGAAGTGCGAAATGCGATAGACCGTGCCGTCCAGACGGCTAGACACATACATCTGCCCGGAAGGGTCAAAGGCCATGCCGGTCGGATTAGTGATGTCGCCGGAGAAAGCATCAAGCTCGCCATTTGCATCGATGCGAAAGATGGAGACCGGTATCTGCTGGCCGCGCGAACCGGAGCGCGTGACGAAGAGCGAGCCATCATCCGGGTCAAAAGCGGGATTGGCGACCGGGTGTAAATCGTCGGCCAGTTTTGTGCCGACCGTGAAGCGAGAAGGCACGCTCAAAGTACCATCGCTGCTCAGAAGCAGCTCCGTCTCACCGCTCAAGCCCGCATCTGGAATTATTGCCAGCACCCGCCGCGACGACAGGCCGACTGTTTGACCTATGGAAGCGCCGAATAAAGGGTAGCACCCCCGCAGATTACTCGTATCGTAATCGCTGCACTCGATGACAATTTCGCCGCCCGGAATTCCCGCCGCCGGGTCAACCCGCACAATCCGCCCTGCCACGCTCATCTCGCCTGCCTTTCCATGATTATCAAGCCACCAGCGGCCTCAGCAGTTTTAAGCTCGCTTTCGATCTTTAATCTTCAACTCCGGATGGCGCGCAAGGAAACCGCCGCGCTTCATCTTGTAGCGACCGGGCTTGAGAGTATCTTCCTCAGCAATCCCCGCAGCCAGGTCGCGCTGGTAATCCTCTTCAGAGATTTCGATGGTCACGTTCTCGCCATCGTCTTCAACAACGGAGAATACTAAGGGTCTATGTGTGTTTTGTTCGCTCATACCTCTCTCGCTCCGCTTTATCGGCCTTTCTCGCCGAGATGATGCGCACTATATCGCCCGTGCGCTCCGCGTAAATGACGTACAGCAATCGCCTGCTCGACAGGCCAAGGTATTTCAAGAAGCTGAACGTTGACTTCTGATAGCTAACAGCTTCTCATCATACGATGCTCTGAGGAGTGCTGTCTAACTGGCGATATGGCTCGGATGTGCCACGGATGAAGGTTCAGAACAGCGGTTCTTTTTGTGCTTGCCTTTTGGCCTGCTATGTTATAATCCAGGCCAAGTCAAGCCGCTCCTGAACGTGCTCTTCGAGAGGGAGCGACACTCACGGTGCCAAGGGAAGTTTTGTTGGGCCGGAGCGCTTGACCGGAAATCTGAGTACAATGCTCAAGCGACAAGGCGAAGAGTTTTCGCAGAGAGCAAAAGTAACAAGGCTCAAACCGGCGTCCGACACATCCCGCTCGCTACAATCTTCCTGTAACTTTCATCAATTACCGGCAAACAAAAGGTTGAACAGATGAGTCTAAAGGCTTTGCAGCCTTGAAGTTTTTCGAGGAGCGGAGGACTGTCTTTTCTCGGAGGTTAATAACCATCGGTAACATACACGGCAACACTCAAGGGTTAAAGCCGAATCAATTGCGGCGTATCGAAAAGCTATACTCGCGCCGCATCTCGCCGCACCAGATAGTGACACCTGAGTTCGCGCGGCAATTATCGGAACTCTCGCACGAGACGCGCCGACAGATTGGCGCTCTCATTGACCGCAAGGGCTATGTCGAGTACGTCATAGTCGGCGACGCGCGCCGCATAGAGCTTCCAGACCTGAAGCGCACGCGCGTGGCCGCAGACCGTTTTCGCGGCCTTCGCTTCGTACACACGCACCTGCGCGGGGAGGATTTGACGCAGGACGACCTGACAGACCTGGCGCTGCTGCGACTTGATCTGATGATTAGCGTAGACGTAGACGAGCGCACAGGCTTGCCCGGCTACGTTCGTGCTGCGCATCTGCTGCCGACCACAGCCGAAGAGCTTGAGACGGACAATCACGCGGCTCCCTATGCTTTTCTTGAGCCGCAGATACCTTCGCAGTTGGAAGTAGACTTTCTCTCGCTCATCAACTCGCTCGAAGAAGAGATGGCGCGTAATCGCCGCACCACGCGGCGCGCGACCGGTAGAGACCGTACGATTCTAGTGAACGTCACCACAGGCTCAATCAGCGAGGCCGAAGAGTCCATGGCGGAACTGCGCGAGCTTGCAACAAGCGCAGGCGTCGTCGTGCTGGACGAGATTATTCAGCGCAGGCAGGAGATTGATCCGCGCACAGTGCTGGGGCGCGGCAAGCTGGAAGACCTTCTGGTGCGCTCGCTTCAACTCGGCGCAGACCTGATTGTCTTCGACCGCGAATTGCAGCCCGCGCAGGTGCGCTCCCTTTCTGAAGCGACAGACCTCAAAGTCATAGACCGCTCGCAGCTCATCTTGGACATCTTTGCCCAACGCGCCCAATCGCGCGAGGGTAAGATTCAGGTCGAGCTTGCTCAATTGAAATACTTACTACCCAGATTGATTGCGGGTCAGGACAGCGCGTTCTCTCGCCTGGCGGGCGGCATCGGTGGCCGAGGCCCCGGCGAAACGAAGCTTGAGACTGATCGCCGCCGCGTGCGCGACCGCATCAATCGTCTGGAGAAAGAGATTAAAGCGCACGGCCTTCGCCGTCAGGAGCGCAGGAAGGAGCGCACGCGCAGAGATTTCCCGATTATCTCGATTGTCGGTTACACGAACGCCGGGAAATCCACGCTGCTCAACACGCTCACGTCCAGCAAGGTTCATGCTGAGCAGCGTATGTTCGCTACCCTTGATCCGACTTCGCGCCGACTGCGTCTGCCGCACGAGCAGGAAGTCATCATCAATGACACGGTGGGATTCATACGCGACCTTCCGCCCGATTTAATCAATGCCTTCCGCGCCACGCTCGAAGAGATAAGCGAGAGCAATCTACTTCTGTTGCTGGTTGACGCGTCGAACCCGCGCTGGCTGCAACAGCTTGAATCGGTCGAGAGAATCCTGTCCGATCTTCATTACAACAAGATTCCGCGCCTGGTCGTCTTCAACAAAGCAGACATAGTCGAGCCGGAAGCGTTGGAAGCCGTTATCCGGCAGGCAACCTTGAGCGGAGAGCGTGAATGCGTAGCCGTCTCTGCGCTCAAGACTCAATCTTTGCGCCCGCTTCTTGAGCGTGCTGGCGAATTGCTCGCGCGTAATCTGGTCGAGCATCCTCGTTATCAACAGATCGGGATGGAAGAAGAGGAAGAGCAGGCGGAGTACGCCACGCAACATTAACCCGGATGTCCAGTCGCCGTCCCAGATTCAAGACGCGCTCGAACGCGATGCGAGACCTCGCATCGCGTTACATTGTTAATCCATTCAAATGGTTCTCGCCGCGCACGCGCTACAACATAGGCTTTGCGCTGCTCGTCATCACGACCACGCTCCTGCTAATCAACACGCGCTCGCGCGTCAACATAGAGCCGTACAAGCCCGGCGATGTTGTAGTACGCACAGTCATTGCCCCCGCGGACATAGAAGGCGTGGATATGACCGAGACGGAAAGACAGCGCGCCGCCGCTCGCGGGGCTGTCCTTCCCGTTTTCAGGTTTGATCCGACAGAGGGAGAAAAAGCCGCCGAGAGATTTCGCGCCGCGTGGGAGGATTTACAGAAGCAGGTAGACCCGCGCAACCCTTCGGCAGTCTCCGATTTTAAGTGGAACGGTGAAGGCAGCCCCGAAGTTGCTCGAATCATCATCGCGCGGCGCTTTGACTCCAGAGACCTTGCGCGCATCACTCAACTTTTACGAAGCACGGGCGAGGGATACGTTTACGACGAGCGCGATGCGGAACAGCTCAAGGGCGAGGTTACGCTCATCAACACGCAAAGCCCGAACATGCAATCGGTCGTCAAGCTTCCACCGGACAACATGCGCTCGCTTTCGGTTGTGCTTCAGGATTTTCATTCTCGTCTTTCAAGACTTCCCGGCTGGTCTCAGGAACAGATAGCCGCTCTGGCTTCCGCCACCGTCCCTCTGGTCAAACCGAATCTGGCTTATGACGCGACCACGACCGGCACCATGAGAGAGGCGGCGGCGCAGAAAATTCCGCCCGCGATTATCTCCCTCAAGCGCAATCAGGTCGTGCTGCGCGAAGGCGACACCGTCAACGAGCATACGCTTTCGCAACTGGCGGCCATACGCGCTTACGGTCGAACCGTTCGACGCGCCAGCCACATCATAGGACTCTTCTTTATCGTCGCAGCTCTTTACTGGATTGCCTGGAAGTTTACGGAGCATCGCGGCACAGTTAAGAATCTTTCGCTCTCGCCGCGCAGAGCTTTCTCGCTCGTAGGCTCTGCGGTGGTGGTCGAGACTCTTTTGATGCGCGTCGGATTCCTTGTCTCAGACAGCATCGCCAGCAAGAACATTCGCCCGCCACTCGATGACCCGACGATCTGGAATTTCGCCATTCCCTTTGCCTGCGCCGCGCTACTGGTCGCGCTCCTGCTGGACACGCAGCTTGCAATCATTACGGGTCTCATCACGGCGCTCTTTGCCGGACTCATCTCGCCTGAGAGCGTGCCTATGACGCTCTATGCGATGATCTCGTCTGCGGCAGCAGTCTACGGCATACGCCGCTACCGCGAGCGACAGAGCGTCACGCTCGGAGGACTGATTGTCGGCGGAGTAAGCGCGCTTCTGGCCGTCGCGCTTCTGGCTTTCGCACAGCAACCCTTGAAGCTCAACACAATCCTGCTTGCTGTCGGCTGCGGACTTCTGGGAGGGTTGCTGACGGCGGTATTTACTGCGGGCGAGCTTCCGGTTTACGAATCCGGCTTCGGCATCCTGACGGACGTTAAGCTGCTTGAGCTATCGAACGCAGACCTGCCCGTGCTGGGCCAACTCGCTTTGCGCGCTCCCGGCACAAACCAGCACTCGCACGCCGTCGGACAGTTGGCCGAAGAGGCATGTCGCGCCGTCGGAGCAAACCCGCTTCTGGCGCGCATCGGCGCGCTCTATCACGACATAGGGAAACTGGCCGCGCCGCACATGTTCGTGGAAAACCAGCAGGGAGATAACCCGCACGACCGCCTTCGTCCAACCAACAGCGCGCGTATCATCGTCAGCCACGTCACCTACGGGCAGAAGCTTGCGAAAGAACTGGGCTTGCCCAAGCGCATAGCCGACTTCATCCCGCAGCATCACGGCACAAGAACGCTCTATTTCTTCCTGCGTAAAGCGCAGGCTCACGCCGCCGAAGGTGAAGAGATTGACGAGCAGGAGTTTCGTTATCCGGGGCCGAAGCCGCAGTTCAAAGAGGCTGCGATTATGATGCTGGCCGATTCCTGCGAGGCCGCTGCCCGCTCGCTTGCGCGTCCAGACCCTGAAAACATACGCTCCATCGTCAACAAGATTGTGGACGCCATTATCAGCGACGGCCAACTCGACGAGTGTGACCTGACGCTGCGCGAGATTACTGCAATTCGCGAAACAACCATCGCTTCGCTCGTAGCCATCTACCACGCGCGCATAGATTATCCGGGCTTTAACCCGCCGCAGATGACAGGCCCGCTGCCAACGCTTCCACAGGCTGAAATAGACGCCGAAGAGCGCGGCGTCAGCTACAACCGAACCGCAGAGATTCCCATCAATCGCGGCGGCGAAGTCGAAGACGAAGCCATCGAACGCAAGACCGTCAAGCGTTAAAGCATCTACATGTTTAAGCCCCCGCTAGGGGGCGATAGAATTTAGCCCACGGCGCAAGCCGTGGGAATACAAGCATAGAAAACCTTTCACAGCCCCGGTAGGGGCGAAAGAAATCTCAAGCTGTAGAATCTTTCGCCCCTACCGGGGCTTTTAACTTTTATTGCTGCTCAATACCCACGGCTTGCGCCGTGGGCTAAATTCTATCGCCCCCTAGCGGGGGCTATCATGTTTCCTTCTTATATGGAACTCACGTTAACTTCTTGCTCGCGTTAAAAATGCTCGCGCAGTTTGTTGTAGGTGGTCTTGAGGTCTTCGGGGATGACGCGGGTTTCGCCGACCGTTGACATGAAGTTCGAGTCGCCCATCCAGCGCGGCATGATGTGCAGGTGTATGTGATGGGCGACGCCTGCCCCGGCGGCGCGTCCCATGTTCATGCCCAGATTGAAGCCGTGCGGATGGTAGGTATCGCGCAGAGCGGTCTGGCAATGTTTTGTTAAATCCATCATCTCGTCCGTCACCACTTTCGGCACAGCGTCCAACTCTCCGATGTGCTCGAAGGGGACGATTAAGAGATGGCCGCTGATGTAGGGATAGATATTGAGGACTACGAAATTGTGCGCGGCGCGATGGAGTATAAATTTCTCTTCATCGCTGCCTTCGTCGCTCAATATAGCGCAGAAGACGCAAAGCGCTGGTTGACCTTCAGGATTCGGCGGGCTTGACTTGATGTAATCGTAACGCCAGGGACTCCACAACACATCCATAGCTTCGGCTCACCTCTCACGCGCGCTTTGTGCAGAATCCCTTGAGATTAAAGAATGGGAGGCGTGCGATTGTCGTCCGTGTTGCCTGTGGCGTCGGGCGACTCGGTTGACGGAGCAGCAGCGGAAGACCCGCCCGTCGCGGTCTCTTCGTTAATTAGCTCTTTGAGTTCCTTGCCCGGCTTGAAGTAGGGTACTCGCTTGGCGGGAATGTTAACGGGGTCGCCCGTTTTCGGATTACGCCCACGGCGCGCTCCGCGCTCGCGCACGCGGAAACTGCCAAACCCGCGCAGCTCTATCTTCTCGCCCTTGTTCAGCGTCTCGATGATGCTCTCGAAAACGATTTCGACGAGCCGCTCGGCATCCTTCTTAGTCAGTTCGGCGGCCTTGGCAACGTCTTCAACCAGATCAGCTTTCGTCATGCCTGTACCTCACTGTTTGGACAAAAGGCTTTTACGCCCGAAAGACCTCTGTGGGTCGAAAAAAATAATCTCAAATACTGGACGCGGGTAAAACTCTTTCGGAAATTAATTATGAGAGTAGCAGAAAGCGTGTGACTCCCGCAAGACTTACAAGCGCCACGTAGCCAACATTTTAGATGCCATCACGGTGGAAAGTGAAAGAGCGGCACGGGCAAGTCAAGCTTCTCGCTTTAAGTTCTGCCCAGTACCGCTCTTTAGCCTAAGCCGCTGCTGCCTGTCTGACAAACGCGCTGTTATTCGTTCTCTTTATCCGGCTCGCTTGTTCTCGGACTCAGAAGACCAGCCAACTCGCCGAGGCTCGCCATCCCGCCGCCCGCATCGGTCGAGTAAGTCTTAGCATCAACGATTGGCTCGTTGTGTGCCGCAGCGCGTGCCGAAAGACCTATCTTCTTCGCTTCGGCGTCAATGCGCAGGATTTTGAACTCCATCTCCTGCCCCAGCTCCACAGCCTGCTCCGGACGCTCCACTCTCTCGTCCGACAATTCCGAGATGTGGCACAAGCCTTCCAGGTTATCGCCAAGCTCTACGAACGCGCCGAAGTTAGCGAAGCGCGCAATCTTGCCCTTCACCACGTCGCCCGGCTTATGTTCCGAGACGAAGCGATCCCAGGCGTTCGGCTCAAGGTCTTTGATGGAGAGCGAAAGCCTGCGATTCTCCGTATCAATGCTCGTGATGATAGCTTCGATCTCCTGTCCCTTCTTCAGGACTTCGCCCGGATGCTTGATGCGCTTAGCCCACGAGATGTCGGAGACGTGAACCAGTCCGTCAACGCCGTCCTCTACTTCTATGAACGCGCCGAAGTCCGTCAGGTTACGGACTCGCCCGCGCACCTTAGACCCGACCTCGTAGCGATCCTTCAAGGTATCCCAGGGGTTACTTTGTACCTGCTTCATGCCTAGACTGATGCGTCTAGCCTTGGGGTCAATGCTTAAGACTTCTACATCTACATCGTCGCCAGCGCCTACGAGTTTGCTGGGATGCTTAATGCGTTTTGACCAACTCATCTCGGAGACATGCACGAGTCCTTCGACGCCCGCCTCAAGCTCTATGAACGCGCCGTAGTCCGTAACGCTGGCGACCTTGCCGTGCATACGCTTGCCAATCGGATAGCGCTCTTCGACACTCTGCCAGGGGTCTGGCTGCAATTGCTTGTAGCCTAGAGAGACGCGCTCGCGGTCTTTATCGAACTTCAAGACCTTGACCTGAACCGTATCGCCGACCTTGAAAAGCTCTGCGGGGTTCTGGAGTCGCCCCCATGACATATCGGTCACATGTAGAAGTCCGTCAATGCCGCCCAGATCAACGAAGGCACCGTAGTCCGTCAGATTCTTAATCTGGCCTTCGACGATGATGTCCTC
Source organism: Pyrinomonadaceae bacterium (assembly GCA_036403815.1). Lineage (GTDB taxonomy): Bacteria > Acidobacteriota > Blastocatellia > Pyrinomonadales > Pyrinomonadaceae > JACVRN01. The sequence goes on along the minus strand of DASWQH010000042.1, from coordinate 42,095 downwards.
TTCAATCTGGTTTAAGGTCTTATGCTTGACGCCTTCATTGCGCTCTTCGATGATAGCCTTGCGCGAAAGCACCACGTTCGAGCGCTTGCGGTTGAGCTTGATGACCTTGGCTTCAATCTCCTGATTACGCAGGCTGTCAAGGTTGCGCACGGGGCGCACGTCAACCTGCGAACCCGGCAGGAAAGCCGCTATGCCGTCAATGTCAACGCGCAGGCCGCCCTTGATGCGCTCCGTGACGCGCCCCTTGATGGGCGTGCCCTGGCTGTAAGCCTTTTCAAGCTCGTCCCAAGCCTTCATGCGCACGGCGTCGGCGCGCGATAGCACCGGAAAGCCCTCGCTCGTCTCCATGCTCTTGACGAGCACTTCGACTTCGTCGCCCGGCTTGACCGTCAGCTCGGTGCCTTCCATGAACTCATTCTGCGGGACGATGCCTTCGGACTTGTAGCCGAAATCTATGACGACGCCGCGCTCGGTGATGCCTACGACCGTGCCGCGCACGACTTCGCCTTCCTGGAAAGCCTTCTGCTCCTGCTCGAATTGCCGAAGTATATCGCCGAAATCCATGTCGCCCGCGCGTCCCTCGTCTTCGTCATCATCGCTCGTCGCGCTCGCTGTAGATGCGCTTTGCGGTGCTGAAGACGGGACGGGCGATTGTTGAGCCGGTTGGGCGGCGGCTTGTGATTGCCCGGTCGGTTGTGGCGTAGAAGTAGAGCCGGTCTCGCCGGTTTGAGATTGTTGGTTGTTGGCCTCGCCGTCTTGCGGCTTGGTATCTTCGATGGACATGCGAACTCCTGTCGGACTCCTCCTGGAAATTCGAGCGCGCTTTTTAAGCTTGGGGCACGCCGCGCTCGCCCGGCACACGAATGTGCTGCTCAACTAAAGGATTTTGGAAGCTCTAACTTCTCACACCTTCAGCGGCAGCAATCAAAAGTGAGAGGCCGTCTAGCTTTATTTGCTTGAGAGCGATGAGCCGGATGACTTTGGTCTTAGGCGGGAGTGCGAGCGTGTAAGTGTTAGGAAAAGGTTGCAAGTTCAGTTCGATTTCCAGTTTGCCCGTAGTCGCCCGCTTGGTCCGACTATCGCCGGCCTCTTGACCGGGTAAGTTCGCACTGTACACGCCGGAAACCGTAAGTGTCAAGGCGATAAGACAGAAGAAGAGGTCAGAGGTTAGAGGCTGGAGGTTAGTAGTTGAATCTCTTTTTACTAACCTCCGGCCTTTAACCTCTGACCTCTTCTCTTTCCTTACTTCACGGATGTTGCTGCCGAGCCGCTGCTGCGCTCTGCCACATAGATTCCGGCGGAATGCGAGCCGACGTAAATCTTGTTCTGGTCTTTTGGGTCGAAAGCCAATGCCCAGATGCGCTGGCTCGGAAGCCCCGGCTTACTAGGGTCAATTCTGTTCCATGAGATGCCCGCATCAATGGAGCGAAACACGCCGCCGCCATTCTCCCATGCATTACCCACGATTATCTCATCCGGGTTGAGCGGGTTAATGAGGATGCTTGCATAATCGCCGTACGGGAGATTTCCTCCGCGACGCATCCAGCGCTCGCCGCCGTCGTGCGAAACATAAAGACTTTGCTTTGTTCCTACATAAACGTAGGCCGAGCGCTTCGGGTCTTGCTCGATAGTACTGATAGGAGCCTGCGTGGGAACACCACGTACCTGCTGCCAGGTCTCTCCGCCATCGCGCGAGACGAGCGCGCCGGAATTCGCAGTGCCTACATAGATGGTCTTCGGATTCTGAGCGCTGACGGAGATAGTGGTCGTGCGCGGATCCATCCCCGGCCCGTAAGAGATTTTCTCCCAGCCCTGCGCAGGATCGTATGTGCGATAGAGTCCGGCATTGGTCGCGGCCAGAATACCCGGACGCCCGTTCTGCTCGTCATAAGTATGAGAGAGAGCGTTCACCGCATCGGTTAAGGCTAGGACGGGCGTGGGCATCTTTCCGGCGGGCGTGGTCGTCTGTATGCCGCCAGCTAAGCCCAGTGCGGAAAGCGTCGCATCGTCCAGCTTGCCGGAGACAGGAATATTTTTATCGGCCTGAAACTTTCTGATGGCAGTGACGGTTTGCGTACCCGCCGCGCCGTCCGGCGCGCCCGGATCATAACCGGCGGCGATGAGAGCTTGCTGCGCGCGCTTCGTCATATCATCGGAGCGCGTGGCAGCAGATGAAGCGGCGTTTGCGCGCGTTTGTGCGCTTCCGCGACTACCGGCTCTGCGCCGACCCGTCCCGGGCTTCTTCTGCGGGCCTATCTTCGGAGCGCCAATCGGAGACCATGAGCCGCCGCGATCCGTAGAGCGATAGATTCCGTAGTTCGTGCCCAGATAGATGATGTTGGCGTCGCGCATGTCCTGCAAGATGGAATAGACGGTCAGGCGCGTGACGGTGATGTTGCGTATGGCAGGCTCCCAGGAAGCTCCGCCGTTATTGCTGATAAAGATAAAGCCGCCGCCCGTGGCCGTGTTGATGGTCGAGGCATAGATGCGCTCTGGCCGCTCGCGGTCAGGCAATATGAAGTTGGTGAAGCGGCTGCTGTAGCCTTCGTTGGTCTGGGTAAAACTCTTTCCGGCATCGCGCGAAACCATCACGCCGTAGTTGTTTGTTGCGATGAAGATTGTCTGCGGGTTGCTAGGGTGAACGGCGATGGAGTTGATTTCAAGGTCACGACGCGTCGTCAGCGACCAGGAGCCGTCTGCTCCGCCGTTCGATGAGCGCCAGAAGCCTTCGGTCGTTCCGGCAAAGACCAGACCGGCAATCGAAGGATGCTGAAGAATGGCGCGCGTGCGCCTGGATTGCGAAGGGATGCCCTGAATCTTACGCCAGCTTTCGCCTGAGTTCTTCGAATCATAGATGCCGCTGCAAGCGGATGCGATGATGTGATTCGGATTGCGCGGGTCAATATCCAGGGCGAAGACATCCGAGTCATCAATCATGCCGGACTTGACGGACTTCCAGCTTTGCCCGCCATCCGACGACTTATACGGCAAGTACCAGGTGCCCGCATAAATCGTGTTCGGATCGCGCGGGTCAATGGCGAGCGACGCAATCCCGGTCGTTCCGAAAGGAGAAACCGGCGCCCACGTCTCGCCCGAATCATTAGATTTATAGACCCTGTTTTCAGTTCCGACGATGAGCATGTTCGGGTTCGAGGGCGACTGCTCAAGAGAGTGTATGGCCTCGGCCTTCAACTCCTGCGATTCGCGCCAGGTTACGCCGCCGTCCGTTGTCTTGAAAAATCCGCCGGGGTCTTTGTGACGATGCGCGGCGACGTAGATGACGCGGGAGTCGCGCGGGTCAACGATGATGTTGTCAAGGAAGAGCTTCGGGCGATTGAAATTGTAGAGCAGATGCCAGGAGCCGCCGCCGTTGGTCGAAGTATAAATCTGGCCGTCGAGCGTGCCGAAATAAAGACGCTGCGCATCCTGCGGATCAAAGACGAGCGCACGCACGTCTCCGCCCGACGGGCCTGTGCCGCGCCAGTCCATAGCATACTGAGCCGCTTCATTTGAAGCGCCGTCAGAAAGCTGCGCCTTTGCGCTCGCAGTATTAGTAGCAGTGCGCGAGACGGCAGGAGCCAGTAAAGAAAAGACAGCAATTAAAAGTGTGGTTCGTTTGATGAATTGAATCAGCATCGGTCTCATCTCGTGTCCTCGAAGTTAGTCGGGGCGTGCGCGCGTGGACGCGGAGTCGCCATGATTACCAGATGGATAAGTATAGCAGATAGAGCGCTTCAGTCGCCGAAAGGAGAGAGCTTGTCAGGCACGCGCTGCTGCCGAGGTAGGATGCAATGCACATCGAAGGCGGTTGTACCATAAATCCGCGCCCTTAGCCAACACTATAAGGCAAAAAATGAAGCGGGCGATGCCTCTCGTAGGAGAAGCATCGCCCGCTTCCGGTTAAGCAGCGCGCCTCAAATAAGACGCGAGCGTGATTGGTTTAGCGACGACGGCGACGACGGCCTGTGCCGCCCGTGATGATTGTCACATCGCTCTGTTGCAGTGTCGGACTGGCGGTCGGTGGCACCGCGCCTGTCGGCACGATCCAGAGTTCCACCGTCAGGTCTTCACGATAGCCGCCGTCCACGGTCACAAGGCGACCGGGATCGACACCACGCGTGTTGACCATGTAGTCCTTAGCACGATCCGCGCGAGCCTGAGCTTCACCGGCGCGGCCCTTGCGTCCGCCGTAAGCCACGATGTAGCCCTGCGCACCCGGCTCGTTCTGCAACTGAATCGCGAAGTTGTCCAGACGAGCCTTCTCGTCGTTGAACGCGATGTTGCCGTACTGGTCGAACAGGCGAGCAACCGCACGAATGGTTACAGTCGTAGTGCAAGAAGCTTGCGTGTTGCACTCCGGCGGATAACCACCGACGTTGACAGTTGCCGTGACGGCTTTACCGCCCTGACCGGTCGTGTCAACCGTGATGCTCGGTGTTCCCTGGCCGCTCGTGATAGTACCAGCCGAGACTGACCAGTTGTAGGTCGCCGAGACGTTCGGGTCGCCGCCCGTGACGTTCGCCGTGAAGGTGGCCGGTTGACCATCTTCAACAGTATCCGGGCAAGTGACGTTAACGGTCGGGCACGGAGGCACGCAACGATCGCAGTTAGCGATAGTCACCGAGACCGAAGAGAAGGAGATGCAGCCGCAGCCGTCATCAACTTCTACGTTGGCCGTGTATGTTCCCGGCTGAACGCCCGTCAAATCCCAAGAGACGTTCGGCCCTTCGCCCGTGATGCGACCGCCCGATACGTTGTACGAATAGAGCAGCGTATCGCCGTCCGGGTCTGTCGCATTGGCCGTCAACTGAACGGTCTGCGAAGAGCTAGGCCCGGGTGTGCATTGTGGTAGATAGCCCGGTTGGCAGGGCAGAATAATGCTGGTCGAAGACGCCGACAGAGTTACGGTCGGTGCCTGATTCGGCAGATACTCAGGCGCACGAGCATTGCGGCGTCCGAAGAAGACCTGGAAGCCGAAGCCGTTGGCATCGTCTGAGAACCTGAAGTTATTCGGAAACTCGTTCGTAGTTGCCAAGGCCGTCGTAGCCGGAACGTTAAATATCGTCCCGCCCGGCGGGAACGGATCAACGGCAGTGATCTGTCGAATCGTTTCCGTGAAGTTTCGGCCCTGGAACAGGTTCCTGCGCTGGAAGTTGATCGCACGGCGATACCACAGCCCTATTCCCCACCAGCGCTTCGGATAAATCTTCGTACCGGCGGTGAACTCAACCGGACTGTTCTCAAAAGCGTTCGGCGTTCTGCCGCCAACGTACTGCGTCGAGCGCAGCTCGAAGATGGGCTGGAACCAGTTGTTGACCGGGAAGTCAAAGCCGAGACCGGCGATTACTTCGTCGGGGCGATCCAGCAGCACAAAGCCAGCGCCATCCTTCGGATTGCTGTTCAGGATGTAACCAAGATTGACAGACACGTTGACCGAACGGCTCAAGCGGGCATCAATGACGCCGACTAAACCGAAGTCTCCGATGTCGCCGCCCGGCCCTGCGCCGCGCTGCATCTGGTTAAAGCCGCTCAAGTCATCGCCCTTATCCAACCACCAACGGTAGAAAGGAACCAAAGCGACGCCAAGCGGGTTATCCGGCTCCGTGAAGCGAATCTTGCCGCCAAAGACGATGTCCGTAAATGTAGACTCGCCGTAGAGACGGTTCAAGAAGGGCGCGCCCGGATAGTAAGAAGGCCGTGTCGTGTACGTAGTCGGCACGACTATCGGCTGTGTCAGCGTTGTGGCCGGCAGCGTTGTGGTCGCCAGCACGATGCCCGGCAGGATGCCGCCAACAGGTGCGCCAACGCCCGGGAAGGCCGCAGCCGAACCGAACGTGCCGTTGTTAGCCGTCGCAACCGGCGGCCCTAACGTAGCACTAAAGCCTGGGAAGCCTGCTATTCCACCCGGAGCACCGCTAGTCAGGCCAAAGGTCGGGCCTGCGCCTCCGGTGAACGGGTACTGCACGAAGGGCTGTCCGCCAGTAAAGTAGGCGAACGCCGCGCCTCCGGTCGCCGCCGTGCAGGCAGGACAGAAGGCCGGACGGAAGACCGCCGTCCCGCGAATCGTGCCGACGTTCGGCCCGCTCGGAGCCAGGATGATCGCAGGCGGACTGCCGAGCAACCCGGGCCCAAAGAAGACACGAGAGTTCGGCAGATAGAAGCCCGACAGGTTCAGAGGGCTGTTCGACTTGATCCCTTTATAGCCCGTGATCTTGACGAACAACTCTATATAATCGTTTAACCCGATGTTAAAGCTCAGCGGAGTTTCGACTATGTCGAGGTCGCCCGGATCACGGTCAAAGTTTGAGTATGCAACACTGAAGGTAAACTCCCCGCGGCGCAGAGTTTGTCCATCATAGATAGTAAAGAGTCCAGTGGGGCCGCCTTCTGGGCCGCCTGTGCCAACGGAAGGAGAAAGGTTGCGCGGATCATTCTCATTCCTTAAAGTTTGTGCTGATGCTACGGCACATAGCACCAACAACATGAGCGCACAAAGTAGCGCTCTTCTCGCGAGTCTCATCGCATTCCTCCTGCGAAATGAGTATAGAAAATTTGCGGATAGTGCGGCCGTGCGGGCAAGGCCACGGGTTGGGCGGATGTCTTTTTGCATCTGACTGTTCCTCACAGACATCGCGCGCTTCCCGACAAAACTCTTGCGGGGCGCGGACGCTCCAACTACAAGCGTTCAACGTTTATATAGAACTGCTACCGCCCTTCGACCCGTTATGACTTGTAGCGTGGAGCGGAGCAGCGAGAGGAGCCGAGCCTAAAACTGCACGCTCGCTGGCGCTTAATACTTACAGAGCCGTAAAGCGCCTCCCGACTGTTTGCTGGTTTCTTGCTTTTAACTTACTTAAGCCACTCTGCTTATACTAATAGAGCAGCATCACTGTCAATGTAAAAGGCTGCGGTTTTGGACGGGGCGTCTTTCAAATAGCAGAGACCATACCCCCCGCATACCTTTTTCCGGCAGACCATACTCTACATTGACTCGGAAATCAAGACTTTTTCACGACTTAGCGTGAAAAACAAATCTGTCTTTTCCGTCACGCATAAATGCCGCGCATACGAGTATCATAGGCCACGCGGTCAATGGCGAGCATATAAGCTGCCGTGCGTGTGTCCACATGGTGGGCGTCCGCGTACCGGCAGAGGTCGTTGAAACTGGCGACCATCTTGTCCTGAAGCCGCTCGTTGACTACGTCCTCACGCCAGAAGTAGCCCATGCGATCCTGCACCCATTCAAAATAGGAGACCGTCACGCCGCCCGCATTCGCAAGGATGTCAGGGATGACGAAGATTCCTTTATTATGAAGGATTTGATCGGCATTGGCGGTCGTCGGGCCGTTTGCGCCCTCGGCCAGCACCTTGCATTTAATCCGGTCGGCATTCTGCGAGGTAATTTGGTTCTCGGTGGCCGCAGGCACCAGCACGTCGCACTCAAGCTCAAGGATTTCCTTATTCGAGACGCGCTCCACGCCCGGAAAGTCTTCAAACGAGCGGGTGGTCTGAAGATGCAGCAAGGCTTCGTGTATGTCTATGCCGTTCGGATTGTAAATGCCGCCGTGTATGTCCGAGATAGCGACGACCTTGTAACCGGCTTCGTGCAGCAGGCGTGCGCCGATGCCTCCGACGTTGCCTGAGCCTTGCACGACCACGCGGGTTGTCGGCGGTGTCATCTTAAAACGCTTGATGGCTTCGTTGACTACGAAAAGGATTCCCCGCCCCGTTGCTTCGCGCCGACCGGCAGAGCCACCCAGGTCAATCGGCTTGCCCGTGACGACCGCAGTGACCGTATGACGCGCGTGCATGGAATAGGTGTCCATAATCCACGCCATGGTCTGCTCGTTGGTGTTCATGTCGGGCGCGGGCACGTCCTTCTCCGGCCCTATGAAATCCAGAAGCTCCGCTGCATAGCGGCGCGTCAATCTTTCAAGCTCTCCCACGGACATCTGCGACGGGTCGCAGATGACACCGCCCTTGGCTCCACCGAAGGGCACGTTGACCACAGCGCATTTCCAGGTCATCCAGGCGGCGAGCGCACGCACCTCGTCAATAGACACATCCGGCGAATAGCGTATACCGCCCTTCGCTGGCCCGCGCGCAAAATTGTGCTGCACGCGGAAGCCTTCAAAAACTGCCATACGCCCCGAATCCATCCTGACCGGGATGTACACCTTCAACTCTCTATTCGGGACACGCATCACCGCGTACAGGTCTGGGTCAAGATTGAGCTTCTGCGCCGCACGATCAAAGCGCTCCATCATGGATTCAAATGGATTATCTTCCTTGATCTCCCGTATATCATCCACCATTGCACTTGCCATAATCATCTCCATAAGAGAGCGGCCAGCAATCAGCTTCCAGCAGTCAGCACAAAATTATTTGCTGATAGCTGATGGCTGATCGCTGACGGCTTGTTTTAAGCTTTCGTTCATCGCGCCGGAGCGAAAGCCGTGCAGGTCAAGCGTTACGTATTTGAAACCGAGGGCGCGAAATTTTTGAGCGAGGGTATCAACTACTTCGCGTCGAAGCGCCAGGTCAAGCTCGCCGGGCGAAATCTCAAGCCGCACGAGTTCGTCATGATGGCGCACGCGAAACTCACGGAAACCCAGGCGGCGCATTATCTCTTCGCCGCGCTCTACGGTCGAAAGCCGTTCGATGGTCACAGGCGTCCCGTATGCGATACGCGAGGAGAGGCATGGGCTGGCGGGCTTGTCCCACGTGGGCAGCCCCGCGCGGCGACTCAGCTCGCGCAGCTCGCGCTTGCTCATTCCGACTTCTACGAGCGGGCTGCGCACTTCATGCTCGCGCGCGGCTGTGCGTCCCGGACGATAGTCGCCCAGATCGTCCGTCGTTGAGCCATCAACTACAAAAGCGTATGAGCGCTCGCGCGCCAGTGTACACAGTTTGTCATACAGCTCGGTCTTGCAGAAATAGCAGCGCGAGGGCGCATTGGCTAGATACTGAGGATCATCCAGCTCTTCCGTACCGATAGCCTCTTGATGAAGATTGAAGCGTTCGGCGATTTCCCTCACCTGCTCGTGCTGATGCTCGGAGAGGCTCGCCGATGTTCCCGTCACGCAAAGCGCTCGCGCATTCAACTCTTCGGTCGCAATGAGGGCAAGGTAGCTGCTATCAACTCCGCCGGAAAAGGCCACGACGACCGACGCCATCTCACGCAGCAGCGCGCGAAGTCGCTCTTCCTTCAAGATAGCTTCAGGCGAAACCTGCCACACGCCTTCTTCCGTCTCGCCTAGATTTAACTCTTCTACCAGTCCGCTCTTCACAATGATTCCCGTTCCGCAAATGTGCCGCGCCCGGAGTCCCGACTCGCGCGCACATCATCTTTAATCTACTGCATTGCAGCCAAAATGTTTTGTGAATTAATGCGACGCGAATGTTATCGCATGCACGAACCCAAGAGCAAGTAGAAAGGCAAGGAGCCGTGAATCGTGAATCGTAAATCGTGAATAGATAAAACCGTCTTCTTTTATTCACGATTTACGATTCACGATTCACGAGCCTTGACCTGCTTTTCATAGTCAATGCGTGCGTGTTAAGATTGAGTCCTCCCCGAGAGTAGTCTTCTCGTGAACATTTCAAGCTGGATTTATCTGAGGATGTTTTTTCGTTCTCGTTCTCACGCCATTATCACATGCGCGCTCGCGCTTCTAGTCTCGCTTTGCTGCGCCGGTATGGCTCGCGCGCAAACGGATGACTTCGGCGACGACGCAGCCGATCCCATACAACTTTTCAAACGCGGGCAGGATGCACACGCACGCGGCGATTACGAGCAGGCGCTCTCGCTTTATGACGCTGCGATTAAGGTACGCCCGGAATTTCCCGAAGCCTTCTTTCAGCGCGCCAATGCGCTCGTCTCCCTGCGCCGCTACACGGAAGCCGAAAAATCTTTTCAGAGAACGATGGAGCTGCGCGCTGATTGGGCGCTTCCGCAGGCGGCGCTCGGCGCGCTGCTTCAGCGCATGGGTCGTTCCGATGAAGCAGAGAAGTATCTGGAAAGAGCGCTCACGCTCGAACGCACGAATGCCATCGCTCTTGTTGCTCTGACAGAGTTGCGCTTGCGCGCAAAGGCGCAGCAGCCCGTGCTTGAAAATCTGTTGAAGAGACTTGAACAGGCTACTCAAGGCGAAGCCGTCACGCCTTCATTATGGATAGCGCGTGCGTCGGTCGAAAGAGAGCTGGGGAAAAGAGCCGAGGCAATGGCGAGCGTCAACAACGCGCTCTCGCTTGATTCGAAAAACAGCTCGGCGCTGATGGCACGCGCAGAGCTTGAGATGGCCGCAGGTGATTTTCAGAGCGCCATTAAGGATGCGCAGGCGGCAAGACAATTAGAGCCTCAATCCTTGAACGGCACGCTCTTTCTTGCTCATGTGCTGGCGAGCGCTGGCCGCGTTGATGAAGCAGTAAAATTGCTCGACGCGCTCGATGATGAAAAGAAGCGCCTGCCGGAAGTGGTGGAGATGCGGCAGAGGTTTACCATAACGGTTGTGCCGGAGACGGAAGACCGAGCCGAGTTGGAGAAGCTTCTGGAGCAGCAACCGCGCAACGCGCCCTTGCTTGCGCGCCTCTGCGTGCTTTATCGTGCAGATGATGCGACACGCGCTCTTTCATACTGTGGTCGCGCCCTTGAGATAGAACCGACAAATGCAGACTATGCAACCGGCTATGCGGCGGCGCTGGTACGCGCAAAGCGTTTTGAAGAAGCTGTAGGACTTCTGCGGCGAGTCGTACGCAGTGCGCCGGACAACTACGCTGCACACGCCAATCTGGCGACGGCGCTTTACGAACTGAAACTCTTTCCAGAGGCGCTGGTCGAATACGACTGGATAATTAAATCAAAGCCCGACATGGCCGTCGCCTACTTTTTCATAGCCACGGCGTACGATCAGTTGGGGCAATTCCCGCAAGCGCTCGCTGCTTACGAAAAGTTTCTGGAAAGAGCCGACCCAAAGTCTAACCAACTCGAAATTGACAAGGTCAAGCTGCGCCTGCCTTCCCTACGCAACCAGATCAAACGCGGCGACGGCGCAAAGAACAAGAAAGGTGAATAGTGAATAGTAAGTAGTAAACATTGAATATATGGTACGCTCCCTTTCTATTCGCTATTTACTATGCACTGGTAGCCAATGAACTCCTCTATCTCTAAAAAACTCGAAATTGTTGTAGGGCTTTTCGCGGTCGTGGCTCTTGTGGGTTTGATGTCTGTGGAAGCACGTGGGCAGATGGCGGTGGGGACGCCGCTGCCTGCGCCTCCGCCTTTAAGGCTTGTGCCGCGTGGTGAGCGCTCGCAGTTGGAGGCGGCGCGTGATGTGAAAGCGCGCATGCGATTAAGCGTCGAGTTGGCCGAAGCCAGACTGACGCGAGCCGAACAGATGACTTCGTCGCAGCAATATGAATCAGCCGCGCGTGAGCTTGGCATCTATCAGGGACTACTGGACGACGCGCTGCGTTTCCTGAAAGATCAGAAGGAACAGAGGAAGCTGCGCGACACCTACAAACGTTTCGAGATTACTTTGCGCTCGCACGCCGTGCGGCTTGAGACCATGCGCCGCACGACGCCTTCCGAATATGCCTTTAACATTAAAACTATTACAGAGTACACAAAGAATCTGCGCGGCGAGGCGCTCAATGGATTCTACGGCGACAATGTGATACGCGACGCTCCCGATGATGAAGCGGGGAAAGCGCCCGAAGAAGGAAAGACGACCGGCTCATCACAGAGTCCGGCCAAGGAAAAACCCTGATGTTCAGAAAAGCCCGGATAGCAATCTTCGCGCTCGTCATCTGTACACTCTTCACTTCTCTACACGCGCACGCTCGAAACAACCCTAAGCGCGATCATCTGACGGAGCAGGAAGCCGATCTGGTGCGCGAGGCGCAGGAGCTGGATAAACGCACGGACGTTTTCATACGAGCCGCCGAGCGCAGGCTGCAAGCTATCAACGGCACGCCCATCGCGGCCACTTCTTCAAAGCAGGCTCAGAAGGATTTGGACAAATGGGGGCCGCTGCCGAAGGGGACGCGCTCAGAGCTGCTGGGCGACTTCGCCAAGATTTTAGACGAAGCCATCAACAACATTGACGACGTGGCCGCACGCGACGCGAAAAATCCTCTCGTCCCGAAATCCCTGCGAAAGCTGGCCTCGGCGGTCAACAGTTTCGCCCCGCAGATTAACACCATGCGCGCACAGGCACGCGACGGCGAAGAACTCTCCGCCCTAGAAGACGCCCTCGAAAACATGCAGCAGATAACAGAGGCCGCCACCCGCCTGCCACCGCCCACAGAAAAGAAAGACAAGAACGAGAAGAAGGAAAAGACGTAAATCGTAAATCGTGAATCGTGAATAGACGGGACGGGTTTCTTCTATGTAACGTGAGGCGCGACATAATCAGACTATTCTCTTAGCCCCTGAAAGGGGCGACAGAATTTAGCCCACGGCGTGAGCCGTGGGGATGATGCGGTAATAAAAGTGAGAAGCCCCTGAAAGGGGCGAAAGATTCTCAACGTAGAATTTCTTTCGCCCCTACCGGGGCTTTAACTTTTTGATACTGCTTTATTCCCACGGCTGACGCCGTGGGCTATAAACATGTCGCCCCTACGGGGCTGAAGACGTGACACTGTCGCTACTTATGTCGAATCCACGTTACATAGAAGAAACCCGTCCCGTCTATTCACGATTCACGATTTACGATTTACGTCTTTATTCAGTCTCTGGCTTTTTTCAAAGCCTCGGTGGCGCGGACAATCGCTTCGGTGATTCGTGTGGCGGCTTCGCGTGCGTTCGCGGCGTTGCGGTCTTCTATGGCCTGCCTTAAGTCAGGCAAAGGTTGCGCGGCATAGCCTGTGTAATAACCGGGCGCGTAGATTTGATGTTTGTACCAGGGACGACCACGCAGGCCGCGCGCATCCGTCAGCGCCCGCTCCGTATTGATGAGCGCATCGTTGATGCGTCTTAAGCGTTGAAGCGCTCGCTGGTACGCATCGCTGGCCGCAGTGCGCGTCGCTTCGATGTCCGAGATGGTCTCGCGTTTTCTCTTGTCCACACGCGCGGCCTCTTCCATAAAATCCTTGATCGCATCGTTCAAAGCTTTCGCGTCGAATGAGTCTGCGAGTCGTCGCGCTCGTGCGGTGCGCGTGGTTTCAGTCACAAAGTCTTTAACCTGCACGGCGTAGTCCGTGTAGTCGAAAGGCAGCGCGCTCGCGTTCGCCAATCTGAGGGCAATGGTGCCCCAAACTTGCGCCGACGCGACGTGATAAGCGAACGTAGGGTCTCCGAACTTTGTCATCCAGTAGAAAGAATCATAGGCAGAGTGATAGACGCCATAGTCGCCGCCAAAACCCATGTCGAGCGCAGGGATGCCCAGATGTTGCAGGAACGGCGTGTAATCGGAGCCTGAGCCGAGCGCGCCGATGCGTGCTTCCGCGACTGCGCGATCCGAGCCTGTCATAGGGTCTGTCAATTCAGCTTCGGGCAAAGCTTCGCGCGTGCGATCCTGCCATGCTTGATAGATAGACTTCCCGGTCTTAGGGTCATGTATGGCGCGCGTGGCCGAACGTATCAGCTTCCACAAAGACGGCACGCTCGATGCTCCGAAGTTTGCGCCTGACACAGCCGAGTCCATGTTTAGATAGGCGACTGCCTTCTCTCTAAGCTCCTCTGCATTCTCTTCCACCCACTCGGTCGAGCCTATAAGCCCGTATTCTTCCGCGTCCCAGCTACACAGCAGGATTGTGCGGCGCGGCTTCCAGCCCGATTTCAAAAGCTGCCCGAAGCCCCGCCCTGCTTCGAGCATGGCGGCTGTCCCGCTGTTAGGGTCAACCGCGCCGAACACCCAGGCGTCACGATGATTGCCCATGATGACCCAGCGATCAGGCTCAACACTTCCATCAATGCGCGTGACGACATTCCAGATTGTGCGCTCTACGTATTCAAGGTCTGTCTTCAAACGCACGCGCATGTCTGCGGTTCCGCCCGTGTGATAGGCGAAAGGCAGCCCGCCCTGAAAGCCTTTCGGACGCAAGGGGCCGCGCAAGGCTTCAAGCAGCTTTCCAGCCTCGCCGTAAGACATAGGCTGAACGGGGATGCGCGGAAGGTCTGTAGCATCTTCTCTCTTAATGCGCGGCTTGCCCGGAATCGAAGGCACGCCCGGCGTCAGTGGGTCGCCCGGATACTCGAATAGGTATTGAACCGAGCCGCGCTGCGCTGATGACGGTGGCCGCCATGCGCCTTTCGGAAAGGTGTCGCCCTGCATGTAGCCATCGTCCGCCGGGTCGGAGTAGATAATGAGACCGATTGCGCCGTTCTGTTCCGCCACCTTCGCCTTCACGCCGCGAAACGACGAGCCGTAGCGCGCTATCACAATCTTACCCTTCACGTCCACGCCCAGCTTTTTCAGAGCCTCATAGTCGCCAGGCAATCCATAGTTGACATAAACGAGCGGCGCTGTAACATCTCCTACGCCGCTGTAGCCGTTAAAGAGCGGGATGATGCGGCGCGATGACGAGGTAGGGTCTTCAGGGACGATAGTCTCCACGGTTTGCAACCTGAGACGGCGCGGCGTAATCATCTCCACAATCGTCGGCTGCGTCGGGTACTGAAGCAAAACCTGATATTCTTTTAGCTCGGACGTGAGACCGTAGGAGCGCATCTGGTCGCGCACGTAAAGAGCCGTCTGGTAATCTTCGGGCGTGCCCGCGACATGCGGCACTGCCGTCAGGCGGCGCAGATGCTCGCGCGCCTGTGCGGGCTGAGGCACGGCGCGAAATTGTTCTTCAAGGCGAGCTTCCGCCATTGATTCCTGTCGCGCGAAGCCGTCTATAGGAGCGACCCTTATGTCGTCCGTTTGCGAGCGTACGACCTCTTGCACAGGGATGAAAAAAGTCAGGAGCAGGAGCACCAGAGCTTTGCGCCAGTTTCTTTTCACTTTTGATCTTCTCCTCTTTCGAGCCGGAAGCGGTGGCTAGTCGAACCGCGCCCACGCTTATTGCGTATCAATAGAGACTAAGCCTTGCGCGTCTTCAGGCCAAGAGCGCGCCAGGGCATAATTGAAAGGAATTCTTATCAAGATGGACAACCGATATTATCCCGGCGTCGAAGTGGATGCACAGCAGCTTATCTCGGAGCTGCGCGGCATCTTCGATTCCGATTATGAAGTTCAAACCATGCAGGTCGCGCAGACCGCCGTGCTGCAAGCTCGTAAGTCTAGCACGTTGCGCGAGCTGACAGGGCTGTCTTCCGCGCTCACCATCAAGGTCACGCCCGAACAGGGCGGCACCCGCGTAGAGATAGGCATGCAGAAGTGGTTCGACAAGGCGGCGATCGCAGCCGTCGCCGTCGTTCTCTCTATGGGAATCCTCCTGGCATTGCCTGCGCTCGGCGCTTACTGGCAATACAAGATTACGGAAGATGCATGGAAGGTAATCGAAGAGCACATAGCGCGTAAAGCCGGAGGATACGTGCCGCCTATGCCCGGACGCTGCGGCACCTGCGGCGCGGCCAACAGCGCGGGTTCCGGCTACTGCTCTACGTGTGGAGCGAACATGAGTGTCGGCCTCACCTGCTCCTCCTGCGGCGCAGCACAGAAAGACCCCACAGCACGCTTCTGCAATCGCTGTGGCAAACCCGTCAACGCGTAAAGACCCAAATTCCAAGTCCCATGTCCCAAGTTAAGAGCCTGAGCTTTTTTTGACTTGGGACATGGGACTTGGAACTTGGGACTTACCCAAAGTTATTTTCCTCTTTCCCTGTAGACAGGTTCGAAGGTGCGCGTGGTGTGATCGGTGACGCTCGATATGGGGGCATTCATGGGGCCTGTCTGTGGGGCGGGTATCTGCGCGTTCGGTTGCGGCTTCTTCAACTGATAGGGGCGTTGCGCCTCAATGTTGCTTGATGAATTTGTAAGCAGGCGCAACCACAAGCGTATAAAGAGACCAACAACTCCGAAGATCATCGCGAGGCTGATGATAATCATCCACGAAAGGGCGACGGCGTCTATTCCCCTCGAAGCCAGATTCTCTGCTCCGGTAAAGATTACGACAAGGCTCATCACCACGGTTGCGCCCAGCGCTACGGTCGGGCCTGTCAATTTAACAGGCGGCGCGGGCATTTGAGGGACTAGATTCGGCGTCGGATTCAGGTTAGTCCCGCAACGATTGCAGTAGTTCAACTCCTGCGTCACCTCTATGCCGCACGAAGAGCAGTACATGATGGGTCTCCTTCATTACCAGCGTCTCTATAATAACAGGTTGAGGCTTGATGCGATTCAGGAACGGCCTCGCAGCCCTGCAACAACATACGAGAGAAACAAATGATAGGTTCGCACACAAATCAACTTCATCTTCTGTCCCATAGGGACGATTGAAAATAGCCCAGTGATATATCGCTGGGCTATTTTCAATCGTCCCTACGGGACTTTGAACTAGAGCTTCTTACATCGACCTCATATTTTCAGGAACGAAGCTTCTAATCCCTCTCTGCTTCTGCTTTCAAGCTTTCCATCTCAATCGTGTCTCAAAGCTCTGACCGGATCGATGCGCGCGGCGCGCGAGGCCGGATAGAGCGCGGCTATGATTGAGACGAGCACGGCGAAGGCAATCGCGCCCGCCCACAGATAGGGAGGGATGTAGAAGAAGTCCACGAACGAAGCGTTCTGCGGTTTCAAGATAAAGCGATAAGCGAGACGATTCGCAAGGGCATCTATGCCCCACGCGGCAAGGACGCCTATGACGCCTCCTACAAAACCTATGACAGCCGCTTCTGCGAAGAAGATCAGACGAATCTCGCTATCCTCCGCGCCGATGGCCTTCATGATGCCTATCTCGCGTGTGCGCTCAAGGATAGACATAATCATGGTGTTGGCGATGCCGAATGAAGCGACCAGTAGAGAGATGCCGCCGAGAAGTCCGAGCGTCGCATTGAGTATGAGAAAGACCGTTCGTAGCTGCTCCAACTGATCGACAATCGAGAAGCTTTGAAAGCCAAGCTCCGTGAGCCGGTTTCGCACGTTCGTCAAAGCCACTGGGTCTGTGACACGTACGGTTGCGGAAGTGAAGCCTTCGACCTGCTCTTTTTCAATCGCCCCCTTAGCCCGCGCCAGCTCAAGCGCAACCTCCGCCATAGGGTTGCGATGCTCCAGAGTCCACTCGCGCGCCGCTTTCAATGGAACATACACGTCTGCGCTGGACAGGAAGCCGCCGATGCCGCCACCGCCGCCGCCGCCTGATTGCGCTCTGGTTGTTCCCTTCTTCAGCACGCCGACGATGCGAAAGGAACGTGCGACGAGCGCATCGCTCTTTACCTCGGCAGACTCCTCTTCATCAAGAGGAATGCCGAAGAAGCTAGCACCTCCGTCTTCGTCCTTGCCGTCATCCGTTTTCTTCTTTTCCGGCGGCGCTAGAAATTCCACAGTCTTTCCCACGGCATCTTCAGGCTTTTCATAGCCGAAGTCGCGCGCCCAATCTTCTGTGACTATGACCTCTGCTGCATCGTTCGAGCTAATCATGGAGCCTGCTGCAAACTCTTTGAAGCGCGAGCTTTCGTTGGGCACCTTTGCGGCTCCGACCCAGTAATTCAGCACGCGCCCGTTCGAGCGCATGAAAGGACTGAACCGTATGAACGGCTCTACGTAAGCGACTCCGGGAATCTTCTCTATCTCTGCGATGGCTGCTTCATCCAGAATCCGCGTCGCGGGCTTCGTGTTCGGATTCTGAGGCCCTCCGGAGCGCCGCCGCCCGTCCTCGCTCGCCTGATTCGCGTTCGGGTTAGACATGGCTATGCTCGCCAGGCTCTGACCGGAAACCGTCAACTCGTTGAAGAGGTCTAAGGCTTTGAAGCGATCCGTAGTATTGCGCTGCAAGCCAAGCCCGAAAGAGACCATCGTCACGATGACCGCCACCCCGACGATGACACCCATCGTCGTCAAGGTCGCGCGCAGCTTCGCCTCACGCAGATTTCGTAAAGAAAGATAAAGGATGTCTAGAAAAGGCATAGCAGAAAAGTAAGCTGTAAGCAGTAAGCTGTGAGCAGATGGCTTTTTTTACTGCTCACAGCTTACTGCTTACTTTTCACTGTCTTTCAGTTTCTCATAGCCTGCTGTCGGCGTATGTTATTGAGATACTCGCGCACCTCGGTTGCATCGGGCGCGTCGATGGCTGTCTGTAAATAAAACTCTGTCTCGCGCACAGCTTCCTCGAAACGTTCCAGACGCGCAAGGAGCGCGCCCCTATCACGATGCTCGCTCGCGTCACCGGGAGTCAAAAGCAGAATGCGGTCAACACACGAGAGCGCCTGACTGTATAGATTCGAGCGCGTGTAGACGGCTTTCAGATTCCTCAACATGCGCACCAGGATTTCGTTCGTAGAGGCCGCGCGCAAGTGCTCGTCCGACAAGCTCACCATCCCGTCGTAAACCGTGTCTAAGCGATCCTGACAATCCTCGCGCGTCAGCATAAGGCCGTGGAACGGATCGACGAGCACGGCTTCCGTGTACCCAAGCTCGCGCACGCGGACTATGAAATGTCCGGGCAGGCCGACGCCTTCAACATCCAGCCCTGCACGCCGCCCCACTTCTATGTAAAGCACAGAGAGCGTGATGGGAATGCCTATGTGCCTGTCAATGACTTCGTTGAGAAAGCTGTTTCGCGGATCATAATAATCCAGTTGATTGCCCGTGAATCTCTTATGCTCAAAGAAGAAGTAGTTGAACGCCAACGCCTCGCTCGCCTGCGACTTTTCCAGAAAGGAGCGCGCTTCCGCTCCCAGCTCATCCAACCGGGAGATGTATTTCTCGACATCAATATTCCTGTATGCCTCGTCCTCCGCGCCAATCAAGAGCGCAGCCCTATCAAGCCGCACCAGCGCAGCCGACTTTCGCGCTTCCCACGCGAAAAGCTCCCGCGCACGCGCGGCACGAAGCTTACTTGAAGGAGTCATAAGAGCAAGTTAGAAGGCAGAGTGCAGAATGATGAATTAAAGAAAGAGCGTTCAACTTGAATCTTCTTATCATTCATCATTCTGCACTCTGCTTTCTGAATTGTTGAAGACATGATGCACGGCGTCGGCGTTCCAGTCGTAGAGGTTATGTGTGACGACATCCGCTTGAGCGGCGCGTAACTGTTCTTCCGTGACCGTGTTGGTGACGCCGAGCGTGTGCATTCCGGCGGCGCGGCCTGATTGAACTCCGGGCGGCGAATCTTCTATGACCAGGCACTCCTGTGGGAGAACCGGCGGCTCATTCAATGCGCGGCGCTTCTCGTTCAATCGTTCGAGCGCAAGCCTGTAACACGTCGGGTCTGGCTTGCACACATTAACATCTTCTGCGCTGACTATGACTGAGAATGCATTCAACAGAGCGGCGCGCTCAAGCACGTGGCTTATCTCCACGCGCCGCGCCATGCTGACCAGTCCGAGCGAGTAATGGCGCGCGGTGTGCTTGATGAAAGTTACCACGCCCGGAAAGAGCGGCAGGTCGTCTTTAATCAGCTCGCGGTGAAGCTCCGTCTTGCGCTCGATGATGACATTCATAGCTTCGTCGGAGACTGTCCTGCCTGCGCGCTCAAAGGCCGCACGCACAAACGTTTTGTCGTCCATGCCCAGACAGCCGAAGTAATCCTCGTCCGTCAGCGTGAGTCCTTCTGCGCCGAGCACCTCTTGATAGGCACTGAGTTGCAGCGACTCGTCGTCAATCACGACCCCGTTGAAGTCAAAAAAAATGGCTCGAATCATGAAACCTTTATAAATGCAAAATTCAAAATGTAAAACGCAAAATTGAGGACACGCTTTCAGCATGAATCAATAAAAGAATCAAAGCTGTAAGCTTTGTCCTACATTTTGCATTTTTAATTTTTCCTTTTTCCGTCCTTGAGTTGTGCGTTCTGTTCTTCAAAGAGTCTGGGCAGGCGCTCGCTCTCAAGAACGTCGAGGCGGCGCAGGACTTCCGCCAGGTTCAGCTCGTTCTTCAGGTTGATCTGAAACTCGATGTCTGCGCGTAGACGATCCTGATTCGACTGGCGGTTCTGCGCCATTAGAATGATGGGGGCTTGCAGTCCGGCGATGATGCCGAAGACCAGATCGAGCAGGTTGAACGGGTACACGTCGAAGATTCGGCTGCGCAGGAGCCACGCATTCAACAGCACCCAGATTAATATCAGCACAAGCGAGGCGATGAAGAATTTCCAGCTACCGGCGAAGTTGGCAAACGTATTCGTCATGCGGTCTGCCGGAGTCATCATGGCCTCGGCTTCTTCGTTGACGTTACGCGAAACTCTCTGGCGCAGCAGCTCATCTGTACGTCGCAGGCGTTCCGTGACGGCGCTCAGCATCTTGAGGGCAACGTCCGGGTAACGATGAACGAAGGTGAGGAAATCTTCGCGAGAGAGAACGGCAAGCCGCGCTTCTTCGATAACGGTCGCATCCGCCGCGCGCGGCTTACCCTCGAACAGAGCCATTTCTCCGAAGAAATCGCCGCCCGCCAGCTCAGCCAGCGTGACATCATGGCCGACTGTATCTTCTACGTGAATGCGTATGCGCCCCGTCTCAATCAGGTACATGGCATCGCCCGCGTCTCCATGATGAAACAGCTCCGTCTCGCTCCCTACCTGCTCGACATGCAGCAGGCTTCGCAACTCGCGCGTAGCCGCATCATCCAGCGAAGCGAAAAGCGGCACAGACCGCAACGCCTCAAGCGTCATCATAGGGGAAACATCTGTAGCCATAGATCACCTCATTCAAAGTACAAGGCAAGGAGCGCCCGCTGAACGCCGTCAAACCTCTTTATAGACAGGGGCGTAAACTTTCATCCAACCAAGCAAAGGCTCCAGGCAGAGCATTAACAGCAGAGCCAGAGTGCCTACGACTATCACTTCTATGCGCCGTGTTGCGATGATGCCCCATGCCACTCCGGCTACGGCGACAAAAGGTCTTGCGAGCGTCAGGGGGCCGAAGATAAGAACGCTCATCAGGCTCCGAACATCAACGGACGGCAGACAGCGAAAAGCAAACGCGATGAGAATAATAATCGCATAAGGAAGATAAACAAAAAGCATGCACTCTCCAGCCGTTAGCAAATCTTCAATCAAGCCCGCGCGCCCCTGCGAGAAAAAAAGCAGTATCGCCAGCAGAACGCCGACCAACACAACCGCCGCTTGCCCGTAGAGCGCACCGCGCAGCATCGCACGCCTGTAATAACTCTTTTTGTGAATGAGCGCGGAGCGGCCTGCGGCTGCACGATAGCCGCAGAATGCTGCATCAATGGTCGCAAGCATGTATAGCAAAAGAGGGGTCAACCGAATTCTCCCAGCCGCGTGGCGCGCTTGCCGAGCGCGTTTACCAAAGCCTCTTCATCTTCAGGGAGAATGCCCATGACCGTATGAAACACGCGCGGGAGAGGCAGCCGCCAGAGACGCGCCCCGTAGATACTGGAGCGAAAGCGCGGCGCACCCCGTCGCGCAGCCGTGAGCAACGCCTGGCCGCTGTGTACGCGCATTGCCGAGAGCACCCCATCATGCCTTGAAAGCGGCTCGCGCATACGCGCGGCGTGAAAGAGCCATGAGCCGAAGGGTGCAAACAATGCGGGCTGAAAGTCGAAGTGAAGAAAGGCTTGTGTTTCCTGACGGTCGTGCTGCTCAAAGAGTCGCACCAGACCAGCACCTTGAAAGTGATGAAGAATGCCGGTCGAGAGATAAATAGTAGCAGGTGATTTAAGGCGAAAGGCGTTGGCGACGACAAAAGAGCAAGTTAAATTTTCAGCTCTTGCTAACTGTCCGGCTTCTTCGACGAGAGCTGCGTTGTAGTCTGCGCCTATGAGTTCAACGTCCGTCCCCAGCGCTGAAAGGTGCGCGGCCAACCAGCGTACGACGAAGCCTGTGCCGCAGCCTATATCTACCACACGGATGGAACTTTTCATTCCCTTCTCGCGGAGCACATGGACGAGCGGCTTTAAAAGCTCCAGCACGCGCTGACCGTGTTGGAACTCTTCGGAGATGCGCTGTATCTCGCAGTGCGCGTTGATAAGCAGACGATCAACTGCACCCTCCTCAAGCTCGCCGTTGCGTTCGGGAATATCGTTAACAATACGCGCTGCCGTACGGTTTCCGCGCGAGAGGAAATCTTGTATGACCTGCTGCTTTCTGACGGGCAGCCGTTTCAGTGTCTCCGGGTCGAAGGCCACAATCTCGTCCGATATTTCGGAGCCATTTTTTGGAAGCCACAGCCGCAACATGCTCTTTAGTTTCGAGGTGTCTCTTTTTCTTTAGGCTCAGGCAGAGGGGACGTGATGCGCCCGTCCTTCATGAAAATGATGCGGTCAGCAAAACTTGTGGCAAGCTCCTGATCGTGCGTGACCATGATAACCGTCAGGCGGTCGCGGTCAACCATTTCACGCAGCAGCCCCAGTAACTCGTGCGCCCGCGTTGAATCCAGATTTCCAGTCGGCTCGTCCGCCAGCAACACTCGCGGGCGATTGGCTAGAGCGCGTGCGATGGAGACTCTCTGCTGCTCGCCGCCGGACAACTCCGCTGGCCTGTGATCCAGTCGATCTTTAAGCCCGACTCGCGCCAGTAATTCTTCCGCCCGGTTATCACGCTCACGCCCGCGCAATCCGCCGAATGCAAGCGCAAGGCGCACGTTCTCGGCGGCGGTCATGGTCATGATTAGATTGAAGCCCTGAAAGATCATCCCGACCGAATGGCGGCGATAACGCGCCATCTCTTTTTTGCTGAAAGGCTCAAGGGATTTTCCGTCGAAGATGACTTCGCCGCTCGTCGGACGATCAAGCCCGCCCAGTAGATTCAGCAGAGTTGATTTCCCGGAACCGCTTGTCCCCTGAATCGCTATAAACTCTCCCTCGTCCACGCCCATCGAAACATGGTCGAGCGCCGCCACATCCGTCTCTCCCATACGATAAATCTTCGCCACCTCGCGCGCGGCAATCAAGGGATGAAGGATGAGGGATGAAGTTGGGACACTCCTTTCAGGCGTGTCTAAATTAACAGAATCAAAGCCGTCAGGCTTTGTCACATTTTCATCCTTCATCCCTCATCCCTCATCCCTTGTTTTAACCCGCCAGAGCATAAAGCTTTCTTCATCGAATCCCTTTAGCATCTGATCGAAAGCGGTGGCCGTCAGGTTGCAATCCGGGCTGGCGAGCAGCTCCGCTACTTCCGGGTCTGCGTAAACGGTGGAAGAGATAACCACGTCTTCGCCCGTCGAGAGACCTTCGAGGCGCGCGGCCATGTTGACCGTGCAGCCGAAATAATCCAGCCGTTCGTTCAGGGTGACGGCGATGCTAGGCCCCGCGTGGATGCCCACTTTCAGCTTGAGCGGTCGCATCCCCGCGCTCGGATTGGCGAGTCGCTTCTGTGCTTTGAAGATTGCGCGCATCGCGCCAGCCGGACGACGAAACACGGCCATGATGGCGTCGCCTATGGTCTTCACCAGCGCGCCTTCTTCTTCGGCTATAGCTTCGCGCAGGACATCGAAATGATTCATCACGCTGCCGAAGGCCGGAGCGTCCCCTATCTCACGATAGAGCCGCGTGGAATCCTTCAGGTCTGTGAAGAGAACCGTCAGGCTGCCGACGGAAATTTGCTCGCCCGGTCGCAGGGCTTCGTTACTGAATAGATCGCGGAACACCTGAAGCGCAGTCACTTCGGCTGCGGTCGCAGACTGATCGCTCCACGCGGTGCGCTCCAGAGAAAGGAATAATTCACCGCCGGTCTTGTTCTCAACCCGCAGCGTAGGGCTTGTATCCAAGACCAGCTCTTCAACAGGCCAGCCCTCATCGCTTGCACGCAAAGCAATTTCAGACGCGCCGCCTTCCGTTACCTGCAAGTAAAGCTCTCCGGGCACATCTCTGCCACGCAAGCGATAGCGCCCCTGTTCGAGCGCAAGCTTTAGCTCTCTTGTTTCTTCCGGGTCAACAAGCTGCTGCGCGACTATGTGCGGCGTGACCTGCGGGCCGCCGATACAGAACTCGCGCACCTCTATCTGGCGTATGGATGGATTCGGACGAAAGGTCAGCTCCGTCGTGTTGTCAAAGTTGATTTTGAAATCCACGTCGCAGCTTCCGCAGTAAACCTGCGCGCTGATGCCTGTCAGCGAACGGCTCGAAGCGGCTGCCCCGCGACAGTGCGGGCAGAGCAAGTCCCATTGAAGATCAAGCAGGCCGACCCGCGTAGCCCACAGGCAAATCTCAAGCACGTCCCTGCGCTGAAATCCCCAGTAATCCGCCAGCGCGTGCGAGCGTATGCGCGCCAGCGTCAAATCATCCGCCTGCTCAAGCAACTCTGAAAGCTTGCGTACGATTTCGCCAGTTGCGCCCTGCTCTACCAGTTTGTCGCTTAAGCCGCGCAGTCGCTCGCGCCCGCCACCTGTGAAGCTTACAGGCGCAGGCTGGTACAGAGGCGACTCGCCGCTTAAGGCTAACTTGTCATAGCGGCGAAAAGCTGCGGCGAAGCTTCGCTTGCTGATAAGACCGATTTGAATGGGAATGGCCGTCAGCCCCAGAGCGGATTTCGGCTGCGCCCAGACTTC
Organism: Pyrinomonadaceae bacterium; assembly: GCA_036403815.1. Classification (GTDB taxonomy): domain Bacteria; phylum Acidobacteriota; class Blastocatellia; order Pyrinomonadales; family Pyrinomonadaceae; genus JACVRN01. Next base: position 17,542 of record DASWQH010000042.1, on the reverse strand, counting down.
ATAAACGAGATGAGTACCGCCCGTCTCCTTCGGCTTCAATTCCACAAGCACTCGCATCTCGGCCACGGGGCCTTTGAAATAACGGCGCACGACGCCGAAGCGATAGGGCTTTATCCACTCGAACGGCTCTTCCTCCCATTCGACACGCACCCCGAAGCGCGAAAGGCTCAAGCGCCGTACGCTCTCAGACTTCGACTGCTTATCACCGCTTTCAACTTCGACCGCAGGCACGCCCGTATCTCGGTTGAAGCGATTGGTGTCGGCCACAAACGGCCACAACGCTTCCGGGCTGGCCTTCAGGTCATATTCCCAACGGTAATGAAACTCTCGGTAGGCCATAAACACATGGTAAAGGCAAAATTAAAAATGCAAAAGGCAAAAGTGAAGACAAGAGACATTGAATTTCCGTCCTCACTTTTGCCTTTTTAATTTTGCCTTTTTAATTTTCTAGACTTCTTTGTATTCCGAGTTGACATCTTCGTCGGAAGAGGCGACGCGATAATTAAGCGATTGAAGCTGCTTGGTAATCAGCAGGTCGTCTTTAGTCTTCAGAAGGTCTGCGCGGCTGTAGACAGACAGCTCGAAGTTGTAGCCGTGCGTGATGGCGTCCTTCGGGCAAGCCTCTACACAGTAGCCGCAGAAGATGCAGCGACCGTAATCAATATTATAGACGCTCGCATAACGCTCCTCGACGCCGATGCGCTCTTCGGGCGGGCGCGGGTCGTCTGTTGCGACGATGTAGATGCACTCCGATGGGCAGGCGGCGGCGCATAGAAAACAGGCCACGCACTTTTCCCTGCCAAGCTCGTCTACGTGCAGAAGATGCTGGCCGCGATAGCGCGGCTGCACCGTGATAGGCTCATCCGGGTATTCGACCGTCCACTTCTCTCTGGGGATATAAGAGAAGGTGACGCCCATGCCCTTGATAATCGCCTTGGTCGATTCGATAACGTCGCTGATAATTGACATATAGAACCTGTTTATTTCCTGTTCGGATAATTATACGGCAAGGCCATTGTGCCGTGCATCCTGCGCATATCCGAACATGTGCGGCTGGCGGCTTAACGCATTCCGCCGCTTATGCCGCCGATGATAAAGAAAAGGATGACGATTACGAACAGCAGCGTAGCAATGGAGCCTGTGACGATGCCGCCGATAGCCATGCCTTTGCCCCCACCGTAACGCACCGGATCATTCTTCTCTTTATTGAGAGCCATGACGCCCAGTATGATTGCGACCGGGCCTGCCAGTGTGAAACATAATAAGCTGATGACGCCGCAGACTAAGGCAGCGATGGCAAGTCCCTTTTCCTGACCTGCGCCCGCGCCTGGAAAGGGCGGCGGAGGCGGAGCTTGCCAGCCGGTTCCTCCCATCACCTGCGAGCCGGGCTGGTAGCTGCCGGGTGTCCCGCCCCAACCGCTCTGCTGTGCAGGAGGCTGTGGTGTAGACCAGTCGCTCTGCACAGGAGAAGGCGGCGGCTGCGAAGGCCAGTCGGTCGGCCCCGAAGGCTGATCGAACGGCCCCGATGGCGCAGACACTTTGGGCGGCGAAGCCATGATGGTCGCCTGCGGGTCAAAGGAAGCGGGCGGCGTGTCCGTGACGAGCGGAGTGCCGTCGTTAGGGCAAAAGCTCAAAGCATCGTCTGTGTATGTTCTTTCGCAACTGGGGCAACGTTTCATCTTCGCTCTCCGTTTTCAAGTAGGGGGCGCGCCGCGAAACATCCTTCGCGCACTTCCGGGGTTAAACCAGCTCAAGCTGGCTGAAGAAGTATGAGATTTCAATTCGCGCGTTCTCTTCCGAATCCGAGCCGTGGACGGCGTTCTCGCCCATAGAAGCTCCGAACTCTTTGCGGAGCGTTCCCTCGTCGGCCTTGCCCGGATCGGTCGCGCCCATAAAATCACGCCACGCGCGCACAGCATTCTCTTTCTCCAGAGCCATCACCACGCACGCGCCGCCGGACATGAACTCTGTCAACTCTCCGAAGAAGGGGCGCTCGCGGTGAACCGCGTAAAAACCTTCGGCCTCGCGCAGCGTCATGTATATAAGCTTCAACCCACGCAGGCGAAAGCCTCCGTCCGTAATGCGTTGAATAATCTGTCCAGTCTTTCCTGCTCGTACCGCGTCGGGCTTGATAATGCCGAAAGTAAGATTACCTGTCTGTTCTGCCATTTGCTCCTCGAAATGAAGAGGTCAGAGGTCAGAGGTTAGAGGCTAGTGAAATGCTTTTTACTGACCTCTAACCTCTGAGCTCTAGCCTCTGGGTTTATGCCGAAGCGCTTGAGCCGAGCGCGTCCTTCATAGCCTGGCCTATGTCCGCGGGTGACTGTACGACGCGTATGCCTGCTTCTTCCAGAGCTTTCATCTTCTCGGCTGCCGTTCCTTTGCCGCCAGCGATGATGGCTCCGGCGTGACCCATGCGGCGTCCCGGCGGCGCGGTCTGTCCCGCTATGAAGGCGACAATAGGCTTTGTCACATTCTCTTTAGCAAAGGCGGCTGCGTCCTCTTCGGCAGTGCCGCCGATTTCGCCAATCATCACTATGCCGTCCGTCTCTTCATCCGCCTGAAAGAGCGCCAGAGCATCAACGTGCGTGGTGCCGACGATGGGGTCGCCGCCGATACCTATGGCGGTTGATTGTCCCAGACCGAGCGCCGTCAACTGTCCCACAGCCTCGTAGGTCAACGTCCCTGAGCGCGAGACGACGCCGATGCGTCCCTCTTTATGTATGTGGCCGGGCATGATGCCTATCTTGCACTTGCCAGGGCTTATAACGCCCGGACAGTTAGGCCCTATGAGACGTGTAGTCTTGTCGGCCAGATATTCCCTGACCTTCACCATATCCAACACTGGAATGCCTTCCGTGATGCAGACTACGAGCGCTAGACCTGCGTCTGCCGCCTCCATCACCGCGTCCGCCGCAAACGCCGGAGGCACGTAAATCACGGAAGCATTCGCCCCTTCATTCTTCACAGCATCGGCAACGGTGTTGTAGACCGGAATGCCTTCGTGCGTCGTGCCGCCTTTGCCGGGCGTAACGCCGCCCACCACGTTCGTTCCATACTCGACCATCTGCCCGGTATGAAACGTACCCTCTTTGCCCGTGATGCCCTGCACCACCAGACGCGTCGTTTTATCAACCAGAACGCTCAAAAGGCTACTCCTTTGAAAACAGTTTTTCAGTTTTGAGTTTTCAGTTTTCAGAGAGAAGCGAAATGCTTTTACTTAAAACTGAAAACTCAAAACTGAAAACTGATCTTGTTACTGCTTTTAGCGCAGTATAACACGGCTGCTCGTTTATTCTCCACGCAGGGCGATTTTATGCAAGCTCGAACTTATCGCCATAGTCAGGGACGTTCGTTTCCCAGCCGAAGCGCTCCTTTATGTGGCCGGCCATCGCTTGAGCCGCTTCCGGCTCGCCGTGGGTCAGGAAGGTCTTGCGCGGAGCAGCGGGTAAGCCTTCGAGCCAGCGCAGCACCTCTTTCCAATCGGCGTGCGCAGAGAAGCCGCCGATGCGCTCTATCTGGCAACGCACCGGAACATACTGTCCCAGAATTTTCACTTCCCGCTGGCCGTCCAGGATGCGACGCCCGGTTGTGCCCGCCGCCTGATAGCCGACGAAGACAATCGTCGCACGCTCGTCCGGCAAGATTCTGAGCGCGTGATGGAGTACACGCCCGCCCGTCATCATCCCCGAAGCGCTGACGAGAATGCGTAGGCCGCTCTCTTCATTCAAGCGCTTGGACTCTTCACGCGACGAAGCGATGAGCATCGAGCGCGTCTTGAGCGGGTGACCGCCTTTACGCAAAATGGTTACGTACTCTTCATCATGCTCCTCTTTGCGATTGCTGTAGACTTGTGTCGCGGCGGCGGCCATAGGCGAGTCCACTCGCACGGGCAAGACAGGAATGCGCTTTTCATCCTCAAGCTCGCGTATCAGGTAGACTATCTCCTGCGTGCGGCCTATGGCGAAGGCTGGAATCAGCACAGGCCCGCCCCGCTTGACTGCATCCTTAATGATTCGCTCAAGCGCGTCTTCAGGCTTTTCCGGGTTATGAAGGCGGTCGCCGTAGGTTGATTCCACCAGCAGATAATCGCATCGGGGTGGCGAGACGGGGTCTGGAATAATCGGTTGGTCGTAATGCCCCAGATCGCCTGAGAAGAGCACTCGCCGCCCCTTTTTGTCTTCGCCCGCGCCCTCTATCTCGACCAGCACCAGGCTTGAGCCTAGGATGTGACCGGCGATGCGAAAGTCTGCGTTGATGCCGGGTGCAACCCTGACAGGCTTGGCCGTATTATCAACACGCTCGATTAGCTTGATAGCTTCGCGCGCGTCCTCTTCGGTATAGAGCGGAAGTGCGGGCTGGTGTCTGCTTAACCCGTGGCGGTTGCGATATGCGGCTTCTTCTTCCTGAAGGCGAGCCGAGTCGGGCAGAAGTATTCTCAGCAAATCGGCTGTGCCGCGCGAGCAATAAACAGGGGCACGGAAACCCTGCGCCACCAGGCGCGGCAGGTATCCTGTGTGGTCTATGTGCGCGTGCGTGATTAGAACGGCGTCCAATTCCGCCGGATTGAAAGGCGGTTGCTGCCAGTTGCGCTCGCGCAGTTCTTTGAAGCCATGAAACAGTCCGCAGTCAACGAGCACACGCGCACCATTTGACTCGATCAGATATTTAGACCCCGTCACACTTCCCACGCCGCCCCAGAAGGAGATGGTCGCCATTTGAGCCTCCGAGCTTGTTCTGTTTGAAACTTAAAGTCGTCCGCGCCTGATTCTACACATCGCGCCCTGAATTAACGAGACGCAGCGAAAAAAAATTTATCTTTTTCTTTATCACGGCATCTCTACGGCCTCTCTTTATCATCCGACGTGCAAAAGGCACGGGCACTGCCGTCACTATTTGCGGCGTGCGCATCCGGCAAGATGCTAAAAAGGCACGATTTGGATTATCATGTGGCGTGTGGCGGGCGCGTTAATTATCAAGCGCTCCCTGCCCGTTGTCGCCGGTAGAAATTTTTATCAATGAGGAGACAGCAAATGTTCCCCCATCTTCGCAATCATCGCAAACTCCTTTCACTTGTCTTCGCGCTTGCGCTCTTCATCGCGCCGCTTTCGACCGCGAGCGCGCAGAAGAAGCAGACGGAAAAGAGCGAGATACCGACCGTAGGCGATCCTATCTCCGCCGCTCTAAGCCTCGGCTCTTCCATCATTAATTCGGCCACCGGCCTGATTTCAACCGACCCGTATTCGCAGTTCAGGGGCGAGCGTTATTCCAACGAAGGCTTATTGAACGAGCGAGACGAAGTCACGCTCGGCAATCGGCTGGACGTAGAGATACGTAAGAAAACCGAGGTTGTGTCGGAAGGACAGGAGCGCGTCAACCGCATAGGCAATCGCGTAGCCCGCGCCAGCCGTCGCCCCAACCTTGTCTATCGCTTCCACATTATTCGTGACAAAGAGATCAACGCTTACTCCGCGCCCGGCGGCCACATCTACATCACGACTGCGCTGCTGGCGCTCGCCAACGACGACGAGCTTGCTTCAGTGCTCTCGCACGAGATAGGCCATGTCGTGGCGCGGCATAGCCTGAAGACGATACAGCAGTCGCAGTTTCTGGGCGGCATAGCCGACCTGATAGGCTCTGTGACGGGCGTGGCTGGCGACACCGCCGGAGAGCTTGGCAAAGCCGCCGCTTCGATTGTCGCAGGCGGTTTGCTCGCCTCCCATAATCGAGAGGAAGAGCGCGAGGCGGATTTTCTGGGCGTCAACGGAATGGCAAAGGCCGGATTCAATCCGCAGGGAATGATTACGATGTTTCAGAAGCTACAGCGTATGAGCCAGACAGACCCGGGCCTTCTAGGCTCGCTCTTCTCAGACCACCCGGACGTGCAGGAGCGTATCGATAACACGCGCTACGAAATCAACCGCATGCGTGGCAGAAGTTAAGAGTAAAACTCGAAGCAGTAGAAATATTTTAAAACAGCAGCGGGTTCGTCAACGATGAGATTTGACGAACCCGCTTCTTCTTTTTTGTCAGTACCGCCTGCGGTAGCGGGCGGGTATTGGCAACACAACCACCCGCCCGCTACCGCAGGCGGTACTAACCTATTCTCCTTTGCAAACTCTCAGGTTCTCTCATGCTCAATCAACGGAGGCGCGGCCTGCGGCGCTTCCGCTCCTTTGTCTTCGATGCGTCGTAGGCGCGGGTAAGCAAAGATGATGAGCAAGGCCGGTAGAAGTAAGCCCAGATTGCGAAGTGCTGTCGAGACGCCAAGCTGGCTGGCGATGATGCCGCCGAAGCATCCGCATTCGAGCGGCTCGCCATGAAGAATCTGCGTGTAGTAGAGCGCGTAAGCGGCAAACCCTAAGAGCAACACCGCCGACCAGAAGCCGCCGAGTCGCACCGTGCGTGGAATGATGAGCAGCAGCGCGGCAATCAATTCAAGCGCGATAACCAGCAGGGCAACAGGCCATTCCCAGCCAAGCCAGACGAGATTTGAAACATTCGCTACGAATTCGCGCAGCGTGTAGAGTTTCGCACCCGCTGCGAAAAGAAAGAGCGCCGCGAGACCGAAGCGGCTGATTTGAACCAGCAACTTGAGCAGCCGTAGACGACTCATAAAATAGAGGTTAGAGGTCAGAGGCTAGAGGTTAGTAAAAGCATTCCACTAACCTCTGGCCTCTGGCCTCTATCCTCTCCTCCTGTTAACCGGCGAGCGCCACGACCTTTTCGGCGGCGTCCTTCATGCCTTTGGCGACTGTGAAGTTCATGCCGGACTCCGAGATGACGCGCTGGCCTTCTTCGACGTTTGTGCCTTCCAGACGGACTACGACCGGAACTTTCAGGTTCAGGTTCTTCGCCGCTCCGACCACACCGCGCGCCACCATGTCGCAGCGCACAATGCCGCCGAAGATATTTATCAAAACGGCGCGCACGTTCTCGTCCGCCAGCAGGATGCGGAAAGCCGCCTCGACTCTCTCCTGCGATGCGCCGCCGCCGACATCCAGAAAATTCGCAGGCTCGCCGCCCGCCAGCTTGATGATGTCCATCGTCGCCATCGCAAGACCAGCGCCGTTGACCATGCAAGCAATGTTACCGTCCAGCTTGATGTAATTAAGATCGAATTTTGAAGCCTCTATCTCAAGCGGCTCCTCTTCGTTCAAATCGCGCAAGTCCATAAACTCCTTGTGACGGAACATGGCGTTATCGTCGAAGTTGACTTTCGCGTCCAAGGCAATCAGCCGCTTGTCCTTGGTAAGCAGGAAGGGATTGATTTCCATGAGCGATGCATCCATCTGCTCGTAAGCCGTGTAGAGCGCCTGCATGAATTTGACCGCCTGATTGACCAGCTCGGCGGGCAACCCCAGGCCGAAGGCAAGCTTGCGCGCCTGAAACGAGCGAAAGCCTACAGCCGGGTCAATCGTCTCTTTAAGAATCTGTTCGGGCGAGTGAGCCGCGACCTCTTCAATGTCCATGCCGCCCGCAGACGAAGCCATGAAGACAGGGCGACCTGTCGTGCGGTCAAGCACAATGCCTAAGTAAAACTCTTTATCAATTGGCAAGCCCTCTTCTATGAGAAGCACCCGGACTTCTCTTCCTTCGGGGCCGGTCTGGTGCGTGACCAGTTTCATGCCGAGCATCTGTCGCGCAATCTCCTGCGCCTCGTCTGCGCTTCTGGCGAGCTTGACGCCGCCGCCTTTGCCTCGCCCCCCTGCATGAATCTGAGCCTTGACGACGACCACTTCAGTCCCCAGCTCTTTCGCCGCGTGATAAGCCTCTTCGGATGAGCGCGCCACTATGCCGCGCGGCACGGGCACGCCGAACCGCTTCAAAAGCTCTTTACCCTGATACTCATGTATCTTCATTCTTCGGCCCCCACATGATTCCTGATTGCTTGTTACGTTTGAATCGAGAGTGTATCCGAAAAAGCCTTGAATCGTAAATCGTAAATCGTGAATAGAAGAGACATGGTTTTCTCTATTCACGATTTACGATTTACGATTCAAGGCTTTTCTCTATTTACGATTTGCGATTTACGATTTACGATTCACGCGTTTCTATACAGATTCTTTATGAGGAGTAAATGCAAGATGAGCGAAGTGACCGTGACATCCCTCAAAAATCTACAGAACGAAGTGAGATACGGAGACAATCAAACGCTTCTGATTGACGAGCCTGTGAGCGTGGGTGGCGAAGGCGCAGGCCCAGACCCTTACACGCTTCTGCTTTCGGCTCTGGGCGGCTGTATCTCCATGACCGTCACGCTTTATGCGCGGCGCAAGGGCTGGCCGCTTGAGCGCGTCACCGTGCGCCTGCGCCAGCAGAGGATTCATGCCAAAGACTGCACCGAATGCTCGCGCTCCGAAGAAGGCTTCATACACCGCATCGAGCGCTCTGTCAGTATCGAGGGCGACTTGACGGAAGAGCAGCAGGCGCGCCTTCAGGAGATAGCCCACAAATGTCCTGTTCACAAAACTCTCAGCTCGGAAATCGTCGTCACAGAGCTGAAGGATTGAATTGTTGTTTGCGTGGGCAAGCGTTCAAGCTCTTAAGAAGCTGTTTGGGAATTCCGATGCTTGCGCCGCAGGCGCAGCCAGAAGGTAGCCAGATGTGAAACGTCTGGAACTGAAACGAGTTTGAGGTGACGCGCCCTGAAGGAGGCACGTAGAATCTACGCGCTCCCTTCAGGGCGCGAATGATAACTATACGCTCACCAGAGGCAGAGAGACGGCCTGCGTCTGCCTCTCTGCCTCTGGCTACCTTCTGGCTGCGTCTTCGGCGCAACCCCTGACAAAGAGCAGCACTCTACGCTCGCCTTAGCTAAGGCGAGCGTAGAGTACAGTCTTTCAAACCAAGCTTTTTTCTTTTCCGAATTACTTCGGCGCGTTGGCTATGCACTGCTTCTCAGCAGTTTTGGCGGCGGCCAGAGCGTCCTTCTTCTCTTTGCCCTTCATAGCATTTGCCGCTTTGACGGCAGCCGTGTAATCCGCCCTGCACGTCTTAATCGCAGCATAATGCTCCGGGCTATATTTCTTCTTCTTGGTCTTTGCCAGAGCCGCAGGCGCGGCCAAGCCGAGTGCCATCGTCAAGGCCAACGCAGAATGTATCAGAAACCTTTTCATCGTTTGCTCCTTCAGTTGAGATATGTAGAGTTTGGTCGGCTATGTCCCTGCGTGGCTCAAGAACGCTGCACGCTTCCTGAATTAGCAACTGGCGCGCCACTCCTAGAACACGCCGTATGAAGTTGCTTTGAACCAGCCTGTAGCGGAGTTTTCGCTGAATAACCTGGGTGAGGCGAGACTGAGAATAGAGCAAGAGGCGTGTGGCGGTCTGGTCAAATCAGCAATTTAGCCACGCGTGAAGGCGTGTAATAGAAAAGCCTCCAACCTGAATCGGTTGAAGGCTCTCGAATCGGGACGCCGAGATTTGAACTCGGGGCCTCTTCCACCCCAAGGAAGCGCGCTACCAGGCTGCGCCACGTCCCGTCAAATGCTGAAATAGTATCTACGGAAAAGCTTCTACGGTCAAATGCGGAATCTACTCTTTATTTTTATGCGCGGGGCGTGTGGCGGCGGTCTATTTTCTCTCCTGCACTGCGTCGCTGGAATCCAGGATGATCAGGAGTTCCTGCAACTGTGTGGCGAGGCGGCGCAAAGATGTGCGCTGGTCGGAAGAGAGCGTCAGGTTAGCTCCCGAAGGCTGATGCGCTTCCACAGCGGGTCGCAACGCTTCGGCGGAGAATGCTGGAGCGGGTACGGGCTGTACAGGCATAGGCTGAGTCTGAACCTGGGCGCTCATCTCAGGTGTGACCACCTTGAGCTTGCTTGCGCCTCTGAGTTCTGACGCCAGTTTCTTCTTTGCTCCTGCAATCGTGTACTGGTCATCGTATAGAAGCTCTTTGATGCGCAAAGCCATCTCCACATCGCGCTTGCGATAGGTGCGCTGTCCGGCACGATTCTTCTGCGGCGCGAGCATGGGAAATTCCGACTCCCAGTAGCGCAGGACATGCGCCTGCACGCCCGTCAAATCGCACACTTCGCCGATTTTGAAGAAGAGTTTTTCAGGGATGGCAACGGCAGCGCGGTTCATAATTGCCTCTTAATCTGGCTGTGGAAAGCTGGATTCGTGTGATCCGAAGTTTTGACTCAGAAATGTGCGGCTCGAATTGACCCGCCTCCGGCACCGACTGCTGACCAGATGTTACTCGCACGCTCTACTCGTGTCAATAGTTGTATTTACACCGCGCGACCTGAAGTCAGTTCGAGACCCCGGCCAGAGACCGCCCTCGCCCAACGCTTTCTATACCCAAAGACCCTGAATTGCTTAGATTTATTGCCTTTTCGCTGAAAAAGCCAGAAAAATCAGCTATCTTCAAAAACCTATTGAAGATTAAATTCGAGGTGCTATAATCCGTCCATTGTGTGAGCCTCCTTTTGGTGAGGTTGTGAGAAGCGAAGCGGGCTGCCCTACAGCGAGAGCAGTCCGCTTTTCTTTTACTGGACGAGCAGAACAAGAGTCTCATCGCGGGCGGTGGACGCTTTGCCGAAGGCCACGCTATAATCTCGGCTTCCCTTTACGCCCTTTTAATTCACCGGAGGTGTACTGCAAATCGTGTCTTCATCTCAAACTCTCTTTCGCCTTGCTTCGCGGCTTGATGAAGTAGGTTTCTCAGACATCGTCGCCATACGCAACAAGATTATGGAGCTGCGCGCCGGTGGCGCAACTGTTTACCAGTTCGAGGGCGGCGAACCTTACAGCAACACTCCCGATTACATCAAAGACGCTATGACCAGTGCGCTCAATGAGAACAGAACACGTTATGCTCCTTCCTCCGGCATCATGGAACTGCGCGCGGCCATCGCAGACAAACTGCGCGAACGCAACCGCATGAGTGAAGTACGCGAAGAGCATGTGATTGTTTTGAACGGCGGTATGCAGGGACTCTTCGGCGCGTTTCAATCGGTCGTCAACCCGGGCGAAGAGGTAATGGTTTTCTCTCCCTACTGGACGCCCATCAAAGACCTCATCGCTCATTGCCAGGGCGCGCCCGTTCTTGTTCCGACCGCAGAGGCGCGCCGCGACGGTTTCACGTCAACTCTCACACGCTATTTGACCAACAGGACACGTGCCATCTACTACAACACGCCGCAGAATCCTACGGGCACGGTCTTCACGCGTGCTGAAGCGGAAGAGGTCGCGCGCTTTGCCGTAGCGCATGACCTGATTATGATTGCAGACGAAGCCTACGAAGACCTGGTCTATGATGGAGAGCACATTTCCATAGCCTCTCTGGAAGGCATGCATGAGCGCACGATTACATGCTTCACGCTCTCCAAATCCTATGCCATGACCGGCTGGCGCATAGGCTACGCAGTGGCGGCAGAGCCTTGGATGACTGGAATGAAGAAGACCACGCTCTATTCCACGAACGGTGTCTCCACGCCGACGCAGTGGGCAGCCTTAGCGGCCTTCAACACCGAGTCTGACTTTCTGGAAAACTCGCGCGCCGCGTATCGAGAGCGCCGCGACCTGCTGATCGCAGGGTTGAATGAAGCAGGCTTAACCTGCTCAGCGCCCGCCGGGGCTTTCTACGCTTTCCCTGACGTAACACGCATCAGCCCGGACAGCCGCAAAGCATCGGAAACCCTGCTCGAACGCGCGCAGGTCGCAACCGTTCCCGGCGTCGTCTTCGGCCCGCACGGCGAAGGCCACCTGCGTTTCTCCTTCTCGACTTCACTGGAAACTATCGAAGCGGGTCTCGATTCCTTGCGCAGAAAGCTCTAAAGCAGGGATGAGGGATGAGGGATGAGGGATGAGGAAGAAGACAACGCGCGACTTGATAATCGTGCCCGTCGCTCATCCCGCAACTCTTCGCGCAGCGAATTCGATTTCATCAACTCAATCAGACAGAAAGCACTGAGACGGGGACGAGGAAAAACTTCATCCCTCATCCCTCATCCCTCATCCCTGCTTTTCGGTATTGGCGATGACGCGGCGGTGATTGAGCAGCGCGGCGGATTTTGTAGCGTCGTCACCAGTGACCTGCTTGTCGAAGATGTTGATTTTCGTCTGACGACGACCACGCCGCGCCTTCTGGGACATAAGGCTCTGGCGGTTTCGCTCTCTGACATTGCGGCGATGGGCGCGCGTCCCAGATGGGCGCTTCTATCAATCGGAGTCCCGCGCGAAATCTGGCGCTCGAAGTTTCTGGACAGCTTTTATGAGGGCTTCTTTGCGCTCGCAGACCGCTACGGGGTAGCGCTCGTGGGCGGCGATGTTTCGCGCACGCCCGACAGAATCGTGATTGATTCTATCGTGCTGGGAGAGACGACGCACGACAAGGCTGTCATGCGCAACGGCGCGCGACCCGGCGATCACATCTTCGTTACAGGGAACCTGGGCGGCGCGAGCCTTGGGCTTCAACTTCTTGAGCAGGGACGAAGAATAGCGAGCGGTGTTGACCGGCGTAGTATTGAACGAGCAATCCGGCGGCACAGGCAGCCTGAGCCACGCGTCGCCTGGGGCGCGATGCTTGGCGAAGGAGGTTTGGCAACAGCCATGATTGACATAAGTGATGGGCTTTCCTCAGACCTCGCGCACCTGTGTCGTGAAAGCCGTGTCGGCGCGCGTGTCTATGCGAGCCGCATTCCTGTAGACCCGTGCGCCGCGCATCTGTGCGAGCAGCTTCGACAAGACCCACTGGAGGCTGCCATTAACGGAGGCGAGGATTTCGAGCTTCTCTTCACCGTCCACCCCGGCGACCTGATGCGTCTTCCCGAACGCGTCGGCGCAGTGCCTGCAACTTACATAGGCGACGTGACGGATGAGCGGGATAGAATTGCCTTGCGTCAGGGTATACGCTCCCGCGCCCTGAAACGCGGCGGCTTCCTGCACTTCACCTGAACTAGAGTAGTGATTTGTTTGACTCTACGCCCCTTCCTTGCCTAGACTCTTTTTTTGAACAGTCACTCTTAATTTAACGTTAAGCCGTTTGAGGCTGGTAATTTGAATGCTTAGATTTCATAACACGCTGACAAGCCGGGTGGAAGAGTTTCGCCCCACGCGCGAGGGCGAAGTACGTTTGTACGTCTGCGGCCCGACCGTCTGGAGCCACGCGCAGATAGGCAACTTTCGCTCGTTTGTCTTCGCAGACATCCTGCGCCGCTATCTTGAGTTCAAGAATTACAACGTCACGCACGTGATGAATATCACGGACGTTGAAGACCGCATCATAGCTTTCTCCGTTGAGAAGGGCTTGACGATTGACGAGTACACTGCCGAGTACATAGAAGCGCTCTGGGAGGATTTCGACGCGCTCGGCTTAAAGCGCCCGACGATTGTGCCGCGCGCCACGCGCCATATCCCTGAGATGGTCTCGATTATCGAAAAGCTTGAGGAGCGCGGCCACGCCTACCGCTCGGACGATTCGGTTTATTACCGCATCAGTTCCTTCCCGGAATACGGCAAGCTCTCGAAGATAAACTTCGCGGGCAACATCGCCGGAGCATCGGAGCGCATTGATACTGACCGTTATGATAAAGAGGACGCGCGCGATTTCGCTTTGTGGAAAGGCGCTGAAACGCCGGACGAGCCTGCCTGGGATTCAAGCCTTGGGCGCGGGCGACCCGGCTGGCACATAGAGTGCTCCGCCATGTCCATGAAATATCTGGGCGAGACCTTCGATATTCACGCTGGCGGCATTGACCTTGTGTTCCCGCATCACGAGAACGAGATTGCGCAAAGTGAGGGCGCGACCGGAAAACAGTTCGTGCGTTACTGGCTGCACGCAGAGCACCTCAAGGTCGAAGGCGAATCGATGTCCAAGTCCAGGGGCAACTATTACACCTTCCGCGATTTGAGGGAGCTGGGCTATTCGCCCACGGCCATTCGCTACTATCTACTGAGCGTGCCCTATCGCAAGCAGCTCAACTTCACATTCGAGGGCTTGCGCGCAGCCGAAACTACGGTCGAGCGCTTGCAGGATTTTCGCAAGCGTTTGAAAGAAGCGAAGGTAGAGCCGGGCAGAAACTTAGAGATGCATGAAGCGGCCAACCGTGCGCTTTCAGAATTCGAGACGGGACTTGACGACGACCTGAACACTTCCGTGGCGCTTGCAGTGATTCATAACCTGATGCGCGAAGTCAACACAGCCCTTGGCGATCATGCGGTGCTAGAAGATAACAAGCGAGAGCTGATTGAGCTGCTAGACCGCTTCGATTCCGTCTTCAACGTTCTGGGCAATGACGAAGCGGTGATGCTGGATGCGGAGGTTCAGGCGTTGATTGACGAACGGCAGGAAGCGCGACGCCGCCGAGACTTTGCACGCGCAGACGAAATCCGCGACCAGCTTTCCGCGCAGGGCATCACGCTTGAAGATACCAAAGACGGCGTGCGCTTTAAGCGACGTTGACATCCACAGATTTCAGGTGTTAGAAAGGCTATGAAACGATAACTCATAGCTAACATCGGAATCCTTTGTTTTTCTTATGACCAGCACGTTCGGTTTACATTTTCGTCCGCTCGATGCCCGCGCAGATCTCTTCGCGGACTAGCCCCCAGCCTGCTTTCAACTCTTCGTCTGAAACTTTCATCTTATTAATCTAATCTCCCACGCGAACTATGTAAGGAGTAATCTATATGTCTTCTATTGCAACCTTGAAGAAGCCCGAAATCAAAACGGCTCTGCCCGGCCCGAACGCCAAAAAGATAATCGAAGCGGACGCTCAATTCGTCACACCGTCGTACCCTAGACCGGACTACAAGCTGGTCGCCGAGTCAGCCTCCGGCGTGTGGATTACGGATGTGGACGGCAACGTCTTTCTGGACTGTAACGCTGGCGTGGCCGTCTGCTCTACAGGCCATTGCCATCCAGAGATAGTTAAGGCCATACAGGATCAGGCAGCGCAGCTCATACACATGTGCGGCACCGATTTTTATTACCGCCACATGCCTGAGCTTGCGCAGAAGCTTGATGAAATCGTGCCTATAGAGGGGGCTACACGCACGCACTTTGCCAACAGCGGCACGGAGGCAGTCGAGACCGCTTTGAAGCTTGCCATGCATGCCACCGGGCGCGAAAAGTTTCTGGCTTTCTTCAACAGCTTTCATGGCCGCACGCTCGGCTCTCTTTCGCTCACTTCTTCCAGAGCCGCGCAGCGCCAAGGCTTCAAGCGTCAGGCGCTGGATGTCACGCATGTTCCCTTCCCTAACGTCTTACGCCACCCGTTCACGGGCGAGCGCACCACGGCTGAAGAGGCGAGCCGTGCGTCGCTTGACTGGATTGAGAATCGTCTCTTCAAAACCACAGTGCCGCCGGAAGAGTGCGCCGCCATCGTAGTCGAATGCGTGCAGGGCGAAGGCGGATACGTGCCTGCGCCGAAGGAGTTTCTTCAGGGCTTGCGTCGCATCTGCGACGAGCATGGGATACTGCTCATCGTTGACGAGGTTCAATCCGGCATGGGACGCACCGGAAAAATGTTCGCCTGCGAGCATTACGACCTGAAGCCCGACATCATCTGTATAGCCAAGGGCATCGCATCGGGTCTGCCACTCGGCGTATGTGTGGCGCGCGCCGGTTTGATGGACTGGAAGCCGGGCGCTCATGCTTCCACCTTCGGCGGCAATCCAGTAGCCATCAGTGCTGCGCTCAAGACGATTGAGCTGCTGGAACGCGAGCTTGTCGCCAACTCGGCATCGGTCGGCGCGTATCTACAGGAAGGCTTGCGCAAATTGATGTCGAAGCACGACTGCATTGGCGATGTGCGCGGGCTTGGGATGATGATAGGCGTGGAGTTTGTGACGGATAAGGATTCCATGACGCCCGACCCGGAAAAGCGCAACCGCGTCGAGTACGCATGTTACGAGCGCGGCCTCATTCTTCTGGGCGCAGGCTACAACACAATTCGCTGGTCTCCGCCCCTTATACTCACACGCGAGCACGCGGACGTTGCCCTTGAGATTTTCGACGAAGCGATTACAGCCGTGCGAAAGCAAGGATAGAAAAGCAGGGATGAGGGATGAGGGATGAAAAGGAACGGAAGAGATTGATTCATTGATTCATCGGTTCATTGTTTCAATGAAACAATGAACCGATGAATCAATTCTTCTTCATCCCTCATCCCTCTGCCCTCATCCCTTGTTCTTATTGTGGGTCGTCTTCGCTTGATCTATTTCTCTCCACAGGCCCCGGTGCGGTAGCCTCTGCATTGAGAGTTCCCCTGCCGTTAAAGCCGTCTGCGATCACCTCGCTGGGGATTGATTCAAAGGTGAGCGAGAACCCTCTTTCGGTCTCAGCAAATAATCCTGTAGCGCGAAGCGCATCGGCTGGCGGGTCTACAAAAGAGCCTGCGCCGAGGCTGCTAATCGCAATTCTCCTCTCCGCCTGCACAAGGCCGGTCGCGACATCCTTCAACGCGCGTTGCTTCGCCCCGCCTTTGCTTTGAAGATCAAAAAGAAAGGTCGCCAGATTTCCCTCGCGCATGACGCCGATGTTACCCGTGATGCCGAACTTTTCGCTGCGCCCTGTGATTCCACCCGACATGGTGAACTCTCCATCCTTGACCTGATAGGGACGCGTCATAGCCCGCCATGCATTGCCGGGTTCAACGGCAACAGACTCCTGATTCCTGGCGGGCACGGCGACGACCGAGAAGGGATACGTAATCACCTGAGCGCTCATAGCATCTTTAGGCGGCGTTGTCTCCTCAACGCGAACGCTTCCATCCCCCGCGCGCATGAAGCGCACGCCGTAGCCGCCCGTGCGCCGCTCGCCCAAGAAAGCCGCCAAGACCAGATTCGATTTGAAGAAGTCCTTATCCACATCCGGCAGATTATTAACAACCTTACGCAGCGCGGCGTACGTCTCCGCATCACGCGCCACCGCGATGAATGCATTCCTTATAGCGCTGTGCTGCCCCTGCGCAAGCTGCTTCAAATCATCTTTCACACCGCCCGCGTCCGGCTTATCCGGCTGGCGATTAACAGGCGCGCTCACATTTCCCGGTTGATTAGAGTTCTGCACGCTGCCGCCCTTTTTACCATCACACGCATCCACGCCGTTCAAAGCAAACGACAGCGACAACACCAGCACTACAGCTTTTACACTCAACATCTCTTCCAGCTCCAATTCAGCCAATTTCAAGAATCGCACGACATCGCTTAGATATAGAGCGCACCCGCTCGAAACTTAGAACGCACCGCGCAACTCAAAGTTGCACGAAAAGAAGTGCTGTGTGCTAAGTAAGAACAGCTTGCTTTTAACTTAGCATTCGGTACTCATCTCTCAGAAGCTGTGTTCAAAGTCCCGTAGGGACGACGTGATAATAGCCCAGCGATTTATCGCTGGGGATAAGTTATCAAGAATAATGTCTGAGTCCCGTAGGGACGACTGAAAACTTTCCCAATTTATTCAGCCGTCCCTACGGGACTCAACACTTTTTGTGCCTGCTGTTCCCAGCCTGAAGTCTGGACACATTTGACAAAGAAGCGAGTGGTCACGAGTCGCTGACTCGTGAGAGCATCGGTTTGCGATGACTCGAAACTCAGT
>DASWQH010000041.1:0-36377 GCA_036403815.1 Pyrinomonadaceae bacterium | reverse complement strand
GGAATCAAAGGCGCGGACAGTGATCTTCGGGTTATGTTTGGCTAAGACTTTGGTGATGGCGGCAGTTAAAGTGGTCTTGCCGTGATCGACGTGCCCGATGGTGCCGATGTTGACGTGCGGCTTGCTGCGGTCAAATTTCTCCTTGCTCATCTCTTTACCTCTCGCTCCTCTTTATTCATAAGGGATGCGGGATGAATTAACATCCCGTTTTACTTCATCCCTCATCCTTCATCCCTTATTTAGCAACTCCCTGCACTTTGGCGATCACCTCGTCGGCGATGTTCTTGGGCGCTTGGTCATAGCGCTCGAAGTGCATCGTGGAGGTGGCGCGTCCCTGTGTCATAGAGCGCAGATCAGTGGTGTAGCCGAACATCTCCGACAGCGGCACGTAAGAAGTAATAACCTGTGCGCCACCCGGTCTTGGCTCCATCTTTTCTATCTGCCCGCGACGACGATTAAGGTCGCCGTTAACAGAACCCATGTACTCTTCGGGCGTGACGACTTCGACGCGCATGATAGGCTCAAGCAGCACAGGCTTGGCCTTCTTCAAAGCATCCTGAAATGCCAGGCTTCCGGCGATGTGGAACGAGCGCTCGTCGGAGTCAACTTCGTGGTAGGAACCGAAGACTAAGCGCACGCGTATGTCCACCATCTCGTAACCCGCGAGGTAGCCGCGCTCCATAGCGTCGTGAATGCCCTGTTCGGTCGGCCTAATGAACTCCTTCGGAATTGCGCCGCCCGTAATCTTATTCTCGAAGACGAAGCCTTCGCCCGGAGCCGGTTCGTTTTCTATCTCTACGTGGCCGTACTGGCCGCGACCGCCCGTCTGCTTCTTGAAAACTTCTTTGCCGGGAGCGGGCTGCGTAATCGTCTCGCGGTAAGCGACCTGCGGCTTGCCTACGTTGGCTTCCACACCGAACTCGCGCTTCATGCGGTCAACGATAATCTCAAGATGAAGCTCGCCCATCCCGGCGATGATCGTCTGTCCCGTCTCCTGATCCGTGGAGACATTGAACGAGGGGTCTTCCTGTGCGAGGCGCGAGAGTGCTGTGCCAAGCTTGTCCTGATCCGCGCGCGTCTTCGGCTCGACCGCGACGCGAATAACAGGAGCAGGAAACTCCATAGCTTCGAGCACAATCGGCTTATTCTCGTCACAGACGGTGTCGCCGGTCGTAACCTGCTTCATGCCGCCGATGGCGACGATTTCGCCTGCGCTCGCTTCGTCAATATCCTCGCGCTTGTTGGCGTGCATACGCATCAGGCGACCAACGCGCTCGCGATTGTCTTTGGTGGGACTGTAAGCATATGAGCCTGCCCTGATCGTGCCGGAATAGATGCGCACGAATGAGAGCTGGCCTAGATGCTTGTCGGCCATAATCTTGAAGACAAGGCCGGAGAACGGAGCGGAGGCGTCCGGGGGACGCGCTTCAGTTTCGCCCGTACGTGGATTGATGCCTTCGATGGGCGGAATGTCGAGCGGGCTGGGAAGATAATCAATAACCGCATCGAGCAAGGTCTGCACGCCCTTGTTCTTAAAGGCCGAGCCAGTGACGACAGGCACGATTTTCAGCTCAAGCGTCCCCTTGCGGAGCGCCGCGCGAATCTCGTCCGCTGTGATCGAAGCGCCCTCGTCTTCGAGGTACTTCATCATCAGCTCTTCTTCAACGTCCGCGACCGCCTCAAGAATCTTGTGGCGCGCCGCTTCAGCCGCTTCCTGCAAGTCAGCAGGGATTTCCGTGACCTCGAACTCCGCGCCCTTCGACTCATCGTTCCAGATGAGAGCCTTCATCTGAATCAGATCGACGACGCCCTTGAACTGGTCTTCGAGGCCGATGGGAATCTGTATGGCGACCGGGTTGGCACCGAGGCGCTCGATGATGGATTGGAATGAGCGGTCAAAGCTTGCGCCAGCGCGATCCAGCTTGTTGATAAAGCAGATGCGCGGCACGCCGTACTTGTCGGCCTGACGCCAGACCGTCTCAGATTGCGGCTCAACGCCCGCGACACCGTCAAAGACTGCGACCGCGCCGTCAAGCACACGCAAGCTGCGCTCGACTTCCATAGTGAAATCCACGTGGCCGGGCGTGTCTATGATGTTGATGCGATATTCCGTACCAGAGCGTTTCCAGAAGCAGGTCGTCGCAGCAGATGTAATCGTAATGCCGCGCTCCTGTTCCTGCTCCATCCAGTCCATCGTCGCTGTGCCTTCATGCACCTCGCCAATCTTGTGCGAGACGCCCGTGTAATAGAGCACACGCTCGGTGGTCGTGGTCTTTCCGGCATCGATATGCGCCATGATGCCTATGTTGCGGAACTTGTTTAGATCGTGCTTAGCCATGATACAAACCCAAGCTGTCAGCTATCAGCAAAGACAAAAGCTGTCCGCTGATTGCTGAAAGCTGAATGCTTCTTTACCACTTGTAATGTGCAAACGCTTTGTTGGCCTCGGCCATGCGATGCGTGTCTTCCTTTTTCTTGACGGCGTTGCCGCGATTGTTGGCCGCGTCCAGCAGTTCACCGGCCAGGCGATCCATAGCGGTCTTCTCGCCGCGCGAGCGCGCGTACTGAACAATCCAGCGAATCGCCAGAGAGCCGCGTCGCTCCTGATGAACCTCAATCGGCACCTGATAGGTCGAACCGCCGACGCGGCGCGATTTGACTTCAACAGTCGGCTTAACGTTGTCAATGGCGCGCTTGAAGACCTTCAAGGCATCTTCGCCCGTCTTATCGCCTATCTGTTGGAGCGCGCCGTAGAAAATACTCTCGGCGGTGGACTTCTTGCCGTCCCACATCACCCCGTTGATGAACTTCGTCACCAGAGGGCTTCCGTAAACCGGATCGGGCAACACTTCGCGTCTTTCAGCAACTCTTCGTCTTGGCATATTAATTAGCTCTCAGCTATCAGCAGTCAGCGTTCAGCTAAAACCGAATCGCGTGACCTTCTCAAAATCTCAACCGTCAACTGAATTCAAAGCTGATTGCTGATAGCTGACGGCTGAATGCTTTCCTACTTCTTGGCTCCCGCCGCGCCTGCCTTCGGGCGTTTCGCGCCGTACTTGGAGCGACCCTGTTTGCGGTCGGCAACGCCGACGCTGTCGAGCGTGCCGCGAATGACGTGATAACGCACGCCCGGCAAATCCTTCACGCGGCCACCTCTGATGAGCACAATCGAGTGCTCCTGAAGGTTGTGGCCGACGCCCGGAATGTAGGTCGTAACCTCTATGCCGTTGGTTAGGCGCACACGCGCAACTTTGCGCAAGGCCGAATTGGGCTTCTTGGGCGTCTGGGTGTAGACGCGCGTGCAGACGCCGCGCTTTTGCGGCGACTCTTGGAGCGCCGGGCTGGCCGTCTTGTACTTGACCCGCTGGCGGCCTTTTCTAACAAGCTGATTGATAGTCGGCACTGTTGCTAGTCCTTCTTATCTTAAATTCATGCGCGCCTATCGGCCTTCTCCGGCTTCCAGAGCGCAAAAAGGGGCTTGGCCTGCCTCTTTCCAGAACCAGTCTGGCAGTCAGCGCAGACAAAGCTGCCTGTTTCCTAACTAAGTGATTATCGAGGGATGTTCTGAACTTTTAAGGGTGCGGATACTGGCTTCCCTGCCGAGCCGAAACTTTTCTGTGGCGTTTCTATATTTGATTAAGAACAGCCCTTTTCCGAGCCGTTCTCCTCGTCTTCCGAAAGCGTTGGAAGCGCGCCCTTTAGAGCATGCCTGCGCCCGGAATTTACGCCACAATATTTGTCAAACGACTGTGCCTTCCGTCTATCACGGCGACAGCCGGGCAACGCCTCCACACCGACAGAACCCTTCAGAGCGTTGCACTGGAACTTTCAGACTGTGTGTCCGAAACGAGAAACTATAAAGGCTAAACCCTTATCTGTCAAGCCGCGAGCGGCCACCTTCACTCCTGCTTGTTCGGGTAGTTAGATGCAGACGGTCGCGCATACGTTTCTGCCAGTTACGATCCGGCATTTCCTCGTCCTCAAACTCCCTGAACACCTCTCTAAGGGTCTCGCCGCCCGCGAGCCGCGTCTTCCAGTAGAGGAGCGCCGTGACGATGGAGCTAAAGGTGCCGAGCACGAGAGTTATAGGCATAAAGCTGACTTGAAAGAGGAGGTTAAAAACGCGCTCGTTAAGCTTGTGCCCCGGATTGAAAGCCATCCCGACCGAAACGGCCAGAAAAGCCATAACGGATGCGATGATAAATGGAGTGGCTATCTGTATCAGAACGACTGTGGCGACCGTTTTCCTTGAGCGCTTGCTCAATTCCTTAGCCCGTCGGAAAGCGGCGCGGCCTCTTTTCTCCTCCATCATGACGACCGGCGTCACTAGATAGTAGGTGAGGATTATATAGAAGGCCGGGAAGACGCACAGGATCATTCCCAGCACCGTCATCAAGCTAAATACCATGCTCGTCAGGGTCAGAGCCTTGAGGCGCTTCTTGAGCGCCTCAAAAGCCGGGCGCAGTTTCAGCGGACGCAAAGGCGCGACCAGCAACTGAGTAACCAGCCGCGCGGTCATACCCAGTATCACAGACGCCACGAAGAACGATAACAGCGCGTTCACCAGGGCATGAATGCCGTTCAGAATCTCGCCCGCAGTGTGCGACACCACATTCCGCGCCATCAAACTATCAAGGATCAGCTTCAGGATGAGCATCAGGATGAGCGGGGAGTAGACGATGAGCGCAAGCCGAAGGAAGAGTGGCAAATGTTCGCTAAAGAGCGTCAGGGCGCGGCGCAGGAGTTCCCCGGTGCCAGCCGAATGAGCGCGCAAGGCACTGGCAAAGGCGGCGGCGGTCTCCGGCCTCTCGGCAGGATTCTTGGCGAGCGCAGACATAATGACGCCCGCCACCTTTTTCGGAATCTTCTTTACGTCAAGCGGCGGCGGCGGCTCCGTTAGGTGCTGTCTGATGACGGTCTCCATCCCCCCGTTAAATGGAGTCTGGCCTGCGAGCATCTGGTAGCCTATGACGGCTAAAGAATAGATGTCCGAGCGCGCATCGGATGTTTCACCGCGACATTGTTCGGGCGACATGTAAAGCGGCGTGCCGAGGATAGAGCCGATTTGTGTGAGCCTTTCGTTTACAGCGGTCGTCGCGCCCTGTTGTTTGTTGGTCGTGTGCTTATCGAGGATGCGCGTGCCTTCCTCTTCAATCGGAGTCGGTGTTGCCGGAAGCAGGAGCGTAGAAGATTCCTCATTGTCATCTGCGACAGGTGAAGGCGCGTTAATGAGCGTAGCCGATTCAGTAAACTCGGCCTCCTGCTTCGCTCCAGAGCTATTTTCCGCCGGTTCGCTTTTAGAGTGTTCCGTTGACGGGGGGTGCGGCTCAATGAGCGTAGGTGATTCCAGAGAGACCGCAGATGAGACAATAGGGGGCGCTGTTGCCAAGCCTGACGGTTCAGCGTTCTCTTCAGCCTGTGCAGAGTCGCCGAGGCGCGCGATGCCGAAGTCCAGCACCTTCACCGTGTAACCGCCTCTACGATTCGGCTCAAGCCAGATGTTGTCGGGCTTCAAATCACGATGCACAATTCCCTGCTGGTGCGCTTCGTCAACCGCCGAGCAGGTCTGCTCCAGAATATCCACGACCCAACTGACCGGCAGTTTTGATTCTTCCGTCAGGACTTCGGCCAGCGTACAGCCGTCCAGGTACTCCATGACCAGATAAGCCACTCGATCATCCGCGCCGATGCGCGCAAAGCCGAAGTCGGTCACGTCCACTACGTTCGGGTGGCGGAGGCGGCCTGCGGCGCGTGCCTCGCGGCGGAAGCGTTCGACGAACTCTTCATGCCTCATGTATTCGGGCATGATGACTTTGAGTGCGACGGGTCTTTCCGTCCCCAGATGCGTGGCGAGAAAGACTGCGCCCATACCGCCCTGCCCCAGCAGCTTCTCTATACGATATTTTTCGTCCAGAACTTCACCGACCAGATGCGCGAGTTTCATGAGGCCCCTCTGATAAAAATGAAGAGAATGGTTTACCTGCGCGCTCTTAATAATTAAGGTGCGCCCGGTGAAAGTTATCCGAGACTATACGATTCCTGAAAACGATGTAGAAGAGATTTTCAAGCGATTCGAGAAAGATTGCAAGCAGAGACTACTGCCGCTGTAAATGCTCTTTCATCAATTCTCCAATATCCGAGATTAAGGGATCGTCGTTCGTCGCAAACGCGTCGATGATATTCGCACGCTCTTGCGCGGTGCGATCCTGGCTCAGCTTGAATCTGGCTTCTATGCGCTTTGCATCAATGCGGAAGGCAACGATACCGCTCAGCTTCGCGTTGATGTAATCATCCGGCAGCTCTTTCCAGGCTCGAAAGTAGTTCTCGTCGTGCTCGTGTATAAGGCGTTCAAGAAGCTCCAGCTTCTCCTCGTTCTTCTCTAAAATTTCGGCATGTCCGTAAACGTGAACGGCGACGTAGTTCCATGTGGGAACATTGTGCGCCGTCTCGTAGTGACCGGGCGAAACATACGCGTGCGGCTCCTGGAAGATGACAAGCAGTTCCCGCTCTTCCGAAAAATCGCGCCACTGGTCGTTGGCCTTCGCCATGTGAGCGTAAAGCGTGATGCGCTCGCCCTCCATCTCGACCATGAACGGAAGATGCGTGGCGCGCGGCGCTTCGTCTTTCACAGTGACGAGCGTGGCAAAGCCGTAGTTTCGCATGAAAGCATACAGCTTCTCTCTATCCTCTTCTTTATTGTGCTTCGGCGTGTACATACAAAAAAGCTTAGTCGGCAGTCAACAATCCTTAGCGACAAGCTTGCACGAAGCCTGTCACCTTGTAGCAACGTGGAATATACGATTGGCACAGAACGCGCGTTGCATTATTTTCCGTGTTATATTCTCAGGCTGCTACACAAAAGACTTCTAAAGGAATCCAAAGGGTTATGGCGACAGAGCGCGGCAAAACTATCTGCTTCATTGATAACGCAAATATCTTTCACGGCCAGCAGGATGCAGGGTGGCGTATTGACTGGGAGAAGTTCATCAAATATCTGGAGCAGGACGGGGGCGAAATCTGGCAGACCTACTTCTTCGCTTCGGAGCATGACCCGCCGCTGCCGGGCGAGACCAGTTTTTACCAGTTCCTCAAAGAGCAGTTGCGCTGGGAAGTAATAGTCTACACGCTCGGCATGCGAACAGTAAGCTGCAACAACTGCGACCACACGCACACCACGCCCGTAGAGAAGGGCGTTGACGTGGGGCTTGCCACGCGCATGCTCACCTTAGGCATCAACCAGGCTTACGAAACGGCGATTCTCATAGCAGGCGACCGAGACTATCTTGAGACGGTGAAATTCGTCAAAAGCCTTGGCTTGCGCGTAGAGGTCGTCTCATGGCGAAGCGGATTGTCCGGCGACCTTGAGACGGAATCAAGCGCACCCGTCATCTATCTTGACAGTCTTAAAGACGAGATAAGCAGGAACGGCTCGGAATGAAAAGTGGGTGTCGGGTGTCAGGTGCCGGGTGCCTGTAAAAGAAAATCCAGTTAACTTTCTTCTTTCCGGCACCCGGCACCCGATACCCGTCAACCGCTTTCTTCACCACGCGCGTTGGAAGAGAGGAAGTACGCCTGTCGCTCCCCACTGCACGTATTGCCCGACCTGCTGGGGCGTGGCGCGATTGCTGAGGCGATAGATGAAGAGCTGGCTGCCGCCGCCTTCCGTGTGTAGTCCCTGATTGGCTTCGTAGAACGCCAGAATGCGATCAGCGAAGGTGTTGCGAATCGCCTGCTCGTCCTGCCCGCGCAGTAAATATCTTTTTGAAAATTCCGGGCGATTGCCGAAGTCTATATCCTGATAGCCGAGGGCGCTGATGAACTTGTGCATGAAATTCTCAGGGCTGAGGGTGAACATCGGAAGCTGTAGCTTCGGAGTCTCGAAGTACATCACCGACTGTGTATAAGTGTGGCTGTGTTTGCCGTGGCCGACCGTGTACCTGTAATCGAAGATGGCCGCCTTCGCACCGTTAATCTCGCCGTAAATCATGTTCCTGATACTTTTGGAGTGCCCCTGATTGAAGAGGTTAAAGTAGTTGGTATAGGGAATCATCGCGAGCTGTGCTTCGGGCGCGAACGCCCATCCCATCTGCTGCGCGACCTGCTGCATGGCGATGGTGCGCTCCTTCTCTTTCTTGCTGTTATAGAGTAAGAGGGCAACGATAGCGCCGATAATCACCACGAAGAAGAGAAGCGGAAATAGAATCGTCATAACACGTAAAAGCCCGAATGGCGGGAGCAGCTCGCGAGATAGTCTGAGCAGAAACATCTATGCCAGAGGTGAGGGCGTGAAGTCAATCATATAAAAGCAGTTTTCAGTTTCAAGTTTTCAGTTTTCAGTAAAAGCAACAGCCTCTTCTTCTGAAAACTGAAAACCGAAAACTGAAAACTGCTCTTACTTTCTCTGTACCAGGCTGAACCAGTTGCCGGAGTTGTCTTTGAAGAGAGCCTCGATGCCGTAGGGGCGATCCGCAGGCGGTCCCATGAACTCTACGCCGCGTCCCTTCAGCTCCTGATAGGTGGCATGTACGTCGTCTGTGTCGAAGACGCCTGCGCCGAGGACGCCTTTTTCAACGATGGCGCGAAGCTGCTTTGCAGTCTCTTCGTCCATCATCATCCCCGCCTTCGGCTCCATCAGCGCGAATTCCAGGTCGGGTTGCTCCTTAAGCCCAAGGGTCAACCAGCGAAAGCCTCCGTCCATAGTGGCGTCCGTGCGAACCTCGAATCCTAATTTTTCGGTGTAAAACTTGAGCGCTTCGTCCTGATTGGTAACGTAAATCGTGGTGTGCGACAACTTCTTTATCATAAACGGTTCTCCTTTACTGTGATATGCGTAGAGGATACCGCCGACGACCCGGAGTTGCTTCTTGAAAATTGCTAATCTGAAAGTGTTTCTTATCTACATTCGATAAAATCTGGCTTTTTGCCTCTAGGGTGCGCGCGTGTCCAACGCTGGAATTAACCGCGCCGAAGTGTTACGGCTCAATCGGCCTACCTTCCAATTCAACGATGAATTGAATTGGCTACCGTGGCCTACCGCAAGCCATTCTTCAAAGCCGAAGCACGTAAGGAATCGGGCTTCCCTCTTTTCAATCGCCGTGACGACCCTGTCTATTCACTCCTTCTCTTTCTTACTCTGCGCCACTAAGCGGTCATAGATTATCGCTTTGCGAATTACTCCAATAATACCGCTCAGGATGCCGCCTCCAACTACGCCGATCAATCTA
Organism: Pyrinomonadaceae bacterium; assembly: GCA_036403815.1. Lineage (GTDB taxonomy): Bacteria > Acidobacteriota > Blastocatellia > Pyrinomonadales > Pyrinomonadaceae > JACVRN01. The sequence goes on along the minus strand of DASWQH010000041.1, from coordinate 27,153 downwards.
TTGTATATTCCCCATTAACAGGGTCGTACTGTAACCGGCTGCCTTCCTGAATGTCGTCCGGTAAATACTTACTGTTAATAGGCAGTTCTCCCTCTGGATAAATGAGAACTCCATATTTTGAATCTCTTTCTTCGTTCTCCGTTACTCTATCTATCTCTACTTCGTGCCTCCCCCGAAGATGATTCTTGATATATATGACTACCGACAGAGGGCCATGCACTTCCAGTCGGGAGGCTGCCTTTATAGCCTCGTTTAATTCCAAAGGATTAGCCTTATCCAGATCAGAAAGAATCCCCCCCACTTTGTTGAAGGTGTAATTATTTGGCATCTCTTCAGGCAAGAGACCCGCTTCAATAAGTCTGCGGTGCGCTTCTAGCATCACGTTGCTCCATTTCAACTAGACGAAACACATTCTACCAAGTATAATCCCCTCCCCCTTGGAACCCTGGGCTAAAGCTAAACTCTTTCAGCCTTCAATCTCTAACCTTTTCTTGATGGAGAATAACTGATGAAAAAGCTCGCCACTTTCCCTACCCTCGCGTTTCTGTTTCTCGTCTTTTTTTCTGCTACAGCTCAAGCTCAGCAGGTAAAAATCGTCCACATAGATGTCGGCCAGGGTGATTCTACTCTGATTATAGGCCCCACGCGCACGCTCCTTTTTGACGCTGGTGTGACCGGCTCCGGAACGGAGATCCGCACCGTCCTTGACTCGCTTGGCATCACCTCGATTGACTACTTCGTAGCAGGACACTATCACGCAGACCATATAGGAGCTATTGATGAGATAATCAATGGAGGCATCCCCATCAATCTCGCTTCTTATGATCGCGGTGGAAGCTACTCTTCTCAGACCTTTACTGATTACGTTAATGCAGTCGGGGCTAAGCGCACCACCATCACCTTGAACCAGAAGATAGATCTGGGAGGGGGCTGCATTCTGACCTGCCTCGCCGTCAATGGACAGACCAATCACGGTAACGTGACGATGACGGGAGAGAACGACCGCTCGATTGCGCTCGTCCTTCGCTTCGGAACATTCGATTACTTCATCGCTTCGGATTTAACTGGCGGAGGAAGCTCAACCCCGGACGTGGAAACCAAGATTGCAGTAGACGCTGGCGATGTGGATGTCCTGCATGTAGGCCATCACGGCAGCAACACATCTACAAACCAGACGCTGGTTGACACACTGAAACCAGAGCAAGCTGTCATCAGTTGTGGCGACGGCAACACTTACGGCCATCCCTTGCAATCAACCCTGGATCGGTTGGCCGCGGCCACCCAGATGAATACCATCTGGCAGACCGAAGGGGGAAACGGAGGAACATCTGCAAAGGTTAAGATTGGAGGTAACATTACCTTCCTGACCGACGGCAGCACCTACTCTGTCACCATCAGTTCGACGGGTCAGACCTTCAACTACAACACGGACGGAGTTTTTAGCCAGGCTCCGGCTGTGGTCATCAATGAAGTTGCGTGGGCTGGCTCATCCGCCAGTGCGTATGATGAATGGATAGAGCTGTATAACACGACGGGGAGCGCGATAAACCTGACCGGATGGAAAATAGTAGATGATAATGGTGCTCAGACCTACAACCTTTCGGGGACGATTGCGGCCAATGGATATTTCCTGGTGGAGCGTACACAGCCTGTCACAAGTGTTACGGCTGACACCTTGGTGTCGAGCGTCAGTCTTGCCAATACAGGAGACACACTCGAATTACAGGATGCAAGTGGAGCGCGCGTGGACATCGCTAATGCTTCGGGAGGCGCGTGGTTTGCGGGAACGACTTCCGGGTATTACACGATGGAGAGAATCAGCGCGGCAGTGAGCGGGAACTCTGCGTCGAATTGGGCTAATAACAATGGGGTTACACGCAACGGGACGAACTCCGGCGGAAGTGCTATCAATGGAACTCCCCGCGCTAAGAACTCTGTGACCCCTTAATTTAATCATTCGTTGACGCCCCCATATGGGCGAGCTTAGAACCGACCTGATGGCGGCGAATGCTTTGGGTTCGTTGCGCGTAGTTCAAGCAGCCGCTCATAGAACGGGTTGGGTATGAAGACTTTCAACTCTTCAAGCTTCACGTGCAAGCTATATTTGTGCAACGTCCGTGCAATTTGTAGCCGTATCCCTGAGTTTCCTTGTGTCCCAGATGAAACGGCAGAATACACAAAAGCCACCCCTGCTGTGACACAGGGTGACTCAGGGTAACGGGAAAACCAAATTGCTAAACTGAAGGGCTTGAGGCAACGCCGTACATGACCTGAAAGCAGAAAGGCATCCATGCCGCATCAGGTCTGGCGCTCTTTTGGCTTAGCTCGAAAAGATTCGTGCGATAGATGATTGGCGAAGCGCCGACGCGCTTATGAAAGAGCGTGCTGAAGGAGCCTAAGCTCTGGAAGCCGACTTCAAAGCAAACGTCCGTCACGCTCAAGCGGCTCTCGGCCAGCAGCTCTTTGGCTCGCTCGATACGCTTTTCCATAAGGTACTGGTGCGGCGTCCTTTTGAAGACTCGCTTGAAGAGCCGTATGAAGTGGTAGCGTGAAAAGCAGGCTTCGCTCGAAATCTCTTTTAGATTGAGCGGGCGGTCAAAGCATGAGTCAATCAGCAGCCGCGCACGCCACAGCCGCCTGTAGATGTCCTCGTCAACAGAAATTTGCAGTCCATCCGCCATGACGATTCAGAAAATCGAACGTCTTCAAAAACAGTAGGCGATTCGCACGCGCTCTCTTTAATACGGAAGCCGGTTACACCAGCTAAACTTCATGTACGTTACCGAGCGCTCTTTCGTTCAGTCGCAATCTCGTGCGTCTTGCCGTCCGAGGTGATTGAGATTTCGCCGCTCGTGTCCGTGCGATAGATTTCCGCCTTCGCCCCCTTGAGGCGTTCTATAGTTTCCGGCGCGGGCGCTTTTGTAGTGTCAGTTGAGATGATGGCGAATTTAGGCTGAACAATCGAGAGCATCTTTTCGCTCAGCGAATCGCGCGAGCCTTGATCGCCTACCACAAGAAAGGGTGCCCATATGTTCTGCCGCGCCTCTATAATATTCTCGGCGGTCGCCGCACCCGCGCCGCTCATGATGAGCATGATGAATCCCCTGTAGAGAAGGCGCACTACGACCGCATTGGCATTCTCCTGGCGAACGCCTTCCGCAGGCGCAAGCCATGTCCCATCGCCCACAGGGTTGACTATATCCAGACGTGCGCCGCCGCCCAGATCAAAGAACTGCCCGCGACGGGCGGCTAGAAGGGGAACGTTCGCGGTCTGGACTGTGGCAAGCAATTGTTGATAAGCATCCGTTTTCCACGGCTGCGCGCTGTCTATGAAATTATTGATGACGAGGTCGCTGCTTCCAGCGACGCGTCGCAACCCGCCTATGTAATCTGCGCCCGCCTGTGTGGCAACCACAACCTCAAGCTTCTGCACGCCCCTGCGACGAAGCTCATTCACTACACGCGCGCCCGCTTCCGGCGGCCCTGCGTCAATCAACGCGGCCTTGCCCGCAGGCGAGATAACCAGCACGCTCTGCCCGCGCCCAACGTCCAGCACATAGACTTGCATCCGCCCCGGCGCTATAGAATTGCTTGCAGCTTCAGTCAAAGAGCCTGCGTGACTTCTTTGCGCAAAGCCGCCCGCCACGAAAACAATCGCCACTGCCAGAAGCCCCAGCAACAAGAGCTTTCTTTTCATCCTCCACATCCTTTCAATAGAGCGGCATCGGTCGCGGGCGGTCTTCACTGTGAAGTCGGCACGATTGTTATTCTTTTGTATAGTTTTCTGCGCCCATGAAATGCAAAGAAACATACTGCTCGTCTCCGACCACCCAGCTATCATGTGCCGCTGGCGGAATATAAAAGAGATTGCCCGGCGCTAACTCTATGACTTCGCCGTCAGCCATTGCGGCGACTGCTCGTCCGGAGATAACCAGCCCTACATGTTCGACTTCGCAGAGCGCAGCGCCGACCTGTGGACTGACGTGTGTTGACCATTTCCAGCCCGGCTCGTAGGTCGCGCGCCCTATAGTCAGCCCGCCGATGTTCACTATCTCGAATTTACCCTTTTCAAACGTGCGTGTCTCGTCAGGCTCTTCAAATCGCTTCAGTATAACGCCCAGATTATCTTTCATCCTGCCTCCAAATCCTTTGAGCCGCCGACCACTTTCAAACAATTACTCGCTAATGAAAGAGAACGGGCGCGGTGTTTAAGACCACGCCCGCCCGGCTCGCAATTTGTGATGCCGACTAATTCATTTACGAAGCGCGCAAAGTTACGCTTGCGGCTTGGCAAAGGTGTCGCCGCCCTCGAAATCTATGAAGACGAACGGCTCGTCGCCGACGACCCAGGCATCATGTCCCGCCGGGACCACGCCCACATCGCCTGCTCTCCATTCAAACTCTTCCCCGCTATCCATCTTCATCTTCATGCGCCCCGAAACCACGTACCATTTATGAGCGACCTGGCAACTGTTGCCGCCCGCGATGGGCTTGACGCATTCAGACCAAGTCCACCCCGGCTCGAAAGTCGCGCGCATCACTTCAAGGTCTCCGACCTGAACAATCTCCACGCGACCTTTTTCAATCGGTCTGGTCTCATCCGGGTTATCGAAGTTCTGCCTGATATTCGTAGGATTCTCATCAGCCATAAAGGTTAACCTCCAAAAGTTATTAAAGCATGTGCGAACAAGTTCCTCGCTTCTACAGTAATTCGAGCGATTCGTCAACAGCGAGCCATCCAGGATTGAGTTTTACTGTTGATAGCTGTAAAAGTCACCTTTAGCCATAATTAGACCGCATGGGGCAGTCTTTAATAGTCTTTGCTGCGGCCTAATGGGCGTTGGATGCTTCGCATTGCTTAGTCTTATGAAAAGCTCAAGCTTAATCTTTCTATACGGAGTTTTGAGTGCCATTCTAATTCTTGGCGGGCTAAGCTATTTTGGCTTCATACCAAATTTATTACTTGAGTATCCTACAACCGTTAATGTAATCAGTAGTGTACCCTCTCCTGACGGCGTGTTTGTGGCAACAACCAATCGAGCTACAAATAATCATGGATGGTGCGAGGAGCGAACCAACGTGTACAGAAAAGGCGAGTTGTTCGATTGGGAAAGGGAATACATATTTAACATTGACTGCGGAAGCCAGGTTGAAATCAAGTGGGAGGACAATAGAAATTTGGTCATCACGTATTCATACAATGCTGCCAGCGTTGCCAGAACTTCTCGTCAATTCCTGAACAAGGATAAAGAGGTAAGTATTTCCTATACCCTGAAGCAATAGCTTTACAATTTATGAGAAAGCCTTCCTTCTATTTTATAGCCGGTGCCGGTAGCGTTTTGGCTGCCATCGGAGCATTCTTGCTATTCATCTTTGTATTGAATTTGGCTCTTGAGAGCATGTTCGCTGGTAATCGTGACAGCACAACCAATGTTATAGCTACCACACCCTCCCCTAATCAAAAGTACATCGCTACAATTTACAGAAGCATGGGCGGCGGTGCAGCAGGCTGGTGCAGCATAAGTGTTAATATCAGGAAGAGCAAAGAGCAGGTTAATCCTGAAGAAGATGTCTTTAGCTCAAGTTGTGGGACTAAGATTCAAACTGAGTGGCAAAGCGACGGGGTTTTACGCATATCCTATGTGTCGGATAGTGAAATCCTCAGTTTGCATCAAAAGGGTTGGAATACTGATAAGACAGTTAAAATCCTTTATGTCGGCAAGTGAAGTTCCATTGAAGACGCACCTGACAACTCATTCAACCGGAGCGGAATTAGCTCGGATGTCATTCGCAAGGATTGAATGCTTGATACAATCTTTGCCACCTGGCTAATTCGGGCGTTAGGCCGCAGAATGTGATACTAGCATGCGACGGCGCGAGCACTATTCGCTCCTTTGGCATTGACTTTACTTGTCTGCTCATATAAACCCCTTGCGTAATTCTAACCCGATTTTGTTTTACACTTTCCTCGCGCCAAGTGTAAAACGGCACCCGCTAACAATTTTCACCTATAAGGAGATGTCATGAACGACCAACGGAGCAGTCAAGCTACAAACGCAGACCCCACCGCCGAGCAACAATCGAACGTACACAATGAAGGAAATTGGATAGTCGAAAGACTCCCCTATATAGAAGATTGCCCTGCAAGGGGCTTTCTTCAGTTGTGCGCTGATAGGCGATTCCACAAATGTATACAACAGGAGTTTAAAAAGGACGCCAAGCTGAGTTCGCGTGAAGATTATTGGATACACGCGGATGCGGGAGGAACGCCAACGATGGCGAGCCAGAAAACAACACCGAACTACTGTTATAAAGACAAGGGGGTGCGATTGATGGGGTGGTCTGCCCACGGAGCTAATTGCGGAGGGCTGCCGAATAAGACGGACGACGAAATAAAGCAATTATTGTTTGATACGGCGGAAGGAAAAGTAAAAGAGTACCCACTAGCAAAACACTTTATATATTTCGTGACGGTGGACAAGGAGCAAGGTAAAAAGGAGACGGTAGTGTATCGCATGATACGTGAACCGGGTTCAGATTAGTTTACGTGAATAGGTGCGGAGAGGTGAGGACTAGAAATCCGGCGAATATCGGCGGTTAGCAAGCAGCCGCGCCTGACAACTCATTCAACCGGAGCGCAAGTTAGCTTGGCTGTTATCGTCAACTTGTCCGTACCGACGTTGAATGTGCGCTCGGTCAATTCGGGCGTTGGGTGTCTTCGCCTTGGCCTGCACAGAGATTTTCATTACACTGGGCGAGAGCTACAATTTTTCAGAGAGGTCGTGGTAATGAGTGTAGAAGAAAGATTAGCCCGACTTGAAAATGCATTTGTGACACTCACCCGTCTTGCTGAAAGTGTAGATGAGCGGACGGATACGCATCTGGCTTGGATAAATTCTTTAGGCGAAGCTCAGGCAAATTCCGAAGCTAAAATTGCTGCATTGGCTGACGCTCAAATTAAGACCGAAGCGGCGCTGGTAAAGCTCGCTGAAGCGCATACCAAATTAGCGGAATCACAGTCGCACACAGACCAAAGATTAGACGCACTAATTGATATTGTCCGGGAATTGCGTAATGGTAAATCGTAGAGATTTTTCAAATTCAAGACGCCGCCCAACAACTCACTCAACCCGAGCCTGCAATAGCGCGGATTTCATCCGCAGGACTTGAATGCCTGGTTAGTTGATTGCCGCCCGGCTAATTCGAGCGCCAAGCTTCTGAGTTGTGCTTACCTATAAAGTTTTGAGGTAAAATATGGCCGGGGAGTAATAGTCTGATGAAGAATATTTTAGTCAGGAAACATTCATTACATAATGCAGACAACGATGATGATCTCAAGGATAAATCTCCTGAGCAATTGCTTGGTATGATGTGGCAGCTCGCTCTTAACGCCTGGTCGTTTAAGGAAAACTTGAATGCTGAACCCAGACTTCAAAGAAATGTTATCATGCTTAAAAGACGAAAAAGTTGAGTTCATTATTGTAGGCGCTTATGCTCTTGCCGCACATGGATTCCCCCGTGCTACAGGTGATATAGCCATTTGGGTCAGAAATAGTTTCGAGAATGCACAAAGAGTAATGCGTGCGCTGAAGAAATTTGGTGCGCCGCTTTCCCACTTATCAGAAAAAGATTTTACTGCTTCTGACGTAATAGTCCAGCTTGGCGTTGAACCATGTCGAATTGATCTGTTGACAGGAATTGATGGGGTTGGGTTTGATGAAGCATGGCAGAACAAAGTCAGCATTACTATTGATGATCTGGAAATAGATATTCTGTCGAAAAAAGATTTGCTAAGGAACAAGTTGGCTACAGGCCGAGATAAAGATAAGGGCGATATTGTATGGCTGGAAAAGAATCAAAGCGGCGAAGCCTGACAACTCATTCAACTGGCCTACGTTTGGCGCTTGGTCATCTCCTTGAATCTCACGGCGTCGGTTAGCATCTCGCGGTTGTTAAAGAAGACATAAGATGCGCGGTCTTCGGGGAGCATGGAGAGGAGTTCTTCCAGCTCATCGTCTTCGTAGGTGTAGCGCCAGCCGCCTCTGCCGTGGAGGCGGAAGTAGCAGCATGTGGGTGTGGTGGTTCTCTCTTTGAAGGGGTCTACGACGTGCCAGAGGTCTAGTTCTTCACAAAGGTCGCGGGTTACTTCAAGAGGCCAGTGCCCGCGAGGCTCGAAGCAGAAGGTTAGCTGGTCGCGTTTAGTTTTGGTGAAGAAGCGGCGGAGGTTTTCCAGGTTGGTGCGGGTGGGTTGAAAGCTGGCGGGGCATTGGAAGAGGACGGCGCGAGCCTTGAGGGCTTGAGCACAGGCGAGTGTAGTGTCCAAGGCTTCTTTGACAATCCGGCTTGGACGAAACGAGCCTGCGCGCCCCTTTTCGGTTTCCGTCAGTTGGCGTTTCAGGCGGCGATAGGTGGGGCTGTTGGATTGATGTGTGATGAGCTGCCAAGCCTTTATCGTGAAGACGAAATCCGGGGGAGCTTCTTCGCGCCATCTGGCGAGCGTGGAGACTTGCGGAGGTTGATAGAAGGTGTGCTGGACTTCGACCGAGTTCAGAAAAGCGTAATAGGATTCACGAGAGGAGCGGAAGCCGCAGCAACCTATATTGATGTGCCCCGGACTCTGAGACATAAAGATAAATCAAACAGGGATGGACAGGATGAAGAAGAATTTTAGATTTTGGATTTGCGATTTTCGATTGAAAGCCAAATCTAAAATCTAAAATCGCAAATCTCTTTATGCTGCCCATCCCTGTTAATTGCTTTCTTCGTGATTGAAGGTGGCTCTTCAGCGTCTGTTGACGGGTCTTGCGCGGGGTCTGGGCAAAACCGAATCCGCGCTCCAGATACCTGAGCCGCGCGCGGCGATGTATAGGAAGATGAAGCAGAAGAGGACAGCCGGTTCTCCCTGATTCAAAATCGGCAGAGGGTGCGTGGGGAAATGCGCCATGAAGTAGGCGACGGCCATCTCGCCGCTCGCTATGAAGGCCGCCCAGCCCGCAAGCAAGCCCAGTAAGATCATCAATCCAAGCACAAGCTCAAGCAGGCCGGAGATGCCCAGCGGAAATGAAGCCACGGGCACAGGCGGTTTGTTGCCCGGTATGCCGAACAGTTTCTGTGTGCCGTGCATGGCGAACAGCAACCCGGAGACGATGCGCAGGAGTGCGTAAATTTGCGGCTCGAACCTGCCCAGATATTTCTCCATAATCGAGTCCCCTTTCGTCCTCAAAGCTTATAATAAACGGACACTGATTTTTGGACTCATTATACATAGCTTTGCTTCGCTTACGACGGAAGGCAGCACTTTCTCAATGCTAAAAACACCAGACCGACGCAAATCCTACTGAACCTGCGCCGGTCTGTTGAATGTCATCCTGAAGGTTTTCTATTAAAACCTCTATCCTATAAAGAGACGCATGAGCGAGGCCAGCATGGGCGATTTTGTAGCGATGGCGGCGACTTCAGGTCTCAGGGAACGGCGCGGATTTGTTTTAATAACCATTGACCCGTCAAGCGAGCCGTAGATTGCCAGATACATCTGCGTCTCCGCAGGGATAAGCGTGCGCCACTCCATGCCGCCGCGCCGCAGGTAAGACGCAAGGCGCGCAGGATTGGAGTTATAGCCTGCGGCGACCAACTCAGGCTGCGTGGCTATACCAAGCCTGAGCGCGTCCTGTATGTCCTGACTCAACAGCAGGTCGTCCCAGGTATCCTGCATGTAGAGGAGCATTACGCTCGCGGCATTGTCATGGTCGGTCATCCCGGCTACGAAATCAGGTTTGAGGTCAACCGAAGGATGACGACGACGAACCATGTCGTAGGTGGACGGAATCATCTGTATCATGCCGCCCGCGCCAGCCGTGCTGATGGAATAACGATAGGTATCGCTCTCGTTCAGAGCGTAGAGCGAAAGAATCTCGTTGAAGAGCGCGCCCCTATCTTCCGTCTTGAAGCGCTGGTGATCCGTGTGCTCCACGATTGCAAGGTGCTCTGCTATGTCCACGATTTCGGGAGTGATGTTCACACCCTCTGCGCGCAGGCGTGCGGCTGCATCGTCCAGTTTCGAGCGCACGTAAGTTCTACCCGATGCTATGACCTCAGTGGAGAGCAGAGCAGGGTGCGCAGAAGTGTAATAAGCCATCTCGCTCAAGCTACCATTACGCACAATCGGATACTGCACGACGAGCGGAATGAGCGGGCTTTGATTCGTCTCGTCCGTGATAACGACGGCGGTGTTGACGCCGTTGGCACGCGCTATGTAAATGCGCGCCGTGTGGCCTACAGAGGTGATTACAGTCATCTCCGCGCCCCGCGTCAGGAAGGAATCTTTAGTGAGCACGAGCGTGTGAATCTGCCCCGTGCCGCGATCCAAGGCCGCCAGCCGCACGGAATCGAGCGCCAGCTCATTTGCGCCCGCTTTGAGCTGCCGTTTGGCCTCCGCGATGCGGTCTTCAATCTGACTCACGCTAAGCGCGCCCGGAAGCGAAGAGGGCTTCACGGCCACATCAGGCGCGAGTTGCGCGACACCCGGAGTTTGAGAAATAGTGTGTGTAGACGAACCGCCCGTCCGGGCAAATTCAGTTACCGGCCAGACAAAAAACAGCAAGGCCAGCAAGGGGAACAAAACACGTGACTTCATAGTTTCGGTTCTCGCTCGGATTCGGAGGTTTAGATTTGAGGGGGGAACGCTTAATTAGATGTGGGCGACGGCATGTGAGTTGTCAGAGCAAGAAGGCCTAATAATGAAGGACAGCAGCCAGATTTGCCCGAAATCTTAAGGTTCGGAGCCAGTTTCCAAGCAACAAACTGACCTTCAGGATACGCAGAGTTTTTCTGCCCTGAAAGTCAGTTTGTTATTCCCGGCGCAAAAGGACGCTGAGTGACGGTACTTTCCAAATGTGTCTTTAGCCGACCTGACCGCCACAGTCAAAAAGCGGCTGGCCGAGCCAAAGACCAGAGGCGGCCTTACTCGCCAAGTGGCCGATGTAATCGTGGCGGAGCCACGAATCCGACCAGAACCGCCAATTAGTTCCGGCATGGTGGGCTTCCTCCACTGCCTCGCCACTATGTGTCGCCCAGTGGGAAGGTATCAACAAACTAGCACGTATCTGCCATTGGGAAACCGAAGAGGCCAAGCTGTCAGCTACTCCCGTCTCTGGTCTTATCTGCTCGTGAGCGGAAGGAGATGCCGGGGCCATGTGCCACCATGCTGCTGGCTTGCTGTGACTCATAAGAACGCAGGTCAGGGTGATGGTGATTGAAGTGGTGACGATCCTTAGAAAAGCTTGCGGTTTCATGTTGTCCTCCTTATCTCTTTGTAGTTAGTAGCTCCCAATAGCCAAAATTGCCGAAAGGAGCTGAGTTGATGTCGTGTAGCACGCGTCTCAACCGTGCTGAGAGCGATTGCCAGACTTCTATTGCTCTGCGTATAGTCAATTCGAATCGCAGGTGATCCAAAAATCCTTCGTAGAAGCTGGACTCTTTCTGAAGCTTCTCGAACTTATCAATCTCGCCCAACTTTTTCCGGCAAATGAGTAGGGAGGCGCGGGTGTTAGCGCGTGTCTCATCCAGCTTGAGAGCCTTCTCATACAACCGAGACACTTCTCGAAGAATCTTCGCTGGAGGGTTAAGCTCGTATCTCCTCTCCATCAACCATGCGCGCCCATGCAATGCAGCGGCGCGTGCCTTTGGATTGCCGGAGAAGTCATTCAACACTTGCCTGAAAATTTTCTCGCCCTCATCATCCTTACCGAACAGGACGAGCAACGTGCCACGGGATATCCAGGCGCGCCAGTAGTTCGGGTCTAGTTGAGTCGCCTCTACGGCAAGCTCCAAAGCTTCCTTGTATCGTCGCTGCTTCGTCAGGTGTCGGATTTCGAGGATCAGGCGCTTAACCTCGCCTTCGCATTCGTGTTGCAGCGGTTCGTCCGAGACATACACATGGGCGGGCATAACAATGCCTTGATTAAGAGCTTCTTGACCTGCGTACTCAGCGCCATCGCTGAGAGATGATGCTTGCCGCTCACGAGCTTGTTCAGAAATCAATCGTCTGATTTTTTCGGGGAGCGGCTTATACGGCGCGAGTCCCATCTCGCGCAAATTATTCTCCACCTCTTCGACGGACATCTTAGCCGTCACTTCTAGTTCCGTATCAAGGAACAAAGATATTCTCTCCAACTTCAAGATGGCAGCCAGTGTTACTAACTTTTCGCGCTCTTTACTCATATTTGTTTTTCCATTCCTCGTGCAATTTTGGAACCCTCCTTGCGAGGCGTTTTGTCGCGTTATATACATCCTCGACTGCGATGCCCAACCTTTCCGCAATTTCTCGCGGCTTTATGCCAGGTTCATCTAGAACTAGCTTAACGATGACAGCGAGTTCCGGATCATCCCCGAGCATCTCGTATATCTTTTCATTGCGCTCTTTTATTTCCGCTTGCGATTCCGGATTTCCTGATTCAACTAAAGACGACAGCTCTATTAGGTCTGCCTCTTCCAGAGAATCCACCCTCTTGACGCGCTTTGTTTCTGTTTTCTCCTGATCTTCGCTTGAAGTCTCTTCCACAATCACTTTGATAGTCTCTTGTTCCCATTTGTGGCTGTAGTAGCTTTCGATAATCTCGAAGAAGGCTGTCGCAAGCTCTACCCCTTCTCGCAAATTTCTGTTGCCGCTGTACACGCTCTCAATCGTCTTATAGATCAAATCCTCACAATCTTCTTGCGAAATCCCCCGCCAGCGCCTGTGGGCATAGTATGTGAGCACGTTCAAGAGGGCATGCCATTGCTCATCTGTCAAACAGGCTAGCTTCTCTCTGTTACTGGCAGGCGGGACTCCCATACAGGTACTCCTTGATACCTACGCTGGACGCCAAACTGTTATCAATTAACTAATCCTTCTTAATTAACCCTTCTAATTCATATATACCGGCGAGACTGCGCTTTTTTTCCGCCAACAAGAAAAATATTTTCAGAGGCTAAAAGTTACTCATAGTCCGGCATTTATAAACAGAGGGGGAATAGTTAGGATGCTAGGACATTGCCAGGCCGATGCCACAATCAATAGCGGCTCCAAGGTTATTGATGCAGCGGCTTCATCAGCCGAGGAGCGAGAGCCCCGCTATCATGACCAAGCAATAAGCCAAGCGAATATTTTGTTCTGGTTCAGCCTGGCGATAGCGACCGCCGGGTTTACCCTGATCTCCTACGTGGTGCTCAGGGGTTCTCATGTTACTGACACGCAACTACTACTCAAATTGCTTCCTGGCACAGCCGTCGAGTTCGTTGCAGTCTTGTTCTTCAAGCAAGCAAGAGAGGTACGACAGAGAGCGACGGCACTTTACGATAGGATGCGTATGGACAGATGGCTGAAGGATGTCACCGTTCTGGCTGACTCAATAGACGACCCGAAGATACGGAGTGATGTGAAAGCTCGTTTGGCCTTTCAAATGATAAATCTACTCTCTACGAGTTCTCACATAGAGAATAGGTCTTTAGGCTTCAGCATTCCAATGATATTCAACGGCAACGGGCTGAGTTGTAGACGCAGCGGCACTGACTAATAATAAAGACCGGCGAGATTTTAAGTTCCCGCCGGTCTTTTCAGATGTAAGATTTTCTCTTTCCAGAAAATCTCTTACCGTTATTCTCCCTCGTCCCCGGCGTCGCCGTTGCCGCTCGCGGCGATAACGGGCGTGCGCGGGGTGGTGGGAATGTCCACGCCGCCGACGATTTCAGGGAATTCGTCTACGCCGCGGTCGCGTTCTTCGCCTGCCGTTTCGTCGCGCTCAAGCTTGACGTTGCGGTAGTACTCCATACCTGTTCCGGCTGGAATCAGGCGTCCCATGATGACGTTCTCCTTAAGCCCGCGCAGGTAATCCACGCGTCCCGAAATCGCCGCCTCGGTCAGAACCCTGGTCGTCTCCTGGAACGAAGCCGCAGAGATGAAAGAGTCTGTCGAAAGCGAAGCCTTCGTGATGCCCAGAAGGAGCGGGTCGGCCTGCGAAGGCTCGCCGTCTTCTGTGATGACACGCGCGTTCTCGTCCTGAAAGCGGAAGCGGTCAACCTGCTCGTCGAGCAGGAATTCCGTGTCGCCGACTTCGCGAATCTTCACCCAGCGCAACATCTGCCGGACAATCACTTCGATGTGCTTGTCGTTGATGTTCACGCCCTGCAAGCGGTAGACCTCCTGAATCTCGTTGACGATGTACTCCTGCAAGCGGCTCATACCGAGCACACGCAGGATGTCGTGCGGATTCAGCGGGCCGTCCATCAGGGCTTCGCCCGCGCGTACGCGGTCGCCGTCCTGCACGTTGATGTGTGTACCGCGCGGGATGTCGTACTCGCGCTCTTCGCCGTCTGCGCCTGTGATAATCAGCTTGCGCTTGCCCTTTGAGATAGCTCCGAGCTTAACGGTGCCGTCAATCTCAGACATGATGGCGGTCTCGGAAGGCTTACGCGCCTCGAAGAGTTCCACCACGCGCGGCAGACCGCCCGTGATGTCTTTGGTCTTCGTCGTCTCGCGCGGAATCTTGGCGATGATGTCGCCCGGCTCAACTATATCTCCGTCCGTCACCATCAGGTTCGCGCGCACAGGCATCTGGTAAGTCTTCAGCACTTTATTGCCGCTGCGGATTTCCAGACGCGGCTGTTTCTTCTCGTCCGGCGAATCCTTGACGACCAGACGCGACTGCCCTGTGACCTCGTCCACCTCTTCGTCAACCGTGACGCCTTCCTTCAAGTCCTGAAACTTCACATTGCCTGCGACTTCGGTCAGGATGGCGAAGGTGAACGGATCCCAGGTGGCGAGCAGTTGGTCTTCGGTAACACGCTGGCCTTCTTCGACCAGGATGTGAGCGCCGTAGACCATCTGGTAACGAGCGACTTCGCGCCCGCGCTCGTCCATGATCGTCAGAGCGCCGTTGCGGTTCATGGCAATGATTTCGCCGCGACGGTTCTTGACGGTCTGAAGCTCTATGTACTTGATAGTGCCGTCCATGCGAGCTTCGTGCTTGCTGGATTCTTCCAGACGAGCAGTTCCGCCGATGTGGAACGTGCGCATGGTAAGCTGCGTGCCCGGCTCGCCTATACTTTGCGCGGCGATGACGCCGACCGCTTCGCCTATGTCAACAGGACGACCTGTCGCAAGGTTACGACCGTAGCACTTGATGCAGACGCCGCGACGCGATTCGCAGGTCAAGACCGAACGTATGCGAACACGCTGGACGCCTGAGCGTTGAATCTCCTGCGCCAGGTCTTCGTCAATCTCCGCGTTGATTTCGACGATGATGTTTCCCTCGACCGGATCAATCACATCATCAAGCGAGGTGCGACCGACGATGCGATCACGCAAAGATTCAATCTCTTCGCCGCCTTCGACGATGGCCGAAGCCCAGATGCCTTTGAGCGTACCACAGTCAGGCTCACTGATGATGACATCCTGCGCCACGTCCACCAGGCGACGCGTCAGATAGCCCGAATCTGCTGTCTTCAGAGCCGTATCCGCCAGACCTTTGCGTGCGCCGTGCGTAGAGATGAAGTACTGCAACACATTCAAGCCTTCGCGGAAATTAGCACGTATGGGCGTCTCTATGATTTCGCCGGAAGGCTTTGCCATCAAACCGCGCATGCCTGCGAGCTGTCGAATCTGCTGCGCAGAACCACGCGCGCCCGAATCACTCATGACGAGAATAGGATTCAACTCGCCTGAGCTTTTCTCGCGGTCGTCCATCGCCTTGAACATCTCTTTCGCGACGCGGTCTGTCACTTCAGACCAAATGGCTATAACCTTGTTGTAGCGCTCGCCGTTCGTGATGACGCCGTCCAGATACTGCTGCTCAACGTCAATCACATCGCGCTCTGCCTTTTCAACCAGAGTCTTCTTGGCATCAGGCGTGACCAGATCGTCAATGCCTATGGAGATGCCTGCCTTGGTCGCGTAGAGGAAGCCAAGCGCCTTGAGGTCGTCCAAAGCCTTGACTGTCATCTCGTGGCCGAGGCGTATGTGGCAGTAGTTAACGAGCGCCTGCAAGCCCTTCTTCTTCATGGTGCCGTTGATGAAGGGCAGCCCCGGCGGAATCGAATCGTTGAAAATGACGCGACCCGCAGTAGTGTTGATAACACGACGCACGTTCTCCTGCGCGGTCGCACGCATCACGTCCTGCGTATCATGCTCCTGCGTCAGATCAATCAGGTCGCCTTCGACGCGCAGCTTAATCTGCGTCTGCGTCATTACTTCCTTCGCATCGAGCGCCAGCAACACCTCATCGGTCGAGCCGAAAAGACGCCCCTCGCCCTTCATGCCTGGACGCTCGCGCGTCAGGTAGTAGCAACCCAGGACTATGTCCTGCGAAGGCACTGCGATGGGCTGGCCGTTGGCGGGCGAGAGGATGTTGTTCGAGGACAACATCAACACAGCCGCTTCGATCTGCGCTTCGGGCGAGAGCGGAATATGCACGGCCATCTGGTCGCCGTCAAAGTCAGCGTTGAAGGCTGTGCAGACCAAGGGGTGAATCTTGATGGCTTTGCCTTCGACCAGGACAGGCTCAAAAGCCTGTATGCCCAGACGATGAAGCGTCGGAGCGCGGTTCAAGAGAACCGGATGCTCGCGAATGACTTCTTCCAGGATGTCCCAGACGACAGGCTCCTGCCGCTCGACCATCTCTCGCGCCTGCTTGATGGTGGCCGCATGCGCCTGCTTCTCAAGCTGGTTGTAGATGAATGGCTTGAAGAGCTCTAAAGCCATCTTCTTAGGCAGACCGCACTGGTGAAGCTTCAGCTCCGGCCCGACGACGATTACCGAACGTCCGGAATAATCTACGCGCTTGCCCAAGAGGTTCTGGCGGAAGCGACCCTGTTTGCCTTTGAGCGTGCCAGACAGAGACTTCAAGGGGCGATTGTTGACGCCGCGCAGCACGCGACCCCTACGACCGTTATCAAACAGCGCGTCAACGGCTTCCTGCAACATGCGCTTTTCGTTGCGCACGATGACTTCGGGCGCGCGAAGCTCCATCAGCTTCTTCAAGCGATTGTTACGGTTGATGACGCGACGATAAAGGTCATTCAAATCGGAGGTGGCAAAGCGCCCGCCATCAAGGGGCACAAGCGGGCGAAGCTCAGGCGGGATGACCGGAATCACATCCAGAATCATCCACTCCGGGCGATTGCCGCTCTTGACGAAGGAGGTTGCAACCTTCAGGCGCTTGGAGTACTTCAGCTTCTTCTGCTGCGAAGTCTCCTCCTTCATGCGTGCGCGAAGGTCTGTCGAAAGCTCTTCGACATTAACCATCGTCAAAAGCTCTTTGATGGCTTCAGCGCCCATCTTGGCGACGAACTGCGCCGGGTAATCGCGCGACAGCTCTCGAAAGCGTTCGTCCGTCAGAAGCTCTCGTTCCTTGACCGGAGCATCGCCCGGATCGATGACGATGTAGGACTCGAAGTATAGAACCTTCTCAAGCTCTCGAAGAGGGATGTCCAGCAAGTGTCCTATGCGACTGGGTAGTCCCTTGAAGAACCAGACGTGCGAGCACGGAGAGGCCAGATCAATGTGGCCGAGGCGCTCGCGGCGCACTTTGGCCTGCGTGACTTCGACACCGCACTTGTCGCAGATAACGCCACGGTGCTTCATCCTCTTATATTTTCCGCAGAGGCATTCCCAGTCCGCTACGGGTCCGAAGATGCGCGCGCAGAAGAGGCCGTCTCGCTCCGGCTTAAACGTTCTGTAATTAATAGTCTCAGGCTTCGTCACCTCACCATGCGACCACTGGCGAATCTTTTCCGGTGACGCCAGAGAGATGCGAATCGCCTCGAAATCAGGTGCGAGTTGTGTTTTCTGTTCTTGGAATCGAAACATCTTTATCTCCGATAAAGTGAGCTAGTCGAGCAGTAAGCCGTGAGCAGTAAAAAGCATTCGTGCTGCTTACTGCTTACCGCTCACTGCTTACTTTTTACCCTTCTGTTGTGCCGCTGACGAGGATGGCTTCGCCCGTGCCGTCGCCCACCGCTGCTGCTCCGTTTTCGCCGTCGCGCTGAATCAGCTCGACATCCAGACAGAGCGATTGAAGCTCGCGTACCAGCACGTTAAACGATTCAGGTAGACCCGGATCGAAATCAGCTTCGCCTTTGACGATGGCCTCGTAAATCTTGGAGCGTCCTGCAACGTCGTCCGACTTGGCCGTCAGAAGTTCCTGAAGGATGTGCGCCGCGCCGTAAGCTTCCAAAGCCCACACCTCCATTTCTCCGAAACGCTGTCCGCCGAACTGCGCCTTGCCGCCCAGAGGCTGCTGCGTAATCAGGCTATACGGCCCGATTGAGCGCGCGTGAATCTTATCGTCCACAAGATGCGAGAGCTTCAGCATGTAGATGTAGCCCACGGTCACCTTCTGCTCGAAAGCATCGCCCGACAACCCGTCGTATAGAACGGTCTTGCCAGACTCGTTGACGATCTGGGGCTGCCCCGTCTCCTCAAGTCGCACGGCGGCCTCGCGCAGCTTCTCTTTAATCTCTTTCTCGGTCGCGCCGTCAAATACAGGCGTTGCGAAGTAGAGACCGAGAACGCGTGCAGCCCAGCCAAGGTGCGTCTCCAGGATTTGCCCTACGTTCATGCGCGAGGGCACGCCCAAAGGATTCAGTACTATCTCGACGGGTGTGCCGTCGGGCAGGTACGGCATGTCTTCCTCTGGAAGAATGCGCGCGATGACGCCCTTGTTACCGTGGCGTCCGGCCATCTTGTCGCCGACCGAAAGCTTGCGCTTCATGGCGATGAAGACCTTGACCATCTTGATGACGCCGGGCGCTAATTCATCGCCCTGCTTCAGCTTGGCAATCTTCTCTTCGTAGATGTCTGAGAGAATACGAATCTGGCGCTCTGTGCGCTCCTCGTACTCTTTTATCTCGGCACCGACATCAACGGTGGTAGCAGTCAGCTCAGCTTTGCGCAGAACCTTCGGCTCCATACCCTGAATCATCTCGCGCGTGATTTTTTCGCCGCGCGGGACGACCGTCTCACGATTGACCGTCAGGTCTTTCGCAAGCTTACGCCCCTCGAAGAGTTCGTAGATGCGCTCGTCGCGCTGCTCGCGAAGGATGCGTATCTCGTCTTCAAGGTCGCGGCGCAGGCTCTCCTCTTCCGATTGCTCTATGGAGAGCGAGCGCTGGTCTTTCTCCTGACCTTTGCGCGTGAAGACCTGTACGTCAACGACCGTGCCGTCGATGCCCGGAGGGCTAATCAAGGACGCGTCCTTAACATCGCCTGCCTTCTCGCCGAAGATGGCGCGAAGCAGCTTCTCTTCCGCCGTCAACTGTGTTTCGCCCTTCGGCGTCACCTTGCCGACGAGGATTGAGCCGGGCTTGACCTGAGCGCCGATGCGTATGATTCCGCTCTCGTCCAGATCGCGCAGCATGTTCTCGCCGACGTTCGGGATGTCGCGCGTAATCTCTTCAGGCCCCAGCTTCGTGTCACGCGCTTCGATTTCCAGTTCTTCGATGTGAATCGAAGTGTAGTAGTCGTCTTTGACTAAGCGCTCAGAGACGAGAATCGCGTCCTCGAAGTTGTAACCGCGCCAGGGCATGAACGCCACGAGCACGTTGCGGCCTAAGGCTAACTCGCCCCTGTCTGTGCAAGGCCCGTCGGCTATAACGTTGCCCTTGTCTACGCGCTCGCCGACGTGGACTATGGGACGCTGGTTGATGCAGGTGTTCTGGTTCGACCGCTTGAACTTAATCAGCGAGTAGATGTCTGCGGTCACCTCGCGCGAGATAGTGCCGTCCACGTTGTGGTCTGCACGAACGATGATGCGCTCCGAGTCAACGTAGTCAACTACACCGTCACGACGAGCGACCACGACTGCGCCGGAATCACGCGCTGTCACCTTCTCCATGCCTGTGCCTATGTAGGGCGCTTCGGCGCGAAGAAGAGGGACAGACTGGCGCTGCATGTTTGAACCCATGAGCGCGCGGTTCGCGTCGTCGTTCTCAAGGAACGGAATCAAGCTTGCTGCGACCGAGACAAGCTGTTTCGGCGAAACGTCAACGTATTCAATCTCCTCGCGACGTGCGAGCACGAACTCGCCCGCTTTGCGTGAAGCGTTGCGGTCGTTGACGATGTAGCCGGTTTCATCCAGCTCGATGTTGGCCTGTCCGACGACGTGCTTGTCCTCTTCCCACGCGGTCAGATAAAACGGCCACGGCTCGGATTCAGCGCGGCGTCCGTCAGCGCCGACGCGCTTGTTGGCCTTATCTAAATCTTCCTGCGGCACGTGGTCGCCCGGCTTAAACTTGGTGTCGCCACCATTGATGACACGCGCGAACTCGACTACGCGACCGTCAACGACCTTGCGATACGGCGATTCTATGAAGCCGAACTCGTTGATGCGCGCAAAGCAGGAGAGGCTTGAGATCAATCCGATGTTCGGCCCTTCAGGCGTCTCAATTGGACAGATGCGACCGTAGTGCGTCGGATGCACGTCTCTAACCTCGAAGCCTGCGCGCTCGCGCGAGAGTCCACCCGGCCCAAGAGCCGACAGCCTACGCTTGTGCGTAATCTCCGAGAGCGGATTGGTCTGATCCATGAACTGCGAGAGCTGAGAGGAGCCGAAGAACTCTCTAACGGCAGCCGTCACAGGCTTGGCGTTGATGAGATCGCGCGGCATCGTCGTCTGCATCTCCTGATGTATGGACATCTTCTCTTTGATGGCGCGCTCCATACGTTCCAGACCGATGCGGAACTGATTCTCAAGCAACTCGCCCACGGCTCTGACACGACGATTGCCAAGATGGTCGATGTCGTCTGCCTGAAACTCCGCAGTATTCTTTCGCATCTTCAGGACGTAGGAAACCACTTCCACGAAATCGCGCGCAGAGAGAAGCGGATCGTCTATGCGGTCGCGCTCCGGCTTGCCCATCTTGATGTTGAACTTCAAACGTCCGACGCGCGAGAAGTCGAACTTGCGCGGGTCGAAGAACATGCCTTCCAGCAGGCGATAGGCGGTCTGAACAGTCGGCGGATCGCCCGGTCGCATCTTGCGATAGATTTCCAGCAGCGCGTCCACGGGCTTTGTGATGACATCCTTCTTCAAGGTCTGCGAGAGCACCGCTCCGAGGTCGTCTCTTTCAGGGAAGAAGACGCGGAACGTCTGCACACCGGCTTCAGCAATCTCCTGAAGCTTGGCGGGCGTAATCTCGTTGTTAGCCTCCAGGATTACTTCGCCCGTCTCTGTATTGATGACATCGCCAAGGCTGTATGCGCCTTCAAACTGCGCCGTATCCACCTCTACCTCTTTGATGTGGCCTTTGCGCATTGCATCGAGCGACGTATTGGTAATCTTCTTACCGGCGCGCACGATTGGCTCGCCGCGTCCCTTGATGTCTGCGTCAACCTTCGTGCCGACGAGGCTGCTCGAACCTGTTTCGGGAACCTGTATAAAGAGGCGACCGTCCTGTACACGCACTTCGTCCGAGACGTAGAAGGTGCGCAGCACATCCTCGTCTCCAAAGGAGATGTTCTTGACGGCCTCTTCCAATTCTGAATCCGTGTGGAAATTCCTTCCGGCAAACCCAGGGTCTAGCCAGATGCCTAGAGCGCGCAGGAAAATGGTCGCCAGGAACTTGCGTTTTCCCACTCGAACATAAAGAAGATTCTTCTGGTCGTATTCGAACTCGACCCAGGAGCCGCGATATGGAATCACTTTGGCGACGAAGAGAGCGCCCTTTTTGAAGAAGACGCCGGGCGAGCGATGGAGCTGCGATACTATGACGCGCTCCGTGCCGTTGATGATGAACGTACCGTTGTCCGTCATCAAAGGAATTTCGCCGAAGAAGACCTCTTCCTCCTTGATGTCGCGGATTGAAAGCGATTCCGTCTCAGGGTCTTTATCAAAAACCGTCAGGCGAATCTTGACCTTCAGAGGCACAGAGTAGGACATGCCGCGCTCCTGGCACTCCTGCTGGTCGTGCTTGTGCTTTAAGCCCACAGGCTCGCCGCAGTTGTCGCAAAGAGTAGGGCGCACGGCGTTGAACGTGCCGCAGTTGTGGCAGAGCGTTTCGCCCGGTGTCAGCGGGTCAACCTTGATGGTCGAGCCGCAATTCTTACAGTTCGAGCGCAGGTAGTTGAGACCTTCCAGACGACCGCACTTGCACTGCCAGTTACCAATCTGGTACTCGACGAAATCGAGCGTGGCCGTGCCGCGAAAGTCCGAGATCGGAAAGACCGAGCGGAACACTGCCTGAAGACCTGTGTTCTGGCGCTCTTCCGGCAGCAAGTCCATCTGCAAGAAGCGGTTATACGACTCCCTCTGAATCTCTATCAGATTCGGGATGCGTACCGCCGTCGCAATTTTAGAGAAATCCTGACGTTCGGGTGCCTGGCTCGTGCGCCGTCCAGTCCCACCTGTAATTGATTGAAGCGAATTTGCAGACATCTAGAGATTCCTTAGAAGCGATCAGCCGTCAGCAGTCAGCGATCAGCTTTTAGAATAGTTATGCAAGGAACTTTGATAATCAATGAGCATTCAACCAGCAAGCCCGCTGACGGCTGATAGCTGAATGCTGATAGCTATTTCAAAGACGCCAAAGAGCGGTCAGGGCGCAAAATGCCCCGACCGCTTCTAGTGACCCAAAGCGGCTGAAATTTTTCTCAAGTTTTTTGGGAGTAACGCCAGCGCCTCAATACTCCCTTACCTTAACCGCGCACTCGATGCGTTGTCAAGGTAACCGGAAAAGCCTACCGAACTTGTAATGCCCTGTGCCCGAAGGGAAAGCATTGAGTTGCGCCAGAGGCGCGCTTCGTTGCCTTTCCCCTGTAGCACCGCGACCTTAATACATGAACGTTGCCGAAAGCCCGCGACCTTACTTGACTTCGACGGTCGCGCCCGCATCCGCCAGTTTCTGGCGAATGGTCTCGGCTTCTTCCTTGGACACGCCCTCTTTGACGGCCTTCGGAGCGGCTTCGACCAAATCCTTGGCTTCTTTAAGCCCGAGCTGCGTGATCTCGCGCACAACCTTGATGACGTTGATCTTCTGGCCGCCAGCGGCCTGTAGGATAACGTCAAACTCTGTCTGCTCTTCCGCCGGAGCTGCCGTCTCACCGCCGCCACCAGCCGCCGGAGACGCCGCGACCGCAGCCGCAGCCGCCGAGACGCCAAAGGTCTCTTCCAGCTCTTTGACGAGCTGCGAGGCTTCCAAAAGGGACATGCCCTTCAAATATTCGATTACATCTTCACGTGTTGCTGCCATGATTACTTATTAATCCTCCTCAAAAGGGTTCTAGTGTGCTTTTTGTTTCAGGTTTAGCAGCAGGAGAACCCACGGGACGCTCTCTCCAAGCTTGCTGCATCGCAAGACTACAAAAAGCGTCCGAGCCGACAAGCACGACCCTGACATGATCGCTCCGCTCGTTTTCCGCGTCCGGCTGACTCTGCCTTGAGACTTCAAATTTGAAATCTCAAATCCTCTAATTAAACAGTACGGCGTCCGCGCCGACTGCCCTTCAAAACTTACTGGGTCGCCTCTTCGCCTTCGCCCCTCTGGTCGCCAATCTGTTTGATGACGATTGCCAGATTGCGCGGCACGGCTGAAATAACCGTGACGAGGCGCTGCGCCTGTGCGTTAATCAGGAACATGATCTTGGAGATCAGTTCTTCCTTCGACGGTAAGCTCGCAATCGCCTCAACATCAGGAAGCGCGACCACGCGGCCTTCGACAATGCCTACCTTGAAACTGAAAGTGTCCGGGTTGGCCTTCGTGAACTTTGAAATCGCTTTCGACAGGGTCACCGGGTCGCCTTCGCTCAGGGCAATCGCCGTCACGCCCTTGAAGTGCTCGGCGGCCTGCTCGAAAGGCGTGCCCACGGCAGCCTTACGCGCCAGGGTATTCTTGACAACCTCGTAACGCACTCCGGCTTCGCGCAACTGGTTGCGAAGCTCCTGATCCTTAGCCACGGTCATCTTCTGAAAGCCTACGACCATAGCGGCTGTAGCCTTTTGAAACTGCTCCGTGAGGGCGGTCAAATCCTGCTGTTTCTGTGCTCTGGTTTTCATCTCTTCTGTTCGCTCCTCACTGCCTATCTGGCGTATAAAGCTTCATCGAGCAGCACGCCCGGACTCATCGTTGACGCCAGATTCACTTTCTTGACGTACTTTCCCTTGGCCGTTGAAGGCTTGGCGCGAACGACCGCGTCAATCAGCACTTGCGCGTTGTCACGAATCTTGTCCGAATCGAACGAGACCTTGCCTACGGGCACGTGAATCACGCCCGTCTTGTCCACGCGATACTCAACCTTACCGGCTTTGGTTTCCCTTACGGCGGTCGTCACATCCTGTGTGACTGTCCCGGTCTTCGGATTCGGCATCAGGCCGCGAGGACCCAGCACCTTCCCCAATTGACCGACCAGACGCATCATGTCGGGTGTGGCGATGACGGCATCGAAATCGAGCCATCCGCCTTTGATTTTATCCACCATGTCTTCGCCGCCGACGAAATCAGCACCGGCTTCCTGCGCCTCTTTCTGCTTTTCCGGCCCGGCGATGACGAGCACCGTCTTAGACCTTCCAAGCCCGTGCGGCAGAACCACAGTGCCGCGAACAAGCTGATCTGCTTTGCGCGGATCAACGCCGAGCCACATGGTTAACTCGACCGTCTCGTCAAACTTGGCGAAGGAAATCTCTTTGACCTTCGCTACGCCCTCATCAAGCGTGTACTTGCGGCCTACGTCAATCTTCTCCGCAGCCGCACGATACTTCTTCCCGTGCGTTCTCATTAAAAACCTCCGAGGTTCAAACGAGGCAATCCATTTTGGATTTGCGATTAGCCATCAAGGGTTTCGCTCATCCTTCAGCCTCTCCCTCTTAACGATTTTAGATTTTCGATTTCGGATTAGCGTAATTGCAACGAACGTTCTTTCAATCCAAAATACAAAATCCAAAATCATTCTATTGTGAGTCCCAGTTGCCGCGCAGTACCTTCTATGGTCTTGACGGCAGACTCCAGACTCGTCGTGTTCAAGTCCGGCATTTTGGTCTTGGCGATCTCTGCGATTTGCGCGCGCGAGATGGTGCCGACCTTTTCACGGTTAGGTTTGCCGGAGCCTTTGCCGATGCCTGCGGCCTTCTTCAGAAGGTCTGCGGCGGGCGGCGTCTTCGTCTCGAAAGTAAAGGAGCGGTCTTGATAGACCGTGATGACGACCGGAACTTTGAGGTCGGGATCCATCTGCGCGGTCTTCGCATTAAAAGCCTTGCAGAACTCCATGATGTTGACGCCGTGCTGACCCAGCGCAGGGCCAATCGGCGGCGCAGGATTAGCCTTGCCCGCCGGAACTTGAAGCTTAATGTAACCTGTAATCTTCTTTGCCATAATTCAGTTTTCAGTTTTGAGTTTTCAGTTTCCAGTTGGCGTCTTTCAGCTCAGCGCTGAAAACTCAAAACTGAAAACTGAAAACTGTTTTACTCTTCTTCCGCGAACGTCACTTTCTCAACGTCCAAAAAGTTCAGCTCAACAGGCGTCGAGCGACCGAAGATGGTGACGGTGACTTTCAGGGTTGACTTGTCGTCGTTGACCTCTTCGACCTTGCCTGTGAAGCTCTGGAAAGGGCCGCTCTTGATGCGAACGGTCTCGCCCGCAACGAAAGAGTATTTCGGCTTGGGCTTTTCCGCCGCTTCCGTCACGTTGTGGACGATCTGATCCACTTCCTGCTCTGTGAGCGGCGTGGGATTCTGCCCGCCGACAAAGCCCGTGACCTTCGGCGTTGACTTGATTGTGTGAAAGACGTTGTCGGGGATATGCCCGCGATCATCGCATTCTATTTCGACCAGCACATAGCCTGGATAGAACATGCGCGACGATTCGACGCGCTTATTGCCGCGCATCTCCACGACCGTCTCTGTGGGCACAAGGACTTCCAGGATTTGATCCTGAAGCTCAGTGTCGCGTATGCGCGCTTTCAATGAATCGCGCACCTTCTTCTCGTGCCCCGAATAAGTATGTAGTATGTACCACTGCCGCATCCCGATACTTCCTTACCGCTTAGACTCCGATTCCAATTAGTCCGAGCAACCACGTGAAGAGCCGTCCGAGCAAAACGATGCTCCAATCAACCGCAAACAGGTAGACGGCGAAAAAGATGACGGCGACAATCGTAATGATCGTCGTGTTCTTGACCTCGTTAGCCGTCGGCCAACTGACGCGCCGCATCTCCACGCGCACGTCATGAAAAAACTGCGAAACGCGCGTGAAAAATCCTGCACGCGGGCCTTGCACCCCGCGCTCACGACGCGCAGGCTTCCCCTCAGGCCCCTCACCAAAACGAGCGCCGCGCGGTGCGGGCGTGCCTACAGGATCAGAGCTTACAAGCTCCGGCTCCTCTCCCTGCGGCAAATCATCATCTCTATCACTCATGACGCTGTCGGTCTTTCCAGTCTTCGACACCCGACCTCTACCTTCTTTCTACAAACAACACAGGGGTACCAAGAGTTGAACTCGGACTTTCGGTTTTGGAGACCGACGTGCTAACCATTGACACTATACCCCTAACGAAGTGCAGAAGTCAGAATGCAGAATGATGAACTTATGCATTCTGCACTCTACCTTCATCATTTACTTAGTCTCTTTGTGATCCGTGTGCTTTCGGCAACGGCGACAGAACTTGCTGAACTCCAGGCGCTCCGGCGTGGTCTTCTTGTTCTTTGTCGTTACGTAGTTGCGGCTCTTGCACTGCGTGCATTGGAGCACAATGTTATCGCGCGGCATAAATCACCTTCTCCAAAACTTAAATCTATTTTCACACCCGGCCAAAGCTATTCGACGACTTCGGAGACCGTCCCTGCTCCCACCGTCCTCCCACCTTCTCTGATGGCAAACCGCAGCCCCTTCTCCATCGCTATCGGTGCTATCAACTCGATCTCCATCGCCACATTATCGCCAGGCATCACCATCTCCACTCCCTCCGGCAAGTGCGCCACTCCCGTTACATCCGTCGTCCGAAAGTAGAACTGCGGCCTGTAGCCTGTGAAAAACGGGGTGTGTCTTCCACCCTCTTCCTTCGTCAGGACGTAAGCTTCGGCCTTGAACTTCGTGTGCGGTGTAATACTGCCCGGCTTCGCTATCACCTGCCCCCGCTCGATGTCCTTTCTCTCCACTCCTCTCAGAAGAAGCCCGACGTTATCTCCTGCCGTG